>CBFHKG010000030.1:0-1026 GCA_965656355.1 Methylophilaceae bacterium | reverse complement strand
CTCTCCTTCCATTTCTATAATATCTTCTTTAGCCATTAAAGCCTTCCACCTGACCCACCTTTAAAGTTTGCTTTCTTAAGTAGCCCTTCATATTGGTAGGACATCATTTGTGACTGAACCTGGGTCATGAAATCCATAGTTACCACAACAATAATAAGGAGTGATGTTCCCCCAAAATAAAATGGTGTATTAAATTTCAAGATTAATAATTCTGGAAGTAAACAAACTAAGGTTATGTAAATTGAACCGATAAGCGTTAAACGTCCCATAATGGTGTCTATATATTTAGCGGTTTGTTCGCCAGGCCTTATCCCAGGAACAAAAGCCCCACCTTTTTTTAAATTGTCTGCAGTCTCAGCAGGGTTAAAAGTAATGGCTGTATAAAAGTATGAGAAAAATATGATAGCTACAGCAAACATAATAATATAAATTGGTTGCCCAGGTGAAATCGCAGCGCTAATGTCTTTCAGCCAATAAAGGCTCTCCCCGGATCCAAACCAACCTGCAATGGTTGCAGGAAACAAGATTACGCTTGATGCAAAAATTGCTGGTATGACGCCTGCTTGATTAATCTTAAGAGGTAAATGAGATGATTGCCCACCATACATCTTATTTCCAACTTGCCTCTTTGCATAATTAATTGTGATTCTTCTCTGCCCTCTTTCAACAAATACAACTATTGCAGTAACTAGAACAACGGCGACAAGCAAGAAGAAAACAAGGGGAATAGAAAAAGCTCCCGTTCTTGTAAGTTCGAGGGTATTTCCTAATGCACTTGGAAGTCCAGCCACGATACCCGCAAAAATTATCATTGATATACCATTACCAATGCCTCGTTCTGTAATTTGCTCTCCCAACCAAACTAAAAACATCGTTCCACTCACAAGAGTTATAACTGAGGTTAATCTGAAGGCTAAACCAGGATCAAGAACAAGACCCGGCTGTGCTTCTAGTGCAACCGTAATACCAAGCGCCTGAAAAGCAGCTAATACAACAGTTCCTTGACGAGTATATTGCGTTATTATC
>CBFHKG010000029.1:0-1103 GCA_965656355.1 Methylophilaceae bacterium | reverse complement strand
AATAGCATTTATCATTTTTTGGGGAACATTTTCTATGGCAATAAAATCTCTTCGCTCTTCTCCAAATTCTTGAATTAGAAAATTATCTTTTGTGAAGATTTGTAATGGTTCCTTGGGGCGATATTTGGATAGGCTTTCTACATCAGGCAGCGTTGGGTATATAAGTGTTACTGTAAAAATTATAGTGGCTAAGCCCGCAATACCAATAAGGAAAGAGAGGAGCAGAAAATTTTTTATCTTTGAAATCATGGGATTGATTTTTTAATTTTTATAATCGATATAAGTATATTATAGAGCTGAACATTTTCATTATAAGTTTTAATTGATTTATAATTTTATTTTGGCTTGGCTTGAATATGAAAAAATATAAAAATATTTACCTAATAGGTTTGATGGGTTCAGGTAAAACGACTTTAGGTAAAGTTTTGTCTAAAAAATTGGATAAACATTTTTATGATAGTGATCAGGTAATTGAGGAAAAATTGGGCGTAAATGTGCCCATGATTTTTGAATATGAGGGAGAGGCTGGTTTCCGTGAGAGAGAAAAAGATATTCTAAAAGAGCTTGTGAGCAAACAAAATATTGTGCTAGCAACAGGGGGAGGCATCATTCTTTCAGAATCTAATCGTGATCTTTTAGCAAAAAATGGGATAGTGATATATTTAAAATCAAATCAAAAAGATTTGGTCCTAAGAATGAAAAATGACAAAACTAGACCATTATTAAAAAATGGGAACGTCGAATTAATTATTAAAAAATTATGTCAGGAACGAGAGCCGCTATATGAAGAGATTGCAGACTTCAAGATAGCCACAAAAAACAAAAGAATTCATGAAGTTGTTAACGAAATTATTAGGGTAATTAAATAAAATATATGAAAACTATTAATATTAAATTTGATGATCGAAGCTACCCTATTTATATTGGCAAAGGTTTAATTTCAGATTACGAGCTTATAAGCCAACACTTACCGCATAAAAAAATTGTAATCATTACAAACGATCTTGTAGCTGATATTTATTTACAACCCCTTTTAGATTCTTTGTCACCTCATAAGGATGTAATGACTATCATATTGCCTGATGGAGAGAAAAATAAAAATA
>CBFHKG010000028.1:0-1145 GCA_965656355.1 Methylophilaceae bacterium | reverse complement strand
CTTATATTTGTTAGATTAGCGATAATATTTGTAAGGTATATTTTAAAACCAGGCCCATGGCTTCGACCTTTTGAAAATATATTTGCTGGAATTTTAGTCACAGGTTATTTGGCCTTTCAATTTGGCGTTTTAAAGCAGATTCAAGACAAACTTCATTCCATAAATTTTGTCATTGCTGATCAAAATATCACAATGCTTCTAATTGTCGAATCTATTTTAGGTGTTTTTATTGCAATTTTGCTTGCAATGACACTCGCAAGATTTATTGAAAATAGAGTGATGAATATAAAATCAAAAAGCTTTAGAGCAAATCAAAGAATTGTTGTCATAAAAATACTCAAGATTCTACTTTATATTTTTGCAATTGTTCTAGTCCTAACTTCTTTAGGAATTGATTTATCATTTTTAACCATTTTTGGTGGTGCTTTTGGTTTGGGTTTAGCCTTTGGGTTTCAAAAGGTGGCTGCTAATTATATTAGTGGGTTTTTACTCTTGAGTGATGAATCAATAAGAGTCGGTGATATGATTGATATAAGTGGAGAATATGGAAGGGTCACAGCAATAAAATCACGCTATACCGCAGTTAGAAGACTAGATGGTATCGAAGTCCTTATCCCTAATGAACAACTATTAACTAGCGAAATTACTAACCTCACCTTTTCAAATACGACTGTTAAAATACCCTTAGATATACAAATAAGCTACGAATCATCTATTGAAAAGGCAATGGAAGTCATTCTTGAGGTTTGCCATGCGGAAGACAGAGTAATCCAAGACCCAAAACCAAAGGTTTATGTAAAGGAATTTGCAGATAGCGGAATTAATCTACATATAGCTTGCTTTGTCGTTGATCCTAATAATGGCTTTTTAGAGTTAAAGTCAGATATTTATAGGTCTGTTTTTGAAGGATTTAAGAAGAATGGTATCGAAATACCATATCCACACCGGGTATCAATCACGAAAAACTAAAAAATTATTTTATCTTATTTTCTTTGTAGATAACGTGTTTACGAATAGTAGGATCAAATTTCTTGATTTCAAACTTTTCAGTCATGGTTCTTTTATTTTTTGTCGTTGTATAAAAATGCCCAGTACCTGCTGACGAATCTAATCTTATTTTCTCTCTCATAATTTACTCCTTAAAC
>CBFHKG010000027.1:0-1156 GCA_965656355.1 Methylophilaceae bacterium | reverse complement strand
AATGGTGCCCTCGGCACGATTCGAACGTGCGACCCTCCCCTTAGGAGGGGGATGCTCTATCCCCTGACAACTAGCCTAACCTATTGTTTTAATTATATTTTAATCAATGGTTAATGTGTTTTTTAAGTTTAGTGAAGGCGATGAATTAAGTCAAGGAATATGAAATTTACTTTTTATTAATTCTTTTCTTTGCCGAATTATTTGCACTTACAATTTTTTCTAACTTCCCTACTTTTCCTAACAAAAAGGGCGGCATATTCGCATAAATATTTTCATACTGTCCCTTTTTTATTATGTATGTCTCATGCCAAATTCCAACATCGCCATTTGTTCCAACTTTTTTTAGAAACTTTTGCCATTCAGGTAAGTGAGTTAAGTCTTTAGCACGAGCATAATGTTCTAATTTATCGAATGATTCCCAATATTGAATAGATATAATATTTCTTCCGAACCAAGTTTCCCCGCCTAAATAACCTAATGATTGATTTTTAATTAACTCGCTTACCATTTTTGGAAAGCTGATAAAGATTGGAAACCATTTATGAATTTTCCAAAAATTATTTATTCTCATACCAATTAAAAAAACGACAAAACCTTCATCTTTTCTAGCCGAGACTCTATCGTTTATTACATTCTTCAAATTTATTTACCTAGGATAACTTCTATTTCTTCATCACTATTTTTAATTTCAATAAATGATTCTTCAAACTCTGGAGCACTCATAGAATGTCTTATGTTTTTTGAAACACCCCAATTCTCTGTAGGTGCACCGAAAAAATTTGTATCAAGTTTATTATTTTCATTCAAATCATTAAAAACACTAACTGCATATCTACCACTTGTTAAGTCATTAAATTTGCATACTAAGATGTCTTCATCAGTAACTGCATTGATTAATTTTGCTCCATCAAATTCCATTGGAAAAAAATCTTTTATATCTTCATGAAATAAAGCACATCCTACATTATTAATTTTTGTTGTTGGATGAGTTATCTTAATGGATAAGTCAAATGCATATAGATTGTTTGAGATTAAAAGAATAAATGTAATTAAATAGTTTGATTTCATAGCTTTGCACAATTCTTCTTTTTATGATTAAGATTATCCCCTTAGGAGGGGGATGCTCTATCCCCTGATAACTATCCTAACCTATTGT
>CBFHKG010000026.1:0-1258 GCA_965656355.1 Methylophilaceae bacterium | reverse complement strand
ATGAATTCCCGTTAAATTTTGGTAACTTCAGAGATTAATTTTAAATGGCGCTAACTCTTTACGAAAAAATTTTTAATCGGCACGTAGTTCGTGAGGACAACGATACTTACTTGATTTATATTGATCGCCATTTAGTTCATGAAGTCACTAGTCCGCAAGCTTTTGAGGGCTTAAGAATGGCTGATAGAGAAATATGGCGAACAAATTCTATACTGGCTGTTCCTGACCATAATGTTCCTACCACTGATCGTGAAAAAGGAATCCTTGACCCCATCTCTAAAATTCAAATAGACACCTTGGATGATAATTGTAAAAAAAATAAATTAATGCAGTTTCAAATGGATGATGTGAGGCAAGGGATAGTTCATGTGATTGGTCCTGAGCAGGGATCAACACTCCCTGGAATGACAATTGTTTGCGGAGATTCGCATACGAGTACTCATGGTGCTTTTGGTGCTTTAGCAGTAGGCATAGGAACTTCAGAGGTTGAGCATGTTTTAGCAACACAGTGCTTAATATTAAAAAAGTTTAAAACTATGCTTATTAATGTAAACGGTATTTTAGGCGATCATATCTCAGCAAAAGATATAGCATTGCATATTATAGGTCAGATTGGCACGGCAGGTGGGACAGGGCATGCAATCGAGTTTGCTGGATCTGCTATTAAGAATTTAAGTATGGAAGGTAGAATGACCTTATGCAATATGGCTATTGAAGCTGGATCAAGAGCAGGCTTAATTGGTGTGGATAGTAAAACGATTGATTACTTAAAATCAAAACCATTTGCACCCACTGGCGAAAGTTGGCAAAAAGCTATTACAGATTGGAAAAATTTAGTTAGTGATAAGGATGCTCAATTCGATAAAAAAATTGAAATTGATGCTGCATCTATAGAACCTCAAGTCACATGGGGGACTTCACCTGAGATGGTATGTAGTATAAATGACAAAATACCCGACCCCCTGCAAGAAAAGAGTTTATCAAACCAAAAGGGCTACCAAGGTGCATTGGAATATATGGGTCTTAAACAAGGAACAAGCATAAAAGATATTAAATTAGATAAAATTTTTATAGGCTCTTGTACAAACTCAAGAATTGAAGACCTCCGAAAAGCAGCTGATATCGTTAAAACAAAAAAGGTAGCAACAAATATTAAGTTAGCGCTTGTGGTGCCAGGTTCCGGGTTGGTAAAGAACCAAGCGGAAGAAGAAGGCTTAGATAAGATTTTTATAAATGCAGGCTTTGAATGGCGGGATCC
>CBFHKG010000025.1:0-1358 GCA_965656355.1 Methylophilaceae bacterium | reverse complement strand
GATCGTACTGATAGGAACTTCATTGTAGATTGTTTTTCTGAGACTTGTGAAATTGCTTTTCAATATGGCCTAAGTGTTGATCTAGAATTTCCATCTTTTTCTCGTTTGAGAACTCTTGATGAAGCGCTAGATATAGTTCGTGCAGCAAAACAGCCCAATGGTGGTATCTTAGTTGATACATTATACCTTCATTTAAGTCGTGTAGAACTGGCTGAATTACTTCATGTGCCTGGCGAGTTTATAAATTTTCTACATATATCTGATGCATTACCGGGTATCGCAGATACTAAACAGGGAATGATTCAGCTCGCAAGAGATGCACGATTATATCCAAGTGAAGGTTGTATTGATTTCAAAGGAATAATTGAACGAATGCCTCCTGTGGATTACTCAATAGAGTTACCTAATTTATCTAGAATTAAGGAACTTGGATATGAAGAACATGCTCGGCGATGTTTACAACATGCTAAGCGTACTTTTGGAAATGTGAAATCCCAAAGGCGTACTCAAAATATTAACAATATCAAAGGGAAAAATATATTTCATGACCAAAGAGCTTACTAATCAAGAGCGCAAGCTTGCGCTCGATTTGCTAAACCGTGCGCGTAAAGCTATGGCGTTGATTGAAAATTACTCACAGAAAGAATTAGATAGACTAGCGCAAGCTATTGGATGGTATTCCAGTAATGAGAAAACATTTACAAAGCTAGCTCAAATGGGTGTAGATGAAAGTGGGATAGGGGATCGCTTAGGGCGGCCAGCAAAACGTTTTAAAATACACGGCGTCTTGAGAGATGCACTAAGACAACCTTCTACAGGAATTGTTGAAGTTGATGAAGAAAAAGGTTTGGTTAAATATGCGAAACCGGCTGGAGTAATCGCTTCATTAATTCCAATGACAAACCCTGCTTTAACTCCACCTGTTACAGGTATTTATTCTGCTAAAACTCGTAATGCGACAATTTTTTCACCGCATCCACGTACTGCAGTAACAACATTTAAAATGGTTGAAGTAATGCGAAGTGCATGCAGAGCTGTTGGTGCGCCTGAAGATTTATTTCAATCAATTCAAAAACCTTCGATACCTTTAACTCAATATTTAATGCAGATATGTGACTTAACACTAGCTACTGGAGGTAAGCCAATGGTTAAGGCTGCTTATTCATCCGGGAGACCCGCATATGGAGTAGGAGCTGGAAATTCATCTATTGTAATTGATGAAACTGCTGACATTGAAATTGCTGCAAAAAATACACGAATGTCAAAAACGAGTGATTTTGGCTCAGGCTGTTCTGCAGATGGAAATATAATCATTCAACAAAGTATTTATAAAGAGATGTTAAGTGCTTTACAATCAG
>CBFHKG010000024.1:0-1434 GCA_965656355.1 Methylophilaceae bacterium | reverse complement strand
ATTGAAGCTATTCAAAAAGCTGCACAAACACAAAGTTTAATTGAAGTTGTGAATCCTTCAAAAATTTCAACAAATGGAGTTGCAGCACAATAATATCATATATTTTGTAAAATATATTGTATTTTAATAAAGCTATGATATAGCTTAAGTAGAAACACTGCTATTGAAGCAGTTTAACAGTCTGGGAGGACAAAAATGAAAGTTAACTTTACACGTCGTATTGCTGTAGCTGCTTTAATGGCTGCAAGCGTATCAACTGGTATGCCAGCTTTGGCTGATGGGCATTCTAAAGTTCAATTACGTATGGCAACATCAGGGACTGAAACAGATCAAAGGTCTGTTGCAATGGCAAATGTATTTGCTCCATTGGTTGGAACTTTTGCAAGCTTTGAACCAAGCTACAATAGCACAATTTTTGCGCAAGGTACGGAACTTGATGCTATAAGCCGTGGTAATCTAGAAATGTCTATAACATCTGCTCAAGAATTAGCACAATTCTTTCCAGAGTTCTCAATTTTCACAGCTGGATATGTACATCAAGATGCTGATCACCAAGTAGCAGTTTTTAATGACCCTCTAATGGACCCGTTTAAAGCAAAAGTTGAAGATGAACTAGGCGTTAAACTTTTATCAGTAATGTATTTGGGTAGACGTCAAGTAAATTTGAGACAGACAAAAGACGAGCTTACAGTAAATAAGCCTTCAGATTTAGCTGGTGTTAATTTACGTATGCCTGGTACAGATGCATGGCAGTTTTTAGGTAAAGCACTTGGTGCAGCACCTACTCCTATGGCATTTTCTGAAGTATATACAGCACTTTCAACAGGTGCAGTAGATGGTCAAGATAATCCATTACCTACTGTTGTAGATAAAAAATTCTATGAAGTAACTAATCAAATTGTTTTGACATCTCACCTCGTGGACTTAAACTACATTGCTATAAGTGCAAAAACGTTCAACTCAATGACAGCTGAGCAACAAGCTGCGGTACAAGCTGCTGCTGATGCTGCGGCTGCATCAGGTCGTAAGATTCAACTAGAGTTAGAAGGTAGCTTAGTTGCATTTTTGGAAGAGCAGGGAATGGAAGTTTATGAACCAGATACAGCTGCTTTCCGTAATCAAGTACAATCTATGTACTTAGATAGTGAATTTGCTGCAACATGGCCTGCAGGAGTTCTTGAAAAAGTAAACGCATTGGGTAAATAATCCAATAAAATTTTGGGAGAACATTAAATGCCTAAATTCATTAAAGGGTTCTCTCAAATTACAAAAGCAATTGCTGGCGGTTTACTGGCAGCAATTTTTTTAACTTTTCTTTTGCAAATATTATTAAGGTATTTTTTTACTCCAGCTGGATGGACACTGGAGCTTATCGGAATTTTGTGGGTGTGGTTGATATTCTTTTCGTGCGCTTTTGTTGTAAGAGAGTCAGAC
>CBFHKG010000023.1:0-1562 GCA_965656355.1 Methylophilaceae bacterium | reverse complement strand
CTAGTACTTCTGCGGCGGCTGAAATCGGGCAGTACTTTTTAGCTTTAGCTGTTATTTTTTCGCCCATTTTATCCTCCAGTAGAAATTAAAATCCGCAAAGAACTGCTAACTTTTTCATGCATTTAACATCAATATATTAAGTTTAAAATGGTACTACAATATCGAAATTCAATGTGGCCAATAATTTGGCTCTCTTAAACCTTCATTCACAGCCTTTTTTGGATACTGTTACTGTAATTGATAGTGCATTTCGTGGCGCTTCTATTGCACAGGGTGTACTCAGACACGCTTGGCCTGTACTTAATTGGGTTTAACGCAAACTGTATTTAATCAAAAGTCTTTGGGGATAGCATGTTTTGTGGGTGGCATGGTCACTCATCTGGCTTTTGAACAGCACTGTTCCATCCAGCTAAATACGCAGCTCCTACAGCCTTCATTGTTTCTGCATTGCTGCGGCCATAGTGGCCACGATAAACTGTCGTTACAGGCAAACTGATCAAACGCCTGATTGAATTTCGGAAAGCTTTTAGATCGGCATCTTTACAGCGATTGGCGGGTTCACCCTCATAAATGTATTCGTCTGACCATACAAAAGCTTCGCCAGTGAATAATAGACCACTTGCCCGCTCAAACAGCCCACTGGCACCATCCGTAACGCCAGGTAAATGCACCACCTCAAAAATACGGTCACCTAGATCAATGTTGTCACCATCGGACAGTAGCCGAGTTGGTTCTGAAGCCGGCATCACATGGGCAGCTGAATTGAAATTTTTATTAGGTGTCGCGTCAAACGCTGCATCCAGATAGTACTCTGCCACAGTGTTATGACGCGTTGGTTGAGAAATTCGGTGAGCATCTGCCTCGTGGATAAGTCGCTCATCAAATTGATGAAGACCACCAGCATGATCATAGTATCCGACTGATGCAAATGCAGTGATCGGTTTAGAAACTACTGTCTCCAGAAACTCACGCAATGGTGCAATGCCTAAACCAGTTTCAACGAGTAGACACCGATCACTACCCTCAATTAACCACATGCAACCGCCAAAATCATCGTGAACATGAGCTTCTACTATTCGGCGGATACCGTGATCATCTGCAAGATCGATTGCGAACCAATCTTCCACAATTGGCAATTTTTGGGTCATTTCAGTATCTCCCTAAGTCTTACTCTGTTTAATCTTATTTTGAATATCAGAGGCTTCAGAATGAACTTCGTAGTGCCGAACCAAATGGTCAGACCATTCAGGGTTTTCTACTACAGACTTGAAAACATCACCTGCCATATAGGCTTTCACCGCAGCTTTGCTTTCAAACATATAGACACCGCCATAGGTCTTTTCCTCATGGTTAAATATGAAGTTCTTATGAATTAAGCCTTCAATTGCTGCAAAGACTGGGGCATCTTCTTTTACTAAATCGTCAAACTGTTCAGGCGTAGTCTCAGCGGTAAAATTTATAACCAAAATATGCATTTTTATTCCTTTAAGAGTGTCATAAAAAGCTAGGATAATTAAATGGATTTAATTCTATTGTCCTCAACTTCACGAGTATCAGCTTGA
>CBFHKG010000022.1:0-1691 GCA_965656355.1 Methylophilaceae bacterium | reverse complement strand
AAGTTAAAATAATTTATTAGGAATGAAAGTATAACAAATATGAAAGATATTTTTGGAATCGATGGATGTAGATTCGGTTGGGTAGTGGCTGAAGAGAGGGCTAAAGGTGACTTGAGTATAAGGCTAATTGAGGACTTAAATGATTTAGAAAGTATTAGTAGTCAAAAATCGATAGCTGGAATTGATATTCCATTAGCCATACATGAAAAAGGATTTCGTATGGCAGATGCTGAAGCGAGAACCTTATTAAAATCTAGAGCCTCCACGATATTTTCAGCTCCCGCTTTAGAAACATTAAATTCAGATGATTACACCGCTGCATGTGAAGTTAATGAATCAATTTGTGGAAAAAAGATTTCAAAGCAATCATGGTTTTTATTTTCTAAAATAAAGGAAGCAAGGGAAATTTTATATAAACCAAATAAAAAAATAAAACTATATGAGGTGCATCCCGAGTTAAGTTTTATGGCGATGAATGATATGAGGGTAATTGAGTTAGGAAAAAAAACTGATGAAGGGTTCAAAATTAGATATAAGCTAGTCAAAAAGTTATTTCCAAAATTTAATTTTGAGAAAATAAGAGCTAGTTTTAAGAGATGCGATGTTGCAGATGATGACATTTTAGATGCCATTGCAGTGCTATGGTCAGCTCAGAAAATAATTGCTAATATGGCCTCTTACGTTCCAAAAAAACCAGAAACTCCTTTAAGTAAAATTTATTACTAAATGAAAAATATTGGAAATAAAATCATTTGGGCACTTATATCACTTCTTGGTGCCTTTGCATTTTCATTAATAGCGCTCCAAAGAGAGGAGTCTATCAATGCGATATGGTTTATCACGGCAGCAATATGTATTTATACGGTTGCTTATCGATTTTATTCTGCCTGGATTGCAACAAAGGCACTGGTAATTGATGGCTCAAGGCAGACTCCCGCAGTTAAATTTAGTAATGGTCAAGATTTTGTCCCTACAAATAAATGGGTATTATTTGGCATTCATTTTGCTGCTATCGCTGGACCAGGACCCCTTGTTGGTCCAACTCTTGCAGCTCAATTTGGTTATCTACCCGGCACAATTTGGATTTTAGTGGGGGCAGTAGTGGGTGGTGCTGTTCAAGATATGGTTATTTTATTTTTTTCAGTTAGAAGAAATGGTAAGAGTTTGGGTCAAATGGCTAAAGAAGAGTTGGGTGCTCTAGCTGGCTTTGCTTCGATGATTGGTACTTTCGTAATCATGATTATCCTAATTGCTGTTTTAGGCTTGGTAGTTGTAAATGCAATGAAAAACAGTCCCTGGGCAACATCAACGGTTGTTGCGACCATTCCAATAGCAATTCTTGTTGGTTTTTATATGAGATTTATTCGCCCCGGGAGAGTTCTTGAAGCAACCGCTATCGGTGTTATTTTGCTTTTAATGGCAGTTTACATGGGGAGCATCATTGATAATTCGGAATCAATGAGAAGTTATTTTGATCATAGTGGTCTTTTCTTGGCATGGTCTCTCATTATCTATGGTTTTATAGCAGCAGTTTTGCCAATATGGATGCTCCTTGCACCAAGAGATTATTTATCAACCTTTGTGAAGCTTGGCACTATTATTTTTCTAGCTATTGCTATCGCAATTATGCAGCCTGATATAAAAATGCCTGCGGTTACTCAATTCATAGATGGATCTGGACCTATTTTTGG
>CBFHKG010000021.1:0-1867 GCA_965656355.1 Methylophilaceae bacterium | reverse complement strand
AATGAAATCTTTAAAGCAGTATATTTCGAGACTTGGCATTGAGCTTATAGAAAATATGAATATGCGTAAAATAGAAAAAAAATCTAATTATTTAGACGGATGGCCAACTAAAAACAATGAACTTATAAAAGGAGATTTTTTTGTAACCACGGTAGGAGCGTGGAGCTCAGAAATTAATGATGATTACAAAAATAAAATTTATCCAATAAGAGGTCAAATAATTACATATCCAAAATCTGAAATTAAACTAGACAAAATTCTTTATTCAAAAAATTTTTATTTATTACAAAGAAAATGTGGTTCTATTTTGGCGGGAAGTACTATTGAGAATGTAGGTTTTGATAAAACAGTTACTGCAAAAGCGGCAAATGAACTCAATGAAAAGGCTATCAATCTTGTTCCTGAATTAAGAAATTTTAAGCCTTGTAAGCAATGGGCTGGTTTACGACCGGGGGTAAAAGGAAATATTCCGTTTATTCGGCAAGATAACAATTATAAAAATGTGTATATAAATTCTGGGCACTATAGATATGGGATTACAATGGCTCCAAAATCTGCTAACGAGGTATTAAAATTAATTGAAGACAAATAAACATGAAAAAATTAAGGTTATATGGCGTTTTACAGATGGCAAAGCAGGCCATGATAAACAATCATTAGCCCTTGTTGACAGCCTAATGAACCAAACTAAGTGTAGATTATTTGATTTCAATGCCCAAGATCAACGGAATCCAATTTTAGATATAATCTTCAAAAATTATAAGTTAGCTGAAGGTATAACAAAACCTGATATTGCTATAGGTGCAGGGCACAAAACTCATTTACATTTATTAGCTATAAAAAGATGTTTTAATGCAAAAATTGTAGTTATTATGAAGCCAAGCATACCCCTTATTTTTTTTGATTTATGCATAATTCCAAAACATGATGGCATAAAAAATGGTCCTAATATTATTAATACCCAAAGTAGCTTAGTTAAATTCAATTCAAATCTTAAAAAAAAAGAAAATACAGGTTTAATTTTAATAGGAGGCCCCTCCAAACATTATTTTTGGGATTCAAAGACAGTCTTAGAAGAAATATGTAAGATTTCAAAGAAATTTAAATTTAGAAAATTGTTATTATCTACTTCAAGAAGGACGCCATTTGATTTTCTAGACCAATTAAATGAATTAAATATTCCTGATATTAAAGTCCATGAATATTCAAAAATCAAAAGTGACTGGCTTGATAAGCAGATTAATAAAGTAAAGAATATTTGGGTTACGAATGATTCATATTCTATGGTTACAGAAGCTCTTGCAAGTGGTGCAGATGTAGACATTATAGGTCTTAAAGTTAAACAAGATTCAAAATTATCTAAAGAGATGAAAGTAATTAAAAATAATATTAAAAGAAAAATACCTATTCAAAATGAAGCGAAAGTAGTTGCTAAATTTATCAAAAAGATATGGTTTTAAATAAAAAAATTACAATCTTGCAAGTTTTACCAGATCTCAACTCAGGAGGTGTTGAAAAAGGGACTTTAGAAGTTAATAAGTACTTAACAAAAAAAGGCCATCGGTCTATCGTAATATCTAATGGTGGAAGAATGGTAGATAAGTTAATTAATGATAATGGAGAACATTATAAATTAGCAGTAGGTAAAAAAACTTTCCTTATTTTATTTACTATCCCAAAGCTTATTAGTTTTATCAAAATAAATAAGATTGATGTTGTCCATGCTAGATCAAGATTACCGGCATGGGTATGTTATTTTGCTTTAAGATTTGTTGAAAAGAATATTAGACCAGCATTTATAACCACATTTCATGGGGCATATTCTGTAAATAAATATAGTAGTATTATGGCAAAAGGAGATATGGTA
>CBFHKG010000020.1:0-3375 GCA_965656355.1 Methylophilaceae bacterium | reverse complement strand
TACTTGGTTAGCTGGCGCGGCATTGTTAGGTGGAAATTTTTCTAATGCCTTTTTATTACAACCTGGATGGGAACCTATCGGTATTGGCTCTTGGCTTGGAACTATCATGTTATTTAATGTCTGGGGCTTAATTTGGCCTAACCAACAAAAAATTCTAGGGATGAAAAAAGCAACAGATGAGGAGAAAGTTAAAGCTAGGAGGGTTGCTTTATTGGCCTCAAGAACGAATACATTACTATCAATACCTATGTTACTTCTGATGACGAACGGACTATCTCATCGAGCGCTTCTTGGCTTATAATTAAAACCTAAAGGATTTAACGGCGACTTTAGGTCGCCGTTTTTGTTTGTACTATGAGAAAACTATTAACAAATAGATTAATGTCGACATATCAAAGGCTTCCAATCTCTTTTGATAAAGGAGAGGGGGTATGGTTGCATGCAAAAAATGGAGATAAGTATTTGGATGCTTTATCGGGCATCGCTGTAAATACATTAGGCTATAGTCACCCAAAATTTGTTAAAGCCATATCTGATCAAATAAAAAATTTGATTCATGTTTCCAATTTATACAATATTGAAGAGCAATGTTTGCTAGCAAAAGAATTGGCATTTTTATCAGAATTGAGTTCTACATTTTTCTGCAATTCAGGCTGTGAGGCAAATGAGCTTGCAATTAAAATTGCAAGGTTACATGGACATGATTTAAAAATTCATGGTCCAGAAATCATTGTGATGGATAACGCTTTTCATGGAAGAACGATGGCAACGCTCAGCGCCTCGGGAAGTAGAAAAGTTCAAGCGGGTTTTGAGCCACTTATGTCTGGATTTGTGAGAGTTCCATTTGATAATATTGATGCTATTCAAGAAATTGCTGGTAAAAAAAATAAAATTTCAGCTTTATTTGTTGAGCCAATTCAGGGTGAGGGTGGTGTAAATATACCTGATGATTTCGAAAGTTATTTAAAAGAACTTAGAGATATTTGTGATAAAAATAATTGGCTATTAATATTTGATGAAGTGCAATGTGGAGTTGGAAGGACAGGAAAATGGTTTGCCTATCAAAATAGTAGTATAAAACCTGATGTTGTCACACTAGCTAAGGGCTTGGCTTCAGGTGTACCCATTGGTGCGTGTATTGCCAATGAGAAAGCTTCAAGTCTAATTTCACCTGGTAAGCATGGCTCTACATTTGGCGGCAACCCGTTGGCAATGGTTGCAGGTTTGAAGACTTTAGAAATCATGAAAGAAGAGGGTTTATTGGGCAATGCAATGAAACAAGGCCAACTTATTGTTTCGCTTTTAAACAATGAATTTGAACATAATGATAAAATAATTTCTATTAGGCATATGGGTCTGATGATTGGGATTGATTTAAAAAACCCCTGCGCAGCATTGGTTGAATTAGCAATGAATAATAAATTATTGATAAACGTAACTTCAGATAAAACGATTAGACTTTTACCTCCCTTAATAATGAATAATGATGAAGCTAAATTAGTTGCTAGAAAACTAATAAAAACTATTGATGAATTCCTAAAAAAGACATAATCAAAATGGCAAAAGTTAAACATTTCTTAAAGCTTAATGATTTAAATATTGATGAACTCTCTTATCTTTTTGAAAGAGCCGCAATCATAAAAGCAAGGTATAAAAGCTATAAAAAAACCTGGACACTTGAGGACAGAACTCTAGTGATGATTTTTGAGAAGGCTAGCACAAGAACGAGACTTTCTTTTGAGGCTGGAATGAATCAGATGGGAGGAAGCGCTGTTTATTTAAACACGAGAGATTCGCAGTTAGGAAGGGGTGAGCCTGTTGAAGATGCTGCCCAGGTAATTTCGAGAATGTCTGACATTGTCATGATCAGGACCTTTGAGCAAGATATTATTGAAAGGTTTGCTAAAAATTCAAGAGTCCCTGTTATAAATGGGTTAACAAATGAGTTTCATCCCTGCCAAATTCTAGCTGATATTTTCACTTTTATCGAAAAAAGAGGAGAAATCAAAGGTAAAAAAGTGGCATGGATTGGAGACTCAAACAATGTATGCATGACATGGCTGCAAGCAGCAGAACTATTGGGGTTTGAATTACATGTCTCCACACCAAAGGGTTATGAAGTGCAACTTGATGATATCGATAACAAGAATTATTTTTTTCAGCATGAGGATCCAATGGAGGCTGCGAAAGGTGCCGATATTGTAACTACTGATGTTTGGACAAGCATGGGTTTTGAATCTGAGAATAAAGAGAGACTTAAGGATTTTGCAAGTTGGCAAGTGGATAAAAAAATGATGGGTGTCGCAAAAAAAGATGCATTATTCATGCATTGTTTGCCTGCACACAGAGAGGAAGAAGTTTCAGGTGAAGTTATAGATGGACCACAAAGCGTTGTTTGGGAAGAGGCTGAAAATAGACTTCATATTCAAAAAGCATTATTAGAGTATTTGTTAATAGGAAAACAATAAACATGATCAAGGACGTAAAAAAAATTGTATTGGCATATTCAGGTGGTCTTGATACATCAGTGATTTTAAAGTGGTTACAAGATCAATATGATTGTGAGGTTGTTACATTTACTGCAGACCTGGGACAGAAAGAAGAGATTGAGCCAGCAAGAGCTAAGGCGCAGTCAGCAGGGGTAAAAGAAATTTTCATAGAAGATCTCAGAGAGGAGTTTGTAAGGGATTATGTATTCCCTATGTTTAGGGCTAATGCCCTATATGAAGGCGAATACCTTTTAGGCACATCAATTGCAAGACCGCTCATATCTAAAAGACTGGTCGAAATAGCTCACCAAACTGGTTCTAATGCTATTTCACACGGCGCAACGGGTAAGGGTAATGATCAAGTGAGATTTGAGCTTGGGGCCTATGCTATTGATCCAGATATTAAGATTATCGCACCTTGGAGAGAATGGGATCTTTTGAGTAGGGAAAAACTGCTTAAATATGCGACTGAAAATAACATACCCGTAGAAATGAAACATAAATCAGGTGGCACTCCCTACAGTATGGATGCAAACTTACTTCATATCTCTTATGAAGGAAGACATCTTGAGGACCCAAAAAATGAGCCAGAAGAATCTATGTGGAGGTGGTCAGTAGATCCAAAAAATGCGCCTGATAAACCACAAGAAATTACGATTGACTTTGAAAACGGAGACCCAAATAGCTTAAACGGTAAAAAATTACTTCCACATGAAATATTAGAGCAGTTAAATATCTTAGGCGGCGATAATGGTATAGGTAGATTAGATTTAGTTGAAAACAGATATGTTGGTATGAAGGCGAGAGGGTGCTACGAAACACCCGGAGGAACAATACTTTTAAAAGCACATAGGGCCATTGAATCATTGACACTTGATAGGGAGGT
>CBFHKG010000019.1:0-4915 GCA_965656355.1 Methylophilaceae bacterium | reverse complement strand
ATATACAGCCCTTTTATAAACTTCTTTCAGTACTAGAGAAGCCTTTTGAATTTTCATCATCAAATGAAATTTTTCTAAATTCACCTGTGGATCCAAATCCCTACTATCAAACATTTTGTGGTACATAAGGTAACGATTATCTGAGAAGTATCAAAGAATTTATCTAAAAGACTTTTGATTTTTTAATAAATACTAGGAATTAAAGAAATCTTTATTGGTCTATGAAGTTCTAGATTAAATAAAGAATTTTTTTGTGAAAATTTTACTAATATTGTCCATATTTTTTTCTTCACTTGCTTTCAGTGAGGATTTCAATTTGATATGCGAGGGTGAGAGGAAAGTGCGCTACTTAAGTGGTAAAAAGTTTAATGTCACAAACTTTGAGTCTGTCCTCTTAAAAATTAATAATAATGTAATGGAATATATTGGAGTTAATTCGGGAAGGAGTTATTTATTCAGCAATAGAGAATATACGGCTCCCAAATGGCCACCTCACGAAGATATCAAGATTACAGAGCAGTATCAATATACACCAAAAACAATTAAAGCTTCACAGGTGATAGCTGATACTGGAGATAGTGAAGAATCAAGTATTAACTTGTTTAACCTTGATGTTAATCTTTTGACGGGTGAGTTGAATGAGACAGAAATTATTCGCAATAAAAAAACTAATGTGAAAAGTATGAGTAATAAATTTCAAGCCCTTTGTAAAAGAGAAGATAGGTCTTATTAGATGAGGTTCGTGGATATTAAGCCAATATTAATTTTATTACTCTTATTTCCATCGGTGGGCTTTTCTGATAATTTTGAATTGCTATGCAAGGGGGAGGAGACTAAATACCTTGATGGAGATCCGAGTTCAAAAGAAGTGACAACAAAAGTTATCGGGATTCAGCTCTATGAAGAGGGTATGAGATTAGATGGAGAATGGTTTGATAATAAGAGTGACTTGACAGAAGATTATTTGCTGGAAAGAAGCTATGTTAAATCGAAAGATAATATTACTGCAGCCCGAAACTTTTCAACAAATGCCTTAATCGAAGGTCGAGAGATTCAAACAATCAAAATTGATAAAGTAGAAATAAACGTCCTTGAGAATGATATTTTTTGGACGCATGAATTCAATAGGGTAGATAAAACAAATACCGAAGCAAAAACTATTTATGCTTTTAGAAAAAGTTTCAAAGGCGCATGTAAATAGTAAAATACCTAGGATTTAGAATTAAGATCGGATATAGATTTTGTTGTACCTAAAAATCCAATAAAGAAACTAATAATTAATAAGTTTTTTCCTGAAATCTCAATTGCATGAGCGACGTACCAATAGCTTGTTGAATTAATCCAAAAATAGCTGATTACCAAAATAATGACAGCCATAAAAATGCTACCTTTTTTTTGATTGTTATTTTCGCTATTAAAAGACGCTCTTAAACCAGTTCCAGCAAACCATGCCAATATCGGAGCAATAATACCCGACATGCTTGTATTGATCGAGATGTTTCCAAAGGTTAAAACTGAGCCATAAATAACAAGCCCGATAAAAATAAATTGTATATATGCGAGGAGTGAATTCATTTTAGGATGTATTGCATGTTACCGATGGGTGTCTGACTTTTAAGGCTAACCCAATTCATATTTTCATCGTACCATAAGTGAACAAGCAAATTTCCGTCATCACCTTTCGCTTCTATTTGCCATAAACTCGTAAGAATTTCTTTTCCCTTAACTATATGACTTTCCTCTCTTAGGAATTGAATATCGACATCTAAATACTCACCATTTTGTGAATTCATAAGTTTTTTTTGTTCAAGAATTTTAGGGTTACCATAGGCAAAGGTCATGATACACACGGGAAGCTCTTTGGTTTCATTATTAGTTGTGACCAAGAACTGATTAGCTTCAATGTAACCACTGACTTCATATAAATCCCCATCATCATCCGTCTTGCTTGTTATTGTTTTTAAACAACTATCTTCCCAAGTCTCAGTGGATTTATGTTGATAGATAAAATCCATTAAAAAATATTCAAATTTAAAACTAGCATCACTTACTGTCTTTCCATCCTCGTAAATAAAAGTATGTTGCCCAATCACTTTGTCGTTGAGAATGGCATCAAATTCCCACACATTGGCATAAGCAAAATTTGAAATAACTAAAAAGATGAAGCATGACAATTTTTTCATTTAACTAATTTTTCCATAAATGTAGATATTAGAAGTAGTAGTAATCCAGCAACAACTGATGTGACCGTTAAAAATGTGAATAAATCCAAATTATTAGCTTGTAAAATTGCGGGTAGTTTACCTGCCATAAAGTTAGCAACTGCGGATGATAAAAACCAAAAACCCATCATGAGCGATGCAATTTTTTTTGGGGACACCTTGGATACCATTGATAAACCGATAGGGGAGAGGCAAAGCTCGCCTAAGGTGTGCAAAAAGTACACCCCAACAAGCCACCATAGGCTAATAGATGTATCACTGGCGTTGTTAACAAGCGTAATAAGAAAAAAACCACCTGCGAGCAAGAGTAAACCTAACCCCATTTTTTGAGGGGTATTGATATTATTTTTACTTCTATCGACCCTTAACCAAAAGCTTGCAATCATAGGGCCAATTAGAATAATAATTAGAGGATTGATAGATTGAAAAAAAGAGGCTGGGATAATAAATCCAAGGAAGTTTCTATCAACGGAATTATTTGCAAAGAGCGTTAACGATCCACCTGCTTGTTCAAACCCGACCCAAAAAAATATAACAAATACTGAAAGTACGCCAATATAAATAATCTTTTTTAGATCTTCTTTTGCCGAAAAAAGCTGTTTTTTTCTTGTGAAGAGGTATATAAAAATTATAACAATGACAGCCAAAAGAATTTCAAAGAAGAAGTTATTAAACACTTCATTGACTTCGAGGATGAGTAAGATAAGTGGGATATTAATTATGGAAATGATTGTGATTAAACCCCAATCTGCTAACTTTAATTTTTTAGATTGGTGTGTTGTATCCTCGTTGATTATCTTATTCTGACCATAAGAGAATTGAATGAGGCCAGCCAGCATACCAAAACCTGCGATTGCGAAACCGTAATGCCAATTAATGGTTTCTCCGACATAACCTACTATAAGGGGGGCTAAAAATGCTCCTAGATTGATCCCTACGTAAAAAATACTAAAGCCACTATCACGTCTTAAATCATTTGACTTGTATAGCCGCCCTAATAGAGAGCTAATGTTGGGTTTGAAGTAACCATTTCCGATGATGAGCATTCCGATTGCTAGATAAAGATAGTCAGGAAATGCCATCAGGAAATGACCAATCATCATGGTCAAGCCACCAATAAATATTGATTTTTGGGCGCCAAGAAACCTATCAGCAAGATAGCCACCAATAAGGGGTGTGAGGTAAACCAAGCCAGTATAGACGGCATAGATATGCAGTGCATCAGATTCGCTATAGTTCAGTGAGTTAACTAAATAGAGTACAAGGAGCGCCCGCATTCCATAATAACTAAAGCGTTCCCACATTTCGGTGAAAAATAAGGTGCTTAAGCTGAGTGGATTTCCTTTTTTTATCATTTATACATCTATAAATTTATGAATTTAGGCAAATTATACAACCTGAAATCACTATATTTCTCAGAGGATACTTTTTTTTATTAAATTAAAGTTAAATGAAATATAAAACCATTTGTAAAAAAGGGTTTTATATTATAAAATCCCCTAACATGAAGAAAAACCTATCATTTATACTTGTCCTATTAAGCCTTTTATTTAATATACAAATGGGCTTCACACATGATATAGAGCATCCATATCATGATAACGAGCACACTGAGGATTTGCATCATGATAGTGACCACCACCATGATGATGTTAAAAATAATAATTTAATTGAATGTGAGGATTGTACATTTACAGTCACGGACCATTCAGCCAAAACGATAAACCTTTCATCTGATTTTGACTTTTCTTTTAACCAAACATTTCAAATTAACGACAATTACCTTGTAAGAGATGCATTCTCCCTTGGTATTGCCGCTTACCAATCCCGAGCCCCTTAAACCTAAAAATTTATTTAAAGAAGTCTAGTTAAAATTAATTTTTAGGAGAAATACTGTGCGTTTAAGATATTTATTATTCGCTCTACCAATAATTGGTACGAGTGCTTATGCAGATGGGGTTGGACACGTCCAATTACAACAAGTCCCTGTAACTGCTAACCCATTAAAGTTATCGAATGATGAAATGGTAAAACCCATTCAAATTTATAATGGTGAAGAATTAAGTAGGTTAAGGGACTCGTCTCTTGGTGCTACGTTAAATGGTACTCCAGGGGTATCTAATTCTGCCTTTGGGGATGCTATCGGTAGGCCTGTCATAAGAGGTATGAGCAATAACCGTGTTCAAATCTTAAATAATGGCCTTCAAATTAATGATGTCTCAGCTATGTCTGGTGATCATAGTGTTGCGATTGATACATTAGCAGCCGAGCAAATTGAAATCGTAAGAGGTCCTGCAGCCGTTATATATGGTGGTGGCGCTACGGGTGGTGTGATTAATATTATTGATAACAGAATTCATAGTGAATACTATGAAGGCCTAATGGGTGCCTATGACTTAGGTACGGGTGGGGCTAATAATGAGCAGGCGGGTTCATTTTTAATTGACTATGGTATTAATGACGTAATGATTCATGTGGATGGTTATGATCGTTCCAGTAAAAACTTGAAAATTCCAGGTCTGTCAGTGTCTAAGTATTTAAATGAAGCCGAGCCAGAAGAGTACCCAAGAGATAAATATGGTGATGACACATTAGTTAATTCTTATGTTGAAAGCCAAGGGGGCTCTGTTGGTATTTCTAAAATTAACGATCAAGGCTATACAGGTTTTTCTTACTCAAACCACCAAATGGAA
>CBFHKG010000018.1:0-6522 GCA_965656355.1 Methylophilaceae bacterium | reverse complement strand
AAGAGAGTTAATCACAATGTTCAGAATTTTGCCTGTATCGGCCTCAAAGTCGTGGGTTTGTACCGCCATGTTTTCCTCCATTATTTGCTGCGATAAATAATGAAAGACGACAGATTTACAATATGTAGAGAAGCAAATTACCGATCGTTGTTATCTAGTACCAGTTCGTTTTTGGTGGAATAGATTTGATCCGATGTCTGCAAAAGTTCGCTGCCTTCCACTCTTCAGTCCACAACCATTTCAATCAGGAGCGCCACTTCTACTCACGAGACAATTTCAAGATCAATCGAACCTCCGCTCTTACTGAGTGGCGCCAACTATTGAGCGCATAGATTTAGTTTGTGCCAGCAATCCGATTGGTGTTCTCATTAAGTTGATAGCAACCAGCAACTGGAAGCGTGTTTTCATTTGTCTAAAACACTCATTTCTGTGATGGAATGTCATTAAAAAATGTTAGGGCTTTTTGGGTAGCTGCTCTTGCCAAAATACAGTCACACCAACGCGACAAGTTTTCGGCGTGTTCAATGGATAATCCAAGGTGTTTATGTATACGCAGCCAAGGGTACAGCGCGATGTCAGCGATGCTATATGTATCCCCACAGATATATTTTTGGGAGTTTAACTGTTCATTCAGATATTCAATCGAGCGATTTGCGATAGCGCTGTATTGGGCCAGCGCGTCGGAATTGGGCGACTTTGCCAGTCTGGACCAATATTCGATCTGTCCGAAATATGGCCCTTGAGTCGATGCCTGATAGAAGAGCCAAGCGATCAATTTAGCATTCAACGAAGAGCCCTCCATCAGCCCCCAGCCTGTTTTTTGCGCCAAGCTAAGTAGGATCGAATTGGATTCTGTTTGGTGCATATCACCATCCCAAATCACAGGCACCTTTCCGGCTGGGTTTATGGCGCGAAATTCGGCAGAGTGTTGCTCTCCAGCGCGAATATTGATGGGCTTAAATTCATAAATTAGCCCAGCTTCACACAAGAACATCAGCACCTTTAAAGTATTGATGGTGTCATATCCGTATAATGTAATCATGAGCCTACTGTCTCCAAGACTTTGGCATCACAGGCGTTTGTGCCAGGAGTAATTTTGTATATTCGGCTTGGGGACTCTCATAGACTGCCTCGGTCGTATTGACCTCTTCGATCTTGCCATTGAGTAAAACGGCCGTGTCATCGGCCATTTGACGCACCACAGCAAGATTGTGGCTGATGAACAGGATGGTTAGTCCAAACCTTGCTTGTAGCTCTTTGAGCAAATTCAAGATTTCAGCCTGAATCGACACATCCAGCGCCGACGTCGGCTCGTCACAGATCAAGAACCGTGGCCGCGCGAGTAACGCCCGTGCCACCGCAATGCGCTGACGTTGGCCGCCCGAGAATTGGTGCGGGTATTTGGTGATAGCGTCTGGCTGCATCCCCACGAGTGATAACATAGAGGCCGCCAAACTCACGCGCTCGGCTGGGTCTTTGACAAAACCGTAAAACCATAATGGTTCGGTCAGAATATCCCCGATACGGTGTCGGGGATTCAGACTTGAGTAGGGATCTTGAAACACCATTTGAACCAGCTGCCGCGACGGATGGTGCCGACTTCGAGATGCTCCGAATGGTAGCACCGTGTCGCCCAAGATCATCGCCCCATATGTGGGTGTCACAAGGCCAGTGATGGCTTTCGCCAGCGTGGATTTTCCGGACCCGCTCTCACCTACCAACCCCATGATAGAACCGGGTCTAATGGTTAGAGTCACATCTTCCAGCGCGACATAGGGAGATGGTTTGCGAAACAAGGATGTGCGCGGCCCGGCAAACGTCACTGTGAGGTTTTCCAAGGTAAGCCCTGTGAGGCAGTGTTGTTGTCCTTCAAGCAACCAGCGCTCTGCTGTGTCACCCTGCATCACCGCAGTGTCGTCTACAGCAGGAACGCGGAAGCGATCTATTTTTCGATCCAATGGAGGCACAGCATCCATCAGCGCGCGCGTGTAGGGATGTTTGGGAGCGCCTAAGACCTGCGCAGTGGCACCTGTTTCCACCACACGCCCCTTGCGCATGACCGTCACGCGGTCAGCCACTTGGGCTATCACGCCAATGTCATGGGTGATCAACATAAACGCAATCTGCCGTTCCTTGGCCAACTGTTGGATCAAGTCTAGGACCTGCGATTGCACAGCAACATCCAATGCTGTTGTGGGCTCATCGGCAATGATCACCTCCGGATCGGTACAGATTGCCAATGCAATGACAACCCGCTGGCGCATCCCGCCGGAAAATTGATGTGGGTAGGCCTTTATCCGTTG
The DNA here is from genome assembly GCA_965656355.1 of Methylophilaceae bacterium. GTDB lineage: Bacteria > Pseudomonadota > Gammaproteobacteria > Burkholderiales > Methylophilaceae > BACL14. The sequence goes on along the minus strand of CBFHKG010000018.1, from coordinate 4,219 downwards.
GGATGCGTTTTGAATTCCGATGTCTTCGAGGAGATCAACGGCGCGTCTGCGGGCTGCGGTTTTGCTGGCATCTGAATGGGCCTGAATGGTCTCAACCAGCTGATCCTCAATCGTCATCAGCGGGTTCAAACTGGTTTGCGGGTCCTGAAAGATCATCGAAATGCGATCCCCGCGGACCTCATGCGCTTGGGCGGGTGTTAGCTCACGAAGGTCTGTATCGCCCAGCGTCAGTATTCCCTTGGTGACATAGCCCGGTGCTTGCAGTAGGCCAATAACCGCTGCGCCTACGGTGGATTTGCCTGCACCACTTTCGCCAACCAACCCGTGAATTTCACCCGGCTTGATCGTCATGTCCACGCCCTCGATGGCACTAAAATCGCCAAAGCGGGACGGGAATTTGACGGTAAGGTCTTTGATCGTCAGCATCTAGCGCAGCCTCGGGTTGAAGATGTCACGTAGGAAATCGCCAAGGATGTTGATGGACACAACCAAGGCGATGAGGAACAACGTGGGGATCCACAAAATCCACCATTCACCTGACAGCAGGAATTGCATGCCGATGCGGATTAGCGTGCCAAGGCTGGGGCTGTCGGCGGGCAGGCCGATGCCGAGGAAGGATAAGGTTGCCTCAAGCAAAATGGCGGAGGCCAGATCGACTGTCATGATCACTAAAAGTGGACCAAGGATGTTGGGCAGGATATGCACAAACATCACCCGCGAGGGGCGTTGGCCCATCATGATTGCGGCCTGCACGTATTCTTTATTCATCTGGACGAAAGTCGTGGCGCGCGCTGTACGGGCGAAGTTCACCCAAAGCGACAGCGCAATGGCGAGGGTCAAAACTGCAACGCGTAAATCTTGTTGAATGGCAGCTGGCAGAATGCCTCGTGCAATCCCGTCAATCAGCAGCGCTGTTAGGATCGCGGGCAGTGCCAGTTGCACATCTGCGATACGCATCACGACGGCATCAAATCGTCCGCCATAATATCCAGCTGCAAGACCAAGACCTACGCCTATAACGGCCGCAATCGTCAAAGCAGACAGGCCAATAATCAGTGACAGCCGTGCGCCGTACAAGATTGCCGAGATCATATCGCGACCTTGATCGTCGGTGCCTAACAGGTATTTCGGGTTTGCCCCGTCTTGCCACACAGGGGGTAATAACCCGTCGAATAGGCTAAACGATGCCAGGTCATAGGGGTTCACCAGTGCGATCCAAGATGCGAATATCGCACCTAAAATGATGAGTGTAGCAACCATTGCCGCGACAATCGCCGATGGGGAATGGACGAACAGCCACAGACCTTCAAACTTCTTCAAAAAGGCAATCATTCCACGTCCCTAAGTCGCAGGCGCGGGTCGATGGCAACGTAGAGCAAGTCGACCACAAGGTTCACCAACACAAAGAAAAATGCAATCACCACAAGGTAGACACCCATCACAGGGATATCAACGAAGCGGATCGATTCAAGAAACAACAAGCCCATTCCGGGCCATTGAAATACGCTTTCAGTGACGATGGAAAACGCGATGACACCGCCAAACTGCAGCCCAATAATCGTAATCACAGGCACCATTGTGTTCACCAATGCATGTTTGTAATGCAGTTTCCTCATTGGCACACCCCGCGCCATGGCAAAGCGGATGTAATCGGATCGCATGACCTCCATCATTTCGGCACGCACCAAACGCATGGTGAGGGTCAGTTGATAAACGCCAAGAGTAATCGCAGGTAAGAGTAACGCACGCCATCCACTGATGGTGAACAATGAACTTTCCCAGTTGCCAATTTGTACGGTGCCACCGCGACCGAACGTGGGCAGCCAGCCCAGTTGGACGCCAAATAAAAATATCAGCATGATCCCTATCACAAAGGTTGGGATCGACACCCCAACAAGGGTGGTCATCAAAATGGTTTGGGTCCAAATACCGCGCGGTTTTAACGCTGTATATACACCCGCAGGCACTCCAACCAAAAGAGAAATGATCAACGCCACGACGCCCAATTCCAAGGTTGCAGGAACACGTTCGGTGATCATATCTGCGACAGGTTGGCGGGTACGATAAGAATAGCCAAAATCACCCTGCAACATATCGCCGGTAAAACGTATAAATTGGGAGACGAACGGGTCGTTCAATCCGAGTTCTTCACGCAGGCGTTCTTGATCTGCAACTGAGGTTTCCACCCCTGTCATCTGCGTGATCGGGTCCCCAACAAACCGAAATAAGGAAAAGGCCAAAAAGGCGACGGCCAGCATTACAAAGACGGATTGAATCATCCGCTTCACAATAAAATAAACCATCGCCGTTTTGCCCTAACTTCGGATCAGTTTACTGTAACCCAGCGCAACATGAAGAAGTTGTCAGCGCGTTGTGTCAGATCAATATTATCCTTGGCAGCCCAAATAAGCGGCTGGGTATAAAGCGGAATATACGCGGCCTCTGCCTGAGTGATTGCAACGACCTCATCAACCATAGCCTGACGTTTTTCTGGATCTATTTCCTGCTGGATGCTGGGCAGTAACGTATCAACGCGTTGGTTCGAATACCCACCAAAGTTCCACGACCCGAGTTTCTTTTCAGAATTTGGTGTCGATAACAGAAAACGGATCGGATGCTCCATGTCAAAAGTGCCAGGTGACCAGCCTAGAAGATACATATCAAATGCATCTTCACGCAGCTGCGGCCAGTAATCGCGAACGGGGCCCGTGCTAAGTTCAGCATTCAGACCCACAGCCGCGAACATCGATGCCGCCGCACGACATAGTGCCTCATCGTTGATGTAACGATCATTAGGGCATTTCAGGCCAAAGCTAAACCCATTTGGATAACCGGCCTCGGTCAAAAGGCCCTTGGCGCGCTCCGGGTCATAGGCTGGACGAGTTGAATTGGCTTCGGAATAACCTGATATTCCTGCTGGAACCAATTGTGAAGCACCGTCGATCTTGCCCCTGAAAAGCACTCGGTCGATGGACGCTATATCGATAGCATGGGCGGCCGCTTGACGAACGCGAACATCCTGAAACGGGTTCGCCCCAGTGACGTCGGACGAATAAAGCAGTTCTTCGTGTTCGTGCCCAAAGCCCAACATTATCACCCGAGTTTCTTCGCCCTCGAGAACTTTAAACCCGTCACGGCCTTCGACCTGTGCGACGTCCTGCAAAGGAATTGGCTGTATAAAATCAATCTCGCCCGACAACAAGGCAGCAAGGCCAGTCGCTGCGTTACCAATTGGAGTAAATATTGCTTCGCTAATATTGTGCTCAGCTGCGCCCCACCATCCGGCATTTGGGGCCAAAACAGTTTTGATTCCGGGATCGCGGCTGGCGACTGTAAACGGGCCTGTGCCGTTTACGTTCATGGTGGCAAAGTTTTCAGCATCGCGAGCAGGCAGTTCTGCGCCATTTGCTTCGGCCCAACCTTTATCGAGAATCATAAAGTTGGCGATAGAATCTGGAAATAATGGGTTTGGAGCATTGGTGACGAAATCAATGGTGTAATCATCAACCACTCTAACCTCTTTTACTGGTGCGAACCAAGACCTCACATCAGCAGCTTCGCTCGATGCGCGCTCATAGGAAAACATGACGTCCTCCGAATTGAAGAGGGATCCGTCCTGGAAAGTCACACCTTCGCGCAGGTTGAAACGCCACCCATTTTCATCGGATAGAGGTTCCCAAGATTGAGCGAGCGAGCCCTCAATAGACATACCCTGATTCCGGCGTACAAGACCTTCATAGATATTATTTAGAAACGAAAGAACCGGAGCAGAGTTTACTGCATGTGGGTCCATTGTTTGCGGATCGGTATTCGATGCCCAACGAAATGTTTCGGCGGAAGCACTAAATGCCGTTAAGCTCATCGCGCCACCAATAAAGGCTAGTTTTAGTATTTTCATTACTCTCTCCCTCGTTGTTAAACAGTATTGCTCACTTTCGGGTTTAATTATGCGGGGCTATCGGCGAATAGTCCATGCTGTGATTTAATAGGCTTGGTCACAGTGAACTTGCTCGAAGTGGGCAGGGTCGCTTTGTAGCGTCTCTGGATGACAAAATACCCTGCATCTCGCTACATGAAACCTGGCCCGGGGTTCCTGGACCATCGTGCCTAGGCCCGTGGACCGGGAACCAAGAGCCACGGCCCCGGACCATAGAGCACGCATCGTCGACCTACTGTCAGTTTTGCATGAGCCCAATCAGCGTTGGTTAGTTTTGCTCGG
>CBFHKG010000017.1:5511-6922 GCA_965656355.1 Methylophilaceae bacterium | reverse complement strand
TCCTTCGGGCCACGCGTGAAACCATCGGGGCTCGTAATGAAGTCCGTCTCCTGCAAGATTCTTCTTCGCAACGAGACCTTTGATCTCCCCGTCGACCACAACGGCGACGGCATTATAGACTGCGTTCTTGACCCAAACAGGAAGACCGACGGCCACCACCATGTCCTTGGTGTAGGTTGCGATCTCGACAAGGGATTCCCATGAACGTTCAGCGACCTCATGAGACAGGAACTGATCCTCACAACCATACCCGGTGACAGCCAACTCAGGGAGGCAAAGAACGGAAACGTGTGCCTTGCGTGAATGTGTGATAGACTCAATGATCCGTCGGCGGTTTCCGGACCAGTCGAGTGGAAGTTGATTGAGGCAGCCTGCGCCTACGCGGATCGTGTCAGCCATGGTGAGACTCTAGGCGACATGTCTTGGAAAGAAAAGGACCAGTGGAAGGCTTGGGGCGGGGCATCATGTTCAGGTTGTAAGGTGAAAACTGCATATGGTAAGGAGAGACCAATCTAAGACCGCCATTGAAGAAGCTGGGTTTGTTTTGTGGGGGTAGCGGCCATCCTTCTAAGATGTTCTCCCTGAGTGTCTTGAGGGATCGGCGAAACTTTTTCGAAAAATAATGCCCAAAAACATTGACGTGGGAATGGAAATCATTAGGGTTGCCCCCGCAGCCGCTGCCGGCCGCGACCGAGAAACACTCGAAAAGGCTCGCTTGAATGAATCTTCATCAGCGGGCCTGATCAGTCTTCCGGTCAATCGTTCTTTGAAAGTATGGGTTCCACAGACTCTTCCACCTCGGGAGTAAGTTGTAAAAGTTAGTGAGCTGGTTTTGTGCCAGATTTATTAATTTTTGCCTCAGAACAACGAGATAGGTCTGTTGGAAAGAAAAGACAAAAAATCATATTGTGTGCTGCGTCTTGGGTTTCTGATTGGAAATTTGAGGTGCGGGTCATGGGAGTAAGCCTGTTTAGGTTCTTCCCTGGAATCGCGAGATTCCAAAACCAAAGTCAATTTGATAGCTAAGCGCGCTACGAGCGGAAGTCCTGATTTATCTGGGATGGAGGCAGTAGCAATTAAGGTTTAGACGTCAGATTCAAAACATTTCTACGGAGAGTTTGATTCTGGCTCAGAACGAACGCTGGCGGCGTGGATAAGACATGCAAGTCGAACGAAAATACTGATTAGTTTACTAAGATGTATTTTAGTGGCGGACGGGTTAGTAACACGTGAGAACCTACCCTTTAGACAGGAATAGTCCCGGGAAACTGGGTTTAATGCCTGATAGTCTCTATGGAGTAAATGGTGCCTTCGGGTATCGCTAAAGGATGGGCTCGCGGCCTATCAGTTTGTTGGTGAGGTAAAGGCTCACCAAGACTACGACGGGTAGCTGGTCTGAGAGGACGATCAG
>CBFHKG010000017.1:4920-5501 GCA_965656355.1 Methylophilaceae bacterium | reverse complement strand
ACGGTCCAGACACCTACGGGTGGCAGCAGTCGAGAATCATTCACAATGGAGGCAACTCTGATGGTGCAACGCCGCGTGGAGGATGACGGTCCTAGGATTGTAAACTCCTGTCATTGGGGAGTAAGACTTATGCGTTAAGAGCGTGTAAGTTTGATAGTACCCAAAGAGGAAGGGACGGCTAACTTCGTGCCAGCAGCCGCGGTAATACGAAGGTCCCAAGCGTTGTTCGGAATCACTGGGCGTAAAGCGTGTGTAGGCTGCGCGGAAAGTCAAATGTGAAAGCCCGGGGCTCAACCTCGGAACTGCATTCGATACTCCCGTGCTAGAGTAATGGAGAGGTAAGTGGAATTCCTGGTGTAGCAGTGAAATGCGTGGATATCAGGAGGAACATCAATGGCGAAGGCAACTTACTGGACATTTACTGACGCTCAGACACGAAGGCTAGGGTAGCGAAAGGGATTAGATACCCCTGTAGTCCTAGCAGTAAACGGTGCTCGCTTGGTGTGGGAGGATTCGACCCCTTCTGTGCCGGAGCTAACGCGTTAAGCGAGCCGCCTGGGAAGTACGGTCGCAAGACTAAA
>CBFHKG010000017.1:0-4910 GCA_965656355.1 Methylophilaceae bacterium | reverse complement strand
AATTCGATGCAACGCGAAGAACCTTACCTAGGCTTGACATGCTTGTCGTACTCTCCCGAAAAGGAGAGGTCACTTCGGGTGGACAATGCACAGGTGCTGCATGGCCGTCGTCAGCTCGTGTCGTGAGATGTTTGGTTAAGTCCAGCAACGAGCGCAACCCCTGTGAACTGTTGCCAGCGCGTAAAGGCGGGGACTCTGTTCAGACTGCCCAGATCAACTGGGAGGAAGGTGGGGACGACGTCAGGTCAGTATGGCCCTTACGCCTAGGGCTGCACACGTACTACAATGCCCAGCACAATGAGAACCGATACCGCGAGGTGGAGGAAATCTGCAAAACTGGGCCCAGTTCGGATTGGAGGCTGCAACTCGCCTCCATGAAGTCGGAATCGCTAGTAATGCCGTATCAGCTACGACGGCGTGAATACGTTCCCGGGTCTTGTACACACCGCCCGTCACATCATGGAAGCCGGTCGCACCCGAAGTATATGCGCTAACTTTATTGAAGCAGTATCCTAAGGTGAGGCTGGTAACTGGGATGAAGTCGTAACAAGGTAGCCGTAGGGGAACCTGCGGCTGGATCACCTCCTTTCTACGGAGTAAGGACTCAAATTCAGCTAGCTTGCTAGTGTAAGTAATCCCTGAGTCCGGTCGACACCTGTTCGAAGTCATTCTAATTTATTGGAATGAACTAGATGGTGGAAAGAACCTCGAAAGAGACTTTCACAAATATTTGAGTGACCAATAACGCACCTTAAACCAGTCAAAAATTTTACAGCTGACATCCTCTGGTGTCAGATGTTTAAAAGACTGCAGCATACAATCTGATTTTTTGTCCTACTCACCGTAAGATAAACTACGGGGGTTTAGCTCAGTTGGTAGAGCGTCTGCTTTGCAAGCAGAATGTCAACGGTTCGAATCCGTTAACCTCCACCAATTTACAAGGGTCCGCGCCATGAGTGTCGGGTCTTTCAATATATCTAGCGGGGCTTGTAGCTCAGTTGGTTAGAGCGCACGACTGATAATCGTGAGGTCGGCAGTTCGAGTCTGCCCTGGCCCACCATTCCTAGATAAGGATCGGTGAACTAAACGAGTAGAGACAATAACAAAAATTTTCTGTGACCCATACTTTTTAGGTTAACGCCGTTCTTTGACATCCATGTGAAGTTTTTTAAGACTGTGAGCACCATCACTTCAATGTGGTGCTCCATTAATACAATGAAATTAGACTGAGGATCATCACACGATGATCTACACTAACTTGCAGTCCTTGGATAAAGACTACCAAAAAACCAAATTTACGGTTGGAACGAATCAGCAATGATTTTTTCTGACTCAAGACAAATAGACGTTCTTCGGAACGTCGACTTTATAACGACAACCGATTTCAAGAGAATGAGGAATTAAGTTATTAAGGGCATAGAGTGGATGCCTTGGTGCTAGAAGGCGATGAAAGACGTGATAAGCTGCGATAAGCTTCGGTTAGGTGCAAACAACCTTTGACCCGGAGATTTCTGAATGGGGTAACCTGGCGGGATTGAATCCCGTCGTTCCTTCCTGAATAAAATAAGGAAGGATACGCAAGACCTGCTGAATTGAAACATCTTAGTAAGCAGAGGAAAAGAAAGAGAATTCGATTCCGTAAGTAGCGGCGAGCGAAAACGGACCAGCCCAAACCGGCATCTTTGATGTCGGGGTTGTAGGACCCCGCTGTGGGACCTTTAAAGATAGGTGAACACTTTGGAAAGAGTGGACAAAGAGCGTGACATCCGCGTAACCGAAATCTGAAAAGGCCCTAGGGAGTTCCTGAGTAGCACGGGACACGTGAAACCCCGTGTGAATCTGCGCAGACCACTGCGTAAGGCTAAATACTAACTAGCGACCGATAGTGAACCAGTACCGTGAGGGAAAGGTGAAAAGTACCCCTGTGAGGGGAGTGAAATAGAACCTGAAACCCTATGCCTACAAGGTGTTAGAGCCCTTTCGAGGGTGATAGCGTGCCTTTTGCTTAATGAGTCTGCGAGTTACCGTCTGTGGCAAGCTTAAGATCTTCTGGATCGTAGGCGTAGCGAAAGCAAGTCCGAATAGGGCGATCCTAGTTGCAGGCGGTAGACCCGAAACGGAGGTGACCTACCCATGGCCAGGTTGAAGCTTAGGTGATACTAAGTGGAGGACCGAACCGGTGTGTGTTGAAAAACGCTCGGATGAGCTGTGGGTCGGAGTGAAAGGCTAATCAAACCCCGTGATAGCTGGTTCTCCTCGAAATGCATTTAGGTGCAGCGTTGCGTGTTGATGAGTGGGGGTAGAGCACTGACAGGGCTAGGGGGCATACCCGCCTACCAACCCCTATCAAACTCCGAATACCATTCAATAGAACGCAGCAGTGAGACGGCGGGGGATAAGCTTCGTCGTCGAGAGGGAAACAGCCCAGACCAGCAGCTAAGGTGCCTAAATTGTGCTCAGTGGAAAGGAGGTGAGGTTTCATAGACAGTGAGGATGTTGGCTTAGAAGCAGCCACCATTTAAAAAATGCGTAATAGCTTACTCATCGAGAGACCTTGCGCCGAAAATACTTGGCGATAAGCACAATACCGAAGCTCTGGGTGTCAGAATTTATTCTGGCGCGGTAGAGGAGCATTCTCTGTGCAGTGAAGGGTGATGGCGACTGACCCTGGAGCGCAGAGAAGTGAGAATGCAGACATGAGTAACGATAAGAGCGGTGAAATCCCGCTCCGCCGTAAATCCAAGGTTTCCCGGGCAACGTTTTTCGTCCCGGGGTTAGTCGGGACCTAACCCGAGGCCGATGGGCGTAGGGGATGGCAATCAGGTTAATATTCCTGAACCCAGTAAGGAGGACGCATAATCAAAAGCTACTAAGTGATTGAATTCTGAGATGCGGCTACGGCCAATTCGCATAGCTAGAGAGAGTGCCAAGAAAAGCCCTTACATTAATGGCCCGTACCGTAAACCGACACAGGTGGATGGGTAGAATATACCAAGGCGCAAGAGTGAAACCTGGTCAAGGAACTCGGCAAAATAGCCCCGTAACTTCGGAAGAAGGGGTGCCCCCTCTGGGGGGCCGCAGTGAAATGGCCCAACCGACTGTTTAGCAAAAACACAGCATTGTGCTAAGGCGTAAGCCGACGTATACGATGTGACACGTGACCAATGCCAAAAGATTACGGTAAGATGTTAGCACTTTAGTGCGAAGCTTCGAGCCCAAGTCCTGGTGAATGTCGGCCGTAACTATAACGGTCCTAAGGTAGCGAAATTCCTTGTCGGGTAAGTTCCGACCTGCACGAATCGTGCAACGAGTTGGGCGCTGTCTCGACCAGGTGCTCAGTGAAATTGTAGTTCCGGTGAAGATGCCGGACACCCGCAGAAGGACGGAAAGACCCTATAGACCTTAACTGTAAGCTGTTATTGGTTGTTCGATCTTAATGCTCAGCATAAGTGGGAGACATTGAAGGGTGCGTTTAGGCGCATCTGGAGTCATCAGTGAGATACCACCCTTTAATATTGGATAATCTAACCCCGAGCCGTCATCCGGCCGTGGGGACAATGGCAGCCGGTCAGTTTTACTGGGGCGGTATCCTCCTAAAGAGTAACGGAGGAGCGCGAAGGTGGGCTCAGCACAGTTGGCAACTGTGTGTTGAGTGTAAAGGCACAAGCCCGCCTAACTGTGAGACCTACAAGTCGAGCAGATACGAAAGTAGGCCTTAGTGATCCGGCGGTAGAATGTGGAATTGCCGTCGCTCAACGGATAAAAGGTACCTTAGGGATAACAGGCTTATCACGCCCAAGAGTTCATATCGACGGCGTGGTTTGGCACCTCGATGTCGGCTCGTCGCATCCTGGGGCTGGAGAAGGTCCCAAGGGTCCGGCTGTTCGCCGGTTAAAGCGGCACGCGAGCTGGGTTCAGAACGTCGCGAGACAGTTCGGTCCTCTATCCTCTGTGGGCGTAGGAAAATTGAAGGGTTCAGACCTTAGTACGAGAGGACCGGGTTTGACGCACCTCTGGTGTTCCAGTTGTTCTGTCAAGGGCACTGCTGGGTAGCTAAGTGCGGAACGGATAAGCGCTGAAAGCATCTAAGCGCCAAGCCATTCCTGAGATAAATTTTCCCTGAAGGATCGTGGAAGACGACCACGTTGATAGGCTGGGGGTAGAAGTGCAGCAATGTATGCAGCTCACCAGTACTAATCATCCGTTCGACTTAATTCCTTCTCTTCTCTCTTGAAAGTCACCCGACTGCCAAGAGAAAGAGAAGAATAGAAATTCAGAATCTCTTATAATTTGGAAGTTAAGAGTCTTTAGAAGGTTGCAAGAAAGTAACAGTCTAATAACAGTCCCAAAATTGCTTCACATGGATGCCAGAGAACGGCGTAGAAATGAACAAATGAACCATTGCAAAATGGATAAATTGCTCAGACCAACCTTGGCAGAAATGCCCTTTTTTGATGGCCCTTAGAGGTCGTAAGTCGTAGTAAAAAGCTACGAAATACGGCCTCTGGTGGCCATAGCAGAGAGGAACCACCCGGTCCCATTCCGAACCCGGAAGTGAAACTCTTGTGCGCCGATGGTAGTGGGACGATAGGTCCTGTGAGAGTAGGTCGTCGCCAGTTATAAGCCCCGTTTTTTCCGCCATCCGGAAAGAACGGGGCTCTTTTTTTACCCTCGTTCGCAAATTCCTCACCTGGCCAGTGGAAATAAGCGATCGACCTCTTGTGGAGGAAGGGGATTTGTGAACCACGTTCCCCTCATCGGGGGGGCCAAATGATAAAGCTGAATCGCATTGCCATACAATAGAGCCCTCGAATCAGACAAGATGGTTGGTATCACGAACTCACCCCGGTAGATTGCCAAAGCGCGGTGATTTTGATCGACGAGGATGGCCAAGGGAATGGTGGGGGACG
>CBFHKG010000016.1:0-8580 GCA_965656355.1 Methylophilaceae bacterium | reverse complement strand
AAGAAAGCAAACTTTAAAGGTGGGTCAGGTGGAAGGCTTTAATGGCTAAAGAAGATATTATAGAAATGGAAGGAGAGGTTTTAGAAAACCTTCCAAATGCAACATTCAAGGTTAAGCTTGAGAACGACCATGTTGTGTTAGGTTATATATCAGGAAAAATGAGAATGAATTACATAAGAATTTTGCCGGGAGATACTGTAACTGTAGAGATATCTCCATATGACTTAAGTAAAGGCAGAATTACATTTAGAGCAAAGTAAATTAGATTTTCGAGAGGGCAAATATTATGAAAGTAAGAGCATCAGTAAAGCCAATGTGTATTAACTGTAAAGTTGTAAGACGAAACGGTGTTGTGAGGGTAATTTGTAAAAAAGACCAACGCCATAAACAAAGGCAAGGTTAATTTTTACGTTGTTAAATAACCAAAAAATAGTTATAATTTCGGGCTTTAATAAATCTTTAGCCCTTATATATTAGGAGTTTTGTATGGCCCGTATTGCTGGAGTAAATGTATCTGATAATAAACATACTGAAATAGCTTTAACAGCTATATATGGTATTGGTAGAGTCACAGCTAAGAAAATTTGTGATGCTACTGGCATTACAGCTACAACAAAAATAAAAGATTTATCAGATGCTGATCTTGAGAAATTAAGAGACCATATTGGAGGTTATGAAGTCGAAGGTGATCTTCGAAGAGAAGTAACCATGAACATCAAAAGATTGATGGACCTTGGTTGTTACAGAGGTCAAAGACATAGAAGAGGTCTTCCAGTAAGAGGTCAAAACACAAAGAATAATGCAAGAACAAGAAAAGGCCCAATCAGGGCAATTAGGAAATAAAGGATAATATTTATGGCAGTTGATAAAACCGTTCGTGTAAAGAAAAAAGTTAAAAAGAATGTGTCAGAGGGTATAGCTCACGTTCACGCTTCTTTCAACAATACAATAATTACAATCACAGATAGACAAGGTAATGCTCTTTCATGGGCTACTTCTGGTGGTGCAGGTTTTAAAGGGTCAAGAAAAAGTACCCCGTTTGCTGCGCAAGTAGCAGCAGAGGCTGCGGGTAAAGCTGCTCAAGAATACGGAGTAAAAAATATTGAAGTAAGAATTAAAGGGCCTGGACCTGGAAGAGAGTCTTCTGTGAGAGCGCTTAATTCAGTAGGATTAAAAATAACAAGCATCCAAGATATTACACCAGTGCCACATAATGGATGTAGACCCCCAAAAAAGAGAAGAATTTAATTAAATGTTAAACGTTAGAGAGCTATAGGAGAATAACTTGGCTAGAAATTTAGACCCCAAATGTCGTCAATGCAGAAGAGAAGGAGAGAAACTTTTTCTAAAAGCTGAGAAGTGCTTTACTGAAAAATGTGCAATTGAAAAAAGAAATTATCCTCCGGGTCAACACGGACAGAGAAGATCATCGAGACTTTCAGATTACGGAGTTCAACTTAGAGAAAAACAAAAATTAAGAAGAATTTATGGTGTATTGGAGAAGCAGTTTAGAAGTTATTATGCAGAAGCTGATAGAAAAAAAGGAATTACAGGTGAAAACCTTTTACAAATGTTGGAATCTAGACTGGATAATGTTGCCTATAAAATGGGTCTAGGTGGATCTAGAACAGAGGCAAGACAAATTGTAAGACACAATAGTATTCTAGTTAATGGAAAAAGGGTGAATATCCCTTCATACCAAGTTCAACCAGGTGACAGTATTAGTGTTGCTGATCAATCTAAAGATCAATTAAGAATTAAATCTGCATTAGAAGCTGCTGATGAGAGAGGTTTACCAGAATGGCTTGAGGTAGATGTAAAAAAATTAACTGGAATATTTAAAAATAGACCAGAGAGGGATGATTTACCTTCTACTATAAATGAGTCGCTTGTTGTAGAGCTTTACTCAAAATAAAAAATCTAGTCTAAAAATTTAAATAAGGATAACTATGGAAATCAGCCCTACAGAATATTTAAAACCAAAAATTGTTGATGTTGATATTAAATCACCTAATAGAGCTAAGGTTACGCTTGAGCCCATGGAAAGAGGTTTTGGACATACATTAGGAAACGCTCTTAGAAGAGTGCTTTTGTCATCAATACCAGGATATGCAATTACTGAAGTAAAAATTGATTCCGTAGTTCATGAATATTCTACAATTGATGGTGTCCAAGAGGACGTAGTAGACATCCTCTTGAATCTCAAGAAAGTGGCACTAAGAATTCATAATAATACAAGCGCTACTATCTCTCTCAAAAAAGATGTAGAAGGGGAAGTAACTGCTGGCGACTTTGATGTAGGGCATGATGTTGAGATTAAAAATCCTGATCTTGTTATTGCACATTTAAATAAAGGCGGGAAGATAGATATCGAAGCTCGAGTCGAAATGGGAAGAGGCTATCAGGCAGTCCCAGTTAGAAACAAAGGTCAAGAAAAAGGAACAGAATTAGGATTTATAGGCATAGATGCTTCTTTTAGTCCTATAGATAAGGTAAGTTATTTCGTTGAAAGTGCTCGTGTTGAGCAAAGAACAGATTTAGATAAACTTATTTTAGACGTAGAAACAAATGGCGTTGTTGATGCAGAGGAAGCGATAAGAGATGCAGCATTTATCTTACGTGGTCAATTATCTGTTTTCGCTAATTTAGAAAGTGAATTAAGTGAGGTAGAAGTTAAAGAGGCACCAGTTATAGATCCGGTCTTATTAAGACCTGTTGATGATTTAGAATTAACTGTTAGGTCTGCTAACTGCCTTAAGGCTGAAAGTATCTATTACATTGGTGACTTGGTTCAAAGAAACGAAAGTGATTTATTAAAAGCTCCTAATTTAGGAAGAAAATCCTTAAATGAAATTAAAGATATCCTTTCATCAAAAGGCTTAACACTTGGGATGACAGTTGAAAACTGGCCAGATGAAGGCGTCGAAAAAGTATAAATTAAAAACAGTTTTGGAGTAATAACATGCGACATGGTAAGGCACATAGAAAGTTAAATAGAACGAGTAGTCATAGAAAGGCTATGTTTAAAAATATGGTTGTTTCATTATTTAAACATGAGCTAATAAGAACTACCCTGCCAAAAGCTAAAGAATTGAGGAAGTATGCTGAACCAATGATTACTCTCGCTAAAGAGACTAGTGTTCACAATAAAAGATTAGCTTTCAGTCGCTTAAGAGATAGAGAGATTGTAGGAAAATTATTTAGTGAGTTAGGTCCTAGATATAGCAAAAGAGCGGGTGGATACTTAAGAATTCTTAAATGTGGTTTTAGAAAAGGCGACAACGCTCCAATGGCATATGTTGAGCTTGTGGAAAGACCAATTAAAAAAGAAGAGACCCCTGAAGAGAAAAAACTTGATTCAACGAACACAAATAATCCTATTGATGTTACGCCAATAGAAGAAACTAAAAAGCCTGCGGCAAAAAAAGCAGAAACTAAAAAGCCTGCGGCAAAAAAAGCAGAAACTAAAAAGCCTGCGGCAAAAAAAGCAGAAACTAAAAAGCCTGCGGCAAAAAAAGCATAGTCTAGACAATTGTCTTATTTTAAAAAACCAGCTAACGCTGGTTTTTTTTTATTTATTTAAGTATAAGTACTTATAATAAGTACATGTTTTCATCCACCTAAAATTATGAAAAATAATATCGAAAGAAAAGAAAGTCTGAATGATCTGATAGAGCAAATTGATGAACTATTAGAGAGTTCTGAGTTTTATGAAAACTCTAATGATAACTCAGTAGATGAGAAGCACGCATTAATTAAAAACCTTGTCAGTAAAAAAAATATAAGCTCACTCGAAAGCTTACTAGATGATCTTCATCCGGCCGATATTGCTGATATTCTTGAGTCATTGCCAGTCCAAAAACGTTTAGTTTTGTGGGATTTAGTTAAGAGTGAAAATGAAGGCGATATCCTAATTGAGGTTTCTGATTCCGTACGTCAAACCCTAATAGCTGATATGGATAGTACAGAGTTGTTAGCAGCTGCAGAGCAACTTGAAACAGATGAGATTGCAGACATTGCACCAGATTTACCTGAAGAAGTTCTAAAAGACTTACTAGAAAATTTAGATATTCAAAATAGAGAGAGACTTCAGTCAGCATTATCGTACCCAGAAGATTCTGTAGGTAGCTTAATGGAATTTGAGATAACAACTATTAGAGAAGATTTAACTTTGGAAGTTGTTTTAAATTATTTAAGAAAAATTAAGAAGCTACCAAACCATACTGATAAATTATTTGTTGTAGACAAAGATGGTTTAATTTTGGGAGTTTTGCCATTAGAAAGAATAATTGTTAATGCTCCAACAGCAATAGTTAAAAATATTATGGCAAAAGAAGTAGTTTTGTTTAAGCCAGAAGATTTAGCTGATGAAGCTTCAAATGCTTTTGAAAGATATGATTTAGTTACGGCTCCTGTAGTTGATGAAAATAAAAAATTAGTTGGTAGGTTGACTGTTGAGGCAGTAATGGACTTTATTAGACAAGAATCTGATAATGAAAAATTTTCTATGGCTGGATTGAGAGAAGAAGAAGATATTTTTTCTTCAATATGGAAGTCAGTTCAAAACCGATGGGCGTGGTTGGCAATAAATTTATTAACGGCGTTTATAGCATCAAGAGTGATTGGTATTTTCGAGGGCTCTATTGAGAAAGTAGTTGCCTTAGCGGCACTCATGCCAATTATTGCAAGTATTGGTGGAAATTCAGGAAATCAAACCACGGCCATGATAGTAAGGGCGTTAGCGATAGGACAATTAACCCAATCAAGCATACGATCCTTATTGTACAAAGAGATAAGTGTGGCGCTTTTAAATGGGTTGATATGGGGATCAATTGTAGGTTTATTCGCATTTTATTTATATAATAACGCAGATTTAGGTTTTGTTATGGCGAGTGCTATGGTTTTAAACTTGATACTCGCAGCGATTATGGGGGTTTTAATGCCACTTTTAATGCATCGCTTGGGTAAAGACCCTGCAGTTGGCTCAAGTGTTTTAATAACTGCAATGACAGATAGCGGAGGTTTTTTTATATTCCTTGGGCTTGCAACCTTAGTTTTAATTTAAATATTTTTATAAAAGTCGATAAAAAATGAATTTAGAATATACACAAATGCAAAGCAACTTGTTTTATCTAAAAAACAATTTCACTTTAGAAGCCTTGATGAGTTGGGGTTTTATTTCACAATTATTGTTACTGATCTTGGTAATTGGCACAGCTTTTTTAGCAGAAAACCTTATTAGGAAGCAACTAAGCAAAAAAAATAAATTAGAAAATCTAAATAATCTAAAAGATATTTTCAAAATTTTCAGACCCATTGTAATGCTTGCTATACTTTTCAGCGCAATGCTTTTTTTAAGAGAGGGAGATCTTCAGTGGAGATTATTATATTTTGCGAATAGTGTACTTATCCTGCTTATTTTTGTTAGATTGGGGATAATTTTTGTTAGATATATATTAAAACCAGGTCCATGGCTTCGACCTTTTGAAAACATATTTGCTGGCATTATTGTCACAGGTTATTTAGCTTTTCAATTTGGTATTTTAAAACAGATGCAAGATAGACTTGATTCCATAAAATTTATTATCGCGGAAGAAAGTATCACATTGCTTTTAATTGTCGAAACTATTTTAGGTATATTTATTGCAGTTTTAATTGCGATGACATTTGCGAGGATTATTGAAAATCAAATAATGAAAATTAGGTCTAAAAGTTTTAGACCAAATCAAAGAATAGTTATAATAAAAGTTCTCAAGATTTTGCTTTATATTTTTGCAATTGTATTAGTTCTAAGTTCTTTAGGAATCGATTTATCATTTTTAACTATTTTTGGTGGCGCTTTTGGTTTAGGTCTTGCTTTCGGTTTTCAAAAGGTGGCTGCTAATTATATAAGTGGTTTTTTACTTCTTAGTGATGAATCTATAAGGGTTGGCGATATGATCGATATGAACGGTCATTATGGTAGGGTATCAGCAATAAAATCTCGTTATACCACCATTAAAAGACTAGATGGTGTCGAAGAACTTATCCCCAATGAACAGCTATTAACAAGCGTAATTACTAACCTGACTTTCACAAACACGACTGTCAAAATACCCTTAGAATTGCAAATCAGTTATGAATCTTCTATCGATAAGGCAATAGAAGTCATTCTCAAGGTTTGTTATGCTGAAAAAAGGGTAATTCAAGATCCAAAACCGGATGTATATGTAAAAGAATTTGCTGATAGTGGGATTAATCTTCATGTTGCTTGCTTCGTAGCTGATCCTGATAAAGGATTTTTGTCACTAAAATCTGATATCTACAGAGGTATTTTTGAAGAGTTTAAGAATAATAATATTGAAATACCATACCCACACAGAGTTAATATAGAAAGAAAATAAAATTTATTTAATTTTATTTTCTTTATAGATAACGTGTTTGCGAATAGTGGGATCGAATTTTTTAATTTCAAACTTTTCAGTCATGGTCCTTTTATTTTTTGTTGTTGTATAAAAATGTCCAGTTCCAGCTGATGAATCTAATCTAATTTTTTCTCTCATAGTTTACTCCTTAAACCTTTTTACCATCTGCACGCATTCTTTTAAGAACTTCATCAATCCCAAGCTTATCAATAGTTCTTAGCGCTGCACCAGAAATTTTCATAGAAACCCAACGGTTTTCACTTTCAACCCAAAATTTACGACTTTGAAGATTTGGGAGAAATTTACGACGCGTTCTATTCTTAGCATGAGAAACATTGTTCCCTGTTGTCGTTTTCTTCCCTGTAACATCACATACTCTAGCCATATCTAACCTCGATTGTTCAAATTCGCAAAAAGACGTTTATTATCCATAGAATTTAGCGTCATATCAAGTCTTTTTTAAGACTTTCCGGTGCTTCCGAAACCACCATCTCCACGATCACTTTTGGAATAGTCTGAAACTAAATTAAATGTTGCTTGTGAAACTGGCACAATCACAAGTTGTGCAATTCGATCCAAGGAGTTTATGGTAAATGATGTTGTACCTCTGTTCCATGTAGAGATGAATAATTCACCTTGATAATCTGAGTCAATTAATCCCACTAGGTTACCAAGAACTATCCCATGCTTATGTCCAAGCCCTGACCTTGGCAATATAAGTCCTGCATACCCTGGGTCTTGAATAAAAATGGAGATACCAGTTGGAATCAGCTCGGTATTGCCTGGATCAATTACTAAAGGGTCGTTAACACATGCTCTTAAATCAAGACCAGCAGAGCCTTCTGAAGCATAAGTTGGGATATGGTCTTTTATTAATGGATTAAGAATTTTAAAGTCAATTGATAGTGTCATGCGCCTTTACTCTCGTGAAAAATTTAAATATATGTTCTAAAATAATTCTGCTCTGTTCTTCTTTATCTGCCTCAGGTAGATGTCTCTCTTCATATTGATCGATAATAACCATCTTTGCTCTTGTTTTTCCCATTGAATGTTTAATCTCATTACCAACAATAATATCTAAATTCTTTGATACAAACTTGTTTCTTGCATTCTCAATTAAATTTTCAGATTCAGCAGCAAATCCAACAATTAACTTATGGTTAAAATCTTTTCCTATCTGACTGAGAATATCTTTAGTTTTTGTTAGTTCTAGGGAAATGTTTTCACTTCCCTTCTTTATCTTACCTTCTGTATAGTTTGGTTTATAGTCAGATATCGCGGCAGCACTAATGTAAATATCATTTTTTTCAATATGAGAAGTAATAGATTTACTCATCTCATCATGATTGATTGCCTTTACTGTTTTAATGCAGGGTGGAAATTCATAATTGGAGTGACCAGAAATAACAGTCACCTCCGCCCCCATCGTATATGCCATTTTCGCAAGATTGAACCCCATTAGACCAGAGCTTAAATTGGTAATAGCTCGAGCTTCATCAATTTTTTCAAGCGTAGCACCGGTTGAGATTAAGATTTTTTTATTAGAAAAAATTTGAGAAGTTATTATTTTTTTAATATCAAGCATTATCGATTCAAAATTTATTAGCCTTCCAAAACCAATTTCACCGCAAGCCTGCTCACCCGAATCTGGACCAGAAATTACTATGCCATCGTTTTTAATTGTCTCTATATTTCTTTGAGTGGCTTCATTGTTAAACATTTCCACATTCATTGCGGGGGCTACAAGAAGAGGACATGATCTAGCTAGGCATAGATTAGTTAGAAGGTCATCTGCTAAGCCATTAGCTAGCTTAGCAATGAAATTTCCAGAGGACGGTGCGATCAAAATTAAATCTGCAGTTCTTGCAAGATTGATATGTTCCATTCCATTACCCTCTGAAGGTTCCCACATATTTTCTAAAACAGGATTCCCAGAAAGGGCTTGAAGAGTTAATGGAGTAACAAATTGCTTAGCTGATTTGGTTAAAACAACCTGTACAAAAAAGTTATTTTTACGCAGCAGTCGAATTAATTCAGCAGCCTTGTAAGCAGCTATACTCCCAGTGACCCCAAGTAGAATCTTTTTTTTAAGCATTGTTAAGTTAAAATAATTTATTAGGAATGAAAGTATAACAAATATGAAAGATATTTTTGGAATCGATGGATGTAGATTCGG
>CBFHKG010000015.1:0-7500 GCA_965656355.1 Methylophilaceae bacterium | reverse complement strand
CGTTCGACTTGCATGTGTAAAGCATTCCGCCAGCGTTCAATCTGAGCCATGATCAAACTCTTCAGTTTAATCTTAACTTATTACTATTGCTTTTCAATAAATTGAAAAACAATTTGTATCGCTTATGCTTTTTTCTCAAATTCATTTTCAAGGTTGACTGGTTATTACTAACCAGTGTGGTCTTGTCACAAATTTAAAGTGTAAGCACTTAATATGAGAATTAAAATTATTTCTGTAAACAGAAAAATTTTAATTTTAATCTCAACTATAAGCACCCACACTTATCAGTTGTCAAATTGTTAAAGAGCTATTATCGATGTTGGTTGCGGGAACAGGATTTGAACCTGTGACCTTCGGGTTATGAGCCCGACGAGCTGCCAGACTGCTCCACCCCGCGATCGATAAATCAACGAGTCTTTTGTTGAACCCTACGTATATAACGTTAGGGAGCGCGAATTATAGCAGTGTAATTAAATCAATGTCAAACACTATCTGCCCTAAATTCACATTTATTTTACGAGTAATTCATTAATCCTTTTTACGAACCCAACTGGGTCTTCTAATTGCCCGCCTTCTGAGATTAAAGCCTGGTCAAATACCACTGATGAATACTCATCAAAGGCCTTACCATCCTTCTCAGCGCTGAGTTTTTTAATTAGTGCATGCTCAGGATTGATTTCCAATACAGGCTTAATATCCGGTGTGTTTTGTCCTGCCGCCTTCAAAATCCTCTCTAAATTGCCTGAGATGTCATTTTCACCAACAACTAAACAAGCCGGTGAATCTGTTAAGCGGTGCGTTACCTTTACTTCCTTAATTTTATCCCCAAGTGATTTAGCTATTTTTTCGACCAAGGTTTTAGATTTTTCCTCAATATCTTTCTTAGCTACCTTCTCTGATTCATCCTCAAGCTTTCCTAGATCAAGATCACCCTTTGCAATAGACTGAAATTTTTTACCACTTACTTCCGGTAAATTAGACATCAACCACTCATCAACCCTATCTCCAAGAAGTAAAACTTCAATTTTTTTCTTTTTAAATATTTCAAGATGCGGACTATTTTTAGCAGCCAGGAAGGAATCAGCCGTTATATAGTAAATAACCTCTTGTTCAGGCTTCATTCTGCTTATGTAATCTGCCAAGCTAACACTCTGTGCATCAGATTCGTCAAAAGTACTCGCAAATCTAAGTAACCCCGCAATTTTTTCTCTATTTGCAAAATCCTCAGCAGGTCCCTCTTTTAATACAAGGCCGAATTCTGACCAAAACTTTTTAAAATCATCTGGTTTTTTCTTAGCCATATCCTCAAGCGCGGTGAGTGTTTTTTTAACCGTTCCTGATCGAATACTTTCAAGGGCTTTACTGTCTTGCAAAATTTCTCTTGATACGTTGAGTGGTAAGTCACTGCTATCAATAACGCCCTTCATAAATCTTAAATATTGAGGAATGAGTTTCTCATTTGCTTCCATAATAAAAATACGTTTTGCATAAAGCTTTACGCCTTGCGCTTTATCTCTATCATAAAGATCAAAAGGTGCTTTACTTGGAATAAATAATAGAGAAATATACTCTTGATTCCCTTCAACTCGGTTATGAAATATTGATAAAGGCGGTTCTTGGTCATAAGTTAAATTTTTATAAAACTCTTCGTACTCTTTTGGTTTTATATCTTTTTTATTACGCGCCCAAATAGCAGAGGCATCGTTTACGACTTCATCTTCCTCTGTTCGAATTGATTTTCCATCCTTAAACTCAAATTTTTTCATTACAATCGGCAGTGTGATGTGATCTGAGTATTTTTTTATAATTTCTTTAAGTCTATATTCGTCTAGAAACTCTTCAGCATCTTTTTTAAGACTTAAAATCACAGATGTACCTCTTAATTTTTTATCAATAGATTCTAGACTAAATTCACCATCTCCTTTTGAAACCCATCTCGATCCAGTTTTAGCACCCGCTTTTCTTGATTCTAAGGTGACTTCATCAGAAATAATAAAGGCTGAATAAAAACCGACACCAAACTGACCAATCAGATTCGCATCCTTAGCTTGATCACCTGATAGTTTTTTTAAAAATTCCTTTGTGCCTGATTTAGCAATAGTCCCGATATTTTTTACAATATCGTCACGACTCATACCGATACCATTATCTGAAATAGTGATCGTTTTTTTATCTTTATCAAAATCTACCCAAATTTTAAGCTCAGAGTCTTTTTCATAAAGATCATTTTTTTCTAATGCTTCAAATCTAAGCTTATCCGCTGCATCACTCGCATTAGAAATTAATTCACGTATTGCAATCTCTTTATTACTATAAAGAGAATGAATCATCAGTTGTAAAAGTTGTTTTACCTCAGCCTGGAAAGTTAAAGTCTCTTTCTGTTTTGTCATTTTTTGAAATCCCTAATTGAATTAAATTTAATTTAAATATTGCTATTATTAATGGGGGCAGTTTTATTTATTTCAACTTTTTTAACTGATTATATTTTTGAAAAAATATAAGAGACGACGTAAAAGGCCATTGTGGCAGTTACATTTAAACTTGAGCCATATCCATCACAACTCAAACCCCCTCCTGATTGATCAGTTTCACATGCATCAGATTTAATAATAGGCTCATCAGAAAAGATGGTGGGTATCTCATATTTACTTTTCGATAGTTTATTTTTTTTATTAAAATGCTTTCGGATATTGCTTAATAATGGATCTCCGAAAGTTTTAGAAAGATCAGCTATCTTTATTCTCGCAGGATCGACTCTACCTCCTGCGCCACCCACCATTATCAGGGATAAATTCTTTGATTGACAATATTCAGCTAAACTTGTTTTTACACTCGATTGATCAATTGCATCAATAATAAAATCAAACCTACTCGAAATATAACTTTCAATATTTGATTCTTCTAAAAAATCATCAATACAATCCACCACGCAGGTTGGATTAATATCAATGACTCGATCCTTCATAGCCTTTATTTTTGATTTACCATCAGTACTATCGAGAGCATGAATTTGGCGATTAATATTTGATTCAACAATATGATCCATATCTATTAGTGTTATTTTGCCAACACCATGTCTCACCAATGACTCAACTACCCAAGACCCTACACCGCCAATACCTACTATACAAACATGACAGTTTTGAATTAATCGAAATTTTTTTTCGCCGTAAAGTCGAATAATACCGCCAAACCTTCTCTCTAAATCGACTTCTCCGTCCATTATTCGCTTTCAAGAACAACAAATGCTGCTGCTATATTTTTTTCATCTGATATAGATAAGTGACAAGATTTGATTTTCTTCTCTTTGAGCAAGCGTGCCACGTTTTCATCAAGCTTAATATCTGGACGCCCAAGTTCATTGTTAATTACAATAATGGATTTAACGTTAACATCACCTCTAAAACCTGTACCTAATGCTTTTGCAAAGGCTTCTTTGGCAGCAAATCTTTTAGCTAAAAAGTTTTCTTTTAAATTATTTTTTTGAAAAACTATAAACTCTTCAGGGCTTAATATTTTTTTGGCAAAATCATCTCCAAATCTTTCTAAGGCTTTTGCTATCCTTGAAACCTCCACGACATCGGTACCAACCCCATAAATCATGACTGTGCATTCTCTTTAATAATTTTTTTCATTTCAACAACAGCATTCTCCCAACCAATAAATAATGCCCTAGCTACTATCGCATGGCCAATATTTAATTCATGGATACCGTCAATTTTTGCAATATTTTGTACATTCTCATAATGAAGTCCATGACCTGCATTGACTAAAAGACCAGCTTTTTTTGCGTATTCCACTGCTTTTTTTATTTTTTTTAGCTCTTTATTTTTTAATTCATCTTCAAAGTCTGCGTAATTACCAGTATGCAACTCAATGATTGGGACTTTCATCTCAATCGCTTTATCAATTTGATCGATCTCAGGCGCAATGAAAAGAGAAACCCGAATACCCGCATTGGTTAAGTCATCGCTTATTTCTTTAATGTTATGGAATTTTTTTATCAAATCCAAACCTCCCTCAGTAGTCCTCTCCTCTCTTCTCTCAGGCACCAAACATACATCCTCTGGGTGAACATCCAACGCAATTTTTAGCATTTCTGGGACGGGTGCTAATTCTAAATTCATTTTAGTTTTTAATAAGGGTTTTAATTCATAGAGATCTTTGTCCTGCATATGACGCCGATCTTCTCTTAGATGCAACGTAATACTATCTGCACCCGCTTGCTCAGCTAAGGTTGCCGCATCGAGGACTGATGGATAATTTGTTCCTCTCGCTTGTCTTATCGTTGCTATATGATCAATATTAACGCCTAGATCCATCTCAGTTTTCCTAAATATTTAAAAATAGTTGTTTGGAGTTTAATGGTTTATCTCCCAAATAATAATTGATTAAAAAACGCATTAAATTTTTACTTTGTAGCTCAGTAGTTGCAGAGTCAAAATTGTCATTTCCCATATCAATTAATGTTTGCCCGATGACTTTAATACTTTTTTCTGTTCTAAATTTTTCTAGCGCACCTTGTTCAGCTTCATAATAATACGTTTTATCTGCTTTAATTTCATTAGAGTTTGCATCCGCTTTTAAAGCTACCTCGTAGCCTAATTCTAAGAGTAGTTTTAATTCAAACCTTCTCAAAGTAACCTCTATATTCGTCCCTTGAGATAAATTTTCCATGGTGGTGTGATAAAAATTGAACAAAGACTCATAATTGTCTTCCTTAGGTAACAACCTAAGCAATAATTCGTTTAAATAAAAACCACATATTAAAGAATTCCCTTCCATGGGAAGATATTGATCGCACCAGTCGATTCCATGCAGCGTTTTTAATTCTCCAATACCAGACCAAGAAGCTTCCAAGGCTTGAAATGCCTGCAACATCCCTCTTAATGCTGACTTTGGTCGCCTTGCTCCTTTCGCAACAAGCGAGACCCTTCCAAATTCTTTAGAAAAAATTTCAACGATAAGGCTGGTTTCTTTAAACGGGTATGTATGTAAAACATAGACCTGTTGATTTTCTTTCAGGGAGGTTACTTTAGCCATTCCATTAGAGTCCTAGTGATTTCAGGGCCCTTACATCATCTGCCCAACCCGTTTTAACCTTAACCCAAGTTTCTAACCAAACCTTTCCACCAAAAAGCTTCTCCATATCTAAGCGCGCACTTTTAGAAATTTCTTTTAATCGCTCACCTTTATTACCAATAATCATTGGCTTTAAAGACTCATGGTCAACGATAATGACAGCAAAAATTCTTCTTAAATTTCCCTCTTGCTCAAATTTTTCTATCTCGACAGCAACTGAATATGGGACCTCTTGACCCGTTAGGCGAAACAATTTTTCCCGAACAATCTCACCTGCCAAAAATCGCTCGCCTTTATCTGTTAACTCATCTTGATCATAGATAAAAAGTTGCTGAGGAAGGTACTTTTTAACACTCTCTAATAACTCTAATAAATTATTT
Organism: Methylophilaceae bacterium; assembly: GCA_965656355.1. GTDB lineage: Bacteria > Pseudomonadota > Gammaproteobacteria > Burkholderiales > Methylophilaceae > BACL14. The sequence goes on along the minus strand of CBFHKG010000015.1, from coordinate 2,038 downwards.
TTTTTCTTAACACTTGTCGGAACAATTTCTTCAAATTTATCTAACTGATCTGCCTCACTCATTAAGGCTAATATTTTAGATTTGTCTTTAATTAAATCTATTTTATTAATAATTAATAAAATTGGAGTTGAACTGGGGATCATTTGCAATATTTTTTTATCCGTTGCGTCAAGCTCATTAGGCTCAGACAAAAATAAAATTAAATCCACGTCTTTAAGAGCTTGGATCACTGATTTATTCAAGCTCTTATTCATTTGATTTAGATGTTTTAATTGATAACCGGGTGTGTCAACAAAAATATATTGAGTATCTTTGTCTGTAAAAATACCGACCAACTGATAACGAGTGGTTTGGGCTTTTCTAGAGGTAATACTTAATTTCGAACCCACAAAATAATTTAAAAGCGTTGATTTACCCACATTAGGTTGGCCAACAATAGCAATTGTACCGCAGCGAGTGTTTTTTTTAGACGATGCCATAAAGGCTCTTCTCTATGGTAGCCATTGCCTCTTTTGCTGCCTTTTGCTCCGCAATTTTTCTGCTTCTTCCTCCACCTTCTACCTTGACATCAAATTTAGAAACTTCGCATGTGACAGTAAATAATTGATTGTGGGCTTCACCTTCTACATTAATGACTTCGTAGTTTGGTAACGGAACTTTTTGGGCCTGTAAAAACTCTTGGAGTATCGTCTTGGGATCCTTATAAATTTCTTTTGGGTTAATTTTTTCAATTAGCTCAGCATATGAATCTTCAATGAATTTATAGGCAGATTTCATTCCTCCGTCAATAAATATCGCGCCAATTAATGCTTCAAAGGCATCTGCCAGGATAGATGGTCTTCTCCAACCTGAGCTTTTAAGTTCACCAACTCCTAAATTTAAAAAATCTCCAATCTTCAATCCGTTTCCTAATTTAGAAAGTGGCTCCTCTTTTACTAACTGCGATCTTAAGCGGCTCAAATCACCCTCATTTAAATCATTAAATTTTTTAAATAAAAGATCTGCCACAACAAAATTTAAAATACTGTCTCCCAAAAACTCTAATCGCTCATTATTCTTTCCTGAATGACTTCTATGCGTCATCGCAAGCGTTAAGAGATTGTCATCTTTAAATTTATATTTAATAGATTTTTCAAGAATTTTAAGTTCTTTAGTTTCCATTTACTTAATCGTATCCCCGATCCTTGATGGTTCTGAAAAATTCAACCAAATAATAAAGGCCTTTCCTACCAATAAATCTTCAGAAACAAATCCCCAAACTCGACTATCAGAAGAGTTATCTCGATTATCCCCCATGACAAAATAATTACCCTCAGGGACAACAAAGCTTCCTGACTCTCCCTCAACATTATGAATAAGAATCGAATGCTTCACTTCACCTAATGACTCCGAAAATTCTTTAGCTGGAACCCTATAGTTATCATTCATCATATACTCATAATTTTTCTCAAAAACATGAGGAACGAGCTTATCGTTGATAAATAACTGCTTATTTTCATATTTAATTTTATCACCGGGAAGCCCAACTACCCGCTTAATATAATCAATAGAGGTATCTCGTGGGTAATGAAATACCACAACATCTCCCCTCTCAGGCATGCCATTAGGAATCAACACCGTATTAATAACGGGAAAACGAACGCCATAACTAAACTTATTGACCGCAATAAAATCACCAGCAACCAATGTCGGCATCATTGACCCTGAAGGAATTTTAAAGGGCTCTACAATAAAAGATCGAATAACAAATACAGCCAAGAGCACAGGGAAAAAGCTTTTGGAATACTCAATGATGATTGATTCTTTCTGCCCCTTTATTCTTTTTTTTGCAAAATATAGGACATCTAGAAGATAAATAAGACCTGAAAAGCCTGTGACTGTCATTAATATAAGTGCAAAAATCATTTAATCGTCTACCTGTAAAATTGCTAAAAAAGCTTCCTGTGGTATCTCAACATTACCCACCTGCTTCATTCTTTTCTTACCTGCTTTTTGCTTCTCTAAGAGTTTTCTTTTTCTAGAAACATCACCACCATAA
>CBFHKG010000014.1:0-10957 GCA_965656355.1 Methylophilaceae bacterium | reverse complement strand
CTCTCCTTCCATTTCTATAATATCTTCTTTAGCCATTAAAGCCTTCCACCTGACCCACCTTTAAAGTTTGCTTTCTTTAAAAGTCCTTCATATTGGTAGGACATCATTTGTGACTGAACCTGAGTCATGAAATCCATAGTAACCACTACAATAATAAGGAGAGATGTTCCCCCAAAATAAAATGGTGTATTAAATTTCAAAATTAATAATTCTGGAAGTAAACAAACTAAGGTTATGTAAATTGACCCTATAAGCGTTAAACGTCCCATAATGGTGTCTATGTATTTAGCTGTTTGTTCGCCAGGCCTTATTCCAGGAACAAAAGCCCCACCTTTTTTTAAATTGTCTGCGGTCTCAGCAGGATTAAAAGTAATGGCTGTATAAAAGTAGGAGAAAAATATGATAGCTACAGCAAACATAATAATGTAAATTGGTTGCCCAGGTGAAATCGCTGCGCTAATGTCTTTCAGCCAATAAAGGCTCTCTCCAGATCCAAACCAACCTGCAATGGTTGCCGGAAACAAGATTACGCTTGATGCAAAAATTGCTGGTATGACCCCCGCTTGATTAATTTTAAGAGGTAAATGAGACGATTGTCCACCATACATTTTATTTCCAACTTGCCTTTTTGCATAATTAATCGTGATTCTTCTCTGCCCCCTTTCAACAAATACAACAACTGCAGTAACTAGAACAACAGCGACAAGCAAGAAGAAAACAAGTGGAATAGAAAAAGCACCTGTTCTTGTAAGTTCTAGAGTGTTTCCTAATGCGCTTGGAAGTCCAGCCACGATACCCGCAAAAATTATCATTGATATACCATTACCAATTCCTCGTTCTGTAATTTGCTCTCCCAACCAAACTAAAAACATCGTTCCACTAACAAGAGTTATCACTGAGGTCAATCTGAAGGCTAAACCAGGATCTAGAACAAGACCCGGCTGTGCTTCAAGAGCAACTGTAATGCCAAGCGCCTGAAAAGCAGCTAATACAACAGTTCCTTGACGAGTATATTGCGTTATTATTCTCTGTCCTGACTGTCCTTCTTTCTTTAACTCTTTTAATTTTTCTGACATGGATGTAAGCAGTGTCATTATGATTGAAGCTGAGATATAAGGCATAATACCTAGTGCAAAAACAGTAAATCTACTTAATGCTCCCCCAGAAAACATATTGAACATTCCAAGAATCCCGCCACTTTGTGAATCAAATAATTTTTTTAACTCAAAAGGGTCTATGCCGGGCACAGGAATGTGTGAACCTAACCGAAAAATAATTAAAGCGCCAAGCAAAAATAGAAGGCGACTTTTTAGTTCGCCCATTTTGCTTAACTGCCCTAGTGTAGAGTTTTCAGCCAAAATTTACTTCGTTTTTTTTGCTGGTTTATCTTTAACTAAATCTTTCTTTTCTGCTTTAGGATTTTCGGCTGCAACTTCCTCAACCTTCCCACCTGCGTCTTTAACAGCTTTCAGAGCACCTTTTGTCATACTTATACCTTGTATTATTAATTTTTTGGTAACTTCACCTGAAAGAAATATTTTGGCATTTAAAGATATATTAGGTATTAAGTTTGCTGCCTTTAAAGAAAGTAAATCAACAACACCATTATCTAGTTTATTTAATTCGCTTGTTCTTACTTTTGCATTGTAAGGTTTTGACATAGATCTAAAACCTCTTTTTGGGAGTCTTCTTTGAATAGGCATTTGCCCACCTTCAAAGCCTACTTTATGAAAGCCACCAGCTCTTGATTTTTGGCCTTTATGGCCTCGCCCTGCGGTTTTTCCAAACCCTGAACCAATTCCTCGACCAACACGCCTCACTTCTTTTTTTGAGCCATCTGTAGGCTTAATAGTATTTAATCTCATGCTGAAACCTCTTCGACCTTAAGTAAGTAATTTACTGCATTTATCATCCCTCTTATTGCAGGGGTATCCTCTAACTCAACACTATGACGCATTCTTCTTAATCCAAGACCTTTAACTGTAGCTTTATGTGCTACAGACTTATGTATAGGACTTTTAATAAGGGTAACTTTAATTTTTTTTCCTTTAGCCATAACTAACCTCTAATCTCTTCTATTGTTTTACCTCTTTTCGCTGCAATGTCTGCTGGCGTATTCATAGATGATAAACCGTTCAATGTTGCTCTCACTACATTGTAGGGGTTTGCTGATCCTATACATTTCGCTAAAATATCTGTGATTCCCATAACTTCAAATATTGCTCTCATTGCGCCACCAGCAATAATTCCTGTTCCTTGTGATGCGGGAAGAATCGTCACTTTTGCAGCTCCATGCCTTCCGGTTACTGAGTGATATAAAGTACCGTTGTTAAGCTTTACTTTAATCATGCCTCTCTTTGCTTCATCCATCGCTTTTTGAACGGCAAGTGGAACCTCTCTCGCTTTACCTTTACCCATGCCAACAGCACCATCACCATCTCCGACAACGCTTAATGCAGCAAAACTCATTATACGACCGCCCTTAACAACCTTGGTCACACGATTTACATTTATCATCTTTTCTCTTAGGCCATCAGTTTGTCCTTTGTCTTGATTGCCCGTGTTGTTATTTTTATTTTGTGCCATTTTTTGTACCGTTCCTAAGTTTTAGAATGTTAACCCGTTTTCTCTTGCAGAGTCAGCCAAAGCCTTAACTCGACCATGATACCGATAACCTGATCTATCAAAAGCAACAACCTTAACACCCGCTTTTATTGCCTTATCAGCTATTCTCTTTCCTATTTCTGTTGCAGCATTTGTGTCACTAGTATTCTTTAGTTTTTTCTTCACATCAGCTTCTACCGTTGATGCTGAAGCAATAATTTTATTTGTTTTACCATCAATAACTTGTGCATAAATATTTGCGTTTGACCTATGTATTGATAACCTAGTTTTACCTAAATAAGCCATGTTCGCTCTAGATTTTGTTGCCCTTCTAATTCTTGCATTATTTTTTGTCATCATCTATTCCTTATGCTTTTTTAGCTTCTTTCATTACCACATGCTCATCCACGTAACGAACACCCTTACCTTTATAAGGTTCTGGTGGTCTATAAGCTCTAATTTCTGCAGCTACTTGACCCACCACTTGTTTGTCTGAGCTTTTTAAAATAATTTCAGTTTGTGAGGGTGTTTGCGCAGTCACACCATCTGGGAGTGCATGGCTTATTGAATGTGAAAAACCAAGCTCAAGGTTTATTTTATTCCCTTGTGCTTGTGCTTTATAACCAACCCCAATTAATTGGAGTTTCTTTTCAAAACCTACCGAAACGCCAAGCACCATATTGTTGACTAACGCTCGAATCGTCCCTGACATCGCTAACGAATGTTTAGTTGATTCTTTCGCTGAGAACAATAAACTATTTTCTTCTTTCTTAATCTCAACTTGACCTTTTAGTTCCTGTCTCATTTCACCTAAAGGACCTTTAATTAATACATTGTCATCCGATATCGTAACTTCTACCTTTTCGGGAACAACTACTGGGTTATTTGCAACTCTAGACATGTTTTCTCCTTATTCAACGTAGCAAAGAACTTCACCACCGACGCCCTCAGCCCTTGCTTTAATATCTGTCATTACACCCTTGGAAGTTGTTACAATTGCAACTCCAAGCCCATTCATTACTCTAGGTAAATCATTACTTGATTTATATAACCTCAAGCTTGGTTTACTCGCTCGCTGTATGTTTTCAATCACAGGCTCACCTGCGTAATACTTTAATTCAATATTCAATAGCGGCTTGCCATTGTTTTCATCAATACTAAAACCTTCAATATAACCCTCATCTTTGAGAACGTTTGCAATAGCTTTTTTTACCTTTGAGGCAGGTAAAGTAACATTAACCTTACTTCTCATTTGGCCGTTTCTTATACGGGTTAACATATCTGATATCGGATCATGCATGCTCATATTTTTCCCCTTTTACCAACTTGCCTTAACGACACCTGGAACTTCACCAGCCATCATAAGATCTCTGAGTTTGCCTCGTGCAAGACCAAACTTTTTATAAACACCTCTTGGGCGACCTGTTAAAGCACATCTCGTTCTTAACCGAACTGGACTAGAATTTCTTGGGAGAGCTTGAAGTTTTTGCCTTGCTTCAATTTTTTGTTCTCTTGAAGCAGAAGCATCATTAATAACTTCATTTAAGGCTAAACGTTTTGCTTTAAATTTTTCAACCATCTTTAAACGTTTAGTTTCTCTTTGAGTCATGCATAATTTAGCCATAATTTACCTTAACTCCTAAATGGAAAGCTAAAAGCAGACAAGAGAGCTTTAGCTTCTTCGTCTGTTTTTGCTGTTGTAGTAATTGTGATATTCATCCCTCTGAGAGAATCAATTTTGTCATACTGAATTTCGGGAAAAATTATTTGTTCTTTTATACCCATATTATAATTACCTCTACCATCAAATGATTTTGGAGATAGGCCTCTAAAGTCACGCTCTCTTGGAATAGCAATCGAAATTAAGCGATCTAGAAACGTATACATATTTGATTTTCTTAAAGTTACCTTACAACCAACAGGATAATTATCTCTGATCTTAAAACCAGCGATTGATTTCTTTGAAAGGGTAACAATTGGCTTTTGACCTGCAATTTTTTCCATATCACCAACTGCATTTTCCATAACTTTTTTATCGGCAACTGCTTCACCAACACCCATATTTAATGTTATCTTATCAATCCTAGGTACTTCCATAATAGATTTGTACTTGAATTGATCTGTTAATTCCTTAACAACAGTCTCAACATAAAATTCTTTTAATCTAGCCATATTTTTTTCCTAAACGTCTATTGCTTCTTGTGTAGATTTATAGATGCGAATTTTTTTCCCATCCTTTAATTCTTTAAAATTTACTTTATCTGTCTTATTCGACTTCGTATTAAAAATAGCAATGTTCGATATATTGATTGGCATCTCTTTACTTACCAAACCACCTTGATCTCCCTTAGCAGGATTTGGTTTTGTATGTTTTTTTACCATATTTAAACCTTCAACAACCACACGGTTATTTTTCAAGATATTGAGAACAATTCCCTGCTTTCCTTTATCTTTTCCTGTATTAAGTATTACCTTGTCACCTTTACGTATTTTATTCACTTTATAAACTCCTAAATAACTTCTGGGGCTAAAGACACAATTTTCATAAACTTTTCTGTTCTTAGTTCACGTGTGACTGGGCCAAAAATACGAGTCCCGATTGGCTCTAGTTTCGCATTTAACAATACAGCGGCATTACCATCAAATTTGATTAAAGAACCATCTGTTCTTCTTACCCCGCTAGCTGTTCTTACGACAACAGCTGAATAAACCTCGCCCTTCTTTACACGACCTCTAGGTGCAGCATCTTTAATGGCCACTTTAATAATATCTCCTATACCGGCATATCTTCTTTTTGAGCCACCTAATACCTTAATGCACATTACTGAGCGTGCACCTGTATTATCGGCGACATCTAATCTAGATTGTGTTTGTATCATTTATATTCTCCAACTTAATCCGTTTAACCAATCCAGCCTTATAAACTTTATTAGGCCAAAGCCACGGTCAGTATTGGGGCGTTAGCTTGTAATATTTATCTGAACGCCAAAAAGAGCAAAATTATAAGTTATTGCTACTATTTTCTCAAGTAAAACATTAATTTACTTAATTCTCTTGAACTGCTTTTGAAACTACTTTTGTAACAACCCAAGATTTATTTTTTGAGACGGGCTTTCCTTCTGTAATCTCAACAAGATCACCCTCATTAATTTCATTTTTTTCATCATGCGCATGTACCTTTGTTGATAACTTGATTGTCTTACCAACAACAGGGTGCTTAACTAGTCTTGGGACTCTTACAGTAACGGTTTTATCCATTTTGTTACTCTCAACTTTACCCACTAGCGTCCTTATTATTTTTTTTGTCTCAGCCATGATGATTAACTATCCCCTTTTTCTGCAAGAACTGTCATTACTCTTGCAATATCTTTTCTTATTTTGCCTAATTGATCGTTCTTGTTCGATTGTTGAGTCGATATTTGCATTCTAGTAGAGAACTGAGCTTTTCTAAGCTCAATCAATTCTTTATCAAGGTCCTCTTTCTTTTTCTTTCTCAAATCTAAAGCTTTCATAATTATCTCCTTAACCACCGATGTGTCTAGATGCAAACGTTGTTAACAACGGAAGTTTCGCTGCGGCCAGTCTAAATGCTTCTTTGGCTGTTGCTTCATCAACACCATCCATTTCATATAACATTTTTCCAGGCTGTATTTCAGCTACAAAGTACTCGACACTTCCTTTACCCTTACCCATCCTTACCTCTGCTGGTTTTTTGGTAATAGGCTTATCAGGAAAAATTCTAATCCAGATTCGACCGCCCCTCTTAATGTGTCTTGTCATTACCCTTCTTGCAGCTTCAATTTGTCTGGCAGTAATTCTTCCGCGACCAGTAGCTTTGAGTCCAAAGTCACCGAAACTAACCTTATTCCCTGTTAAAGCAAGTCCTCGGTTTCGTCCTTTATGCTGCTTTCTATATTTTTGTCTAGTAGGTTGTAACATTTTTATTTCTCATCTTTTTTTGTTTTTGTGGATTCTACTTCTGCTTCATCTTTTTTCTTTACAGAAACTTTAGGTTTTTTAATCTCTTCTGTAGGCTTTGTTTTTTTCACTGCAGCCTTAATTGTTTTTTTAGGCTTTGGTTTTTCAAGTGTCTCTACTTTTTCGACTTGAGATTCTGTAGCAGTTTTCGGTAGTGTTGGGTCCTCAAAAATCTCACCCTTAAATATCCAAACTTTAACGCCAATAATTCCATATTGTGTTTGTGCTCTAGCTGTACCGTAATCTACATCGGCTCTAAGCGTATGAAGCGGGACTCTTCCTTCCCGATACCACTCAGACCTGGCAATTTCAATCCCGTTAAGTCTGCCAGAACTCATTATTTTTATTCCTTGTGCACCCAAACGCATGGCATTTTGCATCGCTCTTTTCATAGCACGCCTAAACATCACTCTTTTTTCTAGCTGTTGGGCAATGCTTTGGGCAACTAACGTAGCATCAATCTCTGGTTTTCTGACCTCTTCAATATTTAATTGAACAGGAATACCCATTAAGTCTTGTATGCTCGATCTTAAAGATTCAATATCCTCACCCTTTTTACCAATGACAATACCTGGCCTCGCAGAAAAAATAGTAATTTTGGCATTCTTAGCAGGTCTTTCAATTAAAATTCTGCTCACCGCAGCATTCACGAGTTTCTTATTTAGAAACTCTCTAACCTTTATGTCATTGTTTAAAAGAACGGCAAAGTTTTTACTATTTGAATACCATCGCGAAGACCAATTTTTATTAGTAGCTAAACGAAAACCAGTTGGATTTATTTTTTGTCCCATAATTCTCTCTTTTAATTGCCCACAGTCACAGTAATGTGACTGGTCGGTTTAATAATTCTTTTACCGCGCCCCTTAGCTCCAGCACGCTGTCTTTTTAAAACTGTTCCCTTATCCACATAAATGGTTTTAATTGCTAACTCATCAATATCAGCCCCATTATTATTTTCTGCATTCGCTATGGCAGACTCGACAACCTTTTTAACAATTTCAGCGCCTTTCTTTGGGCTGAAGGTTAATATATCAAGCGCCTTATCTACTTTTTTCCCTCTAATAGAGTCAACAACCAACCTCGCTTTTTGAGGAGATATCCTTACACCTTTAAGTACTGCAGAAACTTCAATAGCCATAATTTATTATTCCTTCGTTTTTTTATCGCCAGTATGGCCTTTAAACGTTCTTGTTCCAGCAAACTCTCCAAGTTTATGTCCAATCATATTTTCAACAATTAGGACTGGTGTATGTTGTCTGCCGTTATGTATTGCAATGGTTAAGCCAATAAAGTTAGGAAGGATAGTGGATCTTCTTGACCAAGTTTTAATTGGCTTCCGATCTCTAGTTTCAGATGCTACCTCAACTTTTTTTGCTAAATGCGCATCTACAAATGGTCCTTTTTTTATTGATCTAGACATATTCTTATTTACCTTTTATTTGACGGTCTACGACTTATTCTCATATTATCCGTACGTTTATTGTTACGTGTTCGAAAGCCTTTTGCAGGGGTTCCCCATGGGCTAACAGGATGTCGACCACCAGATGTTCTTCCTTCACCACCCCCATGAGGGTGATCTACTGGATTCATAACAACACCACGAACCGTAGGTCGTATACCTCTCCATCTTGTTGCACCAGCCTTACCAATTGATCTTAGTGAATGCTCTTCATTGCCAACAGTACCAATTGTTGCTTTGCAATCAACGTGTACTTTTCTTACCTCTCCTGACCTAAGTCTGAGCTGTGCGTAAATACCTTCTCTAGCAAGTAGTTGAATTGAAGTGCCTGCTGATCTGGCAATTTGTGCTCCTTTACCAGGTTTTAACTCAATACAATGCACAGTACTTCCAACAGGAATATTTTTTAACGGTAATGAATTTCCTATCTTAAATGGAGCTTCATTTCCACTTAACAATTCATCACCAACGGAGATTCCCTTTGGCGCAATAATATATTTTCTTTCGCCATCTGCATAACACAGAAGCGCAATATGTGATGATCTGTTCGGATCATATTCAATTGTTTCTACCTTAGCTGGAATACCATCTTTGTTTCTCTTAAAATCAATCAGTCGAATGAACTGTTTGTGACCACCGCCTTGATGTCTTACTGTAATTCTTCCAGAGCTATTTCTTCCAGATCCTCTTATCTTTTTTTGTAATAATGGACTAAACGGTTTGCCCTTATGAAGACCAGGTGTTACCACTTTCTCTAAACCTCTTCTGCCTGGTGACGTTGCTTTTACTTTAATTATAGCCATTTATTTATTCCCTATACCCTTATTCGCCGGTGAAATTAATTTCTTGTCCAGCTTTTAGACTTATGTAGGCTTTTTTCCAATCATTTCTTTTACCCATCAATCTTCCAGCCCTTTTAGTCTTGCCATTCATATTTAAAATATTGACAGCCGTGACTTCAACTTTAAACATTAATTCTATAGCTTCTTTAACTTCCTTTTTTGTTGCATCTTTTTTTACTTTAAATGCAATTTGGTTATGTTTATCAGCAACCATAGTTGCCTTTTCAGTGACCTGGGGAGCTAAAACAGCTTGTAATGATTTATTCACGCTCATGCGAACATCCCCTCTAATTGTTTAATTGCAGCTGATGTTGCTATTACCTTTTGAAAGTGCACCAAGCTAACAGGGTCAGCATGTTTAGCTTCAACCACGAGTACATGTGGTATGTTTCTTGATGAGAGGTATAAGTTTTCATTGAATTCATCAATTAATATCAACACATTATTTTCTACACCCAATGTATTAATCTTTTCTAAAAACTTTTTAGTTTTTGGAGTTTCAACATCAAACTTCTCAACCACCGTCAATCTATCTTGTCTGACGATTTCAGATAAAATAGATCTCATACCTGCTCGGTAAGCTTTTTTATTTAGTTTTTGAGTAAAATTTTCATCTGGTCTGTTTGGAAATGCTCGGCCTCCACCTCGCCAAATTGGGCTTGAAGTCATTCCAGCTCGAGCTCTACCTGTTCCTTTTTGTGCCCAAGGTCTCTTAGTTGTATGACGAACTTCTGCACGAGTTTTTTGCGACCTAGTGCCTGTTCTTCCATTATTCATATAGGAGGTTACAAGTTGATGGATTAAACCTTCATTGAAATCTTTAGCAAACGCGTTATCAGACGCGCTAACAGTTTTTTTGGTTTCTTTGCCTTTGCTGTCGATTAGTTTTAATTCCATTATTTACCTACCTTTACTTTAATAGCCGGTTTGATTTCAATATCAGAACCCTTTGAACCAGGGATTGCACCTTTAATCAAAATTAGATTTCTTTTAGAATCAATACGGACTACTTCAAGATTTTGTGTTGTTCTTCTTTTTGAGCCAAGTTGCCCAGACATTTTCTTACCAGGAAAAACTCTACCAGGATCTTGACAATGTCCGGTTGAGCCTAAAGAATTGTGTGAGATTGAAACGCCGTGTGTAGCTCTTTGTGATCTGAAGTGATGTCTTTTTTGTGCGCCAGAAAAGCCTTTACCGATAGTAACTCCGGATACATCAACTTTTTGTCCTTTTTCAAAGATATCTACAGAAAAAGAAGAATCGATAGTGTGGCTTGATAAATCATCAGTTGAATTAGATTTAAATTCTTTTAAGCCAACGCCTGCCTCTTTAGCAGCTTTGGCATAATGACCGGTAGTGGCTTTGTTTAACTTAGATGGCTTAACACTACCATAAGCAACTTGCACTGCCTGATAACCATCACTTTCAATAGTTTTAATCTGGGTCACTCTATTTGGGACTACCTCGAGCACTGTAACAGGAATTGATATTCCATCATCAGTGAAAACGCGAGTCATTCCGACCTTGCGACCTACAAGCCCTAAGCTCATGATCATTTCCTTATAATTATTATTTTACAAACTAATTACAATTGATTAGCTTGTTTTAAAAAGAGCGCTATTATAACTAACGCTAATTAATTTTACAACTTTATTTCTACATCTACTCCAGCTGGAAGATCTAGTTTCATCAGAGCATCAACCGTTTTATCTGTTGGCTCAAGAATATCCATTAGTCGCTGATGAGTCCTTATCTCAAATTGATCCATTGCTTTTTTATTAACATGAGGCGAACGTAACAAATCAAATCGTTCTTTCCTAGTTGGAAGCGGGATTGGGCCTTTGACCAAAGCTCCTGTTCTTTTTGCAGTATCTACAATTTCTTGTGCAGACTGATCTATTAATTTGTAATCAAAAGCTTTTAAGCGAATACGTATTTTTTGTGAAGCCATTATAATTTTCCTTTTATGAGCGAATGTTCATTTCAGAACACTTTTTTTTTAATTTATCTTATTCAATAACTTTTACTACAACACCGGAGCCAACTGTTCGGCCACCTTCACGAATCGCAAACC
>CBFHKG010000013.1:0-14579 GCA_965656355.1 Methylophilaceae bacterium | reverse complement strand
TGAAGGAAAACATAATCATAGCAGGATCATCAGGAGCCATTGGTGGAACTCTAACATCGCCTAAGTAAAGCTCAGTGTTTCCAAAAGACCCTAAGCTATTTACAAAAGCTTCGTCATACTCATACTCAACCAAGCCCTCATCACCATCGCCAAGCATTAAGCTAGCCTTCGTAGGATACCGCGTTGTAGGTGAAAACCTTCTGAAACCCTTACAGCTACAACCGGTAGCCAGTCAGAGAGAATGGTGCCCTCGGCACGATTCGAACGTGCGACCCTCCCCTTAGGAGGGGGATGCTCTATCCCCTGAGCTACGAAGGCAAAGTAAAGTCGGGGGGGATATTTTAACTCTTTTGCTTGCCGGTTTATAGTAAAATTATTAATACAAACAAAAGATACCTAATTTGACCATATGAGTTCTTTACTAAAAAAACTTCCCACTTTTGTTATAACAATGCCTGATGAAATTAGCAGGCAAAATAAATCAAAAAAACAACTTAAAGGTATCTGCGAGAATTATGAATTCTTTTTTGCTAATGGCAAGCCAAGTAAATTTCCCTCAACATATACAAGCTGGAAGAGAAGATTTTTTTTTGGGAGGGATTTAACGCTTGGAGAGTTTGGTTGCTTTAATTCACATAAATTAGTTTTAGAAAAAATAGTTTCAAAAAAAATTGAAAAGGCGCTTGTCTTAGAAGATGACTTTATTTTTTTAGATAGTTTTAAAAAAAGCATTAATGACTTGCTTAAATGTTCATACGATTGGGAGTTGATTAGATTGCTTTCAAAACCTAAACTAAATAAAAGAATGAAAAAAACTGTAGCTGACCTATGCGAAAATTATAAATTAGTAAGACTTTCTACTGCACCGGGTGGGGCTTATGCTTATATCGTAACCTTAAGGGGAGCTAAAAAATTACTATCTGCAATGGATGAAATATGGTGTCCCGTCGATTTGGTAATGGGTCAGCCATGGAGAACAGATATCGAGATACTTACTATAATGCCACCTGTAGCAACATGGGATCAATCATTCAAGTCAGCCATTGGAAATGAAAGGTTTAAAAAAAAACAGCTGAGGGGTTGGCGAAAATGCATTCTTCCTTTTTCAAGATTTTACTTTAAGATTTTTGAAGGCTCATTTAGAAAATATTTTTTCTTTAAAAATTATTTTAAACGATAGATTTTTTTATATGAATTTTCGTTTATGTGAACTTACTAAAATATTTTTAATCTTAAAAAAATAATAAAAAGGTTTTTTTAATATGATAAAAGTTTTTTTTGTTTTAGCTATTGTTCTTACTCTGATTTTTATTTTTAAAAAATCAGCTTTTGGATCTGAAGATAAATTACTAGGTAAGGCCGCGCCTGAGTTTAAGCTAAAAAATTCTTATGGAGAATTAGTATCTCTTAAAGAATTCAAAGGTGAGTGGTTATTAGTTTTTTTCTACCCTAAAGACGACACACCTGGATGCACTAAAGAGGCTTGCTCGCTGAGGGATAACTTTACTGAGATTAAGAAATTAAATGCCAATGTTGTAGGAATAAGTATTGACTCAAGTGACTCACATAAAGAATTTAAAGAAAAATATAACCTTCCCTTTATGTTGCTTTCTGACCCTGATGGAGAAACTGCAAAAAAATATGGTGCTTTAAACAATTTCTTTATTTTTAAATTAGCAAAAAGACAGAGCTTCATTATTGACCCTGATGGTGTAGTAAGACGTGTTTATAGAAATGTTTCCCCATCGAATCATGCGCAAGAAATCAGGACCGACTTAGAAGCATTTGAACGTAACTCTTAAATAAAGATTACCTTTTAAATACCTTACGCATTTGCTTATCTAGATTACCGTAAAGCGATAGGATCACCGCCAGAAGAGAAATTAAAGCAATAAAATAATGCCCGGCCCCAATACATGCTCCAATTAAAGCACAAGCCCATATCGTTGCAGCAGTTGTTAATCCAAACAACTTATGTGTATCGGAAGCTCGCATAATAATGCCGCCACCTAAAAATCCAAGACCTGTAATTAATCCAGCTAAAACTCGACTGAAAGCTTCTGGATGTTCCGACGTTTCAAGATTTATTAACATGATTATCATGCAGGCAGATACAGACACAACACCATAAATTCTAATGCTCGCATTACGACTGTTTTTCCAGCTATCAAAACCAATCACCATGCCAGCGATTAATGCTAGAAAAATTCTTAAAACAATTTGGCTATAATAAGATTCATCCATCGGCGCATTATAATATGATATTTAAAAAATTAAGAGATTAAGAGGGTCTTAATCTTCATTAATTTTTCAATCATATTGACGCCAAAACTCACACCAAAACCATTAACTTCACTTGCAACAGCACCCAAACCGCCTTTTCGATTACTTGATGATAAGTCTACATGCAACCACGGAACCTTATTTTCAACAAATCGACCTAAGAAACGAGTCGCATGGATATGATCTGGCCCACCTTCAAGCGTACACTGCTTAATATCTGCAATTTGACTCTTTAAATCTTCTTCATAATCTTCATCAGATGGAAAGGCCGTAACTCTCTCTCCTATATCAGAGCCAGCGCCAACCGCCATGCAGCCTAGGGCTGAATGATTACTTAAAACACCACTATATCGATCTCCCATAGCGACATGCATACAACCTGTGAGTGTTGCAAAATCTATAATTGCTTTTGGTTTCTTTCTAGAAGCCATAGTTAGTGTGTCAGCTAATACCATTCTTCCTTCTGCATCAGTGTGCACAATTTCAATTGTCATACCATTGAGCGCTTTGACTACATCGTTTTGTTTATAAGCTTTTGGGCCAATATGATTTTGTGCGATTGCTAACCAGCAATCTAATTTAACTTTTACTTTGGCATCACTTATAGCTTTTAATATGCCCAAAACAACAGCTGAGCCGTTCATATCCTCATGCATACCACTCATAAATTTTGCTGGCTTTAGATTGTGTCCACCTGTATCAAAACAAATACCTTTTCCAACCAAGCTAATAGTATCTTTTGCGCCTTTCGGCGAGTAAGTAAGATGAACGATCGCCGCATCTTGAGGCTCAGAACCTTGTGCCACCGCGTAAAAAGCACCTGCACCTAATTTTTTTAATTTTGGCATAGCAAATTCTTCTACCTTCCAACCATTTTCTTTTGATAACTTCTTTATTTTTTGACGGTAAATTGTTGGAGTTAATTGGTTTGGTGGTGTGATTGTCAACTCTCTTGTCAGGGTATTACCTGCAACTAATGCCTCAACATCTTTAAAGCTAGTTTTTGCTAAACCTCCAAAAGTATTGATTGATTTAAGATTTTTTTTCTTAGCACCTGATTTTAGATTTGGAAGGTCCTGAGAATTTACTGATGCGACATAGACGGCTTGCTTTAGCCAAACGTCATTATTTTTTGATTCATTGACAATTGCTAAAGTTTTTGGATTTTCCGAGAGTATTTTATCAAGAGCTTTCCTTAATAGTGTTTGTATTTGAAATGTACTTTTTTTCTCAGAAACCATTAGCCAAGTAACGAGACTCCCATTATCTAATTCAGCTGATAAGGCTGTTTTTTTTAAGTCCGTAATTTTACCGTTTTGTCTTTTAATATTTGCTTTAAGAACACCGGCAAACAGAGGATTTGAATTTTTTTCATCGAATAAAATAATCAAATGCAAATTTTTCTTTAAATTTGATTCAGTAGGTAACTTGCTATTATTTGTAACTTTAATATTCATTCAAAAAATCCTTAAAATAATTTAAAAACAATCACTTAGAAAAAAATTACTTTCTTAGTTATACCAAAAAAAGCTTGACCAATTAAGCCAAAACCTTGAAAATTACATTTAATTACATGCCACTAGACACTTATAATTATATTTAATTCTATCTTATTAAATAATTTATTAAGGTCAACATTATAAATTGATTAAATTTCATAGGATTAGTAAAGTATATGGATCTAAGTCTTGATAACGACGAATTAGAAACCCAGGAATGGAGACAAGCACTCAACTCTGTGATTGATGCAGAAGGTTCGGAACGTGCCCATTTCTTAATTGAAATGATGATTGATCAAGCGCGTCGTTCAGGCTCAAACCTTCCCTATAACGCGACAACAGCTTATGTAAATACAATTCCCACACATCTTCAACAAAGGCACCCAGGTGATCCTGGCATGGAGAGAAGAATTCGCGCATTAATTCGATGGAATGCGATTATGGCGGTATTGAGAGCTAATACAAAATCGCCAGGCATTGGTGGACATATTGCAAGCTTTCAATCAGCAGCTACACTTTATGACGTTGGATTTAATCACTTCTTTAGAGCTGAAAATGAATCATTTGGTGGAGACTTAGTTTATTTCCAAGGCCACTCTTCTCCTGGTATTTATGCACGCGCATTCCTTGAAGGAAGAATGACTGAGGAACAATTAGATAATTTCAGAATGGAAACCAAGGGTAATGGCTTATCCAGCTACCCACACCCATGGTTGATGCCTGAATTCTGGCAATTCCCAACAGTGTCTATGGGCCTAGGTCCATTAATGGGAATTTATCAAGCACGTTATTTAAAATATTTACACGACAGAGGTATTGCTGATACTTCAGACAGAAAGGTTTGGGTATTTTGTGGTGATGGAGAAATGGATGAGCCTGAATCACAAGGTGCTATTTCTCTGGCTGCTAGAGAAAAACTAGATAATTTAATCTTTGTAGTGAACTGTAATTTGCAGCGATTAGATGGTCCCGTCAGAGGTAATGGCAAAATTATTCAGGAGTTAGAATCAAACTTTAGAGGTTCCGGATGGAATGTCCTTAAAGTTGTTTGGGGTTCTTATTGGGATCCGCTATTTGCCATGGACAAAGATGGCTTAATGAAAAAAAGGATGGAAGAATGTGTTGACGGTGAATTTCAAAACTTCAAAGCCAAAGGTGGCGCCTTTACCCGTGAAGAATTCTTCGGCAAGTATCCAGAATTAAAAGAAAGAGTAGCCGCAATGTCGGATCAGGATATATGGAGGCTAAATAGAGGGGGTCATGATCCTCATAAAGTTTATGCTGCTTATGCAGCTGCCGTTGCTCACAAAGGTCAGCCCTCTATCGTCCTTGCAAAAACAGTTAAGGGTTATGGCATGGGTGATGCTGGTGAAGGGCAAAACATAACCCATCAACAAAAAAGTATGGATATTGAGTCACTTAAAACATTCAGAACAAGATTCGATTTACCTATAAGTGATGAAGAAGTTGAAAATCTTGCTTACTATAAACCAGGTAAAGATTCACCTGAATTGAAATATATGATGGAGAGAAGGAATGCTTTAGGTGGTTTTTTACCAATTAGAAAAAAACAAGGGAACAAACTAAATGTTCCATCTATTGATGCTTTTTCAAAACAATTAGAGAGTTCGGGAGATAGAGAAATATCTACCACAATGGCTTTTGTCCGAATTTTAACTACCCTCGTCAAAGATAAAGAAGTTGGAAAATTTATCGTACCGATTGTTCCTGATGAAGCAAGGACTTTTGGAATGGAAGGAATGTTTAGACAGTTAGGTATTTACTCATCTGTAGGTCAGCTTTATGAGCCCCAAGATTCCGATCAAGTGATGTTTTATAAAGAAAAAAAAGATGGTCAAATTTTAGAGGAAGGTATTAATGAAGCGGGCTCTTTCTCATCGTGGATTGCCGCCGCAACTTCTTATAGTAATTCAGGTATTCAAACCATTCCGTTTTATATTTTCTATTCAATGTTTGGCTTTCAAAGAATAGGTGATCTAGCTTGGGCAGCAGGTGACTCTCGATCTAGAGGATTTTTATTAGGTGCGACAGCCGGTAGGACCACCCTGAATGGAGAAGGTCTTCAACATGAGGATGGGCATAGTCATTTGCTTTCTGCAACTATCCCAAACTGTATATCTTACGACCCATGCTTTTCTTATGAATTAGCGGTAATTATTCAGAATGGTTTAGAACGGATGATCAAAAATCAGGAAGATGTTTTCTATTACATCACCATAATGAACGAAAATTACACTCATCCAGAGATGCCAAAAAATATTAATGAAGATATAGTTAAGGGAATTTATAAATTTTCAGAAAATAAAGCGAAGGGGCCAAAAGTTCAGCTAATGGGAAGTGGCGTTATATTAAGAGAAGTTATTGAAGCGGCGAGCATTTTGGAAAAAGACTTTAATATCAGCTCAACTGTCTTTAGTGTCACAAGCTTCACAGAAGTAAGAAGAAATGCGCTTGAAATCCAAAGATGGAATATGCTTAACCCTGATAAAGCTGAAAAAAAATCCACCTTAGATGAAATAATTGTAGATTTGGAGTCACCCATCATAACCGCCACAGATTATATGAAATCATTTGCAGAACAAATTGCTACATTCTTACCTAATAAATTTATCTCATTAGGGACTGATGGGTTTGGACGCTCTGACAGTCGTGAAGCACTTAGAGATTTTTTCGAGGTTGATCGGAATCATATTGTAATCGCAGCTTTAAAAGCATTAACTGAAAAAAAAGAAATAGAAAAATCAGTTTTATTAAGTGCTATTAAAAAGTACAAAATAATGAACGACAAACCTAATCCGGTATCTTTATAAATATGAGCGCAGAACAAATTCTTATTCCAGATATAGGTGATTTCGATAGTGTTGATGTCATCGAAGTATTAGTAAATGTAGGGGATAATATTGAATTTGATACGCCATTGATCACGGTAGAATCGGATAAAGCCTCCATGGATATCCCAGCGCCTAAAGATGGAGTCATAAAAGATATTAAAATTAAGGTAGGTGATAAAGTTAAAGAAGGGAGCTTGATTGGTATGATTGAGGTTTCAGAACCTAAATCTGATGTTAAATCTGAAATAAAATCTTCACCTAAAGATGATAAAAAAGAAGATATAGAGAAGGTTACAAACACCCCATCACGTCCCGCTCCGGAGCCGCCACAAAAAAAGGTAGCTAATGAAACTCCTATTCCAATTGGTGAAAGTGTACATAATGATGAAAATAAGAAAGCGCATGCAAGCCCATCTGTTAGGAAGTTCGCGCGTAATCTAGGTGTAAATCTCTCCTTTGTAAATGGGAGTGGTAATAAAAATAGAATACTTATTGAGGATGTTGAAAGGTTTGTTAAAGGTGAATTAACAAAACCGAGAAGTGAAAATATGGGTGCAAGCTTTGCCCCAATCCCAATGCCAAATATTGATTTTTCTGAGTTTGGTAAGGTTGAAACAAAATCATTATCCAAAATTAAAAAATTATCAGGTGCAAATCTTCATAGAAATTGGGTGACAGCCCCGCATGTTACACAGTTTGATAATGCCGATATAACCGATTTAGAAATTTTTAGAAAATCCATGCAAAAAGAAGCTGAGAAACGGGGAGCAAAATTAACGCTTCTCGCCTTTTTAATAAAAGCGAGTGTGAATGCATTAAAGGCATATCCAATGTTTAATAGCTCACTATCTCCGGATGGAGATAACTTAATCATGAAAAGTTACTACAATGTTGGCTTTGCCTGCGATACCCCTGATGGGCTAGTGGTGCCTGTAGTTAAGGATGTTCAAAAAAAGGATGTAATCGATATTGCTGAGGACCTGGGTAACCTTTCAGAGAAAGCAAGAGCAAGAAAATTAAAAATGGATGAAATGCAGGGCGGTTGTTTTACAATTTCAAGTTTAGGTGGAATTGGTGGTACAAAATTTACCCCTATCATTAATTGCCCTGAAGTGGCAATACTCGGTGTATCTCGAGCTTCTATGCAACCTGTCTTTAACAAGAGTAGTGAAGATTTTGAAGCTAGGCTTATGTTGCCGTTATCACTTTCGTATGACCATAGAGTGGTAGATGGTGCAGATGGTGCAAGGTTTACGAGTCATCTTTGTATGATGCTATCTGATGTAAGACGACTCCTTCTCTAGATCATATGGCAGAATTAAAAAAAATACACATCCCAAATATTGGTGACTTTGACAGCGTTGAGGTGATTGAGATTATGGTTAAAGTAGGTGAAAAGATTAATATCGAGGATTCATTAATAACCGTTGAGTCAGATAAGGCTTCAATGGATATTCCCTCTCCTGCATCAGGATTAATTAAATCTATAGACATTAAAGTTGGCGATGAAGTTAAAGAAGGTTCATTGATTTTGTCTATTGATCCAGAAATTGAAAACTCCTCTGGGGAAAAAGCGTCAGAAGAAAAAAAACAAACTTCCCAAAAGAAAGAGGTTCAGCCCGCACCTCAAGTTGACAAAAGTGATAAGGAATACGATGTGGCTGTTTTAGGTTCTGGACCAGGTGGTTATACTGCCGCCTTTAGGGCTGCTGACCTTGGTTTGAAGGTCGCTCTTGTTGAAAGGTACACGACCATAGGAGGAGTGTGTCTTAATGTGGGCTGTATTCCTTCAAAAGCACTTCTGCATACCGCCAAAGTAATTACTGATGCAGAGGACACTGCTAGCCATGGCGTTTCTTTTTCTCAACCCAAGATTGATCTGGACCAACTTAGAAATTGGAAATCGAATAAAGTAGTTAAAAAATTAACAATGGGCTTATCCCAAATGGCAAAACAAAGAGAAGTTGAAGTAATTGAAGGCGAGGGTAAATTTTCTTCTCCAAATCAAATTATCGTTAACCTCAAAGATGGAACTAAGAAAACCATTGGATTTAAATCTGCCATCATTGCGGCTGGTTCACAATCATCTAAGATCCCTAATACACCAGATGATGAAAGAATCATGGATTCAACAGGTGCATTAGAACTTAGAGATATCCCAAAAAAATTACTCATTATTGGTGGTGGAATTATTGGTCTTGAGATGGGAACAGTCTATGATGCTCTTGGAAGTGAAGTGTCAGTTGTGGAGTTAAGTGATGGATTAATTCAAGGGTGTGATAGAGACATCGTGAAACCTCTTCATCGAAGAATGGAAAAACGTTTTGAAAATATATGGATAAACACAAAGGTCACAAATATTGAGACGACAAAAGAAGGAGTTGTTGTTCATTTTGAAGGAGATAATGCGCCTGAAAAGTTAACCTTTGACCGTGTGCTTGTTGCTGTGGGGAGAAAACCTAATGGGCATAAAATTGATGCAGTAAAAGCAGGTGTTAAAGTTGATGAACATGGCTTTATTGATGTTAATAAACAAATGAAAACGAATGTCGATCATATTTATGCCATTGGGGATATCGTTGGCCAACCTATGCTCGCCCATAAAGCAACCCACGAAGGCAAGGTAGCGGCTGAAGTCATTGCAGGTGAGAAAGTAGAGTTTCAGGCAATGACAATACCCTCAGTTGCTTACACTGATCCTGAAATAGCATGGGCAGGAATAACTGAGGATGAAGCCAAATCAAAAGAGATTGAAATTGAAAAAGCAGTTTTTCCTTGGGCTGCAAGTGGTCGAGCTATTTCGACGAATAGAACAGAAGGTATGACAAAGCTTATATTTGATAAAAAAACAAATAGAATTATTGGTGCAGGTATTGTAGGAACGAATGCAGGGGAGCTTATTGCCGAGACTGTCTTATCAATTGAAATGGGAGCTGATGCTCATGATATTGGATTATCAATTCATCCACATCCAACGCTTTCTGAGTCAGTCGCAATGGCATCTGAAATAAAAGAAGGTTCAATAACAGACTTGTATATCAAAAAAAGATAATTTTTTATACGTAGGACATTAGTCCCTCAAAAATTAAATCGCCTTCTATCTTTATTCTTGATTTCCAATCTTCTTCTGATTGAGAAAAAATTAAATCAGCATCACCCCCAGATAATAATATAGGTAAGTCTGAAGGCAACTTTTTACAAACCAAGTTAACAGCACCTTGAATACTCGTCAATATCCCTGTTGTCACAGCATCTTTTGTATTTAAGCTAGGATATTGGCTCTCCCCTATTTCTGTATCGATTAAGTTAGTGCTGTTATTTAATATGCCCAAGCTAATAGCAATGCCAGGTAAAATCATTCCTCCTCTAAAATGCGCTTTTCTTTTTTTGTCAATTTGAATGAGATCAACAGTTACGGCTGTTCCAGCATTTATTACAATTGTATCTTTACCATATATCTTCCAGGCACCCATCGCTGCCAACCATCGATCAACACCAAGGGTTGATTGATCCGTGTAATCGTTAATTAACTCTTCATTCGATTCTGAAGTTACTTCGATAATTGGGCAATGAAAATGTATTAAATTTTCTTTCAACTTATCAAGAACTATAGAATGATTGACATTGGATACTATGATCTTTTTCAAGGATTTAATTTCTGTTAAATCAATATCCATAAAATCTTCAACCAAAACAGCATTTGATGAAATAATATTTTTTTGATCACGATGCTGCCATTTAATACGTGTATTTCCAATATCTATTAGAAGGTACATTACTCTGCACTCCGAATAGATACCTCACCAGATGCGAATGACTTTGTGCCTTCATCTGTTCTCACAATCAATGCACCCGTGTCACTGATATCAATTGCTTTTCCAGTTATAGTTTGTGAGTTCCCCAGCATAATATCAATTAACTTATCTTGAAAAGCATGATAGCTCAGCCATTCATCTTTAAATGGCTTAAACTGATCTGACTCAAACGAAGCAAGAACCTGTGCAAGCTCTTTAATGATAATCGCCATAAAAAAATTACTATCAATATTTTCTGATAATAAATTATTGATATCAGTTGCAGGTTGATCAATTTTTTCTAGCTGTGTTTTTGAAAGATTTAAATTTAAACCAATGCCAATGATGGCAGCACTTTGTCCATCAGTATCACCTTGTAACTCTATTAAAATTCCTGCAAGTTTTTTATAAACACCCTCGTCAAAGATTAAAATATCATTTGGCCACTTCAAAAGCGCCGTTGAGATATTGATTTTTTTTAATGCTCTAATTAAAGCAACACCGACAGCCAGACTCAAGCCAGATAAACCTGCCGCACCTTTCGTAAAGCGCCACAGAAAGGAAAAAGTTAAACTCTCACCCAGAGCAGATTGCCATTGACGCCCTCTTCTTCCCTTTCCTTGCGTTTGAATATTTGCAGCAACTACTGAAGCATGAGGATGGCCAGTAGCCGCAATCTTTGATAAATAATTATTTGTTGAGTCAATGGAATCAAGTACTTTGATATCAAACCAACTGCCTTCCTCACCCATGGCATTTTTTATTATTTTTTCATTTAATAAACTGATGGGGTGTTGTAACTTATAACCCTTTCCTCTCACAGAAAAAATTTTAATTCCCACATCTTCAGCTTTAGCAATTGCATTCCAAATTGAAACACGGGAAACATTAAAATTTTTGGCCATCATCTCACCTGAATGAAATTTTCCATCCGCAAGAAATTCAATAATTTCAAATAAAAGGTTTGCCAAAAAAACTACCTTGCTTAAATAATTTTAAAATCATAACACGCCTTTATGCGCTAGAATTCAACTAAAGTTAATCACATTCAGTGTAAAATATCTTAATGGCAACAAACTCACAGAATAAAATATCAAGCTCCTCAAACTTTATTAGAGCAAAAATTGAAAAAGATATTTCCAATAATCTCTATAAAAATAAATTGTGGAATAAATCACCTGGAAACAGCAATCATCAATCAAAAGGCGAACTAGATAAGGCCAAAATCAGAACTCGTTTTCCACCTGAGCCCAATGGTTATCTTCATATAGGCCATGCTAAAAGTATCTTTTTGAATTTTGGTTTAGCTCAAGATTTCTCTGGCGCCTGTCATCTAAGGTTCGATGATACAAATCCTGAAAAAGAGGATCAAGAATATGTTGATAGCATTATTGAAAATGTAAAGTGGTTAGGATTTGATTGGAATTTTAATAATGACACTAACCTCTATTACGCTAGTAATTATTTTGATTTTATGTATGAGGCGGCTACTCTTCTAATAAAATCAGGATTTGCTTATGTCGACCAACAAAATGCTGATGAAATAAGAGAAAACAGAGGTACGCTCACTTCTCCTGGCAAAGATTCACCATGGCGAAATCATCCCATTGAAGAACATCTAAAATTGTTTGAAGAGATGCGTAATGGTAAGCATACAGATGGCTCTATGGTACTAAGAGCAAAAATCAATATGGCCTCGCCAAATATTAACCTTCGTGATCCAGCAATCTATCGAATTAAAAATGTCTCTCACCATAAAACTGGTAATAAGTGGTCAATTTATCCGATGTATACCTTTGCTCACCCTATCGAGGATGCGCTTGAAGGCATAACTCACTCTATATGTACGCTTGAGTTTGAGGATCAAAGGCCTTTTTATGATTGGTTATTAAAACGCCTAAAAGAAAATAATTTCTTTTCAGATCCACTCCCAAAACAATATGAATTTGCCAGACTTAATTTAACTTACGTTGTCTTATCCAAAAGAAGATTGATTGAGCTAGTAGAAAATGAACATGTATCGGGTTGGGATGATCCAAGAATGCCGACACTTGTTGGTTCAAAAAGAAGGGGATACACACCTAGTGGATTTAAATTATTTACTGACAGGATTGGTGTCTCCAAGGCAGATTCATGGATTGACTACACTATTTTAGAGGATTGTATGCGCGAGGTATTAAATGAATCTGCACATCGTCGCGTAGCTGTATTGGATCCTGTTAAACTAATTATTAATAATTTCTCTGATGATCAAGAAGAAGATTGTTTTGCACCAAATCATCCAAAAAATAAAGATCTAGGTAAGCGGACTATCAAACTTACAAAAGAATTATGGATTGATAGGGAGGATTTTATGGAGGTCCCAGTTGCTAAATACTTCAGATTATCACCTGGTGCACAAGTAAGACTCAGGTACGGTTTTGTGATTGAATGTACTGGTTTTGAAAAAGATGTAAATAGTAATATAACCAAAATATTTTGTGACTATTTACCTGATACTAAATCAGGGACACCTGGTGCAGATGCGATTAAGGTTAAAGGTAATATTCATTGGTTATCATGCAAATATGCAGTTAATGCAAAGGTTAATTTGTATGATAGATTATTTAAAGAAGCGCATCCTGGCGAAAATAATAATTACTTGGACGACCTAAATCCAAATTCCTTAACTACGAAAGAAATAAAAATTGAAGAAAATTTAAAGACAATCATTCCTGGTGATCAATATCAATTTGAACGTCATGGTTACTTTATTGCTGATGACATATCAAAACCTGAAGATATTATTTTAAATCGAACTACAACACTACGCGATAATTGGCAGTAAATTAAATTAGATTAAACGCAATCGGAACAACTACATTCGTCACGCTATTTTTTAATGTATCAGGTGGCACAGGAAAGGGTTTGCTTTTTTCCATCATATTCATCCCCTCTTTATCCAAGACTTTATGGCCGCTACTTTTTTGAATATTTTTTGATATTAAAGAACCATCTCCTCCAATTTGAATTGCGATTACAACCTCACCTTGCATTTTTCTGCGCTGAGCAATTCTAGGATACTTTTTATGTTTAGCAATATGTGCTCTTAAGAGATTGCTGTAGTTATTTACTACTTGTGGGTTCGGTGACGTTGGAGTTTGCTCACTTATTTGAGTTACTTCATTAGTCTCAATTGACTCTGATAAAGGCTCAATAACGGGTTCAATTATTGGTTCGACGATAGGTTCAGCTATAGGCTCTACAATTGGTTGAGGTATAGGTTTGGGTATTGGTTTAGGTTTTTCTATGGGTTTTGGTTTGATAACAGGTTTTGGCTTAATAATGGGTTTGGGTATTTGTTGAGGGATGACTTTGGGAGCTACTTGTTTAACTATTTCAGTATTAAAAATAATATCAACAACAGGTTTTGGCTTTAAATTGAAATTTGAAATTTGAAATTTCATCACAAAAAGTGCATGAATGATTAGAGATAATATAATCGCATGCGTTAAATTTAACTCGCTAAAAAAATTGTTGCCTTTAGTCATATTCAATATTTTTCTTAGAGTCCGATATTATAAAGAATAACCCTATAAAAATTATGGGAATTTAATTTTCAGGAATTTTTCCTGATAAAAAAAAACCCCACCCTAAGGTGAGGTTTTTTAAATTAGAAGCCTGGCAGTGTCCTACGTTCGCGTAGAAAAGACTACACTATCATCGGCGCAGAATCGTTTCACTGTCCTGTTCGGAATGGAAAGGAGTGGGTCCAATTCGCTATGTCCGCCAAGCAAACTTGTTTGAGTTATAAATAACTCATGTCTTTTTCAATATGTTAAGAAGTAAATTAATGTGTTTTGATTGCGTTTTGCTTTAGTGTCAACATAACCTTAATAAGTTTTAAGGTTATAGGATCAAGCCTCACGAGCAATTAGTATCAGTTAGCTTCATGCATTACTGCACTTCCACACCTGACCTATCAACGTCCTGGTCTTGAACGACTCTTTAGTGCACTTAAAGTGCAAGGGAAGTCTCATCTTAGGGCAAGTTTCACGCTTAGATGCTTTCAGCGTTTATCTTTTCCAGATTTAGCTACCCGGCTATGCTACTGGCGTAACAACCGGTCCACCAGAGATCTGTCCATTCCGGTCCTCTCGTACTAGGAACAG
>CBFHKG010000012.1:0-23797 GCA_965656355.1 Methylophilaceae bacterium | reverse complement strand
TTTCTTAATTCATTAGATTCAATAATTGCCGCCATCAGTTTTTGAGGGGTATTTTGGTAATTGGCTAACAATTGCTTTGTATCCTTCGGTAAGCAATAACCGCCATAACCAAAAGATGGATTGTTGTAACCAGAACCAATTCTTGGATCAAGGCTTATTGAATTTATAATATTATTTGTATTTAAATTTTTTGTTTGTGCAAATGTGTCTAGCTCGTTAAAGAAAGCAACTCGCATCGCCAAATAAGTGTTTGAAAAAAGTTTGGATGATTCTGCTTCAGACGCACTAATATTGAGAACATCAACATCCTTTTTCTTTGCCCCGTCTCTAAATATTGATTCAATAAGCTGAAACTTCTTACCTGAACCACCGATAATAATTCGAGATGGATTAAGACTATCATTTAGCGCCCTACCCTCTCTGAGAAATTCAGGAACAAAATAGATATCATTTGTTTGATATTTTTCAATCATTTTATCAGTGAAGCCAACAGGAACAGTTGATCTTATAATAATTGTTATATTTGGATTTTCACTTAAGGCATTTTTGATTGTTTCTTCAACAGAATCAGTATTGAAACAATTGCTATTTTCATCATAATTTGTTGGTGTTGAAATTAACACTATATCTGAATTCTCGAAAAACTCATCAGAAGGAAGGGTTGCTTTTAAGTCCAATGTTTCGTTTGCGAGAAAGCAATCCATTTCCTGATCAGAAAGAGGTGCTTTTTTTTGATTTATAAGCGTTACTTTATCAATATTTATATCAACAGCCAGAACTCTATTTTTTTGGGCCAATAATAAAGCATTACTTAATCCAACGTACCCTAAGCCAACAACTACAATTTTAATTTTTTTCATACTTTTTTATATGCTGATAGTCTGAGCATTATATGGGGAAATCTTAATTTTTTTAAATTTCAATTAAGAAAATGATATGCAAATTTATATTATTACATCAAAGATGCATGAACAAATTAATCAGTAAATAATAAAATCTTAAATTTAGTGTAGCTTAACAGTTAACAAGTACTAGTTTTTTTCTAGCTGCTCCTTAATTCTTAACTTTTCTTTTTTAAATTTTCTAATTTTGAGATCAGGCACGTAATTTTTAAAACTCAACTCGATGATTTCATCAAGCTCTTTGTGTCTGCTTTTCAACTGTTTTATATCCATAAATACCTCCGAAAATTGATTAAAGAATGTTATTTAAAATCTCTTGAACGTACTCCTGATAAATTTTTAATACATAATCACTTTATACCCATTTTTTCAATTTTTCTACCCTTTTTGTTTGCTTTAAAAATCTTGAACAATCAACTATAAAAATTGTCTTTATAAAATAGAATATTGTCCGAAGATAATTAATTAACGAAAGCTTATTTGTCATATAATTTAGGATTATTTAGTTAATGGAAATCAATGAAAGCACTTGTTAAAAGTCATGCTAAAGAAGGTATATGGTTAGAAGACGTATCTGAACCAGATGTGGGAAATAATGATGTATTAATTAAGATACATAAAACAGCTATTTGTGGGACGGATATACATATCTACAATTGGGATGACTGGGCAAAAAAAACTATCCCAGTTCCTATGACTACAGGTCATGAGTATGCTGGAGAAATCGTAAAACTTGGGTCCAATGTAACAGACCTTATAGTTGGCGATATTGTCTCAGGAGAAGGACATATTACTTGTGGGCGTTGTAGAAATTGTCTAGCAGGAACACCTCATTTATGCCCTTATACAATTGGAGTTGGGGTAAACAGGACAGGTGCTTTTGCCGAGTATATTTCAGTTCCATCAAAAGTAGTTTTTAAGCCAAGCAGAGAAATATCAACTGATCTATTATCAGTGTTTGATCCATATGGCAACGCGGTACATACAGCCTTATCTTTTAATATGGTGGGTGAGGATGTTTTAATAACCGGTGCCGGGCCTATTGGTATTATGGCGGCGATGGTCGCTAAACATGCTGGGGCAAGAAATATTGTTATCACAGATCTTAATGAATATCGTTTGAAACTGGTTAAAGATATCGTCCCTAACATCATTACTATTAATGTCTCTAGCCAAAAGATTGATAAAAAATTAATGGAATCATTAGGGATATTCGAAGGCTTTGATGTCGGTCTTGAAATGTCTGGATCTCCAGTTGCATTTAGTGGAATGTTAGAATTAATGATTAATGGAGGCCACATCGCAATGCTTGCAATTATGCCACAAGGATCAGGTATTGATTGGGATATGGTTGTATTCAAAGGACTAACTATTAAAGGCATTTACGGGCGAGAGATCTTTGAGACTTGGTATAAGGGATCAATGATGGTTCAATCTGGTTTACCTCTTGAAAAAATTATTACCCATCGTTTTTCATATAAAGATTTTCAAGAAGGTTTTGATGTGATGAGGTCAGGACAATCTGGAAAAGTTATTCTTGACTGGATTAATTAAATTAAAGGAATCAAATGAGTTTTGAAAAAATAAGAGAAAGTTTAGCTAGTGATTTGGAGGAAATAAAAGACGCTGGGCTATGGAAGACTGAACGAAATATCAGCTCTAATCAAACAAACCTTATTTCACTAGAAGGTGGCCAGCATGTAACCAATATGTGTGCCAACAATTATTTAGGGTTAGCCAATGACAAAAGAATTATCCAAGCAGCTAAAGATAGCTACGATAACTGGGGATATGGCCTAGCATCAGTCAGATTTATCTGTGGTACACAGACAATTCACAAGACACTAGAAAAAAAAGTCAGTGAATTTTTAGGGATGGAAGAAACCATTCTTTATGCAGCCTGTTTTGATGCAAATGGTGGGTTATTTGAAACAATTTTAACTGCAGAGGATGCGGTGATATCTGATGAGCTTAATCATGCATCGATCATTGACGGAGTAAGGCTATCAAAGGCACAAAGATATCGATACAAGAATAATGATATGAGCGATCTTAGATCAAAACTCGTTGAAGCTAAAGAAAAAGGTGCTCGAAGAATCCTGATCACAACAGATGGCGTCTTTTCAATGGATGGAACAATTGCACAACTGGATAAGATATGTGATCTCGCTGATGAGTTTGATGCAATGGTTCATCATGATGATTGTCACGCAACTGGGTTTATGGGTAAAACAGGTAAAGGGGTTCATGAATACTGCAATGTAATTGATCGGGTTGATATCATTACTAGCACATTCGGTAAGGCTCTAGGGGGTGCATCTGGTGGTTTTACTTCTGGCAGAAAAGAAATTATTGATATGTTAAGACAGCGCTCAAGACCCTATCTATTTTCAAATACATTGGCTCCTTCAATCTGTGCAGGCACTCTGAAAGCTATAGAAATCTTACAATCTTCAACTAAATTACGAGACACTTTAGAGGAGAACACTCATTACTTTAGAAAAGGAATGCAAGAAGCAGGTTTTGATGTTGATGAGGGGGATCATCCTATTGTCCCTGTGATGCTTGGTGATGCAAAATTAGCTCAGAACATGAGTCAAAAGCTGCTTGAACATGGAATTTATGCAATTGGATTCTTCTACCCTGTTGTACCAAAAGGTAAGGCAAGAATAAGAACGCAAATTTCTGCCGCACATACCAAAGAAGATTTAGATAAGGCGATAAATGCTTTTGCAACGATCAGAGATGAACTTCAAAATTAAATATGAAATTATCTTTTAAACTAATTACAAAAATATTAGTTTTTTTCTTTGTATTACCTACTCTTCAGGCTAATGCGCTCCAGATTGGTGATAAAGCGCCTAATTTTAAAGCTAATACTACATTAGGTGAATTAGACTTTTATGATTGGAGCCAAAGTCAGTGGGTTATTCTTTTATCCCATCCTGGAGACTTCACACCTGTATGCACAACTGAACTCGCTGAAGCGGCAAAGTTGCAACCATTACTTAAGAAAAGAAATGCAAAAATACTGACATTGAGTGCAGACTCAGTTGAAGATCATCTTGAATGGGTTGAGGTAATTAATAATTATAAAAATAAAACAACGACAACGGATGATTTAAAGAATCTTCTTCTTGGAATAGAAGGTGATACTGATGTTAATTTTCCTATTATTTCTGATCCAGATTTAGAGGTTGCAACGCTTTATGGAATGTATCATCCAAAAGCATTACCAAATGCAGGATCTTTGGGAGGTGAAAATAAGTCAACCATTAGAGCTGTATTTATAATTGATCCAAAAAAAAATATCCAAGCAATGCTGACTTACCCTAAAAATATTGGCCGTAACTTTAATGAGATTGTAAGAACATTAGAGGCGCTTCAAGTATCTGCAGAGCTGAACGTCTCTACACCGGCAAATTGGGAATTTGGTGATGATGTTATTGTTTCAAATGATATACCGGACGAAGATATAAAAGAAAAATATGAGGTTGAGGAATACAATGTGTTTGAGACATTCCTAAGAACCATCAAACAACCGGGTCATTATGACGGGAATGACGCCAGAAGAAAGCGCGTCAGAAACTAAACGCTAGTTATTTTTTTAAAAAACGCCATTGCCCTAATGGCAAATTCCCTAATTTAATATCCCCTATACGAACCCTTTTTAGACTGGTAACTTTAAGATCGACCATGGCGCACATCTTTCTAATTTGACGATTACGTCCTTCAATGAGTATAAACTTCAGTTGATTTTCATTTTGCCAGGAGACTTTTGCAGGCTTTAACTTATAACCATCTAGAGTCAGTCCATGGTTTAAAAGTCTTAAGTTTTCATCAGTTAAATCACCCTGCACCTTCACTAGATATTCTTTTTCAACAACGACGTTCTCGCCAATAATTTTTTTAGCCATTGTGCCATCTTGAGTCAGAATTAACAGTCCTGTAGAGTCAATATCTAGTCGTCCCGCAGGAGCTAACCCCTCTCTATTAAATAAAGGATCACGATCATTCAATTCATTCGAAAAAAAATTATCTGGATTTATTAAGTCTGAGGCTGGTTTAAATTCTTTATCATCATCGAGATGAGAAATATAACCCACGGGTTTATTAAGAAGAATGGTTAATTTTTTTGATTGTTTAAGTTTGCCCTTCTTATTTAGCTCAACCTTTTGTGAGCGACAAGCCTTAGTCCCTAGTTCGTTAACTACCTTTCCATCAAGCAAAACCTGGCCTTGCTTTATATATTCATCAGCTTCTCTTCTGGAACATAAGCCAAGCTCTGATAATATTTTTGAAATACGGACTTGTTCCAAAGTATTTTTTACTTAAGTAAGGGTTTGAGATTTACTACTATTTCTTGACCAAGTTGAGTCAGACACTCACTCTGTGCTTGAACCATTTTATCAATATCCGTTGTTGAAGCTTGCGCTGTAAATGTTGATCTTTTATTTAAGATTGTTTTGTCCTTAGTTTTAATTGACCACTGAGCTATCAACTGACTTTTTCCATTTTGATCAATATTTAACTCTAAAATATCAATCTTGACTTGAAAATCAACACCTGGTCTTTGTGGCCAGGGATAGCGAATCATTCTATCTGTGCCTAACTGTGAAGGGAGGGTCTTAAATAATGCTAAGGAAATATTTTGGTCTAATTTTTCTGCCCAACGATGACCATCTATCAACTTATACTTGTTTTCAGAGACAGCGACAACCATTTGAAACCGATCTAAGTATTCCGGCAATCTAATCGGGCCTAATCCAATCATGGGGCCTTCATCGCCCTTTAGAGCTTGATTGTTGTCTATTCCAACTGAGGCATCCAGCATATAGTACTCAACAGGCTTACTGCTTTTAGCACAACTTAAAATTAGAAATGTTAAACATGACAAAAAAGTATATTTAAGAAGTCTTTTAGTTATGTATAGATTCATTTTATTCATCACCCTTACCGTAAATTATTGACTCAGGATTTCTTTCCAGCGTATCTGTTAAATTTTTAGTGGATTCAGCCGCCTCTTTAAGAGCCTCCAATGCCTGCCAAAGTGGTGCTTCAGGCGATGAAAGGTCCTCAAATGAGCGGACTGCATATTGCGATTCTGATAATAATTCAGTTGCCTTGTTTAATGTTTTTTCTAAGGAGCTTAAGACAGGCTTTATCTCCCTTGAAAATTCTTGAACGACGACCCGAGTATCCTTCATTGTCCCGTTTAAATTTAACATGAGTGGTGTAAAGTTTTCGTTTAAGTTTACTAACAACTTTTCCATCTCTTTAATCGATTGATTAACCCCTTGACGATTTTCTTTAAGTGACTGTGATGTCAATATCACCTTTATCTCATTCATGTTGACTGCTAAATCCTCAACAATCTCTTCAAGAGGCAGTTTTCCAATTCTATCTGCTACTTCCTGGGCCTCCCTTTTTAGATCTTCAGTGGCATTTGTTGTAGTGGGAAGTTCAGGTAAGTCTCGAAAATTTTTTCCACTCATCACCACTTCATCCTGAGGGCTGAATTGAAACTCAATATACAACAAACCTGTCAGGAGGCTTTGTGTTTTTAATTGCGCTTTTAATCCTTTTTTAATAAAATTCTTAGTTGATTCATTGTGCGCATCACCATCCTTTGATTCAAAATCGTGAGTATCATCGTCATCATCGTTTATAATATTTGAGTAATCTAACTCAATTACCACTGGCTTAACAACTTCTAGCGTTTTTTCATCAAGTAAGAGGGCGACTTCCTTGACTTCACCTATCTTAACTCCTTCAAGCTTGACTGGCGCCCCTACATTTAAGCCATTTAAATTATTTTCTGTATGAAAAAATAAAACAAACTGATGATGTTTTTTAAAATAACTACCTCCACCAAACATCAAAATAGCAATAATCACAAGTCCTAAGGCGGCAAGAAAAAATGAACCTATTAACGTGGGGCTTACTTGTTTACTCATTAATTTAATATTCTCATAATTTTTTACTTCTTGATAAAAATTTAATTACTCTCTCATCCTGAGATGTTTTCAATAATTTTTTTGGGTCGCCCTCAGCTATCATTGTCCTAGTCTCCGGGTCAAGAAAAACTGAATTGCTCCCGATTGCAAATATACTTGCGAGCTCATGCGTCACCATCACTATAGTAGCATTTAAATTATCCCTTAAACTTAAGATCAAATCATCAAGTAATTTAGAACTTATCGGATCAAGGCCAGCGGATGGCTCATCAAAAAATAAAATTTCAGGGTCTAGCGCCATCGCTCTTGCGAGCCCCGCCCTCTTTTGCATGCCGCCACTAATTTCAGATGGATAAAAATCACTAAAGCCTGACAGACCAACAAGGGAAAGTTTGTAGTCAACGATTTCTTGAATATTTTTTTTATTTAATTCGGTATGCTCAGAAATTGGTAGAGCAATATTTTCACCCAATGTCATAGAGCTTAATAAGGCACCGCTTTGAAAAAGGACTCCCGTCTTATTTAATAATAATTTCTGGTTTGAAGCATTAGAGCCCCACAAATTTTCATTACCATAGAAAATGCTACCTTTTGAAGGTGCAATCATTCCAATCAGGTGCATCATCAAGGTACTTTTACCGCAACCACTCCCCCCCATGATGACAAAGATATCGCCTTGATTGATTTTAAAATCCAAATCTCTTTGGATGATGAAATCACCATAAGCCATGGTCATTTTTTTTATCGTAATACAAGCTTGTGACATTTACTTATATTCCAAGTTGATTAAATATTATCGTGATTAGTGAATCTGAGATAACGATTAAAATAATTCCCGTAACTACTGCAGATGTTGCAGCATCACCAACCGCTGAAGCACTTCGACCACATTGCATACCCCTTATACATCCCGAGTAGGCAATTAATATCCCAAAAATTGATGCTTTAAATAAACCAACTAGTACATCTTTAAATTGGACAGCTAATTCAGTTCTTGTCCAATACTCTGTTGAGGAAATATCAAACAAGCCGATAGCTACAGCTGCTCCTCCTAACATACCCATAAAGTCGGCATAGAGACATAACAGTGGCATCACTAAAATTAATGCCAACATACGTGGCATCACTAAAAATTCCATAGGATTAAACCCCATTGTTTTTAAGGCATCTATCTCACTATTTACGTTCATCGTACCAATCTGGGCAGCATATGAGGCACCCGTTCGACCAGCCATAATAATGCCTACCATAAGCGCTCCCATTTCACGCGTCATACCTAATCCAACGAGATCTGCCAAATACATTTGGGCCCCAAATAATGACAATTGGAGTGCCCCTACAAATGCCAATATCAGACCCACTAAAAAACTAATTAGACTGACGATAGGTAATGAACCAGGCCCACAATCTTGTATATATGTCATCAAATCAACAAAACGGAAACGCCCTGTTCCTTTGATTAGGGAAAATGCGCTTTGAATGAGATCCCCTAGAAAGGTAACTAAATTTGTAAGCTCAACTTTTGCACCCAACAAACTTTTTCCGATTAATTCAATCAAGGATATTTTTTTCTTTTGTTTTCTTGCCCCATCCCTTTCTGGAACAGAATAAGCAAGCGCTAGGAGCCCTTGGATACCTTTTGGAAGGGATTGTATATCAACAGTGATTTTTTTATTCTCGGCAAAATCGATGATTAGTATTAACTGAGACATAAAAAAACTATCCCATGAATCTAACTTTTTCGTAGAAAATGTTAGATTTTTAATCTTAGGATAGTCGGCCAGGTTTGAAAGTAATTCTTCCACTCCAGGGTTAGAGGAATCTGCCGTCCAATTACCAAAAAAATTTATCTCAAAAAATTCTTTTTTGATAATTAACTTTATTTCATTTTTGGTAGTTTTTTTAATTTTAGGCACTCTACTATTTAGATTTAATATTTACTATAGTAAGTTTTTGTGTTCAATCAGACAATAGTTATTACCCTCGCTTGTATAAAAATCCTCTATACATTGTTTGATATCATCTTTATTATCGACAAGTTTAATTAAATTTAAGTCTTTATCGCCAATAAGGTTATTTCCCAGCAATTGCTTTTTTATCCATACTAATGATTCTGACCAGAAGTCATTACCAACTAAAATAATTGGAAACTGTTGTATTTTTTTAGTTTGCATCAAAGTCATCACTTCAAATAATTCATCAAGCGTTCCAAAGCCTCCCGGAAAAACTACATATGCTGATGCATACTTCACAAACATCACCTTTCTAGTAAAGAAATATTTAAAGTTAAAACTAATATCTTGGTAGCTATTTGGTTCCTGCTCATGAGGCAAGATAATATTTAGGCCAATACTGTTGGACTTCCCCTTGTAAGCACCTTTATTGATAGCCTCCATTATTCCTGGGCCACCACCAGAGATAATAGAAAATCCTAGGTTAGATAAATCATATGCGACCTCCTCAGCCATTAGATAGTACTTATCTGTCGCTTTGGTTCTTGCACTTCCAAACATAGATATTGCTGGCATTATTTTTTTAAGCTCTGACGTTTCCATCAACTCTCGCATGATCTCAAGAAACTGGTCATTTTCTGGATTGTTAATATCTATTGTTTTTTTCATAAAATATTATCTTTGGTTATCTTGATGGAAATAAATATTACAGTAATATTCATTGTTGGAGTGGTTATTGATTTTGCTGATGATATGAAAAATGGATCTTTTAATAAAGGATCATCCATAAGAATGGTGAAACAAATTAAGCTAAAATAAGAGGTATGTTATCTAAATTTTAGCTTTGATTTATTTAGGATTATTTTTCTAGAAGGCTTCTAAGCATCCACGCAGTTTTTTCATGAACATTTATTCTTTGTGTCAACATATCCTCTGTTGCCTGATCACTGGCTGATTCAACTAACCCATAAATACTTCGAATAGTCTTAATCACGGTCTCATGACCCTCAACTAAAAGTGCAATCATCTCCTCTGCCTTAGGCGGATTTGAGGGTGCATCCTTAACAGATGAATAATGAGAGAAATCTTTATATGAGCCAATCGCAAATTGATCTAGGGCGCGAATTCTTTCTGCGATGACATCAACCGAATTCCACAACTCGGTATATTGATCCATAAACATTAAATGCAAAGTATTAAACATTGGACCTGTCACATTCCAATGAAAATTATGCGTATTTAAATAAAGCGTATAAGTATCTGCTAAGAGCTTTGAGAGGTCTTCGGCAATTTGTTGCCTATCTGAATCATTAATACCAATATCAATTTGTCTTTTTTCTAGGCTCATTTGTAACTTCCTCGTAAATATTTATTGTATTGTTAACAGAGTTGTATCAACCTTTTTAACACCCTCAATAGCCTTTGTTACTTTAATTGCTATATTCGCAGCTGATTGTGTGACTATACCCATCAAGTAAACAACTCCACTCTCGGTATATATCCTTGTGTGTAGTTTAGATACACCGTCAGTATCAAGAAGAGTCGCAACTACCTTGGCTGAAATTTCAACATCGTCAGCAATGCCTGAAGATGTATTGTTAGGTCCAACAGTCATCTTATTATAAACAGCCTTCACATTCTCAATTTTCTTAACGGTTGAAATTACCTTATCAATAATTGCTTGATTGGCTGCCTGCCCTGTTACTAAAACCTTACCCTGGTAAGCATTACAACTCGCTCTAAATTCGCCCTTAATATCAGAAAAATCACTAGTACAAGCAAAGCCAATTTTCTCATCATCGTATTGTGTAGA
Organism: Methylophilaceae bacterium; assembly: GCA_965656355.1. Lineage (GTDB taxonomy): Bacteria > Pseudomonadota > Gammaproteobacteria > Burkholderiales > Methylophilaceae > BACL14. The sequence continues at coordinate 13,173 of CBFHKG010000012.1, read as the reverse complement.
TAAATCTCTCTTATCACCGGCAGCACTTATGACTGTTGTGCATCCTTGTAAAAAAATTGAAAAAATGATGATAGAAAAAACAAGGTAGCTTCTGAGTGATTTCATATTTAATATCCATAGTGTTTAATTTTTAAAAAATCATTATACATCTTGTGATTAAATACAAAACCACACTATGTTGTTGGGTTATTGTTTATCTTCTGCATTATTGCAATTCTTTCATCTACCTTTTGATCAAGAACGAGAAAGAGTGTGGTAGCAGCAAGCAATATAATTATACTTTTTACTAAATAATTTTTAATCATGATGCTGTCCCTTTTCTTGCTATTTCTGATTCTATTTTGACTTTTGATTCTCTCATTGAGATCTGTTTAACCATTGATGCTGCTTCAATGACACCTAAGGAGGAGGCTCTTTTGAACCATTGACTTGCCTCTAGATCATCTTTTTGGACTCCATTTCCATCTTTATAAATTAACCCAAGGTGATAATGTGCCTGAGGTAGGTCTTTTTTAGAGGCAGTTTTAAAGTATTCAAATGCAACAGAGGGATTCACTGGCACCCCAAGTCCGTAGTAATATAAAAAACCGAGATTAAGTTCTGCCTCAGCTATTTCAGCTTGAACTGCTTTTAGATAATGTTGCCTTGCTAATACATAATCTTGAAAGGTACCACGGCCATATTGATGCATAAGGCCAAGGTTAAATTCCGCCTCTAGTAAGTTTTGATTTGCTGCTTTTTGATACCAACTATAAGCCTTTTCGTAGTTAAGTAATTCATCAGGACCATAATGTAAAATTTGCGCAATATTAAACTGGGCCTCTTTCATGCCTTTTTCTGCTGCTAACTCATATAACATTGCAGCATAAGTGAGATTTTTTTGAGTACCCAGGCCATAGTGATACATTTGCGCCAGATTATATTGAGATTCAATAAGTCCTTCTCTTAGTTCATTACATTGATATCTATCTTGAGATACTTGCTGTCGAGATGATTTTTCAAACCAATTGAATGCATTCTCCATATTTATGGGTCTACCAAGCCCATATCTCTCAATCAAGCCAAGATTAAATTGTGCTTCAGGATTATTATTTTTAGCCGATTTATAGTAGAAATCATAAGCCTCCTGATAACTCACTGACTTAACTTTGCCGTAGTGATGCATCAAGCCAAGACTAAAATTAGCCTCGTCTATGCCATTATTTGAAGCTTTTTTATAGAGCTCTAGCGCCTTTGCATAGTCTTTAGTTAAATTGTTGCCGAAATAATACTGATTGGCTTTTTCTAATTGAGCATTACCGATTTGATTTGTTGTAGGCGGGTTTCCAAAACCAATAAACTGACTTTCTTTAAACCATGTTTGCCAAAAGTCACCATTTTGGCAGTTCTCATTTGCGTAACCTAGAGATGAGAACATAAGTAATTGAACGAACGTTAAACATAAACTTTTTATTTTCATAACCTACCTTTTAAATATAAATTGATAATAGGTAGACGAAAATAAGTTCAATTGTCAGGAAGTATTTTTAAAATTTAATAAACTAAACCTTTTTTAATTAGGTACTCCATGTTCGATCTGGCATCTTCATTTCCAAGGGCGGATGATTTTTTATACCACTCGTATGCCTGAAGGTAATTTTGATCAACATTTACGCCAAGTTCATACATTAATCCTAAATTAAATCTTGCATTTGAGTTGTATTGATTTGCCAATTCTAAACAAGCATTAAAATTCAAGGAGGCATTGTAAGAGCAAAAATTATCAACTTCTACTATTGGCATATTCCTCTCATTAATTTTTGGAATATAGCGTGACCAAAACCCTGTGAATCCGCCATGCTTATCGAAGTGCTCATCCCAGAATCCGTTTTCCTCAATTTCTTTTTCAGCTTTAGTTTTAGTTGTATCCTTTGCAAGCACAACATGATTCAACTCCTCAACCACAGAGACCAATCCATCGAATGTTTTCTTTGAAGCATAAACAACGCCGGTTCCCAATATAACAACTAGAAATGCTTTAAATTTATTTTCAAAAAAAGATGTCCATAAATTTTTTGAAGCTGCCTTATCCTTTTTCTTTTTTAAAGCCTCTTTAATATTTTGGTAAAAAGCTGGATCGCGATCAGGGATTTTGTTTTCAATTTTTTTACTCTCCTCTAACCACGCTTTCTTCAGCAAGCGTGCTTCCAATCTAGACTTCGAATCCATACCACGTACACTGATACCTTGAAGTGTATCTATCCAATTCTGTAATATTTTTTGATCTTTATTTTTCATTTTTTACTCATTAATCTCTAAACATCTCTCTAGAAAAGGCTTAAATTTCTTCCTACACTGACTCATAAACTGCCTTGTGGCGCCATAGGACCGACCGATAGTTAACCTGACTTCTTCAACATCAAAATCTTTCAAAATATAATCCACGACTTCTGCATGTTTTGGTTCCTTATCACGAAATATTTTAAGTTGCTCTTGCACACAATCACTTTTAGTTTGGGTTTTCTCAGCTGTTGCTTCCTCATAAGATTGATCTCTAGCTTCATCAAGAGAAACCTCTCTATTTTTAGTTAGTACCCTACCTTGATCATTAATCATATTTCTTAAAACCATATACATCCAGGTTCTTGCATACTCAATATGTTCGATTGAATCTGATTTCATACAAAGTTTATCAATAATAAATTTTTGAACTAGGTCACTCGCATCTTCATAATCTATCCCTCTTATGACCGCAAACCCTATAAACTCTTTTCTAAAGCCATACTTTTCAAAAAGTACCAAAGCTTCATCGCTACGACCTTCTCTAAACAATTGAATAATTTCAGTTGCCTGATGTCGTTTTGATTGCTTTTCTTTCGTCATTTACTTCCTCCTGTAAGTAAACTACACCACTTTATTTAGTATTCATAGGCTTGTTGTTTTAACAATATTTTCGCATAATTCCTTTGCTTTTAATTTTGCTGCAACGTACCCATTCAGACTATATTCATCTGATGGGATATCAAAATAAATTTTGTGAGGGTTGGTAACTTCAACCTTTATTGTATTGAAATATGCCATTAAAGAATCAAACATCTGACCTTGAATATAATTTCCAAGGAAGGCTATTTTCAGATTTGTAAAACCAAATATACTAATCAAATCTGTATTGATAATCGCTGGGTCCTCGCCTTCTGCTTGAGGAAAATTGATTCTTAAATTAATATTTTCGCCTTTAAAGTCATTAAGTCGATCTTTATTTTTCTTTTGCGTTGATATGGTTGTGGCAAGGATGTCCGTATCACAATTACCAGCCTTTTTTATCCATCCAAAACGATGTCCATGGACTATGCTGCCATGAGTGCTATAGCGAACTATATTATTGTATTTATCTACCTCCCAATCTTCATATATTTCGATTTCTTTTTGTTCGTCATTACTTTCTAGTTCATTAGTTACAAGATTTTTAGCATGAATGACATTACCGATTAAGCAAAATATTATGGTTAAAATAATGTTCCTTTTGTTCATTTAGCATCGATCCCTTTTAATTGGTGGCTAGATTTTCGCACTAGCCCGGCGGCAGAAGAAAAACAGGAGGAGGTATTTCTCTGCGATAAATTTTTAAGTTGTTTGACCTGAAGTGATAATGACTTTTTTATTTTCAGAATGTATTAGGTAGCAATCTAAGTGGTATTCAATTTCTTCAATAGCTCCTTCACCCATTTTTTCAGCAATTTTTCGCAGTGATAATCGATTAAACGTCCTGAGATATTCGGCAATGCCAATCTTTTTCTTTTCTCCATACTTAAGCAGGATATTTTGGATTTTTAATGGGATTTCTCCTGTAATAAATTTTTTTCTATCTCGCTCCATTTTTTTCCGTATCTATAAATATTTAACAGGTAGACGAGGAAAATAAAAATTGTCAGGATTTAATTAAAGAAAATTTAATTATGTTATCTTTACAATTACATATAATTTAAATCAAAACTATGCTCCAAGCCTTAGAGTCATTTGTAAGTCAGTTAGCCTCATGGATGTGGGGAGCACCATTACTCATCCTTTTATTTGGGACGCACATCTTCTTAACATTTCAACTCAGAGGCATTCAATTTAGAACACTTCCGCTCGCCTTTAAAATTGTGTTTAGTAAATCTGATCAGGATGGTGACATTTCGCACTTTTCCACACTCATGACAGCGCTCGCAGCCACAGTTGGTATTGGTAATATTGTGGGTGTTGCAACAGCGATTACGTTAGGTGGTCCTGGTGCTATTTTTTGGATGTGGTTGACAGCACTTTTTGGCATGTCAACAAAGTACTCAGAGGCACTTTTGGCCGTTAAGTATCGTGAAAAAGGTCCCAATGGAATGCGAGGTGGGCCAATGTACTATATTGCTAAGGGAGCGGGCTTACCTTGGTTAGGTTCTGTTTTTGCTGTCTGTACCTTTTTAGCGGCTTTTGGCGCAGGTAATATGGTTCAAGCAAATGCTACTGCCTCCATTTTTCTCAATGTTTTTGATATTCCTACTATATGGACGGGTGGTATTTTAGCCATACTTGCTGGCCTCGTAATCGTTGGCGGCATAAAATCTATCGGTAGATTTGCCTCATTTTTTGTTCCTTTTATGATCCTACTTTATGTCGGCACAGTTTTATTTGTTTTGGCAATAAGATTTGATGAAATACCAGGTGCCTTTTCATTAATCTTTAGCCATGCTTTTAATGGTCATGCAGCAACAGGGGGTTTTGTAGGGGCAACTCTTGCCGCCGCCATCCGCTTTGGTGTTGCACGTGGTCTATTTTCCAATGAGGCTGGACTTGGATCAGCACCTATTGTAGCAGCAGCAGCTAAAACGAATGATCCCGTGAGGCAGGCATTAGTTAGCATGACGGGTACATTTATTGATACGATTATTGTCTGTACACTCACAGCATTAGTTATCTTAACAACAGACGTGTGGACAGAAGGTATCAGCGCTGCTGAATTAACTGCCAGAAGTATCGCGGCCACTCTAGGTGACATAGGAGCAACCATTGTTGCTGTATGCTCTGCCCTTTTCGCATTCTCAACGCTTATTGGCTGGAGTTATTACGGAGAGAAAGCAATTGAGTATCTATTCGGTGTTAAGGTAGTCCATTTTTATAAAGTAATCTTTTCACTTCTTATATTTGTTGGTGCCACAATGAGCCTAGCCTTCGTTTGGAATTTTTCAGATGTGATGAATGGCATGATGGTTATTCCTAATTTAATTGGAATTTTGTTGTTGGTAAAAATTCTTAAGTCAGAAACAAATCGGTTTTTTAAATAAGTTTTTAAAAGGTTAATTAAAGTCTATTAAAATTTAATGACGCCTTTGGAAAGGTCAACTTCTTTAAGAAAGCTCAACAAGCCGAAAACTAAAAAAGCCATTGCTAAAATAAATAAAATTGTGATCAGCTGGTCAAAATTAAAGCTTACTTCTGTCGCAATAAAAATCATCGCAATCAACACACAAACAAAGAGAGCGGAAACGGTTGTTAATGCGATCGCCCAATGCGTCCACTTTGAGCGTTTAATTAAATACTCTATTTCCCTCTTGTGTTCCATATTGAGCTTTTTGGGTCCCTCATTTAATATTCTGTACCGATCTACAATTCTTGAGAGTCTTGTCGCCATGACAGCCAAAATAGCCCCTATACCTGTCAGCAAGAAAGCAGGAGCAACGGCTAGCTGAATAACCGTTGCAACTTCAGCAAATTCAATCATATCTTTTTATTTCTCTTTAAAATTTTATTCTACCACTTAAATTTTTTATACCTTAAGCCTTGGTGAAGGTAAATTTTTCTTTTGAAAATCCTACCTCGACTTTGTCTTTCGCATGAAAATCACCTGCCAGAATTTTTTTGGCTAAAGGATTTTCAATCTCAGATTGTATAGCCCTTTTTAGCGGCCTTGCACCAAAAGCTGGATCGAATCCTGCCTCAGCAATTTTTTTAATTGCCTCTGAATTAATTTCAAAATCCATTTCCATTGAAAGCAATCTTTCACGTAATTTTTCTAGCTGTATTTTAGCAATAGACTGAATATTTTTAGCCTCGAGTGAATGAAAGACTACGATTTCATTGATTCTATTTATAAACTCGGGTTTAAAATAATTTTTAACCTCTCCCATAACTGCCAACTTCAGAACCTGATAATCTTCATCTGCCTTTGCTTGAATCATTTGAGATGCCAAGTTTGATGTCATGATAATGACAGTATTTTTAAAATCTACGGTCCTGCCTTGACCATCTGTTAATCGACCATCATCCAATACCTGCAATAAGACATTAAAAACATCAGGGTGAGCCTTTTCAACCTCATCGAGCAATATCACGCTGTATGGCTTTCTTCTGACTGCTTCGGTTAAATACCCTCCTTCATCATATCCGACATAGCCTGGAGGGGCCCCAATAAGCTTGGCTACTGAGTGCTTTTCCATAAATTCACTCATATCAATTCTAATTAACTGATCCTCAGAATCAAACAGGAATTCAGCCAGTGCCTTTGTTAGCTCTGTTTTTCCAACGCCAGTAGGTCCCAAAAATAAGAAAGAGCCATAAGGTTGATTTGGATCACTCAAGCCTGACCTTGATCTTAATATGGCATCAGAAATTGTAGTCACCGCCTCATTTTGTCCTACTACGCGTTGGTGAAGTTTTTCTTCAATATTTAAAAGCCTGTCTCTATCCCCTTGTAACATTTTTGAAACAGGGATACCCGTTGCACGACTAACTACTTCTGCAATCTCATCTGCCCCTACCTCAGTGACTAACATCCTTGGTTTTTTTTGTGCTTTATTTTCATTCTTAGATGCTTCCTTTAACTGAGATTCTAATTCGGGCAACTCACCATATTGAATTTTAGATACTGCTTGCCAATCTCCAGCACGATTTGCTTTTTCCATTTCAAGTTTAGTCTGCTCAATCTTTTCCTTAATGTCATGGGTACCTCTCAATAAAATCTTTTCAGATTTCCAAACAGCTTCTAAGTCATTGAATGCTCTCTCACTTTCTTTAATACCTTGCTCTATTGTTTTAAAGCGTTTTTTTGAGGCCTCATCTTTCTCTTTTCGAACCGCCTCTTTTTCAATCTTCAATTGAATAAGTCTGCGCTCAAGCTTATCGAGAGCTTCAGGTTTTGAGTCAATTTCAATTTTCACACGTGAGGCAGCCTCATCAATGAGATCAATTGCTTTATCTGGTAAAAATCTATCAGTAATGTAACGTTGAGATAGCTCAGCTGCTGCCACAATGGCAGGATCGGTAATTTCGACGTTATGGTGTATTTCATATTTCTCCTGAAGCCCCCTTAGGATAGCAATTGTTGCCTCAATAGTTGGCTCTTGAACAATAACCTTCTGAAAGCGTCGCTCTAACGCAGCATCTTTTTCAACGTACTGTCTATATTCATTTAAAGTAGTAGCTCCCACACAATGTAATTCACCTCTAGCTAGTGCTGGTTTAAGCATGTTCCCAGCATCCATAGCACCCTCGGCTTTACCAGCACCTACCATCGTATGAATTTCATCAATGAATAAAATAACCTGTCCATTTTCCAATGAAATTTCTTTTAAAACAGCCTTTAGTCTCTCCTCAAATTCACCTCGGTATTTTGCACCTGCTAGCAGTGAAGCCATATCAAGCGATAATATTTTTTTATTCTTTAGTGATTCAGGAACTTCATCATTAACAATACGCTGAGCTAACCCCTCAACAATGGCAGTTTTTCCAACGCCTGGCTCTCCAATCAGTACGGGGTTATTTTTCGTTCTTCTTTGAAGGACTTGCATCGCTCGCCTAATTTCATCATCTCTTCCAATAACTGGATCCAACTTGCCTTGCTGAGCCCTCTCGGTTAGGTCTTGAGTATATTTCTTTAAGGCTTCACGTTGCCCATCAGCATTTTGTGAGTTGATATTTTCATTTCCCCTCACCGACATTATTGATTTTTTAAGTGAGTCTTTATTGCATCCAGCTTCTCTTAATAATTTACCCGCTTGATTTTTGTCATCCATTAGTACGAGCAAAAATATTTCAGTTGAAATATAGTCGTCCCCTTGTTTGAGGGCTAATTTTTCAGTCAAGTTTAAAAGGCTATTTAATTCTCGGGAGATACCAATCTCACCATCCTTTAAATCTACCTTTGGCAGATTTTGAATTGCGTTATTCAATGACTCTTTCAAATTTTGAGTTTTACAACCTGCAGAGGACAATAATGATAATTCATCTCCGTCTGGTCTCTCTAACAATGCATAAAGCAAATGAGTGGGTTCAATAGTCGCATTATCATTTACGTTTGCTAATGTTTGTCCATCAGCAATTGCTTGTTGAAATTTTGTTGTCAATCTATCAAAACGCATATTTAATTATTTCTCCATTATTTAGTTACCTTATATATATTGTGCTTTTTTTTATAAATACAAGTCCTGTCAAATTTAGGGATTAAGATATGGAAAGACAGGAGTCTTAGATATTACTTAGAACTATAGGTAAATTACTGAGGGAGAATTTAAATAGGTACTTATTCGTTTGGTATATTAGGTTGGTTTAATGTCTGATTAACCTTACTTTCATAAGCATTTTTAAAGTAGCCATGAGTTAAGAATGAAGCAGTTATAAAGCCAGCAGAAAAAATTAAAAGGAAGATGATAGTTGTCTTAACATTTTTCATTACTTTGCCCTTACTCCTTCTCTTCCATGCCTTCCACATCCAATAAAATCCTATCAAGGTTAATATAGCCGCTATCAACATCACATAGGGATTGCTTGCTATGGCCGCGCCACTCGCCCCAAAAATTAAAAATAAGAATCCATTTATATAACAAGCTGGGCACATTACGTTGATGTATTTTTCATAAGTTGTAAAGATTAAGTGATCTACAGGTACCCGCTTGTGGAAGGGTAAAACCACTTTTGATGATTTTTAAAAAAGAAAAAACCACAAGCGAGATATACCCTCAATGACAACTACATCGCTTGATGAGTTCATTCTTCTTTAAAACATTTCGGGTATAATCACTACATTATAAAAAGGAGAATCGTCATGAGAAAAATTTTATCATTGTTATTTTTATTAGGTTTTATGGGTAGTGCTTTTGCAGATGAAGAGTTTTACGGAAAAATAGAAAGCATGCCTGAGAATTCATTTGAAGGTGAATGGGTCATTGATGGCAAGTCATACCAAGTTACGAGTGAAACTGAAATTGATGAAGAAGATGGTAACGCAAAGGTCGGTGCCTGCGTAGAGGTTGAGATTGATGGCGGTGAAAAAGATTCTGGTGCGGTTGAAGAGATAGATGTTAAAAAATATAGCTTCTTATGCAGCTTTTACAAATTTATTGACTAAAAACTTAATTATTCAAATAAAGGAAAAAAATGTTATTTCATTTAGATTTTCGTGTTGAATATTCAGCCGAAATGTCGCAAAACGACCTCTTTGACATATGGTCTGAAGAGGCAACAGCCGCTGTTGGAGCCAAAAAGGCAGGGGTTGTGGTTGATCTATGGAAGGCCGTTGGAGATCGCCGGGTAATTGCTATAGTGAATGTTGAAAGTATGGAAATGCTTGATCAGATTTTACTTGATCTACCCATAATGAAACGCATGGGTCAGCATGTAAAAGTAGACGTTACCGCCTTAAGAACTTATGAGGGTTTTGCCGCGGATGTGAATGAGCGCCTAACTAAATAGTTTCGAGTTAGTTAAAATTTATTCCAAAAGTGCATTGAAAACTTTTTAAAGAAAAGTGCATTTAGTAATATTGGGAAAAAAATACCTAATACAGAAGAAAGAATGACCCACTGGGCATCACTGACATCCATCAAGCGCATTTTTCTGTCTACTAACCCGAGGATTAAAATAGCCATACCGAATAAGTAAGATAGGTTGACTAAGGTATTTGTATATTTACTCATTAGATTTTTAAAAAAAAATATTCTTTTTTTATAATCTCACTTAATCATCAATAAAGTCAATTGTAAGAATTAATCGAGATGATTGATCATACAATTGAGGTGAGCGATGAATAAGTCCTTTCCCCTCATTCCCAACCCATGCTTCACCCTTTAACAAAGCGACATCGCCTTGACTTAATTGTTGAATATCAGTTTCATCTTGATAAATTCCAGACTGTGAATCTGGCTTACCCTTATTACCAACACCAAGTTTGCTTCGATCAGCATTACCATGAGATAACCATTCTGTTGCGATACCCTGGTAGGTTGTAATCAGTCGACATGGAACATTATCGACATGGAACCTTGGACACATCGCATGTTTTAGTGAGGTTAATCTCAAGCCTACGCGCTTAAGATCAAAAAGATCACAAAACATATTTACAAGCTTGTGAATATCTTCAATTAAGATCATCGCCATCTTTGATGAATCTAATCTTGCCTGGAGGTTAGAAACTGTATCTTGTGGAGAAACAACAAGGGATATTTCCAAATCAGGGTTTGTTGAAAGAATACTATTTGAAGCTTCAAGCAACTTATCGATGAGACTCCGCTTCCAAACAACAATGTTTGTATTTTCTTGATAAATATCAGCGAGGACATCAATATGGTTTTCATCATTACCTTTCCAGAGCTGATTGGATATTTCTGGAACATCAGTTGAAGTGATTAATGGTTTCATTGGATTTGTTCCCATGCTGGAAATGGATCATTAAAGGTCGCCCAATGCGCCTTTCCTTTAAGAATATCTTCATCAGTTAAAAGGCAATCATCCAGTGCTTCGGTCATACCTTCTTTATCCAGGTTTTGTCCAATAAAAACTAATTCCTGCCGCATATCACCAAACGGTTCTACCCACTGCTTATTTATTATGTCCAAAGATTCTTGATCTTCGGGCCAGTCTTGCTTTGGAACCGACTTCCAAAACCTTCCTGCAAAACCATATCTAGCGATTCCCCCAGCTTGATTCCATTGGCCAACAAACTCAGGTCGCGTTCCTAACCAAAAATATCCCTTGGAGCGAATCAATTTACCAAACCTTTTAGTGTCATGCAGAAGATTATGAATTTTTTCAGGATAAAATGGCCTACGAGCAACATAGCTAAAACTGCTAATTCCATATTCCTCAGTTTCAGGTACATGCTCCCCTTGCATCTCTTTTAACCAACCAGGGGCCTTTTCAGCACGTTCAAAGTCAAATAAATTCGTATTGATTACCTTATCAATATCAATTTTTCCTAGACTGATGGGTATAATTTGAGCATGTGTATTGAGCGTTTTAAGGATCGCCTTTAGCCTACTGACTTCCGATGCTTCCACTAAGTCTATTTTACTAATCAGAAGTATATCGGCGAACTCAACTTGATCGACCAACAAATCGGCAACACTTCTTTCGTCATCTTCGCCTAAAGATTCTCCAGATTCTTTTAGGTATTTGGCTTCATCGTAATCCTTTAGGAAATTAACAGCGTCAACGACTGTTACCATTGTATCTAGGGTGGCAACATCCGAAAGCGAGACGCCATCTTCATCGGCAAAAGTAAATGTTTCTGCGACTGGAAGAGGCTCTGAAATGCCCGTTGATTCAATCACCAAGTAATCGAACTTATCGTCCTTGGCAAGCTTATTGACCTCTAGTAGTAAATCCTCTCGAAGGGTGCAACAGATACATCCGTTACTCATCTCGATTAATTTTTCTTCTTTGTGGCTTAAAGATACCTCACTTTTTACCATATTGGCATCAATATTAATCTCACTCATATCATTCACAATAACGGCCACTTTTTTTCCTTCGCGGTTATTGAGTATGTGGCTGAGAATCGTTGTTTTTCCAGCGCCAAGAAAGCCAGAAAGGACAGTAACTGGTAATTTATTATCCATAAGATAAATCTCCTTTATAAGTAAAAAATATGTTTTAAGAAAAACTCCCCATTTTTAAAGGGGGAGTTTTAAAGCTTACTTTTTACTAAAAAGTACCGGTCACACCAAATATCACAGCACGACCCCCTGCTGGCGTTTTATCTTTTATGATTGATGTACTCTCTCTTTGTGTTGAATCAAGTAAATTAGTACCCTTGATTGAGAGAATAACATTTGTTTCTAAAGGAAGTGCATAACTTGCATAAGCAGATATATCAGTGTAATCATCAGTCTTATATTCATTTTCAGCAAGCTTATCTTGCTCAAAAACGTGCATGACTTCTACCCCTGTATTCAACCTGTTCCATGGATAGCTATGACCTGTTCCAATTCTCATCGCAGGCATTAATGGTAAATCTCCTCCATCCCTGTTTTTTCCTCGAACATAGTCACCCCAAATATCAGCAGTATAATTTGTGGTTATTTCTCTGCTTCCCTCAAATTCATACCCATAAAAGTCAGCTGGGACACTTTGATATTGATAGACATCTAATGCCTCTTCTTCACCTTCGTGTTCATGATATTGAACAGTGCCGGTATTGATTTCAGCAATATAGTCGTCAAATCGTGTGAAAAATGGACTAAAGGACAACTTAGTTTTTCCATCCTGCCATGAAATGATTGTATCAATTCCATTAGATTTCTCTTTCTTTAAATTCCTGTCACCTTGTTCGATGGTCTCTGTTGCATGATGCTCGCCATAGATATAGAGCTCATTCATCGCAGGTGCCCTCTCTACGTGACTCACATTAACCGATAATGACCAATTTGGATTTAAATTAAAAACAGATCCTATGGATGCATTGGTAAGATTAAAGTCCTCTTCTGATGCATCAAAGGTTGTTTCACTTTCCTCACCGCCTGGCTCTGTTGCTCCATTATCACTCGTGAAACTATTAGCATCATATTTCGTATAGCCTTGCCTAAATCCAAAGCTAATAGTGTGATCATTAAACTCAAAATCTTCTAAGAAATAAATAGCGATGTCTTTATTCTGATTATTTGCAATCAAAGGTTTGCCCGCATCCTTAGAAAACCTGCCCTGCCCTGCATCGATTCCAATGACACCGGGTGTGTTAAAAAATGAGTGGGCAAATTCAACTTTCCCATCAAACTGTTTATCAATATAATCTGTCCCGATTTCACCTTCAGGCTCTACCTCTTTGTGATAGTAGTCAGAAAAGCCAAACGCAAACTTAAAGTTATCTATATTATTTGCAATATCTTTTCTTTCCATCTTAAAATCATACTTATCTACATCCATATCGATATAAGCTCCATCCTCGAGGGGAAT
>CBFHKG010000011.1:0-24574 GCA_965656355.1 Methylophilaceae bacterium | reverse complement strand
CCATTTCATATTCCCGCTCTAATCTCTCTTGAATTATATCCATATGCAGTAAACCGAGAAAGCCGCATCTAAAGCCAAAACCGAGTGCCGTTGAATTTTCAGGCTCAAAATTTAAAGAAGCATCATTCAGTTTTAATTTCTCTAGTGCCGTTCTCAAAGCATCAAATTGATTTGATTCAATTGGATATAAACCAGCAAAAACTTGAGGTTGAATTTCTTTAAAACCAGGCAATGCTTCATCAGCTTTATTTTTTGACAAAGTGATGGTGTCCCCAACCTTTGTACTCTCTAAATCTTTTATACCAGCAATAACAAACCCGACTTCACCTGCGCTCAGTGAATCACGAACGATAGATTTAGGGGTAAAAATACCCACACTCTCACATGTATACTCATCCTTAGTGGCCATCAAATGAATTTTATCTTTAGCTTTCATTTCTCCATCAATAATACGAACTAGCATCACGACACCAACATAATTATCGAACCATGCATCAATGATCAACGCTTTTAAAGGTTTCTTAATATCTCCGATAGGAGGAGGAACTTTATGAACGACTGTCTCTAGAACATCCTCAATACCTTGGCCAGTTTTAGCTGAGCATAAAATAGCGTCATCTGCTTCTATGCCAATAACATCTTCAATTTCTTTTTTTACTCGATCAGGCTCAGCTGAAGCCAAATCAATCTTATTTAGAACGGGAAAAACCTCTATATTTTGATCAAGCGCCGTATAACAATTTGCAACGGTTTGTGCCTCAACGCCTTGAGAAGCATCAACAACTAATACACCCCCTTCACATGCTGATAGCGAGCGACTGACCTCATAGGTAAAATCAACATGACCTGGTGTATCAATTAAATTAAAAACGTAGAGTTCACCATCCTTGGCTTTATATGAAAGGGTCACTGTCTGTGCTTTTATAGTGATCCCGCGCTCTCTTTCTAAATCCATTGAATCAAGGACTTGAGCCTCCATTTCTCTATCTGCAAGACCGCCACAATATTGGATAATCCTATCTGCTAATGTAGATTTGCCATGGTCAATATGAGCAATGATTGAAAAGTTTCTGATATTTTTCATAATTTTTACTTAAAGCATAAAAAAATTAAAGGCGCTATGCGCCTTTAATTTAAGTAATTTTACCTGATTGTAAAACGAATAATAAATTTATTATTTAGTTTAAGACCTTTACCGGAACAAACAATGTATCTCCATTTCGATAAATAAGTAACGCTATCGTTTTACCTTTAGGTGTTTTATTTATTTCTCTATTAAATGCTCTCACTGAAGTTACGGGTGTGTTATTGAGTGCCAAAATGATATCTCCTTCCCTTATCTGTGATGAGACAGCTGGGCCAGAAGCTTTCGTTACAACCAGGCCATTTCTTCCATCAAGCATTTTTTTATCTTTAGCAGTGGCCTCTTTTAACACTAATCCTATTCTATTAGCGCTTTCTTTGATTGTCTTTTTATTTAAGGCCTGCATTCTATCATCAGGCATTTCACCAATCTTAACTTTAAGCGTTTTAATATTTCCTTTTCTCCAAATTTCAACAGGCACAACATTGTTAGGTTTGGTGAGCCTTACATATTTTGGGAGATCAGAGGATGTCTCGATTACCTTATTATTAAATTTAAGAATCACATCACCTGCTTCAATACCTGCTTTACCTGCAGGAGCCCCTTTATTAACTGCTGCAACAAGTGCACCACTTTTATCTTTTAAGCCTAATGCCTCTGTTAGCTCATCTGTGACTTCTTGAATAGCAATCCCTAACCAACCACGAACTACCTTACCATTATTTTTCAATTGATCTGCGACATCCATTGCCACATCGATGGGAATAGCGAACGATAATCCCATGTACCCTCCGGTACGACTATAAATTTGTGAATTTATCCCAATAACTTCACCATTTGTATTGAATAACGGGCCACCAGAGTTTCCAGGATTGATGGCAACATCAGTTTGTATAAATGGGACGTAGTTTTCTTGTTGCGGTAGCGCTCTTCCTTTCGCACTCACTACACCAACAGTCATCGTGTTTTCTAAACCAAATGGAGACCCAATGGCTGCTACCCATTCACCTACTTTTATATTTTCAGGGTTACCAAGCTTGACCGCCGGTAAATCTTTTGCATCAATTTTAAGTAAAGCAACGTCTGTTCTTCTATCAATCCCTAATAATTTTGCTTGAAACTCTCTTTTGTCAGCTAACTTGACGATAATAGAATCAGCCTCACCTACGACGTGAGCATTGGTAATAATATATCCATCTGATTCTAAAATAAATCCTGATCCCGTAGCACTCATTTGTCTTTGTTGTTGGTCATTTGGGCCCATGCCTGGAGGCATTGGGATACCAAAACGATTGAAAAATTCTTGCATATGTTCTTCTTGAGGAGATAGCTGCTGGTTTCCTCTGTTTACCGCATTCTTGATTGAGCTGATATTCACTACTTTGCTACCTTGTTGCTCTGCAAGTACCGTAAAATCAGGCAGAGATACAGCATATGAAAAACTCATAAAAAATAAAAAAGTAGTAACGAGTTTGCTAAAAAAATTTATTTTCAAAATAGAATCCTTTTTCTAATAGTTAATTAAAATTATTGGGTGTCCTTTTTTTTGCAATCACCCTTAGAATTCTAGTGCTCCGCTAAAGGTGTTGACTGTTTCGGGGGGGACCATGCCGACCGACATAATTTGGTAACCATCTTGATATCTCGCACTTATATTAGTAGGCCCAATTGCGACTGTACCTTCTTTAGGTTCTGTCCCTCTAGTAATAGGCCTAATGAATAAAGAAACATAAGCTAATCCATCTGAAAATATTATTTGGTAGTCAAGCAAATTTAAACCGTTGACTCTTCTAGAAATTAAATCGACTTCTTTGAAGCCTGAAGGTAACTCCTTTAAATTCCAAAATTTATTCGATACATAATTCTCTACAAATTTATTTTTAGCTACGTAAATCTTTGATAGGTTGATATTTTTTTCAAAAATACCTTTATCAATGACTTTCCTAAATGCGATGGTTGTGAACGTAGATTGCTCAATCGTTTTATTTTTATTATTAGTCACAATAAGCTTCAACGGCAATAGGTTTTTATCATCAATCCAAATGTGATAATTAAATCTTAAATTATCTTTTGCTTTGAGCTCAATATGTTGAGCCATTCTATCTGCAACTCTTTTCTTTTCTCCAAAAGATAACTGATAGTTCTTTTTGAGGTGTTTAATATCTGATGGTAATACCGAGGGAAAAAGAAATTGATTTTTTCTCTTCTTAATTAACAAGCCTTCTTGGCTAGTTACATAAACCATATCACCAGAACAAAAAACTTCATTTGGCGCGCCATCAAGCATTTTAAGCAAGCAATATTCTTTATTATCAATATTTGCATGAATCACATGCGTAGAATTTGATTCTGAAGATGATTGACTATGAAATACACCTTCGTAATTTAATTGTTGTGATGCTTTAGCAGATTTTTCAAGAATCAACCAGGGGTCTTCCATCGCGAAGGACAGAAGAGGGAAAACAAGAAAGAGTAAAGTAAGAAGTTTTTTAAAAAATGTCATCTATTTAGCAGAGTCACCAACTTGAATAAAGTAATTCATGTTGTTAGCTGTTGCTGCATGATGAGCGTTAATAATTTCTTGAGGGATATCTTCTTTTGCTAAGAATTGATTGGCTGAAGTACTATTTACTTCAATATTAAATGCCGTTGAAGCGATAATAATGAGAACAGCTAATGATGCTAACACAGGTAATATTTCAAATGACATGACTGCCGTATTTGATGAATTGGCCTTAACTTGACCACCCATCTGAGTAGGTTCTTTGTCGATAGCTGTCATAATTTTGTCAGTTAAATTGTTTTTTGGAAGGATTGTTTTTTTCTTTAAAACATCACTAATTAATTGATAATCAGACATGGAAGATCTCACTCCTGCCATTTTACTTTTCTTAGAGAGTAGCGTGTCTACTTCTTTATTATTGATTTCACTGTCAAACAGTGATGAAATTTTTTCGTTCATTTCTATACTTTCCTTAGTTTACCAACGCTTGTTGGTTGTTTCGATTAATGGTTTAAGTTTTTCTGCAATTGTCTCACGAGCTCTAAATATTCTTGAACGAACAGTTCCTATTGGGCAGTCCATTAGTTCAGATATTTCTTCGTAACACAATCCGTCAATCTCTCTTAAAGATATTGCTTCTCTTAATTCGTCAGGTAAATTTTGAATGGCACCATTCACTGTGTCAGCAATTTGGTTTGACATCATCGTAGATTCAGGAGTTTCAGAAACTCTTAACTCAGACATTGACTCATAATTTTCCATTTCTTCAATTTCATTAGCGTCCATCGCCTTAGGTCTTTTACCTAGTGATACTAGATGATTCTTCGCTGTGTTAATTCCAATTCTGTAAAGCCATGTGTAAAAGGCACTGTCACCTCTAAAATTTCCGATTGCTCGGTAGGCCTTGATGAATGAATCTTGGACAATGTCTTCTATCTCAGATTGGTCTCGAACCATTCTTGAAATTAGGCGATATAATTTTAGTTGGTATTTCTCTACCAACAGACTAAAAGCTTGTTTGTCACCTTTTTGAGCCTTTTCAACCAATTTTTGGTCTAATGCTCTATCGGGATTTACAGGTTTGATTTCCATCTTCGAATTATCTAGTTTATTATTCGAGCTATTGTACACTGTAGAATTTTCAGAAACGACTTTTAGTGGTTGCATAATGAACTTCTTTCTATTTTTTTAAGAGACAATAAAATGACTAATAATATTATTAAAAGTTCCTAAATAATCAATAAAAAATGAAGAAAAAGAATTTTGATGTACTTATCATTGGAAGTGGTCTAGCTGGCCTATCCACCGCCTTAAAGTTAGCTGATCATAAGCGCATTGGTATTATTTGTAAAACAGAATTAACTGAAAGTTCAAGTCACTGGGCACAAGGTGGAGTTGCTGCAGCAATATCGCCCGAAGATCCTATTTCGTCACATGTAAATGATACTAAGAATGCTGGTGCTGGGCTATGTGATGAGGTTATCACTGAATTCGTAGCTAACAATAGTGAGAAGGCACTAGATTGGCTGATGAATCTTGGAGTTAATTTTACAAAAAATAAACAAAATAACGATTTACACCTCACTCGCGAGGGGGGGCACTCCCAGATGAGAATTGCACATGTTGCTGACACCACAGGCAAAGCAATTCAGGAACACTTAATTAAAAGGATTTTATCTCATCCTAATATTACTGTTCTAGAGCACCATATCGCCGTCGATATCATCACATCAGAAAAAATGAAGATTGATATGGAGAAAAATACTTGTCTCGGCGCATATATTCTAAATAATAAAAACAATCATGTTGAAACATTCACATCAAACCATATTGTTTTAGCAACCGGGGGTGCAAGTAAAGTTTATCTCTACACCACGAATCCAGATGTCAGCACAGGTGATGGCATTGCCATGGGTTGGCGGGCAGGATGCAAAGTAGCCAACATGGAATTTGTTCAATTTCATCCTACCTGCTTGTTTGATGAAAAAGATAGATCTTTTCTTATCTCTGAAACCTTGCGGGGTGAAGGCGCAAAACTTGTGCTTCCAAGTGGCGAAACATTCATGGAAAAATATGATGATAGAGGTGATTTAGCCCCTCGAGATATTGTGGCCCAAGCGATTGATTATGAAATGAAACAAAAAGGATTAGTATGTGTGTATCTAAATATTAGTCATAAACCTGCGAACTTTATCCAAAAAAGGTTTCCAATGATTTTTGAACGTTGTCTAGACCGTGGGATTGATATAACAAAAGACCCTATACCAGTGGTGCCGGCGGCTCATTACACGTGTGGTGGACTCATGACTGATCGTGCAAGTAAAACAAATGTTAATCAGCTTTATGCCATCGGAGAAGTCTCTTTTACCGGGCTGCACGGTGCAAATCGTCTAGCAAGTAATTCCTTATTAGAATGTTTGGTGTTTTCTTCGACTGCCGCATCATCTATTTTAAATGATGACTTTACACATGATCATCAACTCCCAAAATGGGATGAGAGTCGAGTGACGGATGCTGATGAAGAAGTTTTGATTACGCACACTTGGAACGAATTGAGAAGGTTTATGTGGAATTATGTTGGGATTGTAAGAACTAATAAACGATTATCTAGAGCACTTCATCGCATTAATATGTTGAGGGATGAAGTTGGTGAGTTTTACAAGAATTTTAAGATCTCCTCAAACCTCATCGAATTAAGAAACTTATTGCAAGTCGCTGAATTAATAGTCCTTTCGTCAATAGAAAGGAAGGAAAGCCGAGGCTTGCACTACAGTAAAGATTTTCCGAAACCTGCTAAAATTGCAAAAAACACCATTCTAAACCCAGAAGATTACAGAAAATCATAGGGCTTATATTAGAGCCTAATAGCTTAAGTTTAAGAACTTTTTGATAGTTTTAAATATAAAAGAAAAGGTAAAAGTAATGAAAATTTCTATGAATACAGTTGTTACGATGAACTACGAAATTCGTGATGCTGAAAACAATATACTTGAATCAAGCAAGGAACCCATTACCTATCTTCATGGAGGATATGACCAGATCTTTCCAAAAGTAGAAGAAGCGATTCATAATAAAAGCAAAGGAGATAAAATTGAAATTGCACTCGAACCTGCAGAAGCATTTGGTGAGTATGATCCAGGTTTAGTTCAATTAGAACCAACGAGCGCATTCCCTGAGTCACAACTTAAAGAAGGTATGGCTTTTGAGGGTGAGGATGAGAAGGGAGAAGTGATTATCTACTACGTCAAAAACATTGCTGATGGCAAGGTTGAGGTAGATGGAAACCATCCATGGGCAGGTCAAAAAATTAGCTTTCTTGCCACAATTGAGGATGTAAGATCTGCTAAAGACGAAGAGATCTCCCACAAACATGTTCATGGGCCTGGCGGGCATCAACATTAGAAATATTTATGTACGTCTAATTTTTAGATCTTCTGGTATGTGTTGCTGAATTATTTTAATTAATGGATCATAGATTTTTGGATTCGTTGCAACAATATTGCCAGTGAACAACCAATTGTTTTTTTCATCAAAATCACTCACGATTCCACCAGCTTCAGATACGATTAAACCACCTGCAGCCACATCCCATGTTGATAAATCAATTTCCCAAAATCCATCAAACCAGCCTGCAGCGACATAAGCTAAATCTAGTGCAGCAGATCCAGGGCGTCTAATGCCTGCCGTTTTTTTAACAATTTCCTCAAGGATGACAAGATATTGGGGGAGGTAGGTAAAGTCTCTGAAAGGAATGCCAGTTCCAATAATTGAATCTTGCAGTTTTGGGCTCTTAGAAACCCGTATTCTTCTATCATTTAAGTAAGCACCCTGCCCCTTTGATGCTGTAAAAAGATGATTTCTATTGGGGTCATACACAACTGCATGCGTAATTTCTTCCTTTTGCTTTAATGCAATAGATACACAGTATTGGGGTATATTATGCAAGAAATTCGTTGTTCCATCGAGTGGATCAATGATCCACATATTCTCTTTTTTTTCTGATAAACCACTTTCCTCAGCAATGAATCCATGGTCAGGGTAAGCTTGAGAAAGTACCCGTATAATTTCTTTCTCAGATGCTAAATCTACCTCACTTACAAAGTCATTCATATTTTTACTGGTAATGGTTAGCGAGCTAATATCTTCTGACGCACGAGTAATAATAGAGCCAGCTCTTCTGGCAGCTTTGATTGCGGTATTGAGTAACGGGTGCATAAGGACCTTATAAATTAAATGGTAAAATCACTGTTGTATATTTCGCAATCATTTTACAGAGAAATTCGATGTCATCCAAAATAAATTATGATCAATTTAAGATTGTGCTCTGTCGAACCAGCCACCCCGGCAACATTGGTTCATCTGCACGCGCAATCAAAACCATGGGCTTTAGTCATCTAACACTGGTAAATCCAAAGCAATTTCCACATACTGAGGCCAATGCATTGGCGGCGGGGGCTGAAGATATCCTCGCCAATGCAACTATTGTGAGTACGATTGAGGACGCAATAAAAGATAGTCACTTAATCATTGGTTTTACCGCAAGGCAAAGAGAGCTTTCCCAGGACCATAAAAACATAAGGGAGATCGCTAAAAGCCTTAAAAGTGAATCTCACAACAAAAAAATAGCCCTCCTATTTGGCAATGAAACTAATGGGTTATCGAATGATGAGGTTAAACATTGTCATATGCTCGGTTACATCAATTCAAACACAAATTACTCATCCCTTAACCTTGCGCAGGCTGTTCAAATTATCTGCTATGAAATTCGTATGCAATTAAGTGAAGAAACTGAAATAATTCAGTCTCCTAAAGAAAATGAATTAGTAACACATGAAGTACAAAATGGCTTTTATCTGCATCTAGAGCAATTACTAACAGAAATCGGTTTTTTAAAAAAAATACAAGGTGAACGTTTGATGCAAAGGCTTCGGTTGCTATTTAATCGAACCACCATGGAAAAAGATGAAGTGAATATATTAAGAGGCATACTGACCGATATACAAAAAAAAATTAAAGATAAAACTTAAATTTTTATGAGACAATATTTGTACTAAATTTTAAATTGAATATCAAAAAACTATTATGTTTAAAAAATTTAAAGAAGACCTCTCTATTGTTTTTGAAAGAGATCCTGCAGCCCGTTCCTACTTAGAAATATTGACCACTTACCCCGGTGTACATGCCATTTTAATTCATCGGCTTTCACATAAATTATGGTCCATTAAGCTTTTTTGGTTAGGTAGATTTTTATCACATATTGGTCGGTTTCTAACAGGAATTGAAATTCATCCAGGTGCACAAATTGGAAGGAGATGTTTTATTGATCATGGTATGGGTGTTGTAGTTGGTGAAACCTCAATTATTGGCGATGATTGCACCCTCTATCATGGTGTCACATTAGGTGGAACCTCATGGAAACAAGGCAAAAGACATCCAACCCTAGAAAATAAAGTGGTGATTGGTGCAGGAGCAAAGGTTTTAGGGCCTATTACGATTAAAGCTGGGGCTAGAATTGGATCAAATGCGGTTGTTGTAAGTGATGTCACAAAAGATGCAACGGTCGTCGGGATCCCTGCTCGCGCTGTCAAGGAAACTAAAAAAGGGACAAGCTTTAGGCCTTATGCCGTGGGTAAAGATGAAGATGATCCAATGGTGAAATCAATTCAAGCGCTTATTAATAAAGTCGCAAAACAAGAAAGAGAGATTGAGGCGCTCACCAAGAAAAAAGATAAGCCCAAAAAGGCATCTCCAAAGAGCACATAAACGAAGCTTTAATCTTGATTAATTTAGTCAAGTATTATAAAATCTAATTTTATTTGATACTTGAGACAATCATGAAATTAACCACTAAAGGTCGTTTTGCTGTTACAGCTATGCTTGATCTGGCTTTAAATGAAAAAGATATGCCCATTAAATTGTCTGAAATCAGTCAGAGGCAATCAATTTCATTGTCATACCTTGAACAACTTTTTGGAAAATTAAGAAAACAGGGTTTAGTTAAAAGCGTTCGCGGACCAGGCGGTGGCTACCTTGTAGCCAAAAATCATGACAATATTAGCATTAAAAATATTATCTCTTCAGTTGATGAGCAAATTGATGCGACCCAATGTGGCGGCAAAGAAAATTGTAACGAGGGGTATCAGTGCATCACCCATAATTTATGGACTACTTTGAATAGTAAGATTCTTGATTATTTAGAGTCAACCACACTAGATGAATTAGTTAAAACACAAAGAAATAAATCTGAGAATCAGTCTATTGAGTTTGCAACTAATAAAAATAATAGTGAGTCAAATAAAATGGGGGCTTTTTAATTTATAAATGATTTACCTAGATAACAATGCAACGACTGCCCTTCATCCTGAGGTCTTAAAGGTGATGTTACCTTTTTTAAGCTCTCAACAAGGTAATCCTGCATCTAATCATACGTTTGGCAGAAGTGCCCATACAGCCATAGAAGAAGCGAGGGAAAAAGTTGCCGCTTCGGTGAATGCACATCCATCTCAAGTAATCTTTACTTCAAGTGGAACCGAATCAAACAACACGATTATAAATGGCATTGCAAAAGCTTATCCTGAGTCTCACTTTGGATTTAGCTCTATTGAACATCCTTGTATATCAGAGCCTATTAAATCATTAGCTAATCAGGGCTTCAAGGTTTCAGAAATTCCAGTTGATTCTAATGGCATCTTTAATATCTCTGATATCTCTGATGAAATGAAACAATCCTTAACTTTTCTATCAGTCATGATGGCCAATAACGAAACAGGCGTCATACAAAATATTGCAGAAATTGCAGATTGGGCAAGAGATAATAAAATTCAGTTTCATACCGATGCGGTTCAAGCGTTGGGGAAAATTAAAGTTGATTTTGAAGCGCTTGATATTGATGCTATGACTATCTCTAGTCATAAAATTTATGGTCCTCAAGGTATTGCTGCGCTCATTATAAATAAAAAAATTGATCTATTTCCATATATGCAAGGAGGCGGTCAAGAAAAAGGTTTACGAAGTGGGACAGAAAATATTGCGGCTATTATTGGATTTGGGAAAGCTTGTGAACGTTCAAGTCAAAATAGAGTCATATTTGAGCAAAATATTGACTTATTAAGGTCAACTCTTGAGAAAGCTTTAATAGATTTAGGAGCAATTATTTTTTGTGAAAAAAGTCATAGATTGAGTAATACGACATTTTTCTCTTTTAAGAATATTGATGGGTCAACATTATTGACAGCCCTCGATAGAAAAGGATTTGCTATCGCTAGCGGGTCAGCTTGTTCAAGTAAAAGCGATGAACCTAGTCATGTTCTTTTGTCGATGGGTGTTGATTTAGATTTAGCCCAGGGTGCTCTCAGAGTTAGCCTGGGTGTGGAAAGTAATGAGAATGAAATTAATGACTTCATAGATACACTTAAAGATGAAGTAAATAGATTAAAACAATTGACTGCTGTGGCAGCCTAACAAAAATGATAAGGATATTATGAAAAACAAGTTATACGATATGCCAATTTATATGGATTACTCTGCAACTACACCGGTAGACCCTCGTGTTGCAGAAAAAATGATTCCCTACATTACGGAAGATTTTGGAAATCCAGCCTCAAGAAGCCATCCATATGGATGGACAGCTGAAAAAGCTGTTGAGGATGCTAGGAAAGAGATTGCACGATTGGTGAATGCCGATCCTAGAGAGATTGTTTGGACATCTGGTGCAACAGAATCCAACAATTTAGCGATTAAAGGAGCGAGTAACTTCTATTCTAAAAAAGGAAAACATATTATTACTCTGGCCACTGAACACAAGGCGGTGATTGATGCTGTGAGAGAATGTGAGCGAATCGGGTATGAGGCAACTTATATGGAGCCAGAACCTAATGGTCTGTTAGATATTGAAAAATTTAAATCAACGATACGCCCAGATACCGTTTTAGTTTCAGTGATGTTAGTTAATAATGAAATCGGAGTAATCCAAGACATCACAGCCATTGGAAATATCTGTCGTGAAAATAATATTATTTTTCATGTGGATGCAGCTCAAGCGACCGGTAAAGTTAAGATTGATTTAGAGACACTACCAGTAGATTTGATGAGTTTTTCTGCGCATAAAACCTATGGCCCAAAAGGCGTGGGTGCGCTCTATGTTAGGCGTAAACCACGAATTCGAATAGAGCCACAAATGCACGGTGGTGGTCATGAAAGAGGTATGCGATCTGGTACGTTAGCAACTCATCAAATTGTAGGTATGGGTGAAGCATTCAAAATTGCCAGAGAAGAAATGGATGAGGAAAATAACCGTATCAAAAACTTACAAGTAAAACTTCTCAAAGGCCTCACTGAAATTGAAGAAACTTATATAAACGGTGACTTGGAAAAAAGAGTACCTCATAATTTAAATATTAGTTTTAATTATGTCGAAGGTGAATCTTTAATCATGGCTATTAAAGGAATTGCAGTATCCAGTGGTTCAGCATGTACTTCAGCAAGTTTGGAACCGAGTTATGTTCTCAGAGCATTAGGTCGTTCAGATGAGCTTGCTCATAGTTCCATCCGTTTTTCTATCGGAAGATTTACCACTGAGTCCGATGTTGAGTTTACAATAGCGTTATTAAAAGAAAAGATCGATAAATTAAGAGAATTATCACCCTTATGGGAAATGTTTAAAGATGGTATTGATTTAGAAAAAGTAGAATGGGCAGAGCATTAATTAATATTTATTTGGAGAACTAGCATGGCATATAGCGATAAAGTTTTAGATCATTATGAGAACCCAAGAAATGTTGGATCATTTAACAAAGAAGATTCAAATGTAGGTACGGGTATGGTTGGTGCACCTGCGTGTGGTGACGTAATGAAATTACAAATCAAGATGGGCAATGATGGAATTATTGAAGATGCAAAATTTAAAACCTATGGTTGTGGTTCTGCAATCGCTTCGAGTTCGTTAGTAACAGAATGGCTAAAGGGCAAATCATTGGACCAAGCATCAGAGATTAAAAATTCTGCCATCGCAGAAGAATTAGCTCTACCCCCAGTTAAAATTCATTGTTCTGTTTTAGCTGAAGATGCCATTAAAGCGGCCGTTGAAGATTTAAAAACAAAACAAAAATAAGATGTCAATCTCAATGACAGAAAAGGCTGCTAATAGAGCAAAAAGTTATCTAGAGTCCAGAGGTAAAGGCGTTGGTCTAAAACTTGGTGTAAAGACAACGGGCTGCTCTGGTATGGCTTATGTATTAGAGTTTGTTGATGAAGCTAGCCCTGAAGACCAAATTTTTGAAAGTCATGGAATTAAAATTTTGGTTGATCCAAAAAGTCTTATTTATATCGATGGCACTGAATTAGATTTTGTAAGAGAAGGACTGAACGAAGGATTTCAATTTAACAATCCAAATGTGAAAGATAGTTGTGGTTGTGGAGAAAGCTTTACAGTTTGACCCAAAATTACTTTGAATTATTTAATCTTCCTGAAAAATTTCAATTAGATTTAGAGATGTTGCAAGAAAATTATCGCTCGATACAAAAAGAAATTCATCCAGATAGGTTTGCAACTTCATCAGAAAATGAGAAAGTTCAGTCTATGATTAAGTCCACACAAATTAATGATGCCTATCAAACTTTAAAGTCTCCAATCAAAAGGGCAAAATATATCTTGTCACTTCATAAATCTGTTGAAAAAATTACACTTCCACCTAATTTTTTAATGCAACAAATGGAATGGGAGGAACATTTTGAAACCATTGAAAAAAACAGTAGTGAGCTAACTGAGTTTAAATCGACTATCAATAAAAAATATGAAGAATATTCTTTATTGCTTTCATCACAAATTGACGATGATCAAAATTGGAATGAAGCTGCTATCACAATCGATAAACTATATTTTGTTGAAAAGCTTCTTCAAAAAATTAACAATGCACTTAATTAAATAAATGGCCCTTCTTCAAATATCTGAACCTGGAAAAAGTACAATGCCCCATGAGCATAGGAGGGTTATTGGCATTGATCTTGGCACCACTAATTCCCTTGTAGCTTCAGTCGTTAGTGGCAGTCCAGCCATTTTAAATCCAAATGAAAAATCAAATCTTTTACCTTCGGTTATTCACTATTCTAAAGAAGGAATTCTCGTTGGTAATGATGCAAAGAATCTCCTAAGCAAGGACCCTAAAAATACAATTTCGTCAGTTAAAAGGCTTATTGGTAAAACCATTAGTGATATCAATCAAGATCATTTTCCTCTTAGCCTAGCTGATGGTGACGGTGTTATAAATATAAAAACTTCAATTGGAATAAAAAATCCTATTGAAGTCTCTGCAGAAATTTTAAAGACACTTAAATCTGTTGCTGAAAAGAACTTAGGTGGTGAACTGATGGGAGCTGTTGTGACTGTTCCTGCTTATTTTGATGACGCCCAAAGACAGGCCACAAAGGATGCTTGTGAATTGGCAGGGCTAAATGTTTTACGTTTGATTAATGAACCAACTGCTGCTGCAGTTGCTTATGGTTTAGATAAAAAATCGATGGGTCACTTTGTTGTTTTTGACTTAGGTGGTGGTACATTTGATGTTTCTATTTTGAACTTATCTAAAGGTTTATTTGAGGTTTTAGCTACCCATGGAGATGCCAATTTGGGTGGTGACGATTTTGATCAAGCGATTGTCAATTTTTTAAATGATAAATATAAATTAAAAGTCAAAGATATTGAAGTGCAGGCTCTTGTATCAATCCTTGCAAAAAAAATTAAAGAATCACTATCAACTAAAAACGAAATTCTAATTGAGGAAAAAATTAGTGATATTGAAATTAAAGAAACTTTCACACAAGAACAATTTAAAAGCTTAGTTCAAGACTTAATTGAGCGAACACTTACAGCGACTAGAAATGCTTTAAATGGCGCTCAACTAAATAATGACCAAATTGATGGCATTATCATGGTTGGTGGTTCAACACGTATGCCTTGTATTCAAGAGGCTGTAAAAGACTTATTTAAAAAAGATCTTCTGAATGATTTAAATCCAGATGAAGTCGTCGCATTAGGGGCCGCTACCCAGGCAAATATTTTAGCGGGCAATGGAGAAGAAGATTTACTATTACTTGATGTAACCCCACTTTCCCTTGGTATTGAGACAATGGGAAGTATTGTGGAAAGAATTATTCCAAGAAATACAACGCTGCCTGTTGCGATGGCGCAAGAATTTACCACCTATAAAGACGGTCAAACTGCCATGATTATTCATGTTGTTCAAGGAGAGAGAGAATTAGTCGATGATTGTCGTTCTTTAGCCAAATTTACCTTAAAAAAAATCCCCCCTATGGTTGCAGGTGCAGCAAAAATTAAAGTTACCTTTCAGGTGGATACTGACGGTTTGTTATCCGTTTCTGCAGAAGAAACAACTACAAATGCAAAAGCATCCATAGAAGTAAAACCAAGTTATGGTTTATCGGAGGATAAAATCAAATCAATGCTTCAATCTTCATTTGATTTAGCAGAAGAGGATAAGAATTCCAGAATGCTTGCTGAAACTAAAATAGAGGCCATTCAATTAATTGAGTTAACGCAAAAAGCCTTAGATACTGACAATGATCTACTTTCTGAATCAGAATTCAATTCAATAAAAAAGGATCTGAGTGCCTTAATTGATTCCATCAAGTCATCAAATAAAGATAAAATTAAAGAAGCGAATAAAAAACTAAATGCGCAAAGCGAATCCTTTGCTGCAAAAAGAATGGATCGATCTATTCAAAAAGCCTTAACTGGAAAATCTATTAACAAACTGGAATTTTAAAATGCCCAAAATTATTGTTCTCCCTCATGACCTATGCCCAGATGGTGATGTTTTAGAAGCTGAATCTGGAGAGTCAATATGTAGTGTTTTATTAAAAAATCATATTGATATTGAGCATGCTTGTGACCAAGTTTGTGCCTGCACTACCTGTCATGTTGTGATCAAGGAAGGATTTTCATCGCTTGATGAATCAGAAGAGGAAGAAGATGATATGTTAGATAAAGCTTGGGGATTAGAACCTACGTCAAGACTGTCTTGTCAGGCAAAAGTCAAAGATCAAGACATTACAGTTGAAATACCTAAATATACAATTAATCTAGCTTCAGAGTAAAAAAAACCCACCGAAGTGGGTTTTTCTTGCCAAGGAGACGGGTCGTACACATGACTTAGAATTTATAAGTCACATCTAGTTGAAGCAAATCCATTGAGTCTATACACATTTTTGTGTCACCAGCAACGCCTGGTGTACACCCCACAGATTTGTCATCAATTTCACCATGCGCATAAGCAACATTGAATTTAATGTTATCTTCAATCATATATTGCCCTTTAAACGCAATTCCTTTTATGTTAACTTTTGAATCAAAGATATCTGAATCAACGTGATTGGGGTCAACAGAATAGGTCCCTACTTCTTGGTACCATAAGTTACCTTTCCAATCACCTTTTTTCTGCTTACCTTTATCTAAAGCTTTAAAGTCTTTATAAGAGCCAAAACCGATACCTACGAGAAAAGCTGAATCATTATCACTGCCACCTTCATTACCACCAGCACCTGAGTTAATCCAAGCATCCCTTCTGTCACTACCATCGATGTTATAAGCATAATCACCAAATACCGTCATACCCAAGCCATTCTTAACCATCATCTTATAATCAGCAGGTATTTCAATTAACGAAAGGTCATTAATTGCGGTTTGTGCTGGCCTACCTTCTGCTGTCGGATCAAAAATGACACCATCATCATCGTCATTGGTATACATGGTATAAGTTAAGCCAACTTTTGCTGAAGGGCCAGACTTCTTATCAAATAAATGCTTACCAATAACTTGACCTGAGAGTTGATATTGTGAATCTTTGTCATCATCAAACATTGAAGTCTGAGTATCATCACCTGTTACTGTATTAACACCACCCGTTGTTGAGATGGTTGTTTGCTTACTCATTTTATACTTAGTTTTCCATGAAGCACCATCCCATGTCAGATCCTTATCCCAAACCATTGGTTTAGTATAAAGTGGGTTTTTAATTCGCCCTGCTTGCAATGTGAGCCAGTCATTTACTGCCCAACCTATCATTGCTCGCTTAACGAAGAGTTCTTCTTTGTTGCCTTGATCACCACCACTGCCTAAGGTTGCATTATCTGATCTACCTTTAGAGCCCATCGCAAGAGCAAGATCTGTAAACCAGTCTTCAGATATTTTAGTTTTAAAACCTAATGTAATTTTATATCGCTGCCTACTTCTATCTCTAGATTCATCACCACCATACTCATCCGCATTTCTCCATTCTTGTCTTACCCTGATGTCACCATAAAGTTTTCCTTCATCGAGATATTTACTAATGGATAACTTACTTTTTACTTTTTGATCACGCGCTTTACTCTCACCAGCGTGTTGCTTTGAAAGTAAGGCTGCTTCATCTTCAGTTAGAATACCCTTAGTGACAAGGGCATTAACTAAGTCTTCAGTTGTATCAGAAAATACAGGTGCTGAAAAAGCTAATGCTGACACTACTAAGCCTTTGATTAAATTTTTTTTCATTTTAAATAATTCTCCGTTTCCTTGTTTTTAATGTTTCACAAATAAATATAAATATTTGCGACAAGAGAATTATTAAATTTCTTTATGACACTTCTATGACAAAAATTAAAACAGTTGGGATTTTAGAAATTTATTTCTATGAAGGATGATTGATGAGATTAATTAAAGAGAAGCATTTTGAAGATCAAATTCAACTTGGCCTGAAGCAAAATTATAAACAGCGCCAATGATGCCAATTTGCTTTTTATCAAGGAGATCTCTGAGAATATCACTTTGGTTAATAATATTTTGTATTTGTTTTTTAACATTCAAAAAACAAACATTGGAAACAAACTCACTGTTTTTAGAATTTCTTTCTGGATCAAGTGTCGTTGTTTCTTCAGAAACTGCGGGTTGTAAAAGCTTAATAATTTCAGTGATGTTACCCTCCTCGAAATTATCACATGCTGCTTTTACCGCACCACAATTAGAATGACCCATCACCACAATAATTTTTGAGTCCAGGTATTTACAGGAATACTCTAAGCTGCCAATTGCTTTTCTACAGGCAACATTTCCAGCTAGTCGAACACTAAATATATCCCCTAAAGTTTGGTCAAAAATGAGTTCAGGTGCAACTCTTGAATCGCTACAGCCAAGAATAGCTGCAAATGGTTGCTGTTTGTTTTTAAGTGCTTCACGCATTTCAGATAAATTTTTATCTTGCTGTTTATTTTCAATAAATCTTTTATTGCCTTGTACAAGAAGATCTAATGCATCTTTGGGCGATAAATTAGTACGATTAATATTCTTTGCAGTGCTCATATTTTATTCAGATCTCATATGCGGAAATAAAATTACGTCTCTTATGCTTGGGCTATCCGTCAATAACATGACTAAACGATCAATACCCACACCACATCCACCTGTAGGGGGAAGCCCATACTCTAAAGCTCTAATGAAATCAGCGTCATAATACATTGCTTCCTCGTCCCCAGCATCTTTTGCAGCCACTTGCATTTGAAAACGCTTAGCCTGATCTTCCGCATCATTTAACTCTGAAAAACCATTAGCAATCTCTCTGCCGGCAATAAATAATTCAAACCTTTCTGTAATAGCATCATTAGTATCTGAAGCTCTTGCAAGTGGCGAAACCTCCGTAGGATAATCAATGATATATGTGGGGTCCCATAATTTTGCTTCTGCTTCTAATTCAAACAAAACTAATTGATATGCCCCTAAACCTGAGCTGTCTGGCAAATTTTCACCATTTTTTGAAAGATGCGACTTAATAAAGTCGATATCGTTAAGTTGAGACTCACTAAATTGCGATGAATATTTCATAATCGCTTCAACCAATGTCAGTCTTTCAAATGGTTTTTCAAAATCAATTGTTTTATCTTGATATTTTACTTTTAGTGTCCCCAATATTCGCTTTGTCACATCTCGAATACAATCCTCTGTAAAATTCATCAACCATTTGTATTCAGTATAAGCCGCGTAAAATTCCATCATCGTAAATTCAGGGTTGTGTCTTACGCTCAAACCCTCATTCCTAAAATTACGGTTAATTTCAAATACACGATCAAAACCACCTACAACCAATCTCTTAAGATATAATTCTGGCGCTATTCTCAAATACATATCCATATCAAGTGCATTATGATGAGTCTCAAACGGTCTTGCCGTTGCGCCACCTGGTATAGGATGAAGCATAGGTGTTTCAACCTCTAAAAATTCATGCTCTTCCATAAAGGCCCTCATGTTAGAGATAATTTTCGAACGATTTAAGAAAGTTTTTTTTGTGTCTTCATTAACAATAAGGTCAACATATCTTTGCCTATATTTTGTTTCCTGATCTGATAATCCATGAAATTTTTCAGGTAAGGGACGAATTGATTTGGTAAGCAATACAATTTCCGTAACTTCAACGGTTAATTCATTGGTTCTAGTTTTAAACAATTTTCCTTTAGCACCAACAATGTCTCCCAAATCCCATTTTTTAAATTGCGCATAAAGTTCTGGATTGTCATCTGAGTTAATAAAATCTCTCGCCACATAAAGCTGAATTCTTCCATTATTATCTTGGATAGTTGCGAAACTCGCCTTACCCATGACGCGCTTGAGCATCATCCTGCCTGAAACAGATACTTCAATGCCTTTTTTTTCGAGTGTTTCTTTATCATCAGTATCAAAGTTTTTATGGAGTTCTGATGATAAATTTTCTGGTTTAAATTGATTTGGAAAAGCAACCCCTAATTTTCTCAATTCATCAAGCTTACTTCTCCTCTCAGAAATAATTGAATTTTCATCCACTACAGGCTCATTATTTTGATTAGGTTCTTTACTCAACTTATACCCCTTGCTTTAAACTTTCACTGATAAATGGGTCTAGATCTCCATCTAATACCCCTTGTGTATTTCCAACTTCCACACCCGTTCTTAAATCTTTAATTCTTGATTGATCAAGAACATAACTTCGAATTTGATGCCCCCATCCAATATCACTTTTAGCATCTTCCACAGCTTGCTTCTCTTCATTTCTTTTATTTAATTCTATTGCATAAAGCTGAGCTTTTAGCATATTCATTGCCTCAGCCTTATTTCTGTGTTGCGATCGATCATTTTGACATTGAACAACCGTATTCGTTGGCACATGTGTAATTCTAACAGCTGAATCTGTTTTGTTAATATGCTGACCCCCGGCACCAGAAGCGCGATAGGTATCAATACGGAGATCAGCTGGGTTTACATCAATTTCTATTGAATCGTCTATTTCAGGAAAAACATTCACTCCAGCAAATGAGGTATGTCTACGACTTCCTGAATCAAATGGAGATTTTCTAACGAGACGATGAATGCCTGACTCTGTTCTAAAGTATCCGTAAGCAAAATCACCTGAAATTTTAATGGACGCACCCTTAATACCCGCTACCTCACCGTCAGATAACTCTAAAACCTCAACCTTGAATGATTTTTGTTCTGCATACCTTATATACATCCTAAGCAACATATTTGCCCAGTCTTGAGCTTCTGTTCCCCCACTTCCTGACTGAAAATCAATAAAGCAATTGTTCGGGTCCATAGGATTTGAAAACATTCTTTTAAATTCAACATCCTCAACAAGCTTTGAAATTTTTTCTGTATCACTCTGAATGGTCTTTAGAGTTTCTTTGTCACCCTCTTCCTTTGCTAATTCAAATAATTCTTGATTATCCTTTATCTGATGAGTGAGATCATCTGCTTGATTAACAATATTTTCTAAACCACGTTTTTCCTTACCAATCTTTTCATTTAACGCACGATCGGACCAAGTTTTTGGATCTTGTTGAAGTTCTTCTAACTCAGCAATTCTTTTAGATTTTGCTTCTAGGTCAAAGATACCCCCGTAAGGTTTGAAATTTTGTATCTATTGCTTGAATTTGTTGCGCCAGAATTTGTAACTCGTCTTGTTCCATTCTTTTTTATCTTTCTCTTTTTATTACCATTATAATGAGGAGTATTATAACTCTTTTTACCAAAAGTAAATTTGTCATATTGTCATAAAAGTGTCACTAAACTAAACTAATCTACCAAAAGTTTCAAAACCTTTAAAATTTAAAAATTAGGAGCTTAAAATAAATGAAATCACTTAATCTTAAAAAACTTAGTGCTGCTGCTTTATTGAGTACAGGCATATACACTATGCCAGTAACAGCAGCTGTTGATATTGTCAAAATTGATGGTTCGAGTACAGTTTATCCAATTACTGAGGCGGTTGCTGAAGAATTTCAAAAAGAAACAGGTATTAAAGTTACTGTGGGTGTGTCAGGAACGGGTGGTGGTTTCAAAAAGTTTTGTCGAGGTGAAACAGTTATATCAGATGCTTCAAGACCAATTAAGGCAAAAGAAATTAAGAAGTGTAAAGATGCTGGCATTTCATTTATCGAAATACCTGTAGCCTATGATGCTCTGACTGTAGTGGTAAATAAAAAGAATGATTGGGCAAAAGAAATGACCACAGAAGAATTAAAGAAAATGTGGGAGCCTGCAGCACAAGGTAAAATAACAAAATGGAGTCAAATTAGAGCTGGATGGCCAGATACACCATTAGGATTATATGGACCAGGCGCAGATTCAGGAACATTTGATTATTTTACTGAAGCAGTTATTAAAAAATCAAAAGCAATTAGAGGTGACTTTACTGCTTCAGAAGATGATAACGTATTAGTCAAAGGAGTATCTGGAGACAAGGGTGGTATTGGATATTTTGGCCTAGCTTATTACGAAGAAAATAAAAGTATCCTTGATTCAGTAGCCATTAAAAATTCAACAGGTGAGTTTGTATCACCAGGCCTTAAAACAGTTATGAACGGCTCTTATAACCCTTTATCAAGACCTCTATTCATATATCTTAATGCAACCAAAGCTGCCTTTGATCCTAACGTGAAAAAGTTTGTTGAGTTCTATTTAAAACACGCAGGTGAGCTTTCAACAGAAGTAGGTTATATTCCTTTTAGTGATGAAGAATACGCTGCTATTACAAATCACTACAAAACACTTAAAACAGGAACGGCATACAAGAAACCAGAAATTGGTTTATCTGTGAAACAGATTTTAGAATTATCCGCAGCAAGCACTGACTAGTGTATTTATTTTACTTAGAAAAAAGGCAGCATTTTGCTGCCTTTTTTTAATTTTTAAAAAAACTAGAATTTAATTCAATTTTTTCTCATTTATTTGACAAAATTGAGTATCATTTGAATAAGCAAAAAAAATTAGCGCTATCAAATTTCCAACTATGACAAAATTAGAAAAATCAGAGGTTAGCCCTCGGCTAGCAAAAAATTTACGTCGGAATATACTCGAAAGATTTATTGAGTTTGGTCTTCTTTGTTCTGGGATCTTTGCTATCTTTATCACACTAGCTATCATTTATGTACTAGTATCTGAAGCCATACCATTCTTCCAGCATGTGAGTCTTTATGACTTTCTAACCGATACCGTTTGGACACCCAATTACTCCATCAAGCATTACGGCATTATGGCGCTTGTTTCAGGAACGCTAACAACAACTTTTATTGCTTTATTTGTCGCCGTCCCATTAGGCACAATCACGGCCATTTATCTATCAGAATTCGCAACGCATAAAGTCAGGGAAACAATTAAGCCCGTTTTGGAGTTATTAGTTGGCGTGCCAACCGTTGTATTTGGCTATTTTGCACTCATGTTAGTCACTCCCCTTTTACAAAAAATATACCCCGATCTGACAACATTCAATATGCTAGGACCTGGAATTGTCATGGGCATCATGATCGTGCCGTATATTGCGTCCGTCGCAGAAGACGCCATGAGAGCGGTGCCTATGGCCATGAGAGAAGGCGCTTACGCGATGGGAGCAACCAGATTTCAAACGGCTGTAAAGGTGATTACACCAGCTGCGATTTCAGGCATTATTGCTGCCTATATCCTTGCGATTAGTCGTGCTGTGGGTGAAACAATGATTGTCGCTATTGCAGCAGGACAACAACCTAACTTTACTTTCAACCCGGTTGAAAGCGCCGCTACTATCACTGCCTACATTGTATCGGTTGCATTGGGAGATTTAGAGCATGGAGGGATTGGTTTTCAGAGTATTTTTGCTGCAGGATTAACGCTACTAATCATGACATTAATATTTAATATTATGGGTCACGCTGTTCGTAAGAAATTTGCTGAGAGGTATTAATTAAATGGCTAATAATAAAGTTGAAATAGAAAATAATTTGACCTCAATCAGGTCATTAATTGCTAAACATAAAAGACACGATCATATCTTTGCTGGTGTCGGTATGTTTATTATTATCTCTTTAACAATTACCTTATTAATTTTATTTTTAGATCTTGTTTTTGATGGTTACCCAAGGTTTAATTTAGATTTTTTAACAAACTTCCCTTCCAGACGTGCAACGGCAGCGGGAATTTTATCTGCTTGGGTGGGTTCAGCGTTGGTACTAATTGTGACTTTTTTTGCTGCAGTACCACTTGGCATTGCTGCTGGTGTTTATCTTGAAGAATACGCAAAGAAAAATTGGTTT
Source organism: Methylophilaceae bacterium (assembly GCA_965656355.1). Taxonomy (GTDB): domain Bacteria; phylum Pseudomonadota; class Gammaproteobacteria; order Burkholderiales; family Methylophilaceae; genus BACL14. The sequence goes on along the minus strand of CBFHKG010000011.1, from coordinate 1,409 downwards.
TCAGATTTAATTGAAATTAATGTCACGAATTTAGCAGGCGTTCCTTCAATTATTTATGGACTTTTAGCCCTTGGTCTATTTGTTTATGGCTTTGGACTGGGTCAAACTATTTTGACAGCTGGGTTAACATTGGCATTATTGATGTTACCCATTGTGATCGTAGCAACTCGAGAGGCTATAAGAGCTATTCCTATTCATATCAGAGAAGCTGCTTATGCAGTGGGTGCCACAAAATGGCAAGTCTCACTTCATCATGTGATTCAATATTCGTATGGAGGAATCCTTACCGGTGTCATTATTGGAATGGCGAGAGCAATAGGTGAAACTGCGCCAGTTATAACCATTGGTGCGTTAACATTTATCGCTTTTCTACCGCCAAGTCCTGTTGGATTAGAGCCGCCATTTATCAATTTTGAATGGCTAGAAGCAGGCTTTACGGTACTCCCTATTCAAATGTTTAACTGGATCTCAAGACCACAAATGGCATTTCATCTAAATGCTGCTGCGACTGGAGCAATTATAATTTTATTAACATTGTTAATGAATGGATTAGCAATTAAAATTCGATACAACATCAGGAAGAAAATTAAATGGTAGATAAAAAAAGAAAACACCCCAAGGAAATTATTAAAGCAGAAGCTAATTCTCTTAATTTTTCTTATGCGGATGGAACTCAGGCACTTAAAAAAATAAGTCTGCCCGTTTATGAGAATAAGATAACTGCCTTAATTGGTCCTTCTGGATGCGGTAAATCAACTTTCTTGAGATGTTTTAATCGTATGCATGATTTATATCCTGGTAATAAATATGATGGTGAAATCATTCTTCATCCAGATAATACAAATATCTTAGATAAGCGCGTAGACCCTATTGAAGTTAGAATGCGAATCAGCATGGTATTTCAAAAACCAAATCCATTTCCTAAATCAATATATGAAAACGTTGCATACGGATTACGAGTTCGCGGTGAAAAAAATAAACGGGTGCTTGATGATAAAGTTGAAGAGGCCCTTAAAGGAGCATCTTTATGGGATGAAGTTAAAAAAAGACTTCACGATCTTGCATTCAACCTTTCAGGAGGGCAACAACAAAGATTGTGTATTGCTAGAGCTTTAGCGACTGATCCTGAAATCATGTTGTTTGATGAGCCAACCTCAGCTCTTGATCCAATAGCAACGATGAATATTGAAGAATTAATGGCTGGTTTAAAAGAAAAATTATCAATTTTGATTGTGACGCACAATATGCAACAAGCAGCCAGGATTTCTGACTATACTGCCTATATGTACCTCGGAGAATTAGTAGAGCACGATGAAACAGATAAGGTATTTACCAACCCAAGTAAAAAGGAAACTGAAGATTATATTACCGGTAAGTTTGGATAACGTTTAAATAATTTCTTTAATTTT
>CBFHKG010000010.1:0-25504 GCA_965656355.1 Methylophilaceae bacterium | reverse complement strand
CACGACCAAAAGTCTTCTTGTTTTAAAACCTGATAATTAAATTACGATCAATCAAATATAAGATTTGACGTTGTTTAACTTTAATTATCACTTTTTATTTAAACAATTTAAGGGAATAAATTACTATCATGAAATCAGACTTAGAAATTGCACAAAGTGCTCACTTAGAAAAAATTGAAGACGTCGCAAAAAAAATAAATGTTACTGAAGATGCATTAATTAATTTTGGCCCCTATATGGCAAAAATTAATTCAAAAGAGTTAGGCCAAAAGGAAAAAAAGAAGGCAAAGTTAATTCTAGTGACTGCAATGAGTCCAACACCGGCGGGTGAGGGTAAGACAACAACAACTATCGGTTTAACAGATGCACTCGCAAGTCAAGGTAAAAGTGTCGTGGCATGCTTGCGAGAGCCTTCATTAGGACCTGTCTTTGGTATGAAAGGTGGTGCTACCGGTGGAGGATATTCTCAAGCAGTACCAATGGAGAATATTAACTTACATTTCACTGGTGATTTCCACGCAATTACCTCAGCAAACAATCTCCTTGCGGCTCTAATAGACAACCATATTTATCATGGGAATGAGCTGGGTATTGATCTAAATGCAATTACCTTTAAAAGAGGGTTAGATATGAATGACAGATCCTTAAGGAAGGTAAATATAGATAACGCACGCTATCAGTATCAAGGGGGGTTTGATATTTCTGTAGCAAGTGAGGTGATGGCAATTTTTTGTCTAGCCTCATCATTAGATGATTTGACCTATAGATTGGGGGAAATCCAAGTAGCTCAAAATATTAATAAAACTAAATCACCGATATATGCAAAAGATCTAAAGGCGCAAGGGGCAATGGCGGCATTGTTAAAGGATGCTTTTATGCCAAACTTGGTCCAAACCTTAGAGCATAACCCGGTACTAATTCATGGAGGCCCTTTTGCTAATATCGCGCATGGCTGTAACTCATTCATTGCTACCCAACTAGGAACGAATATGGCTAATTATGTTGTGACAGAAGCTGGTTTTGGTGCTGACCTTGGGGCAGAAAAATTTATTGATATCAAGTGCAGACAAACAGGCCTTGAACCTAACGTTATTGTTATTGTTGCTACCATTAGAGCCATGAAATACCATGGTGGTAAAAAAGTCGAAGAACTCAACAATGAGGACTTAGTGGCTCTTGAAAAGGGCTTCTCTAATTTAGAGCGCCACATTGAAAATTGCAGTCAACACTATGGGTTAAATTTAGTAGTTGGTATCAATCACTTTAAAACGGATACTGATGCAGAGATTAAACTTGTCCAAGAAAAAGTTGAGAAACTTGGTTTTAAGGCAATCTTATGTTCGCACTGGGGGGAGGGATCTAAGGGCGCTGAATTACTTGCTAAGGAAGCAATCAGTCTTGCAGAAAAACCAAATCAATTTAAGTATCTTTATGATTCAAAGGATTCTATCAAATCCAAACTTAATACAATTGCTCAAAACATTTACCGGGCTAAAGATGTCATTTTTGAAGATGAGGCTTTAAGTCAGCTTAATGTTATTGAGGATGAATACGCACACCTCCCTGTATGTATTGCAAAAACGCCATATTCCTTTTCAGGGGATGCAAAAGAAATTGGCGCTGCTTCAGGCCATACTTTAACCATTAGAGAGATTAGGTTGGCTAGAGGAGCGGGATTTATTGTTGCTATTTGTGGCAGTGTTATGACGATGCCAGGACTTCCACTAAAGCCAGCGAGTGAAGGTATCTTAATCAACTCAAGTGGAGAGATAGAAGGTCTAAGCTAAATATGCGTATATTAATCTCAGAGGGGAAATCTGAGTTAATTATAAATAAATCAAAGTTCATTGGATATAGCGTTATCGCAAATTCAAGAGAAGGATTTTTAGCTCGAGTGAGAGAGATAAAAATAAATAATCCATCAGCAGGACATGCTGTTTATGGCTTGCTGATTAAGAAAAATACTATCGAACCACATTTTAGTGATGATGGCGAACCATCTGGGACAGGCGGGAGGCCATTAATCAGCATTTTAGAATCTAAAAAAATTATCAATGGTGGTCTAGTGGTTGTTCGTTATTATGGCGGCATTAATTTAGGGATGGGGGGTCTTGCAAGAGCCTACAGTCAGGCAGGTTCAAAGGCAATTTTGGCCTCAAGGCTAGATAATTTTATTGAGTTAAATGATTATATATTAACTATTAAATACAGTAGCTTGGATTTAATTTATAAAGTTATAGATGAGAATAAAGGCGTGATACTGGATCGTAACTTTGATCAAAATGTCACACTTAAAATTAGGGTAAGTACTTCAACTAAGGCGCTTTTAGAAAAAAAATTTCCAACAACTAAAATCCAATCACTAGCCTAGAAGTTTTTCTTTATTTTTATTCGAATATTTAAACTCTCCTTCACTTAAGTGCCATAGTTAAATCTATGTTGTAATTCTGTTATTATTTATTAATAAAAACAATCCTAGGAACATACCAATGAAACTTGAATCGATTGCACTCCATCATGGTTATGAGTCAAAAAATAATGACCAAAAAGCAGCTACAGTTCCAATTTATCAAACTTCTGGATTTACCATTGATGATACGCAACATGGGGCAGATTTGTTCGACTTGAAGGTTGAGGGAAATATTTACACAAGAATTGGTAATCCTACAAACGACGTGCTTGAAAAAAGAGTTGCGGAAATGGAGGGTGGGATCGCTGCCCTATCTCTTGCTTCAGGCATGGCTGCAATAACATATGCTATCCAGACAATTACAAGGACGGGCGATAATATTGTGAGTACCAATCAGCTTTATGGAGGGACCTATAATTGCTTTACTCATAGCTTTCCTAAGCAGGGTATTAAGGTGAAGATGGTAGATGGGGCAGATTATGAGGGCATTGAAGCAGCAATTGATGAAAAAACTAGAGCCTTGTATTGTGAATCAATTGGTAACCCTTTAGGAAATATTATCGATTTGAAGAAATTTGCAGACATAGCTCATAAGCATGGTATTCCTTTGATAGTCGATAATACGGTTGCTACACCATACCTATGCAGACCTATCGATTTTGGAGCTGATATTGTTATTCATTCTCTGACAAAATATATAGATGGTCATGGCGCGACCATTGGTGGAATAATTGTTGATTCTGGAAAATTTGATTGGGCTAAAGATCCTAAAAAATATCCTATGCTCAATGAGCCAGATCCCTCTTATCATGGTGTTGTGTATACCGAAACATTTGGAGCGGCTGCATTTATTGGTTGTTGCCGAGTGGTCCCTTTAAGAGAAACAGGTGCATGCTTGTCACCTAATAATGCATATATCATTATGTTAGGACTTGAGTCTTTAGGGGTCAGGATGGAGAGACATTGCTCGAACGCACTTGCTTTAGCAAAATATTTAGAAGGTCATGAACGTGTGGAATGGGTAAATTATGCAGCACTCCCAAATGATAAATACAATGACGTCTGTAAAAAAATCACGAACGGCCAAGCATCGGGCATTATTAGTTTTGGAATAAAAGGCGGAAGAGATGCGGGCGCTAAATTTATCGATGCACTTCAAATGATATTGAGAGTCTTAAGTATGGGAGATGCTAAATCATTAGCATGTCATCCTGCATCCACACTGCATAGACAATTAACTCCAGAACAGAAGGTCTTAGCAGGGGTGAGTGAAGACTTGATTAGAATTTCTGTGGGTATTGAACATATAGATGACATTATTCAGGATGTTGAACAAGCAATTGAGGCTTCAAAAAAATAAGGCATAATTTTATTAAAACCAATTAACTAAGGAATTTTAAGATATGAAACTTGAATCGATAGCACTTCATCATGGTTATGAATCTGAAAAAACAACGAAGTCAGCAACAACACCAATTTACCAAACAACCTCATTTACTTTTGATGATACAAAGCATGGGGCAGACTTATTTGACCTTAAGGTTGAGGGAAATATTTATACAAGAATAATGAACCCCACTAACGGTGTGCTAGAACAAAGGGTCGCTGAGATGGAAGGTGGAATTGCTGCCTTGTCTCTTGCCTCTGGTATGGCTGCAATTACTTATGCTATTCAGTGCATTACGAGAACGGGCGATAATATTGTGAGTACCAATCAGCTTTATGGGGGGACATATAACTTATTCGCACATAGCTTTCCTCAGCAGGGAATAAATGTAAAGATGGTTGACGGTGCCGATTTTAAGGCAATCGATGAGGCAATCGATGAAAAAACGAAGGCATTATATTGTGAGTCAATTGGTAATCCTTTGGGTAATATTATTGACTTAAAAGAACTTGCAGATATAGCTCATAAGCATGGTATTCCTTTGATAGTCGACAATACTGTACCAACGCCATACCTATGTAGACCTATCGATTTTGGGGCTGATATTGTGATTCATTCGCTAACAAAATATATGGGTGGTCATGGAACAACAATTGGCGGTGTTATAGTTGATTCTGGAAAATTTGATTGGGCAAAGGAGCCTAAAAAATATCCTATGCTCAATGAGCCAGATCCTTCTTATCATGGTGTTGTTTACACTGAAGCCTTAGGACCCGCAGCTTTCATTGGTCGATGCAGAGTAGTTCCTTTAAGGAATACTGGCGCAGCACTCTCTCCTCATAGTGCCTTTTTAATAATGCAGGGACTTGAGACATTGGGTTTGAGGATAAAGCAACATTGCGAGAATGCACTTTTGCTAGCCAAATATTTAGAAGGTCATGAACGTGTGGAATGGGTCAATTATGCAGCACTCCCTAATGACAAATACAACGCTCTTTGCAAAAAAATTACGAACGGCCAAGCATCAGGCATTATTAGTTTTGGAATAAAAGGCGGTATTGAGGCAGGAACTAAATTTATTGATGCACTTCAAATGATTTTGAGGTTAGTGAATATAGGAGATGCTAAGTCACTCGCCTGTCATCCTGCTTCTACAACTCATAGACAACTTAATCCAGAAGAGTTAGCTCTGGCAGGAGTTAGTGAGGATATGATCAGAATTTCTGTAGGGATTGAACATATCGATGATATTATTCAGGATGTTGAGCAAGCTATTGAAGCTTCAAAAAAATAATGCTCCTTGAGATAATCTTAGGATTAATATTATTAGTCAGCTTCATTATCTTATGGAAAGTCTATGGAGGTTCTGGTGGAAGTAATCATCTAGATAAGCTTCTCGAGGAAAAGCATCGAGCAATGATTCTTGATATCAATGATAGCTTGAATAAATCATCTGATCGTCTAAATAAAACAGTTACAGAAGAATTAAAGTCGACAAGAAAGTCATTAAACGACCTCCAGCTATCGCAACAAGAAGCTTTATCAAAGATTCGTGAAGAAATTACTGAAAAAATACATAAAACACTTTCTGAGCAAGGAAAGGCTCAACAAGAAACTCTTCAAAACTCTCTTAAAAATACAGCACTACAATTAATTGCCTCTGTTGAAACATTGACTAAATCTGTTGATAAAAGACTTGAGGCCATCACAGGAAAAGTACAGGAAAGGCTCGATGAAGGATTTAAGAAAACAAACCAAACCTTTATAAGTGTCATGGAGCGATTAGCAACGATTGATGAGGCACAGAAAAAGATTGATGGCTTAACAACAAACATGGTTAGTCTGCAAGAACTATTAGGCGATAAAAGATCCAGAGGAGCATTTGGAGAGCTCCAATTAGAAGGTTTAATCAAAAATATATTACCACCAGATTCATACAGTTTTCAGCATACCTTCTCAAAAGGAGTCAGGGCAGATTGTGTATTATTTCTTCCAGATCCTACAGGAACAGTAGCCGTTGATTCAAAGTTTCCGATGGAAAATTATCAAAAAATGTTTGATGTAAAGTTAACAGATATAGATAAAGCTAAAGCCCAAAAACAGTTTAAACTAGATGTAAAAAAACATATCAATGATATCGCATCAAAATATATTATTACAGATGAGACTTCTGATGGCGCAGTTATGTTTCTTCCAGCTGAAGCCGTTTTTGCAGAGATTCATGCTTATCACCCTGAACTTATTCAAGAGGCAATGGCAAAAAAAGTTTGGTTAGTTTCACCTACAACATTAATGGCCGTTCTCAATACTGCCAGAGCAGTTTTAAAGGATGTTGAAACTAGAAAACAAGTGCATATTATAAAATCAGAACTTGGTAAGTTAGGTAAAGAGTTTGATCGCTTCGATACCAGAATGAAAAAGCTAGCTGATAACATTCGCCAAGCGCATGAAAATGCTCAGGATGTACATATAACAAGTCAAAAAATAACACAAAGGTTTACCCAAATTGAGAAAGTTGAGCTTGAAGAAGACTCAAACAATGTATTAGATTTCGAGGAAAAGCCTTTGATTGGCAAAGAAAATGAATCTTAAACTTTTATTTTTTGCGTCCCTTAGAGAGCAGTTTGAATTTAGTCAAAAAGAAATTACTTTAACAAAGCAAGTGCTAACAGCAGAGGAGTTTTTGTTGGATATGAGTAAACAAAGTGGAGGTGAGTGGGTTAACTTGTTTGAGAATAAAAATATGTATAAGTTAGCTATCAATCAAGAGCTTTGTTCATGGGAAGATCCTATTCATGAAGGAGATGAACTTGCAATTTTTCCACCGATAACAGGCGGCTAAATGACTATCGTGATTCAAGAAAATAGCTTTTCTATCTCAAAAATTATTTCAGATTTATCAAAAAAAGATAATGTTGGTGCTGTAGTAAGCTTCAGTGGCTATGTTCGAGAGTTTTCAAAAGAGAAGCAATTAAAGTCAATGGAACTTGAGCATTACCCAGGTATGACTGAAAAAGCGCTTGCAGATATTGTGCAAACTGCCAAAAGCCATTGGGATATTCAGGAAGCAACTATTATTCATAGAGTAGGCAAGCTTTTACCAAAGGATATAATTGTAGGTGTAATTGTTTCAAGTAAGCACAGATCAAATGCCTTCAAGGCTTGTGAATTTATTATTGATTTTCTAAAAACAGATGCACCATTTTGGAAGAAAGAAATTTCTGATGAGGGAGAAACATGGGTTGCTGAAAGGAAGGAGGATGTACTTAAGAAGACAAACTGGAATAAATTAGATTAAATTTACCTTTTTCAAGCATAATTGCTCCTGTAACTAACATAAGACTTATAAATATGAACTTAAAAAAAGTGGTATTCCCAGTCGCTGGCTTAGGCTCAAGATTCTTACCTGCGACTAAAGCTATTCCAAAAGAAATGTTACCAATTAATGATAAGCCTTTAATTCAATATGCTGTTGAAGAGGCAATCGATGCTGGATTCACTGAATTAATTTTTATTACTGGAGAAACTAAAAGGGCCATCACAGATCATTTTAATTTTAATCCTGACCTAAGTATTTCAAATCTATCAAAAGATAAAAAAAACTATTTATCAGAAATGCATAAAATTATTCCGGATCATGTTTCCTGTAAATATATTATTCAAGATGAGCCACTTGGGCTTGGTCATGCGATACTTCAGGCAAAAGAAGCTGTTGGCAAAGAGCCCTTTGCAGTAGTACTGGCAGATGACCTTATTGATGCAAAACAAGGCATTCTCCAGCAAATGATAGATCGCTATGAAGATGAAAATTCATCAATTGTTTCGGTACAAAAAATTAAAAAATCAGAGTCAGTAAATTATGGGATTATAGAGTTTAAAGAGGGCGCAAATGAACTTATTAAAACTACAAATATTATTGAAAAACCTTTACCAGAGGATGCTCCCTCAAGTTTTGGTGTTGTAGGGAGGTATATTTTTTGTAATAAGATATTTTCTTATCTTGAAAAAATATCAGTGGGGATAGGTAATGAAATTCAACTTACAGATGCTATCAAATTGTTATTAAAAACAAATCCTATTTTTAGCTATGAATTTACTGGAACAAGATATGATTGCGGATCTAAATTAGGTTTTATAAAAGCCAATATTTCATATGCCCTCAAGGACGATCATACCAAGAATGAATTAAAGGTATTTATTAAAAATTTATTATGAAGATTGAGAGTATAGTCAATGATTCCGAGGTCTTATACACATCTGATGAAATTAAGGTAGTTATATCAAATATTGCAGACACGATTAACGAATATTTTAAAGACATAAAAGATAGCGTTACTATTCTGCCGGTAATGAAAGGGGCGATACCCTTCGCAGGCTACCTTATTCCGCAGCTTTCATTTAATACAAATATTGAGTATATCCACGTGACTCGATATCACCAAAACATTGGAAAAAAGAATTGCCGCTGGATTTATAAGCCAAATAAAAGTGCCGTTAAAGATAAGGTTATACTGGTTATAGATGATATTCTTGATGAGGGAATTACACTTCTTAATATAAAAGATGAATTAAAATCAATGGGGGCAAGGTCAATAATGACAGCCGTTTTATTCAATAAAAAAATTAATAAAAAAAAATCAACTGGTGCAAACTTTGTAGGCCTAGAAGTGCCTAATAAATACGTTTATGGTTTTGGTTTAGACTTTAAAGGTTGTGGGCGAAACTTGCCTTACCTTTATTCATTTAATGAAAAATAAGAAACAAAACAGAAGACTTGATCCTCAATTAGCTCGAGAATCTGAGCTTTATGAAAATCCAATACCTAGTAGAGAACTTATCCTGCAAGTGATGGAGGAGCATGGAGTTCCTGTAAAAAAGTTAGACTTGATAAAAATTTTAGAGATTCAAGATGATGAAATTATCTTTTTTGAAAAAAGAATCCGAGCAATGGAACGACAAGGACAAATCTTAATTAATCGTAAAGATGTTCTTTGTATATCAAAAAAAATAAATTTAAGCTCGGGTCGGGTGATGGGACACCCAGATGGTTATGGTTTTTTGATACCAGACGACGAAGCAATGGATGATGTTTTTCTTTCCCCAAGAGAAATGTCTCAAGTATTTAATAAAGATCGTGTCATGGTTCAGGTAACAGGTCAGGACAGAAGAGGTAGGCTGGAAGGAAAGATTGTTGAAGTATTGGAGAGAGTAAATAAGGTTTTAGTGGGAAGGGTTATTCAGGGTCAGGGCGTGACAGTGGTTTCAGCTGAAGATAAAAGAATAAGCCAAGATATATTAATTCCATATGATTTGGACCTCAATGCAAAAACAGGTGATGTCGTTGAGGTAGAGATAACAACCCAACCTAGCTTTAGAAGTAAGCCTATGGGTAAAGTGATAAATATTCTCGGAAATTACTCTGATAGTGGCATTGAAATAGAAATTGCTTTAAGAAAACATAATTTACCCTATGAATTCAAAAAGGAGGTTATCAAGGAGGCTGAGTCTTTTGATCAAGAGGTAAAGGAAAAAGATTTTAGGGGTCGGATTGATATACGAGATTTACCACTAGTAACTATTGATGGTGAGACTGCAAGAGATTTTGACGACGCAGTTTATGCAGAGCAAAAAAAAGATAGTTGGCGGTTGGTTGTTGCAATTGCTGATGTTAGTAATTATGTTAAAGAGACCTCAAAGTTAAATGAGTCTGCAATTGAAAGAGGTAACTCGGTTTACTTTCCAAGGCGTGTTATACCCATGCTGCCTGAGGCGCTTTCAAACGGTCTTTGTTCGCTAAACCCGCACGTTGATCGATTGTGCATGGTCTGTGATATGACTTTTGATTTGAATGGAGACATAACAAAGTATAAATTTTATCCTTCCGTAATGAACTCAAAGGCAAGGCTAACCTATACGATTGTCGATAAAATCCTTAATAAGAACGACCAGACACTAAAAAAAGAATATGAAAAATCATATAAGGATTTAGTGAATTTACAGAATCTATTTAAGCTCCTATCGAAGAAAAGGGAGAAAAGAGGTGCTATTGATTTTGATTCAACTGAGACTTCAATTGTATTTAATGACAAGGGAAAAATAGACTTTATAAAACCTATTTATAGAAACGAGGCTCATCGAATCATAGAAGAATGCATGTTGTCTGCAAATGTTTGCGCAGCAAACTATTTATTAGATAACCCTGGAGATGGTATATACCGAAATCATGAGACCCCATCAGAAGAAAAATTAACCAATCTAAGGGATTTTTTACTTGATTTTGGTCTTACTTTAGGCGGTGGATCGGAACCTACAGTTAAGGATTATGGAGAAATATTAAAAAAAATTGCTGATCGGCCTGATGCGCATCTATTGCAAACCGTCTTACTGAGGTCAATGCAACAAGCAGCTTACAGCAGTAAAAATCTGGGTCATTTTGGTCTCGCCTACTCAGCATATACTCACTTTACTTCACCCATTAGGAGATATCCTGATTTACTAGTTCATCGGGCAATTAAGTCACAACTGGATGGCAAGAACCCTAAGATTAAGAACATTGAAGCAATAGCATTGCATTGTTCAACCACTGAAAGGACAGCTGATGATGCCACAAGGGACGTTGAATCCTGGTTGAAGTGTTACTTTATGCAAGATAAGGTGGGTGAAAGCTTTTGGGGAACAGTTGCTGGCGTAACGGGCTTTGGTCTATTTATAGAGCTTGATGACATCTATATCGAAGGACTTTTACATGTCACTGAATTAGGGAACGATTACTTTACATTCGATAAAGCAAGACACGCCATGGTGGGTGAAAAAACAAATTTAACCTACCGGCTCGGTGATCGGTTGGAGATAAAGGTTATCAGAGTTGATTTAGATTCAATAAAAATTGATTTAGGGTTAATCGGCTCACAAAAAAAACCTTCCAAAAAATTTAAAAAATCATTTATCAGGGCTGAAAAAAGCAAGAAAAAAATTAAACGAAGAAAGAAAAAATGAGTACCGAAAAAAAAATATATGGATTTCATTCAATTACCTCACAAATAAGGTTGGATCCTTTGGTTATAAAGGAGGTGTTTATTGATGCGGCACGGTCCGATGGCAGAGTAAATGATCTAATAAAGATAATTAAAGCGAATGAAGTCAAATTTCACTTATCAACTAAAGATAGACTTGATGGCATGGTTTCTAGCAATAAACATCAAGGTGTGGTGGCTTTAGTGAGAGAATCTCAAAATAAGTATGTAACTGTTGAAGATATTATTGAAGAAAATCATGGCAAGTCTCTTTTATTCTTAATCCTTGATGGTGTGGTTGATCCACATAACCTTGGTGCTTGTTTCAGGGTTGCTGATGCTATGGGCGTTGACGCATTAATCTCCCCAAAAGATAATGCGGTAGGATTAAATGCGACTGTAAGAAAGGTTGCATGTGGTGGAGCAGAGTCTGTCCCTTTTGTCGTGGTGACTAATTTAGCTAGAGCAATCAGATACCTAAAAAATTCAAACGTTTTTGTTTATGGAACCGATGATGATGCAAACAAACCTCTTCAAAAAACCAACTTTAAAGGTTCTATTGCATTAGTGATGGGGTCTGAAGGTAAAGGAATGAGACGGTTAACAAAGGAGTTATGTGATGATATCTTCTCGATTCCAATGATGGGGCAAGTTGAAAGTTTAAATGTAAGTGTTGCTTCAGGAATTTGCTTATATGAAATAAATCGCCAGAGATCTTAATTTTAAATATAAAAGGGTTTCATTATGAAACCCTTTTACTAATTTGGCTCCTCAACCTGGGCTCGAACCAGGGACAACATGATTAACAGTCATGTGCTCTACCAACTGAGCTATTGAGGAATAAACTTTTAATGCGAGCATTTTAGCAAAGCTTTTAAATTGAATCTAGTCTTCAATTGCTTCTTTAATACGCTTAAGTGCTTTTTTTAAGTTATCTAATGATGTCGCAAAGGATATTCTAAAGTAGTTAGGCGCACCAAATGCCGTTCCTGGAACAACAGCAACACCTTTTGTCTCGAGAAGGTACTCGGAAAAAGCAATATCATTATTTTCTCTTAATTTGCCATCAGCAAATAATTTATTTATCGCTTCTTGTGCGTAAGGGAAGGAATAAAAGGCACCTTTGGCATCTATGCACTTAATACCTTCTATATCATTAAAGGCATTTACAACAAATTGATGCCTTTCTTTAAAAGCCTTTACCATCGGTTTAATGCATGATTGGTCACTGTTAAGAGCAGCTTCTGCAGCAACTTGTGATATTGAAGTGGGATTAGATGTCGATTGTGATTGTAAGATTCCCATCCCTTTAATTATAGATGAAGGACCAGCTGCGTAACCAATTCTCCAGCCAGTCATAGAATAGGCTTTCGAAACACCACTTAGGATGATTGTTCTATTTTTAAGTCTTGGTTCAACCATAACGATGTTATAAAAAGGGTCATCATTTAGGTTGATTTTTTCATAAATATCATCAGTGCCTATCAATATATTGGGGTGATTTAATAAAACTTTTGCTAACTCTTTTAATTCCTCTTTAGAATAGACAGATCCAGTTGGGTTTGATGGAGAATTAATCAATACGAGTTTAGTATTTTTAGAAATAGCATCTTCTAGTTGTGATGGAAGCATCTTAAACTCTTGTTCGATCCCACACGACACGACAATTGACTTTGCTCCTGTGAGTTCAGCAATATCAGTGTAAGAAACCCAGTAAGGCGCTGGAATGATAACCTCATCTCCATGATCAAGAGTAGCAAGACATAAATTAAAAATGCATTGCTTTCCTCCAGTCCCAACGATAACCTCATTTGTATCGTAGGTTAAATTATTTTCTCTTTCAAGCTTCGTTACAATTGCTTTTTTTAGGCTGGGAGTTCCTGTCGCCGCAGTATATTTAGTGAATCCTGCTTGAATAGCTTCGATAGCTGCACTCTTAATAAAATCAGGCGTATCAAAATCAGGCTCACCAGCGGCTAAACCAATAATATCCTTTCCCTCTGATTTTAATTTAAGTGCTTTGGCAGTAATGGCAAGTGTGGGTGATTCTTGAATGCGACCCATACATTTCGAAAGGACTGACTTACTCACAAATGAATCCAATTATTAAAAAAGAAATTTAATTTTACTTTAAAAATCTTTTAGATTAAATATTTGTTTGTAATTTAGTATTTATTATTTTTAAGTATCCAAGCTTTATTTGGATCTACATCATCGAGTTTTGATTGTAATTGAGAAACTTTTTTTTCGTCACCTTTCTTTTTATATATAACAGCCTCCCTTAAGAGTGCGTCAGAATTATTTTGGTCGATATCCAAGGCTTTGTCGTATGCAACCAAGGCATCAGCAACCTTATTTAATTTTTCGTAAGCATATCCAAGTTCATACCAGGCCTCAGTATTATTTGGTTCATGTTCAACCCATTCTTTGGTGACAAGCTCTAGTTCAGCCCAATTCTTTTTTGTTTTTGGGATAGCAATTTTTAAAAAATATGGTTTTTTATCTTCATCTTCTTCCCAAAGCGCTTTACCATTAATAGGAAAAACTGTCTCTACCTCCTTTTTCATAAGGGGTTTGATCCAGTCAGCAGGAAGTGAGTAGTAGTTACCGTAGCCAGTAGTTTTAAAAGTATTAATTCCGATAAGATTTCCTTTTAAATCGAACAGACCACTTCCACTTGCTCCCATTCTGAATTTCGCAGAGCTAAGTATTATATTTTCTCCTTCAAAATCATATGTTGCTATGACATTTCCACCAGTTGTAAGTGCTACAGGGGCTCCACCAGAATGACCAATACCAACTATCTCCTGACCTTTTTTTAAATTTTTGCTATTTCCTAAGGGAACTGGCTCAACTGGGAGGTTAAAGACTGATAGTAGACATAAGTCATGCCATCGATCTGCTTGTACTCCGGTAACAGGAAAGCTTGTATCACCAAAAGAAACCCATGGAGATTTTGTTTTTCTCAGCACGTGGCAATTTGTTACTACTTTGTCTTTAGCCACAACCACCCCCGATCCGTAGGCTAACCCATCATCTGTATAACCTCTAATAACAACACTTGAAGACCATGCTTTCATGAGGTTCTCTCGATCAAATGCATGAGTTGTAAAGGTAGTAGTGAGTGTTAGAATTATTATGAGAAGCCTAGACATTTAAATTTCCTGTTAATTAAATATTATTTGTAGAGACTGGTAGTATTTATTAAAGTTCTCATACTGATAAAATAATTTTTTAAAAAGTGATATTTTGAATTTAACATTTCCTAACAGCCCATTTATTTTAAATCAGCCTTTTAAACCGGCTGGTGATCAACCCAAAGCCATAAATAGCTTGGTTGATGGTGTTAATAAGAATGAAAAATTTCAGACATTATTGGGTGTCACAGGCTCAGGTAAAACTTTTACGATTGCAAACGTTATCGCACAAACAGGAAAGCCTTCAATCGTAATGGCTCCGAATAAAACATTAGCGGCACAGCTTTATTCAGAATTTAGAGATTTTTTCCCACAGAATGCTGTTGAATATTTTGTTTCCTACTACGATTATTATCAGCCTGAAGCCTACGTTCCTGGGCGAGATGTCTTTATTGAAAAAGATTCAAGTATTAATGATCACATAGAGCAAATGAGATTGTCAGCAACCAAATCCCTACTGGAAAGAGATGACTCAATTATAGTTGCAACAGTCTCTGCTATTTATGGTATCGGAGATCCAGTTGATTATCATGGAATGGTTCTTCACATCCAGGTTGACGAAAAAATTCTTCAGAGAAATATTATTTTACGTTTAGTTTCAATGCAATATGATAGGAATGACTTTGATTTCTCAAGAGGTTGTTTTAGGGTTAGAGGAGATGTAATAGATATATTTCCCGCAGAAAATTCAGAAACAGCGATTAGAATCACCTTATTTGATGATGTTATAGAATCTATCACAGCTTTTGACCCATTGACTGGACAACTTTTTGATAAATTAAAAAGATTTACCATCTACCCCTCAAGTCACTATGTAACGCCAAGAGAAACAACATTAAAAGCTATCGAGAGGATTAAAAAAGAATTAGTTGAGAGGGTAAAACAATATACAACCGAAGGAAAACTTCTTGAAGCCCAGAGAATAGAGCAAAGAACAAAATTTGATTTAGAAATGTTAAATGAAATTGGGTTTTGTAAAGGAATTGAAAATTATTCTCGGCACTTATCTGGGAGAAAAGCTGGAGACCCAGCTCCAACTTTACTGAATTATCTCCCAAATAATGCATTAATGATTATTGATGAGAGTCATGTTACGGTTCCTCAAATTGGAGGCATGTCAAAGGGAGACCGTGCAAGAAAAAATAATCTGGTTGATTATGGCTTTAGATTACCATCTGCTCATGATAATCGCCCCCTAAAGTTTAATGAATTTGAATCGATAATGCCGCAATGCATATTTGTCTCTGCAACACCTGCAGATTATGAGGAAAAGCATTCACCAATCATTGTTGAGCAGGTCGTAAGACCAACTGGCTTAATAGATCCTAAGATAGAAATTAAACCAGCAGATTCACAAGTTGATGATTTGCTAAGTGAAATTAAAATTAGGGTTAAGGCAAATGAAAGAGTATTGATAACAACGCTAACAAAAAGGATGGCAGAAGACCTCACAGACTATTTAACTGAGCACTCAATTAAGGTGAGATACCTTCACTCTGAAATAGACACCGTAGAAAGGGTAGAAATTATAAGAGACTTAAGATTAGGTAAATTTGATGTAGTTGTGGGTATCAATTTATTGAGAGAAGGGCTTGATATACCTGAGGTATCTCTTGTTGCTGTATTGGATGCTGATAAGGAAGGATTTTTGAGATCTGAAAGATCACTTATTCAAACTGCCGGCAGGGCAGCAAGAAATTTAAATGGAAAGGTAATTTTTTATGCCAATAGTATTACAAGGAGTATGCAGGCAGCAATTGACGAAACAGGTAGACGAAGAAAAAAACAACTTAAATTTAACAAAGACAATAATATTACTCCTGTTGGAATTTTGAAAAAAGTTAAAGATATTATTGAAAGCATTCAAGATGAAGAAGAGTTTAAAAAGCAAAAAGCACAATCAAAGTCAAACCGTAAGTACGAAGATTTAACTGAACCACAAATAATAAAAGAAATTGGAAAACTTGAGAAGGTTATGCAGTCAGCTGCAAGAAATCTTGAGTTTGAAAAAGCTGCAAATGCACGTGATCAAATTAAGTTTTTAAAAGAAAAGATTTATGGGGCCAACATCCAAGATAAAATTAAATAGGCTAAATACATTGATTTAAAACAATTTTGACAATATAATTAGCAACCTTTAATCCTTGCTTCACAACAAAAGTTGGAAGCTTTTAACCACGAGGAGAGTATATGCGACATTACGAAATCGTTTTTATTGTTCATCCTGATCAAAGTGAACAAGTCCCATCAATGATCGAAAGAATTCAAAAATCTGTTTCCGCTAACAAAGGTAATATTCATCGATTAGAAGATTGGGGAAGAAGGCAGCTCGCTTATCCAATTCAGAAAATTCATAAAGCACACTATGTACTTATGAATATTGAATGTTCTTTAGAGTCCTTAGCTGAACTTGAGCATAACTTTAAATTTAATGATGCAGTAATTAGACATCTTGTTGTTTCTAAAAAAACTGCTGTTACTTCTGAATCTCCAATGATGGGCGAAGAAAAATCTAAATCACTTCTCGGAGAAAACAAAAATAATACTAAATCTGAAGCTGAAGAAAAAGCGCCAGCGGCTAAGAAAGCGCCAGCAGCTTCAAAGGAAGTAGCTGAAGAAAAAGCGCCAGCGGCTAAAAAGGAAGTAGCTGAAGAAAAAGCGCCAGCAGTTAAGAAAGCGCCAGCAGCTAAGAAAGCGCCAGCGGCTAAGAAAGCGCCAGCGGCTAAGAAAGCGCCAGCGGCTAAGAAAAAGGAAGATGCCGCATAAGTGAATAAACTTCAAATTGATGGAGAAATCATTTTTGAAGATAAAATTCGTCACACACCTTCGGGGTTAGTTGTGCAGAGATTTAAAATTGAACATCAATCTCTACAAGAAGAAGCGAATTTAGATAAGCAAGTTAGCATTGAAGTGGATGCAATTTTTATTAATAAACAATTAAGGAAAGAAATTCAGATTGGGAAAAAAGGTTTATTTATTGGTTTTATGGATAAAAAATCATTTAAATCAACGCAATTAATTTTTCACGTTACTGAATTTAAATTTTAGGAGTTTTATATTATGGCAAGAGATATGTATAAAAGAAGGAGGTATTGTAGATTTTCTGCTGAAGGAATTAGTGAGGTAGATTATAAGGATGTATCAATACTCAAAGATTTTATTACCGAAAACGGAAAATTAATTCCTGCTCGTATTACTGGTACAAAAGCAAGATACCAAAGACAACTTTCAACTGCTGTAAAGCGTGCACGATTTTTAGCTTTACTTCCGTTTACTGACAAGCATTAGGAGGGAACATGGAAATCATACTACTTGAAAAAATTGTAAACCTTGGTGAGCTAGGGGATGTTGTAAATGTAAAAGATGGATTTGGGAGAAACTTCTTAATTCCACAAGGAAAAGCTAAAAGGGCTACCGCTCAAAACATGGAAGAATTTAAGGTTAAGAAAGCTGAGCTTGAAAAGCAACAAGCAGCCCTTGAAAAACTATCTCAACAGCGCGCTAAAAAGCTTGAAGGGGTAAGTATTAAAATATCTCAGAAAGCGGGTGTTGATGGAAAGCTTTTTGGTTCTGTAAGTAATATTGATATATCTGAAGCACTTGCGAAAGAGGGGCATGAAGTAGTGAAATCTGAGATAAGACTCCCTGAAGGACCTCTTAAATCAATTGGTGAATTTGACATTACGGTTGACCTTCAACATGACTCAACAGCTTCAATTAAAGTTACTATTGAAGGTGAAGAATAGTTTTTTAAAATAAATTTAATTTTTTAGGCTGTCAATGAGGCAGCCTTTTTTTTATTCGTTATAATGAAATTATGGATGAAGATCAAATATCTGCGCTAAAAGTACCCCCGCATTCCATTGAGGCTGAACAATCAATATTGGGTGGGCTTTTGATTGATAATAAAGCTATTGATAGAATTGCTGGTCAAGTTTCAGCATCTGATTTCTATCGAAATGATCACCGAATAATTTTCACCCATATAAGTAAATTGATTGATAACAATGACCCTGCAGATATTGTCACGGTTGCAGAATCATTAGAGCAGAATGCTGAATTGACTAAAGTTGGTGGAGTTGCCTATTTAGGACTTGTTGCTGAAAATACCCCAACAGCATCCAATATTACTGGCTATGCAAAAATTGTTCGTGAAAGATCAATTATGAGAAATCTTGTTGAGGTTGGCTCAGATATTGTAGAGAGTGCTTTTTCACCTCAAGGAAAAGATGCACAACAATTACTTGATGAATCTGAATCAAAAATATTCCAAATAGCCGATGCGGGAACTTCTGAAAAATTAGGTTTTATTGATATAAAAGAACTTCTCCCCAAGGCTGCTCAGAGAATTGATGACCTGTATCAGTTAGACGATCCTAATGGTGTCACTGGAGTCCCTTCAGGATACTCAGATTTAGATCAAAAAACAGCAGGTCTCCAACCTGGAGATTTGATTATTATTGCAGGCAGACCGTCAATGGGAAAAACTTCCCTTGCTTTAAATATTGCAGAGCATGTGGGGATGGAGGCCGGCTTACCGGTAGCTATTTTCTCAATGGAAATGGGTGCAGCACAACTAACAATGCGTTTACTGGGTTCTGTAGGTAAATTAGATCAACATAAGATGAGAATTGGACAATTAGAAGATGAAGACTGGCCTAAATTAACAAATGCTTTGGGCGTGCTAAATGAAGCCCCAATTTTTATCGATGAGGGGTCTGCTTTAAATTCATATGAAGTTCGTGCAAGAGCTAGAAGGCTCCATCGCCAACAAGGAAAATTAGGACTTATAGTGATTGACTATATTCAGCTGATGTCATCGGCAAACGAGCAATCGACTGAAAACAGAGCCACCGAAGTTTCTGAAATCTCAAGATCGCTCAAAGCTCTAGCAAAAGAGCTTAATGTGCCAGTTGTCGCCTTATCTCAACTCAACAGAAGTGTTGAATCAAGACCTGATAAAAGACCTATGATGTCCGATTTAAGAGAATCTGGGGCTATTGAGCAGGATGCTGATGTGATAATGTTTATTTATAGAGATGAAGTTTATAATCCTGAAACAGCAGAAAAAGGTGTTGCTGAAATACTTTTATCAAAACAAAGAAATGGACCAACTGGGACAGTTAAATTGACTTTTCTTGGGCAATATACTCGCTTTGAAAATTACGCGAACCCAGGATATGACTCAAATACATAAATTATGCGTCCGCTTAAAGCTTATATCGACCTAAGCGCTCTTACTTCTAATCTAAAGTTAGTTAAAAAAATTGCAAAAAATAGTAAGGTAATGGCAGTTCTCAAAGCTAATGCCTATGGGCATGGTCTCATAGAGTCAGTGAAGGCGATCAAAAGTGCTGAAGGAATCGCAATCTTAACTATCGAAGAAGCACTAAAAATTAGGAAAGCTGGCTTTAAAAATACCATATTACTTCTCGAAGGTTTGTTTGCCGCTGAAGATATTCATCAGGCTGAAAAACTTAATTTAAATGTAGTTGTACATAATGATCAGCAAATGGATTACCTAAGTGGTGTGACACTTAAAAACCCAATAAATGTGCACTTAAAAATTAATACAGGAATGAATAGACTTGGCTTTCCGCCAGATCAGGTCGACTATTTAATTGAAAATTTAAATGCTAATCCAAATGTATCTGAGATTACTTTGATGACACACTTTGCAACTGCTGATGAAAAGGAGGGGATTACAAAACAGTTAGATTGCTTTAATCGGGTGACTAATAATTATAATTTTAGTAGTTCAGTAGCCAATTCCGCAGCTCTCTATAAGTTTCCTGAGGCAAGGTTGGACTGGGTTAGGCCTGGTATTATGCTTTATGGAGCATCGCCCTTCGAAGATATTTCAGCAAAAAAAATTGAAGTCAAGCCAGTGATGTCACTGGTGAGTAAGATAATTGCTATTCAAGATATCAAAAAAGGACAAGCCGTTGGTTATGGAAATAATTTTATCGCTAAGGAGGATATACGTATCGGGATAGTTGCATGTGGGTATGGTGACGGTTATCCAAGACACGCCAAGACTGGAACGCCTATTTTTGTTCATAACAAAACAACAAAGACTGTTGGAAGAGTTTCTATGGACATGCTATATGTCGATTTGTCAAAAATTGAAAAAGCGGCAATAGGCTCAAAAGTTGAAATGTGGGGCAATCATATTTCTGTTGATGAAGTAGCAAAGAATTCAGGTACGGTCGGGTACGAATTATTATGTAATATCTCCGCCTCAAGTCGTGTTCCATTGGATTATATATAGATGGCCAAAAGTAAAACAGCATATCAGTGCAGAGAATGTGGCGGAACCTCATCTAAATGGCAAGGACAATGCCCACATTGTTTTGTATGGAATTCTCTCGATGAGACAACCATTGAATCAAAGGCGCCTTCAAGGTTTGCTCCGTTATCAAAGACTAATGAGCTTACAAAGCTAGATGATGTTAAAGCACTCTCTATCCCAAAGAGAAAAACAAATATCTCAGAATTTGACCGCGTTCTAGGCGGAGGTTTTGTGCCAGGGGGTGTTATTTTAATTGGTGGGGATCCAGGAATAGGTAAGTCCACCATTTTAATTCAAGCATTGTCTAAAATTACCCAAGACCCAAAAGATAATTGCAATGTGATCTATGTCAGTGGTGAGGAGTCCAAGGAACAAATTGCCATGAGAGCAAAAAGGCTTGAGCTAGAGGTTTCTGATATTTCAATACTATCTGAAATCAATCTTGAGAAAATAGTAAGCGTTGTCCAAAAAACTAAGCCGAACGTGGTCGTAATTGACTCCATTCAAACAATTTATTCTGAAGAGATGACTTCAGCACCAGGATCAGTCACCCAAGTCAGAGAATGTTCTGCCCAACTCACTCGAATTGCCAAACAATTTGATATAACGATGTTGCTTGTTGGCCATGTCACAAAAGAGGGGACACTAGCTGGCCCCAGAGTACTAGAGCATATTGTGGATACAGTCTTATATTTCGAAGGTGACCCAAGCTCAAGCTTTAGAATGATTAGGGCATTTAAAAACCGTTTTGGTGCAGTCAATGAGTTAGGTGTATTTGCGATGACAGAAAAGGGCTTAAAGGAGGTCACGAATCCATCAGCACTTTTTCTATCTCACCACCATAAGGAAGTTAATGGCTCATGTATTACTTGCATTCAAGAGGGGTCAAGACCTATGCTCATAGAAATTCAGGCTCTGGTTGATAATGCCCATGGACATTCACCAAAAAGGCTTTCAGTGGGTTTAGATCAAAATAGGTTAGCCATGTTACTTGCTTCACTTAATAGGCATGCGGGTATTGCCTGCTTTGATCAAGATGTATTCGTGAATGCAGTTGGCGGGGTAAAAATTACTGAACCGGGAGTAGACCTAGCTATTTTATGTGCCATAGTTTCATCATTTACAACTCAACCATTGGATCAAAAAACAGTTATTTTTGGTGAAATAGGTCTAGCAGGAGAGGTTAGGCCAGTTCAAAGAGGTCAGGAGAGATTAAAAGAGGCAGCAAAATTAGGCTTTACCAAAGCAATTATTCCTAAGGCAAATCAAGCTAAACAAAAAATTAGCGGTATTGAGATATTTCCAGTCGATAATCTTTCACAAGCCATCAAGCTGTTAAAAGACATTTAAAAATTTATCTGTTATTTAAGTATTCTTAATCCAACTAAATCCCAGCATAGTTAGAATTGAAATTCTCAATTTCCTAAACCCAGGCAGGATAGTTTTTTGATTGAGTATTTTTTCTGGGTTATCTTTTAAAATCTCATTTAAAAGCACAAAGTAAATATTACCCATGATAAGCCCTATTTTTTGAGATTTTTTATCTTCTGCAGGCAGGGTTTTAATAGCTAAGCTATAAAATTTTATAGCCCTATCTACTTGATTTTGAACCAATTTTTTTATTTTATCACTATTCTTAAGTGAAATAATCTCTTCCTCAGACACACTTAATTTTTTTAACTCATCGAGTGGTATATAAATTCTTCCTCGCCTAGCATCCTCTCCTAGATCTCTGATAATATTTGTTAACTGTAATGCAATGCCGAGATTTTTTGCAAAGGTGAGGGTATTTTTGTTCTTGTATCCGAATATATGAGCAGAGAGAATTCCGACACATGAGGCCACCCTGTAGCAATAAAGTTGAAGCTGTTCAAAGCTCTCATATCGATTAAACTTCACATCCATCTCCATACCATCAATTATCTCAATAAAATAATTCTTTGAGAGATTAAAGTGTTCTATGAAGGGATACAACGCCTTACTTACGGGATGCTGAGGCGCATCTTTAAATAGTCTATCTATCTCATCTCGCCACCAATTTAATTTCTTACTCGCAATTTCGTGATCCAGACACTCATCAGCAATATCATCAACCTCCCTGCAAAAAGCATATAAAGCAGTGAGTGCTTCACGTTTTTCTTTTGAAAGAAATATAAAAGCAGTCAGGAAGTTTGAGTGACTTTCTTTTGTTTTTTGCTTGCAGTATTCTTGTGGCGTCATTTTTTATTGATAATAGTTTTGACTAGTAGGGTTATCCAATCAAAATTTGAAATTTTAGGTGGATTCACAAACCAATTACAATCTTCTTTTTTTAATCTCGAGACTAACAATTCAGCACCTGCAATTAAAATCTTGATTTGCAGTTTTAATCGTCCTGTCACATTCTCACCCAAAGGTCTCCCTTTATTAAGAAGCAATTCTATCTTTTTTAACCATGAAATTTTGAACATTTTCCAATTATGATTAAAGTATTTTATTTTGATATCAGATTCTTTCAATGTAAATTTGTTCATTTCCGTTGATGGTATGTAGACCCTGCCTTTTAATAAGTCCTCATAGATATCCTGAGTCATCCCAATTAAAGCCAGTGCCTGACAAAGGCTATTGGAATAACTTACGTTTTTCTTATTATGTGCATCAAATAGGCTCAAAATCATTTCTCCGGCAGGGCATGCTGCCTTATTACAATAATTTTTTAAATCATTAAAATTTCTATATGTTTTTTTTTCGACATCTTGTTTGAAGGCTGACATAAATCGTTCAAATAATTTAATATCAAGTGAATACTGATTAATAACTCTATTTAAATCTCTAAAAAATGGAGCCTGAATTTTTTTTTGATGCTTTATCGAGTTTATATTGATCTCTATTTCTTTAAGTAGCTTTTTTCTCTCATTTTTAGTTAAATTACCTTCATCTGCAATGTCATCTGCATTTCTTGCAAATGAATAAAGAATTATCGCGGCATCGCGGAGTGTTTTTGGAAATAATAAAGTAGCCACTGGAAAATTTTCATAGTGTTTTTTTGTAACTTTGGCTTTTCTGAGGGTAAGATATTGACTCATAAATTAAGTATGCCATAGACTGGCATCAACATTAATTGGAAAAGGATTATGTAATGATCGGTGTGATTGGAGGGACAGGTTTAAGAAAAATTGATGGCCTCAATATAACTCGTGAGTCATTGGTTGATACGCCCTATGGAAAACCATCCGATAAAATATTGGTTGGCAAATTGGAAGATCGTTATGTTGCTTTCCTAGCCAGGCATGGAGAGGGCCATTCCATACCTCCGCATTTAATTAATTATCGGGCGAATATTTATGCTTTAGAGAATATAGGTGTAGAGGCTATCTTGGGTATTGCGACAGTAGGCTCAATCCCTTCAGAAATTCAACCTGGGTCTATTGTGTTGCCTAACCAGGTTATTGATTACACCTATGGACGCGAACATACATATTTCGATGGAATAAAAAACCCAGTATCTCATATTGATTTTACACATCCTTACAACCCTGATTTGAGAAAATTACTATGTAAAAACACTTCGGTAGAAAATATTAATTTTATTACAGAAGGCATCTATGCGGCAGTTCAAGGCCCAAGATTAGAAACAGCAGCAGAAATAGATAAATATGAGCGAGATGGTGCGACAATAGTTGGCATGACAGGAATGCCAGAGGCATCATTAGCAAGGGAGGTCAATCTACCCTATGCTGCAATTTGCCCTGTGGCAAATTTTGCTGCTGGCAGAGTGAGTAGTAAGGAAGGTATTACGCATGAAGAAATTAATAAGCAATCTGAGATAATGTCATTAAATGTTAGTAAATACTTAAAAGTGGTGATTCAAGCATATGGCAATTAGAGAAATATTAAGGATGGGTAACCCGATCTTGTTAAAAGAGGCTGAAAAAGTTGAAAAATTTGATACTCCTGAAATTCATGAATTGATTATGGATATGATAGAAACTATGAAAGATGCTCAAGGAGCTGGACTCGCAGCACCCCAAGTAGGAGAGAGTATTCAATTAGTTATATTTGGTGTTGATAAAAATGAGCGATACCCTGACGCGGAGGAGGTGCCATTTACTGTCCTTATTAACCCTATCATCACACCTTTAAACCAAGAAAAAGAGGATGATTGGGAAGGGTGTCTATCAGTTCCTGGGATGAGAGGAGTGGTGCCTAGATATAAGACAATTAACTATAAAGGGTTTGATCAATACGGCAATGAAATAGATAGAGATGTGGAGGGGTTCCATGCAAGAGTGGTACAGCATGAGTGTGATCACCTTTTTGGAATTTTGTATCCAACACGAATTGAAAATATGAAGCTCTTTGGTTTCCATGACGAGATATTTGTCGAATAAATTTTGTTTAATGTATTCACGTTATGATAAAATTCCGTTTCCGGAAGAGTGGCAGAGCGGTTTAATGCACCGGTCTTGAAAACCGACGTGGGTTCGCGCCCACCGTGAGTTCGAATCTCACCTCTTCCGCCATTTATTCTTAAACCAAATCCTTTGAATACATTGTAAATAAAGGCATATAGATTATTATTCACTTTCAAATTTAGCTTAAATTAATATCTGTATACACTTCTGTATACACTCATGTCTTTTTTATTGCGTATTTTCTCAGTTATTTATAAAGCTGGTTATGCACAGAAATATAGCTAGTTCTTTTACTACATATTACTTGCTGCTAGCACTGGCATTTGTCCTGATGGGCAAAGCTGTGTCGGCATTGCAGGAAGCAGCCATCATCGGTATGACGTCATTACCTGTGAGTTTTGAGATTGACTGGATTGGTGTCAAATCCACCTGGCAAGGCGTGCTTGCGCAACTTTCGGTACTTCTGGTTTACCTGGTATTTTTAATACTACCCAAATCAAAACGCGCAACATCACAGCCGACACCACAGGCGTCCGATTTCAAGCGCGTCAGTGTTACCGCTTCTGATGCTGATTAGTGGTTAACGTTTGCAAGATGCCGCACTGTTCGATCGTCCTTTCACTGGAGCAGCTGCGGCGAAGTACTTTCAAATGCTCGCGCAGCTGAACCAGCTCCTGAATGCGCGTTTCCACTTGTTGAATGTGCGTATCCATCATGCGATTGACTTGATCACATTGCGCACCCGGTGAGCGTTTTAATGTGAGTAACTGACGGATCTCGGACAAACTGAGATCCAGGTTACGGCAGAGTT
>CBFHKG010000009.1:0-27253 GCA_965656355.1 Methylophilaceae bacterium | reverse complement strand
AAAACCAGCTGTCTCTCTTTCCTGTCTAGTGCTGTTAACGTCATCCTTCTCATCCACTAATATCATCGCTAAGTTATTGTTCCAGCTGCCAACATTTTGGTTAATTGCTAACGTTAAATTAGGTGGCATCATATTATAAAGATCGGTATCGGCATCCGTATTGCGACCCTTTTGGTAATTGAATTTACTCAGTAAATTAAAGTTACCAAAGTTTAAAGTTTCGAATAGACGCATATCAGCACCCACATCTAACCCATAGATAGTGGCTGTTTGATTATCAAATTTTAAGTTTCGATAACCATCACCTCTTTCAGCAATCACATTTGCATCAATATAATCATTGATGTAAGTGTAGTAAGGGTTTACTTTAACTCGCCAGTTTTTGTTTGGGTCTTCGTGATTTAGGACTAAGCCAACCTTGTGTGCAGTTTCTGGTTTTAGGTCGATATCACCCACATAACCGTTCCCATCCCCATAGAGGTTATTCATATTGGCTGCCATCGTCCATGTCGACCAAGTGTAGCGTTGATATAAATTCGGGCTTCTGGTTTTCATCGAGTAACCTAATTCAACAGAGCTGTCTTCCTCCATGTTGTATCTCGTGAGTAAACTGATGTCGATATTCTCATCCGTTTGTTTCTTCTTGGACGCATTAAAAGCATTAGAGTCTGTTAGTTGATTTGACATCATATTATTGGTTTGGTTATAGCCATGCACATCATCGGCATCTGTTTGCACAATGCCCAGGCGTGCACCGATAGAGGTGATCCAATTTTCTGTCCATAGACTATCCAACTGACCATAAACATCAAACCGGTTTCGCTTACCGTTGTTGATATTTAAAAAATCATTACCCGTCATCATGCCCGTGCCTGAATTTGAATCCCAGGTGTCATCAAGTTGGTAGTATTGAACCTCGGAGCCCACTTTTAAAGTATCTTGATCATTCAAAAAAATCTCACTATCCACCGCTAAACCTGCCGTGAACCCATCGGCCTCCATCGGCATGCCATAGCTGGTTGTAGCCGGGTTACCCATCATCGCCATTTTGGTATAGGTGTATTGCTTGTCTGGTCCAAAGTTATGCTTGTGATTGGTGTCATCAACATAAACACGCGAGGTTAATTTACCCCAATCGTATTCACCCTTCTGGCTTAAGTTGAGCTGGTAATTTTTGTTACCCACCGAATCCATTCTTTGGTTATCAAAATTCTCATAAGGGCTGTCATGATAGGCGGCGATGACCTGATAAATTTCATTATCAATAGCTTTTGATATTGAGAGTTGATGGTTTTGATTTTTATAAGCCGATGAACCCACTTCATCCCCGTCTAAGTAACCACGGTCAGGTGCAGCAAGGCCTGCCTCTTTAAATGTGTCGCCTGCGTAATAGTTATCTGCTTTTGCATAAGAACCAAAATAACTTATTGCCGTATCTTGGTTTGATGAATTCAGAGATACATTTGCACTCATCGCTTTGTTATTTGATTTATATTTTGTCCCTACCTCTCCAAAAAAGATTGGATTTTCATCTAAAGCAAAGATCGGTTTAACGGTATCAATCTTGATCACACCCCCAATATTATCTCCCCCTTGATCAACGGCAGATAGCCCAGCTAATACTGAGATATTTTTAATATTTACAGGATCTGAATAGGATAAAGGCGCATTCATATGATTCGCACAAGAGGCAATTAAATCCATGCCATCAATTTTGATCTTTATTCGGTCATCCGATAGACCTTGGATCATAGGTAAGCTTGAAAACCCACCGTTGTTGATACTATTACCACCGAGGAAATTATTGATGAGCTTACCTGAATCATTACTCATGATTTTTTCAGTTCTTGATACACCGACGCCCAGATTATTATCTGAAAATGGCACCTCAAACTCTTTAGTGATATCAATGCTCTCTATGCGATTTTCTGCTATCGCTAAGCTGGTAATTAATAAATTGGTGCAGATACCCACAATTATTTTTTTCATTTTTCTTTTAATCTCTTATTTGTAAATTTAAGCAATTCGTTTTAGTTAAAAGAACGAATTTAGGAACTACTTTTTAATAGTGATTTTTAAGAAAAGTGCGGGGGTGCTTGGGAATAAAAATTTGATGCAGTTTTGTTACTAATGAAGGAAAGATAAACTTTCTTATGAACTTGCGATTTGCCAGCGAATGTTTCAGAAGTTGCAAATGAGGTATAAAAATCTTCATCTTCGCCTAAATTACAAAATGAACAGTTCGCTAAGGCATTCGATGCTGAAGTATTGTTTATCTCATCTGATAAAGCGACCAATTTAACGGTATTTCCTGAGCAGATAACTTGGTAGTCAACGTCTGCTGCCATCACATTTGAAACAAAAGAACCCGACACAACAAACAACATTGTGATTAACGCAAAGTAATGTTTAATAAGATTCTTTTTTTTCATCAGCCCAGGATTATAAATTAAATTTTAAAATTCTTAAAATCTAACGCAATGCACTAAGCGCTTGTTCATAGTTAGGCTCTTCAGTAATTTCATTGACCAATTCACTATAAATCACTTCGTTATATTCATTAAGTATAATGACTGCTCTTGAAGTAAGACCCTGCAGGCTGGAATCTTCAATAGCTACACCATAGTCATTTGAAAACTGACTAATATTACGAAAAGCAGAGAGTGTTTCAACAGCCTCTGTTTTTTCTGCACCACAAAATCTTTTTTGTGCAAACGGGAGGTCTGCTGAAATACACAAAACCACCGTGTTATCTAAATTTGATGCCTCGTCGTTAAAACGTTTAACGGATAGGGCACACGTTGGTGTATCGACACTCGGAAAAATATTTAAAATTTTCTTTTTACCTGCATAGCTTTCTAGATTTACATTCTCACGTTTATTGTTCGCTAAATTAAAATCTTTCACTGTATCTCCAGCTTTAGGAAAGCTTCCACCGATCTGAACTGGGTCTCCCTTGAGGGTTACTTGCGACATTATCTATTCTCCAAAATAATTTAAAATATTTCTGATTTACTAATATTCTATCAAAGCTTATCAGGTAAAATAAATTAATATATGAAAGACGCAGAACAACCAAAATTTATTCATCTCAGATGTCATAGCGAATATTCAGTGACAGATGGCATTGTCAAATTAGAAGAGTACCTCAACCAAGCACTAGAAGAAGGTATGCCAGCATTGGCCTTAACCGATTTGAGCAACCTTTTTGGTGCGGTTAAGTTTTATAAAAAGGCGATCGATAAAAAAATCAAACCCATCATCGGTTGTGATGTTTGGGTGCAAAACGAAAAAAATCGCGAGCAGCCTTACCGGATTCTCGTATTGTGCAAATCTCAAGAAGGGTACTTAAATTTATCACGTCTGATTTCAAAATCTTTTCTAGAAAATCAATATAAAGGACGGGCCGAAGTTAAATCTGAGTGGTTGCTCGAAGATTTTAATAAAGGCTTAATTATTTTATCAGGCGCACTTCAAGGTGAAATCGGGCAGCTGATTTTAAATGATAAGGCCAAAGAGGCATCAGAGGTCGCACTAAAGTGGCAAGAAAAATTCGGTGACCGTTTTTATTTAGAACTTCAACGATATGCAGAGGGAAAGTTACTGGAAGATCAAGAGCGTTACATCCAACAAGCCCTTCACTTGGCTTCTCAAAATGAAATACCTGTTGTTGCGACACATCCTATTCAGTTTATGCAGGCCGATGACTTTAGAGCGCATGAGACAAAAACCTGTATCGCTGAGGGATATGTTTTGGCTGATTCCAGACGACCTAAAACATTTTCACCCAACCAATTTTTTAAAAGTGGTGAGGCGATGGCAGATCTCTTTAAAGATGTTCCATCAGCGATTGAGAACTCTCTAGAAATTGCTAAAAGATGTAATTTTAGTTTTCATTTAGGTGATACTTACCTTCCGAATTTTCCTATCCCTGAAGGGATGCACATAGATGAATTCTTAAAATTAGAGGCGGAAAAGGGTCTTAAACAAAGGCTAGAAAATTTCCCAGACCAAGACGCCATTGACGAAAAAATCTACTTTGATCGACTTAATTTTGAGGTCGACGTGATTAACCAAATGGGTTATGCGGGATATTTTTTAATCGTCTCTGATTTTATCAACTGGTCTAAGCAAAATAATATTCCCGTAGGACCAGGTAGAGGCTCTGGCGCGGGCTCAGTGGTAGCTTATAGTTTAGGGATTACCGACCTAGATCCCATTGAATATAACCTACTTTTTGAGCGTTTTTTGAATCCAGACAGGGTGTCCATGCCTGATTTCGATATCGATTTTTGTCAAGAAGGGCGTGATCAAGTGATTGATTACGTGAAGGAAAAATATGGAGCTGAATCTGTTTCACAGATTGCGACATTTGGCACCATGGCAGCAAGAGCAGTTATTCGCGATGTAGGGCGTGTTCTTGATCTCCCGTTTTTATTCGTAGATGGCATCGCTAAATTAATTCCAATGGAACTCGGTATCACACTCAAAGATGCCATAGAAAAAGAGAGTCAAATTAGAGACAGAATTAAAAAGGAAGAGGAGGTTAAAGAGCTTTTTGATTTGGCATTAAAGCTCGAGGGCTTGATTAGAAATGTGAGTATGCATGCAGGTGGCGTATTAATTGCACCGAGTGAGATATCTAAATTCTCCCCCATTTATTGTCAGGCCGAGGGTGAAGGCGTAGTGAGTCAATTCGATAAGGATGATGTTGAGGCCTTAGGTTTGGTCAAGTTTGACTTTTTAGGGCTGAGAACACTCACTATCTTGTCTATGGCGTTAGAAAATGCCAATACATTAAGAGAAAAAGAGGATTTAGCGCCACTTGACCTTGAAGAGATTGCGATTGATGATGAGCCTACCTATAATTTGTTGAAGGCTTCAAATACAACAGCGGTATTTCAGCTTGAATCCAGAGGTATGAAGGATATGTTAAAACAAGCGAAACCGGATTGCTTTGAAGATATTATCGCGCTTGTCGCACTTTATCGCCCTGGCCCAATGGACTTGATTCCAGAATTTTGTCGAAGAAAGCATGGGATTGATGCTGTCTCTTATCCTCACCCTGCGACAAAAGAAATCTTAAAAGAGACCTATGGCATTGCCGTGTATCAAGAGCAGGTGATGCAAATTGCGCAAGTCGTGGCAGGTTACACTTTAGGTAGTGCTGATTTACTTAGACGCGCGATGGGTAAGAAGAAAGTGGAGGAAATGGATGCACAGCGTGCAACTTTCATAGAAGGTGCGACAAAGAATAATCTTAACGAAAGGCAGGCTAATGATTTATTTGATTTATTAGAAAAATTCGCAGGCTACGGCTTTAATAAATCTCACGCAGCAGCCTATGCCAAGATTGCTTATCAAACCGCTTATCTTAAGACGCATTACGCCTCCTCATTCATCGCTGCCTCAATGTCGGCGGACATGAATAATACTGATAACGTACACTTATTATTTGATGATTGCGCAAGAAATAATGTCGAGTTGCTCCCACCGAATATTAATCAAAGCCAGTACAAATTTGTCACCGTCAACCAAGATCAAATTTTATACGGTCTAGGTGCCCTAAAGGGCTCAGGTCAAATTGCGATTGAAGAAATTTTACAAGAAAGAGAAGAGAATGGACCCTTCAAATCTCTTTTTGATTTCTCATCACGGCTTGATTTAAGAAAGGTTAATCGAAGGGTTATTGAATCATTGATTAGGGCGGGGGCATTTGATGAAATAGAAAAAAACAGAGCCTCACTATTGGCGAGCATAGGATTAGCAATAAATTTTGCTGATCAAGCCAATGCTAACGTTGGTCAGAATAATTTATTCGAAGCATCCGAGGAGCAGGCAGTTGGGCTTATTTCTGTTGAAAGCTGGGATACACAAAAGCAACTATTAGAGGAAAAAGAGGCGTTAGGTTTTTATTTTAGTGGACACCCCTTCACTTACTATAAAAAAATGATTCGACAATTCATCCCAACAAAATTATCGGAACTCATCCCCAGGGAGTCACCTTATCTTGTCGCAGGAATTATTTCTGATGTCAGGTTTAAAATGACGAGCCGTGGCAAGATTGCCATCATCACATTAGATGATTCAGAAGGGCGAATGGATATGGTGGTGGGAAGCAAGGTACTCAATGACTTTTACGAGCTTATCAAAGAAGATCAATTGCTATTTGTTGAAGGAAGGGTCAGTCATGATGACTTTACGGGCGGTAATAGAATTAATGTGATTAAAGCATTTGATTTATTGAGTATACAAAGCACAAAAGCCCAGCTACTCAAAATCACGCTTGATAAACAGGCGAATCCAGATGTCCTTAAAAACCTACTCAAGCCTTTTTGTAATGGTGCATTTGGGGCTGATATAAAAAAATGTCGAGTGAAGGTCGAGTATCAAAATCAACAAGGAAAGGTTGAGTTAATGTTAGGCCCGGAGTGGTCTGTGGCACTTCATGAGGATTTAATTTTTGGTCTTGTGGCATCATACGAAGATGACAACGTCAAAATCCTTTATAATTAGCAAATTATTTATGGCTCGATTTAGATTATGAAGCGTACTTACCTAGAATTTGAAAAACCTGTTGAAACCCTTGAAGCTAAAATTGAAAGCTTGAAGAAAGCGCATGATGATCATCCAACCATTGATGTCAATAAGGAACTAAATTCTCTTCAAGAAAAGCTTGAGGCAATGCAACATAAAATTTTCGATAATTTAACTGCATGGCAAATCTCTCAAGTCTCAAGACATCCGCAAAGACCTTATACGCAAGATTATATAGAAGCTATTTTTAAGAATTTTAAGGAATTGCATGGGGATAGGGCTTATTCAGATGACCCAGCAATTATTGGCGGTTTAGCGGAATTTGAAGGACAGTCTGTTATGGTCATCGGCCATCAAAAGGGTCGGGATATTAAGGAACGTCAATATCGTAATTTTGGCATGCCAAGGCCAGAGGGTTATAGAAAAGCCTTAAGGTTATTTAAGCTTGCCGAAAAATTCTCTTTACCTATTATTACGTTGATTGATACGCCAGGTGCTTATCCAGGCATTGGTGCTGAGGAGCGGGGTCAGTCTGAGGCAATTGCCAGGAATTTGTATGTGATGACTGAACTTAAAGTACCCATCATCTCACTAGTAATCGGTGAGGGTGGTTCTGGTGGTGCGCTTGCTCTTGGTGTTTCTGATCGCTTATCTATGTTGGAATTTTCAACTTACTCCGTTATCTCCCCTGAGGGTTGCGCCTCAATTTTATGGAAAAAAGCGGAAATGGCAGAAGTGGCGGCAGACACCCTTGGGATAACATCTACGAAATTAAAAAAATTGGGTCTTGTGGATGAAATTGTTTCAGAGCCATTAGGTGGCGCGCATAGAGATTACAAAGTCACAATGAAAAATGTTAAACAAACCTTAAGGGATCAATTGATCGAGTTAAAAGCCACCTCCATTGACGAGTTACTTCAAAATAGATACGAGCGCTTAACGAGCTTTGGACAACATAGTCACAGTGAAAAATGAAAATCAAATTCAGGATAAAATTTATCAATCCTTTCAAGACAACTTAAAACAAAATAATACTAGCCTAGAAATCCTTTTAGGTTTTAGTGGTGGGTTGGATTCCTGCGTTTTACTTCACCTTCTTGCAAATATACAAACTCAATTGCATTTTAAACTTAAAGCGATTCATGTTCATCATGGGCTTAATCCATCTGCTGATGATTGGTTAAATTTTTGTAAGGAAAAATGCAAGTTTTTAGATATCGAATTTTATGATGTCAAAGTAAAAATTAATGAGAAACGTTCATTGGGAATTGAAGGAGAAGCTCGAGAATTAAGGTATGGGGCAATAAAGAAAAAACAAAAAGGCGTTGTAGCACTTGGCCATCATCAAAATGATCAGGCGGAAACATTAATGCTGCAGCTTTTGAGGGGCTCAGGATTAAAGGGATTAGCAGGTATGCCTGAGTTCGATGAAAAAAGAAAGTTTTGGCGACCCATGCTAGATATGAAAAAAGAGCAGCTAGAAAAATACGCAAGTGAAAATAATATTAAATATATTGAAGATGAGAGTAATGAAGATATCAATTTTGATAGAAATTTCATTCGCAAGAAAGTTTTGCCTTTAATTGAATCAAGGTATCCAGCATCAATTGAGACAATAAGTCGTTCGGCAACTAATATTTCAGAGGGTCATCAGATAAATGAATTATTAGCACTAGATGACAGTAAAAATATTATGTCAGATGATGGGAGTTATCTTTTAATAGAGAGCTTAAATAAACTTCCCAATTTAAGAGCAATAAATTTAATTCGTTGGTGGTTGTCATTTAATAATTTACTTATGCCAAGTAAAAAGAATGTTGAAGAGCTCTTCAGGCAAGTAAGACTTATAAAAAAAGATACATCATTAAACGTAAAAATTTCTGATGATCGAGCTATTCGTGCATTCGGTGATAAAATATTTATTGTCAGCATGACGAACAAATCTTCTTCTTATCATTTTAAATGGGCAGGCCAAGAAGAAATTGAGCTGCCTAACAAATCAAAACTACACTTTGTAAAAACAAAAAAAGGTGGCTTATCTTTAACAAAGCTTGGAGAAAAATCTCTTTATATAAAAAACAGATCAGGAGGTGAGAAATTAAAACCTTACCCAGATCAACCTAGCCGAAGCCTTAAACACCTTTTCCAAAAGGCGGAAATACCCCATTGGGAAAGAGATCAATTTCCCTTGGTATATGCAAATGAACAATTGGTTGCTGTTCCCAACCTTGGTGTTCAGTTTGAATATCGATCAAATGACGGGGAAGATGGTTATCAAATCAAATGGTTACGAGAATAAAATAAAGGAATAATTCCTATTAACTATCATAGAGACCTCTGTAGAATATCGCTTTTAGTTAAAGTAAATTATTATTTAAAGGTTTAAGAAAAATGAATAAAGCTTCTAAAACAGCTGGTGTTATAGCTATCTCAAGTATGTTGCTACCAACAGTCATTATGGCTGGTGAGGCAGTCAAAATTGACAGTATTGAGGTTTACTCACCCACATCATTACCCACAATTGGTTTACCTGTTAAGGATGTTCCATTTGCAGTTCAGACTGCTACAGGTGAGGAAATTAGAGAGCAACCAGGAGTAAGCATTGCTGACTATATGGTTAATAATCTTGAAGGCGTTACCGTCAATGAAGTGGGAGGTAACCCATATCAGCTAGAAGTTAATTATCGTGGTTATAATGCGACGCCTATTATGGGTAACCCCCAAGGCTTATCCATTTATGTTGATGGCGTCAGACAAAATATGCCTTTCAGTAATAACGTCCTGTGGGACACGATTCCAGATTTTGCAATTGATGATATGCAATTGGTGGGTGGATCAAACGCAGTTTTTGGTCTTAATACGTTGGGTGGTTCTTTAAGCATGCAAACAAAAAGTGGTCGAACTTTTAATAAAAATGCGATTGAAGGATCAGCAGGTTCATGGAATAGGAAGACAGGTCTTATAGAATCAGGGGGTGTTTCTGATGACAACAAATATGATTACTATGCTGGTTACTCGTATTTTAAAGAAGATAGCTGGAGAAAGCCTGCTCCTTCAGAAGTTCAACAAGGTTTTGCAAAATTAGGTTATGAAGATGAGGATACAAGAATTGATTTAAGTTATACACTCGCTCATAACAGCCTTATAGGTAACGGTATGGTGCCAAAATACTTATTAGGTGAGGATTTAGAGGGCGTTCATACAATCCCAGATAAAACAAGATCGCAGTACAACCAGCTACAACTGGCTGGCACAGAATTTCTAAGCGACACATTATTGGCTTCAGGAAACGTATATTGGAGGAATCTTGATCAAAGTACTTTTAACGGTGACTTAAATGATGAGTTCTGTGATGATGATGCTATTGAAGAAGGAGAATGTACTGCGGCACAAGAAAATGAAAATGAAGGTGTTTATAATCGTTCCTCAACAGATTCAAATGCTTATGGTATCAATGGTCAATTGACATTTGATGATAATTTATTCGATAGACGCAACCAGTTTATTGTTGGTTCGGCCTTTGAGTATTCAAAAGTTAAGTTTTATCAGTCAGAACAAGAAATTGCAACACTTGATGCTGATGGTAGCTTTTCAGGTGAAAGAGAAGAAGTAGAGCAAAATACTGGCTTTACTGGTAAGACTTACACATCAAGTATTTTTGCTACAAATAACCACGCTATCAATGATCAATGGAGTATTAATAATTCACTTCGTTACAATTATGTAGATATACGTAATACAGATACTTTAAATGGTGATGATGGAGCTGTATCCCTCAGCGGGGATCATGATTTTGATCGTTTAAACCCATCAGTGGGTCTTACTTTCTCTCCTTATGATAATTTAACTACCTATGGTTCATATAATGAAGCTAATAGAGCGCCAACAAGCATTGAGCTTGGTTGTGCGAACCCAGAAAATCCATGTACATTGCCTACACAAATGGCTGATGATCCTCCACTCGAGCAAGTTGTTGCGAAAACATTCGAGGCAGGGGCTAGAGGTCGATTTGAAAGCTTTTTTAATAGCAATACCTCATGGAATATTTCAGGCTACAGTGCTACGAACCATGATGACATTTTATTCATCTACACTGAGGCAAATACGACTGCAGGCTATTTTGATAATGTTGAAGAAACAACAAGGAAAGGTATTGATGTAGGCTTGAGTACAGCGTTTGAGACATGGACAGTGAGCATGAACTATAACTTTGTTAAAGCTCAATATGGAACTGACCTCACATTAGTGAGTGAAAATAATTCATCTGCTGATGATGGTGCGATTCAGGTTGAGGATGGTGATTATTTACCTAACATTCCAAAACATAGCTTCAAACTAAGAACAGTGTATAAACCAGGTCCAGCTTGGTATTTAGGTGCTACAGTCACAGCGTTTAGTTCATCATATATGATGGGTAATGAAAACCAAGAAAATGATTCATCTGTAAATGGATTGCAAAGTGAGGTCCCTGGTTATGCAGTTGTAAATCTTGATGCCGAATATAACTTTTCTAGTACGCTAGAAGGTTGGAAAATATATGCGAAGGTTTCTAACTTGCTTGATAATAAATATTACACAGGTGGACGAATTGCTGAATCAAGAGTAAATGCTGATCGTTCATTTAGTGAGGAAGAAATTGCCACTGCATCCCTCGTTGGCGGTGCTCCACGGGCAGGATGGGTTGGGTTACGTTACGAGTTTTAAAAAGTAAACGTTATACTATAAAAAAGGGCTTCAGGCCCTTTTTTATTATCTACGGGTGTATATTATAATTTTTAGTAATTTTGGTGTCATAT
Source organism: Methylophilaceae bacterium (assembly GCA_965656355.1). Lineage (GTDB taxonomy): Bacteria > Pseudomonadota > Gammaproteobacteria > Burkholderiales > Methylophilaceae > BACL14. Next base: position 15,920 of record CBFHKG010000009.1, on the reverse strand, counting down.
GAGTCTAAAGTCACAGCTTCTTATTTACATAAACTCTTTACTTTTTATTGCGACGTTAATTGGCTTAGTGACCATTATGATGGTTACTCAAAAAAATGTGAGAGAAGAGGTCCTGTCAACCATGTCTCTTGCAGAATTTGCGATTGAGCAAGGAGTAAAAAAGAATCCTGACTTTTATCTATTCCAAAGAGAAAATAATGAATTAGGGATTTCTGAATTATCAGGAATTCGTCATTTAAAAATTCAATTTTTTGATCGTAATGATGTTTTATTAGAAGAGACATTAAATATGCTTGATGAAATTAAGCCTCCTCCAGCTTGGTTTATCAATGTAATCGAAAGCCTCTCGGATAAAATATTTTTTTCTAAAATTAATATTGAACAAAGGGGAGAGTTAACTGGATACGTGCTAATAAAACCTGAACCAATTTTTGAATATGCAGAAATATGGCAACAAATTAAGGTAGGGCTTTGGATTATCGTAAGCTTTCTTGTTCTTATAAATTTTGTAGTATTGCTTCTTTTCTCTCATATGATTAAACCTATCAATAAAATTATTGAAGGATTTGAGAAGTTGGAAGCCGGTAACTTTAAATCAAAGATAAGAAAATCAAATATTCTTGAGCTTGATATTATTGGAAAAAAATTCAATAGCATGATTGATAATCTGAGACAGAGTAATAATAAGATTCACAAATTAAGCCAAAATTTAATTGATGTTCAAGAACAAGAAAAGAGTGAATTAGCCAGAGACTTGCATGATGAACTAGGTCAATCTTTAACTGCACTTCAAGCAGAAGCTGCCTCAATCTCAAAAACAACAAAGAAAAAATCCCGTGATGAAGCTATATTTAATGTAATAAAATTATCAAAAAATATGATGCTGTCTACAAGGGAAATTATAAAAAAACTTAATCTAGGATTGATTGAAGACTTAGGTTTTGAGTCAGCTTTAATCGAATTATTTGAAAACTGGAAAAGAAGATTTAAAGGGGTAAAATTTGAATATTCTATTGATGAAAAAGCTATTAAAAAGATCACAAAAAAGAAAACAGCACATCTTTACAGAATTTTTCAAGAGGCACTTACAAATATTGCAAAGCACTCATCTCCAAAAAAAATTCATATAAGCATTAAATATATAGATAACAGTGATAAAACAAGAATTTTGATTAGTAACGATGGCGCTAACAATGACTCTTCCAATCTGGAAGGTCTTGGTCTCATAGGTATTGCAGAGAGGGTGGACCAAATTCAAGGTACTCTAGAAATCTCCAAAAAGACATTGTTTAAAATAATTATTAATTTGAGTAATTAAGATGACAGATTTATTAATTGTAGATGATCATGAGATTGTTCGTGCAGGCATTAAACGCCTTGTTGAAAATACCCCAAATCTTAATATAGTTGCTGATTTAGGTTCTGGAGAGGAGGCTTATCAATTCCTACACAAAAATACCGTTGATTTGATCATTATGGATGTTTCTATGCCAGGCAAAGGTGGTATTGAGACAACAAATCAAATAAAAAAAAGATATCCAAAAATAAAAATTTTAATGCTCTCAATGCATGATAATGCCATGATCATTGAAAAAGCGATGAAGGCTGGTGCTGATGGTTATATTTTAAAGAACGACCTATCTGATGATTTACTGAATGCAGTTGAAAAAGTCATGAACAACGAGACAATTATTTCAGCATCGGTGGATGTAGATGAATTTAAAGATTCACTTATCAAAGATTTAAATAATAAAGAATTTGAAATTTTTAAATCTCTTGCATCAGGCGAGGATTTATTATCTATTGCTGAAAAATTGAATATCAGTTACAAGACAGCAGCAAATTATCAGACATCAATTAAACAAAAATTAAATATAAAAAATATACTCGATTTTTACAATTTAGCTAAAGAGAATAAAATTTTATAAACAATTTACTTGTTAAATCTATTGTTATAATCGACTTAATAATACTACAGGCTTATTTATGGATATTGGAACGCCGTTAAGTATCTCATCGACCCGAGTGATGTTATTGGGTGCTGGAGAGCTGGGTAAAGAAGTAATTATTTCATTTCAGAGATTAGGTGTGGAGGTTGTCGCTGTTGATCGATATCAAAATGCACCAGGCCACCAAGTTGCTCACCGCGCTTACGTTATTGATATGACTGATGAAAAGCAATTAAGACAAATTATTCAAAAAGAGAAACCACATTACATCGTTCCAGAAATTGAAGCAATTAATACAGATTTTTTATCGGAAGTCGATAGCGAGGGTTATTCCAAAGTAATTCCTAGTTTAAAAGCAGTTCAGTTAACAATGAACCGAGAAGGTATTAGAAAGCTTGCGTCTGAAGAATTAGGCTTACCAACATCAAACTACGGTTTTGCAAGAAGTTTTGAGGAGCTCAAAGATTTAATTCTAAAAAAAATTAAATTTCCATGTTTTATTAAACCCACCATGTCATCTTCAGGGAAGGGCCAATCACTAATAAAGTCTGAAAAAGAAATCGAATCTGCATGGAACTATGCAGCAAGTGGGGGAAGGGTTGATCAGGGTGTTGTGATAGCAGAAGGTTTAATTGATTTTGATTACGAAATTACATTACTCACTGTCAGGTCGAAGGACTCAAATGGTGAAGTTTGCACAAAATTTTGTGATCCGATAGGGCATCATCAAGAAAGTGGGGATTATATCGAAAGTTTTCAGCCACAACCGATGAGTGAAGCTGCACTAGAAAAGTCAAAAAAAATTGCAAAGATAATAACTGATTCCTTAGGTGGTCTTGGTATTTTTGGTGTTGAATTGTTTATTAAAAAGGATGAAGTATGGTTTTCAGAAGTTAGTCCCAGACCTCATGATACTGGGATGGTCACAATGGCGTCGCAAAAACAATCTGAATTTGAATTACATGCTAAGGCAATCCTTGGTTTACCGGTTGATACATCCTTGTCAAATCCAAGCGCTAGTAAAGTGATTTATGGTGACCACGATGCTGATCATATTTATTTTGAGGGCGTAGATCAGGCACTTCAAATTCATGGTGTTGACGTTAGATTATTTGGTAAACCTAAGTCGTTCAAAAAGAGAAGAATGGGCGTCATATTAGCTTCATCAAATTCGATGGAGGCTGCACTTAACAATGCAAAAGAAGCGGCTTTAAAAATTAAAACAAAACTAGAGAGATAGGATAATGAAAAAAATAGTATTAGTTTTTATCTTCCTTGTGGCAGTTCTTGGAGGTTTGACTTATTGGTTTTTTGAGAATTTAGATGATTTTATCAAAAGCTATATGGTTGAATATGGTTCCAAAATGACTAAAACTGATGTTGAGGTTGATTCTGTCAAAACTGATATTTCAAAAGGGGAGATTTTAATAAATAGAATTGGTATTGAGAACCCAAAAGGCTTTAGTAATAACGAGGCTTTTGAGGTAAAAAAAGTTAAGATTAATATTAATAAAGAAACTTTAAATCAAGATGTAATAGAGATTCCTCTTGTATTGATAAATAATCCAGAGATTATCTATGAATATAATGGAAAAAAGACCAACTTTAATGTTCTTAAAGACAATATCCAAAATTATCAAAAAAATGTAAATAATTCATCCAGTGGAAAAAAAATAAGCCAAGTAACTGAAAATAAAAAAACAAAGGAAAATAATGATAAAAAAAGCTCTAAAACTTTTTTTATTAAGGAATTAAAAATTGTAGATTTAGAAATAAAAGCAAGGGTAAGCTCTATAAAAAAAGATTTTTTAAATAAAAAAATCCCATTGATAGTAATTAAAAATATTGGCTCAGAAACAAAAGGGGCCACACCTGAATTTATTTTAGAAAGTGTTATTTTAAAAATAGATGATAATTTAGAAACTGTATTTGACTTTAAATCACTTAAAACTGATATCAGAAATAATGTTAATAAAATCATCGACAAGCTCAAAGGAGTACAAAAAGATAATTCCGATAATGAAAAGATAGATCACAAAAAAATAATTAATAATCTCAAAGATTTGTTCTAATACTTAAAAGACAGTAAGTTAAGTTACCCTCTTTGTGCTAAAATCGCGCGTCTAGTAAATTTAATGGTCACCCATCAATGAATCAAAAGCTTCGTAATATTGCAATTATTGCCCATGTTGATCATGGTAAAACCACTCTTGTTGATAAATTATTACAACAATCAGGTACATTTGCTGAGCATCAGCAGGTGAGTGAACGTGTCATGGATTCTAACGATCTCGAAAAAGAACGGGGTATTACTATCCTATCTAAAAATACGGCTATCAATTATGAAGATCACCATATTAATATTGTAGACACTCCTGGGCATGCTGATTTTGGGGGTGAAGTTGAAAGAGTTTTAGGCATGGTTGATGGTGTTGTTTTGCTTGTGGATGCGGTTGATGGTCCAATGCCTCAAACACGCTTTGTCACCAAAAAGGCATTAGCGCTTGGCCTAAAACCTATTGTTGTCATAAATAAAATAGATCGCCCAGGAGCTAGGGCAGATTGGGTAATTAATCATACTTTTGACTTATTTGCTAATTTGGGCGCCACTGATGAGCAGCTTGATTTTCCTGTTGTCTATGCATCAGCTTTAAACGGTTATGCAAAAATGAAAGAGGAAGATGCAACAACAGATATGACGGCTCTTTTCAAAACTATCTTATCGCATGTTAAGCCACCAGAAGGTGATACAGAGGCTCCTTTACAGTTTCAAATTTCTGCCCTTGATTACTCCTCGTACACCGGAAGAATGGGGATTGGCCGAATTCGTAATGGTATTTTAAAGCCTGGCAGTCCTGTGGCTATTATGATGGGTGATGAAAAGGTTGGTCAGGGAAAAATAAATGAGGTTTTTGGTTATGAAGGGCTCGAAAAGGTAAGTGTAAAGCAAGCGGAGGCAGGTGATATTGTAATTATGACTGGAATTGAGGAGATCGGTATTGGTGTTACGATTGCGCAACTTGATAATCCTTCAGGTCTTCCAATAATCCCTATCGATGAACCCACATTAAATATGGACTTTATGGTTAATACGTCACCTCTGGCTGGTAAAGAAGGTAAGTTTGTAACAAGCAGGCAGATTAAAGAAAGGCTTACAAAGGAATTGTTAGTTAACGTCGCACTGAGAGTAGAAGATACTGAAGATGCAGATGTTTTTAGGGTTTCAGGAAGGGGCGAGCTACATTTAACTATTCTCTTAGAGAATATGAGAAGAGAAGGTTATGAAGTTGCTGTCGGAAAACCTCAGGTTGTTTACAAAGAAATTGACGGAAATAAATGTGAGCCATATGAGAACCTCACCGTAGATATAGAAGATGAAACACAGGGCGCTGTGATGGAAGAGTTAGGTCGAAGAAAAGGTGAATTGACGAATATGGAGTCTGATGGACTCGGTAGGACTCGTCTTGAGTATACAATCCCTGCAAGGGGTCTCATCGGGTTTCAAGGTGAATTTCTGACAATGACTAAGGGAACTGGGATTATGTCGCATGTTTTCGAGGAATATTTACCTGTTAAGACTGAAATTCCTGGAAGAAGGAATGGCGTTTTAATTTCTTCAGAGAAGGGTGAGGCAGTGGCTTATGCTCTATGGAAATTACAAGACAGAGGCAGAATGTTTGTTCATCCAGGTGACAAGCTCTATGAAGGCATGGTTATTGGTATTCATTCTCGAGATAATGACTTAATTGTGAACCCAATCAAGGGAAAGCAGCTGACAAATGTTAGATCTTCTGGTACAGATGAGGCTGTTAGGCTGGTTCCACCCATTCAAATGAGTTTAGAATATGCAGTTGAATTCATTGATGACGATGAGCTTGTTGAGATTACGCCTGAATCAATCAGAATCAGGAAACGATATCTTATTGAGCATGAGAGAAAGAGAGCGTCTAGAGAGGCTTAATCTAGCTCTTGTGCAGCAATATAGTCCTCGTAGTTGCCTGTGTAATCGATAATTTTGTCAGATTTTATTTCAAAAATGCGTGTGGCTACAGAGCTTACAAATTCACGATCGTGTGTTACAAAAAATACGGTTCCTTTGTATTTATCTAAGGCTGTATTTAATGATTCAATTGACTCCATATCCATATGATTCGTGGGCTCATCTAATAATAAAACATTATTTCTTTCAAGCATAATTTTTCCAAATAACATCCGACCTTGCTCTCCACCTGACAATACATTCACTTTCTTTTTAAAATCATCCCCAGAAAATAATAATCGGCCTAAAATACTCTTAATGGATTGGTCATCATCTTGAGCCTGTTTGAAATCATTTATCCAATCAAATATTGAAGTATTTTTATCAAATTCGTCGTTATGGTCCTGTGCAAAATAACTTATTTTTGCTTTTTCAGCCCATTTGACTGATCCATCATCAGGATTAATTGTATTTGCCAGAATTTTGAGTAGGGTAGATTTTCCGATTCCATTTTCACCAATAATGGCAACTTTTTCGCCAGCTTCAACCATAAAGTTTACATTATCAAATAAGGGCTTTTCATAAGCGTGACTTAATTTATTAATCGTAACTGCTTGACGATATAATTTATCTTTTTCCTCGTATTCAAATCGAATAAACGGATATTGCCTGCTTGATGGCTTCATATCCTCTATTTTTATTTTATCAATTTGTTTTGCTCTTGATGTTGCTTGCTTAGCCTTGGATGCGTTTGCTGAAAACCTTCTGACAAATTCTTGAAGTTCGGCGACTTGCGCTTTAGCCTTTTCATTTGCTTTGAGTTGTTGTGATTTCACTGTCGCACTTGCTGCCATAAAGTCATCATAGTTACCGGGATAAACTGTTAACTTTTGATAATCCATATCTGCTGTATGAGTGCATACTTGATTAAGAAAATGACGATCATGCGAAATAATAATCATGGTCGAATTTCTAGAATTAATGATCTTTTCAAGCCATCGAATTGTATTTATATCCAGATTGTTAGTAGGTTCATCAAGTAACAGAATATCTGGGTCAGCAAATAGTGCTTGAGCTAACAAAACTCTAAGTTTTAATCCAGGTGGAATTGCACTCATAGCTCCATCATGAAAACTATTTTCAATGCCTACACCATCAAGCAACTCTCCAGCTCTTGACTCCGCTGTATAACCATCATATTCCGCATAAACTGTTTCTAGTTCTGCAGCCTTCATATAATCTTCATCTGTTGCATCTGGGTTCGCATAAAGCTTATTTTTTTCCTCATTGGCATTCCACATTTCTTCATGACCCATCATGACAACGTCAAGAACCCTTAGCTCTTCATATGCAAATTGATCCTGCCTCAACCACGCAACCCTTTCATTTGATTCTATGGCAATTGAACCTGAGGTAGGCTCAAGCTCTTTAGCAAGAATTTTCATAAAGGTGGATTTACCACAGCCGTTTGCACCGATAAGTCCATAGCGGTTACCATCTCCAAATTTCATTGAGATATCCTCAAAAAGTGGTTTTGATCCAAATTGCATCGTAATATTATTTGTAATCAGCAAGTCTAGTGGCCTTTATTCTTAGGTAATAGTTAGAAAATTATGATTTTAAGCTTGTTGAAGTTAAAATTTTTACGAATTATAGCTTGTACTGAATGTTTACGATAGTCAAAATTTCATTACCTGAGGGCTTCATCCAAACAACTTCATCATCTAGAGCGTTTCCAATTAAAGCTTTTGCAAGAGGTGAGTTGTATGCAATTTTATTTTCCTTAACATTTGCTTCATCTTCTCCAACAATTTGAAAATATAGAATTTCTCCTAATTCATTTTCGACATCAACCGAAGCAGAAAAAAGCACCTTATTTTTGTCTTGTTCTTGGGGAGTAACTAAAATTGCTGATTCAAGACGACTAATAAAATATCTTAAATCACGCTCCAATTGCAATTTTTTTTGCTTGTGTATTGAGTCAGTTATGAGGGATGATTTCGCTCTTTCCTCTTCCAAATTTGAGATTTTTTCTTTTAGCTCGATAAGACCATTAGGGGTCACATAATTTTTTTCAGAGCTTATAGGGCGCTCGGGCACATCTATTCCAGCATGCTCTAAATCATTTTCTTTTACAAAAGCTCTGCTCATTATTTATTTAAAATCAATCATATATATAAAATTTATAAAGTAAAATATTATTTTCATAATTTATGAATTTTATTGAAACTCATAACCAATTAGAAGTAACGTATGCAAAAATTTTAATTTATTTTTCAAGCTTAATTTTACACGCCTCTAGTTTCTTTTGAAAATCTGCATAGCTCATCGAAACAGAAAATTGTGGATAATCATTGATCACATTTTTTGGTGGATCAAATAAAATACCTTCATTTGCTTGTTTAAGCATTCCAATATCATTATATGAATCCCCTGCAGCAACAACTTTGAAGTTTAAATTCTGTAGTGCTTTTACAGCCTCTTGCTTCCCATTTGGTTGGCGAAGCTTGTACCCAATGATTGAATCATTAGAATCAATGACCAATTGATGACAAAACAGTGTTGGGTAGTCTAATTTCTTCATCAATGGACTAATAAATTGATAAAAGGTATCTGAAAGTATGATTACTTCAAACTCGGATCTGAGCCATTTATGAAATTCAATTGCTCCATCAAGGGGCTCAAGTGTACTAATAACCTCTTTTATGTCCGTTAGCTTAAATTTATTTTCTTTTAGAATACTGAGTCTTTTAGTCATTAATTCATCATAATCAGGAATATCTCGTGTTGTTAATTTTAGGTCTTCCACACCAGTTTTCTCAGCAAATTTAATCCATATTTCTGGCAGTAAAACTCCCTCTAAATCAAGACATGCAATCATTTTATTATTTACCTTTTTTTAATGTTATTTATTATAAATTAATTATAAATATATGATTATATTATTAATTTTTTAAAATCATATCTCTTAAAATTTTAAACCTCTCTATAGATGCACTGCGCATACTTACAAACTCAACATGTTCATGATTCTGTTTGTTTGGGTTTAATTGTATACCCCAAAGACCACCTATTTCGTTTGGAATGCCTGAGTATCTTATATCAACAATTTGATTTTTATTGTTTGGGTTAACCGCAAGAAAGTCATTGCTGAACCATTTAAATCTATCTACATCTTTATATTGTTGAGATTCTTTTTCCAACCATGGAAAATCTCCCTTTAGATTTAGTTTTTTAATACTTTCCCCTGAAATTATATTACTAAAAAATAAATTTGTAGCATCAACATAAAACTTCCCATCAGTTTCATATATTGTCTTCCACAGAATTAAGTTTCCAAAGCTTGGCTTAGCTTTTATTCTTGTTACAATGTGACCTCTCTGCTCCGCGATTTCTTTACCTACATTTATTGCCACATTATGCAAATAGACACCCAGCATAAGGTATGTGACTGCCCAAGCTAGAGCAATTTTTGAATAAATATTTTTTTTCTTTATCGTTGCGAGCACTATCAATAATATCAAGGGTAGCGTGAATAACGGATCAATGATTGAAATATTGTTCCAAGCTATCCTTATATCACTAAAAGGCCAAAACAGGAGAGTCCCATAGCTTGTACATGCATCAATTAACCCATGAGTCCCATAGCCTAAGGTGCAAAAAAGCCATGTTTTTTTGAAATTAAATGGACTTATTTTTTTGAAAACTACAAATAGAAATAAAGCACATATTAGCCCTCCAAAAGGTATGAATATTAAGGAGTGGGTAAATTGACGGTGATATTCTAAGGATAAAAGCGGATCAGTGTTTGATCGAATAAAAATATCCAAATCTGGTGCCATTCCAGATAGAAATCCAAGCAGGGCAACAATCCCTAGATTCTTTTTACTCAGAGCCTGAGGAAGAAGAGCGCCTATCGTACCTTGTGTTAATGGATCCATATTAAAATTTCACTATAAGAATGTTGCTAGGTAAAAGCATAGAGCAATTTTTTAGATTTCAAAATTAGACTTATTCGGTAACAATATTTCCATCTGTTTTCTAACTAGCTGTAACCTTTTATCTAAAGCGTCTGCATTATCGCAGGTATCATTAATACAAAAAAATGGGATTTTACCAAACTTTTGTTTAAGTAAATCTAACTCTATTTCAATTTCATTTGAACCGCTTTCAATATACAAAGAGTTTGTCGTACTTATTTTGGCATATCCATGATGTTCAAGCCATCTGGGAACAAAATCTCCCAATACAGCCGGTGTTTTCCACGATCTAAAATTAGTTGATCTGACTTTGTTAAATAAATCTATCGCCTTCTTTTCTATTTCTAACAGTAAAGATTTTTTATAGGGTCTTGGCGCATGAGCTAGGGCTATATTTTGATGTTTATAGTTTGCATACCTTTCTTTTAACCATAGCTTTGATTGTATGGACGAATTGATTGGGGATAGAAGCATTGACTGCAAATCACCATATTCATCATGTGGTTCTTTATCATAAAAATATTTCAATCCCTCATTAAACCACCAGTTTTTATCTACTGGCATCCCAAAAAATATATCATCATTTAAATAAAAGAAATTTTCAGACAAATTAGGGATGTGTTGGATATAGGATTCAATGTGAGCTGAAGCAAAGATAGGGTTTATTTTTTTTGGAATAATATTTCTATGATCAATGACAGTTACCTGAGTATTATTCGCTAACCAAGTTGGACTTTGTTCATCCGTTACAATATAAACATGACCATGATCTGGAAAAAATTTTTCTAGGCATCTTAAATTGAAGATTAGCTCTCCATTATCACGAAACCTTCCATCAGTGTTAGCGTAAAGAGCAATATCATCTTTATTAGTTTTTAAAAAGGCATCAAAAGTCCTACGTCTTTTTTCTTGCCAATTTTTGTCATTAGAATCGACCCACAAATAAACGATATCAACTTGAGTATCAAAATTTGCCATCAGCAAGCCTTAAGTGTTTCTACTCCCACTCAATGGTGGAAGGCGGCTTTCCTGAAACATCATAAACAACTCTATTGATGCCCCTGACCTCATTGATAATTCTATTTGAAACTTTTCCTAATAAATCGTAGGGAAGTTCAGCCCAATTGGCAGTCATGAAATCTGAAGTCACAACCGCCCTTAAAGAAACAACGTATTCATAGGTTCGAGCATCCCCCATCACTCCCACTGATTTTATTGGAAGGAAAACGGCAAAAGCTTGAGACGTCTTATCATACCAACCAGATTTTTTTAGCTCCTCAATAAAAATCGCATCCGCACCTCTTAATAAATCAGCAAAATCTTTTTTTATTTCGCCTAAGATCCTAACGCCTAGCCCTGGGCCAGGGAAGGGGTGTCTATAAACCATATCTTTTGGAAGGCCAAGCTCAACACCTAATTTTCTGACTTCATCCTTAAAAAGGTCTCTTAAAGGCTCTAGTAATTTTAATTTTAAGGTATCAGGAAGACCACCTACGTTGTGATGGCTTTTGATGTTATGTGCTTTCTTTGTATCACCTCCTGCAGACTCTATGACATCGGGATATATAGTGCCTTGCGCTAACCATTTAACTTGAGGATATTCTTTTGATTCTTCTTGGAAGATTTCTACAAAATCGCGACCAATAATTTTTCTTTTTTCTTCGGGGTCAGTAATCCCCTTCAGATCCTTTAAAAACTTACTTTCCGCATTAACGTGAATCACTTTAACGCCTAAGTTTTCTTTAAATGTTTTCATCACTATCTTGCCTTCATTGAGTCTAAGTAGGCCGTGATCAACAAAAACACAGGTTAATTGGTTACCAATCGCTTTATGAATTAATGCTGCAGCGACTGAAGAATCAACACCTCCTGAAAGTCCTAAAATAACCTCATCTGAGCCGACGACTTCTTGTATTTTTTTTACTGCCGTTTCAATGTAATTTGGCATATTCCACTCAGGCTTACACGCTGAAATATCAATTACAAATTTTTTAATTATTTCAAACCCTTTTTTTGTGTGGGTCACCTCAGGATGAAATTGTAATCCATAAAAATCCTTTGATTTATTAGCAATACCCGCTATTGGAGTAGATTGATTGCTGCAAATAATTTCAAAATCGTCAGGCAATTGATTGACTTTGTCACCATGGCTCATCCATACGTCAAGCAATCCATGACCCTCATCATTTTTTTTATCTTCAATACCTTTTAATAAATCAGAATGTCCGTGAGCCCTAATTTCTGCGTAACCAAATTCTCTTTCATTACTATTTACAACAGCTCCTCCCAATTGATTCACCATCGTTTGCATGCCATAGCAAATACCTAAGATTGGGATACCTAGCTCAAAAATATGTGAGCTGACATTGGGTGTTTCATTCTCATAAACTGAATTAGGGCCGCCGGAAAGGATGATCCCGCGAGCCTCAAATGAATTAATTTTTTGAATAGAAGCGTCATAGGGGAAAATCTCACAATAAACATTGAGCTCTCTGACTCTTCTTGCAATAAGCTGAGTGTATTGAGAACCAAAATCAATAATTAAAATTTTATCCATTAAGATATTAAGTCTTTGTTGTTTAATGGTGAGTGACGCTAGTCAACTCGGTAATTAGGTGCTTCTTTTGTGATCTGAACATCATGAACGTGTGATTCTTTTATTCCAGCGTTGGTAATTTCAATAAATTTTGCTTTTTTATGCATATTAGGAATTGTATCCACACCGACGTATCCCATTGATGCACGAAGCCCACCCATTAACTGATGGAGGACATTGACTACTGTCCCTTTATAGGGAACCCGACCTTCAATGCCTTCTGGGACTAATTTATCCGAATTATTCTCACCATCTTGAAAATAACGATCACTGGAGCCTTTTTTCATTGCCCCAATCGAGCCCATACCACGATATGATTTATAGGACCTGCCTTGGAATAACTCTACTTCACCCGGTGCCTCCTCAGTTCCTGCAAACATACTGCCTAACATGACTGAACTTGCTCCAGCAGCAATGGCCTTTGCTACATCACCTGAGAACCTGATGCCACCATCAGCAATAAAAGGAATATTTTTCTTTTTTAATGCCTCATAAACATCATTGATCGCAGTGATTTGTGGTACGCCAACACCTGCAACAATTCGCGTTGTACATATTGACCCGGGCCCAATACCAACTTTCACGCTATCAGCCCCATGATCTATCATCGCTATTGCAGCTCCAGAGGTGGCAATATTTCCCCCAATAACATCGACCTTAGGATAATTTTTTTTAATCCATTTAATTCTATTTAAGACACCTTCAGAGTGCCCATGCGCTGTATCGACAATGAGAACATCTACGCCGGCTTCAACAAGAAGCTCTGTTCGTACTTCAGTATCATTCCCGACACCAATGGCAGCTCCGACTCTTAATCTTCCATGCTCATCTTTACAGGCAAATGGGTGATCTGTTGATTTCTGGATATCTTTGACTGTGATTAATCCTGTTAGGGTGTCCTCATCATTGATAACCAGTAAGCGTTCAATTCGGTGTTGGTGAAGAAGGCTTGTTATCTCTTCTTTACTTGCCCCTTCTTTGACAGTCACAAGCCGATCTCTAGGGGTCATGACATTTTTTATAGGTTGGGTTAGGTTTGTCTCAAATCGTAAGTCACGATTGGTTACTATCCCAACGATCTTATCTTTTTCGACTACAGGTAAGCCTGATATTTTATTCTTACGGGTAATTTGCATGACCTCGTCAACAGACATATTAGGGTCAATGGTAATCGGGTCACTCACAACCCCAGATTCAAATCGTTTAACCTTGTCGACACGATTCGCTTGTCTTTGTGGCGTTAAGTTTTTGTGGATAATACCCATACCACCTTGCTCTGCAAGTGCAATAGCCATGTTAGCTTCTGTCACTGTGTCCATTGCAGCAGAAATCACTGGAATATTAAGGCTAATTTTTTTAGTTAATTTTGTTTCTAATGAAACGTCTTTTGGGAGCACGCTAGAATGGTTGGGAACAAGAAGCACATCATCGAATGTTAAAGCTTTGTTGGGTAGACGCATATTATTTTCCTTATCGCGCAAAAGGAAATTATACAGAATAGAAAAAATAAATCGATGGAAATTTTAAAAAAAAGCTTAGGCTTGCATTTCATTTATTTTTTGGCTGCTCTTTTTCTCCTCATTTCCTTGGGGTCTAAAATTAATGGCCTATAAATCTCAATACGGTCTTTATCTTTCAGAAGATGATCGAGCGTAGTTTTTTTCCCAAAAATACCGACTTTGTTTTTTGATAAATCAATACTGGGGAATTTTACTTGGATACCTGATTTTTCAATTGCCTGCTGGACATTAAATATTTTTGGGACTTTAATAGAGATGATGACTTGTTCTTCAGGCATTGCATAGGCGACTTCAACCATTATTTCATTAGGCATCATTTCTCCTGTTGGCTTCTTTAACAAAATTATCAATGAACGTATTGGCAATGATATTAAATACAGGTGAGATAAGCTTTTCTAAAATAATGTTGCTAAATTGGTAGTGCAACTCTAGCTCTATTTGACAGGCATTTTTATCAAGCGCCTTAAACCGCCACTCCCCACTTAATTCTTTGAATGGTCCATTGATCAGTTTGATTACCATTTTTTCAGGAAAGGTTTTGTTGTTTTCTGTTGTGAAAGTTTGTTTGACGCCGTGATAATTAATTTTAATGGATGCTTTCGTAATTTTTTCAGATTTTTTTATGATTTCAGTGCCTCCACACCATGGAAGAAAATTTTCATACTCCTCAACATTGTCGACTAAGGCGAACATTTCCTCTCTCGAGTATAAAACTAGCGCACTTTTTTTGATGGAGACCATGAAGTGATAATATTACTTATAGCGTACAATTAAAAGATAATAAATTAAACATTCCTTATGAGCATTATACAAAATAAAAAAGCCTATCATGACTACTTCGTTGAAGATAAATACGAGGCAGGTATCGTTCTTGAGGGTTGGGAAGTCAAAGCAATCAGAGATAATAGAGTCAATATCAAAGAGGCATACGTCATTATTCAAAAGGGTGAGATTTATCTTTTGGGATGCCATATCACGCCCCTAGGCAGCGCGTCTACTCATATCAACCCGGATAACATTCGAACGCGAAAGCTACTCTTAAATCATGATGAGATTGCAAAACTGATCGGCAAAGTTGAACGATCAGGTTTTACTCTAGTCCCTTTGGACATGCATTTTAGTAAAGGTAAGATTAAGTGCGAAATTGGATTAGCTAAAGGTAAAAAACAATACGATAAAAGACAGGCTGAGAAGGAAAAGGATTGGAATAGGGAACGTAAACAGATTCTCAGCGCAACAAACAAGGGAAAGTAGTATAATAGAAAGTTGATTGGGGCTGACCCGGTTTCGACGTGGGTTACAAAACAGATCAGTGCATACCGAGGCTTCTAGGTACCTCGTTAATAAACTAGAAAAACAGTAATCGCAAATGACGATAACTACGCTTTAGCTGCTTAATTCCAGCTAAACGCTGTCCTGATGGGTCACTCGCTCAGGTTACAGCGTCATAAAGAGAGACTCGGAAATTATTGGGCTACTTAGTAATTTCTTAAACTTAAGGTAACTCGCTTTTACATTTGCTTGCTTGTTGGTGAAGTAAAAGTTAAACATAAACAACATAGCTAAGTATGTAGAACTGCCTGCAGAGGGCTTGCGGACGGGGGTTCGATTCCCCCCAGCTCCACCAATTACATTAAGGTAAACCCATGATTATAATAGGGTTTCTATTTGACATGTTCAAAATAAGCAACTAATATAAAATCATAAAAATTGGAGAAATTTATGACACAGAATAAATGTAATTGTAATTGTAAAACATCAAAATGTTGCGAAGAAAAAACCTGCTCTTGTTGTAAAGACAAATGCTGTTGTAAAAATTAGTTAATCCGGTCTATTAATTTCCCCCTCTAATGTTTTTGGGTTTTTGGTAAAATTTCTTAAATATTACTTTTATAT
>CBFHKG010000008.1:23170-30219 GCA_965656355.1 Methylophilaceae bacterium | reverse complement strand
GGCTGCTATCGCTGTTTGCGATAAACTCATGGCAGCTAAAGCTGACATGACAGCCGTTTGTATTTTATTCGGTTTTAGATTGGATGATGATTTGGACGAAGCCATTTCAGAAACAGCCACATAGCAGTTCCTCGCTTGATTCCAGATGACTTTAAAAATATGATTCAAACAGGTAAAACTTTATTAAATTTTAATATCTTTAGTATACTGAATAATAAATAAATAATCTAATCAATACTTGACTTCAATCTCAGCTATCTCTAAACTAAAAATACACATTAACCATTGATTAAAATGTAATTAAAACAATAGGTTAGGGTAGTTATCAGGGGATAGAGCATCCCCCTCCTAAGGGGATAGGCGAGTTAAATGGTTGGTTTTAGAAATTTACTAATCGGTAAAAATAAAGGAACTATGTTGAAATGATAAAAAATTTAATGAATATGTTTGGGTATGAGATTTTAAAAAAAAAGAAAATTCAAACTGTAAATAATCACCTTCAACATATTTTTAATAGTGCCAAAATTAATTATGTAATTGATGTAGGAGCAAATGAAGGTCAATTTGCATTATCTTTAAGACGAAATAATTACAAAGGAGATATTTTGTCTTTTGAGCCCACTTCTAAGCCCTTTAAAAAACTTGTTGAAATTTCAAAGAACGATGAGCGTTGGGATGTGATGAATTTAGCATTGGGAGAAAGGAAAGAGTCAAGAAAAATAAATGTGTTTGAGGCAAGTGATTTAAATTCATTCTATGAGGCAAGTGCACTTGGAAAAAATAGATTCAATAAAGGAATGAAGAAGATTGAAACCGAAACGATTGAAATAAAAACATTAGATAGTATCTTAAAAAAAATTGATTTAAAAAATAAAAATATTTTCTTGAAAATGGATACACAAGGTTTTGACATAAGCGTATTTAGAGGGTCAAAGAAACATATGTCCAAGATTTGTGGCTTAATGTCTGAAATACCAATCCAACAAATATACAAAACAACTCAAAGTTATCATGATATTTTAAAAGAATATGAAGCAGAAAAATTTCAAATTAGCGGTATCTTTCCAGTTTCGCAAAATAAAAAAAATAATACGGCTATTGAATTTGATTGTGTAATGCTCAAATCATAATTTAAATTAACCTAACCTTTCTTATATCTAAAAAATCAATTTCTTGACTTAAATCTCACGCTAAAATACACTAAACAGTACACATTAACCATTGATTAAAATGTAACTAAAACAATAGGTTAGGGTAGTTATCAGGGGATAGAGCATCCCCCTCCTAAGAGTGAATTTATTCTCTATTTTATCTTACTTCTCGAACTTCAATTGCAAATATTTGTCTAGTTAAGTTGATTACAAATTTTTAAATTAAAAAAAAGGAAAAGTAGATGAAAAAGTTATTAGCAATGTTGGCATTAGCTGTTCTTGTTACAGGATGCTATGCAAATGGATCAAATAAAGATTATGACAAAACTGAAGATTCAAATGCGAGAAGATATTAAAATCTATTGTTATTAGTAAAGATAACTAATGAAATTTATATTACTTTCTATAACGATAATATCTGTTAGCTGTGGAACTGAGGTTATTGCAGAGCCATGGCAGATATTAATTAAACAGGAGGTAGAGAAGTCTGTTTTATGTGCTCCAATAGGGGAATCGGGATTTTGTTGTTTATGAGCTTTTAATCTTTATTTTTGTCAAGCCATTGTAATATCAATCCCGCCACCACAAAGATTCCAATGATTGTTAAGACAAGCTTAATTTCTTCTCTAAATATTACAATTAATACTAAAGCAGATATAACAAGTAATAGAAACTTAGTATTTTTATTCATTTTGTTATCTCCCATAAATTTCAAAATACTATAACCTACATTAGTATTTAATACTTAAGATTATATGCTGAGGAATTACATGATGGAAGATAAACGTTGTTGTGGAAGTGGTACTTGTATAATCAATGCTGAAGGTGTTTGTTGGTGTGGACAAAGATGGGATGGCGAAAAAATGATTCCAGCAAACTCAGACATTAAAAAAACCGAAGAGGCTGATAAAGAGTAGTATGGGATCATCAATGCTATATATCGCAGCTTTTATTATGTTGATTGCTTTATTTATCCTGATATGTCTCATCGCTTATTTTAATAAACAATCAGATAAGAGAAAACTAAAGGACTGATATTAAACTAAACAAATTACTGTTAGTGCTAGCTCTTGTTTTAATAATCTTAGGTTTAATACCTTGGATAATTCCTACATAACTTTTGGCACAAACTAGCAATTTTAAAATAACGGGCGTATATTAAAAATTATAATACCACCTGAACACTTATAGTTCTTTTATAATTAAGGTGAAAAACACTACGGTGTGCGTGCACCAGCTGTTCTTATCTCAAAGAACTCCCATAACTGCGTGTGAGCCTAAAATAGTTGCTTACTTTAAATTTTTAATTACTACTCCGTTATGTTTGGGTGGTATTAATTATCTAAAACTAGAGCGCACATTAAACACATTTGACTAAATTTGCACCCTAAAATACACTATGCTATAAACATTATCTATTGATTAAAATGTAAATAAAACAATAGGTTAGGTTAGCTATAAGGTGATAGTGCATACACCTTTACAAGGAGAAATAATATGAAATTAAAAGTAGATAAAACATCAAAGATACTACTTGGTGCAATTGCAGCAGGTTTGTTCTTAAACGCAAGTAATGTAGTTATAGATAGAGCTTATGCCAATGACTGGGATGTCGTAGTAGAGCTAAATAAAAGTAATGTTAAGATTGACAGAATGCAAGAGAATCTAAACATCATTGATAAGAACGTAAGAGTCTTGGAAAAAATAATTGATACAGCTGAAAATAATCTTATAGTAGCAATAAATAATGCTTGTAATGTAAAAACGAATTAAATGAAAAAACTAATTTTATTATTTTTATTAGTGCCACTGATCTCTTGTTCTGATAATCAAACAAATAATAGTTGGGGAAGTTATGCAACGAATAAAGAGACTCAAAAACAAGAATTTTGGTTTACATCTTACAAGACTAGAGAAGAATGTATAGCAGATATGTCTTGGCAGCTTGAGGGCGAAGACGATCCAAATAAAAAACGAATTTCAATTTTGCATACAAAGCCTTACGGCTGTCATTTTATGTCAAATAATAAATGGCTTTCTATGTACTATTATTTAGTTTACAGGGATGAAGGTATGGGTTGTTTATGGGAATCAAGCAATCCAAATGTACGAATAAAGTACTCAGTGACCCTCAAGACATTTGAAACTGTGCCTGAGCAAGGGAGATGTATTCTAGGTGATTAAATGAAAAAATTATTTCTACTTATATTGATAATGCCAATATTGGGACAGAGTAAAGAAGTTTTTACTAATGACCAAGGTTTAAAGATCGAATATGTTAAGCCATCTGTTTCATGTTTCTATGATAAAGAAGCCTACGAAGGCTATTTAAATACCTGCTTAATGTTGCCTAATTATGAAACCTGTGCTCAAACAAAATATGAAAATTATATTTGTAGTGATCAAAACATGATCAAGAAACTAGAAAAAAAAGCAAAGGAAGTCCGATAAAAAAGTGAAGGGTTACTTTATCAGTCTGTTTATCATCTTTGGTGTCCTATTTGGAATTTGGTCATTAATTGATTGGAATGCCTTCGCAGCTTGGTATGACGCATTAGGTTAGACATAATTAAACAAAAAAAAGGCTTAATATTCGAATGAAATATTTAATACTCCTCTGCTTTATTATTGCAATCACTACTTGTGCGATGGCTCATGATAAAAGTTCAGAGTTCTATATCCCAAGTGAGTCAAATGCCTACCAAGGAAGATTAATATATGACTCTAGTAAAGAAGAGTACCCCATAGATAAAATGATTAAACTTTGCGAGCCCTTCACAGGGATAGATACAGCGCAAACAAAATGTAAACAACAAAGTCAGCAATCAATGGTGATCTGTGATTATAAATGTAGTCTACATTGGTCAGCATTAAGCAAGAAAGCGCCTAGAGCCTGTTGTCGTGGTCTCGTTCCGAAATGTTTAGCTTGTGAGGCAGGTGTCACTGAGGAAGAATGGTTGGAGGCAAACCCCGAATATCAGGTAGAATGAAAGCATGAAAAAACTACTGCTTATCGCATTAACGATTCCCAACCTTGTTCTAGCTGATGATTTTAAATTAGTTTGTGAAGGAGAGGAGAGTAACTATAGAAATGATGTGTTAGAAAATACATCTAAAGCTTCGCTCACTCTTCATGTCAGAGATGATTCTGTCGTAATAGATTCAATGACTTATAAAAGCAAAACATTTGATTATGGCGCTATCAAAGGTGAATCGAAATATGTTAAAGAAGATGCTCAAGTTGTTTTAGAAACTACTCAAGTGAGCAATGAATGTGACACTGCTTTATTAAACGTTAAACTTAATCGCTCTAGTGGGATGATTGAATCCACAGCTAAGAGGATAGGGACTTGTGACGGGAGCAGCTTTACAACTTCAACAAAATTTAAAGGCAAGTGCAAGTAACCAGTAAGCGTAAAAAGATTGCTAAATTTTTTGAATCACCTCTATTTGCCTGTAACTAATTAATCATATGAAAAGAATAAGCCTAGTTTTTTTATTAGCAATATCTCTAGTTGTAACAAGCAAGGCGAGTAGCTTAGAAACAAAATTATCACCCCAAGGGTCTGATAAATATAATTTTATAATTAAAGGTGATGCCAAGACTGCTAAAAAAAAATTAAGGGAGGTCTTTCAAAATAAAGTGAGTGAGGTTTGCGGAACTCGTTTCGAAATAATAAACATAAAAATAGATCATATAAATAAAGAGGGATCCAAAAATAATATATTAGATGGCTCCTTTAAATGCTTTGTAAATAGCCAGATGTAAAAAAACCCTCATTAAAATTAATGAGGGTTTTTTCATATATTCTTGTAGCGTAAAGACTACATAAATATTTTAAAACTACTGAGCTGAAATTTTATAAATTTCACCTTCATCAGTTGTAGCATAAAGAGCATTACCAGGACCCATTTCTAGACCACGGAATCTCTTTGAAACGCCAACAGGCATATGGATAACACCTTTCACTGATTGTCCATCTTCTGAAAGATCAACAATGTCGATACGCATACCGCCAGGAGTACCACCAAAACCAATACCCATGATGCCAGTTGCTAAACGATTTTCATAAATACCCCAGTTATTCCCTGTTAAGAAAGCAGCAGAACCTGTTCCTTGTGAATAACCATTATTTTGCCAAGCAGGTGGCATAAGGTCTTTAAATCGTGTATCACTCATTGGAGTGTATGCAGCACGAACTGCAGGTGTCATACCTTCCATTTGATTTGGCTCATAACCACAGTATTGATCTGGACAAGCACCTCTACCTGCTCTTTTTTCCGCAGGATCCCAACCACCATTACCACCATTAACTAAGGCAGTAATTTCGTCGTTGTGCCAAGGACCGTGTTCAGCGGTAAATACCTGACCATCTGTAGGACGGAAAGCTATACCTTGAACATTACGGTGACCGTATGTAAATATACGTTTGTCCTCTTTAATCTTGTTAGCAGGAGCACCTTTACCATTACCATCGATTCTCAGAACTACACTACATAGTAAGGTATTGTCTTGACCACATACACCTCTATGACGGTCTCCTGTACCTACATATAGATAGCCATCAGGACCAAATGCCATTCTTCCACCATTGTGAGCACCTGGACCACCAAATGGTTGGTTAGATTCAAATGGTTTATATTGAATATCTTTTACAATATCAGTACGACCAGATACTTTTGATAGATCTTTATTCACTTTGAATTTCATGACAATGTTGCCATCGCATTTCTCAAAGTTAGTTTTACAGCCAGATCCATGATATTTGTTTGAAGTTGAATACACATAAATTGTATTGTTCTTCTTGAAGTTAGGGTCTAGAACAACACCTAACATACCAGCTTGACCACTACAAAATAGATCTTTACCAGCACTAGCATAGCCTTTTGAATCTTTCATGCCATAAAGTGCGTTTACTTTTCCTGATGCTGTTTTGACTGAAAGACCTTTACATTTTTCAGTGTAAAACATAGAACCATCTGCAGTAAAAGCCATATCCCATGGATTTTCCAACCCAGACATTACTACCATAGATCCGATCTTAGGAACATTCATTCCCTTAGAGCCGTGATCATCTGCATAAACTGCTGTTGACGTAAATGTTGCAGCAGAAATTAATGCAGAAAATACTAAGCCGAATTTACTTAATAATTTCATGTTACTTTTCTCCTAGTTGTTAACTTCATATTTTGCATCTTTTAAATATGCTGCTAAATCAGCAATTTCTTCATCCGTAAGAGGTTTTGCCATCATAATCATTAACCCTGAATTCGGACCGATCTTAGTTCCAGATCGATAAGTCTCAAGCTTATCAGTTATGTATGGGATTTCTTTTCCGGAAATTTTTGGATAACTAGCAGCGCCTTTACCTGCAGGACCATGACAATTAATACATGTTTTATCATATCGAATTTTACCAGCCTCTATATTGCCTGCTAAAACCTGGAAACTTAATAAATAAAATAAAATGCCAAAAAAACTAGTAATACTTAAATTTTTCAATTGCAATCACCTAACAAAATTAATAAAAAATACAAAACTCTTAAATTTACTATCTTAAAAAAATTTCCTTAAGACTTAATAATTAATATACACAAATAAATCGTCATAATGAGTAAGGATTTTCATTAAAGTTCGAAAAATTATCAAAAATGAATTTTTCCTGATTTTAATTTAATCGCCAATGAAACCTCCACTCTGGTGTTGCCACAAATCGTAGTAAAGACCTTTTTTCCGCAAGAGCCCCTTATGATTACCATCTTCAATAATTTTGCCATTATCCATCACAATCAGTCTGTCCATTGCGGCAATAGTTGATAATCGATGCGCTATGGCAATGACGGTCTTTCCTTGCATCAGAATATCTAAGCTTTCTTGAATTATCGCTTCTACCCCTG
>CBFHKG010000008.1:0-23160 GCA_965656355.1 Methylophilaceae bacterium | reverse complement strand
CGAGCAAAAGTATAGGTGCATTTTTAAGAATCACTCTTGCTATGGCAATTCTTTGTTTCTGACCACCCGAAAGCTTGACGCCTCTTTCTCCAACTAATGATTTGTAGCCAATATTTCCATACTGATCTTTAAGGCTCATAATAAATTCATGTGCCTGTGCCTTTTTAGCCGCCATAACAATCTCTTTATCTGATGAGCTTGGTTTGCTGTAGGCAATATTATCTTCAATAGATCGATGCAGTAGAGATGTATCTTGAGTCACCATTGCGATATTAGATCTCAAGCTATCTTGAGTTATTGAATTAATATTTTTATTATCAATTAAGATTTCACCCTTATCTAGCTCATAAAATCTAAGCAATAAATTTACTAAGGATGACTTCCCAGCACCGGATCTACCTACGATGCCAACGCGCTCACCATTTTTAATATTCAAATTAAAATCAGAGAAAAAACTATCATTCTCGTGATACGAAAAATAGACATTCTTGAATGAGATAGACGCTTTCTTAATATTAATAGAGGACGCATTGGGTTTGTCATTCACTATTTGTTTTTTTGAAAGCATATTGAGGCCATCTTGACCAATCCCTATTTGTTCGTAAAGTGATGTCATTTCCCACATCACCCAATGTGATATGCCATTCAATCTGAGAGACATCGCAGAGGCAGCAGCCACAACACCAATAGCAATCTCATTATTGGACCATAAATAAATGGCCGTCCCAGTCGTTGCTAAAATTAAAAACATACTCAGGAAATGATTAATAATCTGAATAGCTGTTATCTTACGCATTTGCATCGTGACGGTATGAAGGAAATCCTTCATTGAATCTTTGGCGTAACTTGACTCTCGACCTGCATGAGAGAAAAGCTTAACGGTACTTATATTGGTATAAGCATCGGTTATCCTGCCTGTCATCATAGATCGAGCATCCGCTTGATTTTTTGAAAGCTTTGCAAGTTTCGGAATAAAATAAAAAAGACTGATAACGTAAGCCGTCAACCAAATTAGAAATGGCGCATATAACAACGTATTTAAGCTACCAACTAAAATAATCATGGTAGCGATGTAAACAATTACAAAAACCAAAATATCGGATAATATAAACCACATATCCCGCAAAGCAATTGTCGTCTGCATGACTTTGGCTGAGATTCTCCCGGAAAACTCATTGTTGTAAAAATTAATACTTTGATTTAAAAGCAGTCGATGAAAATTCCATCTCAACCTCATTGGAAATGTGCCCGCTAACGTTTGATGCTTTACCATAGTTCTTAGTGCAACAAAAAGCGTGCTACCCATTATGATTGCCCCAACTAAAAAAAGAAAAGACATGTGATTGTTAAAAAATTCACTGGGACCACTTGTTACCATAAGATCAATGAGTTTGCCTAAAATGGCATAAAGAATAGCCTCAAAACTTGCAATAACGGCAGTTAAAAGAGCCATCAATGCAACATAAACTTTAATATCTTTAATGCATAACCACGCAAATTTTATTAAAGATTTAGGGGGTGTCTCTATTAAGTCCTTAGGGAAGGGGTTAATTAAATTTTCAAACCATTGAAACATGCAAGCCTTTTTTTCTTATATCTATAAAATTAAGAGTAGGTTATGTATTCTAACTGAACTTAAATTACTTTAATGCAGATGTTTTAAGTTATGAAGTGACTCTCAAGTCTGGCTTTTGTTCCGCCACGATAGTATGGCAATTGCGAACATAATAGGGATACCCATCTCGCCAACCTCTTCGACAATGAGAGCAAACCTTTCTCCTGCTGGCGATAAATCAATGCCAAACTTTCTCTCCACCCCGTCAATAGTCTTTGTAACAATAACGAGAATAATGCTGGCTAAAACAGCGAGCTGGCTTTGCCTTAAATTAATAACCCCCTGAATGAAATTGTGTCTCTCTTTCAACGCAATAAATAACAAGACTGTGAAGATAAAAATAAGCACTACGATCGAAATCAAAAGCTCTGGCAAACCTACAAGATCTGAAAAATACTGTCTCGATTTAAGAACGCCATGAGTGAAGTGCGCTTTATCATAGTCAAGCTCTCGCAGTACAAATAGTATAATCAGGGCAGATAGATACCAATTTGAAAGTATTTTTTGCCAGGGCCATTTAACGCAAATTAGAATAAGGCAGAAAATATACAAATAAACCGTCAAGCTTTCAAATAAACCACCTTCTGCGAGCAAGTTTTTTTGTTGCTCAATATCTAAGAAATGAAGAAAACCTATGATTAAAAAGATTAAGCCTAAACCTACATATAAACCTAGGTACCTTTGGGCTGAGTTGTGGGATGATTTTCTAGTCATCTATTTATAATACACTTGATTGTTTTTTTGGTTTGATTTCTCTTATAATCAATATTAAACTTTATAATTGAGATGTGTTAATTACAAAATACGTTATAATATTTATAATGAAAAAATATTTACTTATTCTTCCTCTTATCCTTGCTACATCTTCTGTCTATGCGGCTTGGAAATCTAATTCAGTTGATCCCGAAGAAACACCGATGAATAATGTCACCACCAACAACGAAGATCGTTCTGCTTTTATTGATCTTACGACAATGATTGCAGCTGGTGATTTAGAGGGTGCTCAGAGTCAAGTGATTGAAGCAGCGACGGATCAAGGGGTTGGGTTTACACAAAGCTTTTTAGAAAAATATTTCCCGACCGTAGAAGTGAGTTTCGAAACCAAAGAAGGACAAAAACCGACCACCGGGATTTTAGTCGTCGCACCACTCTCTGATCAAAAAGATATTGAGAATACGATATTTACCCAAGTCAGTGCATTCTATACCGATAACAGAACCACATTAAATGCTGGTTTAGGTTACCGACGTTTAGTTTCAGACAATACACTCATGCTCGGTGTGAATGCTTTTTATGATCATGAGTTTCCTTATGACCATGGCAGATACAGTATCGGTTTAGAAGCCAGGTCTACAGTGGGTGAAGTGAACGCCAATATGTATCAAGCGACCACTAAGTGGAAGACAGGTAAAAATGGATTGCAAGAAAGAGCTTTAGATGGGTGGGATATCGAAGCGGGTTTACCACTACCTTATATGAACTGGGCCACTGTGTTTGTTAAACGCTATGAATGGAGTGGTGAAGACGGTGGTAAAGATGTGAAGGGTAATGATGCCCAACTGAGAGCTTATGTGCCCATACTTCCCGGTCTTGAGATTCAAGCCGGTAGAACATTCAAAGATGATGACAAAGATTCTAATTACTTCACAGCGATCTTCAATGTGACTGAGGCATTCAGCAACAAACCGGAACAACAAGTGCAATGGTTCAACGATACTGCTTATAAGTTAGAGAGCATGGAAGACAGAAGATACGAAAAAGTCAGACGTGAGAATATTATTGTGAAGCAGATTGGCGGGGCAGGCTTCATTGCTAAGGCGGTGGGCGTATGATGAATTGGCTTAAAATAATTGCAACCCTCACCATGCTGAGTTTTTTTTCAAACGCAAATGCTCAAGGGTATTGTGATGCGACAGGGGCGAGTGAGGATGCAGATGGCGTGATTACATTTACAGGCGATGAGAGCACAATAGGGTTCTGTGCATTCGCACCGGATGAATATACGGTAAAAATATATAAAATGGCACTGTGCACATCATCTCCTACAAGACCAACCACTTCTGATACATATGATGTCAGTTCTTGTGTAGATGTCATTGATAGTCCAGATGGTCAAGATGTCAACTTAGCTGCGGGGAGCGAGATGACCTTATCCGACGTCACAAGACCGGCGAATGGCTCTTATTCTTATGGTTATATATTGATGGCAAACACCTTTGGTATCAAGGCAAAAAAACAGTTCACCAATACCATGCATACCTTCGAAGCTGGACCAAGTGGCAATTATTGCTGGACAAAGGATGACACCGATTATTCTTCTAATTCCGAAACTTGGGACCCAGATGGAACAACTTTGGTTGAATGTGGGGGCGCGGGAGGAACGGCAGGAACCTATACAGAAATTCTCGATAACTTTGATACAGATGATTATTCAGAAGATGCAATCGCAGTCACTGGTGGTACGATATCTGCTGATTTAATTACTAATTCTAATGGTCTGGTTGTAACTGAACCTCTAATCGCTGATCGGCTCTTTGGTGTTCAAACATTTACAACCCCTGTGGTGGTAACATCGGACTCTACTGTGTTTACGGTAAGTTTTGGAGTGAATCAAGCTTCAAGTATGTGGATGACAAGTGGGGGTGTACCTGACAATGAATATCAAGTTTACGCAATTGGGAGTGGTCCGTTTTCAACATTTATGTCAGTGGAATAAATTACCAAATGATATAAAAAAAAGGAGCCAAGCTCCTTTTTTTTGAATCTAAATTTTAATTAGTCTTCAGAACCAATATCATATAATTCCATTTCTACTTCTAGTATTTCACCAGTCACAGCATCCACTTCGACTTCATATTCGTGACCTTTCTTAGCGACATAAATATCAAATTCGTAAGCAGGGTTTCCATCTTCCATTGAATATTCACGGTCAACTATCTTGCCATTATATTTTTTTAAGGCAATTTTTTCAGCTTCACCTTCAGAGATTTTTGCAGCATTTGTAAAAGCTTTATCACCTTTTTTGTATTCAACCTCAAAGTCATGAAGCGTATGGTTTTTGGCATCACACTCAACTTCCACCTCTTTGCCATCCTTTGTCATAATATCGAATTCATAAATTAGGCGATCTTTCTCAACTTCAGATTCCATTGATAGCACGTGGCCTGGATATTTTTCTACTGCATTCATGTAACATTTATCTATATCGCTTAACTCCACTTTCTTGTGATGTTCTGCTTGTGCAGATGACGCAGCAATTACTGCTAGTGCTAATAATGTTTTTTTCATTTTCTATTTCTCTTCCTATTTAAAGAAAATTAGTCTGATGACTAAGGTATTAGTTCCATCAAAAATTTATTTCTACCTAACCTTGACATGCTTTGAGAGTATTTTTGAATTATAAGATTTGACTTGAGCGCTTTTCTTCCATTGCCATAAAAGATTTTTTGCATACTTGGTCCTCTCAAAAAAATCGTAAGTTGGCGTTGGATATGATTTTTGGTCGCTAGAAAATAAATCAAAATTGTCGTCTGGCAATCCTAAAATATAATCTTTGTCCTGATCGGATAGTTCGTCAACCCAATCTCTAATGAATTTTGTATCGGGATCATGATCCTGTAACTGTTTTGAGGGATTATAAATTCTTATGGTGTTAATTCCTGTCACACCGGCCTGCATTTGAATTTGTGGGTAATGAATGCCAGGTTCAAAGTCCAAAAATAGAGTAGCTAAATGCCTTGCTACTAGTTTCCAATGAATCATATAGTAATGGCATGCAAAACTTACTACCATCGCTCGCATCCTAAAATTGAGATACCCTGTTTTTTTTAACGCACGCATTGATGCATCAATCAAGGGGTAACCTGTTTTACCATTTGCCCAAGCTAAAAAATCTTGGTGTTCACAATTGATTACTTTATAAGGAAAATTTTCATAACCTCTATTAATGGGTAAATCTTCAATGTCTATTTCACTCTCGTATTTTTGAATAAAATGACAGTGCCAATGAAGTCTTGAGGAGAGGGCTGCCATTGATCTTCTCCATCCAGGCTTATTCCATGACTTTAGAAGTGTTTGATATACCTCCCTCATACTTAAATTTCCATAGGCAATATAAGGAGACAGTCGACTACAACTTGTTCTGCTTTTATCCGGCTTAGAAATAAACTTGAAGTAGTCTTGACCCCGGGCTTCAAAAAAATCATGCATTTCATTTTGCGCAGGAATAAAGCCACCGACTTGATGATTTCTATCATCTTCAAATTTTGGTTTTTCAGAAATAGGAAAGCGGTGAAAAACAATATTGGCTTTAGCGAGATTGATGGGCTTAATTTCTTCACGCATCACCTTATCCCATTGTTTTTCCCATGTTTTCCGATTATTTAATCCGCGTATAACAGCATTGGTTTGATATTCATGCCATTGAATTTTTTTAGCATTAAAAAATTTTTTTAATTTTTTATCTCGCTCAAATGTCAATTTAAGTCCAGTTTCTTCGTGGCTGAAAATGCTTGTAATCTCATACTGATTTATAAGTTCTAAAAAAATTTGGTCTGCCTCTCCATGGGCGATTGAAAGTTGCTTATTTTGTTTGGCTAATATTTTTTCTATATCTGAAAGTGACTGTTGAATGAATCGCCAATGACGTTCATCGGTGTGACAGTCATCCATAAGAGAAGGCTCAAATATATACAGCACTAAAAATTGCTCATCTCTACAAGTAGCCTCGTAAAGAGGGGCGTGGTCTGTTAGACGCAAATCTCTTTTGAGCCAAACGATATTGGTTTTTAGTTTCATGAGAGTTTTACAAAGCCTTAGAATTAAATATTATTTTTGTTTATCAGCAATCTGGCAATGTGACAATTTTTTAAAGCGATAGTTTGCAAATAGCCTGTAAAAAATACATGCCAATTGATAAACGATAGGGAGCCTCACAAATAACCCTAGTAACTTAAAATAGCCAAGTTCAGACCAAATAGATATGAAAGCATCAACGCCTGACTTAATACTTTTACCTTCTACTACGTGAAGGTTCATCAACGCATCTCGAAGATTGATTGACGGATATCTAGCTAAATTTTTAGGAACGGTGATATCGACCCACTTGAATTTTCCTTTGGGAGCGATCGACTGGTAGTAAAGTATCTCTTTGTTGCAAAGACCGCACTTGCCATCGAATAAGACTTGTTTAATGTTCATTTATTCCCTTTAGTGCTTGATTGGTTTCGTTTCGAGTAATAAAAATAGACACGAATTAATAATAGACCCCCTAATACCGAGCCATAGATAATGGGCTCAGTCATGTCCTTTTTAACTAGCCAGACAAAATGCAATACGGCGAGAATGGCAACGACATAAATGAGTTGATGTAATGACTTCCATCGTCTCTTTAATCGTTTAATCATTTTATTCGATGAGGTAACAGCAAGTGGGATAAGCAATAACCAGGCAAGGAATCCAACTAATACGTACTTATGCTTCACAATGTCATCTTTAATATCAGACCATGCAAATTGATAGTCTAGCCCTAAATAAATTAGTAGATGAACGGAGGCATAAAAAAAGACGAATAAGCCAATCATTCGTCGGTATAAAATCAACTTACCAAAATGGGTGATTTGTTTTAATGGCGTTAGGCTGAGTGTAAGACATAAAAAAATAAGTGCCCAAAGTCCAAAGTGTTTTTCAATATACTCAATGGGGTTGGCGCCTAAATTATCAATATAAATCGTGTAGCCAATAGAAAATAATGGCCACAAGCATATAAGAAAAATAATTGGCTTGAGTGAAGGGCGAAGTAACTTTGTCATTTAAAAATATTTTTTTAGATCCATGTTTTTATACATGTGACCTACTTCATCTTCATAGCCATTAAACATTTTGGTTTTCACTCTGGGAGCAAATAATCCCTTACCAATTTGTCTTTCTGTTGCCTGTGTCCACCTTGGATGGTCTACGTTTGGGTTGACGTTAGCGTAAAAACCATACTCTGATGGTCCTGCTTTCATCCAACTTGTTTCAGGCATTTTTTCAACTAATGATATTTTTGTAATGGCTTTGGTACTCTTGAAGCCATATTTCCATGGCACAACGAGTCTGATAGGGGCCCCGTTTTGGTTGGGCAGTGCTTTGCCATATAACCCAACCGCTAATATAGTGAGTGGATGCATCGCTTCATCTATCCTTAAGCCCTCAATATAAGGCCAATCAAGCACTTTATAGCGCTGGCCAATCATCTCGCTAGGACGATTAAGTGTAGTAAATTTAACAAATTTGGCATTATTGGTTGGAGAGACATGATCAAGCAATGATTTCAAAGGGATTCCTACCCAAGGAATTACCATGGACCATCCTTCAACGCAGCGAAGTCGATAAACTCTCTCTTCCAATGAGCTGAGTTTGATGATGTCCTCAACTGATAACACCTTATTTTTCTTTAACGCTCCCTCAATGCTGACAGACCAAGGATCGGTGGTGAGCTTATCTGCATACTCACTCGGGTCCGATTTTTTAGTGCCAAATTCATAGTAGTTGTTGTAGGTCGTGATGTCTTTGAAGGAAGTTTTTTCATCATTGACTGACAAATCACTGCCTACAATATTATTAAGTGAATGAACCTTGCCAAAGGCGAGTGAAGATAATGCAGTCGCACCCAGTCCAATCCCAATTAATTTAAGAAATTTTCTACGATCGATGTAAATATGTTCAGGAGTAATTTCAGAGGGACGGATTGGATTTTTTGAACTCATATCTCGCCTATTTAAAAAAAATTAATTAACGCAAGTACTGATAGGAGCGTTGTTTAATCAACAGGAGGTTTACGTCTTACCCTATCAATACATTTTTAAGACAAGCCATACTTTTTAAAAGTTCAGTTTTAACCTTCACCGTTCTTTTATTGTTAATATTGAAATGTATGTTGAAAATTTGGAGATTCATAAAACATGGTCAGTCTAAAAAGAAATAGCAAATTAGAACTTGTGGAAGCAAAAGGGAAGAGGACCCGAAGCTCTTCAATATACACGCCAGGGCAATTAGACGACTTTAAAATTAGCCGAGGTAAATTCAGCACTTTTATCACCTGCCCAAGATGCTTTTATTTAGATAGGGTGATTGGTTTAGCAGAGCCAGGAATGCCTGGCTGGACATTGAATGAGACAACCGACTTGTTACTTAAAAAAGAATTTGATGTTTGCCGAGAGAAACAAATACCCCACCGCCTATTTGCTAAGTATGGACTAGATCATGTCGTGCCATTTAAACATGAAGCGATGGATGATTGGCGAGATTCACTAAGAAAGGGCTTGATGGTGAGATATGACGATTCCAATATTATTCTCTCAGGAGGTGTGGATGACATATGGTTTGATACACAAACCGAGGAGCTGATTGTTGTTGATTATAAATCTCAAGCGAGTAATTACGAGGTCAACCCAAGTTCTTACTTAAGTTCTCCCTACCACGAGGGCTATAAAATACAGATGGACTTTTATAATTACTTGCTTAATTTAATGGGATTTAAAACGGGGTTAATTTCTTACTTTTTAGTTGTTAATGCCGATCGACATGCTGAAGGCTTTCATGGAGAAATGAAGTTTTCTGAAACACTGATACCTTATAAGCATGATTTTTCTTGGATTGACAAAGAAGTGAATAATATGATTGATTGCTTAAACTCCAATACACTTCCTGAAAGCCATATTAGCTGTGAAAACTGTGCTTATGCAAAGCAGCGTAACAATATTGAATAGAATTTATTTCTAAGAAAATCCATTACTTAATTCCCTTTTGTTGTTTTTAAACAACATATTTACCCTTTATACATAAAAAATACCAAATAACTTCTTGTAATGAGAATGATTCTCATTTACAATTGTAAACAATTCTCATTTAGATTGAGATTAAAATTTTTTTTAAGGAGTTTTAATAGTAATGAATATTAAAAAGAATGTTTTAACGTTAGCCGCACTTTCAACAATGAGTATTTCTGCGATGGCGAATACACCAACCAATGAAGAAATTTACCAAATGATGCAAGAGATGAAAGAAGAGATGGCTAAATTAAAAGCAGAAAACAAAGAGCTTAAAAGCGATGTGAAGGATGTAGCTGCTGAAAACGAAGACTTAAAAGGGGAGATTGGTGATGTTGCAGATGCGACAGACGAAGCAATCAAAGCTCAAGTTAAACTCTTTAACAAAACAACGATCGGCGGTTATGGTGAACTTCATTATAACAACTTAAGAAATGATGGGCCGAAAGGCAACAAAGATGAAATGGATTTTCATCGTTTTGTGTTGTTCGTCAATCATGAATTTAATGACAGGATGAGATTTGTTTCAGAACTTGAGATAGAGCATTCTTTCTCAGGTGATAGTGATGAAGATAGTCCAGGTAAGGTTGAATTAGAACAAGCTTATATTCAATATGATTTAACTGAAAAAACGAGCGTATTAGGAGGATTATTCCTCACGCCAGTCGGTATCTTGAATGAAACCCATGAACCATCAACTTTTTATGGTGTTGAGAGAAATGATGTTGAAAAAAACATCATCCCAACAACCTGGTGGGAAGGCGGTGTAATGGTTGAGCACGAAATTATGGATGGATTATCTACAAATCTTTCTATGAGCTCTGGCTTAGATTCAGATGGCGGCACCTTTAAACCAAGAGGTGCTCGACAAAAAGTGGCTAAAGCTGAAGCTAAAACATTTGCTTACAATGGGCGATTGAAATATACAGCGATACCGGGTTTAGAGGTAGCTGGAACAATTAACTACCAAGATAACTACTGTCAGAATGAAATAAAAGGTTGTGATTCAGCCGTGTTATATGAGGGACATTTTGTTTATAACAGAGATGCATTCGGTCTAAGAGCACTTTATGCTTGGTGGGATATCGATGGCTCAGCAGTATCGGCAGTTGGTGCTGATGAACAGTATGGTTACTACATCGAACCTTCATATCGATTTAATAACGCTTGGACGATGAATCAAGATATCGGGTTATTTGGGCGTTATGCCGAATGGGATAACGCTGACGGAAATAGCTTAAATACTGAAACTATTCAGTACAATTTCGGACTTAATTGGTGGGTTGA
Source organism: Methylophilaceae bacterium (assembly GCA_965656355.1). GTDB lineage: Bacteria > Pseudomonadota > Gammaproteobacteria > Burkholderiales > Methylophilaceae > BACL14. The sequence goes on along the minus strand of CBFHKG010000008.1, from coordinate 12,447 downwards.
TAAGGATGTTGTCGTTAAGGTTGATTATCAAATCCAAGATGTTGGAAATGCTATTGAAGACGAATATGAAGGTCTAAATTTAGGGTTAGGTTACCAATTTTAAGCTTCATATAAATAATAGAGAGGAAAATGACAAGGTTAGATGAAAATTATTTACTGTGGCTTTTGAAAGAAATTCAAAAAAGCGATAGCCTATGGAAAGATGAATTAGGTTATGCTGTAAAATTAATCCAACAAAAGAAAGAAACCCATTTATAGATAATTTAAATAGAAAATTTCTGTCTCATTTCACATGGATGATGTTAATAGTAACTTTATTAGCATCATCTTTGCATGCGCGTGGTGTCTATCAAACCGATAAAGATTTTCTGGACGAGGTTTACGAAAATACCCCACCCAAAAGCAAGAGGATCATGTTGGTGGGTAATCTGAGAGAGTCTGTAGAGAAAATTCTAGATCACCCATATGGATCATTAAGGATTAGATATTGGAAAAAAGATGATAAAACAGCTTGGATTTTAGAGGAGATCGGAAAAACAGAACCCATCACCTTTGGCGTTGTAATTAAAAACGGTCAAATACAAAATATTAAAGTGCTAGAATTTAGAGAGATAAGAGGCTGGGAGGTGAGATATCCTGCCTTTACAAAACAATTCGAAGGGGCAAGCTTGGACGGAATGAAGTTAGATCGAAATGTTGATGGCATATCAGGAGCTACCTTATCAGTATGGGCCATGACCTCCATTGCCGAACTTTCCCTCTTCCTTGATGAGCATGTGAAAAATAAATGAAAAAAATAAGAGTTACCAAGAAGTCGATCAATCAAATCCATAAGTTCACTGGCATTGCAGTTTGCGTTTTCTTAATTCATTTATCCATCACAGGAATATTTCTAAACCATACAGAGGATCTAGGCTTAGATGAAAAGTACACTGCCTCACCTATGATTTTAGCCTTGTATAACATCTCTATACCCAGTCAGGAAGAATCATTCTTAGTTGATAATGTATCTATATCAAGGTTTGGTGACCAAGTATTTATGGATAATCAACCTATCATTAAAAGTGAAAGCCCGATAATGGGTGCGGCTTTTTCAAACCAAATATTAACCATCGCCTTCCAAAATGAGATGGTTTTAGTAACCCAAGAAGGAGAATTGATTGAAAGGATAAGTCGCGCATCAGAACTACCTGAAAATATTCAAAAGCTAGGGGTGTCAGAGGACATTTTATACCTCAAGACACCAGATCAATTGTGGCAATCAAGAGATCAAGCGCAAGCATGGGAGTTATCTGATTCGGACTTTAATGATTGGAGTAATGAAGTTGTTATGTCCGATCAACAAACCAAACAAATCGAGATGTATTTTTCAGGCAAGGGTGTTTCATTAGAGCAATTCTTTCTAGATCTTCATAATGGAAATGTTATTAAAAACTTTGGGAAATGGTTTTTAGATTTGATCGCTATCTTTTTATTGCTGCTTTCAATCTCAGGCATTTGGATTTGGTTAAAGAAAAGGCGCTACTAACCCTTATTCCCATAAGGTAATTTTTCATCTAGTATTTCATGTATGAACCATCTGAAACTCCACCAAGTGATGAAAGCAGTCATTCCTCTTTTTGTTATTTTTGTTTTGAATATCGCTTTTGCATCAGAAGATAAAGAGCTGACCCTGACATCTGAAAATTATTTTGCGATAAATCAAACATGTCAATCCTATAAGATCATTGAAGGGAAGAAATATTGCGTCAAGGAATCTTTGATTCCGCTAAACTCATGTGGTGTGCAATCAGATTGGCCATGCATGGACCCCGAAGGTTGTTTAGGTATCACCCAATTTATTAAGGAGTAATATGACTTCCATTAATACATTACGATTAATCATTTTTCTTTTATTTCTTCCTGTTACTGGTCAAACCACAGAGGACTTAAAATACAGATATTCACACGACAGCATAGGTGATAGAGATGATGCTGAAGGTGATGTGACTTTTCGCACCTATCAAGATAATGGAGCGATGTATGAGTATGCCCATGTGAATATAAAGTGGAAAGGTGGGTTTTTTAAATCAAGTATTACCGATGACTTTATTCAGAAAAAGGATATAAAAAATGGCCTAGTCCTATATGATATTGTGGAGGCCGATCAAAAAAAAGGCTACAGTGTTTTTGCAAGACACATCGATGTAAAAAATTATCCCATTGGCTTTGAAACAAAAAAAATTATCAAAGATGAAGATAGGCATCCTGCCTTTAGTGATTATGATTGGATATTTAAATTCAAAGCAGAGAGCGTTGAAAGTACTGAAATTAATGGTCGAAAATACCAGGCATTATATTCAAAGTTATGGGGCTCCAGGCCAACTAGTACAACTAACTGCAGGATGACCCAGCCTGGCATGAATTTTTCTAACTCAACAGGAGAGATCTATGTTGAGACTTGGTTTGATTTAAAAGATAGTAAGTTATTAAAACAGGTGTTTACAAAGTATGGGTGTGTTCCATCTAGAAGGCTGGTTTCAAAAGAAACCTGGATTTTGATTAATTAGGTATTTTTTTCAATCATTTTTTCTCTTGAAGCAGGCGTTTCTAAGCTAATTCTTCCCAAAAGCCCTTGCCTATAATCGTTAATAAAGCTTATCGCTGCTTTTTCAAGGTTTGGTTTCCCTTTCTTGAGTACAAACCCGCGTTGCCTTGCAATGTCATCTAAAAAAAACTCGTCCTCAGGGAAGGGGGGTTCAAGCTTATACTTATTGGAAATAGATTCTGGATACCTCAACTTAATCACGTCAGCCAACTCCAAAGCAGTTTCAATTTCATCATAGGCATTTGACCCAATATTATTTGAGGCAGCTAAAAAAAATCCATCAAGGTCATAACCAATTTTTGGCCACATCATGCCAGGTGTATCTGTGAGGATCGTTTGCTTATTAATTTCTATTCTTTGCTGGCTCTTTGTTACTGCAGGAATATCTCCTACCTTGGCAATCTTCTTGTAATATAGCGCATTGATGATGGTTGATTTACCCACGTTAGGCACACCCATAATCATAATCCTTAATGGCTTAATTGAAGAATCACGGTGTGGTGCCAATTTTTGGCATAGGGGTAATATTTTTTTTACATCACCTTTATTCTTAGCAGAAATGGGTATCGCTTGCGTCTTTGGTTGCGCATTAAAATATTCAAGCCAATGCTCAGTCACATTAGGATCCGCTAAATCAGATTTATTTAATATTTTAAGGTGAGGCCTTTGCCTTCCTGCCCGTATATTCTTGATAACCGGATTAACGGAGCTGCCAGGAATTCTGGCATCGAGTACCTCGACGATGACATCATTAATTTCCATTGCCTTTTCTGCATTATTTTTTGCTGCGGTCATATGACCTGGAAACCACTGAATACTCATAACCTTACCTTTAAAATTTTCTTTATTAGCCAACCTTTTAATGCTAATGAGTGAATTGAGATTGAGGTAAACTAACAGCTATGCAAATACTTGATGAAATGAAACCACAACAGTCACCCGAACTTCTCAAATCTTTACATATTTTAACCCGAGATGGAAAAATTAATCAGGATTCAAGAAGAAAGTTAAAGCAGGTTTATCACCTCTACAATTTTATTGAGCCGATCTTAGAAAGAATTAATCAGGAAAATGAGCATTATTCAATTGTCGATCATGGTTGCGGGAAGTCTTATCTGGGTTTTATCTTGTACGACCTTTTCATCAAATCAAATTTAGGTCAGGTGATTGGTATCGAAACTCGATCCGAGCTTGTAGAAAAATCAAAGGAATTAGCAAAAAAATTAAAATTTGATCGCATGCATTTTATTAATACCGCTATTGCGGATGCTGAAAATTTAGTGCCGAATGATGTGGATATGGTCACAGCTCTGCATGCCTGTGATACCGCAACTGATGATGCTATTTTTTTTGGTCTCAAACGACAGGTGAAATATTTTTTTCTGGTGCCTTGTTGCCAGGCAGAGGTGGCTAAGTTGATGAGAAAAAATAAATCAACCTCCCTTGCTGAGCCTATCGCTGAGTTGTGGCGACACCCGATACACACCAGAGAAGTCGGCAGCCATCTGACAAATGTTTTACGATGCCTGCTGCTTGAGTCTCAGGGATACAAACTCACCGTGACCGAGTTAGTCGGATGGGAGCACTCTATGAAAAATGAGTTGATTATTGCTGAATATGTGGGGGTTAAAAAAGGCAATGCACGTGAGCGTAGTTTAGAGATTTTGAAGTTGTTTAATTTGCAAGAATTAGAATCAAAATTTATCATTTAAATTTTTTCTCTCATATGGCTATGCATCAAATTCTCAAATATAAAGTAACAGTAAAGTTGTTGTTTAAAAATCAATCAGGGATTTTGTAAGTAAATGAATATCCATTACCCAGCGACGCTGCCCGTCAGCCAACAGGTTGAAAAAATAAAAAAGACGATTGCGGATAATCAAGTCACCATTCTATGCGGTGAGACGGGCTCGGGAAAAACCACCCAACTGCCTAAAATCTGCCTTTCAATGGGCAGAGGTCAGGATAGATTTATTGGCCACACCCAACCAAGAAGGATCGCAGCAAGGTCAGTGGCAACAAGAATTGCCAGCGAATTAGATGTCGACCTCGGTGCGGAGGTAGGCTTTAAGGTTAGGTTTGCGGATAAAACCTCTAAAGGGACATCGATTAAGGTGATGACCGATGGTATTTTATTAGCTGAGACGCAAAAAGACCCAAAGCTTATTCAATACGACACCATCATTATTGATGAGGCGCATGAGCGTAGTTTAAATATCGATTTTTTATTAGGCTATATAAAAAATTTATTACCCAAGCGACCCGACTTAAAAATCATTATTACGAGTGCGACGATTGATGTCGAAAAATTTTCAGCACATTTTAATAAAGCACCTATCATTCAAGTTTCGGGTCGAACGTTTCCAGTCGATATAATTTACAGACCATTAAAACAGCTCACCCAAGATATAGTTGAAAATATTGAAGATGCGGTTTTGTCCAGTATTAATGATTTGCCTCCGGGCAATAAAGGGGACATTTTAATTTTTCTTCCGGGCGAGAGAGATATCCACGATATCAAAAAATTCTTAACCGATCAGCTTAAAAATAAATTTGAAATTTTGCCACTTTTCTCAAGGTTGCCCGTCAAGGATCAACAAAAAATATTTAAGCAAGGGACCACGAGAAGAATTATTTTAACGACCAATATTGCAGAAACATCACTTACCGTCCCTGGAATCAAATATGTCATCGATGCCGGTCTTGCCAGAATTGTTCGCTATAACCCAAGGCTAAAAATCGAGCAGCTGCTTATTGAAAAAATATCTCAAGCTTCGGCTAATCAGCGGTCAGGGCGGTGCGGTCGGATAGCACCGGGTGTTTGTATTAGGCTTTATGATGAGGAAGATTTTGACCTAAGACCCACCTTTACCGATCCAGAAATTATGAGGACCTCGCTCGCTTCTGTCATCTTAAAAATGGCCTCACTTGATCTAGGACCGGTGCATGAGTTTCCTTTCCTTCAACCCCCCATCAATAAATTTATTCAGGATGGCTATCAACTGCTTTACGAGCTTGATGCGGTCGATCGAAACTTTAAAATCTTGCCCATGGGTCATCAGTTGGCCAAGCTTCCGCTTGATCCCTCTTTAGGGAGAATCTTAATCGAGTCTAACAAACAAGCCTGCCTGAATGAAATTTTAATTATCATTAGCGCCTTGAGTATCTCAGATCCCAGGGAGCGACCCTTAGACAAGGCGGAAAAAGCAGACCAAGCCCATCTTTTATTTCACGACCCCGATTCAGGATTCATGAGCTTCATCAAGCTATGGAAATTATTGGATGAGAAAATAACTATTAAAAGTGGGAAGGGGTTGAGGAATTTTTGTCAGCAATATTTTGTTTCCTATACAAGGATCAGGGAGTGGCAAGAGCTCTATAAACAACTCGCCGAGATGACAAAGGAGCTTGATTTTAAGGTGAGTCAAAAGAAAGTCACTTATGAAAGAATTCATATATCTCTCCTCACAGGCTTGTTAGGGAATGTTGGGACTAAAATTATTGATAGCTATGAATACTCAGGTACAAGGGGGATTAAATTTTTAATCGGGCCAACCTTGTTTAGAAAGAAAAATTATAAGTGGGTGATGGCGGCTGAGATTATTGATACGGGTAAATTGTATGCCCAGTGCATTGCCAAAATTGAGGTGGATTGGATTGAGAGATTATCCAAGCATCTGGTGGAGTATGAATACAGTAACCCGAGATGGAACCCAAAACTGAATAGGGTGGATGCGAGTCAAAAAACATTGCTGTATGGCTTGGTCATTAATGCCAACAAAACGATTCATTATGGTTCGATCAATACAGAGGAGTCGAGGAATATTTTTATAAGGCAGGGGTTAGTTGAAAATCAGTATGAATCGTCGGCTCCCTTTTGGACGCATAATCAAAAACTCATTGATGAAATTAAGCAGCTTGAGCATAAGTCTCGAAGGCAGGATATCTTAATTAATGATGACATCCTATTTGATTTTTATGACAGCAAAATCTCCAATGAAATCATGAACGGGGCAGGTTTTGAATATTGGCGAAAGGGTATTGAGCAAGATGAACCACAATTTTTATTCCTTTCCAAAGATTATTTGATGCAGAAGAATGCTGATCAGATTGATAACGTTCAGTTCCCCGATCAAGTGAAACGAAATAATGTCGACGTGAATTTAAACTACCACTTCGAGCCGAACCACCCGATGGATGGTTTGACTGCCAGTTTTCCCTATCACGGGTTGAGTCAGGTTAAACAAGAATCATTTGATTGGTTAGTGCCGGGGATGATTCGAGAGAAAGTACTCAATGTTTTTAAATTACTTCCTAAGCCGGTCAGAAATCAACTCACGCCACTCCCCAAATCGATCACAGAATTTTTAGTGCAGGCCGATACAACCAAAAATTTTAACAATGAGCTCACGCAATTTATTAGAGAGAAAACAAAGTCAACCTTGAGGGTGGATGCCAATTTGGTTAAAAATTTACCCATGCACTTGAAGGTAAATTTTATGATCACAGATGATGAGGGGGTTGAAATTGATTCCTCAAAAGAATTATCTGAATTGCAAACAGAACATAAGGAGAGGGTGACGGAGGTGATTGAGGAGGTCGCCTTTGATATTGAAAAAGAGGATCTGACTTTCTGGCCTGAGCATGATGTTCCTGAAAAGGTGAGTGCTGAAAGACACGGTGAAGAGATTGTCGGTTACCCGGCACTGATCCCCAATGAAAATAATGTTGACCTCAAGGTATTGGACAATGAGATCGAGGCAAGGTCCTTGCATCAGTTAGGCGTGAGAATGTTACTCACCCTTCAATTAAAAGATCGTATCAAAATATTAAAAAAAACACCCCCACAATTTGATCGCTACGGACTGTCTCTTAAAACCTATATTGAAACCGACACTTTAAAAGAAAACTTTATTGAGATTGTTTTGAATGAATCCATGAACTGGGGAGAGCCCGTGCCGAGGACAAAGGTTAACTTTGAACAACTAGTCACCTTTGCTAAGAAGAGAATCGGGGAGGTGATTATTGAACTTTCAAATTCTTTGACATCAATTGCTGAGAGTTACCATGCCATCACGCTTGCTTTAAAAAAACAAAAACAATTAACTGCGATAATAAGGGAAGATATCGATGAGCAGTTAGAACTTTTATTACCCGCTTACGAGAAGCCTTTATTTGTCTACGATCAGATAAAGCATTTCCCAAGATACTTGGCAGCACTAAAGATACGCATTGAAAAATATACACAACGTCAAGACAAAGATGCCGAATCACTTAAAGGAATAAGGCGTTTACAAGACAAATGGATTGAGAAGGTGGTTGATTTTGTTGAAAATGACGAAGAAGTACCCGATATGTATGTGGATTTTCAATATGCATTACAAGAATTAAGAGTCTCCTTATTTGCCCAAGAATTAAAAACCTTATATCCCATCTCACTGAAAAGAGTTGAGAAGCAATGGCATGAGATGATGTTGAAATGATTAATAAAATAAAAAAAATGATCGGCTTAGTGAGTGAAAAAAAACCGCAACGCGAGGGTAGTTTTGATGAAATGACGGTGGACATGAGTGAATCAAATGATGTGAGATCGATGCATATTGGATCACCCACGATTCAAAGCTCAATGAGGATTAGTGATCCATACCATCTAGAACTCGGCTACACGCAAATTATGGCCCTAGCTGCTATTTTCTTAGATAAACCAAAGGACTTGTTATTTGTGGGGCTGGGGGGTGCGGCCATCCAAAAATTTTTTTACAAATGGTTTATAAAAACCAACTGCCTTACCATAGAAATTAATCCGAGCGCTATCAATGTAGCGAAGCAATTTTTTAAAATACCTCAAAGATCAAAGCGTTTTAAAATTATTCAAGATGACGGCATTGATTATATTAAAAATTCAGAAGATGAATATGATCTCATACTGTCTGATGCATTTGAGGAATATGGCTTGCCTGAAGTGTTTTGTGAAATCCCTTATTTTGAAAGTTGTCGGGCGAGGCTGACAGAAAAGGGTATTTTTATGATCAACTTATGGGGGTCGGACCCGAGGACAAAAGCCTATATTGATCGGATAAAACTGACCTTTGATGACCGTGTGCTTCATCTCAAATCGACAACGTCAGGCAACATCATCGTGTTTGCTTTTAATTCAGAACCCAGTGAGTCACGGATCGATCATTTGAAAAGAAAAATATTAACCATGGAAAAACAAATTGACTTCGATTTGATGGTATATTTCAACCAAATTTTAAAAAACCAAAAGAATAAAACGAATCATCTTTTTCTTTAATACTTAGGAACCGAACTTGAAATCAAATTATTTTGCATCCTGCCCACGCGGACTTGAGGCGTTATTAGTTAAAGAATTAGAAGAACTCAAAATCGAGTCACCTAATCAAGTCGATGGGGGTGTTGAGTTTTCTAGTTCTATGGAGCAGATGTACCGTGCGAACATCACCAGCCGAGTAGCCACCCGTATCATGATGCGACTTAAGAAAGGGACTTATGAGACTGAAGAGGATCTTTATCAAGCCGCATTAGAAATTAACTGGTTTGATTATTTTGATCTTTCAAATTCCATCAAAGTCAGCACTACGGGTGTGAAGTGCCCACTAAAAAGTTTGGATTTCATGACGCTCAGAATTAAGGATGCGGTTTGCGATAATTTTAGAAAAAAAATGAATAAGCGACCCGATGTGGACATCAGGCATCCTGATAGTCGTATTCATCTTTATTTAGAAAAAAATGAATACTTTATTTATCTGGATACCTCAGGTGATCCGCTCTATCAAAGAGGCTTTAGAAAATCGAGTGTAGAAGCACCGATTAAGGAAAATTTAGCGGCGGGTATTATTTTATTAAGCGGTTGGGAACCTGGCCAAGCCATGCTCGATCCGATGTGTGGCAGTGGGACTTTTTTAATCGAAGCTTCCATGATGGCACTAAATCAAATGCCAGGGTTGAGAAGAAATTTTGGTTTTGAAAATTGGAAGAATCTTGATGCAAAGTTGCTTAAGCAAATAAAATTAGATTATGAGTCAGAAAAAAAACCACTCACTTTTTCTCGAATTTATGGATCAGATAAAGATCTTAGAGCTATTCGGGTGGCTAAGAGAAATTTAGTTGAAGCGGGACTAGAGGAAGCTGTGCAATTGGTCTGTAAAAAAATCACAGAGATTACACCTCCATTTAACGAAGGCGTAATGATTACCAACCCACCATACGGAATTAGGATAGGGGAAGATGAAGAGCTTGCAGCAGCCTATCCATTATGGGCAAGTTGTTTGAAAAATAAGTTTGCAGGCTGGCGCACCTATTTTTTAACCAGTGACTTTAGGCTGCCGAAACTTATGCGCTTGTCACCTTCTAAGAAAACACCGCTTTTTAATGGCGCATTAGATTGTCGACTGTTTGAGATTAAAATGGTCGCAGGAAGTAACCGTAAAATATAAAAATTCTCAACTAAATCAATCTTATATATTCGCTTAAATACGAATTAATTTTGCACCATTTTGGTTAACTTTATTATATTATTGGCAAATATGTTTTTAGTTTTTTTATGTTTCTAGATCTGATCCTATTTAAAATGAAAAAATTCAAAAGCCCTCAATTTTTGAATTTAATCACAAGCCTTCTCATATTTGTTTTAAGCTTTGCCTTAATGCATTCCGAGGCAATGTCTGTTGAATGTAAAACCTCCAGTAATAATACAAGCTCATGTGACGTAACGACGGCAAAAACACAGGCAATTGGAAAATTTACAGGAAGCAGCGCACTCACCGTTAATTTTCAAGCAGATGTTACTGCCTCAGCTAATATTGTAATTAATGTAGACGCTACGAAAGCCTCAAATATTTTTACTAACACTGCAACAATTACAAATACGCAAACATCGAATGGTAAAGCCTTATATATTAATAAAGGTGGCAAAATCAATGTGCTTCAAAATAGTGGAACATTCTTGGCAACCGGAACGGGGACTGGAAATACGGGGATTCATATATACAATGGAACACTTAATACTTTGCAGAACTCGGGAACTATTAGAGCCACTAATGGCTGGGGGCTCAGGCTACAAGGGGCAACTTCCACAGTTGGGGCAATTCAAAATAGTACATCTATATATGGATTATTTAATTCAGGAACGATTACTAGTATTGAAAATAGCGCAAATATTTTATCTTCTTCATCAGAGAATAACGACGGGGCAATCACAAATCAGTACAACATCACACTGATTAAGAATAAAGCTACAGGTAATATTACTGGTCATAACGCATATAACTACTACGGTATTTATAATGATAATGGCACAATCACGACCATTGAGAACTATGGAACAATTTCAGCCCCCAATGCGTCTTCTCCAGATATTTACAATAAAAATGGCACTATAGGAACCCTAATCAATAGCCAAGGTGGTTCAGATGCATTAATTTATAAGGGCAGTGCCCCCACTAACTATGAAATTGTAATATCTGATAGCACTAATTACGGAAAATTACAGGGGCTAAGTTTTATAAATACCATGAATTTTTCTATCAATGAGGATTCAGACTTAAGTTTTGGTGGGAATGATTACACTGAATACGACTCGACAACTACATTAAACCCTGCAGCAGGCACTGCCTATTATATCAACAGCGACCAAGCCATCACGGTGGTTGTCGATTCGAGTAGCACCGTCACTGGACCCAATCATAACCTCTTCATTGATGATGCTGACTCATTGAGCATTACCATTGATGCCGGTGTTGTCTACAAAAATGAAGGGGGCGCAGTCAACTCAAATACATACACTAATGTATTACAAAATATTTTACCCGCAAGTATTGCTAGCCTTACTGGGACAAATAATTTAGATGGCACAGATGTCAGCTGGGCACTAACTAACACAGGTTCAAATAATTGGGATTTAGAGGTTGCTGGCGGTGGCTCAAGTCAGTCTGGCCAAGTCATTCATATAGATGACGACTCGTTAACCAATATTACAATAGCGAACAGCGGGACTGTTTGGTCAACAGAAAATACGGCGATTGAATTTGATGGAACAACGATTACGGGGACAGCAACGCTTACCAACATTGACTTGGGAACAGTCCAAAGTGACTCAACTAACACGGATGAGGCAGCCATTAAAATTCAAGATACCACTGGCACCATCAATATTACTAATAATGGCACGATTACTTCATCCACGCAGGGGATATTAAACACTAACTCAATCATCAATACGATTACTAATGGGAGTACGGGTATTTTGGAGGCAACCAGTGAGGGTTCTCAAGCGGATCAATACGCCGGTCTAAAGAATGCAGAAAGTTCAACGATCACCACACTCACAAATGAGGGAATAATCCAAGCCAATCAAATTTTTGGGGTCGGCCTTCGCAATGACGGTACATTTACCGAAATATTAAATGAAAATCAGATTATTGGTAAAAGAGGTCTAGTGAATAAAAGCACTGGAGTCATTTCTAATTTAACTAATAGCTTTGATGGTGTTATTTCTGGTTCAAACAGCATGGGCCTTCGCAATGACGGCACCATTGACTGGCTGCTCAATGACGGAATTATAAGGTCATTATCAAGCAAGGCAGATAAGTACGGATTGAATAATACCAACACCATCACCGGTTTGACAAATTCAGGTCAAATCTCATCAACTGGCGGCGACGCGATAAATAATACGGGTACCATCACTGATCTGGCAAATACCGGCACAATTAATGGTGTAGCAGGTGCATTTGATATAAATAATACTTCAGGCATCATCACCAATCTTTATAATAATCAAGGTGCTGCTACCTCTGACTCACTGACCTTTTCGGGTAACCTGCCAACCAACTACTATG
>CBFHKG010000007.1:0-33276 GCA_965656355.1 Methylophilaceae bacterium | reverse complement strand
TGGTCATGAATTACATTGACCGTAGTTAACAATGGATAATGTTATGTGAACGATCTTAAATTAAGTATATAGCAATAAATAGAAATCGACAATAGACTAACTTATTGATTATAAATGATATTTTTTAACAAAACTTTATAAAACCGCAATTGCTTTGTTTAAAGGTGCCTTTTATTCAAGATTTTTTTAAGTTCTTTTTCACTTGCTTTTGGGATAAACATACGGATAAAGTCAGCAGTATATTTTCTAAGAAAATTCTCACGTCTAATCCCAATATAGGTCGTACTAAGAGGAAATAAATGACTAACATCTCTGCTAACCATTGGATGGTCAGTAGTTGCGTCAAAAGCCATTTCAGCAATTAATCCTATGCCCATGTTCAGGCTAACATACGTTTTGATGACATCAGCATCAATCGCCGTAAGCATAATATTTGGTTCGATATTGGCATTTTTAAAAACTTCAGAAACAATTGTGCTACCAGTAAATGCATAGTCATAAGTAATCATCGGGTATGCAGCTAAGTCTTCCAACGTTATCTTCCTTACTTCTGTTAATGGGTGGTTTTTAGGCATTACGACGCAACGATTCCATTGATAACAAGGGATAGTATGTATATCCTCACTTAAATTAATAGACTCCGTAGCAATACCCACATCGGCCCCACCGTTGATAATTTGATCAGTCACCTGCGACGGATTGCCCTGATGGATATTCAAATTAATTTTTGGATATTTTTTTACAAATTCATCAACGACCTTTGGGAGCTTATATCTTGCTTGAGTATGGGTTGTAGCAATAGTAAATGTACCTTGATCTTTTTCTATATATTCCTCCGAAATTACCTTTATATTATTGGACTCCTGAAGTATTGTTTCTATAGAGCTTAATACCAATTCCCCTGGCTCAGTCAAATTAACAAGTCTCTTACCATTTCTTTGGAAAATTTTTATACCAATCTCATCCTCTAGGAGCTTAATCTGCTTACTTACCCCAGGTTGGCTGGTATTCAACGCCTCTGATGCTTTTGAGATATTGAATTCAGATTGAACAATTTGAAAAACGCATCTAAGTTGTTGTAATTTCATATTCTTAAAAGTTATATAAATAGAATTTATTATTATTTTATAGTATATTAAAAACTGTTATATTGCATGCAATTTTACAAATTTCTTTCAATTTATTTATCGTGATTTTTGAGTATATTATTTCTGGTTTTGTAGTTGGGACTCTTGTTGGATTAACTGGTGTTGGTGGTGGGTCACTGATGACACCATTACTTGTATTATTTTTTAAATTTCCAACTGCTGTTGCTGTTGGAACAGATCTTTTATATGCGGCTATAACTAAATCTGCAGGCGCAATATCTCACCATAAACTAGGGCATGTTGATTGGAAAATTGTAAGGAATTTACTCCTTGGCAGTCTACCGTCATCTTACTTAGTAACGCATCATCTCAAGGATATTGACCTTTACTCACTGCAAAATGTTGAAATAATAAATATATCACTTGGAGTAGCGCTTGTCCTAACTTCAATTGCTGTTTTATTTCAGCCAATTATTATTAAAAAATCCGTAAAGCAGAAATTAAAAACAAATTTAAATATAAATGTACTTACCGTGATATTGGGCATTTTTTTAGGAGCCGTTGTTACATTGACTTCGGTGGGCGCCGGTGCAATTGGAGTCACCGCTTTGCTTCTTCTCTACCCCAAGATACAACTTAGGAAAATTATTGGAACTGATATCGCCCATGCTGTACCATTAACCCTTTTTGCAGGTATCGGCCATTATAATTTAGGTACAGTAGATATAAATTTATTGATAGCCCTGTTAATTGGCTCTGTTCCCGGTGTTCTATTCGGCAGTAAATTAAGTGCAAGAATAGATGAAAAATTCTTACGGTTCATATTGGTTATAATTCTACTTATTGTAGGTGTGCAATTAATGTTTAAGGCAAATTATGTATAAGTATGATTCATTAGATCAAACACTCGTAAATGAAAGGGTAACTCAATACGAGGGACAACTCACACGCTTTTTAAATAAAGAATTAAGTGAGGAGGAGTTTAGGCCGCTTAGACTTCAAAATGGTCTTTATATCCAAAGGCACGCCCCCATGCTTAGGGTAGCGATACCATATGGCTTATTATCTTCGGCTCAATTAACAAAGCTTGCTGATATCGCAGATAAGTATGACCGAGGTTATGGTCATTTTAGTACTCGACAAAATATTCAATTTAATTGGCCGAAGTTAGAAGACACGCCTAACATTTTAAGAGAGCTCGCCACTGTTGAAATGCATGCAATTCAAACTTCTGGAAACTGCATCAGGAACATTACCACCGATCAGTTTGCCGGGGTTACACCCGATGAAATCATTGATCCCCGTTACTTAGCAGAAATTATAAGGCAATGGAGCACCTTTCATCCTGAGTTTGCTCTTCTACCAAGAAAATTTAAAATTGCGGTCACAGGTTCCTCAAAAGATCGTGCGATTGTTCAGGCACATGATATTGGGCTTGAAGTTTTCAGTGACAAAAATAATGAAATGGCGATCAAAGTATGGGTTGGTGGTGGTCTAGGCCGCACGCCAATTTTAGGGTCCGTTATCAGGGAAAATTTATCTTGGAAACATATACTCACTTATTGTGAGGCAATTCTTCGTGTCTATAATCTTTATGGACGAAGAGATAACATGTACAAAGCAAGAATTAAAATCTTGGTTAAGGCTCTTGGTATTGAAAAATTTAAACAGTTAGTTGATAAGGAATGGGCCACAATTAAAAATGGCCCAAATACGATAGATAACAAAGAGATTAATCGAATTAAGACTTTCTTCTCTGAGCCAAACTACAAGACTGCTAAAAAAGATGCTCTTAAAGAACACACTACAAATAAATCTTTTACCCAGTGGTTATTGAGGTGTACACATAGCCACAAAAAAGAAGGTTATAGATCGGTGACATTGTCACTCAAAAGCAATGAGCAGGCACCTGGAGATGCGACATCAGACCAAATGAGAGCGGTTGCATTACTAGCAGACCAATATAGCTTTGGTGAGATTCGTGTCTCCCATGAACAAAATCTTATCTTGTCGGATGTTTCGGAAGATAATCTTTTTGAGCTTTGGGAAAAAGCAAAGGCTAAGAAATTAACAACTCCTAACATTGGTTTACTCACTGATATTATTTGCTGTCCTGGTGGTGACTTTTGTTCACTCGCCAATGCTAAAAGTATTCCAATAGCAAAATCTATTCAAGATATCTTCGATGATATGGACTACCTTCATGATATAGGCGATATAAATTTAAATATTTCTGGGTGCATGAATGCTTGTGGGCATCACCATGTTGGACATATTGGTATTTTAGGAGTCGATAAAGATGGTAGTGAATGGTACCAGTTGACCTTAGGAGGCAATCAGGGAAATTTTGCAAATATCGGTAAAGTGATAGGCCCCTCTTTCTCAGAAGAAGAAATGCCAAAGGTCATAAAAAAAATTATTAACACCTATGTTAAAAATCGTCATCCGGATGAAGTCTTCATTGATTGCGTTTCACGAATAGGGCTTGAGCCATTTAAAGAAGAGGTTTACGGGAAAAAGGAAAAGAGTGTATGAGCTCACAATTAATTAAAGATAACAACATCGTAGATGATGATTGGCGGCAAATTATGCCACCAGAGGCTGAGATAGAGGTTAAAAAACAGGCAGGCAAGGTTGTAATTTTCAAACTCACTGGGGAAGACTCATTAACAAGTGAGCAAATTGAAAAAACGCCAATTCCTAAAGAAGGAAAGCTATTGCTCCCCGTTAAGGTTTTTTTGCATCATCAAGATAATTTGAAGAGCAGAATATCAAACCAGGAAATCGGAATCTGGATAGAAACACATGAAGAAATTGATAGCTTTATAAATCAAATTGAAGATATGCATAATTTACCTTGCATTGCAGTAAGCACAAAAAAATTTGCAGACGGTAGAATTTTTTCAATAGGTAATCTATTGAGGATGAAATATAAATATAAAAATGAACTAAGAGCTATTGGAGATGTGTTAAGGGACCAACTATTCTTCCTTAAGAGATCGGGTTTTAATAGCTTTCTAATTAGAAAAGATAAGGATGCAAAAGATGCATTATTAGGTCTGAGTGATTTCACCACTCCTTATCAGGGTGCCGTTGATCAAACAGAACCGGCATGGAAAATAATTAACAGAAATTAAATTTTACGATGGATAACTTAGTACAAATTAATAAAGAATTTAATAAAAAAACACCTGAAGATATTGTAGAGTGGGCATTTGCAGAAACAAAAAACCCTATCCTAACAACAAACTTTAGACCCTACGAGGTTGCGATACTCCATCTATGCACCAAGCTCATGCCAAAATTAAAGATAGTTTGGTGTGACTCCGGTTATAACACTAAGGCTACCTATCTTTATGCTGAAAAAATTATTGGTGAATTGAGTTTAAATATAAAATTGTTCACTCCACTTCATACCTCAGCCTTTAGAGAGGCTGTAATGGGTGAAATGCCTGAAATTGATGATCCACGCCATGAAGTATTTACAGAGCAAGTAAAACTTGAACCATTCAGGAGAGCGATGGCAGAAATTCAACCTGATTTATGGATTACAAACTTAAGAAAAGGGCAAACAGAATTTCGTGACGGGTTAGATATTATTAATAAAACTGAATCTGGCTTATTAAAAATAAGTCCTTTTTACCACTGGACAGATAAAGACCTGGATACTTATATGGAAAAATATAAATTAGTGAATGAATATGACTACTTTGACCCAACAAAGGTGGATGAAAAACGTGAATGTGGCCTCCACAATAGAGAAGGTAAGTAATGAAAAATAAATTAAGTCACCTTGACTGGCTAGAATCGGAAGCAATCCACATAATGAGAGAGGTAGCTGGCCAATGCTCGAACCCTGTTTTACTTTTCTCAGGTGGTAAGGATTCCTTATGCCTTCTCAGAATTGCTGAGAAAGCTTTTAGGCCGGGTCGCTTCCCATTCCCACTTATGCATATTGATACAGGCCATAACTATCCTGAAGTTATTAAATTTCGTGATAAAAAAACTAAAGAGCTGGGTGAAAGGCTAATAGTGGCATCATTAGAAGATTCTATGAAGAAAGGCACGATCGTCTTAAAGACGCCCAATGAGCCAAGGAATAAATATCAATCAATTACTTTGCTAGAAGCTATTGAGGAAAATGAATTTGACTGCTGCATTGGTGGAGCCAGGAGAGACGAAGAAAAAGCGAGAGCAAAAGAGAGAATTATGAGTTTTCGTGATGAATTTGGTCAATGGGATCCAAAAAATCAACGCCCAGAATTATGGAATTTATATAACGCGAAGGTGCACAAAGGTGAAAATATTAGGGCCTTTCCTATATCTAATTGGACCGAGATGGATGTCTGGCAGTACATAGAAAGGGAAAATTTAGAGCTTCCAAGTATCTACTTTGCTCACAAGAGAGATATTGTAAAAAGAAATGGGGCAATTGTCCCTATCACTGACGTTACCCCCCCTACTCCTGATGAAAAAATAGAGAATATGATGGTTCGATTTAGAACTGTGGGTGATATTACCTGTACAGCACCGGTCGCAAGCTCAGCAGATTCAATCGAAAAAATAATTATGGAAACTGCTTCAACGGTGATCACAGAGAGGGGTGAAACTCGTTTAGATGATCAAGTATCAGAGGCCTCTATGGAGCAAAGGAAAAAAGAAGGTTATTTTTAATGAATGATATGAATAAAAACAATACGGTTTTAAGGTTCATGACGTGTGGTAGCGTTGATGATGGAAAAAGTACCCTGATAGGTAGGCTTCTGTATGATACGAAAACTATCCTAACCGATACTTTAAGCCAAATTGAGAAGACCTCAAAGAAAAAGGGTATGACAGCACTAGATTTATCCTTAATCACAGATGGGCTTCAAGCCGAAAGAGAGCAAGGAATAACTATTGACGTGGCCTATCGATATTTTAGTACCGGATCGAGAAAATATATCATTGCAGATGCACCTGGCCATGAGCAATACACAAGAAATATGGTTACTGCTGCCTCGACTGCACAACTTGCGATTATCCTCGTTGATGCCAGAAAAGGGATGTTGACACAAACAAGACGCCATTCTTACTTAACAAAGCTTGTTGGGATTAAAAATATCATCGTTGCGGTCAATAAGATGGATTTAGTTAATTATGATGAAAATGAATATCAAAATATATGTGAAGAATACAATTCCTTTGCATCTGCTATTAAATTAAATAAACCAGAAGTAAACATAAGCTTTATCCCCATGTCAGCTTTAAATGGCGATATGATTGTTGAAAGAGGAGATTCCTTAAGTTGGTATAAAGGGGCAACGCTCTTAGAAACGCTTGAAAATATTGACACCACAGAAGAAACAAAAAATTCACGGTTACGATTCCCTATTCAGCTTGTTTGCCGACCTAGAGATTCAGCTAATGAAGCACTGCATGACTTTAGAGCTTTTATGGGAAAAATCGAGTCAGGCTCATTAAAAGTAAACGACAAAATAAAAGTGCTCCCATCAAGCCATGAATCAACCGTCAAAGAGATTCGTATTGGAGAGGAGCTTATTTCTGAAGCAAACTATGAGCAGTCTATAACCGTATCACTTAATGATGAAATTGATATTTCTAGGGGGGATATGATCGTTCAAAAAGATGACAACTTAATAAGCACTAAAAAATTTACAGCGAACGTTTGTTGGTTATCTGAATCAGATTTAAATATTAATAGAACCTATTTGATTATGCATACAACTAGATTATCTAAAGCAAAAATTTCAAGTATTAATAACAAAATTAATATTAATACTTTGGACGCTGAACAGGCTAACGAGCTTAAAACGAATGATATTGCTAATATCAATTTCAAGTTAGCTCAACCCTTAATTGTTGATCAGTATGAACAAAATAGAAGTACCGGCGCATTTATCATCATCGATGAGACTACCTACCATACGGTTGGTGCTGGCATGATTGAAACCGTAGAATAATATTACAAAATAATTTAAAATTCACTTTTTAAAGGATATGAAAAATGACGTACGTAGTAACACAAAGTTGTATTAAGTGTAAATATACAGACTGTGTCGATGTCTGCCCCGTAGACTGTTTTGTTGAGGGACCTAATTTTTTAGCTATTGACCCTGAAGAGTGCATCGATTGCACATTATGTGTGGCTGAGTGCCCTGTTGAGGCAATCTATGCTGACGACGATGTGCCTGAGGACCAACAAGAATTTATTGAAATTAACGAACGATTATCTAAGATATGGCCAATAATCACCTCAAGAAAAGATCCATTGCCTGAAGCTGAGGAATTTTCTACAAGAACTGACAAGCGTCCACTATTAATAGAAAGTGCGGAGTAACAAAATTTACTATTGATTAAAAAAAATTATTTTAGTATTGTTTTTTTGTTCTTGGTTTCTTGTAGTGGTGCAAAATTTGTACAGGAGTCACCTGGTTCCGAGGATGTAAATTTAGTCACAAGTATTGATAAAAATCAATGCGAGTTCAAAGGTGAAGTAAAAGACAAGGTAAAAGGATATTCAGATGACTTTCTTGGCAATTCGGAAAAAAACTTAATTCAATTGGGTAAAAATGCGGCAGTTGAAAAAAAAGGTAACACCATTATAATGTCTAATTACAAACAACATAGAGGAACACAGTCAGCTTTGTTCAAAATCTATGTTTGTAAATAGAATTTAAAATTTGGAGGATTGTATGTTACGAAATAAAATGATTATAGCTGCCTTGGCCATGCCTTTTTTAGTTGCCTGCAGTAAACAACTAGTTAAAGAAGAGCCAGGTTCAGAGAACGTTACTATTGCCGACTCAATTGACCAAAACAGCTGTGTTCTAAAAGCTCAGGTTAAAGTAAGAATGACAGGCTATGCTGAACGAAGAGATGACTACACTGAGCAAGATGATATTCGACTTGCTAAAAATGCTGCCGTTGAACAAGGTGGGAATACTATATATAGGATTGATCATCCTGAAGATGGGAAGGGAACACAATCAGCTGTCTATCAAATCTACAACTGTAGTTAATAATTTTTAGAGCTTACTTCGATAAGCCCAAAGACTTGTTCGGGTTATGCAAAATAACCCGAATATCAATATAAGAAATAATCCTAACGATAAACCAAATGTTGAGAACCAACAAATTGGTACGATTACACCTGCCACTGCAGACGAAAAAAACATTTGCATAAAGGCTTGGCCTGATGCCGCAGTACCTCTCGCTTTTGGAAAACAATCGAGTGCCGCAATTGATATAATTGGCATAATTGCAGCCATACCAATGTTGTAAAGAGCTATGAAGCCTATATTAAATATCGGGTTATTGTCAAAAAAATAACAATATATTAAATTTGATAGCGCTATTAAAAGCATCCAAAAATAACCAAACCTTGTCACCCTTGATGGATTGATCGCACCTGCTGTTTTTTTGGCAATAAATGAACCAATGATCATACCGCAGACTGTGGGGACAAATAAGTATGCAAACTGTTTTTCGGTGAAACCCAACAAATCAATTAAGAAAATTGGACTTGCCAGTACATACAAAAAAAAGGCTGAAAAATTTGCTGAGAGAGATAATATCAGAAGTAAAAATTCCTTATTTTTAAATATTGTTCGATAGCGAGTTGCGATTGATTTAAAGTCAAATGGAAGTCTATCTTTTATAAGCATGGTCTCAGGCAATACTCTTGTGCTAAAGTAGATAGCAACTGCTGCGTAAAGAGCTAAGAAGATAAATATACTTGGCCATCCGTAATCAAGTAAAAAACCACCAAAAATAGGGGCTACAGCAGGGGCAATGCCAAATATTATCTGAATAGTTGCCATTACCCTTTGCGCTTGAGCTCCTTCATAAAGATCACGAACCATCGCACGGGCAACGACATTACCTGCACCCCCTCCAATTCCCTGAAGAGCCCTAAAAAACCATAACTGTTCTACCGTAGTTGATAAAGCACAGCCAATTGATGCAAAAAAGAACAAAGCCAGACCCCATTTGATGGTCATAATCCGACCAATTGAATCAGATATTGCACCATGAAATAAAGTCATGATAGTGTAAGGGATGAGATAAAAGGTTAAGCTTTGTTGAACATATGCAGGTGTTGATGATAAATCAGTTGCGATTATATGAAAGCCGGGTAAATAAGTATCAATGGCAAACGGAGCAAGGCTTGCTAATACGGCAAGTGCAATGACTTTTGGGTTTAAAAAGAGATTCATGCCTTTAATTATAGATTAAGTTAAGGTAGAGCATGGAATTTTGCTAATCTCTCTTTTTCCTCTCCTTCAGAAATTTTCTTAGAATTCTTATTTGACCTAAACATTATCGGTTTGGCTTCAAGGCCAGGATTTTCAGTGTCTTTTATTGCTTGATCTATTAAATGACGATTTGGTGACTTTGAACAAACTGGATCAGCACTTTCGGCATCACCGGCTAAGAGCATTGCTTGACACCTACAACCACCCAAATCATTTTCTTTTTCAGAGCATGATCTGCACGGCTCCTTCATCCAATCAGTTCCCCTAAATTTATTGAAAGCGGGTGAGTCATACCAAATCTGTTTTACATCTGTATTCTTTACGTTAGGAAATTCTAAATTAGGGATTACCCTCGCTGAATGACATGGCAATACATCTCCATTGGCAGTGACAATCATGAATACCTCTCCCCAACCATTCATACATTTTTTAGGTCGATCATCGTAATAATCAGGCACCACAAAAAATATTTTCATTTTATTGCCGATACGCTCTCTGAATTCATTTGTCACTTTTTCTGCATGCAGCACTTGTTCTTTTTTTGGCATAAGTTGATCTCTATTTACCAATGACCAACCATAATATTGGGTGTTTGCTAGCTCAATATAATCAGCTCCTAAACCCTCAGCCATTTCTAAAATCTCTTTAATATGATCAATATTATATCTATGCAAAACGACATTAAGGACCATCGGGTAACCTCTATCTTTTATCATCGCTGCTATTTTTTGTTTTAATTTAAAGGTTTTCGTATTGGTTATAAAATTATTTATTTCTTCAGTGATGTCATGCATTGATAATTGAATATGATCAAGACCACCATCCTTCAAAGCATCGATTCTTTTTTCATTCATTCCAGCACCAGAGGTTATTAAGTTGCTGTAGTAACCAAGCGAACTCGCTTCAGTTACAATTTCTTCAATATCTTTTCTTAATAGAGGCTCACCTCCCGAAATTCCAAGCTGTGCTGCACCTAAGTCTCTTGCTTGCCTTAAAACCTTAATCCAAGATTCAGTGTCTAGCTCATTTTGGGTATGCTTATCAAAATCTGTGGGGTTATAACAAAAAGCGCATTGAAGTGGGCACTGATAGGTTATTTCAGCCAACAACCAGAGTGGTTGTGTTGCTGTTGTATTGCTTGATACGCCATTATTTTTTTCAGCCATTTTTAACCTCTTAGTTAGTCTTTTCTATCCATGCTTTCTCAAGAGCCATCTCAATCATACCAATAATATCTTTTTCAATTCCATCGGCATCTGGAAATTTTTTAGTGAGTGCTTCAGTGATTTTTGCAACAGAAAGGTTGTCGTTTACCAAATTTAAAACTTCGCCCGCACCACCGTTTAGCTTAACCATACCCTCTGGAAATAAGATAACGTAGCAATCTTGTGCTTTTTCCCACTGAAACCTGTGATGTGGCGCAATTTTATATATATCTTCTGGTTTGATTGTCATTTTATTTAGGTTGCCTCATATAATCACGATCATCAACTTTAATATTTGAAGATGCTAACATAATTGAATCTGCAATAACCCATAGAACGTTAATTTTAAATTGCAGTATGTCCAATGCTTTTTCTTGCATTTCTCTTGAAGTACTAAAATAATCTAACGTAACCCCTAGGCCGTGCTCTACATCTCTTCGAGCCTCAGTTAATCTTTTTTTAAAGTAACTCAAGCCTGACTCATCAATCCATGGGTACATTTCAGGCCACGAACTGATCCTTTGTTGATGAATATGTGGGGCAAATAATTCTGTCAGTGATGAACATACAGATTCTTGCCATGTTCTTTGTTTCGCAAAGTTGATGTATGCATCCACAGCAAATTTAACACCTGGACTAACTCCCTCAAGAGATGTTACTTCTTCTCTTTTCAAACCAACCGCACGTCCCAAATTTATCCATGCTTCAATACCACCCTCAGCATCACCTTCACCGTCATGATCTAGAATCCTAACTATCCACTCCTTCCTTATCTCTTTCACTGGGCAATTTGACAAAATTGCTGCGTCCTTCAACGGAATACTTATTTGATAGTAGAACCTGTTCATCACCCAACTTTGCAGCTGTTCTTTTGATAATTTACCCTCATACATCATCACATGGAATGGATGATAAATATGATAGCCCTTCCCTTTCTCTCTTAACTTATTTTCAAACTCTTTTCTTGTCCAAGGTGCTGACATTTATATTCCCTTTATAAGATTATATCCATTCCATCGTAAGAAACTTCGATTCCATTTGCCTCTAAAAGTTTACGCTCATCAGAATCTTCTCTTAAAATTGGATTTGTATTATTAATATGTATTAAAATTTTTCTGGGCTTTTTCAGGGAGTTAAGTGTCTCCATTATTCCACCCTTACTCGATTGATCGAGATGGCCCATTTCACTTGCTTTTTTATTATTAATTCCATGCTTTGACATTTCATCGTCCGTCCAGACTGTCCCATCAATAAGCACAACATCTGCATTTTTCATGTAATCCAATACATGGTCTTCAATCACACCGAGCCCTGGGGCGTAAAAAATATTTTTACCCTTTTGCGTATCCTCTATTTTATATCCAACATTATCGCCTGGGACCGTATTATGCCTATGTGGTGAATATGGTGGCGCTTCACTCTTTAATGGAACTGCAGTGAAAATAAGATTATCTGCCTTAGGAATTGTGTAGCTACTTTGATCAGTTTGGACTTCATGCCAATTAATGCCCCTGAAATGTTCAAGGATGTTAAAGATAGGAAAGCCTGTTGTCATATCCTCATAAACTTCCTTGGTGCAGTAGATGTCCCATGGTTTATCATGCTCTCTTAGGATTAATAGCCCTGTTGTATGATCAATCTGTCCATCTGTGATAACAATTGATGTTATTCCTGTATCTCTAATTTTTCTAGCTGGTTGAAGTGGTGGGAATGATTCTATTTGAGCTCGAATATCTGGTGAGGCATTAAATAAAATCCAATCTTCATTATTAGAACTTACTGTTATGGAAGATTGGTTTCTTGCCTTAAGGCAAGGATTATTATTTCTTAGTCCAGCGCAATTTTCGCAATTACAGTTCCATTGTGGGAACCCGCCACCTGCACCTGAACCTAAAACACGGATATGCATTGTTTTCCAATCATTAAAATTTATTATGATGAATCATGGATGAGAAGTTAATTTACAGACAGGGGAAAATATCTAAAAAAAACTCATGGATATCATGAGTTACTTAGATATATCTCTTCCTAAAATATTGGCAATAGCGCTAAGTTCTTTCATTAGTTTTTGTAATTCTGTTGGCGTTATTGCTTGGTCAGCATCGCACCATGCCTCACTTGGTGTAGGGTGCATTTCAACAAGTAATCCATCTGCTCCAGCTGCTATTCCTGCCCTAGATAAAGCAGCAACCATCCAGGCCTTTCCGCCCGCATGTGAGGGATCTATGATCACAGGAAGGTGAGTTTCTTTCTTAAGCACAGGTATCGCTGTCACATCTAAAACATTTCTATAGTACGTTTCAAAAGTCCTGATACCCCGCTCACAAAATATAATATTATGATTTCCGCCTGAGGCAATATATTCCGCAGCCATTAGCCATTCAGATATTGTGGCAGACATACCTCTTTTTAATATAACAGGCACTTTTAATCTTCCAACTTCTCTTAATAATTCGAAGTTTTGCATACTCCTTGTACCTATTTGGATCACGTCAACCTTTTGTTCTAAAAATTTATCTAGGTGTCTGACATCTAGGAGCTCAGTAACTATAGGTAAACCTGCATTATCTGCGGCTTCTCGAAACATCTCTAAGCCTTCAAATCCAGTTCCCTGAAAACTATAAGGGCTTGTTCTTGGTTTGAATGCTCCGCCTCTCATAATCTTAACCCCCGCCGCTTTTACACCTTCAGCTGCATTTTTCATTTGTTCAGGAGTTTCTACAGAGCAAGGGCCCGAAATTACTTGTATATTTTTTCCACCAATTGGGTGCCCATTAATTTCAATTACAGTATCTTTAGGATGCCACTCTCTTGCCACTATTTTATATGGCTTAACTATCCTCAGGGCCTGCTCTACACCAGGAAGGTTATCTAGGAGCTTGGGGTCTAAGAGTCTCTCATCACCAACAGCACCAATTACTGTCTTTTCTGTGCCTTTGGAGATGCTTGCATCTAAGCCTTTCTCTTTTATCCTTGAGACAACGAAACTTATATCTTCGTCCGTTGCTGAGTTGTTCATTACAATAATCATAATTATCCTATTACGTGAAGCTCTTTAAATATTTAATAAAAGTATTATTTTCTTCTTTAAGGCCTATGCTCACCCTTAACCATGAGGTCATCTCATAGTTTTGAATAGGTCTCACAATAACGCCATTTTTCAACAAATGCTGATAATACATCATTGCTTTTGTTTCGTCTCCTAAATTAAAACTAATAAAATTTCCATACGAGGGAATATATTTAATTTTAAGCTCATTAAATACTTCTTCTAGCTGTAATCTTCCTTGGTCATTTATAAGCCTACTTCTTTTAATAAATTCATCATCATCAAGAGAGGCTATTGCAGCAATTTGAGCAATACTATTCACATTGAAGGGCTGCCTAACCCTATTCATTAAATTAATAACTTCTTTACTCCCAACACCATAACCAATTCTTAACCCAGCCAAGCCATGCGCTTTAGAAAAACTTCGGGATATTAATAAGTTTTTATATTCTGCAAGCCACTTGAAAGCAATTGATTTATCTTCATCTCTTAGGTATTCATCATAGGCTTCATCCAGGACAACTAAAATATGCTTGGGGACCTCAGATAAAAAAGCTGATATTTTTGATTTTTCAATTAGATTTCCCGTAGGGTTATTTGGGTTAGCAATAAAGATTAATTTCGTCTTTTCAGAAATTTGCTTTAAAAATTCATCTAAGTTATGACCAAAGTCTTCCATTGGCTTTGCTTTAACGCCAATACCACCAATAGCTTTCGTTACTATCTCATAGACAGCAAACGCATGTTTTGAGAATATGACTTCGTCTCCTGTTGAGATAAAGGTTCTTGCTGCAAGTTCAAGGACATCATTTGATCCGTTGCCCAATATAATTTGATCGGAATTAAGTGAAAATTTATTGCATATAGCTAGTTTCAAGTAATATCCATTTCCATCAGGATATCTATATGTTTCATTGACACTTTCATCAATTGCAAGCTTAGCTTTTGGGCTTACCCCGAGAGGATTTTCATTTGAAGCGAGCTTTACAATTTTATGTGGAGGTATTCCAAGCTCCCTTGAAACTTCCTTAATTGGTCTCCCGCCTTCATAGGGCTCCAATTCAGCAATATATTTTGGAGTGGTTATAGCCATAGGTAATTAAGATTTAGTTTTTTGGATAAGAGCCTAAAAATTTCATGAACGAAGATTTTTTTTCAATGTCCTTGAGGCATAATTTAATTTTAGAATCATCCCTATGTCCTTCAATATCGATAAAAAAAACATATTCCCACATACCAATCCTTGAAGGTCTTGATTCTAACTTTGTTAAGCTTACTTTTCTTGAGGCGAATGGTTGGATTAAATCAACAATTGCACCCGGTTTATTTTTTGTAGCAACCACTATTGATGTCTTATCATTGCCTGATGGTGAAATCTCTTGGTCAGATAGAATTAAGAACCTTGTGGTATTGTTTGGTTCATCTTCAATATGATTTTGTAGTATATTAAGTTTGAATATACTGGCTGCCCTAGCACTCGCAATAGCAGCAGAATGATTTTCTTTTGATGCAATTTTTGCACCTTCAGCATTACTTAACACTGTAATTTTCTCAGCGTTTGGAAGGTTGTTAGCTATCCAATCATGGCATTGAGCTAGAGATTGACCATGGGCATATATGCTTGTTATTTTTTTTAAATCTTTTGATTTTGATATTAAGCAGTGATGAACGGGTAATGTTATCTCTCCACAAATTTTCAAGTCTTTCATCAATAATAGATCGAGAGTTCGGCTAATGCCACCCTCCGTCGAATTCTCGATAGGCACCACTCCATATTGTACTTTTTCTGATTGAACATTATTAAACACCTCATCGATACTATTGGTGGGTATTGATTTTACATTTTCACCAAAATGTTTAATCGTTGCTTCTTCACTAAACGTGCCTGATGGGCCTAGAAATGAAATAGCTAATTTTTTTTCTAATGCTCTGCAATTTGAAATAATTGCCTTATAGATGTTTGTAACGCTATCATTTGAGAGTGGCCCTTTATTTTCCTTAATGAGTTTTGTTATAACCTGAGCTTCCCTTTCTGGTTTATAAATTACACCATCATCTTTTAAGAGACCTATTTCTTTTGCTAAAAGCCCTCTATTTGATATAAGCTCTAGTAGCTTTTTATCAATATCGTCAATATTTTTTCTTAATTTATCTAATTTTTTTGTCATGTATTATTTTTTTTAAAATCTTTCATAAATTCAACTAAACATTCTACCCCATCAAATGGCATAGCATTGTATAAAGAAGCTCTTAAACCACCTACCAACCTGTGCCCTTTTAACGCATAAAGTCCCTCTTGCTCTGCTTTCTCAACAAAAATTTTCGTAAGATCATCATTAGCCAACTTAAAAGGTATATTCATTCTAGATCTATTTTTAATTTCAATGTCATTGGTATAAAAATCATCTTCATCAATATAATCATAAAGATATTTAGATTTTTTTTTATTTAACTTTTCCATTTCCCCTAAACCACCTAATTTTAAAATCCATTCGAAGACCAAGCCTGCCATATAAATACTAAATGTGGAGGGCGTATTTATCATTGAATTATTTTCCGATTGAATTTTCCAATTAAATGTTGAAGGTGTTTTTTTATCTGCAAATGCCAGTAAATCTTCTCTCACAATCACAATAGTTAACCCAGATGGCCCAATATTTTTTTGAGCTCCCGCATATATCACTCCATAATCATTTACGTTGATTGGTCTCGATAAAATAGTTGAAGACATATCACATACCAATGGTACTTTTGGTAATTTAATTGAATCAAAATACTCAGCCCCATGGATTGTTTCATTTTGACAAAAGTGCACATAAGCATCATCTTCATCAAAACTCCAAGAATCAACGTTTGGAATTTTTTTAAAATTACTTGACTCTGATGAAGCGGCCAACTTTATCGAACCAAAGGGTTGGGCATCCTTGTAAGAGCGGTTTGACCAATATCCCGATACTACATAGCTTGCAGACCGATTGTTGAGTAAATTCATCGGGACCATAAAGTTTTGTGTAATAGCCCCACCCTGTAAGAAAAGGACTTTATAGTTGTTCGGAATGTTGAGTATTGTTCTAAAATTTGTCTCTGCTTTCTCAACAATAGGAAGGTATTCTTTACTTCTGTGTGACATTTCCATCACGGAAATCCCAGTATTGTTTAAATTTAAAAATTCATGTTGAGCTTTAAGCATCACCTCTTTTGGAAGTATTGCTGGACCAGCAGAAAAATTATATTGGTAACTCATCTTGATTCATGTCTATTTGTTCAGGCTCAACTA
Source organism: Methylophilaceae bacterium (assembly GCA_965656355.1). Classification (GTDB taxonomy): domain Bacteria; phylum Pseudomonadota; class Gammaproteobacteria; order Burkholderiales; family Methylophilaceae; genus BACL14. The sequence continues at coordinate 16,399 of CBFHKG010000007.1, read as the reverse complement.
TCTTGGCAAGTCCCGAAAGCTTCTCATCTTTAGTTAAATTTATTAAAGTTACACCTTGTGTCGCTCTTCCTAGCTCTCTAATTTCTGAGACACGTGTTCTAATTAAGACCCCTCCAGTAGTAATTAACATGATTTCATCGGAATCACCAACTAATCTTGCAGCAACTACAATGCCATTTCGATCGCTTACCTGAATTGCTTTAACACCTTGTGTACCTCTCCCAGACTTTCTAAAATCAGATAATACTGTTCTCTTGCCATAGCCATTTTCTGTTGCGACTAACACAGATTCATTTTCCGAGGACGCAATTAGAAGTGAAAGAGCTTGATTTTCATCTGGAATCTTCATGCCCCTTACGCCTCTTGCATTTCTCCCCATACTTCTAACACCATTTTCATCAAACCATACCGCCTTACCTCCATTGGAGACAAGGACGATATCATTTTCCCCATTGGTAATTTCAGCGCCAATTAAATAATCTCCATTATCAAGTTTGATTGCGATGATCCCGTTCTTTCTAGGATTAGAAAAATCAGAGAGAGGTGTTTTCTTGACTGTACCCTTAGAAGTTGCCATAAAAATAAACTTATCATCAACAAAGTCTTTGACTACCAGTGTTGCATTTATTTTTTCTCCAGGCATTAAGGGGAACAAGTTTACAATTGGCTTTCCTTTACTTACCCTGCTTCCCTGCGGCACTTCATAAACTTTTAACCAATAAACCTGACCTCTGCTTGAGAAGCATAAAATATTGTCGTGGGTATTAGCAACAAACATCTGCTCAATGAAGTCATCTTCTTTTGCAGTCATTGCCTGCTTTCCTCTACCACCTCTGCGCTGAGCTCGATATTCATCAAGCGCTTGGGCTTTTATATAACCTGTATTAGATATAGTAACGACTAAGTCTTGAGGTGTAATAAGGTCTTCGATTGATAAATCAAATGCATCCTCAATAATCTCACTCCTTCTATCATCACCATATTGAGCTTTAATTTCATCAAGTTCTGTTTCAATTATCTTAGTAACTCTCTCAGCATTTCCTAATATATCTAAAAGATCACTTATTACTTCAAGAATATTTTTATATTCACTAACAATTTTTTCTTGCTCAAGCCCTGTTAGTCTTTGTAATCTGAGTTGGAGTATTTCTTGAGCTTGGTTATCGGAGAGTTTATAGCCTTTTTCTGTAAGGCCAAATTTATCAGATAAACCATCAGGCTTAGAGAGGCCTATTGTAGTTTTTTGGAGCATACCTTCAACTACAGTTGATTTCCATGTTTGCTTCATTAATTCAATTTTTGCCTCTGGAGGCGTCTTTGCGGATTTAATAATTTTAATCATTTCATCGACATTTTCTAACGCCACTGCCAGACCTTCCAAAACATGACCTCTATCTCTAGCCTTTCTTAGGTCATAAACAGTTCTTCGTGTAATAACTTCTCTTCTATGCCTAAGAAAGGCATCTAGAATTTCTTTTAGATTTAGAAGTTTTGGCTGTCCATCTATAAGGGCAACCATATTCATTCCAAAGCTATCCTGAAGTTGAGTTTGTTTGTACAAGTTATTAAGCACAACATCAGGAATTTCTCCACGCTTTAACTCAATCACCACTCTCATCCCTGATTTATCAGACTCATCTCTTAGGTCTGAGATCCCATCAATTTTTTTACCATTTACAAGTTCGGCAATTTTTTCAATAAAATTTTTCTTATTAACCTGATACGGGAGCTCATCGACAATAATGGCCTCTCTTTTTCCCCTATCAAGCTCTTCGATATGGGTCCTTCCTCTCATCACAACCCTACCACGTCCTGTTCTATAACCATCCCTTACACCAGATATTCCATGAATTATTCCTGCTGTTGGGAAATCTGGAGCTGGTATTTTCTCGATAAGCTCGTCAATAGTAATTTCAGGTTTCTTTAAAAGCTCCTTCAATCCATCAATAACCTCTGTCAGGTTATGTGGTGGTATGTTTGTTGCCATACCTACAGCAATTCCAGAGCTTCCGTTAATAAGCAGGTTAGGAAGCTTTGTTGGCATGATAAGCGGCTCATGCTCTGAACCATCATAATTAGGACCAAAATCAACTGTCTCTTTTTCGATATCAGATAATAGTTCATGGGATATTTTGGACATTCTAATTTCGGTATAACGCATTGCCGCGGCATTATCTCCATCAACAGAACCAAAATTTCCTTGGCCGTCAACTAGCATATATCTGAGACTGAAATCTTGTGCCATCCTAACAATGGTGTCATAAACTGCCGTATCTCCATGTGGGTGATATTTACCAATTACATCACCTACAATTCTGGCAGATTTTTTATAGGGTCGATTAAAGCTATTGCTTAGTTCGTGCATGGCATATAAAACGCGTCGATGTACAGGCTTTAATCCATCCCTGACATCAGGTAAAGCTCGCCCAACGATAACGCTCATTGCGTAATCCAGGTACGATTTTTTCATCTCTCCGTCAAGGCTTACTGGGATTGTTTCTTTTGCGAATTGATCATCCATAATTTATAAATTCTTTCGTTTACTTTAAAAAATATCTTACCATGTATAGCATGGCTACTAAGTGCAAATGTTCACTTAATATTTAGATAATATCTGCTTTTATATCATCAATATCCTCTAGGCCAACTGCAATTCTTATAAGGTTATCAGTAATTCCTGCAAGATCTCTTTGGTGTTGACTTAACCTTGAATGCGTTGTTGTTGCCGGGTGGGTTATCGTAGATCTGGTATCACCTAAATTTGCTGTTATTGATAATAATTTGGTGTTATTAATTAAATTCCATGCCTCTGATTTACCACCCTTGACCTTGAATGAGACGATACCTCCACCAGTAGTTTGTTGTTTGTTTATTAATTCAAATTGAGGATGAGAATCTAAACCAGGATAGTAAACATGCTCAACCTTTTTATTTTGTTCTAACCAAACCGCTAATTTATTTGCATTACTTGAATGAGCATCCATTCTTATCTTGAGCGTTTCAAGGCCTTTTAAAAAAACCCATGCATTAAAAGGGCTCATTGATGTCCCACCCGATCTTAAAAAACCCCTTACTTTTTTCATAAGAGAGCTGTCGCCTAAAACAGCCCCTCCCAGGCATCTGCCTTGTCCATCAAGATACTTGGTTGCTGAATGGATTATTATATCTGCTCCGAATCTAGTGGGAATTTGATGAGCTGGGGTGCAAAAACAATTATCTACAACCAATAAACTTTTATTTTCATGGGCTAGGTCTGCTAAAAATTGGATATCACATACTTCCATGAGAGGATTCGAAGGGGTTTCAACAAAGAAAAGTTTTGTATTTTTCTTTAATGAATTCTGCCACTCGTCTTTACTTGAGAGAGAAACGTAACTAACCTCTAGTCCCCATTCAGATAAAATATTATCGAATAACTTAACCGTGGTACCGAATACACTTCTAGAGACAATTACATGGTCTCCTAGTTTACATAAGCTCATAATGCATGACAAAATTGCTGACATACCCGTTGAGGTGGCAACACATTCCTCAGCTTCCTCAAGGACAGCCAGCCTATCTTCAAACATCTTAACTGAGGGATTGGTAAATCTAGAATAAACATTACCTGTTTCTTGATTCAAAAATCTTTCAGCGGCCTCTTCAGCACTTTCGAAAATAAAACTTGATGTTAAATAAAGAGATTCAGAATGTTCACCCTGACTTGAACGTATTGTCCCAGCTCTGACGGCATTTGTTTCAAATTTACTACTTCGTGATTTTTTTTTATTCATTAGTTTCCTTTTTAGCTTCTTTTTTTTTAGTATCGGGTGGAGCAAGTTGGACTAAATTCACCCAAAATAACTTAAATTGACTTAAAATTATTTACTTATAATATAAATTATACAGCCTTACAAAAGACAATAGCAAGGTCTTCTTATGCAGGCTCTTCCTCTTCAGGTGTTGGATCAAGAATTAAATCAAGTTGAGATGTACTTTTGGATGGCTCATTCAAATTTTTATCTGACCTGAGCATTTCGATTCTATTAAGATAAGCATCATCAATATCGTTGGTAACATATTTCCCATCAAAACATGAACAATCAAAGTCTTCAATTATATTTCCTTCCTGGAGGATGTTTCTCTTTAACTCCTCAAGATCTTGGTAAATCAGAGCATCGGCTCCAATCTCTCTTCGAATTTGCTCATCATCTTTATTAAAGGCTACCAACTCGTCTCGTGATGGCATATCAATCCCGTAGACATTGGGATATCTTACTGGTGGAGCAGCAGATGCAAAAAATACATTTTTTGCCCCAGCATCTCTTGCCATTTGAATTATCTCCTTTGATGTAGTCCCGCGAACAATTGAATCATCTATCAGAAGCACATTTTTGTCTTTAAACTCGACTTTAATTGGATTAAGTTTCTGTCTGACAGATTTTTTTCTTAATTCTTGGCCTGGCATAATGAAAGTTCGTCCAATATATCTATTTTTAATGAATCCTTCTCTAAATTCAGCGTTAAGCACGAGTGCTACTTCATGTGCACTTGGCCTGCTTGTATCTGGGATGGGTATCACAACGTCTATATCAAGATCTGCCCAATCACTCTTAATTTTTTTAGCCAGTGACCTGCCCATATTTAATCTTGTTTGGTAGACCGATATATTATCAATCATAGAGTCCGGACGCGCTAAGTAAACATATTCGAATATACATGGTGTTTTCTTTACCACATCACAACAAATTTTTGAATAAAAATTTCCATCGAGGTCAATAAAAATTGCTTCTCCAGGCTCTACATCTCTGAGTAATTTAAACCCTAAAATATCGAGCGCGACTGTCTCGGAGGCAACAACATACTCTGGACCATCTTCAGACTGCTTTATTCCAATAACCAATGGTCTAATTCCATGAGGGTCTCTAAAGGCAAGTAGCCCGAAGTTATTTATCATTGAAACTACCGCATAAGCCCCTTTACATCTCTTATACACAGAGCTAACAGAATCAAAAATAATATCTGACGTTAATACATTTTTTTTTGTTGATTTCTCAATAGCATCGGCTAAAACATTTAGCAGCACCTCTGAATCTGAGTTTGTATTGATATGCCTTAAATCTTGTTTAAACATATCACCCTTCAGCTTTTCAGAATTCGTTAAATTTCCATTATGCCCAAGGACCAAGCCGTAAGGTGAGTTCACATAAAATGGTTGCGCTTCTGCAGCAGAAGAAGATCCTGCAGTGGGATACCTAACATGTCCAATGCCAATATTTCCTGATAAATGCCTCATATGTCTCGTATGAAAAACATCTTTAACGAGGCCATTGTTTTTGTACATTTTAATTCGACCATTATCACATGTCGCGATGCCGGCAGCATCTTGGCCCCTATGTTGAAGGACTAATAATCCATCATAGAGCATCTGATTTACAGGGCTATTTGAGACTACTCCAATTATCCCGCACATATAATTCTCATCTAGATTGAATTCTCTTCATATTTTACATTGTTAACCCAGTCCTGGGGCAAATAAGGAAATGTTTTTTCTACTAACAGTTTTATAAGAACTATTGAATTTGCCTTTAGCCATGATGGCTCTACAGCGTAGGTGGTTTTTTCAATAACAAAAATTAATAAATAAACAACAATAACTCCTCTTAATATGCCAAACAATCCACCGAGAATAATATTTGATGCGCCTAAGCCAATTTTATGAATAAACGTACTTAAAAATTTTATCAATATAGATGAAACAATTAGAACGAATATAAAAATTAGAACAAAGCTACCAACATACTTAATTGAAAATTCAGCATCAAAAGGAAGCATTAATGCGACACTTGAAGAAAAATAATACGCCACAAAGAAAGCAAATGCCCAGGCCATGAGGCTGAGTAGCTCCTTAACAAAACCCCTAAAAAAACCAAAAATTAAGGAGGCAAATAAAACTAGTAAAACTATGATATCGATAAATGACATAAATCTATGGGTGCTTTCTGATAAAACCAGATAAATTTGCCTTCTTAATTTCTTGAAGAATTAAACGCGCCTGTTTTTCGTTTGAAAAAAATTCTGTTGTAAGTCTTATTTTTACCTCATCATTGATCTTTATTGCTTGTGTATTTGTTTTGTAGCCCATTGAATTAACTTGATCTTTCACCCTTTTCATATTTATTTCATCCGAAAAAATGCCTAACTGAACTGTAAAGCCTTTTTTTTTTGAAAAATTATGTTCAATTGATAGCTCTTCTTTTACAGGCGAATGCGCAGTTTCAAGTTTACTAATTACATTTTCAGAGGCAGCATATTGCTGAGTTGTCTCTAAGAAAGAAATTTTTGGGTTACTTTTCATGGCTTCCGTTTTAGTTTTTACAAAAAAAATAGATAAGGAAAATAAAATTATTAAAATTATTATCGCGCCCACAAGCCTTCTCTTCGCTCTCTTGATTAGAAGAAGATTGGTTACTGAGTCTTTTGAATTTGACATATTGAATTATCTTTTAAAATTTCACTTACAACAAAAAAGGAACCAAACGCTATTATATTATCATTTTCATCACTATTTTTGTATGCGGCCGAAAAGGCCATTTCAGTATTTTTAAAGGAATGATAGGTAACATCCTTTCTCTGCTTTTGAAGTGATGAAATTATTTCTTTTGTGTCTAGTGCCCTTGGTGAATCAATTTCTGAAATATGCCATTCATCTACATAATTTATAAATGGCTCTGTAATATCCATGATATTTTTGCCTTTAAGGAGCGAAAAAACACAACGTACTTTTCCTTTAAGCTTTTGTTTCATAAAAAATTGATTTAATGATTCAGCAGATTCTTTATTATGGGCGACATCTAAAATAATAAATGGATTTTTATTTATACAATGCAATCTGCCAATCATGTCTGTTTGTTTTATACCTTTCTCTAAGCTACTTTGAGTTATTGGATACTTTTCATTCATAAGCTCAATAATCCTTAGAGCTCCAGATAGGTTTTGAAGTTGTGTTTTACCAAAAAGCTTTGGTAGTGGTAGGTTTAAAAAATTTTTTCTTTGGCCATAAAAATCTATTTTAGAGCTATCTACATTTATAAAATAGTCAGAATTAATTTGGGATACAATAGCCTTAGAGGCACCTTTAAATTTTTTTATAAATTCTTCCTGACTACTAAAATTTAAAATAGCATTCTTATTTTCCCTAAAAATTCCTACTTTTTCTTTAAATATTTTTTCAATAGAGTCTCCTAAAAACTCTTGGTGATCTATTGATACGGAGGTGATTAATGAAACTTCTGGATCGAAAATATTCACAGCATCTAGCCTACCTCCTAATCCAACTTCCATTATGGCAATGTCGATATCACTCTCAACAAATATAAGCATTGCTGCCAGTGTAGTCATTTCAAAATAGGTTAATGGTATATTTTTTCTTGCCTCATTAACCCTAAAGAGAGCGTTAACGATTACTTTATCTGAGCAAACAGCCTTATTAATCCTTACTCTTTCATTGAATTTAAAAAAATGTGGCGATGAGTAACTTGCGACTTTATAGCTAGCACTATGATAAATAGATTCAAGAAAAGCACACGTAGATCCCTTACCATTGGTCCCACCAACCATTACGATAGGGAATGATTGTTTTATGTTTAAGTTTTTATAAACTTGACGGACTCGATCAAGGCCTAGATCAATTTCATCTATGGTTATTTGATCAATAAAATCCAACCATTCACCAAGAGAGTTTGACTGATCTAACTCACGAGTCACTTTAATTTTTAAGGTTTACAATTAAGTCTGCCAAGGTCTTTCTTAATTGCCTTCTGTCCACAATCATATCAATAGCGCCGTGGGTTAACAAAAACTCCGACGTTTGGAATCCTTCCGGTAATTTTTCCCTTACCGTCTGCTCAATAACTCTAGGGCCAGCAAATCCAATTAATGCCTTTGGCTCGGCAATTATGATATCTCCTAGCATTGCAAAGCTGGCTGAGACTCCACCCATAGTTGGGTCGGTCAAAACAGATATAAAGGGTTGTTTTGCTTTGCTTAACTTTGTTAAGGCAGCGCTAGTTTTTGCCATCTGAAACAGAGATAGTAATCCCTCTTGCATTCTTGCACCTCCGCTTGAGGAGACACAGATGAAAGGACATTTAAACTTAATTGCAGTATTTACTGCCTCTACAAACTTTTCCCCAACAACCGAGCCCATTGACCCACCCATAAATTTAAACTCAAAACATGCAATTACTACATCCAATGACTCTAAGTGTCCCTTAACAGTAACTAATGCATCATTCTCATTTGTTTGTTTTTGAGATGATTTAATTCTATCTTTATAGGATTTTGAATCTTTGAAAGATAACGGATCAATAGGCTTAATATCTTTTCCAAGCTCTGTCTGATCTGGAGTATCTAGGAGCAAACTAATTCTTTTTCTGGAGTTAATACGATGATGAAAATCACAATTAGGACAAACGTAGTTATTCTTTTCTAAATCAGTACCGTACAAAACTGTTTGGCATGATGGACATTTTTGCCATAGTCCTTCAGGGATATTTTTCTTAACCTTTCCTAAGATATTCTTGATTTTAGGGGGGATTGCTTTTTTTAACCAGCTCATATGTATTTAAGTACTCGAGGAATCAATTGCTGCCTTCATACTATGCATCAATTTTTTTACATTTGAAATAATTTCAACTTTGTCAGACTCTTCAATCTCTTTGACTATCCTGCTACCAATAACAACGCCATCTGAAATTTTGGAAACAGCTTTTGCCGTTTTAGGGTCTCTTACTCCAAAACCTACCGCTACAGGAAGGTCTGAATATTTTTGAATATTCTTAACGTTTTTAGATACTTGCTCAATATCAATATTCGCAGCACCTGTTACCCCTTTAAGCGAGACATAATATAAAAAACCTGATGCTTGTTTTGCAATTAATTTGATTCTCTCATCCTCCGTAGTGGGTGAAAGCAAAAAAATGCTGTCAATTTCTTCCTCATTCAGTTTTTTTACAAACTCCCCAGACTCTTCGGGAGGATAATCAACGGTAATAACTCCATCTATCTGTGCCTCTTTGATTAAACTAATAAAATTATCTACGCCAATAGCTTCAATAGGATTTGCGTATCCCATCAATATTAAAGGTGTTTTTTTGTTTGTTTCTCTAAAACTTTTTGCAAGTTTTATAGTATCGTTGATCCCAACTTTATTTTTAAGGGCACGCTCGCTAGCTCTTTGGATGACTGGTCCATCTGCCATTGGATCTGAAAAGGGAATGCCTAATTCAATCATATCAGCTCCATTTTCAACTAGAGTATTCATTAACGCGACTGTTTCATCCGGGGATGGATCACCAGCCGTAATAAACGGAATCAGTGCACTTTTATTTAACTCTTTTAATTTTTCAAATGTAATTTTTATTTTCGACATAGTTATAAGGAAATTCCTGAAATGTTTGCTACAGTATTAATGTCCTTGTCGCCTCTTCCTGATAAATTGACCAATATAACTTCTTCTGGCGACATATCGGCGGCTAATTTTTGTGCATAAGCAAGTGCATGGCTTGTTTCCAGTGCTGGAATGATGCCCTCAACACGACATAAGTTATGAAAAGCTTCCAGAGCTTCATCGTCTTTAATTGCAACATAGCTTGCTCTTCCTGAATCTTTAAGCCATGAATGTTCAGGTCCAACGCCAGGATAGTCAAGACCCGCAGATACGGAATGTGTTTCAATTATTTGGCCCTCAGAGTTTTGCATTAAGTAAGTTCTATTGCCATGAAGGACACCTATTTTACTTTCTGATGTTAAGGGTGCAGCATGCTTTCCAGTCTCAATACCTTCGCCTGCTGCCTCAACACCAATTAACTTCACATTCTTATGTTCTATGTAGGGATAAAAAATACCCATAGCATTTGACCCACCCCCGACACATGCTATAACTGCATCTGGTTGTTTGTTTGCAATTTTTGGCATTTGGTCCAAACATTCTTTTCCAACTACAGAGTTAAAATCTCTTACCATCATCGGGTAAGGGTGCGGTCCTGCAACCGTACCAATAATGTAAAAGGTATTTGAAACATTTGTCACCCAATCTCGTAAAGCTTCATTAAGCGCATCCTTTAATGTCTTTGAACCACTTTCAACAGGAACTACAGTCGCACCTAATAATTTCATTCTATAAACATTTGGAGACTGCCTTTTGACATCCTCTGAACCCATATAAACAACGCATTCAAGACCTAATCTGGCTGCAATTGTTGCTGTAGCTACACCATGTTGTCCTGCACCTGTTTCAGCTATAACTCTTGGTTTTCCCATTCTCTTTGCTAACAATGCCTGTCCAACTGTATTATTTACCTTGTGCGCCCCTGTATGATTTAAGTCTTCTCTTTTTAGATAAATCTTAGCGCCACCTATTTGATTTGTAAGTCGCTCTGCAAAATAGATAGGGCTCGGTCTTCCAACAAAATGTTTAAGGTCGCTGTGAAATTCTGCTAAAAACTCGGGGTCATCTTTATATTTTGAATACATTTCTCTGAGCTCATCGAGAGCCTCGATAAGCGTTTCAGCTACGAATGTTCCTCCAAACTGACCGAAATGTCCTAATTCATCAGGTAGATCATAAGGTTGCATCATTTACTCCTATCATAAATTCTTTCATTTTTTCTTCATCCTTTACTCCCTTAATACTCTCAACACCACCACTCACATCCACACAAAATGGTCTTACTGTTTTAATTAGGTCTGAAATATTCTCAGAATTTAATCCACCCGCAATAATGATTGGGAGACTTAACTTCTTAGGAATCTTTTTCCAATCAAAAACAACACCAGTTCCACCCTTTAATTTTTCACTAAAAGTGTCAAGTAAGAGTGCTGATGCAGATTTATAATCTCTACAACATTCTAACAAATTAATGTCTTCTTTCATTGCTATTGCTTTAATATAAGGCAAATTAAATTGATTACAATATTCTTCAGACTCATTCCCATGAAATTGTATGAGATTAATTTTTGATTTGTTAATTGAATCTCTAACGAATTCTGCATCAGCATCCACGAACAAACCAACTCTTAAAATAAAAGGATGGAGAGATAAAATAATTTTTCTAGCTTCAATAGGGTCTATGTATCTTGGGCTTTCTTTGTAAAACACAAACCCCAGTGCATCTGCTCCTAAATCAGATGCAAGGATCGCATCTTTCACATTTGTAATGCCACAAATTTTTACTCTCGTTCTCAATATATTAAACAACCTATGTATTAATGCTTATTTTGTTGTTACTCTTTGGTAATCCCCACTTTGAATCATACCTAATATTAGTGAGATATAAACCATTTGGTGAAAAAGTTGCTGGCACTAAACGTCGGTCATTTTGTAGCAAAAGAAAATCAATATGATCAGCATCTATAGACCCATAACCCACCTTAATAATTGTGCCCATCATATTTCTCACTTGATGCTGTAAAAAAGCATCAGCAAAGAATGTAAATAAAAAATAATTTTTGTGTTGTTTTACACTTATTTTTGAAATCGTTCTAACCGATGATCTAGCTTGACATTCTGAGGATCGAAATGCATTAAAATCATGTTTTCCTTTAAATTTTAACAAAGATTTTTTCATCAAATCAAGATTTAAATTATAAAAAGACCATCCACAGTAATGACTCATGATGGCAGAATTTATTGATTGATTTAGGAGTAAATATTGATACTCCCGCCCTTTGGCAGAGAACCTTGCATGAAAATCAGGAGAGACTTCATGTGCCCACTTAATTCGGATTGTATGTGGTAGAAATGAATTGATACCTTTTACCCATGAATTCATGGGTCTTTTTAAATTAGTATCAAAATGAATTATCTGCCCTAGGGCATGAACGCCTGCATCAGTTCTTCCTGCTGCTGTAGTTTCTATATTTTCATTAGTTATAGAAAAAATAGCTTTTTCAATTTCGCCTTGAATTGTTTTTATTTTGGGTTGTTTTTGCCAACCAGAAAAATCTTGGCCGGCATACTCTATTGAAGCTGCTATTCTCATTTAGCTTATTACTAAAGGTTAACTATTAATTTTTTTTATTCATTGATGCTATGTATCGATCTGTAGGCTTCGAAGGCTCTGCTGATTTACTTGAAACATCCTCATGCCCCATTTGATTGCTTGAATTTTGATCTAAGTTTTCATCAAACAACATTGATGCTTGATGTTTTTTTCTTGAAAGAATGATTAATAAACCAATTATGGCTACTAATAAAAGTGCGAGGAGAAGCATATGCAAGGTAGTTAACCCTCCCTCTTCCTTATCTTTGATAATCACCTCGGTAATATTGTCATCAGCACTTGAAATAGATGATTTGAAGGTTTTTGTGTTGATTTCAACGCTAGGCTCTTTGACAACAAGTTCTTTTACAGGCTCTTTTGGCTTAGCTTCTTTTATAGGCTCTTTTGGCTTAACTTCTTTTATAGGCTCTTTTGGCTTAACTTCTTTTATAGGCTCTTTTGGCTTAGCTTCTTTTATAGGCTCTTTTGGCTTAACTTCTTTTTTCTTATTTTTATTTTTAATTAATTCCCACGAGTCGTTATCTTTTTTTAATATCTTTGTTGCATCCACATGAGAAAGATCTTCATAATATGATTTATTTGGGAGTATTAATTTGTTACCAACTTCTAATCCATTAATATTATTTTCTGCAAATGCTTTTGGATTTGTTTGGTAAATTCCTACAACAATTTGCTGAAGTGTGACGCCCTCAAGTTTATTGTTTCTTGCAATTTGATACAAAGTCACACCTTTTTTTGAAACAACCGTCTTTACTTCAGGTTCTGGTGCTGGCTCAGGTTCAGGTGCTGGTTCAGGTGCTGGTTCAGGTGCTGGTTCTGGTGCTGGTTCTGGTGCTGGCTCAGGTTCTACCAAACTCTCAACTTGTGATTGACTAGCAGGTAAGGGGTCAAGCAAAACTGTATATTCCCTAAAATTTCTTCCTTTTGGTGAATCAATTTGAATGAGTAAATCCAAAAATGGATCAAGGACTGGTTTTTTTGAGCTAAGCTTTAATTTCGATTTTTCTTTATCTTTGATAACAGTAATTTTGATATCCTCATGCACAGGAACTCTTTCTATCGATTGCGCCTGATAAATATCCTTTCCTGCAATTTTTGCTTTTAATGAATCTAAGTCATCTCCACTGGACACTACTAACTCAATTTCAGCATTTAAAGGCTGATCTTGTGTTGAGTTTACTGAAATTTGACCTAATTGAAGAGCTAAAGCGTTAGTTGAAAAAATTAAGAAAAATAAAGTGTATGCAATTTGTTTTAATAAATTTGTCATCTTTATCATTATTTCTTATTTGTTAAAATGTTAAGCATTCGTCTCACTGGCTCTGCCGCACCCCATAATAGTTGGTCGCCTACTGTGAATACAGACAGTAAATTTTCACCAACATTCAGTTTTCTTACCCTTCCAACTGCAATGGAAAGTTTACCTGAAACAGCCGCAGGGCTTAAGTTTTTTATTGTTTTTTCTTTATTATTAGGAATAAAGTGTACCCAAGGATTTGCTGACGCTATTAATTCTTCAATTTCTTTAATTGAAAAATCTTTATTTAATTTAATTGTTAATGCTTGGCTATGGGATCTCATGGCTCCAATTCGAACACACAAACCGTCAACATTAAAAGCTTTATACCCATTTGACTTTAAAATTTTATTTGTCTCCACACTACCTTTCCATTCCTCCCTGCTCTGACCATTCTCTAATTCTTCATCTATCCATGGAATCAAACTGCCGGCAAGTGGAGCGGTAAATAATTTCTTTGTAAATTTTTCTGAATTCATCGTCAACTGAACGTCTTTATCTAACTCAAGGATATTTAAATCAGGCTTTATATTATTTAAGGATCCTGAAAGTTCGCCCATTTGCATTAAGAGCTCTCTCATATTTTGCGCCCCAGCTCCACTGGCAGCCTGATACGTCATGGACGAAACCCATTCAACTAAATTATTTTTAAATAAGCCGTGAATTGCCAATAACATTAAGGAGACAGTGCAATTTCCCCCAACCCAATTTTTATTTCCCGCCTTAATGGCAGTATTTATTGCGTCCTTATTAATGGGGTCAAGAACAATCATGGCATCAGAATTCATTCTCAGGGTTGACGCAGCATCAATCCAATGACCTGACCAGCCTTTCTCCCTTAATGAATTGAGTATTTTTTTTGTGTAATCTCCACCTTGACATGACAACAAAATATCCATTTTTATTAATTCATCAATATCAAATGCATCTAGTAATGAAGATTCTTGAGAATTTAGTATATTAACTTTTTCACCAGACTGTGAAGTCGAGAAGAAATGAGCATCAATACTTTCAAAGTCATTTTCCTCGTGCATCCTTTGGATTAAGACGGAGCCGACCATTCCCCTCCATCCAACTATACCTACCTTAAACATGCTTTAATTCCTCAATAATTTTATTTCCCATCTCCTCGCAACCCACCAGTATATTATCATTTGAGAAAATATCTTTTGTCCTGAATCCTTTTTTTAAAACATTTCTGACAGCATTTTCAATTTTTTCTGACTTGTTATTATCGTTAAATGTATATTTAAACATCATTGATAAAGACAAAATGGTAGCTAATGGATTTGCTATATCCTTTCCAGCAATATCAGGGGCTGAGCCATGACTTGGCTCATACATTCCTTTGTTGTTCTGGTCTAACGAAGCTGAGGGAAGCATTCCAATTGAGCCAGTCAGCATTGATGCCTCATCTGATAAAATATCTCCAAAGATATTTCCTGTGACCATCACATCAAATTGTTTGGGTCTGCTAACAAGTTGCATGGCTGCATTATCAACATACATATGACTTAATTCGACGTCTGGATATTCCGAAGCGACTTCGCTGATCACTTTTCTCCATAATTCTGTAGATTCTAGGACGTTTGCCTTGTCAACTGAGCATAATTTTTTTGATCTTTTTGAAGCTGTCTTGAATGCGACATGTGAAATTCTTCTAATTTCAGACTCTGAATAGCGCATCGTATTCAGTCCTTCTAGCTCACCTTTTTCATTTTTTGATATTCCTCGAGGCTCACCGAAATAAATATCACCCGTAAGCTCGCGAATAATCATGATATCAAGACCAGATACAATTTCAGGCTTTAAGCTTGATGCATCAACAAGCTCAGGAAACATTAAAGCTGGCCTTAGGTTAGCGAATAAATTAAGCGCCTGCCTAATTCTTAGCAACCCTCTCTCTGGTCTCATCTCTCTTGGGAGTTCATCATATTTCCATCCACCAACAGCTCCAAGCAAAATGGCATCTGCCTCTTGAGCAACTTTTAAAGTTGCTTGTGGGAGGGGGTCTTTAAACTCATCATAACCTGCCCCCCCAATTGAGGAATATGATAATGATTCACTTAAACCAAAAAATTTTAATACTTTGACAGCTTGTGAAATAATTTCTGGCCCAATCCCATCACCAGGTAAGATCGCGATTTTCATTATATCTCCTATTTTGTCAACCACGGGTACTGGCTATAGTAATGTTTTTCAAAGTCTTTAATATCATCTCCGTACTCAAGAGTTAAGCCAATATCATCAAGCCCTTTCAAAAGGCAATGTTTTTTGAATTCATCTATCTTAAAATCATATTCGTCACCATCATCAAGAATCATTTGCCTTTCTAGGTCAATTGTTAAATTTAAACCCTTTTCTGATAATGCCTTCTTAAAAAATAGATCAGTCAATTCATTACTGATTTGAATTGGAAGGATTCCGTTTTTAAAGCAATTTCCATAAAATATGTCAGCAAAACTTGGGGCCAAGATAATTCTAATACCGTAATCAAGCAATGCCCAGGGTGCATGTTCACGGCTAGAGCCACATCCAAAGTTCTCTCTTGTTAATAAAATAGTCCCTTCTCGATAATTCTGTTTATTTAAAATAAAATCTGGATTAAGCTCCCTATTTTCTGGATTAATGCCTGGTTCACCATGGTCAAAATATCGCCATTCATCAAACAAGTTTGGGCCAAAACCTGATTTCTTGATAGATTTTAGAAATTGTTTGGGGATGATTGCATCAGTATCTACATTTGCTCTATCTAGAGGTATAACGATTCCTTGATGTTTATAAATAGGTAACATCAAGAAGCTTCTCGGACATCAACGAATTTACCATGGATGGCTGCAGCGGCAGCCATCTCAGGGCTAACAAGATGTGTTCTGCCACCTTGACCCTGCCTGCCTTCAAAATTTCTATTTGAAGTGGATGCGCATCGCTCATGAGGTTCTAGTCTGTCCGCGTTCATGGCCAGGCACATTGAACAACCTGGATCCCGCCATTCAAAGCCTGCATTTATAAAAATCTTATCTAAGCCTTCTTCTTCCGCTTGGTTCTTTACCAACCC
>CBFHKG010000006.1:46400-98355 GCA_965656355.1 Methylophilaceae bacterium | reverse complement strand
TGGTTATGTTCAGGCGACTTACGTGATACCAATGGGTACTAAGTTAGGCGTATCTTACGGTGTTTCTAAGTTAGATGATAACCAAGCAGATACAGATCTTGGTGCTGATAGTAACCTAGTTAAAGAAAACAACAGATTGACTGTTGGTGCATATCATCCTTTAACTAAGCATCTTAATTTGGTTGCTGAGTATTCAAAAGTTGAATCTGAAGCTCATGCGAATATAAATGACCAAGAAACAGATATCTTCTCTGTGGGTGCAATCTTATTCTTCTAGGATTTAATTCTAAGAGAACGTAATAGTAAAAAAGGCTCCTTAGGGAGCCTTTTTTTATTCCTTTGGGATTTTTATTCAACGGACTTAATTTCTAACTCCTTAATTTTACGCGTAATGGTATTTCTGCCGATACCTAATAATTTTGCCGCCTCTACCTTCCTTCCCTTTGTAAATCTGAGGGCTTGGGTAATCAGTTCTTTTTCAAAAAGATTCGTGTAGTCTTTAAATATATCAACTTCTCCTGTGAGGAGTATTTTTGAAACTTCTCTGCCTAGGTTTTCCTTCCAATTTGACGATGAATCTGCTCCTGAAGATACGGGCTCACTATTTAGTTCAGCAGGTAAATCACTGACATTAATGACATTTCCGGGCGCCATCACCGTTAGCCAATGACAAATATTTTCAAGTTGTCTCACATTGCCTTGCCAAAACAAGTTCTTAAAATATTCAATGACCTCTGGTGAAAGAGATTTCAATTTCACGTTGAGTTGTTTGGCACTTTTATTTAAAAAATATTGTGATAGAAGCGGAATATCTTCAACTCTCTCACGAAGAGGCGGCACCTTGATACGAATAACATTCAATCTATGAAATAAATCTTCCCTAAATCGACCAGATTTAACTAATACTTCAAGATCTTGATGGGTGGCGGCAATCACTCTAACGTCAACATTGATTAAATCCTGACCTCCTACTCGATAAAACTGCCCTTCACTCAACACACGTAACAGTCGGGTTTGCAGATCGACTGGCATATCACCAATCTCATCTAAGAATAATGTACCCTGATTCGCTTGCTCAAATTTACCCTTTCGTTGGGCGCTTGCGCCAGTAAATGCACCTTTTTCAAAACCAAATAACTCGGCCTCTAAAAGATCATTGGGAATAGCAGCCGTGTTAATCGCAATAAATGCATTATTTTTTCGGTGGCTATTTTGGTGAATCGCTTTAGCGACCAATTCCTTTCCAGAACCAGATTCGCCATTGAGTAATACCATGGCATTGGATTGACTTAAACGTCCAATCGCTCTAAACACATCCTGCATCGATTTGGCTTGACCAATAATTTCAGGTAGATCGCCCAACACTTCATCACCAATTTTATTGCTTATAGATTCAAGGGCCTGATTAATGATATCGACCACTTTATTGATATCAAAAGGCTTGGCAATATACTCAAAAGCACCCTTTTGAAAGGCTGATACAGCTGTATCTAAATCTGAATAAGCGGTCATGATGATGATGGGAATTTCTGGAAATTTATTTTTTACCTTTGTGAGAAATTCAATACCAGATTCACCAGGCATTCTTATGTCACTAATAATCGCCTGAGGTTTTTCATGATTAAATTTGTTTATTGCCTCATTCGTATTAGAAAAACATTCAAAAGTGATATTCGCTTTTGTTAAAGCTTTTTCAAAAACCCAACGAATTGATTTATCATCATCTAACACCCAGACCTGGCTCATTTTTTCTCCTTGGTCGGCATTAAATTATTCTCGATGGGTAGAATAATAGAAAAAACTGTTTTCCCGGGCACGCTATGACAGTCAATCATGCCTTGATGCAGTGAGATTAAGTTTTGTGAAAGAGATAGGCCTAAGCCTGAACCATTTTCTTTCCCGGTAACAAGAGGAAAAAATATTTTGTCTATCAATTCATTTTTAATCCCTGGTCCGTTATCAATAATATCGATTCGAATAGCGGTGGCATGTTTCTTTTTCCTGAAAACAATCTGCCTTTCTGCCCGAGTGACAAAAGATAGCTTCATATTGGCTTGGTTGCTTAATTTCATGGCTTGCGCACCATTTCTCGCGATATTTAAAATAGCTTGAATTAGTTTTTCACGGTCCACGATAAATTCTGGCAGACTGACATCGTAATCTCTGATGAATGCGATATCACTTGAAAATTCAGATAAAATTAAACTTCTTACCCGCTCTAAAATTTCATGAATATTGGTTTTTTTGTAAACAGGCATTTGATGTGGCGTCAGCATTCGATTCATTAAGTTTTGAAGTCTATCTGCCTCATTAATAATTATTTGTGTATATTCTTTGAGTGTGTCTTCATCTAGCTCTTGCTCAAGCAGTTGAGCTGCCCCTCTCAGACCTCCGAGAGGATTCCTAACTTCATGGGCCAAATTTCTGAGTAATTCTGTGTTTGCTTGCTGTTGAATGAACATTCTCTCTTCTCTGGCTACTTTTAATTGCTGATCCATTGGTATCAATTCAATAATAAATTCCTCATTAGAATCAATCAAAGCAGTTACAGTTAAGCTGACGCAGATTGTTTTTTTCTGATGCGTTTGTAGGAAGTACTCATGTTCCTTATAGCTATTTTTTTGTTGGTCAACTTTTTGGAGTATCTTTTTGAAAAAATTATTAGTATCTTCAAAAAATATATTAATATTGTTATTTACAGCTTGTTTAGAACTGACCTCAAAGAGCGTCTCGGTGCTTGGATTTATATAATTAATAATTAAATCTTTATCACAAATTATAACGGCTGTGACTAATGACTCCATCCCCTCATATTTAATGTTATTAACCTTATTATTCATTATTTTATTCCAAGCCTTCTCAACCTTTAATGGGTATTAAAAAAATTTAATGCACAATAAAAGTGCACGATAATTTTATCTAAAAAAAAGCGAGGCTTAGCCCCGCTTAATTCGATTTCTTATAGGCTGTAGTACATATCAAACTCTATAGGATGTGGTGTCATTCTCATGCGTGTGACATCCTCCATTTTAAGTCCGATGTAACTATCGATAAAGTCATCACTAAAAACACCACCTCGTGTTAAGAACGCACGATCTTTATCTAGCTCGGCCAGAGCCTCTTCAAGGGAGGCGGCAACCTGTGGAATTTTAGCTTCTTCTTGTGCTGTTAAGTCATATAGATCTCTTGTCTCACCATCACCTGGATGAATTTTATTCTGAATACCATCAAGCCCTGCCATCATCAATGCACTAAATGCAAGATACGGATTAGCCGTTGGATCTGGGAACCTTACTTCAATTCTTCTTGCATTATCTGAGGAGACATGAGGGATTCTGATTGCTGCTGATCTATTTTTTGCTGAATAAGCCAACATCACAGGTGCTTCAAACCCTGGAACAAGACGTTTATATGAATTTGTTGAAGGATTTGTTATTGCATTGAGTGCTTTGCCGTGTTTGATAATTCCACCAATATAGTAAAGTGCTTCATCACTTAAGTTAGCATATTTCTTTCCCGCAAAAAGGTTTTTACCATTTTTCCAAATAGATTGATGCACATGCATGCCAGTTCCATTATCGTTAAGAACAGGTTTTGGCATAAATGTGGCAGTCTTGCCATAATGATGTGCGGTGTTCATAACTACGTATTTAAGTATTTGAGTCCAATCTGCTCTTTCTGTGAGTGATGAAAATTTAGTACCAATCTCATTCTGACCTGAGCCGGCTACTTCATGGTGATGCACCTCTACTGGAACGCCCATTTCTTCTAATGTAAGACACATTTGAGAGCGAAGGTCTTGAAGTGAGTCAACAGGGGGTACTGGAAAATAACCACCCTTTACTCTCGGTCTGTGACCTACGTTACCACCTTCATGTTCTGTTTTGGAATCCCACTCAGCCTCCTCAGAGCTTATTTTAACGGAAGATCCGCTCATCCCTGAATCCCAAGTAATAGAATCAAAAACAAAAAATTCAGGTTCTGGTCCAAAGTAGACCGTATCACCAATGCCAGTTTTTTTAAGATACTGCTCGGCACGATTTGCTATTGTTCGTGGATCTCTGTCATAGCCTTTGCCATCTTCGGGGTCAACTACGTTACAAGTCAAAATGAGCGTTGACTCTTCCATAAATGGATCAATATTAGCCGTTTTCGGATCTGGGAAAAGTAACATATCAGAAGCATTTATTCCTTTCCAACCTGCAACTGAGGAACCATCAAAAGCATGCCCGTCTGTGAACTTACTCTTATCAAATGCAGAGATTGGTACCGTCACATGCTGTTCTTTACCCCTTGTATCTGAAAATCTTAAATCAACGAATTTAACATTATTACTTTTAATTTTTTTCATTACATTAGCTACCGACATACTATTTACTCCTTAATTAATGTTCTATTTTTTTTAAATTATTACGCATTAAGTACACTTATTGGTGCAATTTTACTTATTTTTATATAAATATAAACATGTAAGACATAAATTGCACTAAAATAGTGCAATTATATTAAAAAATGCACCAATGTAATTCAAAATATAAATTTATGTACATCAAGAGATACGTTTTATAATAAAAAAATGACTAAGTTAAATAAAAAATTTGCTGTGTTAGGCCATCCAATATCACATTCACTCTCGCCTAAGATTCACCAATATTTTGCAAACCAATTTGCTATAAATCTTGACTACCAGAAAATAGATGTAGAAGGTATGAATTTTAAAAAAACACTCATTGATTTGAAGCAAGAGGGGTACGAGGGACTAAATATTACATTGCCTCTAAAGAACTTAGCCTATGAAATTTGCGACGAATTATCCTCAAGAGCTGAACAGACTAAATCAGTAAATACAATTTCTATAAAAAACAACAAATTATTTGGAGATACAACGGACGGTTTAGGTCTTGTGACTGATCTTTTAACAAAAATTGCGAGCTTAGAAAATAAAAAAATACTAGTTATTGGTGCAGGTGGTGCATCCAACGGGGTGATGTATGACTTAATTTCACAACAACCTCAAGCTGTTTTTTTAACTAATAGAACTATAAATAAATCTCATGATATGGCAGACTATTGGACATCATTAGCAAAAGAAAAAAATGTAATGTTAAATATTTTAAGCCCAAAAGAAGACATTAATTTTGATTTAATTATAAATGCAACCTCATCGTCGTTGGGTAACGAAAGTGCTATATTTCCAGAAAATTTAAAGGGATATTTTTGGTACGACATGATGTATGGCAAGCAAACGCCATTTTTGTTGAAGGCTGAACAAAATAAAGCAAAATTTTCTGATGGGCTAGGAATGCTGGTTGAACAGGCTGCAGCCGCATTTAAAATTTGGCATAAACAAAAACCGGATACTAGGTCAATTTATCAAATTTTATAAGTAATCTTTTAAAAACTTTCCTGTATAACTATTTTTATTTTTGCAGATTTCACTAGGGGGTCCCTCTGCGATAATTTGCCCCCCACCATCACCACCTTCCGGCCCTAAATCAATGATCCAGTCAGCAGTTTTAATCACATCTAAATTGTGCTCAATAATTGCTAAAGTGTTACCATTTTTTTTCAATTGATGAAGAACATTTAAAAGAAGCTGAATATCAGCAAAATGAAGCCCTGTTGTGGGTTCATCAAGAATATATAGCGTTCTTCCTGTATCTCTTTTCGATAGCTCTAGGGCAAGCTTCACTCTTTGTGCCTCACCACCTGACAGTGTGGTGGCATTTTGTCCTAGTTTTATATAACTCAAACCCACATTTAATAGTGTCTTTAGTTTTCTTTCAATCACAGGGATAGCACTAAAAAAATCGTAAGCTTGTTCGACTGTCATAGAAAGAACGTCGTGTATATTTTTATTTTTGTATTTAATTTCTAGTGTTTCTCTGTTGTAGCGTTGGCCTTCACAAAAATCACATTTCACATAAACATCAGGCAAAAAATGCATTTCAACTTTAACGACACCGTCTCCCTCACATGATTCACATCTCCCACCTTTAACATTAAATGAAAATCTGCCAGGAGCATAGCCTCGAAGTTTGCTCTCAGGAACTTTTGAAAATATATCTCGAATTGGTGTAAAAAGACCAGTGTAAGTTGCAGGATTTGATCTAGGTGTTCTTCCAATAGGACTCTGATTGACGTCAACAACCTTATCAAAAAAATCAAAGCCTTTGATTTCCTTATGGGGGCTTATTTCTAAATTACTCTTATAAAGATGCTTTGCGAGTGAGTGATAAAGAGTATTGTTGATTAGAGTAGATTTTCCACTCCCTGAGACACCCGTAATGCATGTCATCAAACCAATCGGTAATTTAAGATCTACATCCTTTAAATTATTTCCACTAGCTTTTAAAATTTGGAAAAAATCACTATTAGGTTTAGTTTTTTCTTTTGATAATTCAATGACTTTTTTACCAGATAAATATTGACCTGTGAGGGAATCTTTATTATTTAAAACTTCTTGAGGAGTTCCCTCGGCGATAACTTGACCTCCATGGAGTCCAGCTCCAGGACCTATATCCACAACATAGTCCGCTGCCATAATGGCATCATAGTCATGCTCTACGACGATAACAGTGTTACCTAAGTCACGTAAATTTTTTAGCGTCTTTAGTAATTTGGCATTGTCCCTTTGATGAAGCCCTATTGAAGGCTCATCTAAAACATACATCACACCAGTTAACCCGCTTCCAATTTGAGAGGCTAATCTAATACGTTGTGCTTCACCTCCTGATAATGTCTCTGCGGTTCTAGAAAGGGATAAATAATCAAGCCCGACATTGATAAGAAAAAAAATTCTATTTTTAATTTCTTGAATAATTTTTTCAGCAACTTTAGCTTTAGCACCTTTTAATTCGAGATTTTCAAAAAAATCAAAAGCTTTTCTCAAAGCAAGCTCACAAATAAAATTAATATTTTGATCTCCAACCAAAACATGCCTTGCTTCCTCTCTCAATCTAGCTCCTTTACAAGTAGGACAGGTATGAACATTTAAGTATTTAGCAATTTCATCTCTGACAATGCCAGATTCAGTTTCTTGGTAACGTCTCGTGAGGTTATTTAAAATGCCTTCAAAAGTATGTGATTTTGAGTAAATCTTTCCTTGCTCACTAAGGTATGAAAAATTAATAACTTCTTTTTTACTTCCATATAAAATAACTGACTGTATTTCTGAGGGTAAATTTTCATATGGCGTCTCTAAATCAAAATCATAATGTTTAGCTAAGCTCGATAGAATTTGAAAATAAAATTGATTTCTTTTATCCCATCCTTTAATTGCTCCTGAGGCTAATGACAGTTGCGGCAAAGCAACCACTTTTTCTGGGTCAAAAAAACTTTTATGACCTAACCCATCACAATCGGGACATGCTCCCATCGGGTTATTAAAGGAGAAAAGTCTAGGTTCTAATTCTGGGATTGCATAGTCGCAATGGGGGCACGCAAATTTAGATGAAAAAAGCCGCGTTTCTTCTGTTTCCATATCAAGCGCTAAAATCTTTCCATCGGTTAATTTAAGACCTGTTTCAATGGATTCTGTAATGCGTTGTTTTATCTCTTGATTTATTTTTAGCCGATCGATGACTACATCGATTTGGTGATTTATTTTTTTTTCTATTTCTGGCAAATTATCTATCTCGTAGATTGTGCCATCCAATCGGACCCTTATGAACCCTTGAGCTCTGAGTTCGTTTATTAAGTCTGTATGACTCCCTTTACGATTATTTATAACAGGCGCAAGAATAATTACTTTTGTATTTTCGGGAAGTTCTAGTAATTGATCAACGATTTGCGAAATAGTCTGTGCTTCCAATTTTATGCTATGTTCTGGGCAAACAGGGTCACCTGCTCTTGCAAATAAAAGCCTCAAATAATCATGAATTTCAGTTACTGTTCCTACAGTAGATCTTGGGTTATGAGAAGTTGATTTCTGTTCGATTGATATTGCGGGTGAAAGTCCTTCAATAAGGTCTACGTCAGGTTTATTTAAACGGTCAAGAAACTGTCTAGCGTAGGCAGATAATGACTCGACATATCTTCTTTGTCCCTCAGCATAAAGGGTGTCAAAAGCCAGTGATGATTTTCCTGATCCAGATAAACCAGTGATCACAATCAGCTTGTTTCGAGGAAGGTTAAGAGAGATATTCTTTAGGTTATGGGTTCTCGCCCCTTTTATATTTATATAATTCATTAATTTTTATTTAATTATGCGCAACCTGATAATATAACGGATTATTTATGATTAATGTGACTCGTATTCAACTCTTATGGTTCAGAAAGACAGAATGTCCCCCAATGAAATAAAAGCAAGCTCAATTTTAGCTTCTATCTATGCATTAAGAATGCTGGGTATTTTTTTAATACTACCTATTTTTTCTATTTATGCTGCAGAACTCCCAAGTCAACCATCGATCTTTCAGATAGGTTTAGCACTTGGAATCTATGGGCTTACTCAGGCAATTTTTCAAATTCCTTTTGGGATGGTATCTGATGTTATCGGGCGTAAAAAGGTCATTTATTTTGGCTTAGTACTATTCACTATAGGTTCATTATGTGCTGGCCTAACTAATGACATTGAATTGATAATTTTAGGACGGGCTATTCAGGGTGCTGGCGCAATTTCAGCAGTTTTAAGTGCATTGTTAGCAGACTTAACCTCTGATGAAAGCCGAACAAAAGCAATGGGTATTGTGGGTGTATCCATCGGCCTAACCTTTGCTTTATCGCTCGTGCTAAGTCCCCTGATTAATGAATTAATAGGGGTATCAGGCATTTTTATTTTAATGGGAGTTTTGTCGATTATTGCTATACTTGTCATTAAATTTTTTATAACTGAAGCTTCCGATAAAAAGAAAACCTCATACGACCTTAGTGATTTTTT
Organism: Methylophilaceae bacterium; assembly: GCA_965656355.1. Classification (GTDB taxonomy): domain Bacteria; phylum Pseudomonadota; class Gammaproteobacteria; order Burkholderiales; family Methylophilaceae; genus BACL14. Next base: position 89,474 of record CBFHKG010000006.1, on the reverse strand, counting down.
ATTTATTCTAAAAAGATGGGATTTAAATCGACTTAACCTAGGTATATTTGTTTTGCACGCAACTCAGATTGCCTTGTTTATCACAATTCCTTATTATCTAATAACAAAAGGCAGCTTGCCACTTGAAGAGCATTGGAGCATCTACCTCCCCATATTATTTTTATCATTTGTTTTTATGGTGCCTATGATTATTTTTTCACAAAGGTGGCAGCTGTCCAAACAAACATTTTTATTCTCAATCATTCTTTTATTTTTATCTCAATTTTTATTCATCAATTATTCTAATGAAATACTAAATATAAGCTTGGCCTTATTGATTTACTTTATAGGCTTTAACTTTTTAGAGGCTTCACTTCCCAGCTTGGTGAGCAGAATTGCACCGATTGATAGAAAAGGATTTTCTTTAGGGGTGTATAATACATGTCAGTCATTAGGAATGTTTTTTGGCGGCATTCTGGGAGGTCTCGCTGCTAAGAATTTTGGTTATGTAGGTGTTTTTTATTTTTGTGGAATTATGATATCTATTTGGTTTATTTTTTCTTTATCAATAAAAATGCCTGAGTTAAAAAAGGGTTTAAAAAATACTTAAGGGGATTATTAATTATGTCAGTCAATAAGGTAATTTTAGTTGGAAGATTGGGACAAGATCCTGACGTTCGTTATATGCCAAATGAAACTGCAGTTTGTAATTTTAGTTTAGCTACGAGCAGTTCATATAAAGATAAAACAGGAGAAAAAATTGATCAAACTGAGTGGCATCGAATTGTAATGTTTGGAAAAGTAGCAGAAATTGCTAAAGAATATCTTAAGAAAGGAAGTCAAATATTTGTGGAGGGAAAACTTCAAACAAGAAAATGGCAAACAAAAGATGGCCAGGATAGGTATACGACGGAGGTCGTTGCTGCGACAATGCAGATGCTTGGTTCTAAAGATAATGCTTCAGGTGGAGGTGACTCATCAGGTAATTTTGAGCAACAAAAAAGCCAATCATCTAATGAGCCGACGAAAGCGCCCTCTCCTGCTGTTGAATCCTTTGATCAATTGGAAGACGATATTCCATTTTAAAAATATTTAAATAAATTTTATGCCAATTTATGAATTCATATGCGAAGACTGTAATTATAAGGAAGATCTAATCAGAAAAATTAGTGAGCCAACAATAATTTCATGTCCTAAATGTAATGGTCAAAATTTTATTAAACAAGTTTCAGCTCCAAATTTTAAGTTAAAAGGTTCGGGCTGGTATGAGACGGATTTTAAGAATAAAAATGATGCAAAAGATTCAAAGAAAAATGATACGACAAAAAAATCAATAACAAAGAAAACCGAGAAACCAAATGTTTAAAAAAAATATACTCACGGGTCTTTTAGTTTTAATCCCTATTGTTTTAACTTTATGGGTACTAGTTACGCTCACCCAATTTTTAGATCAAGTATTATTATTCCTTCCTAAAGAGGTTCAGCCTGATGTCTTTTTTGGTGGTGCGATTCCCGGATATGGCGTTATCGTAACTCTGATAGTGGTTTTTCTTACCGGTGTGATTGCTAATAACTTTTTTGGGAAAAAGATTATTACAATTTATGAGTATGTTCTCAATAAGGTACCAGTAATAAGCTCTATATATAAGGGTATCAAGCAAGTATCGGATACACTTTTATCCAACTCTGGACAAGCTTTCTCTAAAGCAGTTTTAATTGAATTTCCAAATGCAGGTACCTATACATTTGCCTTCATAACAGGCGTTCCAAATGATCAAATTGCTAAATATTTGAAAGGTAAGTTCGTTAATGTTTATGTCCCAACGACACCAAACCCAACTTCTGGATATACATTGATCGTACCCACGAAAAAAATTATTGAGATTGATCTAAGCGTTGATCAGGTTTTAAAGTATGTCATCTCTATGGGTGTTTCAACAACAGATAAAGAGTTTATTAAAAATAATAAAAAGAAAAGAAAGTAGAAAGTCAAATGAGAACAAATTTTTGTGGTGAATTAAATAAATCCCATGTGGATACAGAGGTAACTTTATGTGGCTGGGCTCATCGTCGAAGAGATCATGGCGGCGTAATATTTATTGACCTTAGAGACAAGATGGGGCTAGCTCAGATTGTGATAGACCCTGATACACCTGAAGCCTTTAAAGCTGGTGAATCCGTTCGTAATGAATTTGTTTTACAAGTTACTTGTAAGGTAAGGCTTAGACCTGAAGGCACTATTAATAAAAACTTACCCTCAGGAGAAGTTGAAATGCTAGCGTCGGAAGTTACAATCCTTAATCCTTCACTAACACCACCTTTTATGCTTGACGATGAAACAATTTCAGAGTCAGTTAGGTTAGAAAGCCGTTTTATTGATCTTCGCAGAGATGTGATGCAAAAAAATCTTCGTCTGAGATACGATATTTCTAAAAATTTTAGAACTTATCTTGATAAAAATGATTTTATGGAGATCGAAACACCAATCTTAACAAGGAGTACCCCAGAGGGAGCTAGAGATTATTTAGTGCCTTCAAGAGTCCACCAAGGTGAATTTTTTGCATTGCCTCAATCCCCCCAGTTATTTAAGCAAATGTTAATGATTTCTGGGTTTGATAGATACTTTCAAATTGCTAAATGCTTTCGAGATGAAGATTTAAGAGCCGATCGACAGCCAGAATTTACTCAATTAGACATTGAGCTTTCTTTTTCAAATGAAAAAGAAATAATGCAGATTAATGAAGGCATGATTCGTCAAATGTTTTCAGACACCATGGATATAAAGCTTCCAAAAAATTTCCCTCAGCTCACTTACGCTGATGCAATGAATAAGTATGGTTCTGATAAGCCCGACCTTCGAGTCACCCTTGAGCTTGTTGATTTAACAGAAGAGCTCAAGAAGGTTGAGTTTAAAGTTTTTTCCTCAGCAGCAAATATGACAAATGGTAGAGTGGCTGCACTAAAAATACCGGGTGGATCTGAGCTTTCAAGATCTGAGATAGATGCATACACCGAATTTGTAAAGATTTATGGTGCTAAAGGTTTAGCCTATATTAAGATTAATGATGTTTCAAAACTTGATGAAAACGGTCTTCAGAGTCCAATTGTAAAAAATATTAATCCTGATGCATTAGAAGCAATCATGGATAAAACTAGTGCATCTAATGGAGATTTAATTTTCTTTGGTGCAGATAAAGAGAAAGTTGTTAATGAGGCATTGGGTGCTTTGAGAGAAAAAATTGGACATGACAAAGGCCTTGTGAATGATTTAGTTTGGGCACCTTTATGGATAGTTGATTTCCCCATGTTTGATTTTGACGAAGAGAATAAAAGGTGGAATGCTCTGCACCACCCTTTCACTGCACCAAAAGATGGACATGAGGATCTTCTTGATTCAGATCCAGGTAAATGTTTATCAAAAGCATATGACATGGTTATTAATGGCTCTGAAGTTGGAGGCGGCTCTATACGTATCCATAAGAGCGATGTTCAATCAAAGGTGTTTAAGGCTTTAAATATCTCTAAGGATGAAGCACAGGAAAAATTTGGTTTTTTATTAGAAGCACTTCAATATGGCGCACCTCCTCATGGCGGAATAGCTTTTGGAGTCGATAGAATCGTGACACTTTTGGCAGGTGCTGATTCTATTAGAGATGTGATTGCCTTTCCAAAAACTCAAAAAGCACAGTGTCTATTAACAAATGCACCAAATGAAGTTGATGACAAACAGTTAAGAGAGCTCCATATTAAAAAAAGGTTAACAGTTTCTCAAAAAAATGATTAACGCTATTGATCATTACAATCTTCGTTCAGATGAAAAGATGATTGAGATTTTAAAAGACTTCTATATTAATATCGTAGGATTAAAGCTAGGCCATCGACCCCCTTTTAAAAGCAAAGGATATTGGCTTTATGCAAAAGAGAAAGATGTACTTCACCTCAGTTCTTCAAAAGATAATGTTAAAAACTTAATCAATGTAAATTCAACGCTCGATCACGTCTCATTTTCTGCTAGCGATAAAGTTTTCTTTACAGAAATTCTTGAAAAAAACAACATTACATTTAAAGAGAGGTATATCCCTGAAATTAATATTGAACAGTTATTTTTTAAAGACCCTGCAGGCAACGGGATTGAATTAATTTTTTTAGATAAATCTTAAAGAGAGGTTGATATGAAAAGTTATAAAAAGGAATTGTGGTTTAATGCCCCAGAAAGAATGCACTTTACCAATATTACACCTGAAGTGAATTCATGTTTAGCTGAAAGTGGAATCCAAGAAGGGCTTGTATTAGTCAATGCAATGCATATTACGGCGAGTGTTTTTATTAACGACGATGAATCAGGCTTACATCATGACTATAAAAAATGGCTTGAGGAATTAGCGCCTCATGAACCCTTGAGTCATTATAGACATAATGACACTGGTGAAGATAATGCCGATGCACATATTAAAAGACAGGTCATGGGCAGAGAGGTGGTTGTTGCCATTACAGAAGGAAAGCTGGATTTTGGTCCATGGGAACAAATCTTCTATGGTGAATTTGACGGAAGAAGAAAGAAGAGAGCGCTAGTTAAAATAATCGGTGAATAAATTTAATTTTGAATGAAGCTTTCAAGTTGAATGATTAAATCTTTTTGGTGACTGATCATTTCTTTGACAAGGTCGCCTTGCGAAACCATGCCAACAATTTCATTTCCTTTAAGAACTGGAATATGACGAATTTTTTTCTCTGACATTACCTCTAAACCCTTTTCAAATGAATCCGAGGGCTGAAGAGATAAAACTTTCTTAGTCATAATGTCTTTGACTAAGGTTTCTTTTGAAGATTTTTTGTGAAGAATGATTTCCCTAGCATAATCTCTTTCGGAAATGATCCCCACCATCTTATTTTTATCTGTCACTAACAAAGCACCAATTTTATATTCAGCCATAACTAGAAGAGCTTCGATGACAGTTTGAGTTGGAGAAATTGTCAGTAGCTCTTTAATATCTTTTGTATCAATAATTTGCTTAAGTGTTTTCATTAAAATATGTCGGATATGTATAAAAACAGCATAACCAAATTATCAGTTTTAAGCAAAAGTGTTAAAAATTTAAAGTTAAAGCAAATCTACTTTCTAAGAGAATTAAGTTTACTGATAAACTATAACCAATAAAAAATATTTAGATAGGATTGAGTATGGCAGGGCATTCAAAGTGGGCAAATATTCAGCATCGTAAGGGAAGACAAGACGCCAAGAGAGGAAAAATTTTTACAAAGTTAGTCAAGGAGATTACTGTCGCTGCAAGGTTGAGTGGAGGAGATATTAATTTTAATCCGAGATTAAGGTCTGCAGTTACAACTGCGAAAGAACAAAGTATGCCGGCTGAAAATATTACAAGGGCCATAAAGAAAGGAACTGGTGAATTAGAAGGCGTTAATTACGAAGAGATTAGGTATGAAGGTTATGGCATCAGTGGAGTAGCAATTATTATTGATTGTTTAACAGATAATAAAGTGCGTGCAGTAGCTGATGTGAGACACGCTTTATCAAAAAATGGAGGCAACCTTGGTACTGATGGATCTGTTTCATTTTTATTCAAACATTGCGGCAGCATCTTCTTTGCCCCTTTAGATGATAGTGAAGCACTCATGGATGAAGCAATTAATTTAGGGGCGGATGATGTCATTATTAATGATGATAAAAGTATTGAGATTATTACCGCCCCAAATGATTTTACTAAAATAAATGAGGGGCTCGAAAAATTAGGCTTTAAAAAAGAATTAGCTGAGTTAACAATGAAGGCAGAAAATGAAATCAATTTAAAAGGTGATGACGTTTCGAGGATGCAAAAAATATTAGATATTTTAGAGGATTTAGATGATGTTCAGGAAGTCTATACAAATGCAAATTTTGAAGAATAACTAATCATTGAATACGATCTTAGGCATTGATCCTGGATTGAGAGTCACTGGCTATGGTGTTATTCATCAGGAAAAACAAAACTTTATATATGAATCAAGTGGAACAATCAAAACGACTAAACAAGATCTTGATTTAGCTGCACGAATTAAAATTATAGTTAAAGGGATTGATGAGGTGATTGAAAAGTTTAGCCCTAGTATTGTTGCAATTGAAAAAGTGTTTGTAAATACCAATCCTCAGTCTACGCTGCTACTTGGCCAAGCTAGAGGTGCAGCAATAGCAGCAATCGTATCTAAAGATATTAACATTTACGAGTATACAGCTCTTCAAATCAAAAAATCTGTAGTAGGCAATGGCCATGCAGATAAACTTCAAGTCCAGACTATGGTTCAAAGGTTACTAAAGTTACCTTCACTTCCTGGATCGGATTCAGGAGATGCACTCGCTTGTGCTATTTGTCATGCTAATATTAGTGATTCACTTGGAAGACTGGGGGTAGGTAACCGAATGAAATCAGGCAGAATAATATGATTGGACGTATTCAAGGAAAAATTTTAGAAAAAATCCCCCCACATATCTTAGTTGACTGTAATGGCGTCGGTTATGAAATAGAGGTTCCGATGACAACTTTTTATGACTTGCCAGAAGTCGGAAGCGAAGTAGTGTTGCTGACACATTTTCTTGTTAGAGAAGACGCACAATTATTATTTGGTTTCGCAACAGATCAAGAAAGGATAATCTTTAGAAAGTTGCTAAAAGTTAATGGTATTGGTGCTAAAGCTTCATTATCAATTTTAGGTGGAATGACAGTCAATGAGCTGACGCATTCGATTCAAACCCAAGATGTAAACTCTTTAACAAAAATACCTGGTATTGGAAAAAAAACAGGGGAAAGATTGATTTTGGAACTTAAAGACAAATTCTCAGATACAGAGTTTGCGTCTTCGAAAAATCAAGGATCATCTGAGTTAAGTGACATACAAAATGCTTTATTAGCTCTGGGATATAATCAGAAAGATATATTAACTGTAACAAAAGATTTAGATGCAAATGTCACAGTAAATGATGGGATCAAACAGGCTTTAAAATTATTATCAAATTAAATTACTAAAATAGGTAAAAAATGATTGAACCTGATCAGTTTAAAAATAGTGAAGCTGTAAGCAGTGAGGAAGAAAATTTTGAGCGGGCATTAAGACCTAAAGAATTAGTAGATTACGTTGGACAAGAAAAAATAAGAGAGCAGTTAGAAATCTTCATAGGGGCCGCAAAAAAAAGAAAAGAACCCCTAGACCATCTTCTTTTGTTTGGACCCCCTGGTTTAGGGAAAACGACACTAGCACATATTATTGCAAATGAAATGGGTGTAAATCTCAAACAAACTTCAGGTCCTGTTTTAGAGAAAACCGGTGACTTAGCTGCGTTATTATCAAATTTAGAAGCTAATGATGTTCTGTTTATAGACGAGATTCATCGTATATCACCTGTCATAGAGGAAATTCTTTACCCAGCTATGGAAGATTATCGATTAGATATTATGATTGGTGAGGGGCCTTCTGCAAGGTCTGTTAAATTAGAATTACCTCCATTTACTTTGATTGGAGCAACAACAAGGGCTGGAATGTTAACTAATCCGCTTCGTGATAGATTTGGGATTGTTTCTCGTCTTGAATTTTATACAAATGATGAGTTAGCTAAAATTGTTTTAAGAAGTGCGGGACTACTTGAAACAACTATTGATAAAAAAGGCTCTTCTGAAATAGCAAAGCGCTCTCGAGGTACGCCTAGAATCTCTAATAGATTGCTCAGGAGAGTCAGGGACTATGCAGACATTAAAGCAGAGGGTGAAATCAACGAAAAAATAGCTAACCAGGCATTAAAAATGTTGGATGTTGATTTAATTGGGTTAGATTTTATGGACCGTACTTTTTTAAAGGCAATTATTGAAAAGTTTTCAGGAGGACCTGTGGGTTTAGATAATTTAGCTGCGGCTATTGGAGAAGAAAAAGAGACGATAGAGGATGTGATAGAGCCTTATCTTATTCAGCAGGGTTTTTTGATGAGAACGCCAAGAGGAAGAGTGGCGACACCACAAACTTATAAACATTTTGGGATTTCGATGCCTAAAAATAATAATAATGAGAACTTATGGTAGATCATTTACCATTTAAATGGAGTGTAAGAATTTACTTTGAGGATACAGACAGCGGGGGTGTTGTTTATCACTCAAATTATCTTAAGTTTATGGAGCGTGCAAGAACAGAATGGCTTAGAAGTCTTGAATTAAACCAAGTTGACTTGAAGAAAAAGGATAAAATAATATTTGTGGTAGCCAACGTTAATATAAATTATAAAAAAGCAGCACGCTTTAACGATGAACTTGACATTGAAACTTCTCTAGATAAGATTGGCGCATCTAAGGTAGATTTAACTCAAAATATAATGAAGAATTCAGAGCTTTATACTTCAGCCAAAGTAAGCATTGCTTGTATACATTCTGAGACTTTTAAACCCCAAAGAATTCCAAAATTAATAAAACAACAAATGGAGATATTATGACTATAGGTAGTGACTTATCCTTTTTTTCATTAATCTGGGATGCAAGTCTCCCTGTTCAAGCTGTAATGCTCATCTTAGTAATTGCATCTATGGCCTCTTGGAAAATTATTTATCTTAAGATTAAAACGCTAAAAATGGCAGAGCAAAATACGGATGACTTTGAGAAAATTTTTTGGTCAGGCGGTAGCTTAAGCAACCTATATGAGTCAGTAAGTATCAAACCACCAAAAGACATACTTGGATTACCTGTGATATTCAAAGCTGGTTATAAAGAGTATATGTCAAATAAAAATACAGGTGCTCTTGATAAAAAAAGTGTTGAAAGTGTCAGGAGAGCAATGAGTGCGACATATAACAGAGAGGTTGACACACTAGATAGACATTTACCCTTTTTGGCATCTGTTGGATCAGTCAGCCCCTACATAGGACTTTTTGGAACGGTTTGGGGAATTATGAATGCATTTATTGGACTGGCAAATGTGGCGCAAGCCTCTTTAGCTCAGGTAGCCCCTGGGATTGCAGAAGCATTAATTGCAACAGCAATTGGATTATTTGCAGCAATACCTGCAGTCATCGCATACAACAAGTTTGCCTCTAAAGTCGATAGAATTTCAATTAGGTATGAAAGTTTTATGGAGGAATTTATCAACATCATGGATCGTAAAGGATAGTTTCATGAGAAAAAGAAGGATGATGGATCAAATCAATGTGGTGCCATACATTGATGTAATGTTAGTTTTATTAGTTATTTTTATGGTGACGGCACCCATGACAAATCCAGGCGTTGTTGAGCTCCCAAAAGTAGGACAGTCGTTGAAGCAAAAAAGTAATCCAATCGTAATATCGATTAAAAAAAATTCAAAAATTGAAGTCAATGGTAAGTCATACAAAAAAGATTCATTATTAGTGCTGTTAAAAAAGAAATTAGAGAAAGATCCAACCCAATCTATTGTTATCGCTGCTGATGAGAAAGTAAAATACGGAGCAGTAATCTCACTAATGGACTTATTAAAGCAAAATGAATTTAACAAAGTAGGTTTACTACTTAAACCTGAATAATTAAATGAAATTTATAAAGTTGGAAAATAATGATGAATTGCAAGCCAATTTATTTTCATTCGCAATTCACCTAGCACTTTTTTTAGTTATGGTTTTTTCTGTTGGATGGCAAACAAAAACACCATACTATGGTGAGGTAGAGCTCTGGGATAGTGTTCCGGTCCAAAAAAAAATAAACAAGACTCAAGCAAGCCCTAAGAAAAAAATTAAACAAAAACAAAATGCTAAGGCTCATAAATCTGCTGAAGCAAAGGCAAAGGCAAAGGCAAAGGCAAAGGCTCAAAAAGAAGCAGATATTAAACTAAAGAAAAAGAAAGCTGCTGAAAAAAGAGCTGCTGAAGCAAAAGCAAAAAAATTAAAAAAACAAAAGGCAATTAAAGAGCTTAAAAAAAAGGTATTAAAACAAGAAAAAATAGATAAATTAAAAAAAGAAATGCTTGAAAAGGAAAAAGTGGAACGCTTACAGCAACAGATTATTGAACAACAAAAAATAGAAAAGATGCAGGCTGAATTGAGAGAAAATGAACTTAAGCAACAAAAAAAACCTGCTCTTGAAGGCGAAAATGAAGTCAAAGGAGGAGTAAATACTGGAGAATTAAATAAGTATAAACTGCTTATTCAGCAAAAAATTCAGCAAAATGTAAATCAACAACTGTGTGGATTAGATTATATTACTTTAGAATTTAGAATAAGCTTGATGCCGACAGGTGATTTACTGGGACAACCTAAAATGACCAAATCGAGTAAAATAAAAAGTTGTGATGATGCTGTTGAAAGAGCGATAATCCAATCACAACCACTCCCTCTTCCAAAAGACAGTGGTTTATTTAGTAAATTGAAAAATTTAGAGTTGAAATTTCATCCAAACGGAGTCGAATAGTTTAATGAATAAGTTTTTAAACATAATTTTTGCTGGATTTTTATTTTTTTCATCAAGCGTTATTCATGCGCTTGAAGTAATTGAAATTTTGGGTGGAAAGGCTAGCCAAATTCCAATTGCGGTGATGCCATTCAAAAGTTTTGGAGCCCAAAAAGATATTGGCAAAATTAACTCAGTCATCAAAGGGGATTTAGGAAGATCAGGCTTATTTTATCCACTCGATACTCGTGGAGTAGCTGCCTCCCCCAATAGCGATAAAGAAGTAAATTTTTCACAGTGGAAGAGTTTAGAGGCACAATTTTTAATCATTGGTAGGATTGATTCTGTTCAAAAGGAAAAAGTTAAAGTTAGTTGGAGCTTAATTGATATTTATAAACAACAAACAATATTAAGTGGAGAGTATGTAGGTAAAAACAATCAAATTCGTGCTATTGGGCATAAAGTATCAGATAAGGTTTATGAAAGATTGACAGGAAGTAAGGGTGTTTTTCATACAAAAATCGCTTTTGTTGAAAAATATAATAATCAAAAATTTAAACTCAATATTGCTGATTATGATGGCTACAACATTACAAGTTTATTAGATTCAAAAATGCCAATTATTTCACCAAGGTGGTCTCCTGATGGAAAAAAGATTGCTTATGTTTCCTTTGAAAAAGAAAAGCCAGTTATCTATATTCAGGAAATTGCAACGGGTAAAAGAAAGCTTCTTGCAAATTTTAAAGGTAATAATAGTGCACCTGCCTGGTCACCAGATGGAAAAAGATTAGCTATTGTTTTGACATACAACACAAATTCACAAATTTATTTGATTAATGCTGACGGTTCTGATGTTAAGAGGTTAATTCGATCAAGGTCAATTACTACTGAGCCATCATGGTCCCCAGATGGAAAAGATATTTATTACACCTCAAATCAGGGGGGCGGACCTCAGATTTATAAGTTTAATCTTGAATCATCTGAAGTAAGTCGAGTGACTTTTGAGGGAAAATATAATTTATATCCGAGCTTATCTTATGATGGAAAACTACTTTTGTATTTAACTCAAGATCAGGGTAAATTTAAAGTGGCTCTTCAAAACCTTCAATCCAACCAAGTACTCAAGCTTACAAAGGGGCCATTGGATGAAGCACCAGTTTTTGCTCCAAACGGACATATGGTATTATTTGTTTATAAAGACTATGGAAAAACCACAAAAATTGGTACAGTATCAATAAATGGATTAAAAATTGATCCCTTGCCATTAGGCAGCAGACAAGTTCAAGAACCTGCTTGGGGACCAATTAAAAATTAAATATTACATAAAAAGGGGAAAAAGGTGAAAAAATCAATATTATTAACAGCTCTTTTAGGTGCATTACTAGCCGGCTGTGCTTCGACAGAGCTTCAAGAAGCGCAACCATTAAATCCACCTCAGTCTGAATCAGAGTCTATGCAATCTTCTGATGATAATCAAGGAACAGCATATACATCACCTGATTTAAATCTTGAAGAATTAAGAGGCAATCCACTTTTAGCAAAAGATAAAAGAGGTATTTACTTTGACTTTAATAAGTATGTAGTTAAGCAAGAATATATGGAAGTTATTCAAGCGCATGCTAAATACTTAAATGAAACACCTGCAGCTAATATGAAAATTCAAGGTAATACCGACTATCGTGGCTCTCACGAATATAATCTATCTCTTGGACAAAAAAGAGCTGTTGCTGTAAAAGAAGCACTTAATTCATTTGGAGTGGATGATTCTCAAATCGAAACAGTAAGCTATGGTAAGGAATATGCTAACTTAGATTGTGTTGAACAAAACTCATGTGGAGAAGATAGACGAGCAGACATTGTCTACACAGTAGAGTAAAACTGCTGAATGAAACGCTATTTATGGGTTGGTCTTTTATTGCTCTCAAATTCTGTTTACGCACTATTTGAGGATGAGGGAGCAAGAAAGAAATTAAATGAGATACAAGACCAACTCAATGCGCTTCAAAGCTCAATCGAGTTTCAATTAAACGAAAAATTTACAAATTTCGAGAATAATAACAAGGTAGATCCGAAGTTAATAAATAGCCTTTCCGAACGAATAAATACCCTTTTTGATGACCTTGCTAAGTTAAGAGGTGAAGTTGAAGTCTTAACCTATGCATTACAAACATCAGAAGAGCGCCAAAAAGTTTTATATAAAGAATTAAATGAGCGTTTACAAAAAATTGAAGATAGTGCGTTGAAAATAGAAAATAACGTAAACTCATCTGATTCTGCGCCAACCAACGAACCCTTAGCTCAAAATAACCTTCTTATTCAAGAAGAAGAAGTACTTCCTGAAATTGCTCCTGAACCAATTCCGCAGGCAGCTGATCTCCCACCATTAGTGGATAAAAATATAGAATATCAGGAATTTGAAGATGCGAAAAAACTTATAACAGCTACCAAATACAAAGAAGCCTTTGATGCACTTGATAAATTTGTTGTTAACTATCCTAGTTCAGAATTATTACCTGAGGCTAAGTATAATTTAGGATACACACAATTTGCATTAAGAAACTACAAAGCAGCAATCAATACATTTAATAAAATAGTTTTAGAGTACCCTGATAATCCAATAGCACCCAACAGCTTATACCAAGTATCAAATTCTCAAATCCAATTAACAAGAATAACAAAAGCAAAACAAACCCTCAGAACCTTGATAAAAAAATATCCAAATGCTGACATTATTCCGAGCGCCAAAAAGAGACTTAAGGATTTAGAATCAATTAAATTATAAATTCCGGGTTTTAATCAAGTGACCTCTCTTAAAATAAACGAAATTTTCTTTTCACTTCAGGGCGAAAGCTCTCGTATAGGTCTCCCCACTATATTTATTCGTCTAACTGGGTGCCCAATGAGGTGTACATATTGTGATACTGCTTACGCCTTCCATGGCGGGAAAAATATGTCACTTGATGAAATACTCAAAGATATTTCTCAATATAAAACTAAGTATGTGACAGTGACAGGCGGTGAGCCTCTTGCTCAAAAGCCTTGTTGGGAACTTTTAAAAAAACTTTGTGATAATGATTATCAGGTTTCACTGGAGACTGGAGGTGCTTTAAGTATTGAAGGTATTGATAAAAGGACAAAAGTTATTCTTGATATCAAAACGCCAGATTCTGGTGAGCACTTAAAAAACGATAGAAAAAATCTTGCTTTAATAAATAATAAGGATGAAATAAAATTCGTTCTCTCAAGTAGAGAGGACTATGAATGGGCAAAAACATTTATTAAAGAAGAAAATTTAATTGATAAAGCACCAATAATTTTTTCACCCGTATATGAAAATTTATCCTATGAGAATCTATCAGAGTGGATTCTAGAGGATAATCTAACTGTTAGATTTCAGGTGCAACTACATAAAATAATTTGGGGAGAAAAAAAGGGTGTCTAAGAAAGCGATTATACTGTTATCTGGAGGCCTAGATTCAGCGACAACTTTAGCAATCGCGAAAGAAAATAATTATGAGTGTTATGCGTTAAGTGTAAATTATCATCAACGTCATAACTATGAATTAATAGCGGCAAAAAAAATTGCAAAATATTTTTCAGTTAAGGATTTAAAAGAAGTTGAAATTGATTTAAGTTGGTTAAATAATTCGGCATTAACGAACAATTCTCTTAGTATCCCTGAAAATTTATCCACCGGTATACCTATTACTTATGTACCTGCAAGAAATACTATTATGATGTCACTTGCTATGGCTTGGGCAGAGTCAATAGACTGTACCGATATTTTTATTGGTGTGAACGCTGTAGATTACTCAGGCTATCCTGACTGTAGAGAAGAATACATCAGTAGTTTTCAAAAAATGGCGAATTTAGCAACAAAAAAAGGGGTTGAGGGAGATTTAGTTAAAATACATACTCCATTAATAAAGCTTTCAAAAAAAGAAATTATTCTTAAAGGAATTGAGTTAGGTGTTGATTATTCTCTTACAATTTCATGCTACCAGGTAAGTTCTGAAGGTTTGGCATGTGGTAAATGTGATTCTTGTCGTTTGAGAAAGGCTGGGTTTAAAAATGCAGGTCTTCCTGACCCAACGAAATATTTATAAAAAATCAATAATTTAATTTGCCAAATATAGCTAAAATAGCGTAAAATTTCCGCCTTTCTGTAAATAAATTAAATAAAGAGATTTCGATTATGGTAGTTATTAGACTTTCAAGAGGTGGATCCAAAAAAAGACCTTACTTTAATGTTGTAGTTGCTGAGTCAAGCAAAAAAAGAGATGGAAGATTTATTGAGCGGGTAGGTTTTTATAATCCTAGTGCTAGAGAAGGGTCTGAAACGCTTAGGTTAGAGTCTGAAAGAATTGAATATTGGCAATCAAACGGTGCACAACTTTCTGAGACTGTTAATAGAATAGTAAAGTTAAATGCAAAAGGTCCTGATGGACTTGTTGCCATGAAAAAGAAAGACGAAGCTAAAGCTCTGGCAAGAAAAAATAAAAAAGCTGCTGAAAAAGCAGCTAAAGTAGAAGAGGCAGTATCAGCTGAGGAAGAAGCTCCAAAAGAAGAAGCTCCAAAAGAAGAGGCTCCAAAAGAAGAAGCCGCAGCTCCTAAGGAAGAAGCTCCAAAAGAAGAGGCTCCAAAAGAAGAAGCCGCAGCTCCTAAGGAAGAGGCTCCAAAAGAAGAGGCTCCAAAAGAGGCTGACGATAAATAATTAAATTGATGTAATCTTTTTTATGAAAGAAGATTATTTAGTAATGGGGCAGCTAGTTGGATCCTTTGGAATAAAAGGTTGGATTAAAGTAAAAGTTTTTACAGAATTAGTTGAAACATTAGAAAATTATAAACAATGGTTTATATCATCTGATGAGACAAATTGGTCTAATTTATCTGTTGAAAGCATCAAAATTAGTCAAAATAGAATGATGGTAAAGTTTGAAGGTATTGATGATAGAACAGTAGCAGACGGATATAGAAATTATTGGGTAGGAGTCTTAAAAAAGTCTCTACCAAAGTTAACTGATAATAAGTTTTATTGGGATGATTTAATTGGATGCGAAGTCCATAACACTGATGGATTATTATTTGGAAAATTAACAGGATTTATAGAAACAGGCGCAAATGATGTTCTTGTTGTCGAGGGAGAAAAAAAAAGATTAATTCCCTACACAAAAATGACTGTTAAAAAAATAAATTTGAAGCAACAACAGATAATTGTTGATTGGGATGAAAGCTTCTAAAATATTTTTGATAGATTTAGTAACGCTAATGCCTGAAATGTTCGGTGCATTAACTAAGTTTGGTGTTGTTGGCAGGGGGTTTAAAGAAAAATTTGTTGATATTAATTTTATAAATCCTAGAAATTTTGCAACAGATACCCATAAGACCGTAGATGATAGAGCTTATGGCGGTGGTCCAGGAATGGTAATGATGGCTGACCCTTTGATTGAATCAATTGAATCAGCAAGAGCTAGAGAAAAAAGTTTAGGTATAAAAAGGCGTAAGGTAATCCATTTAACACCTAAAGGCTCTAGATTAAAACATGAAAAAGTAAAAGAGCTATCGAATGAAGAAGGATTAATATTGATAGCTAGCAGATATGAAGGCGTAGATGAGCGTCTAAATAAATGGATTGATGAAGAGATTTCGATTGGAGATTTTGTTACAAGTGGGGGAGAATTTCCGGCAATGTTATTAATGGACGCATTGATTAGGCAAATCCCTGGGGTATTAAATGATATAGAGTCAGTAAATCAAGACTCCTTTGTAAATGGATTGCTAGACCACCCTAGCTTTACAAGGCCCGAGTCAGTAAGAGGATTGAAGGTACCAGGTATTTTATTGTCTGGTGATCATGAAAAAATTAGAATTTGGAGATTAAAAGAGTCACTTAAAGAAACGAAGTTAAAAAGACCCGATTTATTAATTAATAAATCACTTACAAAAGAAGAGTCTCGGCTGCTTAAAGAAATCGAACAAGAGCAGGAACAAGGCTAAATAATAAAAAGGAAAAAGGTTTATGGTAGATATAATTAAAACACTTGAAAATGAAGAGATTGCCAAACTAGGAAAATCAATCCCAAAATTTGATGTAGGAGATACAGTAGCTGTTGGCGTTAAGGTGGTTGAAGGAAATCGCAAACGTATACAGATATTTGAAGGCGTTGTAATCGCACGTAGAAACAGAGGTCTAAATTCATCATTTATTGTTAGAAAGATTTCTTCTGGTGAAGGGATTGAAAGAACCTTTCAGCTTCACTCACCCTTGATTGACAATATTAAGGTTGTTAGAAGAGGTGATGTAAGAAGGGCAAAATTATTTTATCTCAGAGATCGTTCAGGTAAATCTGCAAGAATTAGCGAGCGTTTAAAGGCTCGCGAGAGTGATAACGAATTTGAGGCTATCCCTGAAGTAGATCTTCCACAAGAAGATAAAGTCGAAACCGAAGCAAAAGTAGATGAAAGTGCTCCGTCAGAAGATAAAGTCGAAACCGAAGCAAAAGTAGATGAAAGTGCTCCGTCAGAAGATAAAGCATAGTTATAAAAAAACTACCCTCTCAAAAAGCCCCTAAAGGGGCTTTTTTTTGTTCAGTAATAAAGTATTCTAATTAGATAAGTTTAAGTAAAATTCACGTTAAAGGATACAAGGAAGAAATTCATTGCTCGATAAACCAGATAAAAAAAAGAATGTCTTAATTGATGAATTTATTGATCATTTGTGGCTTGAGGATGGCTTATCGAAGAATACGCTAAATAGTTATAGATTTGATTTGTATAATTTTATTGATTGGCTAAATCAAAATAAAACATTAGATTTAGAAAGGGTTACTAGATCAGATATTCAACAATATCTGTCATTCAAGTTCCCATTTTCAAAAGCCAGAAGTATCTCAAGACTGCTTTCAACTTTGAGAAGGTTTTATAGGTTTCTATATCGAGAGAAAAAGATAACTAGTGATCCCACCTTGCAAATACAAAAACCAAAAATTCCAAAGTCACTACCTAAAAGTTTAAGTGAGGATGAGGTAGAAAGTTTATTAGATGCACCTGATGTCAATATCGATATTGGGTTGAGAGATAAGGCTATGATTGAACTTTTATATGCTTGTGGACTTAGAGTGACTGAGCTGGTTAATATTCAATTAACAGAGTTAAATCTTGTTGATGGCGTTATTCGGGTTACTGGTAAGGGAGATAAAACTCGTTTGGTTCCTATGGGTGAGGAAGCAATGGATCATATTCAGAGATATCTTTCATCAGCAAGGGAAAATATTTTAAAAAATAAAAAATCAAAATATTTATTTGTAACTCACCATGGGCAGTCTATGACGCGACAAACTTTTTGGCATTCATTAAAAAAATATTCTATTATTGCTAATATTAAACAATCTATCTCTCCACACATTTTGCGACATGCATTTGCAACTCACTTAATAAATCATGGGGCAGATTTAAGAGTAGTTCAAATGTTGTTAGGTCATAGCGATATTTCTACAACACAAATATATACTCATGTAGCTCGAGAAAGGTTAAAAGCAATTCATAAGTCTCATCATCCAAGAGGGTAACTAGCGCTCAAGAATAATGCCAACTTGATCAGCATCAGGAAGTATTTTCTGTTTCGCTATCCTAAGTCTAATCTTCTTGAATGGAAATTCATGTTTGAGTTTCTTAATAATTGCCTCACCAAATGGTTCTAAAAGATGAAATTTATGATTATTTGCTATTGTCATTATGGATTCCCTTACTTGCCCATAATCAACTGTTTTTGATATATCATCCGAGTCAAAAATTTGATTACCACTCAGCTCTATATCTATATCAATAATTAATTCTTGTTCGGAAGCTCTTTCCCATTCAAAGTAACCTATCTTAGTATTTACCTTTAGTCTTTGAAGAAAAATATGGTTAGTCATTAATGGATTGTGATTTTTGAAATATAATAGTTTATATGATAAATCAGTTATTAATAATCTTGTTTGCTTATTTAGTGGGTTCTGTTTCCTCTGGAATTATTGTTAGTCAAATTTTTAACTTGCCTGACCCAAGAACAATAGGATCAAAAAATCCTGGCGCTACCAATGTCATGAGAAGCGGAAATAAAAAAGCAGCGATTTTTACTTTATTAGGGGACTTATTAAAAGCTATATTTGTTTTAGCTATTGCAGAATATTTAGGCTTCAATGATTTAATAATTGTCTGCGTCGCACTGGCAGTTTTAATCGGACATATTTATCCTGTATTTTATAAATTTCGTGGCGGAAAGGGAGTTGCAACAGCAATAGGAATTTTAATAGCTTTAAATTTTAAGTTAGCTCTAATCGTAGCAAGTATTTGGCTATTGGTTTTTGGTATTTGGCGTTACTCCTCTTTAGCAGCAATTGTGGCAGCAATTTCAGCACCCGTCGTTGCTATCTTTATATTAAGGGATCAATCTTTATACTGTATTGCCTTCACGCTCATCACAATAATAATTCTTATCAAGCACCAGGCAAATATTAAAAAATTACTATCTGGTACAGAATTAAAATTTAAAAAATAGTTAAATTTCAGTCAGCTTCCATCTAGGTTTAACTGAAAATGAATAATTTTCTTTAGGAGGCATATTTAATCTAAGTGACCCAGCAAGTGCAATCATTGCACCGTTATCCGTACAAAAAGTTAAATCGGGAAAAAAGTATTCAAATTCGTTTTGGTTGCATTCGGCTATAATTTTCTTTCTTAAAGTTTTATTTGCCCCAACCCCTCCAGAAATAATTACTCTTTTTAAGCCTTCTTGTTTTAATGCTTGGATTGTTTTTTTCACTAAAACATCCGTAATTGAATCCTCAAATGCGTATGCGATGTCAGCTTTAATTTCTTTTGTTAATTTTTTTTGTTTTCTAACTAGGTATAAAACAGCTGTTTTGAGACCACTGAAACTAAAATCAAGACCATTTGAATGCAAGAGTGGTCTTGGTAATTCAAAATGTTTTAATCCCTTTTCGGCTAATTTTGATAGAGCAGCTCCACCAGGGTAGCCTAAACCCAAAAGTTGAGCTGTTTTATCAAAGGCTTCCCCCGCAGCATCATCAAGAGTATCACCTATAATTTTATAGCTACCTAGTTCTTTCACATGTATTAATTGTGAGTGGCCACCAGAAACTAGTAAGGCAATAAAAGGAAATTTAGGCTTTCTATCTTCGAGCATAGGTGCCAGTAAATGGCCTTCAAGATGATGAATAGGAATAGATCTTATCCCTAATGCACTCGCAAGAGACTCAGCCACACTACTTCCGACTAATAGCGCACCAGATAAACCAGGCCCAGATGTGTAAGCGATTGCCTCGATATTTTGAATATTAATTTTACAATCTTTAAGTAAACCATGAATTAAGGGGATTATGTAATTTATGTGATCACGCGAAGCAAGTTCAGGGACTACACCGCCATACTTTGCATGAAGTTTGATTTGTGAATAGAGTTTATGTCCCAATAATCCTTTTTCAGAATCATAAATTGCAACGCCAGTTTCATCACATGATGTTTCAATACCTAAGATGAGCATGATTCAAGTTATCACTTTTTGATTGATATTAGTTGAAAAAAAAGCATATTAGCATTAAACTTACGCCTTTCAGTTTTACTAAGGTTAAATATCTTAATAACTCTGTTCAAATTACAACTTTATATTTAAGAGATAATTAATGTCAACAATAAAAGTAAAAGAAAATGAGCCATTTGATGTTGCCTTGAGAAGATTTAAAAGACTTATTGAAAAAACAGGTCTATTAAATGATTTGAGGGCAAGAGAATTTTACGAGAAGCCTACATGGGTTAGAAAGCGTAAATCTGCTGCAGCTGTAAAAAGACAATACCGCAGACTCAGAAATCAAATGCTACCTCCTAAACTATTCTAATCTAGTCCTACCATGGCATTAAAAGAAAAAATTACTGTGGATATGCAAGACGCTATGCGCAGTAAAGATTCTGAAAAGTTAAATGCAATCAGGCTACTCCAGTCCTCAATTAAACAAAAAGAAGTTGATGATCGTGTTGAAATAGACGATACGATGATTCTTAATATTATCGAAAAAATGTTGAAGCAACGTCGTGATTCGATTGAAGCGTTTAAAAAAGCGAATAGAGATGATTTAGTTGCTAAAGAAGAGTTTGAAGTTCAGCTTTTGCAAACTTACATGCCCGAACCCCTTTCCTCAGAAGATGTTGAAAAAGAAATTGATAGCGCAATTAAGGCTGCAGATGCAAAAAGCATGAAAGATATGGGGACAGTGATGAATGCAGTCAAATTAAAGGTGTCAGGCAGAGTGAATATGGCAGAAGTCTCTCAAAAAATTAAAGAAAAATTAACTAACGCCTAATTATCTCCATTTCATCATTATTAAGATAATATTCTATAATGATCCCAGAATCCTTTATCAATGAATTATTAAATAGAGTCGACGTTGTTGATATTATTGATAAAAGGGTGCCCTTAAAAAAAGCAGGTGCAAATTTCGTCGCTTGCTGTCCTTTTCATCAAGAAAAAACCCCTTCATTTTCTGTTA
This sequence comes from Methylophilaceae bacterium, assembly GCA_965656355.1. Lineage (GTDB taxonomy): Bacteria > Pseudomonadota > Gammaproteobacteria > Burkholderiales > Methylophilaceae > BACL14. The sequence continues at coordinate 68,563 of CBFHKG010000006.1, read as the reverse complement.
GCCCATCAAAACAGTTTTATCATTGTTTTGGTTGTGGTGCACATGGCTCTGCTATTGGTTTCCTAATAGATCATGATGGCCTTAATTTTATTGATGCGGTTCACGAATTAGCAAAAGTTGCTGGCCTGAAAGTCCCAAATCAGATTGATGAAAAGCCAGAAAAAAAGAAAGAAAATCTTGTTCTAGAAGACGCATTAATTTTAGCTAAAAAATATTATCAAACAAAGCTTAAGGGTTCACCTCTTGCAATTAAGTACCTAAAATCGAGAGGGTTAACAGGAGAAATTGCAAAAGAATTCTCTATCGGGTTTGCTCCTGAAGGATGGAATAATTTAAATGAGGTATTTAAAGATTATGATAACGATGCATTAATTAAGTCAGGCCTAATCGTAAAAAATGACAAAGGTAAAAGATATGATCGCTTTAGAAATAGAATTATGTTTCCTATTTATAATGCAAAAGGACAACTAGTTGGTTTTGGAGGTCGTGTTATAGATGAAAATGATACCCCAAAGTATTATAACTCTCCAGAAACAGCACTATTTCAGAAAAGCTACGAACTCTATGGCCTACTTGCCGCAAGGAAGTCTATAAGAGAAAAAGGTTATGTTCTTGTGGTTGAAGGTTATATGGATGTTGTAAGTTTAGCTCAACACAATATTCGTAATGTTGTAGCAACATTGGGCACTGCAACAACAAACTTCCACATCAAAAAATTAATGCGATATACGCCTGAGATAATATTTTGCTTTGATGGGGATAACGCTGGAAAATCTGCTGCCTGGAGAGCAATGAATAATTCATTGACATCTGTAACCGATGAAGTGCAATTAAAGTTCTTATTTCTTAGTGATCAACATGATCCAGATTCTTATGTAAGAGAAAACTCTAAAGAGCAATTTGAAGGTTTAGCAAAAAATGCAACACCACTAACAGAATATGTCATTCAATATTTAACACAAAACAATGATTTGACTAGCCAAGAAGGTCGTGTCAAATTTCTTAACGAAGTGGAACCCATAATGGGTGAAATGGCTTCTGCAAAATTAGCTTTTTTGTTTAAAAAGAGAATATCTGTTTTGCTGGATTTAACATTAAACGAGATTGATAATCTTATTAAAGTTAAAAATAAAAGAACTTTGAAAGCTCCAATACAGCAATTAAAGAGGCAAACGACTTCGGTGGTAAAAAGGTTTGTAATATTATTAATTTTGAATCCTAAGTTAATAGAAAAATCGGATAAAGACATCTCTTGGGGAGAATCATTAGATGAGCAGCTAGCTCAAGCATGCATTTCAAAGATCTTAGTTGATGAAAACCATAACACAGCATCTATCTTTCACTATTTGAGTAATCGATTTGACAATGATTTTATTGATGAAATTAAATCACAAGTGTTGAACTTTGATGAAGAAATAAGTCCTATAAATGAATTTATTGGTTTGAGAGAAAAAATTAAACAATCAAAACTACAGGCATCAAATAAATCAAAACTAGATGCCATTAAACATAAAAGTTTTGATACATTAACTCCTGAAGAAAAAGACTTTTTAAAAGAGTTCACTAAGAGGTAAGTGATTAATTTTAATGTATTTTTAAATTTATTGAAGTAATGAGTAATTGATTTAAATAAGATATTTTGATAGAATCCATCACTCAAATTTGTTTGCAGCATCATTCCTAAATTTACTTAGAGGTAACCATGGCAAGACCTAGAAAGAACCCCGCTGATAAAAAAACTAAAAGTGTTACTCGAGTAAAAAAATTAAAAGATCTGCTATCAGGTCAAACTACCCCTCAAGAAGCTGAAAACCGTAGAATGCAGTTAAAAGCCCTCATTATAATGGGTAAGGAAAGAGGCTATCTTACACATTCGGAAATCAATGATCACCTTCCTGATGAAGTTTCCGAAAGTGAGCAGGTAGAAGGAATTATTGGCATTATTAATGATATGGGAATTATGGTTTACGATGAAGCTCCTGATGCAGAAGCTTTATTAATGTCAGATGCCCCTGCCCCTGTTACGGATGAGGAAGCTGCAGAGGAAGCTGAACAAGCATTAACTACAGTTGATTCTGATTTTGGAAGAACAACAGATCCAGTTCGAATGTATATGAGAGAAATGGGTACTGTTGATTTATTGACGCGAGATGGCGAAATTGAAATCGCTAAAAGAATAGAAGAGGGTCTAAGATTGATGGTTCAAGCAATCTCTGCTTCTCCTGGGATTATAAACGACTTGATGAAAATGGCTGACAAGGTTCGTAAAAATGAATTAGGGGTTGATGAGTTTGTTGATGGATTGATTGATGTCGAAGCTGAAAAAGAATTAGCGAAAGTTGAAGCTGCTCTTGAAACAGCTGCTGACGACGAAGCCGAAGAAGATGACGATCAAGACGATACAGGTAAAGCAAGTGGGATGTCAGAGGAAGACCTTAAGGTCTTTACTAAAGAAGTTTTAAAACGTTTCAGTTCAATAAAGAGATCCCATAATAAATTAGAAGCTTTAAGAAAACAAAAAAAATGGATGGACGATCCAGAGTATAAAAAACATCAAGACTCTATAGTAAAGGTGCTAGTAAATTTTAGATTTTCATCAAAATTTGTCGAAGTTTTGTGTGACAAGATTAGAATTTTTATTAAAAACATTAGACACCATGAAAAAGAAATTATGGAATTCTGTGTTCATGAATCAAAGATGCCCAGGGGACATTTCATAAAAAGCTTTGCTGAGAATTCAACCAACCTCAAATGGTTAAAGACTGAATTAAAAGCCGATAAACCTTATGTAAAAAGAATGAAAGAGCTTAGGCATTCAATTACTGATCAGCAGAATAAGCTTATTGAAATTGAAGAAGAAACAGGCTTGATAATTAAGAATTTCAAAGAAATAAATAAACAAATGACTAAGGGTGAGTTCAAGGCTAAAGTTGCTAAGAGAGAGATGATTGAAGCTAACTTAAGACTTGTTATTTCAATAGCAAAAAAATATACCAATAGAGGTCTGCAATTCTTAGATTTAATTCAAGAGGGGAATATTGGCCTAATGAAGGCAGTCGATAAGTTTGAGTATCGACGTGGGTACAAGTTTTCAACTTATGCGACATGGTGGATTAGGCAAGCAATCACAAGATCCATTGCTGATCAAGCTAGAACAATCAGAATCCCTGTGCATATGATTGAAACAATTAACAAAATGAATCGTATTTCTAGACAAATACTTCAGGAAACCGGAGAGGAGCCAGAACCGTCAGAATTAGCAGAAAAAATGGAAATGCCTGAAGAGAAGATACGTAAAATTTTAAAAATTTCAAAAGAACCAATCTCAATGGAAACTCCAATCGGAGACGATGAAGATTCACATCTAGGAGATTTCATTGAAGATCAGGGTACTTTAACTCCTGCTGATTCTGCTATATATGGGAATCTAAGACATGTGACTTCTGATATTTTAGAAAGTCTAACTCCTCGAGAAGCAAAAGTCCTCAGAATGAGGTTTGGCATCGAGATGAATACAGACCACACATTAGAAGAGGTTGGTAAGCAGTTTGATGTAACGAGAGAGCGTATTAGGCAAATTGAGGCTAAAGCGCTTCGTAAATTAAGACATCCTACACGATCTGAAAGACTTAAAACCTTTTTAGATAAAGATTAAAAATAACGGGCTCATAGCTCAGTTGGTTAGAGCAGAGGACTCATAATCCTTTGGTCCCAGGTTCGAGTCCTGGTGGGCCCACCAATAAATATGCTTCGTTAACTTTGTGATTCTCATTGCCACATTGTTAACAAAATCTTTCTTTGAGAAATCTCTAGGTTAAGCAAGTCCGATTAAAATCTCCTACAAACAGTTGTAATTTTAATTAAGTATATTTTTATATCTCCATAGATACCATGCTGCAATTGACCTAAAAGGCTTCCATTCTTCTGAAATTTTAGATAACTCGTGCATAGTGAGAGGTGAAGTAATACTTTTAAAAAGTGAATAATTTTTTCTTAATGCAAAATCACTCACAGGAAATACATCGAGCTTTCCTAAATTGAATATCATTAGCATTTGTGCTGTCCACTCACCAATCCCTTTAATCTTTGTAAGTTTCTCTATAATTTGAATATCATTCATCATCAAAAAACCTTGACGATTTTCTAACTCTCCTTTTTGTACATACCTTGCTATTTCAATAATTGTTTTACGTTTATTCAAAGAAAGTCCGCTCTCTTTTAATTTGCTCTCAGGAGAAGCTAAAATTTTTTCATCTGTCGGAAAGTTATTATCAAAATTCTGTTTAAATCTACTAAAAATAGCAGTTGCTGAGGCCGGTCGAAGTTGCTGAAATATCACGGACTTAATTAAAGCTTGATAAGGCTCTAATTCAATACTTAAATTAATCCTACATGGACCAACTGAGGAGACTAATGAATGCCAATCTTGATCTAGGGAAGATAAAAACTTGGATCCTTTTATACATTTTTTTTGATAATTACCACTTAATAAGTTTGCCGGCATAATCAATATACTGTCCAGTATTTTGAATTGATAAATTTTCAATTTGTTGAATCATTCCAGAAACGCTTTCAATGACATCAATCCAGCCACCAGGACCACCCATATCTGTTCTTACCCATCCAGGATGAAGTGTCATAGTAGCAATATTATGATTTTTTAGATCATGAGTAAGACTTCTCATCATACTATTGAGAGCCGTTTTACTAGACCTATAGATATAAGAGCCACCGCTGGTATTGTCATCAATACTTCCCATTTTACTGGTTATAGAGACAACTTTTTTTTCATGACCCTGCATTATATTAGGCAAAAAGTTCTCAATAACCTCATAAGGACCAATGGTATTTGTAATAAAGCTCTCTATCCAACTATCTTTATTAACTGAGCTAAAACTCCCTGATCGGTATATCCCAGCATTATTAATAAGAATATCAATAGGCATGTTTTTTAACTGATTTGCTAACTCTTTAATATTGTTTGTATTACTGACGTCTAACTGAAGTAATCGTACCGATGAATTTATTTTAGCGAAATTACTTAAATCATCAGATGAATTCAAGTTTCTGCAAGTCGCAATCACCTCATATTTTTTTTCTGTAAATTCTTTAACAAATTCTAAACCGAGCCCTCTATTAGCTCCTGTAATAAAAACTGTGCTCATCAAACAATAACCCCAAAAATTAAATATAAACTTAATATATCTTATTAAGTCTATAATTAGAATATTAATTGGAGGGTTACTATTATGAAAATTAATTTTTTCTTATTGCTTTTAGCATTTGTTTTTTCCCCACTCTACTCCGCTGAGCTCGAACAATATTGCACGACTAGCCTTGCCGAGGGCAATTTTCATAAAACAGATTGTGATATCAATAGTACTTTCGAGGGTAAAAAATACTGTTTTGGTAATAAAAAATCAAAATCGATTTTCTTAGAAAACCCCCAAGAAACTCTTTCAAGTGCGGTTGCTTTTTATAAAAAAAATAATGTGGAAAGAGTTAAAATTTCTCAAACTGAAGCTAATGAAATTTTAGACGATCCAGATTGTGATTTTTCAAACAAAGATTTGGGGTATTTAAATTTCAAAGGCCAAGATTTAACTCACTGTGTAATGATTAATACTAGTTTTTTTGGTGCTGATTTAAGAGATGCAAATCTTTCTGGAGCCAATTTACAAAGAGCTTATCTAAATCTTGCAAGATTAGAAAAGGCAAACTTTGCTGGGGCTATTTTAATAGAGGCGACTATCTTTCAACCTATTTTTGGTGATACCAACTTTATGGGCGCAAATTTAACTAATGCACGTATGATCGGTACCCTTGGTAAAGTCAATATGTCAAAAGCTTTAGTAAAGAACGGGCGATTTGGCTTGGATGTTGGTAATCAGCCAATGGGACAAATGAAGTTTGATTCTGCCGGCGGTAATTTTAAAGGCACTGACTTTGAAGATGCCGATCTGAATATTGCGAGTTTTATTTTTGGTGATCTTAGTGGCGCTAATTTAAGAAATACAAATTTACATAGAGCTGAATTAATTCAAGCGGACTTAACGGGTGCAGATTTAACGGGTGCAGATTTAACGGGTGCGAATGTTGAAGATGCAAATTTTAAGGATGTAATAGGTTTGAGTAAAACTAAAGGTTTTGACAAAGTTTTAGGGAAATGTCGGAATTGCGGCATGTAAAAAAAATGCCCGTCTAAGGGCATTTTTTTTAACTGTATGTTAATTCTTAATTTACTGCGCTTTTCAATGCTGCTCCAGCTTTAAAAGAAGGCACTGTTCTTGCTGGGATTTTTAATTCCGCACCAGTTTGAGGGTTACGCCCTGTTCTAGCAGCTCTTTTAGCTGTTTTAAAAGTACCAAAGCCAATTAGGGTAACAGTGTCACCTTTTTTTAATGCTCCAGTGATAGATTCGATTACTGCGTCAACGGCACGTCCAGCGCCTGCTTTTGTGTCGTCTGTTGCTGCTGCTACTGCGTCGATTAATTCACCTTTATTCATAAAACCTCCGTTTGTTTATAAATTATTTTTTGTCACTGTCTTCTACCACCCCTACGCTTACTGCTGTACAGGCAAAGGTTAAAACTACTTTGCCCTCTTTGAACTTTGTTGTCAATAAAAAAAGTAAATAATTTTAACCGATAATATATTTGATTAATGTTACAATATTCAAATGAAAATCGTCAAGAATAAAAATAATCGAGGTGGTGTTAGATTGGGAGCTGGAAGAAAATCTGGTAGTGGATTGTATGGAGAAGAAACTAAAGTAATAAGAGTTCCACGTAGCTCTCTAGGTAATATTAAAAAATATCTCAACTTATCTAGGATAAATAATATCGATGAAATTAGTTTAGCTTTAAAAGAGACCACCTATAATCCCCTTGTCCTATTTGAACATAAAGTACCTGCTGGATTTCCTTCACCTGCAGATGATCACGTCGAAAAGCGTTTAGATTTAAATGAATATTTAATTAAAAAAAGTGATGCTACTTTTTTTGTGAAAATCAAAGGAGACTCTATGATTGATGCAAGTATCAATGATGGGGATATTGTAATCATTGACCGTTCCATGCAGGCGAAAGTAGGAGATATCGTTTTAGCTTCCGTTGATGGAAATTTTACGATCAAGACGCTTTCTAAATATAAATTAAAGCCTCGTTTGTTACCAGCCAATGAAAAATATAAGCCGATTGAGATTGATGACAATACACAATTTGAATTATGGGGGGTAGTCACGGGCGCCGTTAGAAAATTTAAATAATGATAGCGCTAATTGATATCAATAATTTTTATGTTAGTTGCGAACGATTATTTAATCCAACCCTTATAAATCAGCCCGTCGTTGTACTAAGTAATAATGATGGTTGTATTATTTCTCGAAGTAACGAAGCTAAAAAATTAGGTATTAAGATGGGTGTACCTTTATTTAAAGTTAAAAAACTCTTAAATGACAATAAAGTAAATATCCTTTCATCAAATTACCCGCTCTATGCTGATATGAGCTTTCGCACTATGCAGGTACTTTCAACCTTTGCCGATCTTCAAGAAATCTATTCTATTGACGAATGTTTCTTAGACTTAAGTGGACAGAAAAACCTCAATGTACTTGGTACTCTGATAAGAAAAAGATTGTCACGGTGGCTAGGTATGCCTGTGTGTGTTGGAATAGCCCCTACAAAAACATTAGCTAAATTCGCTAATCACTGTGCAAAGACTCAAGATAGTTGGCAGGGTGTATGTGACTTTAGTAAGATGAAAGAGAATGAGATAAACCAAATAATGGCTAATGTTGATGTAAGTAAGGTGTGGGGGGTGGGGGCCAAGACATCAGCTAAATTAAAAAAGATGGATATCAATTCCGTACTAGATTTAAAATTGACCAACCCAGCTAAGATTAACTTTTACTTTAATGTAAATATAGAGCGAATTGTTGTGGAATTAAATCGATCTATTTGCTTACCAATTATTACAGAAGCTCCAAAAAAAAATGAGATTTTATCGTCGAGAAGTTTTGGTAGGCCAGTAAGCACTATAGAAATGCTTTCAGAAGCCATTACCACTTTCTTATCTAGGGCTACATATAAAGCAAGACAGCAAGAAATGCTTGCTACCAGTGTTACGTTATTTATTAGAAGTAGCCCCCACAAAGGTAGAGATAATTATTATGCAAATGCTATTAGAATTCCCTTGGCCTTTCCAACAAACCATCACAATTTAGTCACACCCGTAGCCTTAGAAGGGCTTAGAACAATATTTAAACCAAATATTAAATATACAAAGTGTGGGGTCTTATTATCGGGACTTATCAGTGAATCAATACAACAAAAAAATCTTTGGCCGGACGTTGGCAATAGTTCTATGGAGATAGTCGATAAAATTAATAATAAATTTAATAAAAAAAGTGTTCGCTTGGGAACAGAGCCATTGAGTCCAGAATGGCAGATGAGGCAATTAAATAAAAGCCGTTCATTTACCACTTCTTGGGATGAATTATTGGTTGCTCAATGAGAATATTGAGCCTAAGGCGCTAGTGTTGGATTGAGTTGTATGAAGTAATCATTATCTTGAAGATTGACCTTCCATCCTTCAAAATAAATCTCACTAATATTGGGATTGAGTTGAATTTTGAAAGGAGGCGAACCATGATGGCTTAGCTTAGCTCCTTTTTTTAAATCATATTCTTTTAGAGCGCCTAAAGAATCGGCTACACATATTTTCTGCGAATCATTAGAGATGAAATAAAAATAGTATGAAGATTTTTCAGGGCTTTGCGTTGAAAATGATTTTAATGAAGCGGTATCGACTGTGCATACAAAATCCTCAACAGAATTAAAAGTTACAACTTCAGGAGGGCTATCGGGTTCAGTCAGGGCGACTTCATCATCTGATGTGGCAAAAGACTCTTCATTGAGTTGTGAATCTGATTCTTTATATTCATCTTCATTATCAGAAATTTTTTCCGCGCTACCTATACTTTCAGTTAAATTATCTGCAAATTCAATATATTCTTCTTTTTGAGTTTCAATAGAGATAGTTTCAGAGTCAGGAGAGACCTCATTTAAGTCTGGTATTTGATCGTTTGATTTAGATAAATCTGAATTAAATAAATAAATGATGAACCCAAGAAGGATAATGGCTAAAACAGAATAATTTATTTTATTATGAAGGGTTAAATTATTATCTTGTAATGCGAGTTCATCTTCTTTTTCTTTGCTTGATTTAGGTTTTTCTTCGATAAGGTCTTCGAGCTTGATATCTAGAAACTTTGCATAGCGCTTTAATAAAATTAATTTATATTTAGGTGACGCAAAACCGATATCTAAATTATTTTCTAATGATTTAATCTGGGTAGTACTTAAAGTCAATGCTTTAGCAGCATCACCTATACTGAGACGCCACTTTTTTCTCTTATTGATAAGTTTTTTATTGTGGTAGATATATTTTTCCATTTAATTATAAAAACCTAAAGGCAATGATTGCAATAAGTGTTGGTGGGATAGCGGCTATCAATAAACCAAGCGGGCTAATATTTTTTTCAGAAAAGTGTTTTCTTAAAATAGAGATACCAGCAGGGTTTGGAGCATTTGCTATTACAGTCAGCCCACCACCAGTGACAGCACCACTTACTAAGGCTAGTTTGAATTCATCTGAGAGTCCATCCACAAGTGATCCTAAATAAGTCAGGGCTGCATTATCGGTAAGAGCAGTCAAGGCAGTTGCACCATAATAAACAGCGCTTGAATCCATAGATAAGAGAACTGGGGTTATCCACCAACCTTGGATTCCACCTAAAACAACTAGTCCGGCTAGGAAAAAAGCTACCAGTAATGCTTCCTTAATAATGAGTGGATTCTGATAATGTTTGTACGCTGAGGTAAATCCGATGAAAAATAGGAAGACCCCCATAAATACTGATGGATGATGTGCAAAATAAACAACGCTAATCAGAAAGAACAGGTGAATTAGGACAATAAGAGCAGGAACGTCTGATTTAGCATTGTCTTTGAATGCTATTTTTCCTAAGTCCTCTTTAAACAAAAAAGTAATAATGAGAGCGTTTGCAAGAACACCAATACCTGCTCGCCAACCAAAATTTTCCAACATATACCAAATATCCCAATTCCATGTACTGCTGACCATTAAAATAGGAGGGGCAGCGTAGGGTGTTAAGGTCCCACCTATTGATATATTGACGAATAACACACCTAAGGTAGCATATTTAAAACGATGACTTACCTTACTTCCAAAATAATTTTGGCTTAACAAAAGTGCAGCTAACGTCATGGCAGCAGGCTCTGTAATGAATGAGCCTAATAGAGGAACAAAGCTAAGAAGTAGAAAATAAATAACAAATTCTTTTTTTAAAGGAATAAGACTTGATAAAAGTAAAACAATTTTTTTTGATAACTCAAGAATAGGCCGAGTACCAGCAATTACCATGATGACAAAAACAAACATCGGCTCAGTAAAATTTCGAGTATCAACATAATTAACAGCTATGTCACCGCCTTCAATACCAAAAATAAATAACACTAGTACCATAGCCCAAAAACCGAAAACAACCTCTACCTCTCCCAATAAATGAAGAATGCCTGAAAATCGTTTGTGGACATGAGCTAAATGTTCAAAGTATTTAGTTGAAAAGGTGTGAATAATTGCGATAAGGAATAAAGAAGCGCCGATTAATTCGATTGTTGTGTAGGGGACCATTCTATTTCCTAGCTATTAAATATTAAAAAGGATATTTTAGCATTGGCTCAGGATTCCTGATATTAAATTTGTGAGGGTTTATTGGCTTATGCTTTTATATTTGTGTAAACGATTTGATCAGAGCTGTTTTATAATGTAGTTAATACCATGTGACGCAATAAAAATTAATTAAAGATATGAAAAAAATTTCGCAAACAGAGATACAAAACTTAATGGCTCTTCATCAAAGGGGTCTGGATGACGATTTAATCAATAAAGCGACCTCTCTAGTCAGGGAATACCCAGAAGAAATTATCTTATTTAATTTATTGGGGATTAGTTTTGAGAGAAAGGGTTCTCTTAAAAATGCAGCAGAGGCATACAAAAGCGCTTTAAAAATAAACCCAAATATTCCTGAAATGAATTTCAACTTAGGGGCTATTCTTTTTTCTGAAAATAAAGTTGAAGAAGCGATTAAATTTTATGAAAAATCAATTCAGCTAAACAATAGATTTCCTGAAGCTCATTTTAACTTAGGGATTGCTTTTCAGAGTGCTGGACGATTTGATGACGCGATTCAGTGCTATCAAAAAGCAATTCAAATACAACCTGGATTTTTTGAAGCAATTACGAATATGGGAACAATAAAGCAGCTTCAAGGACATCTTGATGAGGCAGCAGATTTTTTTAGAAAGTCGTTAAGTATTCGAGAGGATGGGAGAGGTCATTATAATCTTGCAAATGTTTTGAGAAACCAAGGTAATCTAGCCACATCAATAAATCATTATCGTAAAGCGATTGAGCTTGGTTCTGGGGAGGCAGAGTTCTATTCGGATCTTGGGGATGCGCTATGGCATGAGGGAAATATTTCGGAAGCCAATCGATTTTTAAGAATGGCAGTTGAAGTTGATTCACAGCACCCAAGAGCAAATTATCAGTTAGCAGTCTTTTTATATGATAACAATGCCCTTGAAGAGGCTATTAATTATTTTAAAGTTTCTAAGTTCGAGGATTGGCAAGAGAGAATCCTTTATTGTCTTTATAAATCAAAGCAATTTGATTTGTTTAAAGAAGAGTTTGCTAATATTGAGCATTTGAAACACAACTCCCCTTTCTTAGCAACACTCTCTGGGCACTACGCGAAAAACTATAATGAGGTAGATACATATAAATTTTGTCCCCAACCCTTAGACTTTGTATCACATCAATCTATACCTTGTTTGTTAGAAGATAATGAAGCACTTAGGCTTCAGTTATTAGAAGACATTAAAAATGCGGATATTAATGATCGCAAACAAAGTCGTTTATTTTATGGAACGCAATCAGCTGGAAACTTATTTAAAAGAAATGAGAGCTCTTTTAAGGCATTAGAATTAGGCCTTAAAGAGGCTATTAGCAAATATTACGATCTTTATAAAAATGAGGACTGTGAATTTATAAAATCATTCCCAAAGCAAATTGAATTTAGTAGCTCTTGGTTTGTGAAGATGCAATCGGGCGGACATTTAACATCACATATCCATGAAGATGGATGGATCAGTGGGGCAATTTATTTATCCATCCCTAAAAAAACTAAAACTCAAGATGAGGGGGCCATTGAGCTCAGCACTCATGGAGATGACTACCCAATTATAAATGATGACTTTCCCAAAAAAGTGATTAAACCCAAAGAAGGTGACGTAATCTTCTTTCCTTCATCTGTTTTTCACAGAACAATTCCTTTTGAGTCTGATGAGGAAAGAATTTGTATTGCATTTGATCTTAAACCGTCATAGAAGCTTTTGTAATTTTTCTGCCATATTAAACATAAATATTTGAGCAATCTTTGGATCTTCGGTTAACATCTCTCTTACTTTAATATCCTTGATCCTAATTAATCTTGCCCAATCAGAACAAATGGTTGCTGACATTAAACGAGGGTTTTTATGTAATAAAGCATGTTCGCCAAAATATTCACCGGGATTGACGGTAAAGATGACCTCCTCATTTCTTTTTATTTCAACTTCGCCTTCAATCACAAAATATAAATCGTTGTCTTGAGAACCCTCACTAAAAATAACTTTATTTTTCTTATATCTTTTCCCATACAGCACCATTAATTTATTAATAATGGGGTGTCTATGAATATTCTTTAGCAAGAATAATTGTTTTAATATCAGTAATTCTTGTTTATGAAGTGCAGCGATCAATTCAGCACCGATAAGTATGGCTCCTGTGTTTAGATAGAGCCATATCAATGAAATAAATAAATTTCTCAAACTACCGTAGAAGTAACCTAGTGGCTGACTTAAGCTAATAAAGAATCCAAAAGCATCGTTTAAGGTAAACCACAGCAAACTGGTCATTAGCCCACCAAGTATTAGGTGCATTTTTTTTATACGTGTCGGCATAAAAAATTTAAAAAATATAGTCATGATTAGCGTCATTAAGATTAACGATAATGAGAATGTGACGATACTGTATTTAAATATAGGGACATATTCATTAACCAATAAAGTTGTTTTTTGAAGGTATAGGTCTATAAAAATATAGGCAAAGAAAAAAAACATAATGGCGACAACGGAAAAAATATCTTTCAGTTTATTTTTTAAATATGTATTTTTTTTTGTTAAACCTAATATCTGTATGAAGCTTAATCGAAGGGCTTGGGTGAGTGGTGTCGTTGCAAGAAAAAGAATGCCGAATAAGATTAAACCCCAAGATAATTGTTTTGTTGAGATATCGATAACCTCTGAGAGAAGTTGGTCACTAATTTGAGGGAGAAGTCTTGAGGTTACAATCTCAAGTTGAGATAACGCAAAATCTGAATTAGCCAGCCACTGACTCAATATAAAAAAAATGAGTAGGATTAAGGGCACCATTGCAAACAAAGTAAAAAAAGCAATTGAAGCATTCAGTGCAATAAAGTTGTGTCTGATACAGCCATCAAGCACCTCTTTAAATGTAAAATATTTTGCTCCTCTTTTATCCCTTAATAAATTTAAAATTTTTTGAAGCATCATTTATATGGAAATCCTAGAGTTTGAATTATATTAAGAGATGATTGTTTTAAATTCGTCAGTTGCATCTAAGAGTGAACTTAATGTCCCTGCTTCTGAAGCAGAATGTCCCGCATCTGGAATGATAATAAGTTTACTCTGGGGGATTGCTTGATGGAGCTCATAAGCTGTCTTTGGAGGACATACCATGTCATAACGCCCTTGAATTATAGTGATGGGCTTATCCTTAAGTATTTTTGATTTCTTTAGCATATCCTCTCCATCAACAAAACAATTATTATTTATATAATGGAGCTGCACTTTTGCGCGAGCAAGTTCAAATTCATTATCTATCTCAGTAGTTGCTGAACTTATGGCAGGGGGCAATAATTTTAAAATACTTCCTTCAAATTGATTCCAAGAGATTGCTGCCTTGTATGCGCAATCTTTATCGTTTGAAAAAACTAACTCAGTATATTTCTCTAATAAATTCTTCTTATCCGTATTTGGAATATGCTTTAAAAGATTATGGTGAAGTTCAGGAAAAAATATATCAACATCTTTTAAGAACCAATCCAGTTCATGTTTTCTACTTAAGAAAACACCCCTTAATATTAATCCTTGAACCAATTCAGGATATTTTATTGCATATGCTAATGCGAGTGTGCTTCCCCACGAGCCCCCAAAAAGAATCCAGGTCTTGATATTCAACTCTTTTCTTATTAGCTCAATATCATTTACCAAGTTATCTGTTGTATTTTTTTCTGTCTCACCAAGGGGTTTGCTTTTGCCGCAACCTCTTTGATCAAATAATATGATTCGGTAATGGCTTGGATCAAAAAATCTCCTTTGCTTAGAACCCGTTCCGCCACCTGGGCCTCCATGTAAAAAAAGGATAGGCTGCCCATCAGGATTTCCTGACTCTTCTAAAAAAATCTCGTGTGTGTCGTCTCCTGTAATAAATGATTCTTTATATGGATGGATTTCTGGATAAAGCTCTCTATTATTTTTATTGGACATAATTTTGATTCAACTTTCTGAAAATTAGAATTGTGTTAAGGTTTTTTTAGTCTTAATTTTATATACATCTTAGTTGTATTAAAATACCGCTTTAGTTTAACAAACTTTTAGGGTTGAAATGGGGCGTTTTTTGATAAGTAAAATAAATCAATAAATGTAAAGAAATTGTAACAAAATTGTTGCAAATAGAAATTTAGGGGTATAAAATCCGTTTCAAGTACTAGAAATATCAGTACTAAAAGTAGGTAAATTTCTTATTTTATTAAAGAGTTTTTAAGCTACGAGATAAGGTAGGGGAGGTACTTGCTTCTTTTTTAAACCCTTAGTTAAAACTATGGAGATTTATAATGAAATTAAATAAAATCAAATTAGCTCTTGGCTTTGTAACTGCTGCTGCAATGGCTATGCCTATTGTTGCTTCAGCTGCTGCTGACCAAGAAAAAGCTATGAAAAACTCAGCTAACTGGGCTCATCCTCGTGGTCAACATGACAACCAGGCTTACTCAAAGCTGACACAAATCAACAAAGGTAATGTAAAAAACCTTAAAGCAGCTTGGACACTTTCTACTGGTGTAAACCGTGGTCATGAAGGTTCTCCTCTAGTTATTGGTAACATGCTATATGTACATACAGCATTTCCAAATAACGTATATGCTTTAGACTTAAACAACAACCAAAAAGTTGTATGGTCTTACTTCCCTAAACAAGATCCTAGCGTTCAAGCAGTTCTATGTTGCGATAACGTTAACCGTGGTCTTGGTTTCGGTAACGGTAAAATCTTCCTACAACAAAACGATGGTAACCTAGTTGCTCTAAACGCAAAAACAGGTGCTAAAGTTTGGTCTACTTTAAACACAGATCCTAAAGTTGGCGCTACTAATACTAACGCTCCTCACGTGATCAAAGATAAAGTATTGACTGGTTGTTCTGGTGCTGAATTTGGTGTTCGTTGCTTTATTGCAGCATACAACATCGAAGACGGTTCACTAGCATGGAAAGCTATGTCTACTGGACCTGATTCAGAAGTACTTATCGGTGCGGACTTCAACAAAGAAAACCCATTATATTCAGCTCTATCAGTTTATGAAGACATAAACGGTGGTAACGTTGAAGGTGGTTCTTTCAAAAGAATTCCTAACGATCAACTACAAGCTCCTGTGGCAGACCTAGGTCTTAAAACTTGGTTAAAACCACAAGCAGTTAAAGATGGTTGGCAACATGGTGGTGGCTCTGTATGGGGCTGGTGGCCATATGATGCAAAAACAAACCTAGTGTACTACGGTACAGGTAACCCATCTGTTTGGAACCCAGACGTACGTCCAGGTGACAACAAATGGTCTATGACAGTTTTTGCTCGTGACCTAGATACAGGTATGGCACGTTGGGGCATGCAAATGACTCCACATGACGAATGGGATTATGACGGTATTAACGAAGTTATCCTATTTGATAAAGGTGGAAAAACTTATGCATGGCACCATGACAGAAACGGATTTGCATACACTTGGGTAGCTAGTAACGGTACTTTAGTTTCAGCTGAAAAAGTGCATCCATTCGTTAACTGGTCAACTGGTATTGATCTTAAATCTGGTGTGCCACAAAAAGAAGCTGCACATTCAACACACCAAGATTACAACACTAAAGGTACATGTCCAGCTGCTCTTGGTACTAAAGACCAACAGCCTGCTGCATACTCACCTAAAACTGGCTTAATATACTCACCACTTAACCACGTATGTATGACATACGAACCAGTTGAGTCTAAGTATGTTGCAGGTCAGCCTTGGGTTGGTGCGACACTTACTATGTTTGCTGGTCCTGACGGCGTAATGGGCGGTTTTGCTGCTTATGACCCAATGACTAACAAAAAAGTATGGTACAACAAAGAGAAATTCTCTGCTTGGGGTGGTGCTTTAACTACTGCTTCAGACTTAGTTTTCTACGGTACTTTAGATCGTTGGTTCAAAGCTCTTGACGCGAAAAGCGGTAAAGAACTTTGGAAATTCCAAGTTGGTTCAGGTGTGATTGGTAATGCATTCACATACTCACACAAAGGTAAACAACACGTTGGTGTCCTATCAGGCATCGGTGGTTGGGCTGGTGTGGCTATGAACCTTGGTCTAACAAATGACACAGACGCACTTGGTGCTGCTGGTGGTTATAAAGAACTAACAAAATACAACGCGGCTCCTGGCGGCGGTGCATTAACAGTATTTGCTCTATAATCTTTTATAGAACTTAGTACTAGTTAGTTAGTCTTAAAAACACCCTACTTCGGTAGGGTGTTTTTTTTTATACAAAAATTTTTTAAATGTGTAAAAAAAATAGAGATTATCATTAGGGAATAAAGCTTTCTTTGAAGGTATAATTGCAAAAAATTAATTAAAGGGATTATTTAAAATGTTTAAAAATTTATCACGAAGTCTATTTATATTGTTAATAAGCTTCTCAGTTCATGCGGCAGACACAATTGCTGTGAACCCCGATATGGGAAAGCCTGGCGAACCAACCAGAGTACCAAAGGATGATGAATTTAAGGTTTGTGCTGACCAAGATAATCTGCCTTATTCAAATGATAAGGGGGAAGGTTTTGAAAATAAAATTGCTGAAGTCTTAGCAGCAGACTTAGGTAAGGAATTAAGCTATCAATTTTGGCATGATCGGTTCGGATTTTTGAGAAATACATTAAATGCGAAGCGATGCGATGTAATTATCGGAACAAATACGACTTACGATGCACTAGATACAACTAAGCCTTATTATCGTGCTGGCCATGTTTGGATTTACCGTAAAGATAGTGGGTATGACATAAGTAGCTGGGATTCACCTGATTTAAAAAAAGCAGTAATCGGTTTAGTTGATAAAAGCCCTGTAACTCAAGCATTAAGTAGAAATGGTTTGATGGCAAATGCCAAACCATACAGAATTCAACGAGATTTAACTAAATCTCCTGGGGAGCCCGTAGAAGATGTAGTAAGCGGAAAAATTGATGTTGCTATAATGTGGGGACCATTAGGTGGTTATTATGCAAAACAATCAGATGTGGATTTGGTTGTAGTTGAAATCCCTGAGTACGCTGAGGGAAATTCAAGACTTCAAGGAAAAACTTATTGGAACATATCAGCAGGTGTTAGAAAGAGAGAAGTTGAAAGAAGAGAGATGGTTGAAGGCGCAATATTTAGAAACCTAGATAAGATTTATGCAATCATGGATGAGTATGGAATTCCGCATACGGAACCAATCTTTGTTGATAGATTAGATGGTTATAAGAGACATAAAAAATAGGTTTTTTTTAACTAAAACATCACACATATTAATTAAGAACTGGTAAAATTTAATTATGGGAGTTAATTTAATTATAGATAGGAGCAGTAAATGTCAATTAATAAAATAGTCGCTTCTGCACTTGTTGGCGCAGCAGTAAGTTTTGCAGGTTTTGCACAAGCGGATGTTGTATTTACGAAAACAACAGATGGTACAAAATTTGAGATAACAAATCCGAAAGCTTTCGGTGACACAAAGAAGAAAGATAATGTAAAGACAGCCGCTGAAATAGAATTCCTTAAGACAGGAAGAAATATCTATGTCGGTGATGCTAAAGCTGAAAAAAGAGGTAAGAAAAGATTTGGTTATTGGTCATGTACACAATGTCATGGACCAACAGCAAAAGGACAGGTTGGACCTGGTTTAGTTGGGCCGACTTTTAAATACCCTAAAGATGCTACCAACTTAGGTATGTTTGAAACAGTATGGTTTGGAACAAATGGTGGTATGGGCGGTAAAGGTTATGGTGTTATGGCTCCTGATGATGGTATGACGGTTGATGAGTTATTAAAAACAATCGCTTGGGTCAGAACCAATGGTAAAGGTTTAACTGGTAATGAGGAAGTTAAATAACAGTTACAACTCTGAAATAAAAAAACAAAACGACTAAGATATAATGTCCTAGTCGTTTTTTTTTGTCCGAATAAAGTCAATAAGAAAATCCAAAAAAAGTATAAATTGAAAGAATCTAAATATGGAAAATAATGAATTACATAAAATTTTAATTGTAGGTGGCGGGGCTGGAGGATTGGAGCTCGCTACTAAATTGGGTAATTCGCTTGGTAAAAAGAAAAAAGCGGAAATTACACTTATTGATGCAAAAAAAACACATATATGGAAGCCACTTTTACATGAAATTGCAGCAGGGAGTATTAATCCACATAAAGATGAATTAGATTATTTGGCTCAAGGGTTTTGGCATGGATTTAAATTTCGCTTAGGTAGAATGGACAATTTAGATCGTGAGAAAAAAGAAGTATCACTTGAGCCTTATTTTGACAGCCAAGGTAATGAAATCATATCTAGAAGAACTTTCAAGTATGACACTTTAGTAATGTCAATTGGAAGTACTGTCAATGATTTTTCTGTTAGCGGAGCAGCTGAATTTTCAATTGCACTTGATAATCAGAACCAAGCAGAGCTCTTCCATAACCGCTTGCACAATGCCATTGTTAAAGCACAAACACAAAATTCAAAAATTCAACCTGGTCAACTTGAAGTAGTTATCGTAGGAGCAGGTGCCACGGGCGTAGAGCTTGCTGCAGAGCTACATAAAGCAACAAGAGAAATGACTGCTTATGGATTAGAGAATATTGATCCAGATAAGGATATTAATATTAACTTAATTGAGGCCAGCCCAAGACTTCTACCTGCACTTCCATTGAGAATAAGCCAAGCTGTTGCTGATGAATTAAAAAAATTAAAAGTTAATTTATTTTTAGGAGAGCGAGTAACTGAGGTAACCGCTGATGGAATTAAAACTCACAAAGACAGAGAAATTTTATCCAGCCTCGTTGTATGGGCGGCTGGAATAAAGGCACCAGATTTCCTAGTTAATATCGCGGGGCTAGAAACGAACAACATTAATCAATTAAAAGTAAAATCTACATTGCAAACTACATTAGATGAAAATATTTTTGCATTTGGTGATTGTGCTGCCTGTCCAATTGCACCAGGTGCGATTGAGAATGTCCCTCCAAGAGCACAAGCTGCCCATCAACAAGCTTCACTGTTATATAAATCAATCAAAAAAGTCGTTAGTGGTAAAAATAAACTTCCTAATTATGTCTATAAAGACTACGGATCACTTGTGAACCTTGGGCGATATTCTACAGTGGGAAATTTAATGGGCTCAATTTTAGGTGGGAGTATGTTTATTGAAGGTTTGATAGCAAAAATGATGTATCTTTCACTTTATCAAATGCATCTATTTGCACTTCATGGGTTTGCTAGTACTTTATTTAGGTTTTTAGGAAAATTAGTCAGCCAAAGAACAGAGACTAGAGTCAAATTGCACTAATAGAATTATTTATTATCTTGTGAGTAATAAATGCTGGCAATCACCATAGCCATAAGGACAAATAAGCCAAATATAAATACAATTCCAATTATAGGTAGGCCGTATTTCACCATAAGCGTATAAGTGCCACTTAGAATTAAGATACCTAGGTTTTCACTAAAGTTTTGAGCTGCAATTGAGTGTCCTGAGCCAATCAAAATATGACCTCTATGTTGAAGAAGCGCATTAAGTGGAACGATGAGCATGCCGCTAAAAATACCAATAAATAGAAGTAAAAGGGCTGCATATTCCCAACTTGAAACAAATACCATCGAACAAACAAATGCTCCCATCAATACGCCGAGAGGAAGAACCTTAACTGAATTTTTCATTGATATGTAGCGAGCAGCAATGACAGAACCGATTGCAACACCAAATGCAACAACCGCCGAAAGTTGGGTAGCTTTATCAATCTCAAAGTTAAGGGCAAAAGCTGCCCATGCAATAATCACTAATCTTAACGTTGCGCCAGCCCCCCAAAAAAGTGTAGTTACAGCAAGTGAGAGTTGCCCTAACCGATCTTTGGCAAGATTAGCAAAAGAAAAATAAAAATCTTTTAATAAAGACCAAGGGTTTTTTGATTTTATTTTATGGTTGATTGGAAGGGTGGGAATATAGCGATTGAAAATTGCTGCCAAAAGATATAAAACCGCAATAATTAAGATAGCCATTTGCACATCAAACTTCGCTAATAAACCCCCAACAATTGCACCTAAAATAATCGCTGCAACGGTTAAGCCCTCTACCCATCCATTAGCGGCAACCAAATATTCTTTTGGTAACAACTCTGTCAATATGCCATATTTAGCAGGTGAGTATGTTGCAGCACCAATCCCGACAATTCCATAAGCATATAAAGGTTCCATACCAAAAAACATTGCTAAACAACCAAAAAGCTTTATTCCATTTGACAAAAACATGACCTGTCCCTTGGGCCTAGAATCTGCGAAAGCGCCTACAAAAGGGGCAAGTAATATATATGCTAGAACAAAAAATTGAAGTAAAAGAGGTTGATGCCATGTGGGTGCATTCATTTCAGCCAATAAGGCGATTGCTGCAAAAAGCAATGCATTATCAGCTAAAGCGGATAAAAATTGTGCGGAAAGGTAGGGGTAAAAACCTTTTTTGGAATCTATATTAAAGTGTGTCTGCTGCATAATCTGCTAACCTCGATCTTTCACCTCTCATTAAAGTCACATGCCCATTGTGATTCCAGCCTTTAAAGCGATCGACAACATAGGTTAACCCAGAGCTTCCTTCAGTTAAATAGGGCGTATCTATTTGTGCTATGTTGCCACAACAAACTATCTTAGTCCCTGGACCAGCTCTTGTTACTAATGTTTTCATTTGCTTAGGCGTGAGGTTTTGAGCCTCATCAATGATTAAATATTTATTTAAAAATGTTCTTCCTCTCATGAAGTTTAAAGATTTTACCTTTATTCTAGATTTAATTAAATCCTGTGTAGCCGCTCTACCCCAGTCACCTGAGCTATCATCAGATTCATTTAAAACATCTAGATTATCTTCCAAGGCACCCATCCAAGGCGTCATTTTTTCTTCTTCAGTACCAGGGAGAAAACCGATATCATCACCAACAGAAACCGTTGCTCTTGTCATAATTATTTCTGAATATATTTTTTTATCTAAAGTTTGTACAAGACCTGCAGCTAGGGCTAATAAGGTTTTCCCAGTTCCCGCTTGACCTAAAAGCGATATGAAATCAATATTTGGGTCCATTAAAAGATTGAGGGCAAAATTTTGTTCTTTATTTTTTGCTTTGATTCCCCAAATGTTAAATTTAGGTAAAGTGTAATCTTGAACAATTTGA
Source organism: Methylophilaceae bacterium (assembly GCA_965656355.1). Lineage (GTDB taxonomy): Bacteria > Pseudomonadota > Gammaproteobacteria > Burkholderiales > Methylophilaceae > BACL14. The sequence continues at coordinate 46,659 of CBFHKG010000006.1, read as the reverse complement.
AGGGTGGCTGAATTACCACTGATAGTTTTAACTATGGCATAGAATGGCTTATCAAAATCATAAAAGACAAACGCATTGACAAAAAAACTTTTGCATAATGGCCCCGTTATCTTATAGAACATCTTTCCTTCTTCTTGCCAGGACTCCATAGCCTTACTGTGCTTTTCCCAAAAATTTTCTGGTAATTCATATATCCCTGTATGGAGTAACTCTGCATCGGTCATGACCTTATCATTAAAATAATCTTGAACAGAAATAT
>CBFHKG010000006.1:0-46301 GCA_965656355.1 Methylophilaceae bacterium | reverse complement strand
CTAGGGCACGCGCTTTAATCCTTATATTAAAATCTTTTGAGACCAAAATGACATCGGTTTTTTTAAGTTGATTTTTGAGGTTCACAACAACGCTTAGAATTTGGTTGTCTGCTTTAACCCCAGCTAAAATAGGAAGATCGTAGCTGATGGTTTCAGTCTGTAAGAAAAGCTTTCCATCTACATGAGGATTTGTTTCAGATTTTAGGGCACACCCATTTTTTAAGTCTGAAGCAGGAGCTATGATTTCTTCTAAATATCGATGTGTTTGTCGAGCATTTCTGGCAACCTCTGAACTCCCTTTTTTATTATTGTCTAGCTCTTCGATTGTAACCATTGGAAGATAGATATCATGTTCTTCAAATCTAAATAGGCTCGAAGGATCGTGAAGTAGAACGTTTGTATCAAGGACAAAAACTTTCTTATTATTTTTTTTAGCCATAAAGCGACTTATTTACTAGATTGAATTTAGAACTTCTTCAGCATGTCCAGGGACTTTTAAGCCTCTCCACTCATTAATGAGCTTACCCTCTGTATCAATTAAGAAGGTACTTCTCTCAATACCTTGAACTTGTTTGCCATACATATTTTTTAATTTAATAACATCAAATAGGCTGCAAGCGGTTTCTTCAGAGTCACTTAATAATTCAAAAGGAAAATTATATTTTTCCTTAAATTTTTCATGTGATTTAATACTATCTCTAGATATCCCAAAGATTTCAACATTCTTTTTTTTAAAATCTTGGTAAAGGTTTGTAAAATCAATTCCTTCATTCGTGCAACCTGGTGTTGAATCTCTTGGGTAAAAATATAAAACAACTAATTTTCCAAGATAGTTTTTCAATGAGAAGTTTGTCTCACTGGTTCCTGGTAAGTCAAAATTTGGCACAACGTGGTTTATTTCTAATTTACTCATATTTAATAAGACCTTTTATTTTTTTTGAAGTTTAAAAAAAGACTAAAACATATGTTAATTATAGCTTAGAGATGAGCTATTTAGACAAAGCCTTCCATTAATTGGATATTGACGTAATCATCAACTTTAATTGATTTTTGGTTCATACCTAAAACTATCAAACAGTTTGCTTTGCTCATTGAGCTTAAAACCCCAGAGCCTTGATGAGGTGTTGGCTTAACTGATAATTCACCATTATAGTTGTTATAAAAGCCTCTTTGAAACTCTAGTCTTCCAGGCCGTTTTGTAATAGGCGCGACACATTTCGCTTTCAACAGTGAGGGAAGTTTATAGCCATCTTGACCCATGAGGTATTTAAGTGCTGGTTGCACCAATTGATAAAATGTAATCATTGCAGCCACTGGATTACCAGGTAAACCAAAATAGGGGGTATTTTGAAAAGCACCATAAGCCATTGGCCTTCCAGGTTTGATTGATAACTTCCAAAATAATACTTTACCTAATTTTTTTAAAATATCTTTCATATAATCAGCCTTTCCGACTGAAACACCACCTGTTGTGATAATTGCATCAGATATTTTTGCAGCATGCTTAAATGTTTCTTCAATTAATTTTTTATCATCAGGGATGATTCCTAAATCGACACATTCAACATTTATCCTTTTTAACATGGATTGAATTGTAAAGTGATTGCTATCATAGACTTGTCCAGATTTGATGGGTTGGCCGGCTTTGACCACCTCATCACCAGTTGAAAAAAATGAGACCTTTAATTTTTTAAATACTTTTACTCTACTTATTCCAATTGATGCAATTAATCCTATTTCTGCAGGCCTTAAATAGACTCCCTTTTTAAGGATTTTCCCATTTTTTTTTATATCCTCGCCTAACTTTCTTATATTGACACCTTTTTTTGGAGTTTCATTAATGACAATAGAATCATTTTCTTGTTTGACTAACTCGAAAGGTAAAACTGTGTCTGTGCCATCGGGAATTTTGGAGCCTGTCATGATCTGGGCCGCAAAGCCTGGTTTAATTTTTTGTTTAGAGAGATCTCCAGCCAAAATTGTCGTCGCGACTTTAAGTGTATTTTTTTCTATTAAGGAAGCCAAATTGAAGGCAAAACCATCCATTGCTGAATTATTATAATTTGGCACATTAATCTTAGAAATTAATGTTTCACCTAAAATACGATCGAGTGCATCCTCAGTATTTACGTATTCAGTTCCCAAATTAACCGTTAAAAAATCGTGTATATATTTTCTCGCGACCTCTATGGTCATTGCATTAGGATCATATTCTGATAAGCAACCTGGATCGTTGACTAAGTTTTCAAGTGAGATTGTTTTTTTCATTTTCTATAAGTGTAATTATAAAGTCAGTAATTTTATCTATATCAGTAAAATTAAAACATGGAATATCACATTTAATGCTTACATCTGATATCAAGCCAATTATGTCGTTATCTCTATTATGAAGTACCTCACTAGATATTTCTTTCCGATAAACCTCAATTTTAGGAATCTGCATTGTTTTTAATCCCTCTACTAAAATTATATCTGTTGGTTGATTAATTTGCTCAAGCACTTTATTTAAGTCGAAATCATTTTTTTTGTTTTCAGTAATTAATGCGGATCGACCAGCATTAAAAATTAATGTTTGTTTCGCACCAGACTCCCTTATTTTAAAACTATCCTTCCCTGGCTTATCAATATCAAAATTGTGATGCGCATGTTTAATAGCGGAAGATGAATAACCTCTTTTTTTTAATTCAGGTATAAGCTTTTCAATGACAAATGTTTTACCAGAGCCACTGTTTGCTGCACAAATGCCTAGAATATATGGTTTTTTATTCATCATTAGTGTTTATATCTTTTTTAAATCAGCGATGCTGTTGATATTAAAAAAAGCATTTTTTTCTTCAAAGTCGACAGTTTGAAAATTATTAGACTTGATCCATGATTCAAGCTTCCTCTCCCCTGAAGATAGAAATTCTTTACAGTTACTTGCTAAATTTTTAGGGCAGAGCAAAAAAACGGGTTCGAGCTTATTGTTTGCTAATGGCAAAATTATTTTAGGATTTTTTTTATCAATGTGACTACTTAATCGTTCAACTAAATTTGTTGGGAAAAAAGGGGTATCATTTGGACAAAATTGCACCCAGTCAGATTTTGCCTTCACTAGACCTGAAAATATCCCTGATAAAGGTCCTAATTGTCCGGGTAATGCATCTGCGAATTGAAGGGATTGCGGAAAAATACTTAAAAACTCGTTTGAATTAATACTGAGCTTGCATACCTGCTTTTTCATTCGATCAAAAACATGTTCTATTAACGGTTTTTTATCTAACAAAACCAACGATTTATTTTCTCCCATTCTAGAAGATTTACCACCAGCCAATATAACGCCCTCTACTTCGTTATTCAATTAACCACCCGTATGAGACATAAATCTGATGACGGAGGGTTTCTTATCTGCTAAATTAAAATTATGAGATTTTGGTTTGATTGCCATGCTGTTTAAAATGGCCTCTTTGAGAGGTTCATCATTGTGAGGATTCTCTCTAATGAGAGGCATTAATTCAATTTTTGTATCTTGACCCAAGCATAAAAAAAGTTCACCCTTACATGAGATTCGCACGCGGTTACAGTTTTCACAAAAGTTATGGCTGTGAGGGGAGATTAGGCCAATTTTTGTTTGTGTATTTTTAATATAAAAGTATTCAGCAGGTCCACTCGTAGTTAGATCTGTTTTTGATAATAAATATTTTTCTTTTAACTTCAATAAAATATCATCATTACTCACTGAGGTAGATTGCCTATCATAATCAGTGTCGCCAAGTGGCATCTCTTCAATGAAAGAAATATCAAGATAGTACTTAATAGCGTAATCCACTAAACTGTATAGTTCTTTTTCATTTATTTGTTTCATTAAAACGGTATTTATTTTAATTTTTTTAAATCCGACTTCAATAGCAGAGTGAATACCATCTAAAACTTTATTGATATCGCCCGTTCTAGTCATCTTTTTGAATGTATGGGGATCTAGGCTATCTAAACTGACGTTAATTCTCTCAACACCAGCGTCCTTTAACATTTGTGCCTTACTCTGAAGTTGGCTTCCATTCGTTGTTAGTGTAATTTCATCAAGCGCTTTAATTTTTCCAATTGACTTGAATAAAGTATCAATACCTCTCCTAACAAGGGGCTCACCGCCGGTTAACCTAACTTTTTTCACACCTAACTCAGAAAAAACTCTAATTAGCCTTTCAATTTCTTCAAGTGAAAGCACAGTAGATTTAGGAAGAAAAGTCATTTTTTCTGACATACAATAAACGCATCTAAAATCACATCTATCTGTGACAGATACTCTTATATAGTCTACCTTTCTATTGAACTGATCTATAAGTTGCATTGTCACAATATATAATAAAAAAGTTAAAGATTTAATAATTTTACTTAAAAAAAAACAATTACTTTAATGTATAGTATGTTGAAAAATTTAGGGTTTTTTTAAAGAAATAATATAGACAAAATGTTATCCGAAAATAATTTAGAAAAAATTCAAGAGCACTTAACAGTGCTTAAAGATAAACCTGGTGCACTATTGCCTCTTATGCACGCAATTCAAGATGATCTAGGTTACATACCTGAAGAGTCATATGGGCCTATATCAAAAGCTCTCAGTCTTTCGGTGGCAGAAGTGCACGGATTTGTCACCTTTTACCACCATTTTAGGACAAAGCCTTCTGGAAAGCATATTTTGCAGATCTGCAGAGCTGAATCATGTCAATCAATGGGCAGTGAGAATATTGAAGCTTATTGCAAAGAAAAGTTAGGCATTGATTATCATCAAACCACAGAAGACAAGTCGATAACTTTAGAACCTGTTTACTGTCTAGGCAATTGTGCTTGCTCGCCAGCTGTAATGATTGATGACGATGTTATAGGTAGAGTTAACGAAGATAAAATTGATGACTTAATTGAAAAAGCTAAAAATAATGACAACTCATAAAATATATATACCTAGAGACTCAAGTGCGCTTTCATTAGGAGCTGAAGAGGTATTTAAAGCGATAAAAGCAGAGGCAAGTAATCGCAAAATAGAAATAGAAATTATTCGAAACGGTTCACGTGGTCTTTTTTGGCTTGAAACAATGGTAGAAGTAGAAACTGTTAAAGGAAGAGTTGCTTACGGACCCGTTAATCCTAGCGATGTACCTTCAATGTTTGATGAAGAATTTTTCTTAGGTAAAGATCATTCTTTATCCCTAGGAATTACAAGTGAAATTGATTGGCTTAAGAATCAGGAAAGACTAACCTACGCTAGAGTAGGTATTACAGACCCTGTATCCCTAGTTGATTATGAGGCTCACGATGGTTTTAAAGGGCTACGTAAAGCCTTAAAGTTAACAAATCAGGAAATTGTTGATGAGGTTACAGACTCTGGTTTGAGAGGTCGAGGAGGCGCAGCTTTCCCAACGGGAATAAAATGGCAAACTGTTTTAAATGCACCTTCTGAAAAAAAATATATTGTGTGCAACGCAGATGAGGGTGATTCAGGTACTTTTTCTGACAGAATGATTATGGAAAATGATCCTTTTGTTTTAATAGAGGGCATGATTATTGCTGGGTTAGCTGTTGGTGCTGATCATGGCTATATTTATTTAAGATCTGAATACCCTCATGCTCAAGCGATTCTTAATGAAGCAATTAGTATTGCAGAGAAAAATGGATTTTTAGGTAAAAATATTTTGGATAGTGATTTTTCTTTCAAATTAGAAGTTACTAGAGCAGCAGGTGCATATATTTGCGGCGAAGAGACATCATTACTTGAAAGTTTAGAAGGAAAAAGAGGGCTTGTAAGGTATAAACCCCCACTTCCTGCGATTGAAGGTTTGTACGGAAAACCAACAGTAGTCAATAATGTCATTTCACTGGCAACAATTCCGATTATATTAGATAAAGGATCAAAATTTTACGCAGATTTCGGTATGGGGCGTTCAAAAGGCACACTTCCTATTCAACTCGCTGGTAATCTAAAACAAACCGGCCTGATCGAAAAAGCTTTTGGAATTACGCTCAGAGAATTGCTCTATGATTTTGGTGGAGGATCAGCAACAGGTAAAAATATTAAAGCTGTTCAAGTAGGGGGGCCTTTAGGGGCATTTCTCCCAGAACACCAATTTGATACACCACTTGATTATGAGAAATTTTCTGAAATTAACGCCGTTGTTGGGCATGGCGGGATTGTGGCATTTGATGATTCGATAGATATGTCAAAATTAGCAAGGTATTCATTTGAATTTTGTGCAATAGAGTCTTGCGGTAAGTGTACTCCATGCAGAATTGGATCTACTAGGGGTATGGAAGTAATTGATAAAATTAAGGATGGGATTGACCAAGAAAAAAATGTGGAAGTACTTAAGGACTTAGGTGAGACTATGGTTCATGGGTCATTATGTGCTATGGGTGGAATGACTCCATTCCCTGTGATTAGCGCTTTGAATTTCTTTCCAAAAGATTTTGGGCTTGAAAAAACTGAAACTTAATAATAGAATAATAGACGAATAAACAATAACTTAAGAAAATTTAAAAGTTTGAACAAAATTCAAACTTAAATACGCCAAAAGCTAAAAATATGGATGATACAAAAGACTTCGGTACACCTTCAGCAAACTCTGAAAAACTTGTAACGCTCAATATTGATGGGGTAGATGTAACTGTTCCTGAAGGAACCTCTTTGATGCGTGCAGCTTCAGTTGCTGGTTTTAGTGTGCCTAAATTATGTGCAACAGACAGTCTCGAGCCGTTTGGTTCATGTCGTCTTTGTTTGGTAGAAATTGAGGGTAAAAGAGGATACCCTGCATCTTGCACAACTCCAGCTGCTGATGGATTAGTCGTTTCCACTCAATCACCTAAATTAGCTGAATTAAGAAAAGGTGTAATGGAATTATATATTTCGGATCATCCCCTTGATTGCTTAACATGTTCAACAAACGGTGATTGCGAGCTACAAGATATGGCAGGAGCAGTAGGCCTAAGAGACGTTCGTTACGGCTACGAAGGAGAAAATCACCTTGACTCCAAAAAAGATGAATCAAATCCATACTTCACGTTTGATCCCTCAAAATGTATTGTCTGTTCTCGATGTGTGAGAGCGTGTGAAGAAACGCAAGGTACATTTGCCTTAACAATAGATGGAAGAGGCTTCGAATCAAAGGTTTCAGCTGGAAATAAAGACTTTAAAGATTCAGAATGTGTTTCATGTGGCGCATGCGTTCAAGCTTGTCCTACAGCTACATTAATTGAAAAGAGTATCGAAGAGCATGGCACACCAGAAAAAAAAGTAAAAACTACGTGCGCATATTGTGGCGTAGGTTGCTCTTTTAATGCTGAGTTGCAGGGAGATAAGGTCGTTAGAATGACACCCAATAAGGATGGTGGTGCTAATCACGGGCATTCTTGTGTCAAGGGCAGATTTGCATGGGGGTACACAACACACAAGGACAGAATTACTACACCCATGATAAGAAAAAGTATAAAAGATCCTTGGCAAAAAGTATCATGGGAAGAGGCAATTAATTACGCTGCTTCAGAGATAAAAAGAATACAACAAAAATACGGCTCTAATTCTGTCGGTGCTATTTCATCGTCAAGATGTACGAATGAAGAAGTTTATTTAATGCAAAAGATTGTCAGGGCTGGCTTTGGTAATAACAATATAGATACTTGCGCACGAGTTTGCCACTCACCCACTGGTTACGGGCTCAAACAAACTATTGGTGAATCAGCGGGAACACAGAATTTTGATTCAGTGATGAAATCAGATGTGATTATGATTGTTGGTGCAAATCCAACGGATGGCCATCCGGTATTCGCATCGCAGATGAAAAGAAGACTAAGAGAAGGCGCTAAATTAATTATTGTCGATCCAAGAGAAATTGATTTAGTGGATAATACACCGCATATTAAAGCTGATTACCATTTAAAACTCCGACCAAGTACCAATGTTGCAACAATTAATTCAATTGCTCACGTGATTGTAGAGGAAGGACTAAGCGATCAAAATTTTGTGAAAGAGCGTTGTGAAGATGAGTCATTTAAAATTTGGTTAGATTTTATTAAAGACTCAAAAAATTCTCCAGAATCAATGGAATCAGAAACAGGCATTCCAGCCGACTTACTAAGAAAAGCAGCCAGATTATTTGCAAAGGAAAAGAACGGATCTATTTATTACGGATTAGGTGTAACAGAGCATAGCCAAGGCTCAACTATGGTTATGGGTATTGCAAATTTGGCAATGATAACCGGAAATGTAGGTAGAGAGGGTGTTGGTATCAATCCACTTAGAGGGCAAAATAATGTGCAGGGTGCGTGTGATATGGGTTCATTCCCTCATGAACTCCCTGGATATAGACATGTTTCAGATCTAGCTACTCGAGCTTTATTTGAGTCAGCATGGAACGCAAAAATTTATGATGAACCAGGGCTTAGAATTCCAAATATGCTTGATGAAGCAATATCAGGTAAATTCAAATCACTCTATTGTGAGGGAGAGGATATAGCTCAGTCAGATCCAGATACACAGCATGTCACTCATGCACTCGAATCTATGGAATGTGTCATTGTTCAAGATTTATTTTTAAATGAAACAGCGATGTATGCTCATGTATTCTTACCAGGTTCATCCTTTTTAGAAAAGAACGGTACCTTTACCAATGCAGAGAGAAGAATTTCAAGGGTGAGAAAAGTAATGGCCCCAAAAAACGGTTATGAGGACTGGGAAATTACTCAAATGTTATCGAATGCATTGGGTTATCCAATGAATTATAAACATGCTAGTGAAATTATGGATGAAGTTGCTCAACTAACTCCAACCTTTAAAGGGGTGAGCTACGAAAAATTAGATAAACTTGAGAGTATTCAATGGCCTTGCAATGACGAGTTTCCAGAAGGAACACCTACTATGCATGTAGATGAGTTCGTTAGAGGAAAAGGTAAATTCTTTATCACAGAATATGTACCAACTGTTGAAAAAGTTAATGGTAAATTCCCCTTAATAATGACAACTGGAAGAATTTTGGCTCATTATAATGTTGGAGCTCAAACAAGAAGAACAAAAAATTCTGAGTGGCATGATGAAGATTTAATCGAAATTCATCCTCATGATGCCGAAGAGAGAGGGATAAATGAGCGTGATTGGGTCGGAATAAATAGTAGGTCAGGTGACACTGTCCTTCGCGCAAAAATAACAGACAGAGTTCAACCCGGTGTTGTTTATACAACTTTCCATCACCCTGTTTCAGGAGCAAATGTTATTACAACAGATAATTCTGATTGGGCTACAAATTGCCCAGAGTTTAAAGTAACAGCTGTTCAAGTGACTAAAGTAACACAACCATCAAACTGGCAATCTAAATATCAAAAGTTTAGTGAAAAACAAATTGATTTTGTAAAAAATGGTGAGGAAAAAGTAAATTAAATCAAAGTGGCTAAAGAAAATTTAATCCAAACAAGCCACGCCTGCAAAGAAGTACTAATTCAAAAAAACAATCATCCTGAAGAAGTAATAAAAGAGATATTGGCTGAAGAAACTCCTGTAGCTATTATTTACAATGGAGTATCTCATGTGGTAATGATGGTTAGCCCATGTGATTTGGAAGACTTTGCAAGAGGATTTTCAATAACCGAAGGCATTATAGAAAGTCTTTCAGAAATTTATTCAATTGAAGTTATAAAAAAAGATAATGGTATTGAAGTCAATGTAGAGATTTCAACTGAAAAATTTACTCACTTAAAAGAGATAAGAAGAAATTTAACTGGAAGGACAGGCTGTGGATTGTGTGGGGCTGAGTCACTTGATCAAGTGCTTAAAATTCCTGAAAATAAAAAAAATGAGTGTAAATTTTCTACAAACAGTATATTGAAAGCATTAAAGAGCTTTTCGGGTCAACAAAAAATACAAAAAAAAACTGGAGCAACTCATGCTTGTGCATTATTTGATTCTAAAGGAGACATAATAATCTTAAAAGAGGATGTAGGAAGACACAATGCGCTTGATAAATTAATTGGAGCTTCCTTTAATTCAAAATTTTTAAAGGATTCCTTTGTAATTACTTCAAGTAGAGCCAGCTATGAAATGGTACAAAAACTTGCATATCTTAATCTCAAGTTATTGGTAGCTATTTCTGCCCCGACGGCATTAGCTTTAAGATTAGCTGATAAACTTGAAATAACACTAATCGGATTTGCCCGAAATAATCGATACAATTGTTATACGCATTCCAAGCAATTAATCGGGTAAAATTACGCTATGGAAACAAAAAATCTAATCAGAATGGCAAACGATATTGGTAGTTTCTTTGTAAGCTACCCGGATAAAGAACAAGCTAAGAAGGATGCTGCAGGTCATATTCAAAAGTTTTGGGGCCGTGATATGAGAAAACAAATAAAAGAATACGTTAATGATACTCCAGAAAAAAATAGTCAATTAAATCCCTTTGTTTTTAATGCTATCAATAAATATCTAAAAGATTAAAAAATACTATTTCGAAAGTAAGATGTAGTATGTTTTATCCCGGTCAATTCTTTTTCCTGACCATATTTGATTCCATGATTCATATTCAGAAGGCATTTTGGATTCGTTATTGAGTGATAACAATATCATTCTGCACTGAATGTCCATATTAGAATCAAATGCCTTTATACCCGAATAGTAATGAAGTAAATTTGTTTCATTAGGGCTGAAGTTATATGTGTATAAACAACTAGAGCTCTGGGATAATTGTTGTTTTACATCTTGAAAAACAGGAGCATAACTTTTTCTATTTTCAATAAGAGGGCTCACAAGCATAATAAATGTTACCCATACCATAGTGATACCAATTGCCCAATTCGAAATTGCTGATCGATTTGAGATCTTTAGATTAAAAATGATATAAAGCCATAGACTACTTATTAAAAATGCGAAAATAAAGCTTAAGAGTTCAAATTTAACTTCATAGTTGCCAGATAGAAAGTAAATTCGATCATAAATTATTTCAGGAAAGCCTGTTATCGCTGCAAACCAAAAAAACCAAATAATAAAACCAAAAAAACCAAATATCAATATACCAAACCAATTGAGAGCACTCGCTGAACTCCTTCTAAGTAAATCAATTCCTCCTGCAGCGGCAACTGAAAATGGCAATAGAATTGGCATTAGATTTATTTGATCTATGTTAGCGTTAAGTGAAAGTGTAAATAAGATGGATATTGAGAAGAATAAAGGCAAATGAATTTTTTTTAGTTGAAATATATTCCGATAATTTTTAAGTAAAACGAATAAAAAAAGTGGAAGAGCAGGCCAAGTGAACCACAACAAATTTTTAATATAAAAAAAGAATTCTTCACCATTTGGGGCATTAACCTTATTTATCCAAGAAAAAAAAATTTCAGGGTTGGAATTATATAAAAGATAGACCCAAGGACTTATAATGCTTAAAGCTATTATCGATGAGATTAAGCAAAATAAATAATAACGTTTATTTCTCCATTGCTTTATAAATAATAAAGTAAGTGAAGTTATAAAAATACTCAAAAGAGACAATATTCCATTCGATAAGAAAATTATTGATATACCAAAACCTAGGACTAAACTAGCTCTAAAGGGTCTTCGATAGTAAAGAGCAAAACCGTAAAGCGCTAGGGCGAAACCTAAAAGTGCAGATACCTCTGGCCGAATAGTATGAACATTGAAAATAAGCCCAATAGAAGCAATAAAGATTAAACCTGCCTGCCTACCAAAATCAGGTCCCCATAATTCTCTTGTCATAAGACCTATGCTTACTAAAGTTAAACTTATCCATATAAAATTTGATAATCTTATTGCATCATGTGGAGCAAGTATTGATGAAAAAATTTTAACAAAAGTTGCACCAATAAAAGGATATAAGGGTGGATTATTAATTGAATCTTGACTGGCTGCCAAGGGAGCTATTATGGAATTACTTGAAACAATATCCATTACCATGCTTACATTTTCAGATTCTGCAGGAATCCAAGGAGAATTGCCAACAAGACCAGTAAAAACCCATACCATTGCGAGCATTAGGAATAAATGAATTTTTGTTTTGTCACCAAGTGTTGAGCGAGGTGATGACATATTTCCCTGCCAATCATGATTTAATTCAAATTTCATATTTACAAATTATGACATAAAAAAAAAGGCAGATAACTGCCTTTATTAAATCACATTAAAACCATTACATTCCATATTTTTGTTTAAATTTTTCTACACGGCCAGCAGTATCTAATATTTTTTGCTTACCAGTATAAAAAGGGTGACACTTAGAACAAACTTCAATTGTTGTATCTTTTGCCATGGTTGATTTTGTTTTGAATGAATTACCACAACTACAAGTTACGGTTATTTCAGGATAATTTGGGTGTAAATCTTTTTTCATAATCTTATTTATAAATTGTAATCTTAAACAGACGTTGTATTTTATAGCATGTTTAATAAAAATCAATATTTAATTGATTCTTTAGCTTCTTCTCATACTGTCAAAAAAATCTGAGTTGTTTTTTGTCGACCGAACTTTATCTAGAAGGAATTCCATCGCCTCAAGGTCATCCATAGGGTAAAGTAATTTTCTTAAAACCCATATTTTTTGCAGAACATCAGAAGGAATAAGTAATTCTTCTCTTCGGGTACTTGACTTGTTCACATTGATAGCAGGATAAATTCTTTTTTCAGCCATCTTTCTTTCCAGGTGAATTTCCATATTACCTGTGCCTTTAAACTCTTCATAAATTACATCATCCATTCTAGAACCAGTTTCTACGAGAGCAGTTGCAAGAATTGTAAGTGAGCCACCTTCCTCTACGTTTCTAGCGGCACCAAAGAATCTTTTCGGTCTTTGAAGTGCATTTGCATCAACACCACCAGTTAAAACTTTTCCAGATGATGGAATAACAGTATTATAGGCTCTAGCAAGTCTTGTAATTGAATCTAAAAGAATAACAACATCTTTTTTATGCTCAACTAATCTTTTAGCTTTTTCTAGAACCATATCTGCTACTTGAACATGTCTTGTAGCTGGCTCATCAAAAGTAGAGGCTACCACCTCACCTTTTACAGATCTAGACATTTCTGTAACCTCTTCTGGCCTTTCATCTATAAGAAGAACAATAAGGGAAACGTCTGAATGATTAGCTGTTATTGCATGAGCAATATTCTGTAACATAACTGTTTTACCGCTTTTAGGGCTTGCTACGATTAAACCTCTTTGGCCTTTTCCAATAGGCGCAACCATATCAATCACTCTACTTGTATTATTCTCCTCAACATTAGAATCTCTTTCTAAGGTGAGGGGTTTTGTTGGGTGAATAGGTGTGAGGTTTTCAAACAGAATCTTGTTTTTTGTATTTTCAGGCGCATCATTGTTTACTTTATCAACCTTGACTAGGGCAAAGTAACGTTCGCTATCTTTTGGCGTTCTAATTTCACCAGCAATCGTATCTCCAGTGTGTAGATTAAATCTTCGTATTTGGGAAGGTGAAACATATATATCTGCTGGACCTGCTAGATATGAAGAATCGGAAGATCTTAAAAAGCCAAATCCATCTTGTAATACCTCTAAAGTACCATCACCAATTAACTTATCTCCATTTTTAGCTTTATTCTTAAGTATCGCAAAAATTAAGTCTTGCTTACGCATTCTTCCAGCATTTTCTATTTTGTCAGAATTTGCTAAGTCAACTAATTCAGTTACAGGGAGGTGTTTTAGATCAGATAAATGCATATTTTTTTTTAGATTGTACTGTCAATAAAAGCTGTTAGTTGTGATTTAGACAGAGCTCCTTTTTTATCAGCTTCAAAGTTACCATCTTTAAAAATGATTAGAGTAGGTATCGCTCGAACTGCAAATTGGGCAGCAATCTTTTGATTTTCATCTATGTTAATTTTTGCGACAACTAACTTCCCATCATAATCTTTTGAGATATCGTCCAATATGGGTGCAATTGCCTTACAGGGACCACACCATTCAGCCCAAAAATCGACTAAAACAGGTATTTTTGATTGAAGAACTTTTTCTTCAAATTGATCATCTGTAACGTGAATAATATTGCTCATATTTTGTTGAGTTTTGTTACTAAGGTTTGATTAAATATTAATGATATTTCTTTTTGATGTTTATATGATAATTGAAACTATAAGGTTTATCAATAACTAATTTATTTCTTCATTATCCTCGTTTTTATTTACCGCCTTTGATTTATAAGCATTATCAATTTCAAATAAAGGAATAACTTTTTTTACACCCCTTGAAGATTGCGAAATTGATATAGCCCTATCTGCTTCCTGTTGATTTAAAATACCCATCAAGTAAACAGATCCTTCTTCTGTAAATACTTTTAAATGCAATATTGAGAGAGGAATTTGATCCTTTCCATCTGCAGCAAATACTCTCGATATAACATTACTTGTAATGGCAATGTCGTTTGCAATTCCTTTTACTGTATTTTCCGGCCCTACAGTCATATAGTTGTTAACTTTTTTTACATTTTCCATATTGGTAACAATACTAAATATTTTATCAATAATTTCTTGATTTGGTGATTGCCCAGTAATTAAGATCACTTGATTGTAACTAACAAAGTTTGCCCTAAATTCACCTTCGACATCTTGTGTCTTTAGTACTGTCTGCCATTCTAGTTTTTCATCAGTAAATTGTGACTCAGTGGTTCTCCTATCTGAATAGGAAGCTGGTCCACCAAGAACTCCAGCAGCACAACCAGATAAAAAAAATGTAACTGATAGAATTAATGATATTAAAAGATAATTTGATTTGGGATACATAAAATAAATTATATACTTATTGGAAAATCTTTCTATTAAATTGATTAAAATAAAATTAAATCTTTTA
This sequence comes from Methylophilaceae bacterium, assembly GCA_965656355.1. Taxonomy (GTDB): domain Bacteria; phylum Pseudomonadota; class Gammaproteobacteria; order Burkholderiales; family Methylophilaceae; genus BACL14. The sequence continues at coordinate 31,476 of CBFHKG010000006.1, read as the reverse complement.
AATGAGCTCAACTCTCTATATTGTTGCAACACCTATTGGAAATCTAGATGATATCTCATCAAGAGCCTTAAAGATTTTAAACAGCGTTGATATAATCGCCTGTGAAGATACAAGGCATTCTAAGCATTTACTATCTAAATTTTCAATAAATAAGAAACTCCTCTCTTTGCATCAACATAATGAAGAAAAAAAGACTAGTTTGTTAATAAAAGAAATACAAAGCGGTAAAGAAATTGCCTATATATCTGATGCTGGTACACCAGGTATTAGTGATCCGGGGGCTTATTTAGTAAAAAAGGCTTTAGAATCTAAAATTAAAGTAGTACCAATACCAGGAGCCTCATCAATTACTGCAGCATTTTCAGCTGCTGGCATAGTTGCAACTCAGTTTAATTTCTTCGGATTTTTACCAAATACTGATAGTAAAAGTAGAAAAGTTATTGAACAATTTTATAGAAGCCAATTTACCTCAGTTTTTTTTGTTTCACCACATAGGATTCTTAAAACCTTAGAGTTACTTGAAGAAATTTATGGTTCGATGCAGATGATTTTTATTGGTCGGGAATTGACAAAGCTATATGAAACTATTTATAAAGAAAATTTGAATGAGTTATTAATACAATTCAGAAAAGAAAAACATAACCTTAAGGGTGAGTTTGTGATTATTATAGAGGGAGAAAAGAAAGATCAAAAAAACTCAAGCAACATTGAAGCAGAAAATGCTCTTAGAATAATGCTTAATGAATTAAGTTTGAATCAGTCTGTAAAACTTGTTTCACAGATTTTTAGAATGAAGAAAAATGAAATATATAATTTAGCTTTAGGAATAAAAAATAATGATAAATGAGTTAATTATTCCAAGACCTGATGATATGCACCTTCACCTCAGGGAAGGAGAGATGTTAAAGGTAGTAAGCCAGCATTCAGCGAACCAGTTTGGGAGAGCTATTATTATGCCCAACTTAAAAAATCCAGTTATAAATACTGAGTTAGCACACATTTATTATGATGAAATTAAAAAACATACTAAAACTTATCAATTTGAACCTTTGATGACTATTTATTTCAATGATGAACTTTCTTTAGAAGAATTAAAAAAAATCAAAACATCTTCAAAAATCATTGGTATTAAGCTTTATCCTAAAGGCGTTACTACTAACTCAAACAAAGGCATAGATTCATTCGATTCAGGGTATGAAATTTTTGAAATGATGGAGGAATTGGATATCCCTTTGTTAATTCATGGGGAAGTAAATGACAAAAATGTAGATATATTTGATCGAGAAAGAATATTCATTGAAAAGCATTTATCAAGAGTTCATAAAGAATTTCCAAATCTTAGAATAGTGTTAGAGCATATTTCAACAAAAGATTCTACTGAGTTTGTGAAAGACTCAAGCAATAAAATTGCAGCTACTATTGCTCCTCAACACCTTCTTTATAATCGAAATGAATTATTTTTAGGAGGGTTAAGACCACATGCATTTTGTTTACCAGTATTGAAAAGAGAGGAACATAGGATTGCAGTTCTAAATGCAGCGATATCTGGTAACCCAAAGTTCTTTCTTGGGACAGATAGTGCTCCTCATAAAAGAGCTGAAAAAGAAAGTAGCTGTGGGTGTGCAGGAATATATTCCGCATTTAATGCAATAGAGATTTACGCTGAGATATTTGACCAAAATAATGCTATTGAAAAATTAGAAAATTTTTGTAGTAAATTTGGCGCTGATTTTTATAAGCTCGATCAAAGTAAAGAGAAATTAAAATTAACTAGATCTAAGAACAAAGTTCCAACCGTTATAAAAATTGGTAACGGTGATGTTGTTCCCCTGATGGCGGGTCAAGAAATTGGTTGGAATTGTTCTAATATTTAATAAATTTCGGTGATAAAATATAATCAAGTTGACCTGACAGTCACTACACTTTTGTGTAGAGGAAAGTCCGGGCTCCTAGAGCAGGGTGATGGCTAACAGCCATACATCGTGAGATGAGGAATAGGGCCACAGAGACGAGCGTATTTAGTTACGGTGAAACGCGGTAACCTCCACCCGGAGCAAGGCCAAATAGGGTGACATTAGCACGGCTCGTGTTGTCATCGGGTAGGCTGCTTGAGCATATAAGCAATTATATGCCTAGATGAATGACTGTCCAAGACAGAACCCGGCTTATAGGTCAACTTACCTTCTTCTTATAAATCATTGTTATATATAGATTTAAAATTAAAAAGCGCTTGCATTGCGCTTTTTTTTTACCTATAGTATCCCTGTTAGGGAAAAAGTGGTAATTTGTGGGAAATTGCTTAGTAAAGCTAAGGGTATTAAGTAATTTCTCACCTTTTTCTCAGATAAAGAGGTACTACTTATGTATAGAGGCGCAACACGAATAAACTTAGATGGAAAAAATAGGATTGCGATCCCTACAAAGTATCGTGAAAAAATTCTTATTAAGTCATCAGGCCTACTAGTCTTAACCGCACATATTTACAAATGTTTACTCTTATATCCCCAGTTTGCATGGGAGCCGATTCAAGAAAAAATAATGAATCTATCGAGCTTTGAAAAAAAATCTAGTGGACTACAGAGACTATTAGTCGGATTTGCAGAGGATATCACTCTTGATAAGGCAAATAGATTGCTGATTCCCGCGGAATTAAAAAATTATGCTGAAATAGATAAAAATGCAATTTTCATTGGGCAGGGGAGCCATTTTGAAATTTGGAATTGCGATCACTACTATGAACACTTAGCCCAAATAAATATCACTGAAGAGAATGATTTTCCAGATGAACTTAAGGGCTTTTCATTATGAGTAAACATATTCCTGTAATGCTTCATGAGTCGATAAAAGCATTAGGTATTATTCCAAATGGTTTTTATGTAGATTGCACCTTCGGAAGAGGTGGTCATTCAAAAGAAATACTAAAGAAATTAAATGATGACGGAAGATTGTTAGCACTAGATAAAGATTTAGAAGCTGTTAAAGAAGGAGAAAACATTAAAGATAAGCGTTTTGAGATAGTACATGCATCTTTCAAAGACCTGACTAATATCCTAAAAAAAAAAATTTCCAAAAACCTAATGGAATTCTTATGGATTTAGGAATCTCATCACCTCAGATTGACGAAGCAGAACGTGGCTTTAGTTTTAATTTAGATTCAAATCTCGATATGAGGATGAATCAAAGTCAAAAATTAACTGCTTCAGAAATTATCAATCATTTTGATTATGATGAATTAGTGAAGATTTTATACGACTATGGCGAGGAAAAATTTTCAAAAAAAATTGCCAGAGAAATTGTTAAATATAGAGAGGAAGAAGGAAAAATATCAAGGACAACTGAATTAGCAGACATAGTGAAAAAAGCTATCCCAAAATTCGATTCAAAAAAAAACCCAGCAACAAAAACATTCCAAGCAATAAGAATAAAGGTAAATGAAGAGCTTTCAGAGATCGAGCAGGTCTTACCTGCAGCATTCAAAGCTTTAGAAAAAAATGGGAGGCTGGCAGTTATTAGTTTTCATTCACTTGAAGATAGAATTATCAAAAATTTTATTAAAAATAAATTGAATACGGACACAGTGCCAAAAAAAATTCCAATTCTTCAAAAACAAATTAAGTCAGCCCCTATAAAGGTTATTCAAAAACTCCAAACACCCTCAAAAAGTGAAGTATTAAAAAACAAGAGAGCAAGAAGTTCAAAGTTACGTGTGATAGAAAAAATATCGGAGGAAGGGTGAAGTTGAACCTAATACTTTTCTCTTTATTAATAATATTCGCATTAGTGAAAATTAATGCCCATCATCTATATCGCGTAAATCACCATGCCCTTGAAATAGAGAAACGAAAAACGATTGATTTAAAGGACGAACAGAATCAGCTGTTAATCCAGGAATCTTCAAAATCTGGTAACGGAAGAATCTCAGAATATGCAAAAAGTAAATTAAAAATGAATCCTCCAGAAAAAAAACAGAAAAGAATAATTAAATGAGATCAAAAATAAAAAAGAATCATGAATTTTTTGAGCTCTCAAAATTCAGAAGGCGTTTCATGCTTCTTGTTCTTCTGACACTATTTTGTATATTATTTTCTCGTGCCTTTTTTCTTCAAGGGATGCAAAAAGACTTTTTACAACAAGAGGGTTTTGAAAGAAGTAATCGTAATATTGAGTTATATGCCTATAGAGGAAAAATTTATGACAGAAATAATCAGATACTAGCTGCGAGTGAAACAGTAAGAAGTATTACTATGGAGCCAAATAGGGTTCAATTTAAGAAGGGAGATAAAAATAAATTAGCTAACCTCTTAGGAGTAAAAATAAAGTTCTTAAATAAAAAATTAAAAAGTAAACGAAATCATATCTACCTAAAAAGAAAGATCGATCCAAAAATTGCTTCTAAAATTTTAGCCTTAAAAATTCCTGGAATTAGCACCGAAAAAGACTATAGGCGAACTTACCCAGACCAAGAAATATCTGCACATGTGGTTGGATTTTCTGGAAATGATGGTAATGGTTTGGAAGGGGTTGAATATAAGAAAAATGATTTTTTATCGGGTACACATGGCTATAAAAAGATTTTAATTGATGCAAAAAGAAGGGTAGTTGATAATCTAAGTGAAGTAAGTGTTCCAGTTGATGGGAAGGATGTCCATTTAACTATTGATAAACGTCTTCAACACATAGCCTTTCAATCCCTTAAAAAAACAATTAATGATTCTGAAGCAATTTCAGGTTCTGCCATTCTTATTGATTCTAGAACAGGCGAAATTTTAACAATGGTAAATTATCCTTCATTTAACCCAAATGAAAGAATGAGGACGAGGAGTCCTTTTGTAAAGAATAGAGTCATTACTGATGCTTTTGAACCGGGTTCAACAATGAAACCAATTAGTATTGCAGCTGCTTTAGAAAAAAGGGTAGTAAACGTCAATACAAAAATAGATACAGGCAACGGGTTTTATAAGGTTGGACGAACGCAGATAACTGATACAAAGCCACATGGCGTTATATCTGTTAAAGAAATACTTCAAACATCATCAAATATTGGCGTTACTAAAATTGCGGAAAAGTTAAGTAAAAAATATTTATGGCAAACATACTCTAATTTTGGTATCGGTAATTTAACAGGGGCTAGCCTCCCAGGAGAATCGAAAGGCGTAATGCGAGACTATAGCTCATGGAAGGCACGAGATCATTTTAGTGCAAGTTATGGGTATTCAGTGAGTACAACAGTTGCTCAACTTGCCAGAGCTTATACGCCTTTTGCTAATAAAGGGGAGATAAAGAACTTAAGGCTATTTAAAAATGATCCAATAAAAATTGGACAGCGTGTTTTGTCTATAAGAACCTCAGAGGCTGTCTTAAAAATTATGGAATCTGTTACGGAAGAGGGAGGTACTGCAACTCAAGCATCAATCCCAGGCTATCGAGTTGCTGGTAAAACAGGAACTGCTAGACAGTTTGTTAAGGGAGTGGGTTATGGAAAGCCAGGAGAAAGAAAATATAATGCTTCGTTTGTTGGGCTTGCACCTGCATCTAATCCGAAGTTTATAATGGCTATTACAATTGAAGACCCATCAAAAGGTTCTAATTATGGTGGGGTTGTAGCGGGTCCTATTTTCAGGAGAGTAGTTTCAGAGGCACTAAAAATATACTCAATCCCTCAAGATGAAATAGAAATAAAAGATGAGATCGATAATGAAAAAAAAGAGATATGAAAAATGAATTAGAGATTTTTTTAGAGCAATTTGATAAGTTGACTCTAGATTCAAGACAAATTTCTAAAAATACAGTTTTTATTGCTTACCCTGGCACGAAATTTGATGGAAGAGATTTTATTGAGCAGGCAGTTAATAATGGTGCAAATGGAATTGTATTTGAATCCGAAAATTATAAAAAAAAATTAAATCTAAGTGTCCCTTCAATAGCGATCAAAGGCCTTAAAAATAAACTTTCTATAATTGCAGAAAAATTTTATGACTATCCATCAAAAAAATTATCAATTATTGGAATTACGGGGACTAATGGTAAAACAACATCTGCTTATTGGTTAACGCAATGTTTAAATCATCTGGGGAGCAAAACAGCATTTATAGGGACCCTTGGATACGGAGATACAGAGGATTTTAAAAAAACACAGAATACTACTCCAAGTGCAATAGATCTTCAGTATGTAATAAAAGATTTATATAAGAAAAAATATAAAAATATTGCAATGGAAGTCTCATCTCATGGAATAAATGAGAATAGAATAAATAATATTGATTTTAAAGAAAGACTATTTACGAATCTCACTAGAGATCATCTGGATTACCATAAGACAATGAAAGCCTACTCAGATGTAAAAAGAAAATTTATGTTGGATGGCAACAATACTAGCATCATAGTCAATATTGATGATAAAGTTGGGGAATCAATTTTTAAAAAATCTACTTTATCAAGTAAAAATAAAATAAGCTTCTCAATTCATAAGAAGTCAAAGATTCAAGCAACTGATATAAGTCAAAATAATAATAATTTAAAATTTAATCTTAGCTATTACGGAGAAACTTTTCCCATTACATTTAAATTAAGTGGTTATTTTAATGTTTATAACATATTAGGTGTAGTTGGTTGTTTAAGTGCAAGAGGGTATGAAATAAAACAAATAATTGATAGCCTTAAGTGTATAAAAGTAGTTCCAGGGAGATCTGAATACATAATAAGTAATAATGGTTTTCCATCAGTAATGATTGATTATGCTCATACAGATGATGCATTAGAAAATATTTTAAAAAGTGTGAAAAATAATGCATTTAGAAAAATACTATTAGTTTTTGGCGCTGGAGGAGAGAGGGATAAAGGGAAGAGAAAAGCAATGGCTAGAATTGCTGAGAAGTTCGCTGATCGATGCATCATTACAACCGATAACCCAAGAAATGAAAACCCAATGGATATCATTAAAGATATTAGTAGTCACTTTAATAAAAAGCCTATAGAAATAATTGATAGAAAAGAAGCTATTTGTAGGGCAATTGAAATAGCTAGTAAGGAAGACCTTGTTCTGATTGCGGGAAAGGGGAACGAGGAATTTCAGGAAATAGGGAGTCGAAAAAAATATTTTTCTGATAGAGAAGTGGTTGAAAAATTTTTAAAAAAAAGGAAATCAAAAAATTAATATATCTATTCAAGATATTTATGAGGCAGTTTTAGGTAAAAATCCTAAGTCTATAGAATTTTTCAGAAGGAAATTTCATTCGATCAGCATTAATTCAAAAAAAATAAAAAAAAATGACATATTTGTTGCTATAAAAGGCCTGAATTATGACGGGCATGACTATATCAATGAAGCTTTTAAAAATGGAGCAATAGCGGCAATAATTTCAAATGAGAAAAAAGTTTCCAGAAATACAATATTAGTAAATGATACTAAGAAATCATTAGCAGACATTGCCTCTTTAATTTTAAAGAAATTTAATCCATTTATAATTGGAATAACTGGAAGCAATGGCAAAACAACTACGAAGGAAATAATTAAATCCATATTAGATTCAAATTACGGCCAAAATAATGTCTTAGCCACGCATGGAAATTTTAATAATGATATTGGACTTCCACTTACTATCTTTAACTTAAAGTTATCTCATAACCATATAATTCTTGAAATGGGTATGAATCACGCTAATGAAATTAGTTATTTGGCTAATATTGCTCCTCCAAATTTAGCTGTAATTACAAATATTGGCGAAGCTCATATTGAAAATTTTAAAAATAGAGAAGCGATAGCAAGCGAAAAAAAAGATATTTTGCGAAATCTTCAATCTAATGGAGTAGCAATACTTCCCAAAGAAAGTGAATTTTTTAATTTTTTAGCAAAGGATTTGAGAAATATAAAAGTATTGTCTTTCGGTATTGAAAAGGATTCTGATATCACTTGTGATTTTTTAAATAGTAAAAAAATTCTTATCAAAACTCCTAAATATGACCTTGAAATTAAACCTAAATTATTAGGGCATAATAATATTTCAAATATTTTAGCCGCTGTAGCATGTGCTTATCAGTTAAAAATAAATCCGATAAAAATTAAGCAAGGCATAGAAAATGTAAACCCTATCCCTGGTCGATTAGAGCTTAAGGAGGGAAGACAAGGGGCAGCAATAATAGATGATACATACAATGCAAACCCGTCAGCCTTTCAATCAGCTATAGAAGTTCTCGATGGATTTCAAGGAAAAAAAATTTTAGTCATTGGAGATATGGCTGAACTAGGAGAAAATTCAAGAATATATCATCAAGAGCTTTCCAGATTGATTAAAGAGACTAAAATAGATATTACATTAGGTATAGGAAAATACGTCAAAGAAGTAATAACGTTACTTGATGGAAAAAATACTTGGTTTAATAGTAAAGACGGATTAGTTAAGTATTTATATTCTTGTATGAAAGATTCAACTATTCTTGTAAAGGGATCAAGGTCAATGAAGATGGAAGAGATTGTAGAAAAATTAATAAAGTAGTTGAGAAAGTAAATTATGTTATACGAATTTTTTAAATGGCTATCTAATGATTACACGATGTTGAATGTATTCAACTATCTATCCTTACGTGCAGTTTTATCCGTAATTACGGCGCTAACAATTTCATTTATATTTGGGGGCTGGTATATAAAAAAATTAGGTGACTATAGTTTTGGGCAATATGTTCGAGCGAATGGACCCACTACACATATTGAAAAAATGGGCACACCCACGATGGGAGGAGGATTAATTTTAATATCAATTGTGGTATCAACATTATTATGGGCAGATCTTTCAAATACTTATGTATGGCTTATGATTTTCGTAACAACATCGTTTGGTGCGATTGGCCTGGTTGATGACTATAGTAAAATAAAATATAAAAATTCTGACGGAATGTCGGCAATAACCAAATATTTTTTACAGTCAATTGTTGCTATCATTGTCGCCTTGTACCTTTTCTTAAATGCAAATACCTCGCAAGAGACTTCTCTGCTGGTTCCATTTTTTAAAGATTTGAGTATACCGTTAGGCTTTATTGGATTTACAGTTTTGACTTATTTGGTCGTAGTGGGAAGTAGTAATGCCGTTAACCTAACAGATGGGTTAGATGGGTTAGCAATCATGCCAGCTGTAATGATCGTTAGTGCCCTAGGTATCTTTGCTTATTTAGGGGGTAATGTTATTTTCTCAGATTATTTAGATATACCCTATATTAAAGGTGCCGGTGAGCTAGTTATCTATTGTGCAGCCCTTGCGGGTGCTGGTCTTGGTTTTCTTTGGTTTAATGCATACCCTGCAGAGGTATTCATGGGAGATCTAGGTTCTCTATCTATTGGTGCTGCAATGGGGACAATTGCAGTTATTGTTCGACAAGAAATTGTCTTGCTAATTATGGCAGGTATTTTTGTAGTAGAGACAATTTCGGTCATGCTTCAAGTTTCTTACTTTAGATATTCAAAGAAAAAATATGGCAAAGGAAGAAGAATTTTTTTGATGGCGCCATTGCATCACCATTTTGAAAAAAAAGGGTGGAAAGAAACGCAAGTTGTTGTTAGATTTTGGATCATAACAATGATGCTTGTTCTAATTGGTCTTGCAAGCCTTAAAATTCGTTAATGGAAATAAAAAAAAAATCAGAAGTCTCAGCACTAGAAAAAATTAAGCATATTTTAGTTGTAGGTTTAGGAAAGTCAGGCTTATCCTGTATCGATTATTTAACAAAGCAAAATAAATTCAAAAAAAAATTATTTAAAATTAGCGTCTATGACAAAAATAAAACAGTAAAAGAACAACGGAGTCTGTTAAAAGATCTAGACATTAAAGAAGTTTATTCGGGCGATATAAAATTTGAATTTATAGATAAAAAGTCTCATGTATTTTTAAGTCCTGGAGTCAGCCCGGCCGAGGTAAATAAATTTAATCAAAAATTTAGCATCATCAATGACATCTCCTTATTTCTAGAACATTTGTCAGATAATTCAAATAATTTGAAAGTAATTGGTATCACAGGAACAAATGGGAAGACAACCACCTGTTTATTTCTCGAGCATTTATTAATAAAGGCTGGTTATAAAGCTAGGGCATCAGGAAATATTGGTAATTCGCCTTTAGATTTAATTGGCAAGTTAGAAAGTCTTGAAGTTGTAGTTCTTGAAATTTCAAGTTTTCAATTAAATCCCTTCAAAAAAAATGGATTTCCAGGTAAGAAAATTGATGTAGGAGTTTTTCTTAATTTTACTGAAGATCATTTAGATATGCATGTCAGCATAGATGATTACCTGCAATCAAAATTAGCTTTATTAAAATCAAGCAAAAGGCACGTTGTTAACCAGGCTTTAATGAAAAAAATTCCTAAGCGGTTCAAAGATATAACATTCATGCATAGTGATGAAGGTAATATAAAGCATGAGTGTTCAGATGAAATATCACAAGAAAAATATGTAATTTGTTCTGTTGAAGATAGTAAATTTATTATAAATAATAATTTTAAGGTGTGTATAAAAGAATCCAAATTATTAGGTAATCATAACGAATTAAATATTGCTGCAGCATTTGCAGCATTTAGGTGTCTAGATATATCTTTTTCAAATTATCAAGATGTTATAAAGAGCTTTAATGGCGCTCCTCACCGAATCGAATGGATAAGGGATGTAAATGGCATTAAATTCTATAATGATTCTAAAGCTACGAACGTGGCATCAACTATTGCAGCGTTACAATTTTTTAAGGACAAAAATATTTTTTTAATTGCTGGAGGTGATAGCAAACGATTATCTATGGAACCATTAAAAAGATATTTAAATGAAAATGTATCCCATCTATTTTTAATTGGTAAAGATGCTTTATTAATTAAGAAAATATTTGTAAAACTAAATAATCTAAAAATTTCTATATGTAAAGATCTGACCGTTGCTGTAAGTGAAGCGTTTGATCACGCTACTGTAGGAGATATTATTCTGCTATCCCCATCTTGCTCAAGCCATGATATGTACCAAAATTATATTGAACGGGGTGAGCACTTTAACAAAATAGTACGCTCATTAAAAAATTGAAAATATTTTCAGCACAAACTAACTATAATTTACCAATTTATGATTATCATCTGATATGGGCCTCTCTCCTTCTTTTAGGTGCTGGACTTGTTATGGTGTATTCCTCGTCAGTGGATATAGCAGCAAGTAGTAAAGCACTAAACTTTAATAGTTACCATTACTTAATAAGGCAGTCCATATATATATTGTTAGGTTTTATCTTTGGATATATTGCATTCCTGATACCCCTATATTTTTGGCAGAAAATTGCTCCTATTTTATTTATATTTGGATTGATCTTATTGGTATTGGTTTTGGTCCCTGGGGTTGGTAAAGAGGTGAATGGGAGTAGAAGGTGGATATCATTGATTATCATTAATTTTCAACCTTCAGAGCTTGTGAAGCTTTTTACTGTAATGTACGCCTCAGATTATGTCTTAAGAAAATCGAAACAAATGAGAACCATAGTGAAAGGGTTTTTACCTATGTTGGGAATAATTGTTCTTACAGGATTCCTGCTTCTTTTAGAGCCTGATTTTGGAGCATTTACTGTAATTACAGTAATAGCGATGGGACTTCTTTTCTTAGGGGGTCTTACATATAAAATATTTTTTAGTTTATTGTTTTTTGCACCAATAAGTATCTACTACCTTATTACGTTGCAGCCATATAGGCTTGATAGAATTATTGGATTTTTGGATCCATGGGACGACCCACTTGGTAAAAGTTACCAATTGACGCATTCATTAATGGCATTTGGTAGAGGTGAATTTTTTGGTTCAGGTCTAGGAGCAAGTGTCGAAAAATTACAATATTTACCAGAGGCACACACTGACTTTATACTGGCAGTCATAGGCGAAGAATTTGGTTTGTTGGGAGTCTCTATAATAATAATTTTATTCGCATTTCTAGTTGTTAGGATGTTTGGAATTGCTAAAGAATCTATCCAAAATAAGAAGCCATTTTCTGCATTAATGGCACAAGGTATTGGGCTATGGTTTGGGATACAGGGCATAATCAATATGGGAGTAAATTTAGGACTTTTCCCTACAAAGGGACTAACTCTTCCGCTTTTGTCATATGGAGGAACCGGTATTTTGATAAATATGATTTCAATTGCGATTGTACTTAAAATTGATTATGAGAATAGAAGAAATATGCGAGGACAATTTTATTAAAAAAATAAATATTACAATTGCTGCAGCAGGAACTGGGGGGCACATAAACCCTGGCATCGCTATTGCAGATACCCTTCAAATGGATGGATATAATATTTCATGGCTTGGAACCCCGAAGGGAATGGAAAATAAGTTAATTGATAAAAATAAATTTCAATTTTTTGCATTATCAATTTCCGGTATACGGAATAAAGGATTATTAAAACTAATACAGCTACCCTTTATAGTGACAATCTCAACAATTCAGGCTGTTAAGGCACTTAAAGTTACAAAGACAAAATTATTGATTGTAATGGGAGGTTATGTTTCCTTGCCAGCAGCATTGGCGGCTAAAATTTTAAACATAAAACTTATTGTGCACGAACAAAACTCGATACCTGGGTTAACAAACAAAATTTTATCTTTCATCTCTAATCAAAACTTTTCAGCCTTTCCGAATAGTTTAAGAAAATCAAAAATTATAGGTAACCCTATAAGGAAAGAGATTGAACAGGTAAGAAATCCAAAAAAAAGATTTTTAAATAGAAGAGGTCCTTTGAGGATCCTTATTTTTGGAGGAAGCCTGGGGTCAAAATCATTCAATCAGCTCTTACCATCTATTTTTAAAAAAATAAATGGTAAGAATAAATTATCGATTATTCATCAATCTGGCGAAAAAATGTTTGAATTATTAAAAGAAAGCTATGAGGGAGCAGACTTCAAAGTTGAAATCAGAAAGTATATTTTTGATATGGAAAAAAAGTACAATTGGGCAGACATTGTGATTGCAAGGTCAGGTGCATTAACAGTTTCCGAGTTGATTACTTCTGGATCTGCCAGTATATTAATTCCCTATCCATTTGCTGTTGATGACCACCAATTTTTTAATGCAAAAATTCTCAAGGACGCAGGCGCCGCAGAAATTTTAAGAGAAAAAGACCTAGAAGAAAAATTAGTAGTTAATTTGGCAAAGTTAAACAGAAAAAAATGTGAAAATATGGCACTAAAAGCAAAAGGATTGCAAAGATATGATGCATGTGCCGAGGTTAGAAAGGTATGTAATACACTACTTAAATGAAAAATAAAATAAAAAGAATACACTTTATAGGAATTGGTGGATCAGGTATGAGTGGTATCGCTGAAGTGATGCAAACACTGGGCTTCACTGTAAGTGGATCTGACCTAGCAATTTCAGATACAATAAAATCACTTAAGAAATTAGGTATCAAAGTTTACTCCGAACATAGCAAAGCAAATATAAAAAAAGTTGATACGATCGTATTTTCAAATGCAATTTCAAGAAATAACCCTGAATTAATAGAAGCAAAAAAAAATAAAATACCGATGATCTCAAGGGCTGAAATGTTATCTGAATTGATGCGATTTAAAAGGGGAATTGCAGTTGCAGGAACGCATGGAAAAACAACCACTACAAGTTTAATAGCTTCGATATTAACTGAAGCTAAAATTGACCCAACTTATGTTATTGGTGGAAGATTAAATTCCATGCTAAAGAATGCAAAGCTTGGTAAAAGTGATGTAATTATTGTTGAAGCTGATGAATCAGATGCATCGTTTCTTCACCTTAACCCAATTAACAGCGTCGTCACAAATATAGATAAAGATCACCTTGAAAACTATCATGGTGATTTTGAAACGCTAAAACAAACATATATAGATTTTATTCACCAAGCACCATTTTATGAAAATATTTTTTTATGTATTGACGATAAAATTTTAAAATCACTAATACCTAAAATTTTGAGACCAATAGTGACCTACGGGATATCCAAAGAGGCACAAATAAGAGCAATAGATATCTCTCATGAGGGTAGAAAAGTTAAATTTAAAGTAATTGATAATAAATATACAAAAAAAAGATTTACGGTCTCAATAAATTTTCCTGGAGAACACTTTGTTAGAAATACGCTTGCTGCAATTGCTGTAGCGCTTGAGTATCATGTATCTATAAAAGATATAAAAAATGCATTAACCAAATTTGATGGTGTGGGAAGAAGATATGATATATATAAAAATATTTGTAAGAACAAAAAAAATCTTACTGTAATAGATGACTATGGACACCACCCCACTGAAATTGAAGCGGTAATTAAGGCAACAAAAAAAGCATTTCCTAGGCGTGAAATAAATTTAGTTTTCCAACCACACAGATATACCCGAACAAGAGATTGTTTTGATGAATTAGCTAGAGTCCTTCAGCTGCCGAATAAAACCTTTTTATTTGATATTTATTCTGCAGGAGAGTCAGAAATAAACCAAATTTCATCTCAAAATATAATAAAAAAAATAAAACAAAAAAAAGGAACATACCTGAATAATTTTGCTGATGCAGAAAAGGTAATTTTAAAAAAAATTAATACAAATTCAATCGTCCTTATCATGGGGGCGGGAAATATTTCTGAATTCGTTAAGTCCTTTGTAAAAGATTAAGATGGAAACGAATAAGGTACATAAGAATGTGAGCCTAACAAAATTTAATAGCTGGAAGGTGGGCGGAAAAGCAGAAAATTTTGTAATCTGCTCTGATATTAGCTTCTTGTGCCAATTAATTAAGAATAAAAAGGTACAAAGGCCGATAAAATTTATTGGGTTAGGATCAAATATTCTTGTTAGAGATAATGGAGTCAAAGGGACAACTATCGTAATGCATAAAGGCTTGAATAACTTTTTTAAAGAGGAAGGGCTATTTTATTCTGAGGCTGGGTTAAGTTGCTCTAAATTTTCAAAATTGATAGCTAAAGAAGGGCACAGCGGCTCAGCTTTTCTATCAGGTATTCCAGGAACAATTGGTGGAGCATTAGCAATGAATGCGGGCTGCTATGGATCTGAAATATGGAGTTTTGTAAAAAAAGTAAAGATGATAAATGCTGATGGAGATTTAATTGAGCGAAATCCAAATGAGTTTAAAGTAGGATATCGGAAGATTCAAAAGAAAAACGAGGCAGAGAATTTTGTTGGTGCTTGGTTCTCTTTTCCAAAAGGAAAAAAATTAGAAGCTGAAGAGAGTATAAGGAAATTATTGTCACATAGAAAAAGTACACAACCATTAAGCTGGCCCTCAGCTGGATCAACTTTCAAAAATCCTGATAATAATCATGCGGCCAAACTTATTGAGGACTGTGGTTTAAAGGGATTTAAAATTGGTGATGCTAAAATTTCGGAAAAACATGCAAATTTTATTATCAATTTAGGCGCAGCAAAAGCAAAAGACATAGAAGATCTAATTAAACATATAAAAAAGATTGTTTTTAAAGAGACAAAAATTAAATTGATTCCAGAAGTAGAAATCATTGGAGATGTTTAATGAACAAAGAAACTTTCGGTAAGGTTGCTGTCCTTTTAGGAGGCACCTCGAATGAAAGAGAAATTTCAATTAATAGTGGGCAATCAGTTCTAAAAGCTCTTAAGCGAAATGGCATTGATTCGACTGGAATTGATCCAAAAACTGATAATTTAAAACAATTAAAGTTGTTCGATCGAATTTTTATTTGTCTTCATGGAAAAGATGGTGAGGATGGAAAAATACAAAAGTATTTAGATAGCTTAAAAATTCCATATACGGGAAATGGTGCAGCGGCTTCTTCACTTTGTATGAACAAATATTTAGCAAAAAAACAATGGGCAAAAGATAATATTCCAACCCCACTATTTATGTTGGCAAATTCGCTAGATGATTACACAATTTTGAGAAAATATTTTGGCGATGAATTTATTCTGAAACCTGCATCATCAGGATCGAGTTTAGGCGTCAGTATAGTAAAAAATAATGATGATTACATGGAAGCTTTTGATCAAGCATCTAAAATAGATTCAACCATAATTGCTGAAACTTATATAAGTGGCAATGAATATGCCATTCCAATTTTAAATAATGCTGCTCTTCCGATTATAGAAATTAAACCTAAAACGAATTTTTATAACTTTGATGCAAAATATAATCGTCAAGATACTGAGTTTATTTGCCCCGCTAACTTATCAAAGGAATTTATTGAAAAAATTAATGAAAAATCACTTGATGCTTTTTTTTCATTGGGGTGCACTGGTTACGGTAGAGTGGATTTTATGATTGACGATAAGAAGGAATTATTTTTTATTGAAGTTAATACCATACCTGGATTTACTGATCATAGCTTGATGCCGATGTCTGCAAAAGTCATAGGAAAAAATTTTGATGATTTAGTGCTCGATATATTGGGTGAGACATGTGATTAATTCTCTTTCAATTATAACAAGAATGACGTATTTGGTTTTTGTATTAATTTTTGTATGCGTTATTTTTTTAGTGAATCATATCTTTAACCACGCAAATCTGCCGATTAATGAAATTTTAATAAAAGGGGAATATCAACATATTGATAGAGAACAAATTAATTTAATTACAGAAGAATACGTCCAAGGCAATTTTTTTAATGTGAATTTATATGAGGCTAGATCAGCTTTTAAGCAGCTACCTTGGGTAAGGGACGTTGATTTGAGAAGAAAATGGCCGGATCAGTTAGAGATAACTATCGAAGAACATAAACCCATTGCAAGGTGGGAAGGAACTGGACTGGTTAACGATAAAGGCGAAATATTTATTGCCTCTACAGAAGAAAATTTACCCATTTTTGTGGGGCCAGAGAATTTTGTAAAAGAGATGACGATTAAATTTAGAGAAATTAATAAAATTTTAGCTAAAGAATTAATACATATCAGTATAATTAAACTTTCTGAGAGACTTTCATGGGAAATTAAAACAAATAACTTTATAAGGGTAGTTTTAGGAAAGAAAAATATATCCTCTAGAGTTAAAAGTTTTATTAAAAACTATCAATTTGTTTTAGCAGAATTAAAAAGCGAGATTGATTATGTTGATATGCGTTACAGAGATGGATTCTCTGTTAGAAAAACAAAAAAGAAAAATAAAGACAAAACATTGAGTAATACAATCTAATGATTAAAAATAAAGACGAAAATAACCTTATTGTTGCCCTTGATGTTGGTACATCGAAGATTGTCGTTATAGTAGCTGAATTACTTCCAGATGGTGTTCTAAAAATTATTGGCCTGGGGCAACATGTCTCCAAAGGATTAAAAAAAGGCGTTGTTGTTAACATAGAAAGTACAATGCAAGCAATCCAGCGGGCTGTTGAAGAAGCTGAATTAATGGCTGATTGTAAAATTAAGGATGTTTATACGGGCATAGCTGGCAGTCATATTAAAAGTCTAAATTCCCATGGCATGGTAAAAATTAAAGATTCAGAAGTTTCTCAAATGGATATTGATAGAGTCATTGAAACAGCTCAAGCGATAACATTACCTCCTGACCAACAAGTTTTACATATCCTGACTCAAGAATATGTCGTTGATCAACAACACGACATAATTGAGCCAATTGGAATGAGTGGAATGAAGTTAGAGGTAAAGGTACATATTATTACCGGAGCAGTTGCTGCAGCACAAAATATTATTAAATGTATTAAGCGCTGTGGTTTAGATGTGACAGAGCTAGTTTTACAGCCGCTAGCTTCTGCTGAAGCAGTTCTTACAAAGGATGAGCGAGATCTGGGTGTATGTCTTGTTGATATTGGTGGTGGTACAACAGATATTGCAGTTATTAAAAATGGACAGATTCAACATACGGTTGTGATTCCCATAGCAGGCGATCAAGTTACTAACGACATATCAGTTGCATTTAGAACCCCAAATCAATCAGCAGAAGATATCAAAATTAATCACGGCTCAGCGATGACTAACATGGCTTCTGCTAATGAAATTATTGAAATTCCTTTGGTTGATGGCAGAGACCCAAAAAAAATAACAACACTTTCTCTAGCTCAAGTTATTCAACCGAGAATGGAAGAGCTTTTTGATCTGATAAAAAATGAATTAATTAGAAGTAAAACGATGGATGCAATTTCATCTGGAATTGTTATTACAGGGGGTTCGTCAATGTTAAATGGTGCAGTTGAATTGGCAGAGTCAATTTTTGATGCCCCAGTTCGATTAGGTTTACCAAGAGATATTGATGGCTTGCTAGAGGTTATTGAAAACCCAAGGTATGCGACAGGTGTTGGCCTTCTTAAAATGGGTAAAGAGGATAAAGACAAGGATACTAATTTACATTTGGATGGGAATACAATTGCTAATATACTTAAAAAAATGAAGTTATGGTTTCAAGGAAATTTTTGATACTTTCAAGAAAAATAAGGGACATTTATGTTTGAAATGGTAGATGACAAGGGTCAAAAAGCATTAATAAAGGTGATTGGTGTTGGTGGGTGTGGTGGCAATGCTGTTGACTTTATGATTGAAAAAAATGTTCAAGGCGTAGAATTCATATGTATCAATACTGACCTTCAAGCATTAAAGAAAAGTCAGGCTAGTACCATAATTCAAATTGGAGATAATTTAACAAAAGGTCTAGGAGCTGGCTCACGCCCAGACACCGGTAAACAAGCGGCAATAGATGACAAAGAAAAGATAGTTCAAGCCATTCAGGGCGCTGACATGCTTTTTATCACTGCAGGTATGGGGGGAGGCACAGGAACAGGAGCGACTCCAATCATCGCCCAAACAGCAAAAGAACTGGGTATTTTGACAGTCGCAGTGGTCACAAAACCCTTTGACTTTGAAGGTCGAAGAACTCAAATTGCAAAAGAAGGAATCAGCGAACTAGTCAATTATGTAGATTCATTGATAGTGATTCCAAACGAAAAGTTAATGGGAGTATTGGGTGAAGAAGTTACTTTTGTAGATGCATTTGGAGCTGCCAATAATGTTTTAAATAGTGCAGTGGAGGGTATTGCAGAAATTATTAATAACCCAGGCTTGATCAATGTCGATTTTTCAGATGTTAAAACTGTTATGAGTGAAATGGGTGTAGCAGTAATTGGATCAGGATTTTCTGAGGGACCTGATAGGGCAATATCGGCAGCAAAAGAAGCTGTTTCATGTCCATTACTAGAAGAGGTTAACTTGAATAATGCAAAAGGTATATTAGTAAATATTTCTGCGAGTAAGGATTTTAAAATGCGAGAATATTTTGAAGTCATGGATCATATAAAAAAATATGCAGCTGAAAATGCTTCAATTATTGTTGGCAGTGTTATTGACGATTCTTTAAATAATCATTTGAGAGTCACGATGGTCGCAACGGGATTATCGACTCCAATTAATTCAATTGAACCTCACCATAATGAAGAATCAGAGACATCAAATTTCAATAATGAGGATACAAATGTTATTGAAGAAATAAACTTTTCACCTGAGAGTGGTGATGGGTTGAATGTATTTGAAGAAAATCAGGAAGCAGGAGTTGATTTATCAGGTGTAGCAGATGACAGTGAATATGATACGCCATCATTTTTAAGGTCAAGGGATAAAGAGAAGAATGATTTTTCAAAAAACGATTAGAAATGAAATAAGTGAAGTAGGGGTTGGCCTGCATTCAGGAGAAAAGGTTAAATTAACACTTAAACCTGGGATAGTAGGACAGGGTATTATTTTTAAAAAAATGGACCAAAAAAAAGAAACTCAGGTCAAGGTAGACCCTACGATAGTTCTTGATACGAGGCTATGTTCAACGATTGGCAACAAAGATTTCCAAATAGCAACTGTTGAGCATTTAATGTCAGCACTATGCGCATCGGGAATTGATAATATAACAATTGAAGTGTCAGGTTCTGAAATACCCATAATGGATGGTAGCGCTATTACATTCATTCATTTAATTAAATCAGCTGGAATAGTAGACCAACATGCACCTAAAGAATTTATTCGAATTAAGAAAACCATTGAAGCAAGGCAAGAAGACAAATTTGCAATTTTTGAGCCACACCAAGGCTTTGTAATAGACTTTACGATAGACTTTCCGCATCCAGTTTTTAAAACGGAAGACAGCCATGTGAATATTGATTTTTTTCAAGACTCCTATGTGCAAGATATAAGCAGAGCTAGAACATTTGGCTTTATGCAGGAGGTTGAGGCACTCAGGTCCAATGGCTTAGCAAGAGGGGGGTCACTTGATAATGCTATTGTTGTAGATGAATATAAAGTCATTAATAAAGATGGCTTAAGGTACAAGGATGAATTTGTAAGACATAAAATACTTGATGCGATGGGCGATTTGTTTATGCTAGGTAAGCCGTTGTTAGGCAAATTTACAGCATTTAAATCAGGTCATGATCTTAATAATAAATTAATTAGAAAATTAGCCGAAAACCCAGATACATGGGAAGTTGCAACATTAGATCTAGAAAGTGATGAAACAGCAAACTTAGCTCAGCAGTATCTTGATTCAAAATCTGAGTATGAATCACCGGACTATATTACTTAATTATGATTTTTTTAAGATTAGCAGGGATTCTTATATTAATTGGAATTATTGTTTTGGCAATTTTTTATATTGTTACAAAAAATAAAAAGTACCTTCAACTAATCCGTTTAGTTTTAAATTATGTGATTTATGCCAGCGTTATTATTTTATTAATATACTTTCTATTTAGAATTATCCATACGTAAGTAATGCAAACAATATCCATTTTTGGTAGTTCAGGTTTTATAGGAACAGAGCTGATCGGCCAATTAGCAAAAAAAAACCATAAAATAAATGTTTTTACGAGAAACAAAACAAAAGCAAATCATTTAAAAGTCTTTCCCAACGTAAAGTTAGTTTCATACTCTGAGAATTCTAATTTCAATCAATTACTAGCAGGAACTGATGTGTTAGTAAATTTAATTGGTATTTTGCATGAGGCAAAAAAAAATCAGTTCATAAATATCCATGAAGGTTTAATAAAGAAAATACTTAAAGGGGCAAAAAAAGCTAACGTATCAAGATTAATCCATGTCAGCGCACTCAAATGTGACACACCAGGAGAAAGTAAATATTTACAATCAAAATTTCGTGGTGAGAAAGCAGTGACGACAATCTTTAGAAAAAAAGCATGGACAATCCTACGGCCCTCAATTGTTTATGGGTCAAAAGATAAATTTTTAAACTTATTTATAAAGCTAATCAAGTTTCTACCGGTCATTTTTCTAATTTCACCAAAAGCTAAGTTTCAACCCATTAACGTTGATGATTTCGTAGAAATTTTGATAAAAGTAATTGATAGTAAAAAATCCTATCAAAAAGCCCTAAACATAGCAGGCCCTAAAATATTTACATTCCTTGAAATTATTAAGGAAATTAAAAATAGCCTTAATAAAAAAAATATTATTATTCCGTTAAACAAAAAATTAACGTTGTTTTTTGTTCGCATTCTTGAGCAATCCCCAGTTAAGTTGGTGACAAGGGATAATTTGAAATCTATGGAAATTGATAACACTGCCCCAATAAATGATTCGTATCAATATAAATCAAGTTTGAGACAATTATCATCCTACCTAAAAAATTTATAGTGATTAACATATGAAAATTTATTTAGTTGGTGGTGCATTAAGAGATAAATTTTTAAATATTCCAATTAAAGATAAAGACTATGTAGTCGTTGGAGGCACTCCTGAAGAAATGGTAAAAAAAGGCTTTAAGCCAATTGGTAAAGATTTCCCCGTTTTTATCCATCCCGATACAAAAGATGAATATGCGCTTGCAAGAACGGAAAAGAAAATTGGTATTGGCTATCATGGATTTAAGTTTTATGCGTCACCAAAGGTAAACCTTGATGAGGATTTAAAAAGAAGAGATTTGACAATAAATGCAATTGCTCAGGATGAAGATGGAAATATTTATGATCCATACAACGGGCAAATTGATATTAAAAAAAGAATTCTACGGCACGTAAGTGATGCATTTATAGAAGACCCTCTTAGGGTTTTAAGGGTCGCTAGGTTTGCTACGTTAGATGAAAAATTTGTAATTCATAAGGACACACTTAACCTACTCAAAAAAATGGTTTTGAAGGAAGAATTGAAATCATTAGCAATCGAAAGAGTGGTAGTAGAAATAAAAAAAGGCTTAGAAGGAAAAAAACCAAGCCAGATGTTTCGCTGTCTGTGCGAATGTGGCGCATTAAATCAAATTCTTCCAGGTGTTAATCCTAATAAAAAAACAAATTCAGATTATGTTGAGCTCGGCCTATTGATTGAAAAAAATATTGTAAATATTTCTCCTGATAATAAGTTTTTATTGATACTACTTATTCCATTTTTCTCTAAAAATTTCTCAACAAATAAAATTAACTATTCAGAAAATCAAGAAAAAAATTTATTAGAACATCTGAGGTTATCGAACGCACAGAAGAAACTATATGAAAGTTTAAAATCTGAAAAAGAAAATATTGATAATTTTTTTAGCTTACAACCCAAAGATAAGCTTGATTGCTTGAATCGCTTAGATTTTTTTAGAAGACCTGAAATTACCTTTGCCATTTTAAAAATGTTGATAATTCTAAATACGATAGAAAACAAATCACTTAATTCTGATTTATCAAGCAACGATGATATAAAACAACAAGACGATTTTGTAAAAAAACAATCAACATTATTAAAAAAAATGACAGATTTGTTAAATACAATCATTGACCTATCAGCTAAGAAAAAGCAATCATTCGACTCAACTATGGATGGTGATCAGAGAAAAATGCAGATTTACAATGAAAGGCTAATGATATTAGAAAGATTAGAAAGTTAATAAATCGCTAATTTTTTCTATTTTCCTATCAATGAATGAATGATGACTTATCTCATTAGTAATCCAAACCGTTGAAAGCCCAAAGTTTTTTGCTGTTTTGAGGTTTTCTTTTATATCATCAATAAAAACCCCCTCCTTTATATTATATTTTTTTAAAAAATTCGCCATGCTCCCCTGATTAGGTTTAGGCGTAAAATCTGAATCTTCAATAGTAAATACCTCATCGAACATTTCATGAATATCTGAAATTTTAAGGATTCTATCTGTGTAACTCTTAGGTGCGTTTGTATAAATAATTTTTCTGCCCTTAATGTTCGATATTGTTTCCTTTAAGTTAACTTCTGGCATGACAAGATCATTGAAATTTTTTAAATCATGAGTAGTCGACAAAAAATCGATCGGATCAATATTGTGATGTTTGATTAGCCCCTTAAGTGTGGCGCCATATGTATCCCAATAACTTTGTCTTAATTTGCTTGCATCCTCAATACTTATATCTAAATAAGAAGATATGTATTCATTCATCCTTGTATTTACAAGCGGAAAAATCTTTGATTCAGCATCATGTAAGGTGTTATCAAGATCGAAAATCCAAGTAGTTGCCATCTAATGTGACGTAATTAGTGTGCCCACACCTTGATCAGTTAAAATTTCAAGAAGTAAGGCATGCTCAACTCTCCCATCAATAATATGAACACTGTTCACATTGCTTTTGGCAGCATGGATGGCAGATTGAATTTTAGGAAGCATACCACCAGATAGGGTGCCTGACTTGATAAGATCATCGACCTCAGAAGCTGCTAAACCCGTAATTAATTTTTTATTTTTATCTAGAACACCTTTTGTATTGGTCATAAGTACTAATTTTTCACTGCTCATTACTTCAGCAATTTTTCCTGCAACCACATCAGCATTTATATTATAAATCTGATTATCAATCCCAAAACCAATGGGCGCAATAACTGGAATTGATTTATTCGAAATAAATTCATTTATGAATTTTTTATCAATGCTCTCTATTTCTCCAACGTAACCTAAATCAACGTTATCTTTTTTTAAATTATTATCACTAGCTAATAATTTTTTAGATTTAATAAAACCGAGTGATTCTTTATTTGAAAGGCTAGAAGCATCACCTCCAATTTTATTAATTAACTCTACAATTTCTAAATTAATTGAGTTTAAAACATCGTAAACGACATCCATTGTTTCCTTATCTGTAACTCTCATGCCGTTATGAAATTGACCTTTTTTACCAATTAGATCTAACCTTTTATTAATCTGAGGACCGCCCCCATGGACAATAATAGGATGCATTCCAACCAATTTTAAAAGCACTACATCTTTAGCGAAAGATTGTTTTAACTTATCATCAATCATGGCATTACCCCCATACTTAATCACCATAATTTTTTTGGAAAACTTTTTTATGTAAGGCAGGGCCTCACTTAGTATTTTTGCTTTTTCGTTGGGCGTCATTTGAAATTCTTAATTAATTTATTTTGTTTAGTCATTATTTTATAGCTTTTTAGTTAAGTATTTAGAATTTCGTTTAGATTGATAAGTTTCCTTCTTTAATGTTGGCATTAATTCTTTTGATTTCTCTTTAAATCCTTTTTCAGCAAACCAATGCTCTGATTGAGTTGTAAGAATAAAAATTTCATCATATTGAAGTTTTTTGGCCTCCTGCTCACAAAATTTTAAGAGTTTTTCACCAAAGCCTAGTTTCTGATATTTTGGTTCTATAGAAAAACTAGCTAGTTCTAATGAATCTTTAAAGGTATTGAGAGAAGCACAGCCAATAAATTTTTTATCATGTTCAAGAATATAAAATTGATTAATCATTTCTCTAATTTGAGTTAAATCTCTCTCAATGAGAATTTTTCTCTTCTCAAGGGGAAATAAGAGTCTGAAAATATCCTTTATGTCGCCTTCTGTTGCCTTTCTAAAATTCTCTAAGGCAAATTCTGTCAAAATAGTTCCAGAGCCTTTCTCAGTAAAAAGCTCTTCAATTAATGACCCATCTATATGTCTGTTGATTAAGTGGACTTTTTTTATTTTATTTTTGATAGCAAACACACTACTTTTTAGAATATTGAAATCATCATAGGATAAATTCTGTGCGTTTTCTGGTGAAGGCTTCTCCTCAATATGAGAAATTAATTTGTTAGCCTTCTCTGAAGTTAGTTCAGCAATAAGCTCCCCTCTTTCGTTTTGAATACCATTGCCATCGACATAATAAATTAGCTTATCCGCATCAATAGCAGCCGCTATATTTGCAGCAGTCTGCTCATAAGGTAGGTTAAATATCTGCCCAATGGGTGAATAACCTATAGGCGAGACTATGACAATTTCATGATGATTTAATTTATTCTTTATGGCTTCCACATCGACTCTTCTTACTCTTCCAGTTGCCTCCATATCAATACCATCAACCACACCTACTGGCATCGCTGTCAGAAAGTTACCACTTGAAAGACGCATTCCCTCCGATGGGGATTTTATTGTTGATAATATCGCTTCGATTTTAATTCGTATCGCACCATTTACCTCGACAACATGCTTAAGTGCAGCATGACTTGTAACGCGCATATTCTGTACCAACTTAATAGGGATCTTATTTCTTATTAATATGCTTTCAACCTGTGGCCTTGCTCCATAAACTAAAATGACCTTTATATTTAGAGAATGTAAAAGATTAATGTCTTGAGCAATTTTTTCAAATTGATCCTCATCAAAAATATAGCCACTTATCGCAATTACAAAGGTATTTTGATTAAATTGATTAATATATTTTGCGGATAACCTAAAATTTTGTACGAAAGAACTTTGGGTTGAAATACTTGCAGCGCTAGCATGTGATTGATGGAAAAAATATTGAGGAGAAACCTTAAAAATCTCAACTAATTGATTTATAAGATTTGTTGATACTTTCAACGCACCGGTCTCTATTCTTGATAGATTACTCACGCTGATATTCAGTTTCTTGGCTAAGGCATTTAATGTAAATCCACTTTCCTTGCGTTTCTGCCTTATGATAATACCGGTATTATTTTGCATTTTTTGCAAATAAATTTAATTAAACTCGCATATTATACCAAAATAATCAAATAATTATGCAAAATCACCATATTTATATTGTAATATTGCAATTATTGCTAAAGGTGCTGTTTCTGTTCTCAAGATGCGTGGCCCTAATTGAATATTGATACAATTTTGCTTTTTAAGAAGCAATACTTCATCTTGACTGAAGCCACCTTCAGGGCCAATAAAAATATTAATATCTCCAGAATATTCATTTGGGAGATTACTTGATTCTTCTAAATTATCAGGGTGAAGTAACAAATTAAGTGAATTTGTTTTGATGCCTTCTGAAATTTGATCAAACTCAATAGGAGATTTGATGGTGGGTAATTTTGACCTGCCTGATTGTTCGCAGGCTGATATTGAGACTTGTTTCCAATGTATCACTCTTTTCTTTGTTCTATCCAAGCTAAGTTTGATAGTGCTTCTTGAAGTGAAAATAGGTTGAATGCTGCTTACACCTAATTCAGTTGCCTTTTGAATAACCATATCCATTTTTTCATTTGAGGATATTGATTGAAATAAATTAATATTTATAGGTGATTCACTATTGTTTTTTTCTTTAGATAAAATTTCAACATTGACAGTTTTTTTATTAATATCGCTAACCCGACCTCTATACTCAAAACCATCACCATTAAATAAGACAAGAAAATCATCAACTTTAACTCGCATTACACGAAGAGCATGGTGACTCGAGAATTCATCAAGAATAATAATCTGATTTAAATCAAGAGGATTTGAATGGTAAAATCTATGCATATATTTCTATATCATACATAACGGAGAAGAGTTTTGGTAAGCCTAACAACACCAATTTGTGATTTTGGATGGAGTGCAAAAGATTTTCAATTGCCGGGGGTTGATAGTAAACAATGGAGTATAGAAAGCATTAAAGGTGTGAATGGGTTGGTAGTCATGTTCATTTGCAATCATTGCCCCTATGTAAAAGCAATTATGTCTCGGCTTGTAAGGGATGTTAATGAATTAAAAAAATTGGGTATTAATACAATTGCAATTTCTAGCAATGATGTCGTAAATTATCCAGAAGATTCGTTCGAGAACATGAAATTATTGGCTGAAGAAAATCATTTTGAATTTCCTTATGTATTCGATGAAACACAAGAAATAGCAAAAGCATATGATGCTATTTGTACGCCTGATTTTTTTGGTTTTAATTCAAAATTAGAGTTGCAATATCGAGGACGATTTGATTCTACCGGCAGAGGAGAGGCACAACCAAATAATAAAAGAGAATTATTTGAGGCAATGAAGTTGGTCGCTGAGACACAAAAGGGACCAGAAATACAACAAGCTAGTATTGGTTGTTCAATTAAATGGAAAGAGAAGCATATTTAACGCATAGATAACTTGATTGTGACCTTAGTTTAGTTAATAATTTAGTGTTAAACGGTATCGAATATATAAAATCAAAAAATGCATTAGTGGATTAAACAATGCAATCAATTTAATTTTGGGAGGAAGTATGGCAACGAGACAAGATTTAGCTAACGCTATTCGCGCATTATCAATGGACGCGGTTCAAAAGGCAAGCTCAGGACATCCTGGCGCGCCAATGGGGATGGCAGAAATAGGAGAGGTTTTGTGGAATCATCATCTCAGTCATAACCCTAACAATCCAGACTGGGCAAACCGTGATCGCTTTATTTTATCTAACGGCCATGGCTCAATGTTGATTTATTCACTTCTTCATCTAACAGGCTATGACCTACCGATGAAGGATATTGAAAATTTTAGACAGCTTCACTCAGCTTGTGCAGGTCACCCTGAATATGGCTATGCACCTGGCGTTGAGACTACAACTGGCCCATTAGGCCAAGGTATCAGTAATGCGGTTGGTTTTGCAATGGCTGAAAAACTGATGGCGAATCAATTTAATAAGCCAGGTCATGAAATTGTAGATCATCATACTTATGCTTTCCTAGGTGATGGATGTTTAATGGAAGGTGTATCTCACGAAACATGTGCACTTGCAGGAACGTGGGGTCTTGGAAAGCTAATTGCTTTTTGGGATGACAACGGAATTTCAATTGATGGCCACATAGAAGGTTGGTATACAGATGATACAGCCGGTCGTTTTGAATCATATGGATGGCACGCTATCAGAGATGTAGATGGCCATGATCCAGAAGCCATTGATAAGGCAATCCAAGAAGCAAAAAAAGTAACAGACAAACCAACGCTTATTTGTTGTAAAACAATTATTGGTAAAGGTTCACCGAATAAATCTGGCTCTCATGACTGTCACGGTGCCGCTTTGGGTGATGATGAAGTTGCCCTAGTTCGAAAAGAAATCGGTTGGGAACACGCACCCTTCGTAATCCCGCAAGATGTATACGACGGATGGAACCAAAAAGATAAAGGCGATGCCCGTGAACAAGAATGGAACGCTAAATTTGATGCTTACGCAAAAGAATTCCCAGAAATGGCAGCTGAATTCAAAAGAAGAATGTCTAACGAGCTTCCAGCTGATTGGGAGAAACAATCAAATGCTTTAATTAATGAGGCAAACAAAGCAGCTGAGAAAGTGGCGACAAGAAAAGCATCACAAAATGTCATCACAGCGCTTGCACCAATTTTACCTGAGTTTGTTGGCGGCTCTGCCGACCTTACAGGTTCTAATTTAACAAGCTGCCCAAGTTTTGAGCATGTAAATGGTAAAAAACCAGGTAATTATATTTCATATGGTGTTAGAGAGTTTGGTATGGCTGCAATCATGAATGGCATTGCATTACATGGTGGCCTTCTGCCTTTCGGTGGTACCTTCCATATGTTCACTGACTATATGAGAAACGGTATGAGAATGTCAGCGCTTATGAAGCAGCGTGTCGTTTATGTTCTAACGCATGACTCTATTGGCCAAGGTGAAGATGGACCAACACACCAACCCATCGAAACAACTTCTGGACTGAGATTTATTCCAAGAATGGAAGTTTGGCGTCCTTGTGATGCAACAGAAACTGCGACTGCTTGGGTTGCGGCTGTTGAAAATGGTGAAAACCCAACCAGTTTAGTATTGAGTCGACAGGGAATGGGTTTCCATTCAAGAACGCCTGAGCAAATCGCCAATATTAAAAAAGGTGGTTATGTGCTCTCTGATTGTGACGGTGATGCTCAAGTTATTATTATTGCAACAGGATCAGAAGTTGATTTAGCAGTAGGCGCTCAAGCAAGCTTAAAAGATGAAGGCATCCATGCAAGAGTCGTATCAATGGCTTGTACTCAAGCTTTTGATAGACAAGATCAAGCATATAAAGATAGCGTGTTAATACCAGGTGTAAAAAGAATTTCAGTTGAAGCGGGTGTGACAGACTATTGGAGAAAGT
Organism: Methylophilaceae bacterium; assembly: GCA_965656355.1. GTDB lineage: Bacteria > Pseudomonadota > Gammaproteobacteria > Burkholderiales > Methylophilaceae > BACL14. The sequence continues at coordinate 2,226 of CBFHKG010000006.1, read as the reverse complement.
ATGTCGGTCTTGATGGTGCCTGTGTTGGTATAGACACTTATGGCGAATCAGCGCCAGGTAAAGTTGTATTCGAACACTTTGGTTTCACTGTGGATAATGTTGTTAAAACAGCAAAATCAGTTCTGTAATTCAAATTAATATTTATAAGGGTAGCTTTGAGGCTACCCTTATTTATTTTTAGAATAGGGGAATGATGTGTCAGTCAATGTAGCTATTTCTGGATTTGGAAGGATCGGCAGACTTGTTTTAAGAGCCATTTTTGAACACAACAGAAAAGATATTAATGTGGTTGCAGTTAATTGCAGTCGGGGTGATATTCAAAGTCATGCCCATCTATTAAAGTACGATACAGCTCACGGTAAATTTGATGCTGAAATTCACACGCAAGATGACTTCTTTGTTGTCAACGGCCATAAAATTAAGTACCTCAACACCAGAGACCCAAAGATGCTTCCATGGAAAGAATTGGATGTCGATGTTGTATTGGAGTGTACGGGCGCTTTTAGAGGTAAAAAATCAAGCGAGTTTCATATTGAGCAAGGGGCAAAAAAAGTTTTAATCTCTGCTCCTGGTGAATCTGATATAGATGCCACAGTCGTTTATGGCGTGAATCATGAAATACTCAAATCAAGAGATATATTTGTTTCCAATGCATCGTGTACGACAAACGGATTAGCGCCACTAGTAAAGGTTATTCAAGATGAACTCGGTATTAAATCTGGACTGATGAATACGATTCATTCATACACCAATGATCAATCATTATTAGATAACATGCATAAAGATATTAGACGTGCCAGAGCAGCATCAGGCTCTATGATTCCGACAAAAACGGGCGCTGCTTCAGCGGTGGGTTTGGTCATTCCGGAAGTCAAAGGCAAGTTAGATGGGATTGCAGTACGTGTGCCCACTAATAATGTGTCGTTAGTTGATCTCACCATAGTCACAGAGAAGCAAACCTCAAAAGTCGCTGTGAATAAGATAATGAAAAAAGCCTCTGAAGATAATTTAAAAGGGATCCTAGTCTACAACGAGGAACCCCTAGTTTCTGTTGATTTTAACCACACACCCGCATCTTGTTATTTTGATTCAACATTGACTAAAGTGAGCGCCGATGGAGATCTCGTAAAAGTCTTTGGTTGGTATGACAATGAGTGGGGTTTTAGCTGTCGGATGTTAGATACCGCTGTCGCAATGATGAATGCCAAATAATTTTTCTAAAATGAATCAACTTCAAGATTTTGATTTAAAAAATAAAAAAGTTTTTATTCGTGCCGATCTCAATGTACCAATTAAGTCAGGAAAAATTACATCTTCTCAAAGAATTGAATCCTCATTAGCGACTATCAATTATTGTCTCAAGGCAGGTGCAAAAGTTATGGTGACATCCCACCTTGGGAGACCTAAAGAAGGTGAATATAATCCTGAATTTTCACTAGAACCTGTTGTTAAGTTTCTAGAAAATCATTTAAATAAAAAAATTAATTTGATCAAGGATTGGACAACGCAATCTTTTGACGTGGATGCTGGAGAGATTGTTGTACTAGAGAATTGTCGCTTTAATGTGGGTGAGTCTGATAATAATGAAAATTTAGCAAAAAAATATGCCGCTCTCACAGACATTTTCGTGATGGATGCCTTTGGAACGGCTCACAGGAAACAGGCCTCTACATATGGAATTGCCCAATTTTGTCCAAAAGTTTGTGCAGGACAACTTTTTTTTAGTGAGCTGGCAGCGCTTGAAAAAGTGATGACAAACCCAAAATCACCTATGATTGCTATTGTGGGTGGAAGTAAAGTTTCTACAAAGCTTTCAATTTTAGATAGCTTGGCTGATAAGGTTGACCAATTAATCCTAGGGGGAGGAATTGCGAATACCTTCCTTAAGGCCCAAGGATTTAATATTGGAAATTCACTTCATGAAAATGATTTTATTGATTCTGCTAAAAAGATTATTCAAAAGCTTGAATCACGAGGGGCATCGCTACCTTTAGTGACGGATGTCATTTGTGGTAAACAATTTAACAAAAATGAGATTGCGGTTAAAAAGAATATTAACGACTTAGAGTCATCCGATATGATTTTTGATTTAGGTCCAGAGACCATGAAGGGCATTACACAAAATCTAAAACAGTCAAAAACCATTTTATGGAATGGGCCGATAGGCGTCTTTGAATTTGACCAATTTTCTAAAGGCACCGAGACACTTGCGCATGCCATTGCAAA
>CBFHKG010000005.1:125346-125582 GCA_965656355.1 Methylophilaceae bacterium | reverse complement strand
CAAACCCACCGTATTCCTTCATTAGCTGATTCAAAGTAGTTTGGCCTGCGTGACCAAATGGTGTGTGACCAAGATCATGAGCAAGTGAAATCGCTTCGGCCAAATCCTCATGAAGCCCTAACGTTCTTGAAATCCCCCTGGCAATTTGGGCAACCTCCAATGAATGGGTCAATCGTGTCCTAAACATGTCCCCTTCATGATTGACAAAAACTTGTGTTTTATATTCGAGTCTTCTA
>CBFHKG010000005.1:0-125336 GCA_965656355.1 Methylophilaceae bacterium | reverse complement strand
CTCTTTGAAAGTCATTTCGAAGTTTTGAGGGTGCTTCTTTAAATTGCCTACCTAAACTTTTTTGAGGATCAGCAGCGAAAGGTTTTAAATTCATAAGAATAAATTTAATGTGAAGATTCTAGGACTTGTCGGAGCTTTAGAGGATCGTAGGTATTGGTTAAGACGGCTTCTCCTATTGATTTTTGAAGTACTAAATTAATTTGTCCATCCTTTGTTTTCTTATCAAGCATCATAAGCTCTAAATATTTTTCAACAGTAATTGCAGGTGGTTTCGTCGGTAGCCCGGCGCCTTTTATCAACTTAATGATTCTTTTTACATCTTTATCTGATAGCCAATCCATGCTCTTTGATAGCCTTGCTGCCATCACCATTCCTGCGCTAACCGCCTCCCCATGCAGCCAGTTACCATAACCCTGTGCCACTTCAATCGCATGCCCGAAAGTATGTCCTAAATTTAATATTGCCCTGATACCTGATTCAAATTCATCTGCCTCAACAACATCTGCTTTATTTTGACATGACCGTAATATGGCCTCAATTAAAAGATCTAGATTCATTGCAACTAGCGATTGAATATTATTTTCTAGCCATTCAAAAAATCTTACGTCTCTTATTATTTACATCCGTTATGACACACTTTGGTTGATAAAAAGCACCTATCATATTTTTGCCTAGGGGGTGATTTATGCCGGTTTTCCCACCCACGGATGAGTCAACTTGTGAAAGTAAGGTTGTGGGAATCTGTATAAAATTTATTCCCCTCATAAAAGTAGCTGCCGCAAAGCCAGTGAGATCTCCGATAACCCCACCGCCTAGGGCAATAAGTGTCGTATTTCGATCTGCTTTATTTTTAAGCAGTTCAGAATAAATGGTATTTAACGAATCCGCATTTTTATTTTTTTCTCCATCAGCCAAGGTGATAGTGATGACATCTTTATGCGGCGACAAAGAGTTTCTCAATAAATCTAGGTAGATATCAGCAACAAGATCATTTGTAATGATTACAATTTTTTTATGCGGTAAGTGTTGGCCTATTAGCTCATAATCTGAAATTAAACCTTGACCTATATATATAGGGTAACTTCGATCATCAAATTTTATGTTAATGGTTTCCATAGATTTAATTTATTATTGTGATAATTTCATTAACGACCTCATGAATTCTTTTATTTTTTGTCATTATCTCGAAGTCCGCAATCTCCTCATAAAGAGGTTCTCTCTCTTTACAAAGCTTCTTGATGACTTCTTCAATGTTTCCATTTTTCAATAAAGGTCTTGTCTTATCATTTTTCATTCTTTTGATTAGATCTTTTTGATTGGATTTTAAATATATCACTATCCCATTTTCTGACAAAAGATCACGGTTAGATTTTGAAAGAATAATGCCACCGCCAGTCGCCAAAACAATATTTTTTTTTCTCACAAGCTCTTTTAAACTATCTTTCTCTCTTTCACGAAAACCTGCTTCACCTTCATATTCAAATATTATCGGCACATCAACGCCCAATTTTTCCTCTATAACATGATCACTATCATAAAAATGTTTATCTAATTTTTTTGACAAAATTTTACCCAGAGTGGTTTTACCTGAACCCATCAGGCCTATTAAGTAAATATTTTTATATTTTTTCATATTAAGCTAAGCCAAAACAAAATTATAAATCAATTAAAACTTTTAATGATAACGTTCAGCTCTATAATATACTTATATCGAATACAAAATTTATATAAATCAATTCCATGATTTCAAAGATAAAAAATTTCTTAACGCTCACCTTTCTCATTGGTTTGGCGGGCTTAGCCACTATAATCTTTACAGCAGCGCTTATATATCCAACACTGCCAGATGTTGAAAGTCTATCAAAATATCGCCCTAAAGAACCATTACAAATTTTCACAAAAGATAATTATCTTATACAAGAATTTGGTGAGGAAAGAAGAGATTTTATTGCCATAGAAAATGTTCCTCAAAAAATGATAAATGCTATCTTAGCTATTGAGGATAGGCGGTTTTTTGAGCACCCGGGTATAGATTTTATTGGCATCATGCGAGCGGCTATAAAAAATTTTACAGGGCAGAGTAGAGAAGGTGCCAGTACCATTACAATGCAAGTTGCACGAAATTTCTTTTTGTCCTCTGAAAAAACACTCAAAAGAAAAATTAATGAAATTTTGCTCTCTTTAAAAATTGAAAATAAATTATCTAAAGAGGAAATTCTCGAACTTTACATAAATCAAATTTATCTTGGACAAAGATCATTTGGGTTTTCTGCTGCTGCGAATACTTATTTTAATAAGACACTCGAAAATTTAAATCTAGCCGAGATTGCACTATTGGCTGGTTTGCCTAAAGCTCCAAGTAGATACAATCCTTTATCTAATCCTGATTTAGCTATAGCAAGACAACATACCGTTTTAAATAATATGTATAAATATGGCTTTATTGATAGACCATCTTATATATTAGCGCTCGAAGAACACCTTGATCTTGTAGAAAAAAATGTTCGTTACGAAATTCAAGCAGACTATATAGCAGAAATGGTCAGAAAAGTTTTACACGATGAATACGGTAATAGTATCTATACCAGCGGTCTAAAAGTCATCACGACAATCAAAAAAAAGAACCAAAGAGTTGCAAATCAGGCAATCGAAAATGGCATTATTAATTACATGAATCGGCAACCCTTGAGAGTTCCTGAGGGATTTATTAATCTAGATGAAAAAAGTTTCAATGACAAAAAAACAAAAAAACAATTCTTGAGAAAGGCTTTAAGGTCTTTTAAAACCTATAATAATTTTATTCCTGGCATTGTCCTATCGACTCAACCATACAAAATAGAAGTTTTTTTAAAGAATAATCAGTTCATCACTATCTATAAAAAAAATTTAGGATTATTGAAAAAAGATTTAGCTAAAGAAAACTCAGAGGAGAAATTAATTAAACCTGGTTCTGTAATGAGGTTTTTTCAAAAGAAAAAAGATTGGATTGTTACTCAACTCCCCGAAGTTGAAAGCGCATTAATTTCAATGGATCCAAATACTGGTGCAATTCTTGCACTAGTAGGTGGCTTTAGCTTTAAAAAAAATAAATATAATCATGTCACCCAGGCACACCGTCAACCCGGATCAATTTTCAAACCATTCATTATTTCAAGTGCGCTTGAAAAAGGAATTACGCCCTCGACAATAATTAATGATGGCCCTTTAGAAATCTTGGCGAAAGACCTTGGAACGAATGAAAATTGGGTCCCTCAAAATTATAACGAAAAATTTTCAGGGCCGATTAGACTCAGAGAGGGTTTAGCAAAATCAAAAAACCTAATTTCGATAAGAATCTTAAAACATATTAGTCCTGAATATTCGCTTGATTATATTGCTCGCTTTGGCTTTAATCCAAAAAAATATAAACCTTACCTCTCTATGGCGCTTGGTGTCGGGGAAGCGACAGCTTGGGAGATGGTGAGAGCTTACAGTGTTTTTGCTAATGGGGGCTACCTCAAAACACCTTATTATATTGATAGAATCATTGATTCTAAGGGGCGAAATATTAAACTTCAGGCCGGGTTAATCAATGAAGAAACCCCAAGAATTATCGATCCTAGAAATGCATTTATCATGTATGACTTATTAAAAGAAGTCATCAAGAATGGGACAGCGAGAAAAGCTAAAACTTTAAAACGCCCTGATATTGCCGGTAAAACAGGCACTACAAACGATTTGATGGATGCATGGTTTGCTGGATTTAATTCTGACATAGTGACAGTTACTTGGATGGGTTACGATCAACCAAAATCATTAGGGAATAAAGAAACAGGTTCAAGAGCCGCTTTACCGATTTGGATTGATTATATGAGACCCCTACTAAAAGATTATCCAATTAAAAATTTAGTAAAACCTGAAGGCATTATTCCATATAAGATCAATAAAAAAACGGGAATGACTAATAACGCTGATAAAAACGGTTTCTATGAATACTTTTACGAAGAGTATCCACCGTTTGATAATTCATACTTTGTGATTAACTAGTGCAATTAATATAATGTCATCTAAAAATATAAAATTATCAGTTGCGAATCTTGCTGCTCAATTAATTATGGAGGAGGGCATTAAAGATTATTTGTATGCCAAAAAAAAAGCTGCGAAATCATTAGGCATAAATGAAAATGCAAACCTCCCAACAAATTCACAAATTGACAAAGCAATTGACGAATTTAATAAAATTTTTAGTCCAAATATAGATATTGAGTTTTTACAGCAATTCAAAACTCAAGCGCTCGAGGTAATGAGTATATTTAAAAATTTTAAGCCACATCTGATGAATCATTTATCACAAGGTGTAATTCCAAAGTTTCCTGAAATTAAGATAAATTTATTTGCTGATAATCTAAAAGATGTAGAGTACGTTCTTCTAAATAGTCAATTGTCCTATGATTTTAAAGAAGTAAAAATGAATACCAAAGAGGGTAAGCATTCAGTTAGGTCTATTCCTACGATTTACTTAGAAAATTTGTTTATACCAGCTGAAATAAAGGTGTATTTTGAAAATGATTTTTTTGATTTTAAAAAAAATTTTTTGCAAAACAGAGGGTTGAATATTAAAAAAGTTTTATCTTTAGATGTTACTGCTTTGAATCCAACAACCGTGCTACCTCTAATGCAAAATAAGTAATAATTGCATCGGCTCCTGCCCTTCTAAATGAAATGAGTGACTCTAAAATAACATCACCTTGATTTAGCCAACCTTTCAAAGATGCTGCCATTATCATTGCGTATTCTCCACTAACTTGATAAACAAAAGTTGGTTTGTTAAAAGTCTGTTTAACTCTAAAAACTATATCAAGATAAGGCATACCAGGTTTTATCATAACCATATCAGCTCCCTCTTTAATATCTAGTTCTACTTCATTTAAAGCTTCGTCACTATTTGCAGGATCCATTTGATATGTTTCCTTTGAAGACTTACCCAATAAGTCTGATGAGCCAACTGCATCTCTAAATGGACCGTAAAATGAAGAAGCATATTTCGCAGAATAAGCTAAGATCTTTGTATTTATAAATTTATTCTCTTCGAGAGACTTTCTAATTCTCTGAACCCTCCCGTCCATCATATCTGAGGGAGCCACAATATCAGCACCAGCTTTAGCATGGCTGATAGCTTGTTTAGTTAAAACACTGACTGTTTCATCATTTAATATATTACCGGATTTATCAATGAGTCCATCTTGTCCATGCAATGTAAATGGATCAAGTGCGACATCTGATATAACACCAAGGCCAGGAATTTCTTTTTTTAGCTCTCTTATTGCCCTTTGAACAAGACCACCATCGTTAAATGCTTCACTAGCATCATCCGTTTTTAATTTTTTGTCGATGTAAGGAAAGATAGCAATAGCTGGAATGCCTAATTGATGGCATTCAGAAGCATCTTTTATTAATTCGTCAATACTTAATCTTTGAATACCTGGCATTGACTCTATATCTTGTCGAACAGCTGTTCCTTCAATTATAAACATGGGATAAATCAGATTACTGACTGAAATATTATTTTCACGCATGAGTGTTCTTGAAAAACTACTTTCTCGCATTCGTCTCGGTCTGTTTAACATTGTCATTTTTTAAAACTCAATTATAAAAAAGTTCTTTAAGTGCTTCACCCGGTTCATCTTGTCTCATGAAAGCTTCCCCAACTAAAAAAGTATTAATATGACTGTCATTCATCAACTTTATATCCTCATGATTAAAAATTCCTGACTCAGTGATAGGTATTCTATCCTTGATGGTCTTGACTAAATCAATAGATGTTTTTAAAGATACCTCAAATGTTTTCAGATCTCTATTATTTATGCCCATTAATGGTGTATTTAATTCTAAAGCAGCATCTAACTCTAATTGGTTATGAGATTCCACTAATACAGCCATACCTAAATCATTGGCAATGCTCTCTAATTCCTTCATTTTCTCTAAATCTAAGGCAGCAACAATTAACAAAATACAATCAGCCCCCAATACTCTTGATTCGAAAATTTGATAGGGATCAATGATAAAATCTTTCCGTAACACAGGAAGTGTTGAGCTTGATTTTACTTGTTTAATAAAATCAGGATGGCCTTGAAAGTAATCTCGATCAGTAAGAACAGATAAACAGGCAGCGCCTCCCTTCTCATATGACCGAGCAATTAATACAGGGTCAAAATTTTGTCTAATAATGCCCTTAGATGGGCTGGCTTTTTTAATTTCAGCAATCACACCTGCTTCATCGTTTAAATGTTTTTGTCTTATTGCTTGAATAAAATCTCTTGGCTTATCGAGCTTTAAGATTTGTTTCTTGAGATTATCAATTGAAATACTTTTTTTTGCTTCGGCAATTTCTGAAGACTTTGTCGCTAAAATTTTATTTAAAATATTACTCATTTGATTTTTTAATTAATTGTTTAAGTTTTTTAATTGCGTGGCCATCATCAATCATTTGAGCTGAAACCTCAAAAGCTGACTCAAAATTTTGACAGATACCTGAAACATAGAGTGCTGCCCCTGCGTTCAAAATTGTGATGTCACGAGCGGTATTTTTATCTCCATTTAAAACACCAAGCATCATTTTTTTTGAGCTTTCAATATCAGAAACCACAATATCTTCAATTCTTCCTAATTCAAATCCATAATCTTGTGGGTTAAATTCATACTCTAAAATTTTTCCATTTTTAAGTTCGGCAATATATGTTTTACCCGTAATTGATATTTCATCCATACCATCATCACCGTTCACAGAAAGTACATGATGACTACCCAGTTTTTTCAAAACTTCGGCAAATACAATAGTCAATTCTTTGCTATAAACACCGACCACTTGATTTTTTGCTGAAGCTGGGTTGGTTAAAGGTCCTAGTAAATTAAAAATGGTCCTGAGTTTTAATTCCTTTCTGACAGGGGCAACATGTTTCATTGCAGGGTGATAATTAGGTGCAAACATAAAACCAATCCCAATATCATCAACAAGATCTCCAAGTTGAGAGAAGTTTAAGTTAACATTTACGCCCAATGATTCTAATACATCGGCACTACCAGATTTTGATGATACAGAACGACCTCCATGCTTAGCAACAACTGCTCCTGCTGATGCAGCTACAATGGCTGCAAGTGTTGATACATTAAAAGTTTGCAGACTATCTCCACCCGTCCCACAAGTATCAATCAAATGTTGCTTACTTGTTATTTTTACTTTATTTGACACCTCTCTCATCACTTCGGCCGCTGCAGCTATCTCATCAATTGTTGGTCCTTTAATTTGAAGAGCAACCATAAAACCAGAAATTTGAATTGAATTTATCTCTCCAGACATTATCTGGTTCATAGCAGATTGCATATCTTCATAAGATAAATCTTGTTGATTAATGAGAAAGCTAATAATGCTTGTAAAGTGATTACTCATTTTGATCTAAAAAATTTTTTAATAAGTCATGCCCGTGTTCACTCAAAATAGATTCTGGGTGAAATTGGACACCTTCAATTGCTAATTCTTTATGTTTGATTCCCATAATTTCATTATCATCAGTCCAAGCTGTTACATCGAAACAGTCTGGCAATGATTCCCTATCAATGACTAACGAATGATATCTTGTTGCTATAAAGGGATCTTTAATGCCCCTAAATACACCTTTATTGTTATGAGAAATTTTTGAGGTTTTACCATGCATAATTGTTTGTGCATGAATAATTTTTCCACCAAACGCCTGCCCTATTGATTGATGCCCAAGACAAACTCCTAAAATAGGAATTTCCCCCTTAAAAGCCTCAATTAAACTGAGTGAAATACCCGCTTCATTAGGTGTACAAGGGCCAGGAGAAATTACAATATACTGCGGGTTTAGCTTGTTAATTTCCTCAATAGAAATTTTATCATTTCGAACAACCTCAACTTCTTGTCCAATTTCTGCAAGATATTGCACTAAGTTATAAGTAAATGAGTCATAGTTATCTATCATTAATAGCATAAAACTACTCCGTAATCCTTGCTTGAACTAACTCGGCTGCCTTTAAAATCGCTTTTGCTTTATTTTGTGTTTCTACCCACTCATTCATGGGGATTGAGTCTGAGACTATACCTGCCCCTGCCTGAACAAATAGTGTTTGATTTTTTATGACCGCAGTTCTTATAGCAATAGCAACATTCATATCACCGTCGAACCCAATGTATCCAACAGCGCCAGAATAAACACCCCTCTTAATTGATTCTAACTCATTAATGATTTCCATCGCCCTTACTTTTGGTGCACCACTAACTGTCCCTGCAGGAAAGGTAGCTTTTAGAACATCCATTGCAGAAAATTTATCTTTAAGTTTGCCTTCGACATTTGAAACAATATGCATGACATGAGAATATCTTTCAATAATCATATGATCAGTTACCTTGACTGAAGACGTCTTAGAAACTCGTCCAATATCATTTCTTCCTAAATCCATTAGTTGAACATGCTCAGCAATTTCTTTAGGATCTTTGAGTAAGTCTTTTTCTAAAGCAAGATCTTCATTTTCATCCTTACCTCTTGGTCTTGTTCCTGCTATAGGTCTTACAGTCACTTTATCTTTCTCCAATGTAACCAATATTTCAGGAGATGCGCCTACCACGAAGTGGTCATCCATATTATAAAAATACATATAAGGGGAGGGATTAAGATTTCTTAATGTTCTATATAAAGATAGTGGATTAGATTTGAATGTTTGACTAAGCCTTTGAGATAGGACAACCTGCATAATATCTCCATTGACTATGTATTCTTTGACTTTCTCAACTGCTTCTAAATAATTTTCTTCGCCGAATTCTGATCGAACCTTTGTCAACTTATCATCAAAATTATTTTTCTCAATTAAATAAGGTGAAGGTCCTTGTTTTAATTTTTCCTCTAGGGCATTAAGGCGAAGTATACCTTTTTCGTAAGCATTTTGAGTTTTCACATCTACGTAGATGACAAAATATAATTTACCACTGACGTTATCAAAAACCACAACCTCATCTGATAGCATCAAAAGTATGTCAGGTAGATCAAGCTTATCCTCTAAAAATTCTTTACTTAATCTGGGTTCGATGTATTGAATCGTTTCATAACCAAAATAACCAGCAAGACCTCCAGAAAATCTTGGCAAATCTAAATTTTGTGGAGCTTTAAACTGATCCATAAACTTATCAATAAAATCTAAAGGATTTTTATCAGAGATTTCATCTATGACCTTATCTTCATTAAAAACTAAAATTTTATCTTTTTTAATCTGAATTCTTACTTTTGCTGGCAAGCCAATAATGGAATAGCGCCCATGTTTATTACCTCCATCTGCCGATTCAAGCAAATAACTATAACGATCATTTGCTAACTTTGAATAAACAGATAATGGCGTATCTAAATCAGCAAAGCATTCGAGTACCAAAGGAATTCTATTAAATCCATTTTTTTTAAAATTATCGAACTCTTGTCTTGAAATAGTTGACAGCATATTAGTTAATAATTTGAGTTAGTTCGCTGAAATTTGACATTGCATAATCTACTTTATCAGAAATAATTGACTCACCAAATTGGTAGCCGTATGGCACTGTAAAGATATATGTGCCTGCTTCAAATCCTGCCTCAATGTCTATAACAGAATCACCCACCATAATCGCATCTTTAGGTTCTATATTTAATTGATTGAGTGCATGTAAGATTGGAAGCGGATCTGGTTTCTTTTTCTCGGTTGTATCACCAGAGACGATTATATCCATAAAGTCAGATAACCTCGAATTATTCATTAAAGCTTCTGTATAAATAGCCGGTTTATTAGTAACACACCCCAAAAGAAAATCTTTAGCCTTTAAGTCAATAATGGACTTTTCAACCCCCTCATACATACGACTATTTGCAGAAATTAATGAATAGTGGTGTGCAAATAATTTTTCAGCGTTAGCGTAAAGAGGGGTTGGATCTTTTTTTGAGGAAATCTCTATTGATTGCTTAATAAGATTTTCAGCCCCCCTTCCAATGAAACGTTTAATTTCATTTGTTTTTAATTCAGCCATTTCCAAATCTTTAAGCATTAAGTTTACTGCCTCTGCTAATTCAGGCGCTGTTTCAAATAATGTGCCATCCAAATCAAAAAGGATTGCTTTTATATTATTAAATTTTCCCAATTCTAAGCTTTTGCTAATGACGCTCTTAATGCACTTATAATTGAGTCATATTTATTAGGGTCTTTATCATTTGATGCCCCAAATACAGCAGATCCTGCAACAAATGTATCAGCACCAGCTTGAGCGATCTCAGTAATATTATCAGCATTAACTCCACCATCTACTTCTAACCAAATCTCTTTTCCTGTCTTTTCAGTGTAGGCATCTATTTTTTTTCTTGCTAACCTTAATTTATTCAAAGTCTCTGGTATAAATTTTTGGCCGCCAAAACCAGGGTTAACTGACATTAGAAGAACCATATCAATCTTGTCCATCACATGATCAAGATAATCTAGTGAGGTTGCAGGATTAAAAACTAAACCGGATTTGCATCCAAGATCTCGAACCATGGACAGACTTCTGTCAATATGATTTGAAGCTTCAGGGTGAAAAGTTATTATATCTGCACCAGCTTTAGCAAAATCAGGAATTATTCTATCGACGGGCTCAATCATCAGATGGACATCAATGATTGCATCTGTAACAGGTCTGATAGCATCACATACTAACGGACCAATAGTTAAGTTTGGTACATAATGATTATCCATCACATCAAAGTGAACAATGTCTGCGCCAGAAGTAATAACGTCTGTGATTTCTTCACCTAATTTTGCAAAATTAGCTGACAAAATGCTAGGGGCAATTCTAAAAGTTTTTTCCATATATACTAAGTTCCCAAATTAATTTAATTGAATTATTGTAAAATGCGTATTTTACTCTCTTTTTAATAAAATAAATTATAAAGCAAGCGGACTATATAAATAATGGATTTAAATCTTGTAGGCCTTAATCATAAGACAGCACCCATTGAAATCAGGGAGAAATTCGTATTTTCTCACGATATGCTAAGCCATGTTCTCAAAGATTTAAAATTAAAAACAGGCGCTGAGGCTTTGATACTCTCAACCTGCAATAGAACAGAAATATATTTTCGGGTAAAAGATCCAAATGAGATTTACCAATGGCTTGCCACTTTCAATAAAATAAAATTTACTGAGCTTAAAAAATATCTTTATACATTTTCAAATCAAGATTGTTATGTTCATGCCTGTAAAGTTGCCTCAGGATTGGATAGTATGCTGATCGGGGAAACACAGATTTTTGGACAAATGAAACAAGCTTCACAGATTGCTCACTTATCAGGAGTTCAAGGAAAATATATCAATACATTTTTTCAAGATGTTTTTAAAACCGCAAAGGAAGTTAGAACAAAAACTCAGATAGGTTCGAGTGCCACAACGATTGCCTCTTGTGCTCTTGCAATAGCAAAAAAAATCTTTGGAGAAATAAACCAAACTCAGGTCATGTTTGTTGGTGCTGGCGATATAAGTGAAATGTGTGCAAGATATTTTCAAAAATATCAACCAAAAAAAATATCAATTGCTAACCGCTCCTTCGAAAAAGGGGAGGCTCTAGCAAAAAAAGTAAATGGTGAAGCATGCCTTATTGGTGAAATATACGATCAGCTACATAATTATGACGTTTTAATAAGTTCAACAGCCAGCCAATTATCCATTATAGGTCTAGGTGTGATAGAACAAGCTTTGAAGAAAAGAAAACATCGACCTATCATGCTTGTAGATTTGGCAATTCCAAGAGATATTGAATCGGAAGTAAGTAAATTAGACGATGTTTTTTTATACACGCTCGATGATCTCGTTAATATAGCTCAACAAGGATTATCAAATAGACAAGGTGCGACAAAAAAAGCTACCCAAATAATCGAACACCAAGCGAAAGATTTTTATAATAAAACTCGGCAGATAAAAAATACGCCGACAATTAGACTTTTGAGAAATCAATTTGAAAAGATTGCATTGGCTGAGGCAGAAAAAGCAAAAAAAAGCATAAAAATTGGCTCATCCTCTGATGAAGTAATTAACAAATTAATAAGCAATTTAACAAAAAAATTTCTTCATGGCCCCACAAAAGCAATCCGCGAAAATGAACAAGATTTTGAGACAAATTCACTGATAAAAAAAATTTATAACATTAAAGAAGAAAAAAAATGAAGGCATCAATGAAAAGTAAGCTTGAAGCTTTGGTAAAAAGAATTGATGTGCTTAATACGGAATTGAGTCATGAAGATGTGACAAAAGATATGGAAAGATATAAGAAAATTTCCAAAGAACACTCTGATATTACGCCAATCGTTGAAATATATAAAAAATTTCAAAAAATTACCCTCGATATTACTGATGCAAAGGAACTTTTAAACGATCCTGAAATGAAAGTATTTGCACAAGAGGAAATCGAGAAAGGTGAAGCAAGTGTTGAGGAGGTTGAAATAGAACTTCTTAAACTTTTAATCCCAAAAGATGACGATGATGAAAAAAATATATTTATTGAAATAAGAGCGGGTGCTGGTGGGGATGAGTCAGCATTATTTGTTGGTGATATTTATAGGATGTATACCCGATATGCTGAAAGAATGGGCTGGAAAATAGAAATTATCTCCAGCAACTCATCTGAAGCTGGAGGTTTTAAAGAAGTGATTATGAAAGTAATGGGTTCTGGTGTTTACGCAAAACTAAAATTTGAATCAGGTGGCCATCGAGTTCAAAGAGTTCCCGATACAGAAACACAAGGCAGGATTCATACTTCAGCTTGTACAGTTGCCGTTTTAGCAGAGGCAGATGAAATTAGTGACGTTGATATTAATCCCGCTGATATACGTATTGATACATATCGTGCATCTGGTGCTGGAGGGCAACATATTAATAAAACAGATTCGGCGGTGAGAATTACACATTTACCAACTGGAATTGTTGTTGAATGTCAGGATGATAGGTCTCAGCATCGAAATAAAGCACAAGCCATGAGTGTGCTTGCGGCAAGAATAAAAGATAATCAAATTAAAGAGCAGCAAAATCAAATTGCTTCAGAGAGAAAGTTATTGATTGGTAGTGGAGATAGAAGTGAGCGAATTAGAACCTATAACTTTCCTCAAGGAAGAATCACTGATCATAGAATCAATCTCACGTTATATAAAGTTGATTACATTATGGATGGTGATTTGACTGAATTAATTGAAGCATTAACAGCTGAACATCAAGCTGACCTTCTTGCACAAATAGAAAAAGAATAAAAAAATTGTCTTCCGTAAGTTTTCATAAAAAAAGAATTGAAGAATGTTTAAGAGAGAATATACAAATTAATGAACGTGAGGCTCAAATTGAAGCTGAAAATATTTTAAAGTTTGCCCTCAAAAAACCCTCCTCTTTTTTTATATCTAACCAAAAAACGAATATAGATAAAATCCAAGAAGAATTGATTTCATCTATTCTAAAAAAACGCATTAAAAGTGAACCGCTTGCTTATATTTTGAATGAATGGGATTTTTACGGAGAAACTTTTTATTTAGATAAAAATTCATTAATTCCAAGGCAAGATACTGAATTATTAATTGATCTAGTATTAAAACGATTCGATAAAGGATCTAAACTTAATATATTGGATTTAGGAACTGGTTCCGGTGTCATTGGCATCACATTATCAAAACTCTACCCAAATTCAATGATTACAATTTCAGATATTTCATCAAAAGCATTGAATGTTGCAAATAAAAATATTAAAAATCACAACGTAACAAATATCCGTTCATTGGAAAGTGATTGGTTTAATAGCTTTAAAGAGAAAGAATTGTTTGACCTAATATTGACCAATCCTCCCTATATCGCAAAAGATGATGATCATTTGAATAGTCTCGAATTAGGTTATGAGCCTTCAAATGCCTTAGTTGCTTCTAAAAATGGATTTGCAGATATTTTTAAAATTATTGATACCTCGCCAAGATTTCTCAATTCAGAAGGATTATTAATGATTGAGCATGGCTATACACAAGGAAATAGAGTCAAAAATTACTTTCAACAAAAGTCTTTTAACAACATAAAACAACATCGAGATATTAATCAAAAAATTAGAGTAACGTCAGCGTCAAAAATAAAAATTTAAAGCTTAATCAAATAGTATAATTCCTAAATGAAAGAAATTAATTCAATAGGCATTGTAAAACCCAAAATTTTTAAATGCGTAGACCCGATTAAATTATCTTGTGGAATGACACTCGATAATTACGAGTTAATTTATGAAACATATGGAAAATTAAATAAAAATAAAGATAATGCCGTTTTAGTTTGCCACGCTTTGTCTGGAAATCAACATGTCGCAGGCAGACATAAAAAAACAGACAAGCACCCTGGTTGGTGGGATAGTTTAGTTGGTCCTGGTAAACCATTAAATACAAATAAATTCTTTGTCATTGGAATTAATAATTTAGGGGGCAATGAAGGCAGTACGGGCCCAAAATCTATCAATCCAAAAACAAAAAAAGTATGGGGATCCAGCTTTCCAATCATAACTGTTGAAGATTGGGTAAAGACTCAAAAAACTTTAATTAACTATTTGGGTATTCAAAGATTATCATCAGTTATAGGTGGAAGCCTAGGAGGAATGCAAGCTTTAGAGTGGAATCTTCAATTTCCAAATGAAGTAAAGAATACAATTATAATTGCAGCAGCACCTAATTTAACTGCTCAAAATATTGCATTTAATGAAGTTGCTAGACAATCAATCATTACGGATCCAGATTTTCAAAAAGGTAATTTTTATACAAAAAAAAATAAACCAAAGCGAGGCTTAAGGGTTGCGCGTATGTTAGGTCATATCACCTACTTATCAAATGATGCAATGAAAAGTAAATTTGGTAGAAAGAAAAAAAATAAAGATTTTCAATACAATTTTAATACTGAATTTGAAATCGAATCGTATTTAAATTACCAAGGAGATAAGTTTGCCAAGGAATTTGATGCAAATACCTATATTCGTATGACAAAGGCATTGGACTATTATGACCCCACGAAACAAAATAAAAAAAAGCTAAGTGCGGTATTTAAAAAAATTAAATCTAAATTTCTAGTAATTTCCTTTACAAGCGATTGGCGGTTTTCTCCAGCTCGCTCAAAAGAGATAGTGAAGAGCTTACTGGATAATAATATTAATGTAAGTTATGCAGAAATTTCTGCAGAGAGTGGTCATGATGCTTTTCTAATGTCTGATGACCATTATCATGAAATATTGAATTCATTTTTTAAGAATATATTTAAATCTAAATGAAAAAATTTGATCAAAATTCAAGATATGATTTTCCGATTATCGAAAATTGGACACACCAAAATTCTAAAGTACTAGACCTTGGTTGCGGTGATGGATCTTTATTGAATTATTTAAAAGATAAAAAAGATATCAAAGGTTTTGGAATTGAAAAAAATAAAGATAATTGGTTGTTGTCATTAAAAAATAATATTGATGTTATTCAAATGGATTTAGAGGCAGGTTTGGCCGGTTTTGAAACTAGCTCGTTTGATTTAGTGATTTTATCAAGAACTATTCAGTCAATGAATCATATTGAAGAAATTATCCATGAAATGATGAGAGTGGGTAAGGAGGTTATCATTACATTTCCTAATTTTGGTTATTGGAAAAACAGATTTCAAATAATACAAGGAAATATGCCGGTATCAGATGAACTCCCATACAAATGGTTTGAAACGCCAAATATACATTTATGTACCATTCAAGATTTTGATAATTTATGCAGAGAAAATAAAATAAAAGTAGAACAACGATTGATATTAACCGATAAAAAATCAGTCAATTTTTGTCCTAACCTTTTTGGAGCTTTAGCGTTATATAAATTAGTCTCAAAATAGAACAATCCATGACAAAAACAAATATTCAGTGGAAAGATTTACTCACCAAAAAAATTGTTATTTGTTTTTTTACTGGATTCACCTCCGGCTTACCTTTATTTATACTTATTAGCTTATTCCCTGCCTGGCTTGCTGAAAGTGGATTAGACCTTAAAGCCATTGGCCTTTTTGCTTTAATTCAACTCCCCTATGCCTGGAAATTTATATGGGCGCCTTTATTTGATCGATTCACACTTGCGATGGGGAGAAGAAGAGGGTGGTTAATCATTTTTCAAATAATTTTGTTATTTCTAATATCAATATGTGGCTTTATTGATCCAAAATCACAAATTTTGTTGATTGCCATTGTTTCTATCGGTATCGCATTTTTTAGTGCTAGTCAGGATATTGTTATTGATGCATACAGAAGGGAGTTGCTTCTTGATCCAGAGTTAGGTTTAGGGAATGCAGTGCATGTAAATGCTTATAAATTTGCAAGCTTAGTTCCTGGCTCACTTTCTTTAATTTTAGCTGACTTCTTTTCTTGGGAATTTGTATTTACGATTACCGGTTTATTTATGATTCCAGGAATTATTCTTACAATTTTAATTTCTGAACCAAAACTTAAATCGTCGCCTCCCAAAACAATCAAAGAGGCAATTGTAGACCCGTTCAAAGAATTTTTAGGACGAAAGGGAACAAAGAATGCCTTATTGATACTGCTATTTATTTTTCTTTATAAAATTGGTGACAGCATGGCGACCGCTCTCGCTACTCCTTTTTATTTGGGCCTTGGGTTTTCAATGACAGAGATTGGAATCATTGCAAAAAATGCAGGCCTATGGACAAGTATCGCTGGAGGGATTATTGGCGGGATATGGATGGTGAAATTAGGTATTAATCGGGCTTTATGGATTTTTGGTTTTCTACAAATGTTTGCGACATTAAGTTTTGCTTGGTTAGCGACAGTCGGTTATGACAATACAGTCTTAGCCATCACGGTTGGGTTAGAATTTTTTGCCGCCGGGCTTGGCACAACAGCATTTGTGGCATTTATTGCTAAAACTACTAACCCTAAATATACAGCCACGCAGTTTGCATTATTCAGCAGCCTTGCCTCTGTTCCAAGAACCTTCACCAACGCTTCAACTGGGTATTTTGTAGATTTTTTTGGTTGGTATTATTTCTTTATATTTTGTTTTATATTGGCAATTCCAGGCATGTTTTTATTATTAAAAATCGCACCTTGGAGAAAGTAACTATTCATATTCAATGATTAAGGGTGCATGATCACTAAAGCGCTCGTCCTTATAAACATAAGCTTTTTTTGCCTTAATTGCATTTTCATAATTTGATATCTGATAATCTATTCGCCAGCCAACATTTTTTAGCCAAGCCTGACCTCGATTACTCCACCATGTATATGAACCCTCACCTTCTTCAGGATGAAGGATACGATAAACATCAGTCCACTTCTCTTTGGTAAATAGCTTAGTTAGCCATTCCCTTTCATCAGGAAGAAATCCAGAATTTTTCTTATTCCCTTTAAAGTTTTTCAAATCTCTTTCATGATGCGCAATATTAAAATCACCACATACAATGATATCTTTTCCTAAATTTATTTTATCTTCAAAAACTTTATAAATTTTATTAAGTACTTTGTATTTAAATGTTTGTCTTTCTTCACCGGATGAGCCTGAAGGTAAATAAATTGAAATAATAATTAAATTTTTAAATTCAAGCTCGATATACCTTCCTTCATCGTCCAATTCAGGAATGCCCAAATGTTTTGTAACCTTAAGTGGTTCATTTTTTGTATAAATACCAACTCCACTATAGCCCTTCTTTATTGCAAAGCTATAGTAGGCTTTATATTCATATGGTGATTTCATTTCAGGAGATAAATCAGTCTCTTGCGCTTTAAGCTCCTGCAAACAAATATAATCTGCATTTTGTTCTTTCAGCCAAGGGAAAAAATCTTTTCTGCTGGCAGCCCGAATACCATTTAAATTTAAGGTTATAATCTTCATAAGTTAACTAGAAATATATCTATGCAAGAATCTTTTATAAAATTTGCACTTGAAAAAAAAGTGCTTCAGTTTGGAGATTTTACTACTAAAGCAGGTAGAAAAAGTCCTTATTTTTTTAATCTTGGCTCTTTTAACGACGGTGATAGCCTTAAGAGATTAGGTGATTTTTATGCAGATAAGATTATAGAAGAAAATATTGAATTCGATTTACTATTTGGTCCAGCTTATAAAGGGATATCTCTTGTAGGTGCAATTGCAATTTCTCTTACAAATAAAGGTATAAACAAAAAATTTTCATCGAATAGAAAAGAGGCCAAAGATCATGGGGAGGGCGGTCTAATTATTGGTGCTCCTATTTCAGGAAAAATTCTTATTATTGATGATGTGATTTCTGCAGGGACTTCAATTAATGAAAGTTTTAGCCTGATCAATCAATTTGATGCAAAAATAGTTGGTATTATTGTGTCAATTGATCGAAAAGAAAAAGGCTCTGAGAAACTCTCTGCTATTGAAGAAATATATAAGAAATATAAAGTTCCTGTTAAGTCAATTATCAACTTAGATAATATTATTGATTTCTTACAAAAAGATACAAAAAATAAAAAAATCTTAGACGAAATGCTTGGTTATAAGCAAAAGTATGGCGTTTAATTTTTTAATTTCTCTTTGAGCAATTGGCTGACTTGGCCAGGATTTGCTTTACCTTTAGAAGCTTTCATCACCTGGCCTATTAATGCATTAAATGCTTTATCTTTTCCAGATTTATATTCCTCAACCATAGCTCCATTGTCTTGTAAAACTTGATTCAAAATATCAACAATCTCATTTTCATTAGAGATTTGTTTAAGCCCGAGTTGTTCAATCACATCATCAATACTTTTATCTTGGTCCCAAATTTCATCAAAAACTTTTTTAGCGGCATTATTTGAAATCGTTTTGTCTTCAATTCTCAATATTAATTCTGCTAACTTGTTAGCTTTAAGGGGAGAGTTCTTAATATCAATATCGGATTCATTTAGTCTTGAAAAAAGATTTGTTAATATCCAATTCGAGGCTAATTTTGCATTGACTTTAAATGAAAGCAATTCCTTAAAATAGTTAGCGACGTTAATATTCGATGTAATTCCATCTGCATCATAGTTTGTGAGGTCAAACTCCTTTATTAATCTTGATTTCATTTCGCTTGGCAGTTCGTACATTTTAGATCTTGTATTTTCAATTTTTTCTTGGCTTATAACTAATGGCAATAAATCAGGATCTGGAAAATATCGGTAATCATTTGCTTCCTCTTTTGATCTCATTTCTCTAGTTTCTCCAGAATCTGGATCAAAAAGAATTGTTGCTTGTTTTATTTTTCCACCATCTTCTAATTTTTCTATTTGCCAGTTCACTTCATAATCAATTGCCTGCTTAATGAACTTAAAAGAATTTAAGTTTTTGATTTCTCGCCTTGTCCCTAGCTCTTTTTCCCCTTTTTTCTTAACTGATACATTCACATCACAACGAAAATTCCCCTCTTGCATGTTTCCATCACAAATTCCGATCCATTGAACTAATTCGTGAAGTTTTTTAGCATAGGTCACAGCTTCCTCTGCGGAGCTCATATCTGGTTCTGTAACAATTTCTAATAAGGGTGTCCCCGCTCTGTTAAGATCGATACCTGATTTTCCCTCCTCTATTCCATGTACAGATTTACCCGCATCTTCCTCTAAATGTGCTCTTAAAATTCTAATACTTTTATTTTCATCTCCAACTGTAATTGTAAGACTTCCCTCCCCTACAACAGGCAAATCAAGCTGACTAATTTGATAGCCTTTAGGTAAGTCTGGATAGAAGTAGTTTTTTCTAGCAAAAATAGAATGTTCTGTTATCTTTGCATCAACAGCTAAACCAAACTTTATTGCACAATTGACCACCTCCTCATTAAGTACTGGTAAAACTCCGGGGTAAGCGAGGCTCACTAAGCATGCATTTGCATTAGGCTCTTCACCAAAACTTGTAGATGCACCAGAAAATATTTTTGAGTTAGTTTTTAACTGAGCATGTGTTTCAATCCCAATAACAATTTCCCACTCCATTATTTGAACTCCTCTGGAGTTAAATTATGCCAGTTTGTATTCATTTGAAATATATGAGCAATATTTAATAACTTTGCTTCACTAAAATAATTACCAATAAGCTGAATACCTACGGGCAGATTATTCATCAACCCCCCAGGCATCGATAAACCGGGTAATCCTGCAAGGTTAGTTGAAATTGTATAAACATCTTGCATGTACATTTTTAGTGGATCTTCTTTTTTATCCCCAATAGGAAAAGCAACAGAGGGTGCCGAAGGGCCTAAAATGACATCACATTTTTCAAAAGCTTTTTTGAAATCTTCAGAAATTAATCTTCTAATTTTTTGTGCTTTTAAATAATAAGCATCGTAGTAGCCTGCACTAAGAACATAGGTCCCAATCATTATTCTTCTTTTTACCTCATCACCAAAACCTTCTTCTCTTGTCTTACAATACATGTCCATCAGATCATCATAATCTTTTGTACGATAGCCATATCGAACGCCATCATATCTAGATAAATTACTAGAGGCCTCAGCAGGAGCGATGACATAGTAAACTGGTATCGATAAATGGTTATTCGGTAAAGATATCTCTACAATTTCAGCGCCCAATTTTTTATATTCACTGATACCTTGTTCTATTATTTTCTCAACCTCAGCGTCTAGCCCTTCACTAAAGAATTCTTTTGGGACGCCAATTTTTAATCTCTTAATGGAGTCATTGATACCAGAAAGATAATTTTCTTTTTCTCTTTCTATGCTTGTGGAGTCTTTAGGATCGTGTCCACTCATCACATTCATCATTGCAGCACAATCTTCTGCCGTATGACACATGGGGCCCGCTTGATCCAGGCTTGATGCAAATGCAATCATGCCATACCTTGAAACTAAACCATAAGTCGGCTTTAAACCTGTCAAACCACACAATGAAGCAGGTTGCCTAATAGAGCCACCTGTATCTGTTGCCGTCGCAGCTGGCGCTAACATCCCAGCAACTGCAGCCGCACTCCCACCTGAACTTCCTCCTGGAACTGTTTTTATATCCCACGGATTTTTGACGTTGCCATAATAGGAAGTCTCGTTAGATGACCCCATAGCAAATTCATCCATATTAGTTTTGCCTAGATTCACAGCCCCTGCTGCATTAAATTTACTTATAACCGTTGAATCATATGGAGCAATAAAATTATCTAACATTTTTGAGCCACAAGTTGTTTTCCATCCCTCTGCACAAAAAATATCCTTTTGCGCTATTGGAATCCCAGTTAAATAATCCTGATTTCCCTGCTTGATAATTTCATCCGCACGCTTTGCCATCGCTAAACTTTTATCTTTATCAATCGTGATAAAAGCATTTATAGATGAATTGTGAAGATCTAATCGATTTAAAAAGAATTTCGTTAGCTCTAAGCTAGAAAATTTTTTTTGTTTCAAACCTTCTGAGAGTTCTTTTAGAGAGAGATTTTGCATTTTATTCAATCACTCTTGGGACAATAAACAAAGATTGATCCGTTTCATTTGATAATTTTAAGGATTTTTCTCTCATATCCACTTCAGTTACTTTATCCTCTCTTAAGGGCTGGGTAATATCAAGTGCATGTGCCATAGGTTCAATGCTATCTGTATTTACCTCAGTCATTTGGTCGATGAGCCCTAAAATCCCTTCTAACTTTTCACTCACTTTTTTAGCCTCATTTTCATTTATATTTATTCTAGCTAAATGGGCTATTTTTTTAATTTCGTTATTATCGAATTTCATTTTATTAAAACACCATTTTTTGTTTAATTTATGTTGATTAATCGGTTATTATACAAGGATATAGGCACGCTTTTAAAATTCATCATATATATATCAATATGATACTTATTGGATAGTTAAAAAAAATGATTAAAAACATGGTAAGAAATTTTGTTGACAACGATTTAGCTATTGATCTTGGCACGGCAAATACATTAATTTATGCTAAGGGTAGAGGTGTCGTCCTTGATGAGCCTTCAGTTGTTGCCATTCAAAACGTTCAAGGCCCTGGTGGACCCCAATCTAGAAAAACCGTTCTGGCCGTAGGTGCTGAGGCTAAATTAATGCTTGGTAGGTCTCCTCAAAGTATCGACGCTATTCGACCAATGAAAGATGGTGTGATAGCTGATTTTAATATCACTGAAGAGATGATTAAGCATTTTATCAAGAAGACTGTATCAACCAACTTATTTTCTCCAAGCCCAAGAATAGTCATTTGCGTTCCATATGGCGCAACACAAGTCGAAAAAAGAGCTATTCGTGAATCTGCTGAGAGAGCGGGTGCGAAACAAGTATTTTTAATTGAAGAGCCGATGGCAGCTGCTATTGGTGCTGAACTCCCCATTCAAGATGCGACAGGTTCAATGGTGATTGATGTGGGAGGCGGCACTACAGAGGTCGGCGTTATCTCATTAGGTGGAATTGTTTACGCGAGCTCCGCTCGTGTAGGTGGAGATAAAATTGATCAATCTATTGTTGACTATATGAGAAGGAATTATGGAACATTAATATCAGAACCAACGGCTGAAAAAATAAAACAAACGATTGGTAGCGCTTTTCCTTTAAATGAACTTTTATCAATGGATATCACAGGCAGAAATTTAGCTGAAGGTTTACCTAGAAAATTAAATATCTCGAGCAATGAAATATTAGAAGCTATCGCAGAGCCACTTCATACAATCGTTGGTGCTGTGAAAACTGCACTTGAGCAAACTCCCCCTGAACTTGGTGCTGATATTGCAGAAAATGGAATGGTCCTTACTGGTGGTGGTGCTCTATTGAAAAATCTTGATCGACTTCTTCAAGAGGAAACAGGCATTCCAGTAATTATTGCTGAAGATCCTTTGACTTGTGTAGCTAGAGGTTGTGGAAAAACCTTAGACCAATTAGATTATTTTAAAAATACATTTGTTTATGAATAAACAGAATGGCGATCAAGGTTTCTAAAAAAGAATTAAGCTTATTTACCACTAACTTTTCTTTATCTTATTTTATTCTTTTTATTCTTATAGCTTTACTGATGATGTTTATGGACAGTCGATATGACTATCTTAAGCAAATTAGAAAAGATTTTTCATTTATTACCTCCCCTTTAATCACTTTGACTAATGACTCCATTAATTTTTTTGCTAATTTTCAAAGCTTATCAAAATCTAAAGCTTTATTAGAGGAAGAAATAAATCAACTTAATATTCAAGTTGATAGCCTTTCCATTGAAAATCAAATGAAAAACTATCTGGTAACTGAGAATGATAACTTGAGAAAGATAACGCTCTTATCAAAAAAATATTCTCCAAAAAAAACCTATCCTGCTGAGATTATTAGTCCAACTATAAGGGGCAGAGCCCAGATAGTCACAGTCAACAAGGGTAAAAAGCATGGAATTCGTCAAGGCATGCCAGTCGTGAATAGGTTAGGTCTAGTTGGGCAAATATATTCAACCTATGATCACACAAGTGAAGTTGTACCATTGCTTTCGAAGAAATTTGCTGTCAACGCACTCCAAGATAATGGACAAAATCATGTCATCATTTATGGAGATACTGAATTTTTAGTAATCCCTTTCTTTCCGGCTTCGATAGAAGTCTCGCCCGGTGACATATTTGTGACTTCAGGTCTCGATAACTTATACCCCAGTGGAATTAATATAGGAAAAGTCGTTGATGTGTCTCCAGAAGACAAACAATTTAACAAAATTCTTTTAGAGCCAGCAACCTTTTCAAGTCAATTTTCTTTAATTACCATTCTTGATTATTAAAAAATGTTAAAAAAATCTCATGACGTTAAAATAAGACAACAAAAGTTATTTGTTGGGTTGTTTTTGGTCTCTACTTTTTTTAGTTTCATAAATTTATTTAGTTTTTTAAACATTAATATCTACCCAGAGTATTTCTTAGCATTAATGGTGCTCACTGTTTCATCCAATTTAATACCAATTAGTATCGCTAAAGTCTTTTTGATGGGTGTCATCGTAGATATTTTGATTGGGTCAATTTTGGGACAATACACCATCGCATTCCTGCTTTTATATGGCCTCCATGTTTTTTCCCGGAAATATTTTTTAATGCCGACAAGACCCCAAGCAATTCTTCTTAAATTTTTATCTATTTGCCTTGGCATAATAATTGTAACGATCATATCTCAAAATTTTAATCCTATATTTGATACCAATGGAAGCTTATTAAATTATTTAATAATTGAGATAGCTATCACTTCTTTAATTTTAATCATTTTTCAAATTCTTTATGAAAGAACTTATGGCACTTAAATTTTACTTTGGATAATTATCGCTTTAAATATTTTTTTAAAAAAAGAATTCAAATACTATTTGTATTTTTAATCCTTCTGTTACTCATTCCTTTATTAAAAATATTTTATTTACAGGTCATACAATTCGATAGATTTACCGCTTTAAGTAAAAATAATAGTATTAAAATTATTCCTATCCCTCCCAAAAGGGGAATCATTTTTGATAGAAACAATGTAATTTTAGCTGATAACAAATTAGTTCATTCCTTAGAAATAGATCGCGCATCTTTTTTTGCCCTGCCAGAAATTCAACTTCGTTTAAAGGATAAATTAAATATTGATATTGATATTGCTAATAAAAAAATTAGTTACTTATATGAAAATACAGTTCCCATCAGCTTTAATCTGAACGAAAAAGAAATCGCTCGTTTCGTCGCACATCAATTTTTATTTCCCAAACTAACTATTAAACAAAGGTTTATAAGAGACTATCCTCAAGGAAAGTCATCTGCACACCTAATTGGATTCATAAATAGAATTAATGATAAAGATATCAATTTTTTAGAAAAAGAAAATTTAACTAATCAATATTTAGGTAGCACTCATATTGGTAAATCAGGCACTGAAAAATTCTATGAAAATTTAATACATGGTACTCCAGGGTTCAAAGAGATTGAAGTAGACGCAAAGCAGAATGTTATTAGAACTTTACAAGAAAAAAAACCTATACCTGGAAAGGCTATCAACTTAACGATTGATTATAGATTACAAAAAATTGCAGAGAAAGCATTTGGTGAAAAAAAAGGCGCCCTTGTCGCAATCAATCCAAATAACTCTGAGGTACTTGCTTATGTTAGTCAACCAACATTTAACCCAGCCTTATTTACAAACGGCATATCTCATGAGGCTTGGGCTAATCTAAACGATAAAAACTCAAGAGCCATGCTCGATAGAGTCGTGGCTGGCCTTTATCCTCCAGGCTCTACGCTTAAGCCTTTCGTCGCCCTTGCTGCCCTTAAAAACGATATAAGAAAACCTCCTTTTTCAATATTTGATATTGGACATTTCAAAATGCCAAGATCTTCTAAAGTCTTCCGTGATTGGAAAAAAGGGGGTCATGGGACTGTAGATATGATTAAAGCTATTGCTGTTTCATGCGATACTTTTTTCTATGGCTTAGGTCTTGAATTAGGAATCCCTAAATTAAATAAGGTGCTTGATGACTTTAACTTTGGGAAGAAGACTGACATTGATATTGATGGAGAGAAAAGTGGTTTAATTGCCAATAAAACCTGGAAAAAGAAGATGTTTAATGAAAGTTGGTATGCTGGAGAAACTGCGATTACTGCAATTGGCCAAGGATTTACTCTTGTCACCCCACTCCAGCTTGCAAATGCTACAGCAAAACTTGCGAACCCAAGTTTATCAATAAAGCCACACTTACTTTTAAGTATTGACGGAATCCAACAAGAAAAACAAGAAGTCAAAGAGAAAAAACAAAGCTACTCGGATAAAAACCTAAAATGGGTTAAGGCGGGAATGGTGAATGTCACAAAAGAGGGGGGCACTGCCGCTTTTTTAGGCAGAAAATCAAATTATCAAATGGCATCCAAAACAGGAACGGCTCAAGTATTTGGTTTAAAAAAAGATCAAGAATATAACGAGGATATTCTCCCTGATAAACTTAAAGACCATGCCCTTTTTATTACTTATGCTCCTGCCATTGACCCTGAAATTGTCATCGCCGTCATCGTTGAGAATGGGGGTCACGGTGGGTCAGTAGCAGGTCCAATCGCAAAAAAAGTTTTAGATGCTTATTTATTAAATAAAAAATTATGATTAAAGTCTTAGAAAAATATAAAAAAAGAATTGATGTTCCTCTTTTAGCCATCACTTTCTTTATAATATTATTGGGCCTGTTGACTTTATCAGGCAGTAATTTAGAGACTTCTCATATTATTATTAATCAAGTAATAAATGTGTTTGTTGGTCTGATAATTTTTACAATTTTAATCTTTACCAATCCTCGTATTTTATTTTCATACGCTCCTGTATTGTTTCTAATCACCACATTTTTATTAATCTTAGTTCATTTTTTTGGCGTCGAAAGTAATGGGGCAAAAAGGTGGTTAGCTTTTGGCGTTTTAAACCTACAACCCTCTGAATTAATGAAAATTACCTTGCCATTAATGATCGCTTGGCTTTATCAACAATATCAAAATAAGATCTCATTAAGACTCC
This sequence comes from Methylophilaceae bacterium, assembly GCA_965656355.1. Lineage (GTDB taxonomy): Bacteria > Pseudomonadota > Gammaproteobacteria > Burkholderiales > Methylophilaceae > BACL14. Next base: position 98,854 of record CBFHKG010000005.1, on the reverse strand, counting down.
ATTTTGTAGCCATCTTTTTAATTTTTATTCCCGTCTACCTTGTATCAATTCAGCCTGATTTAGGTACGTCTATCATGATTGCCTTATCTGGTTTTTTAATTATTTTTTTAGCAGGTATATCGTGGCGTTTAATAATCTCATCGATAATTATTACCATTCTCTCTTCACCTCTCATCTGGATCAATCTTCATGTATATCAAAAAAATAGGATCATTAATATGCTGGATCCTTTTGCTGATCCATTAGGTACTGGCTACCATACCATTCAATCAATGATTGCCATAGGTTCAGGTGGCGGTTTTGGTAAAGGTTGGGGAGAGGGATCACAAACAAATTTAAATTTTTTACCGGAAGCGAATACTGATTTTATTTTTGCTGTCTATTCTGAGGAGTTTGGTTTTTTTGGTGTAACCATAATCTTTGCTTTGTTTTTACTTCTTATATTTAGGATATTTATCCTGGCAAACAACATGCAGAGTACGTTCTCAAAACTCTTAACTGTATCCTTAGGTGTTTCAATTTTTAGCGCTATTTTCGTCAACATTGCCATGATTAGTGGATTAGTTCCAATTGTCGGCTTACCTTTACCTTTTATGAGTTATGGAGGCACATCCATGGTAGTTTCATTAGCTAGTATCGGTATAATAATGAGCTTGAATAATCATAAAACTTTAATAGCAAATTAAATAATGATGATGCGGCAGCTTATTTTAAATATATTTTTTTTAATTTTTATTGTTGGCTGTGCCTCAAAAGATTACTCAATTGATGAATTATTTGAAGACGGTGGGGAAATAGACACAACGCCTGAAGATTCAATTAAATATGTTTGCAATCAAAAAAAATACTTCTTTATTCGTTACATTGGAGATGATAAAGAAAGTCTTTGGATAATTTTTCCAAAGAGAGAAATTAAACTTGATAAAACAGAAACTTCAAATGTTTTCTCAAATGGAATTACTAAATTAGTATTTAATGAGAAAACCACAACCGTTAAAAAGGAAGATACTGTTTTATATAGTGAGTGCGCCTTACAAATGGAATAAAAATATAATTAAACAACTAAACAGCTTATTTAATAAATATTTTAATTTATCTTTTTTTTTAAAGTAAAATAAAATTTTTTTACAGGGATAGTCATGATACTAGAGTCAGAATTTGTTGATTTAAATACACCAACAGGAGTAATGAGAACTTATGTTCATAGGCCAAAATCGACATCAAAATTTCCTGCCATACTTTTTTATTCTGAAATTTTTCAACAAACAGGCCCTATAGAAAGGGCTGCTAAAATTTTGGCAAGTCACGGATTTGTAGTTTTGGTGCCGGAAGTTTTTCATGAACTTAATGAAATTGGCACCGTGCTTAATTACGATGATGCAGGAAGAGATAAAGGCAATGCTGATAAATCTGAAAAAGATGTTCAATCATACGATACAGATAATCAGGCTATGATTGACTGGATCAATACACAAAAGTGGTCAAATGGTCATATCGGTGCAATGGGTTTTTGCATTGGTGGACATCTTGCATTTAGAGCTGCTCTTAATCCAAGTGTTAAAGCTACAGCCTGTTTTTATGCAACAGATCTTCATACAAATACGATTCCAAATAAACCTGGTCAGCACAGTATGGAAAGACTTTCAGACATTCAGGGTGAGTTATTAATGATTTGGGGAAAGCAGGATAATCATGTACCTACTGAGAATCGAACAAACATACATCAACAGTTGCTAGACACTTCAATAAAATTTAGCTGGCATGAATTTAATGCTCAACATGCTTTCATGAGAGATGAGGGTGAGAGGTATGACGCTGAACTTGCGGCCATATGTTATCAGTTAACTTTCAGCTTATTTAATAAAACTTTAAAAAGCTAGACGCAATCAGAGAAAGCTTCGAGCGCTCTATGAAAATTGTTGTGATCAATTTTTTTTATTACTTTTGGATGAGCTTTAACTTCACTCTCAATTTTTGATTTAGAGACGTCGACCTGCGCTTGATTCAGCTGGGATTTTGTTTTTTTACTTTTCACGATTTTTTCCTTTTGGGAATTTAAAAATTATTGGGATTTTGTCCCAAATATTGTTATATGATAAAGGTTATAGCAATAAATTCAAATTTTTTAATTATAAAAATAATCCGATGAAAATTTACGTTAATGGGCAACAAAAAAATTTTGAAGCTACGGAAATATGCCTTACTTCATTAATTGAAAAATTAGCACTTAATGAAAAAAAATTTGCCATAGAATATAATGGGGAAATAATTTCAAAAAGTAATTTTTCTCAAACCTTTTTAAAAGAGGGTGACAAACTCGAGATTGTTGTAGCCGTAGGTGGCGGCTAATTAATGGATTCAGATAAGTTTTTAATTGCAGGAAAGCATTATTTATCTAGGCTTCTAGTGGGCACAGGTAAATATAAAGATTTTAAAGAAACCCAAACAGCAATATCAGAGAGTGGTGCAGAGATTGTGACGGTTGCAATAAGAAGAACTAATATTGGGCAAGATGTTACAGAAGAATCTTTACTAGATTTTATACCTAAGGAAAAATATACTTATTTACCCAATACAGCAGGGTGCTATACAAAAGACGATGCCATTAGAACATTGCGTCTTGCAAGAGAACTTTTAGACGGACATAACCTTGTTAAATTAGAGGTCTTAGGTGATCCAAATACGCTATATCCGAATGTTGTTGAGACTGTAGAGGCTGCTAAAGTTTTAATCAAGGAGGGATTTGATGTCATGGTTTATACATCAGATGATCCTATTATTGCCAAACAACTCGAAGATATAGGCTGCTGTGCCATCATGCCACTAGCATCGCTTATCGGTTCTGGAATGGGTATCTTGAATCCTCATAATTTAGAAATTATCATTGATAATGCAAAGGTTCCCATCATTGTAGACGCAGGCGTGGGAACTGCTTCAGACGCAGTGATTGCAATGGAGCTTGGTTGTGATGGAGTTTTAATGAATACAGCCATTGCAGCTGCAGATAATCCTATTTTAATGGCAGCTGCGATGAAAAAAGCCATTGAATCTGGCAGGGAAGCTTTCCTAGCAGGGAGGATGAAAAAAAAGTTTTACCAAGCAGATCCGAGCTCACCAACTTCTGGATTAATTAAGTGATGAGTAAAGAGAATAACCATATTTTAATTAAAGTAACACCAAATTTTATTGAAAAAAATTCTATGATTGAATTTAATAAATATGTATTTGCTTATGAGGTTGAGATTAAAAATGAAAGCTCACAACCTATCCAATTAATCAGTAGGCATTGGATAATTGAAAATTCAAAGTTTGAGAAATTTGAGGTAAAGGGAGAGGGTGTGATTGGAGAGCAACCGACAATCGCTCCTGGAGAAGTTTACAATTATTCAAGTTTTACTGAAATAAGTACCCCTACTGGCTTTATGTGGGGCTCTTATCAGATGTTAACAGAGAGTGAAATTAGCTTTGATGTTGAAATTCCGAAGTTTGAATTAAATATGCCGAGAATACTTCATTGATCAGTACACCTAGATTATTAATTGTTTTATTTTTATTCTTAACGGGCTGTCAAGATACTCAACCACCTGTGGATTGTAATTGTCCTGAAGTAGAACCTCCCGTCGTTGAAGAGAAAAAAGAGGTCAAATTTAAACCTTACAACTTTCTGAAAGAAGCATACTGGAGTGACATTGAGTATGCACTCTCGGAGGACTACTTGATTCTTGCATGGCCTGCTTGGATGAGAAGCTGCTCAACCCTTATCAATAAAAAACCTTGGCGTAAAGTTTGTGAAAAAGCATATTTAATTGGCTCGTCCCCAAGTAATGAAGAAATAATTAATTACTACAGAAATTATTTTAATTTATATCAAGCAACAAATAATGACGGCTCAAAAGAAGGATTAATTACAGGATATTATCAGCCTGTACTTCAAGGTAATTGGGAGAAAACAAAAAAATACAATATTCCCCTATACTCTATTCCTGATGATTTAATAACGGTCAATTTAAGTGAAATTTATCCTGACTTAAAATATAAAAGATTGAGAGGAAGAGTTGAGGGTAATAAATTAGTCCCTTACTTTACAAGAGATGAAATAACAGAAAAAGTGGCTCCGCTAAAAGGGAATGAATTAGTTTGGGTCAATAATGCCGTTGAAGCTTTTTTTCTTGAGATTCAAGGGTCGGGTGTGATTGAGTTTAATAATGGCAAAAGAATTCAAATTGGATATGCAGATCAAAATGGACACCCTTATCGCTCAATGGGCCGAGCACTAATTCGTGCAGGAGAATTGCAAAGAGGTAAGGTTTCTATGCAGAGTATTAAAAAATGGGCAAAGAATAATAAAAAGAAATTAAGAAAATTCTTAAGCGCTAACCCAAGTTATGTGTTTTTTAGAATTCTGCCAGAAGGCTTACCTGGGCCAATTGGTGCGCTTGGTGTTCCAATAACTTCTGAAAGATCCGTTGCAATAGATCGCAAGTACATCCCACTTGGTGCACCTATTTTTCTCAAGACAACTAAGCCAAATACTGATATCCCTATAAAACAACTTATGATTGCTCAGGATACTGGTGGTGCCATTAACGGAGGCGTCAGGGCAGATTTTTATTGGGGGCAAGGCAATCAAGCTGGCAAGATGGCTGGCAAGATGAAACAAGATGGTCGGATATGGGTTTTGTTACCTAAAGGTTTTAAGCTTCCATAAAAAAAGGAACTCTAAGAGTTCCTTTTTTTAATATAACTAAATAAACAATTACTTGTTCATTACGTACATTGTTACTTCAAAACCGAAACGCATTTCAGTTGCAACTGGTGTTGTCCACATAATATGATCTCCTTTCAATTTTTAAATTCTATTAAATAAATAATAGTGATATAAATATACATGGGTTGCTAATTAATCTGTTATGAAAATACCCTAAGTAAAATCATGAACGTAAAATGTTAAATAAAATAAAAAAAAGGCCCACTAAACAGTGGGCCTTTAGTCACTCTAAAATTACAGGAGGATAATTAAGAGTGGTACGCAGTCTCTCCGTGAGAAGTGGTATCAAGTCCAGTTCTTTCGCTTTCATCTGAAACTCTCATACCTACAACGGAATTGACAATTTTATATAAGACGAAGGTTGCGATAGCACACCAAACAATTGTTACGCCAACACTCTTCGCTTGAATAATAAATTGAGAAGCCATTGATATGCCTTCATCAAAACCAACCCCACCAAATGTTGGTGACATTAATATTGCTAATCCTAGTGCGCCGACTATACCTGCCACACCGTGAATACCAAAAACGTCTAATGAGTCATCGTAACCAATCGCTTTTTTAAGGCTAGTACAAGCCCAGTAAGCAAATATTGAAGCTACGAAGCCAAGGATAATTGCGCCCATCGGACCTACTACTGCACAAGCTGGAGTGATTGCAACTAGGCCTGAAATCGCACCCGACACACCACCTAACAATGAGGCTTTACCTTTTTGCAATGACTCAATAAATAACCAACCTAATACTGCGGCAGCCGCTGCAATTTGCGTATTAATCATCACTGCACCTGCTACACCATCGGCGGCTAGTTCACTACCAACATTGAAACCAAACCAACCTGCCCAAAGTAAGGCAGCACCAATCAAGGTCATTGGCATATTGTGTGGAGGCATCGGCTCTTTTCCAAAGCCAATTCTTGGTCCAATTAAAAGTGCTAAGACTAATGCTGCGATACCTGCATTAATATGAACGACCGTACCACCAGCGAAATCAATTGCACCCATTTCTGCAATCAGACCGCCGCCCCAAACCATATGACATATTGGAAGATAAACAATCGTAAACCAGCCTGTCATAAATAAAAGCATGCCTGAGAACTTAATTCTTTCCGCAAATCCACCGACAATCAGTGCTGGTGTTAGTGCTGCAAAAGTAAGTTGGAAAGTCACAAAGACAAATTCAGGAATTGTGCCTGAAATTGAGTCAGGGGTAATGCCACTTAAAAATGCTGCACCAAAACCACCGGCGATCATTTGTCCCCAAAGTGTTCCTGTGCCATCTGAAAATGCGACACTGTAACCATAAATGACCCAAAGTACTGACATTAAAGAAAAGGTCACAAAAACCTGCATTAAGACCGATAACATGTTTTTAGATCTGACTAACCCGCCATAAAATAATGCTAAGCCAGGAATAGCCATGACGATCACTAATATGGTTGCTACGATCATCCAGGCAGTATCGCCTGAGTTTAGTGTGGGAGCCTCCTCAACTGCTTCCTCCACAACCAATACATCTTGCTCTGCAACTAAAACTGTTTCTTTAGTGACATCAAAGACTTCGTTTGACATACCTATTTGTGAAAAACTTAGAAGGAAAAGGCTTAATAAACCAATGACTCCTAATTTTGAAAATATTTTATTCATGATTGTCTCCTTAAAGTGCATCTTCGCCGGTTTCACCGGTTCGGATTCGTTGAACTTGATCAAGTGACATTACAAAGATCTTGCCATCACCAATTTTTCCAGTGAGTGCAGACTTTGAAATAGCCTCGATTACTTTTTTTGTGAGTTTGTCGGAGACGGCAATTTCAATTTTCACCTTAGGTAAGAAATCGATAACGTACTCTGCTCCACGGTAAAGCTCTGTATGGCCTTTTTGACGACCAAACCCTTTGACTTCTGTGACGGTAATTCCTTGGACTCCAATCTCAGAAAGGGCCTCCCTTACTTCATCAAGCTTGAACGGCTTGATAATTGCACTAATTAATTTCATATTTATTCCCCTTAAATATATAAACCTTGTATGTATTAAATAAAGGAGCAGGGTTTATAGCTGCTCCTTCATATTCAATTTAGAATCCTGCGCTTAAGTAACCTCCAAAGACGCTATCTCCAAGATAAGTAGCATCTACTGTCCAAGCACTTTTATCTTGGTCAGTATCTGTATAAAATGCACCAGCAGTGAAAGTATCGTTAAATGCGTAATCTACATTTACCTTCCAATCTGTGTAGTCATAAGTGCTATCATCGAATGTTTGGTGGCCGACATGGCCTGATAATGTCACCGGTGATGAACCCAATGGAACATCAACGGTAAGATCGTGGTACATCTCACCATCCATATCTGAAAAACCCCAAGCATCATCAGAAACTACAACGTAGTTCGTAACGCTTGTTGAAAATGCACCATCCATCCAATCTTTATTGAACCCAAAATAAACTTCAGTTGCATCAGTATCGGCTGCGCCTTCACTCTTGTCACCAGGGTAGTAAAATTGCAACACACCGATATCGAAACCAAGACCATAAAAACCAAGATCTCCCGCCCAACCTGCGTAAACATCTATCTCAACGCTATTTTTATCCATGGCAGAAGCTTCACCACCTGCAGTCGTCCAATCTACATTGGAAGCCCAAGTACCAGCATATAAACCACTTGAATGTTCTACGTCAAAACCACCTTGAATTGCAGGCTCATTCTGTGTCTGTGTATAACCACGGAAAATGTAATCTGTATAGAGTCCTACGTTTGCACTAAAGCTTAATTCATCAAGCATTGATGGAGCCTTAATATCTTCTACTTCATCAGCCGCAAAGCTCATTGGGGCAATTGAAAATAATGCGCCAATAACAGCTGCTTTAATTAATTTCTTGTTCATACTGCTTTCTCCTTTTAAAATATCGTTGACGCTTTTTGTTTGCGTACACTTATATGTAAAGCAAAAACCGTGCCAACTTTGTTATTTTCTAAATTTTTTTTGTTTTTTTAATCTAATTTGGGGAATAAATTAAATTAATTGATTAACAATAAAATATAAAAAACCTGTTAAAATCAATGTTTTACGGAAAGAATATATGGTAGATAAAGAAAAAATTCAAGAAATTTCACAAAAAATTAAAAATATTATCTCTGATTCACCAATAAGTGACATTGAAGAGAATATAAATGCACTATTAAAGGGCATATTCACCAAAATGGATCTTATTACTAGGGAAGAATTTGATGTGCAAACCGGCGTTCTCAAGAAAACACGCGAGAAACTTGAGAGGCTAGAAGAACAATTATCTAAAATTGAAAAGAATATAAAGTAAATGGGGAAAAATTTTTCATCTGAAATAGAAGCTGAATTAAATGTAATCCTCAGCAATCGAATTATGATTATGGATGGTGCTACCGGCACGATGATCCAACAACATAACTTGACAGAGGATGATTACCGAGGTGGCAAAGATGGAAAATTCATCGATTTTTCTGCCCCCAAAGGGGAACGAGAGCTTTTCTTAAAAGGTAATAATGAACTCCTTAGTCTAACGCAACCGCAGATTATAAAGAAAATCCATGAAGATTATCTCGATGCTGGTGCAGACATCATAGAAACGAATACATTTGGCGCTAACAGCATTGCCCAAGACGATTACTATATGCCCCACCTTGTTCATGAAATGAATTTTGAATCAGCCAGGCTTGCAAAAGAGGCAGCAAAAAAATTTAGCACGCCCGACAGACCTAGGTTTGTTGCAGGCGCAATTGGACCAACGCCTAAAACGGCGTCGATATCACCTGACGTCAATGATCCAGGAGCGAGAAATGTAGATTTTGACCAACTAGTCACGTCTTACAAGGAGCAAACAAAATCTCTTATTGAGGGTAGCGTTGACATTATTTTAGTTGAAACAGTCTTTGATACTTTAAATTGTAAAGCTGCCTTATTTGCCATCGACCAAGTGTTTGAAGAAAATTCTAAAAAGTTACCTCTTATGATTTCTGGAACTGTGACTGATGCTTCGGGCAGAATATTATCTGGACAAACGGTTAGTGCATTTTGGAACTCTATCAGACATGCAAAACCATTAACGATAGGGTTAAATTGTGCATTGGGTGCGGCTCTTATGCGACCTTATGCTGAAGAACTATCAAGAATTGCAGATACTAATATATGTATCTATCCAAATGCAGGGCTTCCAAACCCCATGTCAGATACAGGTTTTGATGAAAAGCCACATGACACCTCAGAACTTTTAAAAGAATTTGCTGATAGTGGATTTGTAAATATTGCAGGCGGTTGTTGCGGAACAACGCCGGATCATATCAAAGCAATTGCTAACCAGTTAGAAAATGTACCTCCTAGAAAACTCCCAACACAAGAAGTATTCACTAGGCTTGCAGGACTTGAGCCATTGAGTATAAAAGAAGATACCCTGTTTATTAATGTTGGTGAAAGAACAAATGTTACAGGCTCTAAAGCTTTTGCTCGACTAATTATTGAAGAAAAATTTGAGGAAGCAGTATCTGTTGCTCGACAACAAGTTGAAAATGGTGCTCAAGTTATAGACATTAATATGGATGAAGGCATGCTTGACTCACTTAATGCCATGAAATATTTCCTAAATTTAATTGCCTCTGAACCTGATATTGCTCGTATTCCCATCATGATTGATTCATCAAAATGGGAAGTCATTGAAGCTGGTTTGAAGTGTGTTCAAGGAAAAGCTATCGTTAACTCAATCTCCATTAAAGAAGGAGAGGAAGAATTTTTAAAACATGCACAATTGTGTAGAAGTTTTGGAGCTGCAATTATAGTTATGGCCTTTGATGAGAAAGGTCAAGCTGACACCTATGAACGTAAAACTGAAATATGTAAACGAGCTTACGATATTCTCACCCAAAAATTGGACTTTCCGCCTGAAGATATTATTTTTGATCCGAATATCTTTGCTGTAGCAACTGGCATTGAGGAACACAATAATTATGCGGTAGATTTTATTAACGCCACTAAATGGATCAAGGAAAATCTTCCATACGCTAAAATTTCAGGGGGTGTTTCAAATGTCAGTTTTAGCTTCCGTGGAAATGATCAGGCAAGAGAAGCTATACATACCGTTTTCTTGCATCATGCAATAAAAGCAGGTTTGACGATGGGAATTGTCAATGCTGGGATGATTGGTCTTTATGATGACCTCAGTAAAGAATTAAAAGAGGCTGTTGAAGACGTTATTTTAAATCGTAGGCCAGATGCTACTGAGAAAATGATTGATATGGCCGGCACACTTAAAGGCAGTAAAAAAGAGGAATTAAAACTTAATTGGAGAGGAGATGATGAAAACCCACTGCCCATTGAGAAAAAAATTGAGTATGCATTAGTGCATGGCGTGACAGACTTTATAGTCGAGGATACTGAAGAGGCCCGACTTAAAATTATGAATAGTGAAGGTGGTAGACCCATCAATGTTATTGAAGGCCCTCTTATGGATGGAATGAATGTTGTTGGTGATCTATTTGGCCAAGGAAAAATGTTCCTGCCTCAGGTTGTGAAATCAGCAAGAGTAATGAAACAGGCCGTTGCCCATCTTGTTCCATTTATTGAGAAAGAAAAAGAAGAGGATGAAAAAAGAACAGGCATTAAAGCAAAGCCTAAAGGAAAAATGCTAATTGCCACCGTAAAAGGTGATGTCCATGATATCGGGAAAAATATCGTCTCAGTCGTATTGCAATGTAATAATTTTGAAGTGGTTAACATGGGTGTGATGGTGCCCGCTGCTGAAATACTTGCCAAAGCAAAAGAGGAAAACGTAGACATTATAGGGTTATCCGGCTTAATTACACCTTCTTTGGAAGAAATGTCTAATGTTGCCAGTGAAATGCAACGTGATTCGTATTTCAAAGAAAATAATATTCCTTTACTCATTGGTGGTGCAACAACATCCCGTGCCCATACAGCCGTCAAAATATCTGAACATTATGATGGCCCTGTTGTGCATGTTTCTGATGCATCTCGATCAGTGTCAGTGATGCAATCTTTAATGGATCCAAAACAAAAAATGGAGTACATCGTCAATTTATCTAAGGACTATGAAAATGTTCGACAATTGCACTCAAAGAAAAAGGGAGCAACATTCATATCTATCGATGATGCACGAAAAAATAAATTAGACCTTCAATTTAACCCGAAGAAACCAAAATTTGTCGGTAGGAGAGTCTTTAAAAATATTGATCTTAATTTAATAAAAGAATATATCGATTGGTCTCCTTTTTTCCAAACCTGGGACCTTCATGGAAAATATCCTGATATTCTCACAGATGAAGTAGTCGGTAAAAGTGCCACTGATCTGTTTAAAGAAGCACAAAAAATGTTAAATAAACTTATTAACGAAAAAAAATTAAAAGCAAACGGTGTTGTTGGTTTTTACCCTGCCAACTCTATCAATGATGATGATATTGAAATATTTAAAGATGAATCCATGGAATTGGCTTTCACCTATTATTGCTTAAGGCAGCAGACAGAAAAACCTATAATTAAGGGTACTCAAAAACCCAATTTGTGTTTAGCAGATTTTATTTCGCCAAAACAAAATAAAGTCACAGATTATATAGGTCTCTTTGCTGTTACTTCAGGAATAAATGCTGATATCTATGAGGATATGTTTATGAAGGCTGAAGATGATTACAGCAGCATCATGGTCAAAGCCATCACAGATAGATTGGCTGAAGCTTTTGCAGAGTATATGCATGATAGAGTTCGCCAAGATCTATGGGGATATCAAACTGAAAAACTAAGCAATGAGGCAATGATAAAAGAAAAATATCAAGGAATAAGGCCAGCTCCAGGCTATCCAGCTTGTCCTGAACATACAGTTAAGAATGACATATTTGCATTGCTTAAAGCAAAAGAAATAGGCATGGAACTAACAGAGGGTATGTCAATGATGCCGGCTTCTTCGGTTAGTGGTTTTTACTTTGCACACCCAGAAGCGAAATATTTCAGTGTTGATAAGATTGATGAAGATCAAATTAATGATATGGCTAAAAGAAGATCTATATCTAAAGAACAACTAAAAAAGTGGCTTGCATCGAGTCTTAGATAAATATGCACATTCATATATTAGGTATATGTGGAACATTTATGGCGGGGATAGCATCTCTCGCAAAATCAAAAGGTTTTAGAGTTACAGGGTGTGATGAAAACGTATATCCACCTATGTCAACGCAACTAGAGGAGCAGGGAATTGAAATCATTGAAGGATTTAATCCCTCTCAAGAAGAGCTTAATCCAGATATTTATATAGTCGGCAATATTGTCAAAAGAGGTAACCCTCTTATGGAAACTATACTAAATGAGGGTCTTACATTCCAATCAGGCCCCCAATGGCTATATGAAAACATTCTTCATGAAAAATGGATTATTGCTATTGCCGGAACACATGGCAAAACAACTACAACAGCTATGCTCACATGGATTCTTGAGTATGCTGGGCTTAACCCAAGTTACTTGATTGGTGGGATTCCAACAAACTTAAAATCATCATCTAGATTTATAGAAAATAAAGAGTCTAATTTTTTTATAATCGAAGCAGATGAATATGACACCGCTTTCTTTGATAAACGTTCTAAGTTTATTCATTATCATCCTCGTACACTTGTCATGAACAATTTAGAATTTGATCACGCAGATATTTTTGATGATCTAGATCATATAAAGAAGCATTTTCATCATTTGATTAGAATAATTCCTGAAAAGGGTCGTGTAATTTCAAATGCACAGAGTAAGCCGCTCGATTCAGTCATTAAATTGGGTATTTGGTCTGAGTTAGAATTCTTTAATGATGATAAGGGATGGTCATACCAATGGGTTGATGATAAAAATTCTATTGATATTTTATATAGGAATAAAAAACAAGGGTCACTCGATTGGGAATTAATTGGTGACCATAATGCTTCAAATGCATTGGCTGCAATTGCAGCGGCTAATCATATAGACATCCCTATTTCCAAATCTATTGAAGCTTTAAAATCATTTAAAGGCGTTAAGAGAAGATTGGAAAAAATAGGTGAATATAAGAATAATATTAAAGTTTATGATGATTTTGCGCATCATCCATCTGCCATCAAAAGTACATTGGATGGAATGAAAAAAATGCAAAAAGAAGGCCGAATTATTGCCGTAATTGAGCCAAGGTCAAATACCATGAAACTAGGAAGTATGAAGAAAGATCTACAAGACAGCCTTATTTCTGCCGATATAATTTATTGCTATAAAAATAATTTAGATTGGGACCCATCCGAGTTGTTTAAAAATGATCAAAAAGTGAGAGTCTCAAATAGTACGCAATGGATTTTAGATAGTATCATTGAAGAAAAAAAAGCAAACGATCAAATTGTATTCATGAGCAATGGTGGATTTTCAGGAATTCAAAACAAATGTTTAAGTTTATTTGAAAATGAAGAATGACAGTGGCATAAAATTTACGTCCCTTAAAATAACAATAGCCGTCATTATTTCGTTGATTCTTCACCTTGTATTTTTTACAAATTTTAGTTTTAAACAGCTTTTTATATCCAAAAATAATAATCAATCAGATGAATTAGAAATTTTCGTTACCCAAAAAATAGAAAAACCTATAAACGAGACTAAAGTGCAAAAACAAATAAAAACGGATGACTCTGAAAAAAAATTATCAAACAAGATGCCCGTAAAAAAAGAGAAAGAAGTCAAACAGGTAATCGAGAATGATTTATCTACAAATTCAAAGCGTATTCAAAATGAAGAAGTAGTAGAGGATACCAAAAAACCAATTGATAAAAAAAAGATTTTATCTAATTTGAGTCAATTAGATTTCAATGTTAAACCACAAACGCAAAATGAAAATTTAAGAATTAAAAATATATCCGCTAAGTCTCCAGAATATATTTATCGTTTATATTTTGAAGCTTGGAAAAAGAAAGTTGAGCGAATGGGATCTATGAACTACCCTGAGGCTGCAAAAATAAATAATAGCTTTAGTAACTTGGTAATGAAGGTCACAATTAATTCGAATGGTTTAGTTCATAATATTGCCATCATAAAAAGTTCTGGAAATGAAGATTTAGATATTGCGGCGGCAGATATAGTGAAAAATGGTTCACCTTATGCTCCCTTCAGTGAGCAAATGAAGAGAGAGGTTGATCAAGTTAATATCACAAGAATCTGGAAGTTTATTGAAGATCAAAATTTTTCTACGGCTCAATAATGTCTTATTATAAATATCACATCTTCTTTTGCCTGAATCAAAGAAATGATGGAGAACAATGTTGCAATAATTATGGTGCTAGCGACTGTTTCAATTATATGAAGCATAAACTTAAATCGTTAGATTTATATGGGATCAATCTATCAAGAGTCAACCGAGCTGGATGTTTAAACAGATGTAAGGAAGGTCCGTTGTTAGTTATATATCCTGAAGAAACATGGTATCGATATCTTGATAATGAAGATATTGACGAAATCATCAATGAGCATATTACTCATGGGAGAAAAGTGACACGTTTATTAATTTAATTCTTTTAAGATAAAGTTATTTATATTTTTTCTTACCTGACTTGATATCTTCGTTTTTTTAAATTTTTTTTGCTCCGACCAAATAGACCCTGGAAAATGATTATCATCGTAAAATCTTGGGATTACGTGCCAATGTACATGTGGTGTTAAATTTCCAAGAGAAGCTAAATTAATTTTATCAGGATTATAGAAAATTTTAATTGCTGACTCCACAATAAATACGAGCTTCATTAATTCATCTCTTTCTTTCTCATCGAGATCAGTCATTTCCTTGATATGTTGAATATGCTCTACCCGATAATATGCAGAGTATGATGGATCATTTATTTCAATGATCCTGAATTTACTATTTTTCCAAACAATTGGATAAACTGGCGGTTGGCACAGTTCACATCTATCCAATTATGAAACCTCGAGCATTTTATCAAGGGTAAGTCTTGCTAAATCAGCCTCTTTTTGGGGAACCTTAATTATATTGACAGGATTTTCTTCGATCAGACTTTCTAACGTCCATGCAAGATGTTGAGGATCAATTCTTGCCATAGTTGAACACTCACAAATGACATGTGACATAAATTTCACAAGCTTACCTTCAGCCTTCATTTCTTTTGCAAGGCGATTAACTAAATTAAGCTCTGTTCCAACTAACCACTCAGTTCCAGGATCTGCATTTTCTATAGTACGAAGAATAAATTCCGTCGAACCTACTAAATCTGAATTTTTACACACATCAAATGGAGCCTCTGGATGTGAAATAATATTTCCATTGGGATAGTTTTTTTTAAAATCTTCGATACTCTCCACTCTAAACATTTGATGGACAGCACAATGACCTTTCCACAATAAAATTTTAGAATCTATAATTTGTTTTTCTGTAAGTCCTCCTAATGGAAGATCTGGATCCCAAACTGGCATTTTATCAAGAGGTATACCCATCTTATATCCCGTCCATCTGCCTAAATTTTGATCTGGAAAGAAGAGTGCTTTCTCTTTTTGCTTAAAAGCCCAATTTAAAATTTTAGGTGCATTTGTTGACGTACAAACAATGCCCTGATGTTCACCACAAAAGGCTTTAAGATCCGCTGCTGAATTAATATATGTCACAGGCGTAATTTTTTCATCAAAGTCTAATACCTTTGAAATCTCTCTATACGTCCTTTCAACCTTAGCTAAGTTGGCCATATCAGCCATCGAACATCCGGCTGATAAATCTGGCAGTATAGTGATTTGATTGTCCCTTGATAAAATATCTGAGACCTCTGCCATAAAATGGACGCCTAAAAATACAATGTATTTGGCTTCCACATTTTGAACATGTTGTGCTAATTTAAGTGAGTCACCTGCAAAGTCAGCATGTCTGTATACTGCTTCGTTTTGATAATGGTGGCCAAGGATAAGAAGATCTTTACCTAATATTTTTTTTGCCTTAATAATTCTTTCCTGGCAATCTTCATCTTTTAATTTTTGAAAAGAATCGAAGTTAATGGTAGATATGTTCATTGAATAAATTTTAACTTACAATTGATTTGATTTCGCATAATTTTTCTAATGCTTTACGGTTCGTCCAAGAAAACACTTTGGACTTAGCTTCTTCAATACCAACCCATTTATATTCCAGATGTTCTCTTGGTGCTATTGTGATATCAATCTTTCTTGGAAGTTCCATACCAAAAATATGCTCCGTATTCTTAGAGACATTGGGTGGGTAACGGTGTCTCCAATGAGTGAAAATTTCATACTCATGGTTAAGATTCCAGTCCTGTATATCATATTGACTTGGGTTTATCCCTGTCTCTTCAAAAACTTCTCTTCGTGCAGCTTCGTAAGGAGATTCCTCAGGTTCGAGGCTTCCTGTCACAGACTGCCAGTAATCTTTTTTGTCAGCTCGACTAAGCAGCAAAATATCATTCTTTTTTGTATAAATTACAATTAAGGATGATACAGGTATTTTATATTTACGAGTTTTCAAATATTAGGTAATTTAAATATAATGTTTTCTTCGATCCCGTTCATTTCATCAATCAAAACATCGTAGTTTCTCTTTATCTTTTTTATAAGATTTTTAACTAAAATTTCTGGTGCCGAGGCTCCTGCAGTAATTCCAATCTTTTTTTTATTCAATAATATAGATAAATCAAAGTTTTCTATATTACCAACAAGTACTGATTCAACTCCTTCTTGTTTTGCAAGTTCAGCTAATCTAGAAGAATTTGAGCTATTTGAAGATCCCACAACAATAATCAGCTCTTTATCTTTTATTAATGATTTAATTGCATCTTGACGATTTTGGGTTGCGTAACAGATATCACTTTTATTTGGCCCTGAAATATTAGGATATTTTTCTTTTAATTTATTTATGATCTCTTTTGTTTCGTCAATTGATAAGGTTGTTTGTGTTACATAGCTAATTTTTTCTGTATTTTTAATCCTTAGTCTATCTATATCTCCAAGGTTTTGTACTAAGAAGGTTTTGTCATTATCATCAACCTGCCCCATTGTTCCATCAACTTCTGGGTGGCCTTCGTGGCCTATCATAATAATGATGTGCCCCTTTTTATTTTGTTGAATAACTTCTTTATGGACTTTTGTTACCAATGGGCATGTTGCATCAATAGGAACGAGATTAAAATCGCTTGCCTTTTTTCTAACTAATTTCGATACACCATGAGCACTATAAATTACATGACTTCCCTTTGGGATATCTTCCATATCCTCAACAAAAATGGCGCCCTTTCTTTTTAAATTCTCAATGACAAACTCGTTATGAACAACCTCATGTCTTACATAAATAGGTGCCCCATATTTTTCAAGCGCTTTTTCAACAATTGTAATTGCTCTATCAACGCCAGCACAAAAACCTCGAGGCTCCGCTAGTGTAATATGTATTTCTTTCTTCATTCAGCAATTAGGATTCTGGTAGAACCTTTTCCCCTTTAATAAGGTGATCAAAAGTCTCTTTCTCTCTGATTATATGCGTATTAGTTTTATCAATCATCAGCTCATATAACCGTGGTCTCGTATTATAGTTTGAGCTCATTGACATTGCATAAGCCCCAGTATCCATAATAACTAAGATGTTATTAGGTTCTATACTAATGACTCTATCTTTTCCAATGAAATCACCTGTTTCACAAATGGGTCCCACAATATCAAAAACAGATTCCTTATCAGCTATCTCTGAGGTATTGACTATCTTGTGGAATGCACCATATAGGGATGGTCGCATAAGATCATTCATTGCAGCATCTATAATTGCAAAGTTCTTATCTTGGGTCTTTTTTACATATTCTACTTTAGTCAAAATAGCACCTGCATCTGCCATGATTACCCTGCCTGGTTCTAATAGAATCTTGAGATCTCTTCCTTTAGTTAAAGAAGTTACTGCTTTTGCATAGTCATCAAAGGGAATAGCTTTTTCATCCTCGTAACTTATTCCAATACCTCCACCAATGTCCATATGTTTAATCTTTATACCTTCTACTTCTAATTTATCGATTAATGCAATTAGCTTTTTTACAGAATCCTCAAATGGTTTTAGGTCCGTTATTTGTGAACCAATATGACAATCAATTCCTTTTATTAAAATTGAATCCATTGTTTTAGCCTTTTTATATAAATTCAAGGCAGATTCTTCACTTACGCCAAATTTGTTCTCTTTAAGACCTGTTGATATATATGGGTGGGTATTAGCATTAACATCAGGGTTAACTCTAATGGAAATAGATGCTTGTTTACTTAATGATTTTGCTATTTCTTGAATTCTTGTCAACTCATCCTCTGATTCAATATTAAAAGCAAGAATATTATTTTCGATAGCCAATTTAATTTCTTCAGAAGTTTTACCTACGCCAGAAAAAACAATTTTTTTAGGGTCGCCATCAGCCGCAATGACTCTTCTCAGTTCACCCCCTGAAACGATATCAAAACCTGCTCCGTTTTTTGCAAGTAAATTTAATATTGCAAGATTAGAATTTGCTTTAACAGCAAAACAAATTAGGTGATCTACATTTTTAAATGCAGATTCTAGGTTCTTAAAGTTATCTACTATTCTTTTTTTGGAATAAATATAAGTTGGAGTAGCAAACTTTTCTATAATTGATTCGATAGAGACATCTTCGACAAAAAATTTATCTTTTTTCTTAATTAAAATTGAAGATTTCATTTATGCTAACTGTTTTTGATCAGTAATTTCATCTTTATATTTATTAAGCTGAGATTGAGGGTATTTCTCCTCAGGAATATAAAGCTCTCCTTTCGTACCACAGCCAACTAGTAAAAGAAAATAAAAACAAATTAAAAAAGAATATTTTTTCATACAAGTATTTTATCATTAATAAATAGTAATTTTTTTCTCATCTATTTTATCTTTCCATAGAATAATCTTATTAAGATCCTCGCTGATTAAAATCTCGTTATTTTCTAAGACTATCAAATAATGACTAACGCCTAATTCATTGGCGATATCAATTTTTTTGGAGACCTCTTCAATAAATATTGGATTAGAGTAAACATCCGATTTTTCTCCCGAATTATCTCCAGGTGGAATTAACACAGTGACTGACATTGTGTTAGAGACAGGATAGCCTGAATGAGGATTGATAATATGTGAATATCTTTTTTCATTTACAGCAAAATATTTTTGATAATCACCGGATGTTCCAATTGACCAACCTGGCTTTAATGGCAAACTCGCCATTAAATTTGGATTTCTAGGATCCTGAATACCTACTACCCATTCTTTATTACCCTGCATACCTAATGCTAAAATATTTCCTCCAATATTAATAAGTGCATTTTTTATACTATATTGCTCCAATATATTTTTAGCTTGGTCTAGTGCATAACCTTTGGCGTATCCTCCCATATCAACTTTTACAAACTTATTGGTACTACTGAGTATATTATTAATAATTTTTATATTTCCCATAGAAGGTTTAGCTTCAACCAACTTTGAAATAGATCTAGCATCTGGCATTACCTTACGTGGAACCTCGGAATGAAATCCCCATAAATTCACAAGTTTTCCAATTGCTGGATTGAAGTAACCTTTGGTTTGGCTCTCATATTCCTGACCTCTCAGAATCAAAGATATTACCTCTTCATCCTCTATAAAAAAGGGTGTTTCATTTTGAATTGCTTCGTTAATTTCAAAAACTAACCCTTCTCGCCAGGGGTGAAGCATATAATGAAGTTTATTGAAGCTTGATAAAATCTCTTTTGAGGCGTTTGAAGCTAATTTTTTAGATTCTCCATATATTTTGATATCTACAATCGTACCAAAGACATAATCTTTTTTTTGAAATAGTAAGTTTTCATACATGCTTATAGTAAATATAAGGATAAATACTAAAATTAATAATAAAAACTTTACGTATCTTTGCATTAGATATTCTTAGAGTGTATCAATGATAAATTCAGCGCCATTAAAATTGGTTTGATTTTCTATTTCAACTAAGCATGTCGGACTTGTCACATTTATTTCTGTTAAGTATTTTCCAATCACATCAATTCCAACGAAATCTAGTTTACTTTTTACTAAATACTTTTTGATTACATTAACAATTTTAATATCATCAGCTGTTAATTTTTTTGCGATACCCGTCCCACCTTTTGCCAAATTTGCTCTGAAATCTTTTCCATCTGGGATTCTTGCTAAACAAAAAGGTAGTGGTTCACCTTTTATAATAATAATTCGCTTATCACCTTCGGTAATATCTGGAATATACTTTTGAGCTATCATAACTTTAGTGTCATTAACAGTGCTAGTCTCAAGAATACTGTTTATATTCTTATCCAATTCATCAATCACAAAAATTCCATTACCTGCCATACCATTAATGGGCTTAAGAACAATCTTTTCATGTATCTTAAGAAAATTGACTACGTCACTAGCATTTGAGGTAACGATTGTGGGGGGGATAATTTCTTGAAAGTTAAGAATAGACAGTTTTTCATTATGATTTCTGATTGATGACGGATTATTGATGACATCTGTTCCTTCTTTAACTGCGTGATCTAATAAATAAGTAAGATTTAAATAATCATCATCAAATGGTGGATCTTTTCTAATAAAAATTTTTTTAAAAAAAGAACTTAAATTCATTTCAGTATCCTGATACTTTATTCCTTTCTCTAAACTTATAATTTTGTGGCTATGAATATTTACTTTTCCTTCATCTATTGAAAATTGATTAATTTCAGAGAAATGAACCTCAATATTCCTTCTTAGGCACTCTTTCATTAATAATAAAGAGGAATCCTTAATTTTATTAAGAGACTCAATAGGATCGATGATAAAAAGATAAGCCATCATTTCCTTTCTGCGAGTTCTTTAGATGCTGCTAACATTGATAATCTTGCAATAACGCCATAAGCATAAAATCTATTGGCCTTATCATGACAGGGCCTTCCTTGATCAGGCATTAGGCATGAGGTTTCAAAAGCGACAGGTTCAAAATGCATTCCTGGAGAATTCAAATTTTCATCCTTACCCTTACTTGTATGAACGCGGTAAAAACCTCCTACAACAAAATGGTCAATCATATATACAACGGGTTCAGCCACAGCTGCGTTAATAGTTTCTTCAGTGTGAATACCCTCTTGAACCAGAACCTCAGACACTGACATCCCCTCTTTTATCACTGACATTTTCTTTCTCATCTTTCTGTTTAGGTTGATAGCCTCTGAACTGGATTTAACAGTCATCACACCCATGCCATATGTACCTGCATTGGCTTTGACAACTATGTATGGATCTTGAGAAATATTATATTCACTATATTTTTTTTGTATCTGAACCAAAAGGCTATCAATGGTCTCTTCAAGTCTATCTTCTCCTTCACCAGCTGAAAAATCTAAATTATCTAATTTTTCTGATAATGGATCAATTAACCAAGGGTCACTGTTAGTTAACATTGAAAATTCTTTTGCTACCTGACTATAAAAATGAAAATGGGACGATTTTTTTCTTGTGGGCCAGCCAGCATTAATTGGTGGAATAATTTGCTGTCCAAGGTTTTTAATTATTTCAGGTACGCCACCAGACAAATCATTATTCAAAATAATTGAACAGGGTATAAATTCAGTGCCATCTTTATTTTTTAAAAATAAAAAGTCTTCCCTTCTGCTAATTGGCTCAATAGTAATAAACTGATTTTCGTCTATATCAATATTCATTGATTCTAAAACACTTGTATCTACGGAGCCAATCCTAACCTCAAGTCCAGAATTTTTTAGAATCTCTTTGAGTTGGTATAGATTTTTCAGATAAAACAAATTTCTTGTATGTTTTTCGGGGATTATGAGAACTCTCTTTGCTTCTGGACAAACTTTTTCTATGGCAACAGATGATGCTTGGATTGCAAGCGGCGAAAAATCTGGATTTAAATTGTTAAATCCTCCAGGAAATAAATTCATATCAACAGGTGCTAGTTTAAAGCCTGAATTTCTTAGATCAACTGATCCATAGAACGGTGCTTGATTTTCTAGCCACTGACTTCTAAACCACTGTTCTATATCACAGCTGCGATGTATTATAAAATTTTCTAATTCTAATAACTCTTCTGTTAAATTAATTTTAAGAGGCTGGTTCATTCAATGTCCTTACCTTGGGCTTGCAAATCTGCATGGTAACTGCTCCTCACCATTGGTCCACTTGCGACAGAATTAAAACCTAAATTTTCAGCTAATGTTTTTAAACTTTCAAATTCTTCTGGAGGGACATATCTTTCAACAGGTAGGTGAAATTCTGTTGGTTGGAGATATTGCCCTATCGTGATCATGTCTACCTTATGAGCTCTCAAGTCTCGCATCACCTCTATAATTTCATCATTTGTTTCACCTAGGCCTAGCATTAAACCCGACTTTGTAGAAACATTTGGGTATTTACTTTTATATGTTGACAATAATTTTAATGAGTGCGAATAATCAGAGCCAGGCCTTGCTTGCTTGTAGAGTCTTGGAATTGTCTCAAGATTATGATTAAAAACGTTCGGGGGAGACTCACATAATATATCTATTGCTTTGTCTAAACGTCCCCTGAAATCTGGTACAAGAATCTCAATGCCAATATTAGGATTTAACCTTCTTATTTCATCTATACACTTAACAAAATGTGAGGCGCCTCCATCTCTTAAATCATCTCTATCGACACTTGTAATTACAACATATTTCAATTTTAGAGATGATATTGTTTTTGCCAAATGAAGTGGCTCTAAGTCATCTGGCGGTTTAGGCTTGCCATGAGTTACGTCGCAAAAAGGACATCTTCTTGTGCACAAATCTCCCAAAATCATAAATGTTGCTGTGCCATGGCTATAACATTCTGCAATATTAGGACAGCTTGCCTCCTCACAAACGCTGTGTAATTCTTGCTCACTTAGTAAATTTTTTACCCTCGTGTACTCCGAAGTCTTTGGAAGCTTCATTTTTATCCACGAAGGTTTTTTTAAAGGCTCTATTGGGACAATCTTAATAGGGATTCTTGATGTTTTCTCCTTGCCTAATTCCTTATTATTTCTCATTCATTGACCTAAAAAAAATTTAAATTGCTCCAAAACTTCCTTCTCAACTTCACTTTGACTAATCTTTGGCAAATAATCCTCTAATTGTGACATTTTTAAGCCTTTATAACCACAGGGATCAATATCAAGGAAGGGATCTAAATTCATATTAACGTTTAAACTTAAGCCGTGGTATGTGTATCCTTTTTTTAATCTCAAACCAATGGAAGCAATTTTTTTTTCATCCACATAAATGCCAGGTGCATTTTTTTTTAGTTTTCCAATTATTTTTTTATTTTTAAGATATTTTAAAATAGAGTGCTCAATCCCAGATACTAGCTGCCTTATTGAAAGCTTATTTTTATTTAAGTTAATTAAAAAATAAAAAATAATTTGCCCTGGTCCATGGAACGTTATTTTTCCACCGCGATCGACAAAAAGATGGGGAATTGAGCTATTCGGTAATTTAAAATCTTTTTTATTTAAGCCTGTCGTGTATATGGGATTATGTTCGGTAACCCAAATTTCATCTGATTGCGGGTCATTCTCAATGTGAGCTTTCATAGCCAACCAGCAAGTTTTATAATCGGTTAAGCCTAAATATTTAATATTCAAAGCCATTTACAAAACAAACTTTGTGACTTTTAACCCTGAAAGTTCTATATAAATATTATCTAACTGTTTTTGTGATAAAACGAAGACATTGCAAGTCAGACTAATGTATTTGCCTGCGCTGCTTCCCTTCATTTCAATACATGAGCTGTCAAAACGTGCATCGAATTTGGATATTGATTTGAGCACAATATCAGAAAAGTCTTCAACAGCATCGCCTATTACTTTTATTGCAAAATGACAAGGAAAGTTAATCAGAGGTTCTTTGATTGGGTCATCCATTTTTTAATTTTATCTTTTTACAATAAAACCATTTATAAAAAAATTATCAGATAGCTCATCTTTCTTAATTTCAGCTTTTTGAGTGCTTTTGAAAGGCCCTATTAATACTTGAAATTGATCTTCACTCTTAATTTTTTTAATGTTTTCATTTTTAACTATACCTAATTTTTTAATCTTATCTATGAGATTGTTTGCATTTTTTTCATCCGAAAATAAGCCTGCTTGTATGTATATTTGTTTATTTACTTTGCTTACTTTAACTTTTTTATCCAGACCTATTAATTCTACTTTTACAAGCTCACTCCCTTTTTCAATAATTTCTAATCTATTCGCTGCTGCATAAGATAAATCAATAATACGATCTTTAACAAATGGGCCTCTATCGTTGACTCGTACAATCACTGTTTTGTCATTTTTTAAATTTGTCACTTTTACATAGCAGGGAAGTGGAAGGGTTTTATGAGCTGCTGTCATCTTATACATGTCATATACCTCTCCGATTGATGTTTTATTGCCATGATATTTTTTTCCATACCAGGTAGCATAACCCTTTGCCGTATATGGCTTTAGAGTCGTCATTGGATAATATGTTTTACCAAAAACCTTATAAGGTCGGTTTGAAAACTTATTTAAAGGTTCTTTTTTTGGTGTTGCATTCGGAATGCTGGAGAGGTTTTCCGGAATGACTTCTTCGGGACCATCATCAAGATAGTAAGCCCCTTTTGATTTTGAGTCTGTTACCGGTTTTTCGTTACTTTTATCAACGTTACTTGTTTGACAACCGGCAAGCCAAAGGGCTGTTAATAAAAAAATAATGCCTTTTGTATTATTCATCCATTTCCAAGTTTATATTTGAATCAAGCTGTTCAACATTTTTTTTGTATTCCACCATTTCGATTTGATTGTTATTTGCTTTAGCAATTTTATACAAATATAAATAAGATAGTGTATGTTTTTTATTTTGACTGACAACTTTTTTGAATAATTTGTAAGCATCTTCCTGATTTTCTTGGTGATAATTTGCTAGGCCTAAATGAAAATTTGACTCGTCTGCTTCTGGTTCACTTTTAACCCAGTCCTCCGATATAATTTTAAGCTTGTTCCAGTCTTTTTTATTTAAAGCACTTACTACCCTCATAAAGTAAGGTTGGTCTTCTTCAGGCTGATCCCAAAATGCTCTCTCCGGAGCAGTTGTAATTGAAACCTCCTCACCCTTTGTTAACATTTCCTCAATAATTTCTACTGGCATACTGTAATAAAAAGCCGATCTTCCTGGGGTTTTAAATGTAGTAATACCTAACAGCTCCCCTTGATAATTAAAAATTCCTCCTCCACTAGCCCCTAACATAAAGGAGGCTGATGACTGAATAATCTGATGTCCATTGAAATCAAATTTAGCCTTTACAGTTCCAAATGACGAGCCTGGTCTTGCCGAGTTTCCCCCATAGCTTTTTGTAAAAACATCCGTTTCATATTCAACGTCTGCTGTCTTTTTCATTGTTACTGGTTTTAATTCTAAAAATTTAAATTTCAAAATGCAAAGGTCACTCTTCCAGTCTGCTATTAAAGCATCCGGAGAATAGCTTATGCCATATTTGGTTACATGTATTCCTTGTGAGTTTGCAATTACATGACAATTAGTTACGATATAATTTTTTGCAACGACAACCCCAGAACCTACGCCGTGATTTCCTTTATCATTAGCAACATGAACTTTTACGACAGATGGATTTGTATTAAATAATACTTCAACACTTGGCGTTGAAAAACTCGTTGCTGGAAATAACATACCTATTAGAAATAATTTTTTGAACATGGCTTTTGAATAACTGTTTGTTGAATAGGCTGTAGACAAAATCAACTGCCTTAGTTCATGTTATTTTAGCCGCACTTACTTTCACCACAGTTTAAACAAGTAAGGCATCCATCCATCATGATAGCTGCTTTTGTTTGACACTTATTGCATAACTGTGCGTCTTTTGGAAAACCAGAATCATCTAACTTATCAGGATTTTTTTTTAAATACTCTGCTTTCTTATCATCGATTAATTGTTGCTGATGCGCTTCTGGCTCTGTAACTTTTAACATACCAATATTTTTAAGATGCTCTTCAAGAACTTGGCCTAATTCGGCAACTAAACTTGGAACATATTTACCACCTTTTTTATAATAACCTCCGTTGGGATCGAAAACACTTTCTAACTCTTCAATTAAAAATGTTAAATCACCACCTTTTCGAAATACAGCTGACATTACTCTTGTAAGCCCAACTATCCATTGAAAATGCTCCATATTTTTTGAATTAACAAATATTTCAAAAGGCCTTCTATGTTCTTGGTCAGTACCTTCATTCATAATGACATCGTTAATAGTTATATATAAAGCATGTTCTGTTACAGGAGTTTTAACTTTATAAGTTGAGCCTGTTATTTTATCTGGCCTTGCTAATGGCTCGCCAATTTGAACTACTTCAGCAGGTATTTCCTTTTTTTCATCTTTTTGCTCATCTGTTTTATCAACAACAGAATAGCTTACGATTTTCTTTTCAATCTTAATTGACATCTACTAACTCCTAAAATTTTCCGTAATAGCCTTCTTTTAAGGCATCATACAAATTGGCTGCGGAATGAACCTCTCCATCATACTCAATTTCTTCATTTCCCTTTACCTCAACTTCTTGTCCATCATCAAGAGTAAATTTATAACTGGTATTTTCTAAATCTTTTTCAGTTACCAATACACCTTGAAATGCTTCTGGATTAAATCTAAAGGTTGTACAACCTTTTAATCCTTTTTCATACGCATACAAATATATTTCCTTAAAATCTTCATAATCGTAATCTGTAGGGACGTTAATTGTTTTGGATATCGAACTATCAATCCATTTTTGGGCTGCAGCTTGAATATCTACATGAGCTTTTGCCTTGATTGTTGACGAATCAATAAAGTAATCTGGTAATTTCTCGTCGGCATTTTCTGAGAACGGCATCGCCTTAGGATTCACCAATGCTCTATAAGCAAGAAGTTCATAAGAAAAAACATCGACTTTTTCTTTTGATTTTTTACCTTCCCTGATGACATTACGGCTATAGTGGTGTGCAAACGAGGGTTCTATTCCATTACTCGCATTATTTGCTAATGACAGTGAAATAGTTCCTGTTGGTGCAATAGAACTATGGTGAGTGAATCGACATCCGTCCTTAGCTATTTGGGCTTGAATGGAAGCAGGAAACTGCTGCATATACCTGCTATATTTTCCAAGTAATACCTTCCCCTTTAATTTATCGCCAACTTTAATTCCATCTTTTTTCATTTCAGGCCTCATTAAAAGCATTGATGCTGTGACCTCAAACTCTTCATCCATTATTGGTGCTGGCCCTTTCTCTTTGGCAAGGTCTATGCCCACCTGCCATCCAATTTCAGCTAGAATTCGGCTTACCTCTTCTGTGAATTTCAATGATTCTTCGTCACCATAAACGAGGCCCATCATTGACAATGTTGATCCAAGACCAAGATAGCCCATACCATGACGTCTTTTTCTTACAATCTCATCTCTTTGCTTACCTAATGGCAACCCATTGATCTCGACAACATTATCAAGCATTCTTGTAAATATACTGACAACTTCTTTATATTTGTCCCAATCAAACTGCGCTTCTTCTGTAAAAGGTTTTTTGACAAACTTGGTTAAATTTACGGATCCAAGTAAACACGCTCCGTAGGGAGGGAGTGGTTGCTCACCACAAGGATTTGTTGCCCTGATATTTTCACAAAACCAGTTATTATTCATCTCATTAACACGATCAATTAGGATAAATCCTGGTTCTGCGTAATCGTATGTTGATGACATGATTATGTCCCACAACCTCTTCGCTGGAAGAACTTTATAAACTCGACATGCAACCTTTCCGGTATCTTTACCTTCAGTTTTAGATAAATATTTACCAGGTACTGGCCAATTTCTCCAAACTACTTGATCTTCATTTTCTAAATCTAAACCTTCATCTTTAGCTTCTTTTGCCGTTACAGGAAATGCAACCTTCCATTTTTGATCATTCTTAACGGCTTCCATAAAATCTTTAGTAATCAAACAAGATAAATTAAACTGCCTTAACCTTCCGTCTTCTCTCTTTGCTTTAATAAAATCAGTGACGTCAGGATGAGCAATATCAAATGTAGCCATTTGTGCTCCACGTCTACCTCCAGCGCTTGAAACGGTAAAACACATACGGTCATAAATATCCATAAATGAAAGAGGGCCACTGGTGTAAGCACCAGCACCTGCAACGAATGCACCTTTTGGTCTTAATGTAGAGTATTCATAACCAATTCCACAACCTGCCTTTAAAGTTAGGCCTGCTTCATGAACTTTATCTAAAATATCAGTCATGCTATCTTCAATTATTCCTGAAACCGTACAGTTAATTGTACTCGTAGCAGGTTTGTGCTCTAAAGCGCCAGCATTTGAAGTGATTCTTCCAGCTGGTATAGCTCCATTTTGTAAAGCCCAAACAAATTTTTCACTCCATTGCTCTTGGATCTCTTTTTCTTCAACATCGGAAAGCGCTTTAGCAACTCTTAGGTAGGTATCATCTACATCCTTATCAACAAAGTCACCTTTCTTAGACTTAAGTCGATATTTTTTATCCCATATATCAAGTGATACTGGTTGGACTGGAATCGAACCTTCTTCAGGATGATCCTCATTATTTGATACCGCTTTAAGCATTACAAACCCCCTAATTTAAGTGCTAAATTGCCTCTTTATTGAAAATAATTGATTTTTTTAAAACCACTACATCTTGTGCTTACTTTAAAAATAATATCACTTGATTGTGTCTGGTCAAGTAATTTTTATTAAAAGATCGATAAAAAAATGACGTCTTAAAAAATTATCATTTAAAACAATAACTTTCATAAAAATTAATTTTATTTATCGATAATTTATGTGAGAAAATAAAAAAGATGCGTCTTATTATTTACAATATCATTGTTTACCTTATTCTTCCCCTGACTATAATCAAATTAGTTTATCGAGGTATAAAAAATAAAGATTATTTAAAAGGCTGGACTGAGCGTTTCGCCATTTACCCCAATTCTGAAAAAAATAAGTGGTTAAAAAGAAAAACCTTATGGATTCATTGTGTTTCAGTTGGGGAAACAAAGGCAATTTATACGCTTTTGGAACAATTACAAAAAAAATATCCAAGAGCACATTTCTTAATTACGCATGGTACCCCGACAGGGAAAAAAGTTACTCTTCCAAAAAATAAAAATATTCACAGAGCCTATCTCCCTTATGATGCTTTTGACCTAGTCAAAAGATTTCTCAAATTTTATAAGCCAACAGCCGGAATATTGCTTGAAAAAGAAATTTGGCCAAATTTAATAAACCAATGTAGCCATAAAAAAATTCCACTGCTTCTCATAAACGGAAGGCTTTCCAATGAATCTATTGAAAACTATAAAAAATTTAGAAATTTTTATGCACCTTTGTTAAATAAACTATCAACTATTTGCGTACAGGGTGAATCTGATAAGAAAAATTTCGAGCAATTAACTACTCATAAAGTTCAAGTGATGGGTAACTTAAAATTTGACCAAATACCCCCTAAAGAAACGGTGCAAAAATCAAAAAAGATGAAGCATGATTTAATGATAGAAGATCAAATTGTTATAGTTGCCGGCAGCACAAGAGAGGGTGAGGAAGAAATTATACTTAATGAAATTTTAAAAATGAATAAGAAAAATATTTCTCTAATTTTGACACCAAGACACCCAGAAAGATTTAGTAAAGTCGAGAGCCTTTTAAAATCAAAGAACGTGAAATTTGCTAAACGAAGTAAAGCCTCTTCAGTCAAATTAACACCAAATTTTATATTAGGCGACTCTATGAATGAGATGTATATGTATTACGCATTGGCAAATGTCGTAATTATTGGCGGTAGTTTCTTCAATTATGGAAGTCAAAACCCAATTGAACCATTAAAAATGAAAAAGCCCACTATTATTGGGCCATCGATTTTTAATTTTAAAGACATCATTCTTGGAGCTATAAAATCAAAAGCCGCTATTCAAATAAACCATATCCATGAATTACCTAGAACTATTACAAAATTAAGTAATTTAAAAACACGAAATGCAATGATTGAAAAATCAAAAGGCTTTATTTCAAGGGCAGAGGGAAGTTCTAGAAAAAATTTAAGAATTATTAGTCAATATTTTTAATTAGAGGTGCAATTTCTTTAAGAATTGGATTCTCAGATGAACCTAACCATTCAAAAACGACTGATTCAACATTTGTAATAATACATCCTGCACTTTTTAGTCTTCCTAAGGCATTTTGCTTATTCATTATATTCCTTGAAACTATTGCATCCTCAATCACAAAAACTTCTTTGCCTGCTTTGATAAGACCCAGAGCTGTTTGGAGAATACAAATATGCGCTTCCATACCAATTAAAAAAATTTGCGGTTTAGTGCGGATTAAATACCGATTAAAAATAGCATCGTCGGTACATGCGAAGACTTTTTTTTCTATATAACTCGCCTCATTAACAAAAGCCTTAATAGATGGCAAAGTTGGTCCTAAACCTTGTGGATATTGCTCAGTAATAATTGAGGGAATTTCTAATTTCTGAGCTACCGCGAATAAAAGCTCGCACCTCTTGATAATTTTATTAATAACTTCTTTTGGCATAACAGAGGCTAACTTTTCCTGCATATCTACTAAAACTAATTGGCTTTTATTTTTTGATGCAATCATTACTGTTCCAATATTAGATATTTATTTATTTCAATTATGTCTTGTTTTGTAAGCATACCCACAGAAAATTTTAAATTAATCAAATTCATTAAGTAATCATATTTATTGTCAAGTATATCTTTTTCAGCATCAAAATAAACTTGTTGAGCTCTCAAGACGTCAATACTATCTCTTAAGCCTGCCTTAAAACCCAAATTGGTTGAATCAAGCGTTAATTTAGCACTTTTTAATGCTACGTCATAAGCAACTATTTCTGCAAAATTTGTTTGAAGATGTAAAAAATTTTCTCTTACCTCTAACTTAACTTGTCTTTCTAAATATTTTTCATCTTCTTGTAATTTGAGTTTAAGTAACTTACCTTCACGTACCCTTGAGCTTCTAAATCCACCTTCATAAATGGGAATATTAATTTCAACGCCAATCGCGTCAGAAAAGTCTTTGCCCCCTTGGTTTTTAGTTGTGCCATAAGGATATCCTCCACTATTCCAATTTCTTGATCGTGAAGCGAATGCATCGATTGTTGGGAGCCTATCGCCTGTTCGAATGTCTATTTCTCTGTCTGCGATTTTGACTTCATCTCTTCTTATTTGAAGATCTAAATTATTTTCTAATGCAATATCGATCCATTCTTCTGCTTTATTTTCAACCTCTGTAAATGTAATTACTGGATTTAATTTATTAAGCTTTCCTGGAAGTGACCCCGTAATAGTTTCAAATTCTCTTTTTTTAATTTTAAAAAGTTGCACAGCGTTTAATTGTTCAACCTCTATCAATGCAGCTTTTGTTTTTGTTTCATTAACATCGGTAATGGAAACTAGTCCTGCTTTAAACATCGCTTCCGCCTCAGCAAGCTGTGCAAGTATTTCTTTACGCTGGGCTTGAAGTAAATCAATCTCATCTGATGCTTGTAGTGTTTCAAAATATAATTTTACAACACGATAAATCAAGTCTTGTCGGGACCAGAGAAGCTGTTTGTCACTTAAGCTCGTTTGAACTAAATTTTGTTTGTAGCGATTATAAGAAGCATAATTAAAAATTGGCTGCCTCACTACAACGCCATATTCATAATTTTGATAATCTGCTTTCGTTCCAGCCAATAGTACATTACTAATTGGCGTATTAAATTTTCTTGAATTATCTAGATCAGAATAGCTTCCTGAAGCCGATATATTTGGTAATAAAAGAGATAGGCCTTGATCTATTAATTCCTGAGTTGCTTGGTTTTGAATAGTCGCAGCAGATAAAAGGGCATCATGCCTCAGTGCTTCATTATATAGTGACAATAAGTCACTTATTTTTTCAGCACTTATAAATGAAGAAAAACTCATACAAAACAAAAATACCAATAATCTGATCTTTACAAAAAGAGTCGACATAAAATTTAAATATTGTTTTCCCACATTTAAAAAATAAATTTAGATGCTTCACTTTTCATAATTAAAAAAGGAATGACATCTTCAAACATAGATTTGGATTCATATTCATTCTGACCAACTTTCTCAATAAGGTTCGCCTGCATAAGCGTGTTAGTACCTTCGAACAAAAATAATTTACCGCCTTCTTTAAGCTGTTCTCTCAGTCCTAAAGGCTCTTTAAGTATGCCTCCCGTAAACACAATTACATCATAAGGTGCAAAATCTAAGTTACCTTGAACACCATCATCATTTACGTATGATAAATTTGAGAGATTATCTTTTTGATGAATTTTTTTTGCTTCCTCTAAGAAATTGTCAAATAAATCCATCGTAACGACATGCTTTGAAAGAGAAGCTAGCAAAGCTGCAAAAAAACCCGTCCCGGTCCCAATATGTAAAATATGATCTGTTGGTTTTAACTTAAGAGATTGCAAAACTCTTGCTTCTTGTTTTGGGGCAAGCATATATTGTTTATGTTGAAGTGGTATTTGTACGTCTGTGAAAGCAATTTTTTTATATGTTTCTGGGACATATGCTTCCCTTTTAATTTTGTCATACAAATCTAATATCGATGCATCAAACACATCCCATGTCCTGATTTGTTGCTCAATCATATTAAAACGTTTGACATCAGTAAGGGTTTTCATTTATTTGTAAGCTCTGAAAAAAATTTAGACTAATTTAAAATCAATTATAGCTGAGCCAGTCAAAAAAACGTTGGGTATTTTCATTAAAAATATCATGCTTACCTTGCTATAAGCATGATAATCAAGTAGTTTATACGTAGTGCTAGGGGTCCGCTTTTCAGTGGTGAGAAAAACTCTTTGAACCTGATGTGAATTAAATATCGCCGTAGGGAATGCATCTATAAACTGCTCCCTACTATATGTAAAATTAATAAAGGAGTCAGCAGTGAACGCTTCAGATAAACAGATTAAAATGAATGTTGATAAATTCGTAAGTAAAGACGCAGGCCTTGACAAAGCAGCTCTTGAATCTTTTGAAAACTCAAAAAAAGTTTACATAGAAGGGTCAACGCCGGATATTCAAGTGCCTTTTAGAGAAATTTCTATTTCAGATACACCTTCTGAATTTGGCGCTGAAAAAAATGCCCCAGTATTAACTTACGATACCTCGGGTCCTTACACTGACCCCAAAAGTAAAATTGATATTAAAAATGGTTTAATTCCCTTACGTAATAAATGGATTGAGGATAGAAAAGATACTGAACAACTTCAGGGTCCCTCATCAACTTTTGGTAAAAAAAGAAAAACAGATCCGTCATTAGAAAACATGCGATTTAACCTTAAGCGCAATCCAAAGAAAGCTATGGTAGGAAAAAATGTATCTCAAATGCACTATGCCAAAAAAGGAATTATTACACCCGAAATGGAGTTTATAGCCATTAGGGAAAATCAAAGGCGTGAAGGCATTACAGATGTCCTCCAAACACAACACCCTGGTGAGAATCATGGCGCCAAGATTCCTCAAAAAATAACCGCAGAATTTGTAAGAGATGAGGTTGCCAAAGGGCGAGCTATCATTCCAGCAAATATTAATCACCCAGAAACAGAACCGATGATTATCGGAAGAAATTTCTTAGTTAAGATCAATGCCAATATTGGTAACTCAGCTCTAGGTTCGAGCATTAGTGAAGAGGTTGAAAAGATGGTTTGGGGTACCCGTTGGGGTGGTGACACTGTAATGGACTTATCTACTGGAAAAAATATTCATGAAACAAGAGAATGGATCATCAGAAATAGCCCTGTTCCTATAGGGACCGTTCCAATTTACCAAGCGCTAGAAAAAGTAAATGGTAAAGCTGAGGATTTAACTTGGGAAATTTTTAAAGACACTCTCATTGAACAAGCAGAGCAAGGGGTAGATTATTTTACAATTCATGCGGGCGTAAGATTGGCTTATATTCCAATGACTGCAAAAAGAATGACAGGAATTGTGAGTCGAGGGGGTTCTATTATGGCAAGTTGGTGTCTCGCTCATCACAAGGAATCTTTCCTATATACCCACTTTGAAGAAATTTGCGAAATAATGAAAGCCTATGATGTTAGCTTTAGCTTGGGTGATGGCTTAAGACCAGGATCAATATACGATGCAAATGACGAGGCACAATTTGCTGAATTAAAAACATTGGGTGAGCTAACTAAAATCGCTTGGAAACATGATGTCCAAGTAATGATTGAAGGCCCGGGTCATGTACCTATGCACATGATTAAAGAAAATATGGATCTGCAGCTAGAACATTGTGACGAAGCTCCTTTTTACACACTCGGACCGTTAACTACCGATATTGCACCTGGCTATGATCACATCACTTCAGGTATTGGTGCTGCTATGATTGGTTGGTATGGCTGTGCCATGCTTTGCTATGTCACACCAAAAGAACATTTAGGTTTACCTGAAAAAGAGGACGTGAGAACGGGGATTATTACTTATAAAATTGCAGCCCATGCGGCAGACCTCGCGAAAGGTCACCCTGGCGCTCAAATCCGTGATAATGCCCTATCGAAGGCAAGATTTGAATTCAGATGGAATGATCAGTTTAATTTAGGCCTAGATCCTGAAAAAGCAAAAGAATTTCATGATAAAACACTTCCTCAAGAGGGAGCCAAACAAGCCCATTTCTGTTCAATGTGTGGCCCCCATTTCTGTTCAATGAAAATATCCCAAGATGTTAGAGACTATGCAGCCAAAAAAGGAATATCTGACACAGAGGCTCTAGAAAAAGGCATGGAAGAAAAATCGATTGAATTTGTAAAAAAAGGTGCTGAAGTTTACCAAAAAATTTAACGAAGCATTTTAAGGAATATTGATGGATTTATATCTTTTATGGGTAGCTTTTATTCTCGGGATTGTTGAAGGAATCACTGAATTTATACCCGTCAGCTCTACTGGCCATTTGATTTTAGCTGCTGAACTTTTACAATTTAACGACGACTCAAGTAAAGTTTTTGAAATTTTTATACAGCTCGGCGCCATTCTCGCCGTTATTGTTCAATATAAAGATAAATTAATATTGACCTTTGAAGGCGCTTTGTATGAAAAAATCGCCCAAAACTTTATTCTCCATCTATTCATTGCCTTCCTCCCAGCTGCGATAATGGGTCTTTTATTTCATAAAATGATTAAGTTTTATCTTTTTAATCCAATAATCGTCGGTATCAGTCTGATAATTGGGGGTTTTATAATGATTTTAATTGAAAAAAAATTAACCATTAAAACAAAAACAAATGTTGATCAGATTACAAAAAAGCAAGCTTTGGTCGTAGGGTTGGCACAATGTTTCGCTTTAATTCCGGGGGTTTCAAGATCTGCGTCTACTATCATGGGTGGATTAATATCGGGGCTGGATCGAAAAACAGCAACTGAATTTTCGTTTTTCTTAGCTATCCCCATTATTTTCGCCGCTTCGTTATTTGATTTAGCAACCAACTTTTCTGTACTCAATATGCATCATGTACCCATCTTCTCAATTGGCTTTATCACCGCATTTGTGAGTGCTTTATTAATTATAAAAGTTTTTATAAAGTATGTAGCTAACCATGACTTTGTCATATTTGGTTGGTATAGAATTCTTATTGGAATAATTGCTGTTATTTATTTTTTCTAGTAAAAATTGATTATGGGTTTTATTTCAGACCAACTTATTCAATGGCATAAGTCGTCAGGGCGACATAACCTGCCATGGCAAAATACAGACAACCCTTATCTTATTTGGTTGTCAGAGATTATGCTGCAACAGACGCAAGTTAGTACTGTTTTAACTTATTTTGAAAAATTTGTTAAGAGTTTTCCGAATATAGATGCCCTTGCTAATGCAGAAGAAGAAAAGGTTCTTGAATTATGGAGTGGACTCGGTTATTACGCTCGAGCAAGGAACTTACACAAAACAGCTATAGAAATTTCAAAAAATTATGATAGTAAATTCCCATCATCATTCGATACACTTTTAACTTTACCAGGGATTGGTCGCTCAACAGCGGGAGCAATTTCTGCATTCGCTTTTAAAAAAAAGAAACCTATTTTAGATGGAAATGTTAAACGCGTATTTACTAGATACTTCGGCATCATGGAGTGGGCTGGAAAACTTTCAGTAGAAAAAAAATTATGGGAAATAGCTTGTGACAATTTACCGAAAACCAATAAATATATTCAAACCTATACCCAAGCGCTGATGGATTTAGGTGCAACTGTCTGTAAAAGAAGAAAGCCGCTTTGTAACAACTGCCCCTTACAAAGTGAGTGTATTAGTTTTAAGAAAAATTTAACGAAGGATATTCCTGTCTCTAAACCTAAAAAAACCTTACCAACAAAAGAGATTTATTTATTAGTACTTCATTCTAATAATTCCTATTTATTTAAAAAAAAACCATCAAAAGGCATTTGGGCAGGCCTATGGTCAATGCCTGAATTAGAAAATTCTGCAAATGCTCCAAATTGGATAAAAGAAAATTTGTGTGGGGGTAATTTTAAAATTTTAAAAAGTGGCCTATACAAGACATCTTTTACGCACTATAAACTCAATATTCATTTTCAATATATATCGCTGGATAAGCTTGAGCTCCCTAGAATTGATAATTATAAATGGATTGAGAAAAGTAATTTAAAAAATGCTGCTTTGCCAAGCCCTATTAAAAAAATTTTAAACTCACTTGAGGGTGTTTAAAACTTGCAGAGTTTTCCATAAAAAGGCATTATTCATTTAAATTATCTATTAAGGAAAAATAACTGTGTGTAAATTATTAGGTGTTATCTCTCGAGTGTTAATAGCACTCATATTTTTTGTATCTGTTCTTTTTATCATCAACAATATATACAACACACCTAACGGATATGCTTTATATCAAGATTTATTAGGTGCCAGAGGCATTCCAGGAATTTTTGCGCCTATCAGTATACTTGTTCAGCTCATTGCAGGATTTACTCTAATTATTGGTTACAAAATCAAAATTACTGCTTATGTTCTTTCAGTTTATTCATTTGTATGGGCAATAATTTACTTTATGAATGCTTTAGGAGGGCAACCGCTATTATTAATGTCACTACAATATCTTGCAATTTGTGGCGGTCTTCTGCACTTAGCGTTAAACCCAGAAACTGGCTACAGTATTGATGGTTGTAAGAAAGGTAAATAATTAGATTCCAGACATAAGCGCGTCATGCTTATGTCTGGAGTTACTCCCACTCCATCATAGGAAATATTTTGTTTATATTTCTACCGTTTTGGATATCAAATAATTCCCATTTTTCTGACTCCGATTGGCCTGCTGTATCAATTGTTAATTGAAGGTCCTGATCGTTATCAATCGCCAACCTAACTTCGTCTCTTAATAATTTAAAATAATTTTGTTCCTTTAAAAAAGCTTCTTCCCATTTTTTCGTAGGAGTCCCATGACCAGGGATGACTAGATCAATATCCAACGTTAAAATTTTGTCGATAACGTCTATGAACCCGTGAATATCGCCATCAATGACTGGGGTTCTTTCTGTAAATAATAAGTCTCCAGCCCAAAGTGTCTTAGTTTTTAAATCTTCGATGGTAACATCGGTTTTTGTATGGGCAATCGAGTAGGCCGTGACCTTTATTTTTCGATTACCCAAGTCAAAAATTTTACTTTCATTCGGTTTAATTAATATATTAGGTGCAATTTGGATTGATTGATCATTTGGTACATCAAGGTATTCGAGATTGATACGTTCATAAAACTCTTTTCTAAGTGCCATCGCTTTAGGCAATTCAACATGACCTATAAAATCTACATTTTCTCCGACAAAGGAAGCATTCCCATAAATATGATCAAGATGAACATGGGTGTTGATTACATATCGAACGGGTAATTTAGAAAATTTTCTAATGGCCATTTTAAGTTCGTTACCAATTTTAAGAGAACCTCCCGAATCAATTACGGCAATTGATTCTTCTCCGACTATAAAACCAATGTTTGCAATGTCTCCATGGTAAGTTTCGTCTACATCCAAGTGCTCTCCTTGATGAACAAAAACACCTGGAGCAACTTCTTCAAATTCAATTGAAGGGCTTGAAGCATAAATAAACCCACTAAAAGTCAGTAAAAGAATTAACAGCAAAGAATATTTCAAAAAAAAGTTTTTTCTATATCTAATCATGTAAATTTATTATAATCTGTTTATAAAATTTAACTAGTTAACTTGCCGGATGAATAATAATACCAAATATACAAACGTAGCCATTGTCTTACATTGGTTGATTGGCATTGCCATTTTATTTATGTTTGTTCTTGGTTGGTTTATGACGGAGCTACCCAAAGAAACGCCTAAGACCACTAGTTTTGATATATTTAATTTAGGCCTCATAACATGGGGAGTAGAAGAGGAACAATCACAAAGATCCTTTTACTTTAATCTTCATAAGTCAGTGGGCCTGAGTTTACTTATGCTTATTGTTTTAAGAATGTACTGGCGATTTACCCATCGTCCTCCTGCTTTTCTTAATTCGATGAAGCTTTGGGAAAAGCGCTTAGCCAAAGCCACGCATCACTCACTTTATCTACTTATGTTTCTCATCCCTCTGTCAGGAATTATAATGTCTGCTGGCAGTAAATATGGAATCAAGTGGTTTGGTATTAAGGTAATTCCTGGTTTTGATGACAAGGCAATCAGGGAATTATTTTATGAATTCCATGAAATTTTTGGCCTTCTCCTTCTATTAATTCTCATATTACATATCCTCGGTGCAATTAAGCACTCCATTGTTGATAAAGATGGCACTCTGAGAAGGATGTGGTTCAGCAAATAAATTTGAGTAGCTAATCTAATTTGTCGTAACCATTCAATAAAACCTTTGCCTGATAAACAAACATGAAAAAAGAAATGCTCACAATTTTTAATCATGATCGTAATATTTTTAATAGCAAATATATATATCCGGTTGTCTCAAGGCGATCCATGGGTCTATCTTTAGGAATAAATTTAAATACAAATAATGCATGTAATTGGCAATGTATCTACTGCCAAGTATCAGACCTAACCCGTGGCAAACCAGAAAAAATTGATCTAAAACTTCTCGAAAACGAACTTGATAAATGGCTTGAAAATATTGTTAATGGTTCTTTCTTAAGTGAATGCGCTTCTCATAAAGTTGATTTTAAAGATATTGCTTTCTCTGGTAATGGTGAGCCAACCGCTACACCAGAATTTGAACCTATAGTTAAAATTGTTTTAGAAAAAATAGATAAATTCCAACTATCGAATACCATTAAGTTAAGGTTAATTACTAACGGAAGTTATTTGAATAAAAAAAATGTTCAGCAAGGCTTAGAAAACATGAAATCGGTTAATCATGAAGTTTGGTTTAAGATTGATAATGTAAATCCAAAAGAGGCCCAAAAAATAAATCGTATTAATTTATCAATCGCAAACTTAAGAAAAAATTTAAAAAATGCTTTGTCTATTTCTCCTACGATAGTGCAGACATGCTTACTTAAAATAAATAACAAACTACCTTCAAACGATTTTGTAAATGAGTATGTTCAGTTTTTAAAACCTTATGCCCACCAACTAAAAGGGATTCACCTTTATAGTATGGTGCGTCCTTCACAACAAAAAACTGATTTACAACTAGAGGCTTTAGATAAAGGTGAGTTACAAATAATTGCTGATAAAATGAATGTACTAAAAACAAAAATAGAATGTTATTAAATTTTATGATTTTACGAAATTTTTTTATCACCGCTTTTATTATCATTTTCACTGTCAGTTGTGGTCAGCCAGACCAAGAATGGGATTCTTATGGCTTGGATTTAAGTAACCAACGCTTTTCGAGAATCACTCAAATTAATAAAACTAATGTTGAGACTTTGGAAATGGCATGGCAGGTTCAAACTGGCGTGCCGGCAACTTTTCAATCGACACCCATTGTTCATGAAGGGGTAATGTTTGTTTCACTCCCTTTCAATAATGTACTTGCTTTGGATGCCAAAACTGGAAATGAAATTTGGCGTTATGAGCATGATCTTAACCCTAACTGGAAACTTTGTTGTGGTCCATCAAACAGGGGAGTTGCACTTCAAGGTAAACAATTATTCTTTGGCACGGTAGATGCCCGACTTATTTCCCTAAATATTAAAACGGGAGAAAAAATATGGGATATCAATGTTGTCAAAAATAATGTTAAGACTGAATCTACAAGCGATCTGGATGAATCTGATGCCAACTCTGATAAACAAATAAGTGGTGGGACTGGCGTAGGCATTTCTATGGCACCGGTGGTCTATAACGGCAAGGTGATTATTGGAATCACCGGAGTAGGATATGGACTTCACGTAGAGGAAGAGGGAGTTAATACACCATTAGGTGCGGTAGTTGGTGTATCAGGGAAATACGGTCGGTCAGGCTTTTTAGCTGCTTACGATATACATTCTGGTCAGCAAATATGGCAATTTAATACTATTTTAGAGACTGGATGGGAAGGGAATTTTAATAACTTTATTGAAGATGGACTTACTTTAAACAGAGATATTTATCATGAAAAGGCTACCTTAGATAAATATCCTAATGCGGCAGAATTTGGAGGAGGTTCTGCATGGACAACCCCTGCCATAGACAAGGAAACAAATACCCTTTTCTTTGGTACAGGGAATCCTTCTCCTCAAATGAGTGGAGAAACTCGGCCGGGTGATAATTTATATACTGTATCCATTGTCGCACTTGATGCTGAAACGGGGAAATTGAAATGGTACTACCAACAAGTTCCTCACGACATTTGGGGGTATGATGTTGCTAGCCCACCTGTACTTTTTTATGCGTATCATGATGGTCAAGTCATTCCTGCTGTCGCCCAGGCAAGTAAAACTGGATGGTTATATATTATAAATAGAGACACGGGAGCGCTCATATTAAAATCAGAAGCATTTGTACCCCAGAGTAATCTCTTTGCTGGAGCATCAAAAGAGGGGACTATTATTTACCCTGGTATCTTAGGGGGTTCTAATTGGTCTCCTATCAGCATTAATTCAGATTTAAATCTTGCCTTTGTCTCAGGCATTCATGCTCCAATCAAATATACACTTCATAAAAAAAATACAGAAAACGGAATCACTGAATATACAAGTTCAGAGCCCACAAATGACCCGCAGTGGGGTCTGCTTTCAGCAATCAATTTATCGACAGGTAAAATACAATGGCAGTATAAAACACCACAGCCACTTGTTGGAGGAACGTTATCTACCAAAGGGGGTTTAGTATTCCTGGGTGAGGGCAATGGAAATTTTAATGCCATCGATGCGGCTTCAGGAGAATTGCTTTGGCAAACTTATATTGATGCTGGCGTCAATGCACCTCCCATCACCTACCTTATAGATGGGGAACAGTATATCGCTGTTGCCGCCGGTGGTAATAAAATTATGGGCTTTTCTCAGGGTGATTATATAAGTGTTTATAAACTTCCAAAAGCTGAATGAATTCATTGAAGAAAATATAAATTCTTAAATGGTTAAATTTTCTTTAATCATCATTCATCTTTTTTACGGTTTTTTTCAAGCGCTATATATTTTGTATATCAATGACAAACCAAAAAATAGATACATAAAAAACTGGTCAAAAAGACTTTTAAGTATTTTAAAAATTAATTTGGAAATAAATCAAGATTTAAACAAACTTTTATCTAATAAACATTTTTTAATTGTTAGCAACCATATCTCATGGTTAGATATTTTCTTAATTAACTCCATCTTTCCTATCTCTTTTTTATCAAAGGGTGATGTAGAAAGATGGCCTTTCATTGGCAAATTAACTAAATGTGCAGACACGATTTAT
The DNA here is from genome assembly GCA_965656355.1 of Methylophilaceae bacterium. GTDB lineage: Bacteria > Pseudomonadota > Gammaproteobacteria > Burkholderiales > Methylophilaceae > BACL14. Next base: position 57,165 of record CBFHKG010000005.1, on the reverse strand, counting down.
ATAAAGAGGGGAAACAAAAAATCACTCACAATGGCATCAGATCAAATTGAGAAAAAGTTAAATAAAATGAATAGCGTGTATTTTTTTCCCGAGGGTTTTGCAACGGATGGATCGAGATTGCTCCCCTTTAAAAGTAACTTTTTTCAAACTGCTATCAATTGCAATATAAATATCTTACCCTTATCAATACGATATACCTCTGATGGTAAATTTTCCTCCGCTCCTTCCTATGCAGGAGATATCAGCCTTTCCCAATCAATGTTGGCCTTAATAAAGGTAAAAAATTTAACAGCACACATATCTGTGCTCCCAGTAATATCCAATAAAAAAAATAGAAAATTTATTGCAAATGAAGCACATCAGAAAATATATAATGCTATAAGCACAATTTAAATAGCATCATAATTTTAATTTGGCTATATGAATTCAATCCTGTAACCTTATTTTTTTAGTTTACAAAATATTCTATGAAGTCAAATTATAACCATCAACTTAATGTTCTAATAAAATTGAGGGCAAAAATAGTTCGCCCCCTCCTATTTTTAACTATAGCCCCGTATTTCTTTTTTATTGGTGTCATAGCATTTAAGCCAGAAATGTTTAGTCCTCTCATTTTTGATACTCATATTTCCTTAGGGATTTTCTTAGGATTAGTACTTATTCTTTTGATATTCGTCATTACACTCATATATGTTTATCTAGCCAACAAATTTATTGAGCCACAGATTAGTGCCATCAAAAAATAATGAATAAATTAATTTTATCGATTTTATTATTTAGTAATCTTAGTCGAGCCAGTGATGGTAATAGTGGAGACAATCATATCTCTATCATCATGTTTGTTTTATTTGTTTCTATCACCCTTTTCATTACTTACTGGGCCTCAAAAAAGTCTTCAACTGCAGATGGATTTTATACCGCGGGTGGAAATATTTCAGGCTTACAAAACGGATTAGCCATATCTGGTGATTTTATGTCGGCTGCATCTTTCTTAGGCATTTCTGGGCTGGTATATTTAACGGGATTCGATGGGCTAATATACTCAATTGGTTTTTTAATTGGTTGGCCCATTATTCTTTTATTAATTGCTGAACCGTTAAGGAATCTTGGAAAATATAGCTTCGCTGATGTTGTTTCCTTTCGCCTAAACCAAAGACCCATTAGAATTTTAGCTGCATGTGGATCTCTTTCCACCGTCATTTTATACCTAATCGCTCAAATGGTTGGCGCAGGTAAACTTATTGAAATTCTTTTTGGATTACCTTATTACTCGGCTGTCATTATTGTTGGGGGATTAATGATTCTATATGTCACTTTTGGTGGAATGTTGGCGACGACGTGGGTACAAATTATCAAAGCTATTTTATTATTATTTGGGGCAACTGTTATTGCCATGCTTGTGCTATTTCAATTTAATTTTGACTTAAATTTATTCTTTAATGAGGCAACAAGTATTCATAAAAAGGGGATTAATATTTTATCTCCGGGTGGCTTAATCTCAGATCCAATCTCAGCAGTTTCACTAGGTCTTGCTTTAATGTTTGGAACAGCTGGCTTACCGCATATTTTAATGAGATTTTTTACGGTCCCCAATGCCATACAAGCAAGAAAATCTGTTGCATACGCAACTGGATTTATCGGTTATTTTTACCTATTAACTTTTATTATTGGCTTTGGTGCCATCATTTTAATTTCAAATAATCCAACTTATCTTGATGCCACTAGCAACACGCTGATCGGAGGCAATAATATGGCTGCCATTCATTTAGCTGATGCTGTGGGAGGAGAAATATTACTAGGCTTCATTTCTGCTGTGGCATTTGCCACAATTTTAGCTGTTGTGTCTGGACTTACGCTTGCGGGTGCCTCTGCAATCTCACACGATTTATATGCTAATGCCTTTCTAAAAGGAAATCAAAGTGAAAAAAATGAAATTTTTGTTTCCAAATTAGCAACTATATTGCTTGGTGTTTTAACTATTTATCTTGGGATTATTTTTCAAAATCAAAATGTTGCTTTCATGGTTGGACTCGCCTTTGCAATCGCGGCAAGTGCAAATTTTCCGTTATTGTTACTCTCAATTTACTGGAAAAAACTGACAACTAGAGGAGCGGTAATTGGCGGATCTCTTGGATTATTCTCCGCCATCACATTTGTCGTTTTAGGTCCGGTTGTTTGGGTAGATGTTTTAGGGAATCCAAATGCAATCTTTCCCTATAAATATCCAGCATTATTTTCCATGACAATCACGTTTATAACTATTTGGATACTTTCTTCATTCGATAGGTCTGAAAATGGATATAAAGAAATTAATAAATTTGATTCTCAATATTTTAGATCCCAGACCGGGATTGGTATTGATGCTAACACTACACACTAACTTATTAATATGCTGACTTGGAAAAACATCGAAGACTTTGTAAAAAAAGGTGTGCCCGCACCTGAAAATAAAGTTATCAAGACTGAGGAAGAATGGAAGAAGTTATTAAGTGATGATGTTTTTTTTATAACAAGGCAATCAGGCACGGAACATGCTTTTAGCTCAGAAATGTGTTCACGTTTTGAGCCTGGTCTTTATGCTTGTGCGTGCTGTGGAACGTTACTTTTTGATGCCTCGGAAAAATTTGATTCACAATCAGGATGGCCTTCCTTCACGCAACCTTTAAAAGAAAACTCAATCGCTTATACTGCTGACACGACTCATATGATGACAAGAATTGAAGTGACATGTAATTGCTGTGATGCACATCTTGGGCACGTATTCCCAGACGGCCCTGAGCCATCAGGATTAAGGTATTGTATTAATTCGCTTTCTTTGAAAAGAGAGTAGGTTTTAATGGAATTGTTTACTATATTTTCTAATCGTTTCAAGCATTGCCGATACATTTTCTACTGGCGTAAATTGTGTTATACCATGCCCTAGATTGAAAATATGCCCCTCGCCAATTCCGTAATCATCCAGCACTTTTTTTACTGCTGCCTCAATTACCTTGGGTTCAGATAATAAAATTGATGGGTCAAGGTTACCCTGCAATGTAATTTGATCATTAACTTCTTTTCTTGCTTTATTTAAATTTGTTTGCCAATCCAAGCCTATACCATCAGCACCAACCTGTGCCTGTTTGCCAATCCATTGGCCCCCACCTTTAGTAAAGATAATTTTAGGGATTTTCTCAAAACCTAAGATATTTAGATTTGAAATGATTACTTTCATATAATTTAATGAATATTGTTCATATTCATGATGTGAAAGAATGCCCCCCCAAGTATCAAATAACATTACCACATCAGCACCCGCTTTTATTTGACATGCCAAATATCTTGAAACTGTTTCGGCGTTTATTTTTAGAATATGGTTCATTAAGTCAGGTCGAGAATACATCATTTTCTTAATTCTCATGAAATCTGTACCTCCCTGACCTTCAATCATATAGGTAGCTAAGGTCCAAGGGCTCCCTGAAAAACCTATAAGAGGAACTCTACCATTCAGCGCCTCCTTAATTGATTTAACTGCATCAAAGACATATTTCAAACTATCCTCAACATCAGGAATATCTAATTTGAAAATTGCTTCCTCATTTTGCAAAGGATTTTTAAATTTAGGTCCTTCCCCCTCTACGAAGTAAAGTCCTAACCCCATTGCATCAGGGACGGTTAAAATATCTGAAAATAGTATAGCGGCATCTAAATATGGGTATCGATCAAGTGGCTGCAATGCTACTTCCGTCGCAAAGTTTTTGTTTTTACAAAGCTCTAAAAAGCTTCCTGCTGTTTTTCTTGATGCTCTATATTCTGGAAGGTATCGACCTGCCTGTCTCATCATCCATACAGGGGTGTAAGGGGTGGCTTCTCTTCTTAAGGTTTTTAAAAAAGAGTCGTTTATTATTTTTGTCATTAAATTGGGGGAATTACTTTTATCGAGGGAGAGTCGTTTTACCCATCAAAAATTCGTCGACAGATCGAGCACATTGTCGGCCCTCTCTAATTGCCCATACTACGAGAGATTGACCTCTTCTCATATCGCCTGCTGCAAATACTTTGTTTTTAGAGGTGGCGTATGAGCTTTCACCCTCTGTATCAGCTTTAGCATTTCCACGTTGATCTTTTTCAACATTAAATAAGTCTAGAATTTTTTGCTGAGGACTAATAAAACCCATCGCTAGCAATACAAGATCTGCTTTTAGTTTAAATTCAGACCCAGGAATTTCCATCATTTTTCCATCTTCCCATTTAACTTTACTTGCTATCAACTCTTTAACTTTACCGTTGCCGTCATCAACAAATGATTTTGTAGCAATCGACCAATCTCTATCACAACCCTCCTCATGTGAGCTTGATGTTCTCATCTTGAGCGGCCAATAAGGCCATGCTAATAATTTGTTTTCATTTTCTGGAGGCTGTGGCATTAGTTCAAATTGTGAAATTGAAGCAGCGCCATGGCGGTTTGAAGTTCCAACACAATCCGATCCTGTATCTCCACCTCCGATCACCACAACATGTTTGTTAGTAGCCATAATTTGATCGTCAAATTTATCACCGGCAACAACTTTATTTTGCAGTGGTAAAAAATCCATTGCGAAATGTACACCATCTAAGTCTCTACCTGGTATTGGAAGATCTCTTGGCCACTCTGCGCCGCCAGCAAGAATCACTGCATCATATTCATCTATAAGATCGTCAGGCTTAACATTTTCACCTACATTTTGGTTAGTTTTAAATATAACGCCCTCTTCTTCCATCTGTTTGACTCTTCGGTCAATATGTATTTTTTCCATCTTAAAATCAGGGATACCGTATCTAAGTAACCCACCGATTCGGTCATTTTTCTCAAGGACAACAACATGATGACCAACACGAGCTAACTGTTGCGCGGCTGCCATTCCTGCAGGGCCTGAACCAACAATCGCTATTTTTTTTCCTGTTTTATTTTTTGGAACTTGAGGCAATACCCAATTATTCTCCCATGCCTTATCTATAATTGCGTGTTCTATTGACTTGATGCCCACAGGATCTGAATTGATATTAAGCGTGCAAGCAGACTCACATGGTGCTGGGCAAATTCTACTGGTGAATTCAGGAAAATTATTTGTTGAATGTAATACTTCCAATGCGCCTTCCCAGTCTTGCTTATAAACAAGATCATTCCAATCAGGAATGATGTTGTTAACTGGGCAACCGTTATTACAAAATGGAATCCCACAATCCATACAGCGTGCGCCTTGAGTTTTTGCCTCCTCATCTGAAAGATGCATTACAAATTCTTTATAATTTTTTACTCTTTCAGCAGGAGCTACATAACCCTCTGCAAGTCGGGGGAAGTCTAAAAAACCAGTTACCTTTCCCATTTATGCGGCCTCCTTGTTAGAAGCAGTAAACATTTCATCTAAAGCCCTTTTATATTCATTTGGCATTACTTTAATAAAATTGACTAACTCTTTATCCCAGTGTTCAATAATTTTTTTTGCAATTTTACTATCAGTATATTGAAGATGATTTTCTACTAAAGACTTAAGAATTTTTTCATCAGCCTGATCTAGATGTCTAGGACCAGACGCTTGTTCGTTTTCTTTTTTAATCTTTTCTAAAGTTACCATTGAAGGATTACAATTTAAACTAAATCTATTTAATGGATCATAGATATAGGCAACCCCTCCTGACATACCGGCTGCAAAATTTTGACCTGTTTGTCCTAAAACTACCACAGTACCTCCAGTCATATATTCACAACCATGATTACCTACTCCTTCCACAACAGCTGATGCCCCAGAGTTTCTGACACAGAAACGTTCTCCAGCAATGCCTCTAAAGTAAGTTTCTCCTGATGTTGCACCATACATTACCGTATTTCCAATAATGATATTTTTATCGTCAATTCCTTTAAAGTTTTCTGGCGGTCTTATCACTATTTTCCCGCCACATAACCCTTTGGCCACATAATCGTTTCCTTCTCCATATAAAATAAAGGTAATTCCTTTTGCTAAAAAAGCCCCAAAACTTTGGCCTGCTGTTCCTTCTAAATTAATTTTGATAGAGTCATCAGGGAGACCTTCATTTCCATATGTTTTAGCAATTTCATGGGATAAAAGAGTCCCTACAGTTCGATTAGTATTACTAATAGGCATCGTAAATTCACAAGGCTCTTTTGTTTTTATGGCATTCTGTGCGCGACTAATTAACTCGTTATCAAGTGCTTTATCAAGTGCATGATATTGAGTTTCTGTATTGTATCTTGACACTTCTTTACCCATATCCGGTTGATGGAAAATTTTTGAAAAATCTAATCCTTGAATCTTCCAATGATCAATGCCTTTTTTTGTATCAAGCAAATCACTTCTGCCTACTAAATCATCAAACCTCTTAATTCCAAGTGATGCCATTATTTCTCGAATTTCTTCTGCAACAAAAAAGAAGAAATTGACAACATGTTCTGGCTGACCCGCAAACCTTTTTCTTAATGTTGGATCTTGAGTGGCTATGCCGACAGGGCAAGTGTTAAGATGGCACTTTCTCATCATGATACAACCTTCGACAACAAGTGGGGCAGTCGCAAAACCAAATTCTTCTGCTCCAAGTAAGGCACCAATAACTACATCACGACCTGTTTTCATTTGACCATCAACTTGAAGCACTACCCTTCCTCTTAATTGGTTCAAGACTAAGGTTTGTTGTGTTTCTGCCAAACCTAATTCCCATGGCGTCCCTGCATGTTTGATTGAAGATATAGGTGAAGCACCTGTTCCGCCATCATGCCCGGCGATAACAATGTGATCAGATTTTGCTTTTGCAACTCCTGCTGCCACTGTTCCCACTCCTGTTTCTGAAACAAGTTTTACAGAAATACTCGCTTCTGGGTTGGCATTTTTTAAATCATGAATCAATTGAGCTAAATCTTCAATTGAATAGATATCATGGTGAGGGGGAGGCGATATCAAACCTACTCCCGGCACCGAGAATCTTAATTTAGCAATGTATGTGCTTACTTTATGGCCAGGTAATTGACCGCCCTCACCAGGCTTAGCACCCTGAGCCATTTTAATTTGTATTTGATCTGCCGTTGATAAGTATTCTGCTGTTACTCCAAATCGACCTGATGCAACTTGCTTTATCCTGGATCGCAAAGAGTCGCCCGCTTTTAATTTAAAATCAGACTCTATGATTTCACTTCCTAAATGTTCTGCAATCGATGAATCATTTTTAATGGGAAAGAAGCGTTTTTTATCTTCACCGCCTTCGCCTGTATTGGATTTACCACCTATTCGGTTCATCGCAATTGCTAGAGTAGAGTGAGCTTCTGTAGAAATTGATCCTAAAGACATCGCTCCCGTTGCGAACCTTTTTACAATATTTTTAGCTGATTCCACCTCATTAATATTGATAGCTGTTTTTTTCTTAAAACTAAAGAGGCCCCTTAAGGTTTTATGTTTTTTAGTTTGATCATTTATTAGCTGCGCATATTCTTTATATGTCTCATATTGGTTCATGCGCGTTGCATGTTGAAGCTTGGCTATAGAATCCGGATTCCACATATGCTCTTCGCCTCTAATTCTAAAAGCATATTCTCCACCAGCATCTAATGCGTTTATTAGAACAGGGTCATCACCAAATGCTTTTTGATGAATTCTACTCATTTCTTCAGCAATTTCCTTTGTTCCAATACCCTCAATATTTGTCGAAGTACCTCTAAAATATTGATTAATAAAATCTTGATTTAATCCCACAGCCTCAAAAATTTGAGCGCCACAGTATGACTGATAAGTCGAGATGCCCATTTTTGACATAACCTTAAATAAGCCTTTTCCAACCGCTTTTATATAATTATCTTGAGCGACAATAAAATCATTTGAAATATTTTCAATTGTTTTGAATGTTAGCCAAGGACATATAGCCTCAGCTCCGTAGCCTGCAAGTAAGGCAAAATGATGTATTTCTTTTGCAGATCCAGTATCGACGACCAAACCTGTATGTGTTCTTAAGCCTTCAGCAATCAAGTATTGATGAGTTGCTGAGCAAGCTAATAAAGCCGGCACAGCCATTCGAGTTTTAGATAAGTTTCTATCAGATAGAATTATTATATTATTATTTTCTATAGATTTTTTTGCGAGATCACAAATTCTGTCTAACTCATTAATAAGAATCGTTTCAAGCGACTGACCTTTTTTCATCTCAAAAGTTATGTCTATTGTGCAAGATTTAAACTTATTATCAGTTAAGTCTTCGATCGAACTTAATTTATCTAAGTCACTGATTGTCAAAATCGGTTGACTCACCTCAAGCCGCGGTGAAACAGTATCCTCTGTTTGATTAAATAAGTTTGGCTTTGGGCCAATAAAAGTCATCAACGACATCACGATGTTTTCACGAATAGGGTCAATTGGAGGATTAGTAACTTGTGCGAAAAGCTGTTTAAAATAATTAAAAATTAACTTAGGCCTATTCGACAACACGGGGAGAGCTGCATCATTACCCATAGATCCAGACGGTTCCATACCAGCATCAATCATAGGTTTAATTATGAAATTGATATCTTCCTGCGAGTAACCAAATGCTTGTTGCGTATCTAAAATAGACTCATTAAGTGGAAAATCTTCAGTTTTTAAAGTCAAATCTGATAAACAAAATCGTGAGTCTTTAATTTTTTTCATGTAAGGCTTTGCTGTTGATAAAAGCGTTTTAACTTCATCATCGTCTATTAATCTGCCCTCTTGTAAATCAATTAAAAGCATTTTACCGGGCTCTAAGCGCCATTTTTTTACAATTTTTTCTTCAGGAAATTTCAATACGCCCATCTCTGAAGCCATCATGACAACCCCTTCATCAGTCATCAAATATCTTGCTGGCCTTAGCCCGTTTCTATCGAGAGTCGCTCCTATCATTTGCCCATCCGTGAAAGCGACCGCTGCGGGTCCATCCCATGGTTCCATTTTGGTTGCGTGATATTCATAGAAGGCTTTTCGGTCATCATTCATTAATGGATTATCAGACCAAGCTTCTGGAACAAGCATCATCATGGCATGGGGGAGGCTATACCCACCCGCAACTAATAACTCCAAACAATTATCAAAACTTGCTGAATCTGACTGAGTTTCATCTATTAGTGGCCACAATTTTTTTAAATCTTCTCCTAGAAGCATGGATTCCATTTTTCCCGCTCTGGCTTTAATCCAATTGATATTTCCCCTAACCGTATTAATTTCACCATTGTGAGCAATCATTCTATATGGGTGAGCAAGCTCCCAAGCCGGAAACGTATTAGTAGAAAATCTTTGGTGTACAAGTGCGATAGCAGATATGGCTACTTCATCAATGAGGTCTGGAAAAAATTCTCCCACCTCATGAGCCATAAGCATACCTTTGTATACGACTGTCCTTGAGGACATTGAAGAAATATAAAAATTAGCAGGATCGTCTATTGATAATTTACCAATTTCTATTTCTATTCTCTTCCTAATTACAAATAATTTTCTTTCAAATGCTGCCTGATTAGCCAGGCTCTTATTTCTCTGTATAAAGACTTGTTTTATCGTTGGCTGAACAGCCTTTGCAGCATCAGCGATATCATCGTTATTAAATGGCACATCGCGCCAGCTAATAAAGACTTGTTTTTCATCTTCAATAATCTGTTTAATTATTGATTCACATAGCTCTCGATTTTTTTTGCTTTGCGGAAGAAAACACATCCCAACAGCATAATCACCTAAAGGTGGAAGCTTTAAACCGTTTGCTTCGAATTCATTTTTGAAAAAAGCGTCGGGAATTTGAATTAAAATGCCTGCACCATCGCCCAACTTAGGGTCATATCCAGTGGCCCCTCTATGAGTTAAGTTAGTTAATAACTCAAGGCCTTGAGAAATAATTTTATGGCTTTGCTTGCCATGAATATTAGCAACAAACCCAACTCCACAGGAGTCATGCTCATTGATGGGATTATATAAGCCTTGTTTTTTTTGTTTAAGATGATGCTTCATGCTTACTAATAGTTAATTATTAAATCGGATGACAATGTTATCGTTTTTTCCTTGTCAATTCAATGTTCTAGACGAATTTTTCTCTTTTTTATTTAAGCTTTTTAAAGCTAATTTCTGCCGCCTTAATAGTTTGGTTAATATCATCCATACTGTGAGCTGAGGAAACAAACCCTGCTTCAAAAGCGGATGGGCCAAAATAAATTCCTTGATCGAGCATTAAATGAAAAAACTTGTTAAATTTCTCTCTATCAGAGACCATAACTTCACCAAAAGATTCAGGTGGCTGTGCACTAAAATAAAAACCAAACATACCACCCACACTTTGAGCAGAAAATTCAACGTTATTTGTTCTAGCTGCCTCAATAAGTCCATCAACTAAGGATTTTGTATTTTTTGTAAGGTTTTCGAAAAAATTTGGTTTTTGAATTAGTTCTAAAGTTTTCATACCTGCAGATACTGCAACTGGATTTCCTGACAACGTTCCAGCTTGATAGACTGGGCCTAGTGGAGCAAGTTGTTGCATTATCTCTTTCTTTCCTCCGAATGCCCCTACAGGCAAACCTCCTCCTATTACCTTACCTAGTGTTGTCATATCTGGCTTTATATTAAATAGAGATTGTGCACCCCCTAACGCCACTCTGAACCCTGTCATTACTTCATCGAATATTAATACTGTGTCGTATTTGTTACATAACTCTCGTAATTTATTTAGAAAAGCCATTTTTGGAATTATTAGGTTCATATTTCCAACTACCGGCTCAATAATTACGCAAGCTAGTTCGTGGCCCATTTTTTTAAAACATTCCTCAAGGGCTGTGACGTTATTATATTCAAGAGTATGAGTATGTTTAGCGGTATCAGCAGGAACACCTGCTGAGCTTGGCTGCCCAAAGGTTAAGGCACCTGAGCCAGCTTTTACTAATAAAGAGTCTGCATGCCCATGATAACAACCTTCAAATTTCAAGATTTTATCCCTTTTGGTGTAGCCTCTCGCAACACGGATCGCACTCATTGTTGCTTCAGTTCCACTACTCACTAATCTCACTTGCTCTATACTTGGAACCAATTTAACCAATAATTCCGCCATTGTAAGTTCTCTTGATGTCGGGGCTCCAAATGAAAGTGAAAACTCTGCTGTTTTTTTGACTGCATTTATAATTTCTGGGTTTGCATGCCCAACAATCATAGGGCCCCATGAATTAATATAGTCGATATATTCTTTATCATTTTCATCAATGAGACGACTACCCATTCCAGCTTTAAAAAATATCGGCGTCCCACCCACAGAACCAAATGCTCTCACGGGTGAATTGACACCTCCTGGAATAAATACTTCTGATTGTTCAAATAATTCTTTATTTTTATTCATCTTAAATTTTTAATTTAAATTGTTTAATTGTCGATATGATGTCCGTAGATGTAAATATACTATTGATTAGAGCAAAGCATTGAATACCCGTCTCTTTCAAAGCGCCTATATTATCAATGGTTATTCCTCCAATTGCCACCATAGGAATATCATATTTTTGTCTTATCATTCTTATCATTTCTAAAGATACTATTGGAGCATTAGGTTTTGTTTTAGTTTCAAAGCAAGCCCCCAAAGCAATGTAGTCTGCTTTATTTTTTATTGCCATCTCTACTCTATTCGCCTGATTATAGCAGGACATGCCTATGCATTTATCAGCCCCAAGGGCTGAACGCGCATTTTTTATACTTTCATCATCTTTCCCTAAATGTATGCCAAATGTATCTAATTGTAAGCAAATATCAATATCATCATTTATTATCAATGGTATTTGGTATTCATCCGTCACCTTTTTTATTTCCTTGGCTTGTTCGAGCCTTGTTTTCCAAGGAAGAGACTTAGATCGATATTGTAAAATGTTGACACCGCCCTCACAACAATCTCTTACTTGTTTTAGCAGAAATTCAGTATTCTTTTGATCTGGTGTAATTGCATATATGCCTTTAATGGTGGGTTGGGTTATTGCCATCCTCATCTTCCTCATATGAACTATTATTAAATATCCAATGAAATCTATCTGGAATTAATTGGCCATGTCCAATATTGAATGCATTCTTTAACGCCAGTGAAGTAAAGTGTATCGCTTCATTTACGGCCTCTTTTAATGAATAATCTTGGGCACAAAATCCAGCAATGGCCGAAGCTAAGGTGCATCCTGATCCATGGTATGCGTTGGTGAGACGCTCTGATTCAAACGGGATAACATCTCCATTTTCTAAATAAAGAGTATTGATGACAGCAGCCGTTTTTTCATCACCGCCTGTAATCAGAAGATTTTTACAGCCAAGATTAAACAGGCGTTTAGCACTTTCTGAAATTGAAATACTTTCAAAATCTTCATTGTCATAACAAACTAATTTTCTTGCCTCTATACTATTTGGTGTTATCAACGTTGTTCGAGGAAGTAACAAGCGAATCATTGCTTTTTTCATTTGATCATTCATTAAAATATCACCTCGGCCTGAGGCGATAATAGGGTCTAACACGACTGGTATATCAGGATAGCTTTCGAGGATTTCTGATATAGCTTTGATATTTTCGAGGCTTCCTAATAAACCTAATTTAAATGTAGCCACCTCTACATCTTTTAGAGCGGTTATTGCTTGCTGTTTTAACAATTGAGAATCTACAGGTGATACTAATTCAACACCTGTTGTGTCTTGGATTGTAATTGCTGTCGTGATTGAAATAGGGTGGCAATATATACTTGCCAGTGTCAATATATCTGCTTGCAGACCTGCGCCGCCTGTTGGATCGGTTGCAGAAAAAGTCATTACTTTTGGTGGTGATAACAAATGTCTCATTATTTAGAAGTCCATCGGGTCTACATCTACACTCCATTTTACGCGATTCACCAATGGATGTTGTCTTATTTGAGAAATCCACGGCTTTAACATCATATGAAGGTCCTTTCGAGAGGGGGCTTGTATGTATAGATGAAAACGTTCGAATCCCTTAAGCTTTTCGATAGTTGGTCTTGCTGGACCTAAAACATTTATTGTTGATGATAAGGACTCTTTTGCCCAACCAGACACATCATTGATAAATTGTTTTGCCATATTTAAATTTTTTGATTTTACCGTGAAGACTGCATCATAGCTAAAAGGTGATAGGCCCATACTTTTTCTTTCCGTCACCAATTGATTACTAAATGAATCAAAATCATGCGCTTTCAATGAATCAAATAGGTGATGATTTGGAAACACAGATTGTATTAAAACTTCACCCTTAATTTTTCCTCTGCCTGCTCGACCAGAAACTTGCATCAATTGTGAAAATAATCTTTCGCTTGCCCTAAAATCTGGACTATATAAGGCATTATCAGCATCTAAAACAACCACTAATGTCACACGCGGAAAATCATGACCTTTTGCCAACATTTGTGTACCTATAACAATATCTATTTCTCTGTTATTCATTTTTAAATAAAGATCTTCAATAGATTTTTTCGAGTTTGTAGTATCGCGATCAACTCTTGTTATTTTTGCTTCAGAAAAATGATATTTCAATATATCTTCTATCTTTTGAGTCCCCGTTCCTAAAGGAAATAAGTCTGTATTGCCACATTCAACACATGAGTTGGTGATTTTTTGATCATAACCACAGTGATGACATTTAAGGCGTTTTTTCTTAAGATGTACGACCAATCGAGATGAACAACGCTCACATTCAGCAGCCCACCCACAAGAAGAACAAATTAACACAGGTGAGTACCCCCTCCGATTTATAAAAACGATCGTTTGTTCTTTTTTATCTAATCTATTTTGAATTGCATCAATCACTTCCTTTGAGACTTGAAGCTTGGTTTTATCATTGACTTGGATTGTTTTAATCTTTGGCAGAGTTGCGCTCTCAACAGCCCTTGAGTTTAACTTTAAATATTTAAAATTTTGTTTTGTATTGATTGCTTTGTACCAAGTTTCTAAAGAGGGTGTCGCAGATCCCATAATAATTGGAATGTCTAAATTTTTTGCTCTCATCATTGCCACATCTCTGGCGTGGTATCGTAAGCCTTCACTTTGTTTAAATGAGGGGTCATGCTCCTCATCAATGATAATAATTTTAAGATTTGGCATAGGCGTAAAAACACCCAACCTCGTTCCGATGACAATATCAGCATTACCTAATTTAGATTCTCTCCAGTTATCCAATCGCTCTATATCCGACAGGTAACTGTGGAGAACCACAATTTTTTTATTAAAAAAACGATTTTGAAATCTTTCTTCCAACTGAGGTGTTAGATTAATTTCTGGGACTAGAACTAACGCTTGGCTTTTTGAATTCTCTAAGAACTCCGCTATCAAATTCATATAAATTTCAGTCTTGCCGCTTGCTGTAACCCCATGAATTAACCAAGGCTTAAATGCTTTATTATTTTTGATTGCATCGACTACTTTTTGTTGTTCTTTATTTAAAGTTGGCTGATCTTTTTGGGATTTACTTATTTCTTGGATGAATACTTCTGAGGATATTAACCCCATTTTTTCAAGCTTTCCGACACACTCAGATCCATTTGAGACAAGTTTACTTAAATCCTTCTGTCTTAAGTCTTTTTCCAAAATTGCCTGGGCTACTTTTTTCAAACGAAGCTGCCTAGAGGGAAAATTATCAATTACTTCACTGGTGAGACATTTATCTGCCTTGAAAATTAACTCTTTCTTTTTTAAAGTTAATGAATTTTTTTTTATTCTGCTTGGTACAACAGACATAATCGTTTGGCCAATAGGATGGTGATAGTAATCAGATACAAAATATAAAAGTTTAAGCATGGATTCATCAAAAACAATTTCATTTTCTGTACTGATAATGCGTTTTAATTTATCGACAGGGATTTCTGATTCGATAGATGTTTCACAACAAATTCCTATCAAATTTCTTTTACCAAAGGGAACTTTTACATATTGGCCAATTTTAATACTCGCTTCATTAGAAATATAGTCAAAGAACTGATTGACGGGAACATCTAAAGCAATTTTAAATATTTTTTGATCTTTACTCAATTTTAGAAAATTCCTCAATCACACAACAAGAACCATAGATAGGGTAAAATGTTTTTTTATATTTATATTGTAACCTTGTGAAAGATTATCTAACCAATTTACTTAATAATGCGCTTAAAGATTTAGTTAAAAAAAATTTTGATAAAGACATTATTCAGGTTAGTAGGCCAAAACAAATTCAACATGGTGATTTCTCTACCAATGTTAGCCTGCCGTTAGCAAAGATTCTAAAAAAGGCACCTATTGAAATAGCAAAAGGAATAGTTGAGCGCATTCCTTCATCAACCTTAATAGAAAAACTTGAGATAGCTGGACCTGGCTATATTAATTTTTTCTTAAGCTCTGAAGCGCGCGTTGAATTAGTCAACAAAATTCTAGCTGAAAAAGCAGATTTTGGTAAATCTACTTTTGGAAAGAATCAAAAAGTACAAGTTGAATTTGTTTCGGCTAATCCAACGGGACCCCTTCATGTTGGTCATGGAAGAGGTGCTGCTATCGGAGACTCTATCGCTCGACTTTTAGAAGCTACAGGCTGGGATGTAACAAAAGAATTTTATTATAATGATGCCGGCGCTCAAATTAATTCTTTAGGTTTGTCCGTCCAAGCAAGGGCAAAAAAAATTAGTCCAGGTGATAAAGAATTCCCTAAAGATGGCTATCAAGGCGAATACATTAACGATATTGCAGATGGATTTTTGAGTACATCAGAATTTAATTTTAAGGGTAATATAATCCGCCCATCAGGGGATGCTGAAAATTTTCAAGCGTTAAAAGAATTCAGTGTAGCCTATCTTCGCCATGAACAAGATCTAGATCTTGAAGCATTCAATGTCAATTTTGATATTTTTAGCCTTGAATCTTCATTATACAAAAATGGGCAGGTCGAGCATATAGTAAATATGCTAATAAAAAATGGTCATACTTATGAAAAAGATGATGCCTTATGGCTTAAAACAACCACATTTGGTGATGATAAAGATAGAGTAATGAGGAAATCAGATGGTGAGTACACATATTTTGTACCTGATATTGCATACCATCTTAATAAATGGGAGAGAGGTTTCAAAAGGGTCATTAACGAACAAGGAGCTGACCATCACAGTACAATTAATCGTGTAAGAGGTGGATTACAAGCACTAGATATTGAGATACCTCTGAAATGGCCTGAATATATTCTGCATCAAATGATCACAGTCATGAAGAATAAAAAAGAAGTTAAAATTTCGAAAAGAGCAGGAAGCTACGTCACCTTAAGAGACCTTATTGATGAAGTCGGCTGTGATGCAACGAGATACTTTTTAACTGCAAGAAGACCAGATTCACAGCTCATTTTTGATATCGACCTTGCCAAAACTAAAAATAATGAAAATCCAGTTTATTATATACAATATGCACACGCCAGAATCTCAAGGGTGCTTGAACAATGGAATGGTGATCAAGAGAGGCTATCTGTCAAAAATGGAGATAACATTAAAAATTTAAATGAGCTAAAGCTTATCAAAAGCATAAGTGAATTTCCAGAAGTAGTCATACAGGCTGCTGAAGAATTAGCACCTCACCAAATTGCAAACTATCTTAAAGAATGCGCTGCGGAATTTCATAGCTACTATAATGATACAAAATTTCTTATTAATGATAAAAATATAATGGAGGACAGGCTTGCTCTTATAAGGGCAACGCAGTTTATATTAAAAAATGGATTGAATTTGCTGGGTATTAGTGCTCCAAATAAAATGTAAAAAGGAATGCCAATGATTGATAACAAAGAAGCGAGAGAACAAAAAAAATATAAAGGAACACCTTTTGCAAACGGCTTATTTTTTGGTGTCTTTCTTGGCATAGTCATGGCTATAGTCATTACCCTATTGGTCACAAGTGGGAAAAGTCCCTTTATTTCAAAAAAAACAGAAGGATCTTGCATAGAGGTTAACTCAGCCTTGGGTGATGAGGATGTTATCAATATTGACGAAGATGCAAATATAGAAGCTTATGCGGAGCCTTCTGAAGTGACCGAACCAAGAAATGATCGAGATATCCTTTACTATATTCAAGTTGGTGCATTTTCAGAAAAAAGAGCTGCCATCAATTTAAAAGCCCGTTTGGCACTGATGGGTTACGAGTCCGTTGTAATGACAGCTGAAATCGGAGTCAATACTTTTCATAGGGTAAGTGTTGGTCCCTATAAAAATTATGACGATGCAAAAGACAACCGTGAAAAACTCTTTCTTGAGGGATTTAAAGCGAACTTAATTAAATTAACTACACCTAAAGAATAATTAATAAGAGGATTTAAAAACTATGAAGAAATATATTTTATTATTGGCGTTATTATTATCAAGTACAACTTTTGCTGTTGAACCAAAATTCAATGATAATTTTAAACAAACCAAGAATGAGATTGAAACTTCATCCCCAGGAAAAATAGAAGTTCTCGAATTATTTTGGTATGGCTGTATTCATTGCTACTCCATGGATCCCTACCTTGATAAATGGGCCGACTCTCTGCCTGATGACGTTGTATTTAAAAGAGTACCCGCTATACCGAGAAAGAGTTGGGTTCCAGGAGCGAAGGCCTACTACGCACTTGAAACACTTGGTTTAGAAGGAAAGTTACATGAAAAATTATTTGATGCCATCCATAAAGAAAAGGATGTAGACCCAAATAATGAAGATGCTTTAATTAGTTGGGTAACTCTAAATGGGAAACTTGATGAAAAGGAAGTTAAGGCTGCCTTTAATAGTTTTTCGATTGATACAAAATTAAAAAAATCATACAAGATTTTTAAAGATGCTGGCGCGACTGGCGTTCCAACAATTATTATTGATGGGAACTACATGACTTCAAGCACAATGGCTGGAGGAGAGCAAAATGCTATTGATATCACAAATTATATTATTGAGAACATTAGAAACGACCGAAAAAAATCTAACTGATAGCTTTCAACTATTTTTTGCTCGCTAAAAATTATCAATTAATTTAAAATATGACCTTTAAATAGGTTAATTAATGTATCAGCACCGTTCTCCTGAAAATATTAGCGATCACGTCGCTTTAATTATCACTAAAATCCTTCGTTTTTTTGCCGACACATTTTTCGCGAAACGCTATGGACATAGAGCTGTTGTTCTAGAAACTGTTGCAGCCGTTCCTGGAATGGTTGGAGGAATGTGGATTCATTTGACTTGTTTAAGAAAGATGCAAAGTGATCGAGGTTGGATAAAGATACTGCTTGATGAGGCTGAAAATGAAAGGATGCATCTGATGACGTTTATTGAGATTGCCCAACCGAAGTGGTATGAAAGACTCATTATTCTTGCTGCACAAGCAATCTTTTGGAATTTTTATTTTTTATTGTATGTATTTTTCCCAAGGACCGCCCATAGGCTCGTTGGATATTTTGAGGATGAAGCTGTGATTAGCTATACCGCATACTATGACCAAGTTTCTGCAGACTTAAATTTAAATGTCGAAGCGCCTCAAATTGCAAAAGATTACTGGAATTTAGCAGACGATGCGAAGTTGCTTGATGTTATTAAGGTGGTTAGAGCCGATGAACAAAACCACGCAGATGTAAATCATGGTCGCGCAGATTCTTTAGATAAGCCCGATGATCAAACGGCAACAAAAAAAGAGCCTAGCTTTACCAAGATTAATTCTGTCAATATTCAGTCATACAAAGATGCAAACTATCATATTTATGATAAGCCGCTATTTGTTATAAATATTGGTTCAGAATGTTCAGGCCTACATAAATTATATGAAAGATATGGAGTAAATGAAGCTGCCGTTTTAACTGCTTATAATCCGATGAGCCAAGAGACAAGCGATCACGATAATAAACAAAATAACCAACAGTTAGAGCTTATTTTAAAAGACAAAAAACTACCGTTTATTCATGCAGAAGGCATCTGTCCAGATAACAAATGGCCTGGGGAAGAAAGTTTTCTCGTTCTTGGGATGACATTAAATGCTGCCAAAGAACTAGGGAAGAAATTCAATCAAAATGCGATTGTTTGGTCAGATCAATCGGCCATTTCTCAATTAATTTTATTAAGATAAGTTATGAATTTCCGTAAAGCGATATTAAATTTTTTTACAATACTTAACACCGTTTATCTTGGATTCGTTATTTACATTGAGTTTTTTATGGAAAATCTTACAAAAGATTCTTACGAAATTTACTATGATTTATGGATGTATGTTTTTGTTGGTTACTGTGCAATTTTAATTTTCAATTTTGCAATGTTTGGTAAGGTAACCTTATGGAACTTAAGATCAAAAAAGTAAGTCATATTTTTTTGATGAATGAAAATAATAATGATTCGCAATAAAATAACAAATTTAAAATACTCATATAATCTGAATTATGAATATTTTAATCGCTTATCTAATACATATATCTATAGCAATAAGTCTATTGCTCTCATATTGCTTGTTGCTATTTTTAGCAATTTAAGCGTAACGCTTTATTAGAGATGTCAAAAGTTAACTCCGATTTCTCTGAGGAAGATATTTCTCGCATAGTTGAAATGGCTTGGGAAGATCGCACACCATTTGAGGCTATTTTAAAAAATTACGGATTAGATGAGTCTAAACTCATGCGCCTCATGCAGTCTAATTTAAAAAAATCATCGTACAAATTATGGCGGAAAAGAGTAAAAGAAAAATCTATCAAGCACTTGAAATTACGTTCATCCGAAGTAACAAGAGCATACTGTCCTTCGCAATACAAAATTTCTCGTTAGGTAAATATTCCTAAAAGAGGCTTCACAAGCTAAGGGAGGAGTAAGCTTATGAAGCCAGGTAAGCAATAAGAACAGCCTACTTATTTTATAGAGAGTCTGGTTTAAATAAAATTCAATTTATTTATCTTGATCTTTCAAATCTAAATCAACCCCCTTCACTCTTTTTAAAAACTCTCTGCTATATTGTATTTTAGGTTCTTTTGATGGTTTTTTTGTTGGCTTTATCTTTCTACTAATTTCTGGTTTGCTATCAACTGGTGTCATAACTATATGAAAAATAGACATTACAACAACAATGATTGAAATGATCAGGATTGCAACAATGAATTCTGATAGGTATAAATCGGTTAAATGTTCAAATGCTTCATACATAGCTTAATTGTCTAATATTTACCTTCATTATAATGTGCTAACATGTTTTTACATTTAATATTTATTAGGATTAATGATGTTAAAAAATATTATCATCTTAGTCGTTATAATTATAGGTGGCTATATGGTTTATACAAATTATATGCAAAATAAAGAAATTGCTGCACTTGATGGAGTTGTCAATGAAGAACATCCCGGAGAATTAAAACCTGATGATGTTGTTAGTGATTAATTATTATTTTCAATATTTTTAAAATTTTTTAGGAGTCTAAAATGTTAAAGAAAATTATCTTATTAGTAATTATTGGAGCTATCGGTTGGTATGTATACAATAATTATATGAAATCAGAAGTTGACCAAGCAATTGATGCCACAGAGGAAGTTGTTGAAGAGGTTGTTGAAGATGTAGAGGATGCTGTAGATGATATGTAGCATGTAAGCTTTTTAAAAGGGCCTTTGAGGCCCTTTTTTATATCTGCTTTACTAAATCCTCTACTACTTTCTTCGCGTCTCCAAATAACATCATTGTCTTATCAGAATAAAATAGCTCGTTATCCAAACCTGCATAACCAGGTGACATAGATCTTTTATTAACGATAATCATTTTTGCTTTGTCTGCTTCTAGAATTGGCATGCCATAGATTGCACTCCCAGGAGTTTTTGCAGCAGGATTGACGACATCATTTGCCCCGATAACAAGAACTAAGTCGGTTTGACTAAATTCACTATTAATATCCTCCATTTCAACAACCTGTTCATATGGCACATCGGCCTCAGCTAATAGAACATTCATATGCCCCGGCATTCTTCCAGCTACAGGGTGAATCGCATATCTCACCGATACCCCTTTTTCAATTAACTTTTCTGTGAGCTCTTGAAGTGCGTGTTGCGCTCTGGCCACAGCCAAACCATAACCTGGAATTATGATGATCGAGTCCGCATTTGACATTAAAAATGAAACATCGTCTGCTGAACCAGATTTAACATTTCTTTCTTTATCATCCGTTTGAAGAGAGCTTTGCTCGCCCCCAAACCCGCCCAGCATGACTGAGATGATTGAGCGATTCATTGCTTTACACATAATGTATGAGAGGATTGCACCAGAAGACCCGACACACGCACCTGCAATAATAAGCACTGAATTATTTAAGGTAAAGCCTATCCCAGCGGCTGCCCAACCAGAATAGCTATTAAGCATTGAAACTACAACTGGCATATCGGCGCCTCCAATTGGAATAATCAGCATAACACCCAAAACTAAAGCAATTGAAAGCATGACGAAGAATGCAAATAGTGATTCTGTTTGAAAGAATATTACGCCCGCACCAACCATAATTACAGCTAATACTAAATTAAGTAAATGTTGGCCCTTAAATATGGAGGGATTTGCCCCAAACTTTCCTGACAGCTTTCCAAAAGCGATGACAGATGCTGAAAATGTAATTGCCCCGATGAATGCACCAATGAATAATTCAAACCTTTGAACTACCGAATGAATTTCTGAAACATTGAGCACTGCAGCTGTCGCGATTAGCACAGCGGCTAAACCTACAAACGAATGCATTAACGCTACTAATTCTGGCATCTTGGTCATCTCTACTTTTTTAGCTACGTAAATTCCAATAAATGCTCCAGATATTAGAGGTACGGCTATTAATAAAGAAATTAAACTTGTGCCAATCATTAAAGTAGTGATAATGGCTATCCCCATCCCCACCATACCAAATATGTTTCCTAATCTTGAGGAGGTTGGAGATGACAGTCCCCTCAAAGCCAATATAAAAAATATTGCCGCAATTAAGTAGCTAATCATTGCAAATGCTTCATTTTTCATTTTTTAGCCTCCTCTTTTTTCTCTTTTTTCTTGAACATCTCTAACATCCTTTGGGTAACATAAAACCCGCCAAAAATGTTAATAGCTGCAAAAAATATAGCAAAAGCTCCTAAAATGCTGCTAAATGTTATTATTTCTCCGTTAATTTCAACAACTTGCAATATCGCGCCTACAATGACTATCCCAGAAATTGCATTTGTCACTGACATGAGAGGTGTATGCAGTGCTGAAGTTACGTTCCAGACAACGTGATATCCAACAAATATTGCTAGAACGAATATAGTTATGTTTTGAACTGTTAGTAAATCCGTCATCTTTATCCCTTTTTATTATTTTTCGATATTAATGTTTCTGTCACCAATTCGTCATTCTCATTTATATGTAATTGCCCCGATTCATTGATTAGTAATTTTGTAAATTCTAAGATATTTCTAGAATATAGAGCAGAGGCATCCGTACTCAACATGCTTGGTAAATTATTAAAACCAATGATGGTGACGTTTTCCACCTGACAAACTTTGTTGTTCTGTGTGAGTGGACAGTTACCAGATCCATCAGAACCGCTACCTGCCGCCATATCAACTATCACTGATCCAAATTTCATTTTCTTTACTGTTTCTTCAGATAGAAGTTGAGGAGGTGATTTACCAGGTATTAAAGCTGAGGTAATAATAATATCTGCTGATATAGCTTTTTCGGCCACTATTTTTGATTGTCTTGTTAACCACGATTTAGGCATTGGTTTTGCGTAACCCCCTTGACCGATTGCGCATTCTTTTTCTTCTTCTGTTTCAAAAGGCACCTCTATAAATTTACCTCCTAGGGATTCAATTTGTTCCTGCACTGACGGTCTTACATCAGAAGCTTCAACGACAGCGCCTAGCCTTTTAGCTGTTGCAACCGCTTGAAGCCCTGCGACACCTGCGCCTAAAACTATTACTTTAGCTGCTTTGACAGTTCCCGCTGCGGTCATCAACATAGGCATAAATTTTTTATAGTAATCAGCGGCAAGTATTACCGCTTTGTAACCTGCAATATTTGCCTGAGACGATAAAACATCCATGGACTGTGCTCTTGTATTTCTAGGTAAGGCTTCTAAGGCAAAAGCTGATACTCCTTGTTTTTTTAGTAAATTTTGCAGTTCATTGTTAAAAGGCTCTAACATTCCCACTAAAAACTGCCTAGGTTTTAATGTAGTTATCTCGTTTTCACTTAAAGGCCTGACCATTAATAACAAATCTGATTTAAGGACCTGTTCTCTTGAGACAATATCAGCGCCATTATTTTGATAATCTTCATCTGATATCGAAGCTTGTATGCCAGCACCTGCTTCTATTGAAACAGAATGGCTTAAAGCAATCATTTTTTTTACTGTTTCCGGAGTAGCTGCGACTCTTGATTCGCCAGTGACTGTTTCTTTTAAAACACCTATCTTCATTATTGCTCCTTACCAAAATTTAAACCAAGATATCCAGCACTCACTCAAAAATTACTGATGAGTAGAATTGATATCTAACTTGCTATTATTTTTTCTTTAACGCTCGTTATTGATTTTACTATCTTAACAAGAGATGACTGTTTTGACGACCCCCGCCTAAATGCCATAGCAACACGGCGAAATGGTATTGGGCTTTCAAAAGGCAGAATGTTTATTAAGTCATTTGAATAATTATTAGCAGTTGCACTTTGCGGTAATATAGAAATCCCTAAATTTGAAGCAACCATATTTCTTATTGTCTCGAGAGAGGTGCCAGCTTGAACCTCGGCCTTATCTGATATACCTGGACATGCCTCTCTTACCTGCATACTAAAACAGTGTGTATTGTCTAACAATAAAATCTTTTCATTTTTTAACTCTTTAGCATTAATTTTTTGTTTATTGTTCCAAGGGTGCTTTGTTGGTATTAAAACCTTAAAGGGTTCGTCATATAAAGGCTGTGTTTCAATACCAGGAACAACAAATGGTAGGGCAATTATTGCAGCATCAATTGATCCCTCCTCTAGCTTTTTAATTAGGTTTGTGGTGATATCTTCCTCAGCTTCAAGGATTATTTCTGGGGATGAGTTTTTTACTAATGGAATTATTGAAGGTAACAAGTATGGAGCTATCGAATAGATTAAACCTATTTTTATTTCAACTTGTTGGGTATTTTTTTCAACTACCGAAATTGCTTTAATCCTATCTACTTCTTCTAGAACTATTTGTGCTTGATTGACAATTTTTTCACCGACGGTTGTTAGCGAAATTCCCATACGGTTTCTTTCAAAAATCAATACGCCTAATTCATTTTCAATTTTTTTTATTGCTAAACTTAAGGCTGGTTGGCTTACGAAACTTTTTGCAGCCGCCCGCCTGAAATTTTTTTCTTGAGCGACTGAGACGACAAACCTTAGCTCACTGAGTGTCATTTACAAATTTATATATCTAAGTTACTAACTGCAAGCGCATTACTTTCAATAAACTTACGTCGTGGTTCAACATTATCGCCCATAAGCTCAGTAAAAGTTTCCTCTACTATCTGTGTATCTTCAATTGTTACCTTAAGTAATCTTCTAACACTAGGGTCCATTGTAGTTTCCCATAGTTGTTCAGGATTCATCTCCCCTAAACCTTTGTACCTTTGGACATTTAAGGTATTTCTTGCTTCTTGTAGCATCCATTCTATGGCTTCCTGGAATGATTCTATATTTTTAGATTTTTCACCTCTGCTTATCACAGCACCAGGTCCAATTAAGCCTTTAATTAAGAGGGATGTTTTTATGATTTGCTTATATTCACCGCTTAATAAAAACTCAGAGTCAATATTACTTGTATTTAAATTGCCATGAACAAATTGATTTATTTCTATTGAATATTTCTTATTTTCTTCGTCATGTTTTAATTCGAAATTAATATTATCTTGATTCATAAAAGTCTTAAGTTGTTCTAAGTAATTTTTAGTAGAATCTTCACTATCTAAATTAATATCCCCGATTTGATGAATGGCTCTTAGCAATGATTCATCATAACGACTTGATAATCGCCTGATAATAGATTCTGTTATTAACATTTCTTTCGAAATATTTCTAAGGCTTTTATCGTCCAACGCATCCCCTTTTTCTTTAGTAATCAATGATGCATCATTTAGAGCAGATTCAATTAAATACTGTTCTAATTCTTCCTCATCTTTTAAATACCTTTCGTCTTTGCCTTGTTTTACTTTAAACAAAGGGGGTTGTGCGATGTAAATATGTCCTTTTTCTACTAACGCATGCATTTGTCTGAAGAAAAATGTGAGCAAGAGTGTTCGAATGTGAGCGCCATCCACATCCGCATCTGTCATAATTATAATTCGATGGTATCTTAATTTTTCGACATCAAACTCTGCCCCTATATTTGTTCCAAGCGCTGTGATGAGTGTGGTTATTTCTTGGGAAGATAAAATCTTATCAATTCTTGCTTTTTCTACATTAAGAATTTTACCTTTTAAAGGAAGAATAGCTTGATTTTTTCTGTCTCTACCTTGTTTGGCAGACCCTCCCGCTGAGTCTCCCTCCACTAAGTATATTTCGCATTCTTCTGGGTTTTTTTCTTGGCAATCAGCTAACTTACCTGGCAATCCCATTGAGTCCATTACTCCTTTTCTTCTTGTCATATCCCTAGCTTTTCTGGCAGCATCTCTAGCTCTTGCTGCATCTACAATTTTATTACATATAACTTTGGCGTCTTGGGGGTGTTCTAATAAAAACTCTGTCAGTCTCTTGCCTACAACATCTGATACAACGGGTTGTACTTCGCTAGACACAAGTTTATCCTTGGTTTGTGATGAAAACTTTGGTTCCGGAACCTTAATGGATAAAACACAAGTTAAGCCTTCCCTCATATCATCACCCGATGTTTCTACTTTTGCCTTTTTTGCAATTTCGTTACTTTCAATATATGCATTGATAGTTCTTGTCATCGCCGCTTTCAAGCCTGTTAGGTGAGTACCGCCATCCCTTTGGGGAATATTATTTGTAAAACAAAGGGTATTTTCTGCATATGAATCATTCCATTGCATACTCACCTCAATCGTCATGCCATCTTTTTCTGTCTCTGCATAAAATGAGTTTTTATGTAAAACATTTTTTGCTCTATTCATGTAATCAACAAAACCCCTTATTCCACCAGACAAGGCAAAGTCTTCTGACTTACCTGTTCTATGATCGATTAATTCAATCTTTACACCATTATTTAAAAAAGAAAGTTCACGGATACGCTTTGCCAATAAATCAAAATGAAAATTTACATCTGTAAATGTTTCTTTAGATGCAAGGAAAGTTATTTCTGATCCTGTTTTATCTGTTTTGCCAGTAACCTTCAGAGGCTCAACAATATTGCCTTTTTGAAACTCTGCTTCATGTATCTTCCCACCCTTACTTATCTTAAGCTTTAGCCAATCCGACAGGGCATTGACAACTGAAACTCCAACGCCATGAAGACCTCCAGACACTTTATAAGAGTTTTGATCAAATTTTCCTCCCGCATGAAGCTCAGTCATTACAATTTCAGCCGCACTTCTTTTTAGCTCATCTCCCTCTTTGATGTCTGTAGGAATTCCCCGGCCATTATCACTTATAGATACAGAGTTGTCAGGATGAATTATGACCTTTATGTCATCACAGTGACCAGCTAACGCCTCATCAATCGCATTATCAAGAACTTCAAAAACCATGTGATGCAGACCACTTCCATCGGATGTATCACCAATATACATCCCCGGTCTTTTTCTAACAGCATCTAAGCCTTTAAGGACTTTAATACTACTTGAATCGTAGTCTACGTTATCATTATCTGCGGGCATCTATTAATCCTTTATATTCTCATTGGCATTACTACATACTTATAATCTTCATTGTTTGGGATGGTTACTAAACAACTACTTGATGAATCTTTAAAGGCAAAATTTAGTTTATCGTATTGAATGTTGTTCAATACATCTATTAGGTAAGTAACATTAAAACCAACATCAATATCTTCACCTTGATACTTTATTTCCATTTCTTCTTCTGCCTGCTCCTGTTCACTGTTGGTACTGATCATTTTTAAATTATTTTTTGTTATCACAACCCTTATACCTCTATATTTTTCATTTGATAAAATAGAAGCTCTTTGCATGGCAGTTAAAAGGGTTTGTCGGTCTATCTCAAAAATATTTGGATGCCCAACTGGAATCACTCTAGAGTAGTCAGGGAATTTACCATCGATTACTTTAGTAATTAGGTCTATGTTGTTAAAATGAAAGTGAGCTTGGGTTTTGCTAATATTAATCTCTATATCATCGTCTCCATCACCTAATAGTTTTACTAGTTCCAAAATTGTTTTTCTTGGGATGATGGTTTGAATTTTACCAAAATCTTTCAGAAGTTTGATTGAGGTAAAGCTTAATCGATGACCATCAGTACCCACTATATTTAATTTTTGGTTGTCCACCTCAAATAACAATCCATTCAAATAATATCTTATGTCCTGTTGAGCCATAGAAAAATCAACTTGCTTTAAGATGGCTTTGAAATCTTTTTGTTTAAGCTTAACAAAAGTATTCTCTTCTTCATCCTTTTTCATAACAGGATAATCTTGGGCAGCTAGTGTTTGAAGATTAAATTTACTCTTTAGCGCCTTTACCAAAACTGTTGTATCGTTTATTTGGATATTTAATTTAGATTTTTCAGGTAACGCTCTCGTAATATCAAGAATCTTTCTTGCTGAAATAGTTGTTTCAAAAGAATCTTCAAGTTTTGTCTCAACAGAAAGAGAAATTTGCATTTCTAAGTCTGTGGCTGTAAATCTTAAATTACCTTGAGATCCTTCAAGTAGGATATTTGATAAAATAGGAAGGCTTAATTTTCTTTCAACAATTCCTGCAACATTACTTAAGGGGTCTAAAAGAGTATCTCTATCTATTTCTATATTCATAATATTTTCTTTATATATTTAATAATAATAATAATAGGACGGTTTTACAAAATAAACTTAATATAACCTTTATAAATCATTTACTTAAGGCGTTATAAAACCTATGATTTACAATAGTTTTAATTGTGAACAAATTGTGCATTAAAATAAAACCAACGTTGAGTTTTTGTTAACTCTAATATTATTCACAACCAATCCACAGTTTATCATTTTTAACCTCGCAATACTTGCGTTAAAAAACCTAAGTCTTGACCAATGTTTTGGTCTTTAAGTCTTAATGCTTCAATTTCTTCACATGCGTGCATAATTGTTGTGTGGTGCCTCCCACCATAAGCAGCGCCAATATCAGGAAAACTTAAATTAGTAAGCTCTCTTGTAAGTGTCATAGCTATTTGTCTAGGGCGTGAAAAATTTCTAGATCTTTTTTTACTTAATATGTCGCTAATCTTTATTTTATAAAATTCTGCTACAGTCTTCTGTATATTTTCTACACTCACTTGTCTACCTCGAACAGCAATTAAGTCCTTTAATGATTCTTTGGCTAGGTTTGTATTAATAGGTACATTCATAAAGTTTGACATAGCGACTATGCGGTTCAATGCTCCCTCTAACTCTCTTACATTTGACCGAATCTGTTTGGCCACAAAGAATGCTACTTCTTCAGGTAAATCAATTTTATTTTGTTCTGCTTTCTTTAAAAGAATGGCAACCCTCATTTCAAGTTCGGGGGGGTCAATAGAGACTGTTAACCCCCAGCTAAATCTTGTTCTTAGTCTGTCATCAACACCGATTATTTCTTTAGGATAAGAGTCACAAGTAATAATTATTTGTTTTTTGTTTTCAATTAAATGATTAAATGCATAAAAGAATTCTTCTTGTGTCCTGTTTTTTTTTGCAATAAATTGAATATCGTCAATAAGTAGCAGATCTAAATTGTGGAAAGTTTTCTTAAAGCTATCAAACGATTTATTTTCATATGCTTTTACAACAGCATGCACATACCTTTCAGCATGTAAATATTTAATCTTTGAATCAGGTTTTAATAGCTTAACGTGGTTGCCAATTGCATGCATCAAATGGGTTTTGCCAAGCCCAACGCCTCCATATATAAAAAGTGGGTTATAAGTTTCTCCAGGATTCTCAGCAACCTGTTTACCAGCAGCAGTTGCCAGTTGGTTTGCTTTTCCTGTTATAAAATTATCAAAATCAAAGCTTTTACTGAGACCGTTTGCTGTTGTATTTGAGGGACCCTTTTTTTGAATTTTGTTTGGGGTCAGCTCTTGAAGTAAGGGGTCTTTTTTCTTACCTTTTTTGGTTACTAAATATTCTATATTTTCAGTATTTAAATATTCTTTAGCCAGAAGTGATATTTCTTTATCGAATCTATCTTTTACCCATTCAAGAACAAATTGATTGGGAGCATGGATAGTAGATTGATTTTTACTTGCTTTGAAAGAAAGGGGCTTTATCCACGTATTAATTTGTTGGTTGGTAAGTTTCTTTGAAAACTTATCAAGACATAACTCCCAAAATTCAGTCTCTTCCATCATTCTCTATATATCATCCATTATTTCTATTGTTTCTAAACCAACAAATTTGTTCAAATATTTATACTGATGTTATCTTAAATTCTAAAAGTTATCCACAACCTTTTTTTAATCTATTTAAGGTACATTTCGTTGACAAAATACACTACATGACGTAATGTTCTGATTCAAAAATTATTGTAAGTAATTAGGAGTTAAAATGAAACGCACTTATCAACCATCAAAAATAAAGCGTGCAAGAACTCATGGATTTTTGGTGCGAATGAAGACTCGTGGCGGTCGTTCTGTAATAGCATCACGTCGAGCTAAAGGAAGGGCTCGCTTAGGTTTATAATTTCCATCATGAAACTAGTAAATTCAGATGAATTTACAGCGGTATTTAATCATAAAAAAAGGTTATCCTCAGAAAACTTGTTTCTTTACTACCGTCCAAATGAGATGGGTAAAAATAGATTGGGATTTGTTGTTCCTAAAAGAATTGAAAAGCTTGCCGTTAAACGAAATTATATGAGGAGATCGCTAAGGGAAATCTTCAAGAGTATTTTTAAATCAAACCATCATTATTCTTTTGATTTTATTGTCAGCATTAAAAAAACTTTTTACAAAGATGATTTTCATTCGCTTAAAGCACAGGTAGATTCCCTCTTTTTAAAGTTACCTCACTAAAAAAATGAGAAAAATTATTATTTTATTAATAAGATTTTACCAGGCGTGCATTAGCTCATTTATTTTGCCTAGATGTAGGTTTACTCCTACATGCTCAGAATATACAATTGAGGTTTTAAAAAATCACGGAATCCTTAAGGGCTCATGGTTTGCTTTCAAAAGAATTTTAAGGTGTCATCCATTTTGTAAAGGTGGGTATGACCCCGAACCAAAATAATACTTGAGGTAAATATGGAAACTAAAAATCTAATTATATTTGTCGTTTTATCGTTTTTAATACTGGCTTTCTTTGGGCCTCAACCTGATAAGCCAAATGATGACATTAGTAATGATACAAATTTAGTTGAAGATAAATCATTACCAAGTGACATAAAAAACAAAGAGATTTCAACAGGCTTTAGTTTAGATAAATCAAATTATGTACAAGTAGAAACTGATATGTACAAAGTCGCTATTAGTACAGAAGGTGGAGATATTAGAAACTTATATTTAAAAAAATATAAGGACAAAAATTCTAATAATTCTTATCAATTAATGAGTGATGCTGCTGACCCACTTTTATATATTGCTCAATCAGGCTTGTTGGGTAAATCACTACCTACTCATAGGTCTGTTTATGAATCACCTGTAAATAATTACAAAATGGAGGGAGAAGACCTGCAGGTACCGTTAATTTTTGAAAATGACAATTTTCTTGTGAAGAAGGTATATACATTTAGGGCAGATTCATACGAAATTGGTACGACCTTTGAAATTATGAATAAATCTCAAAGTAATATTACTCCCACTGCTTATTATCAGTTTATTCATGATGGAGAATCAAATCAGGGCTCCACTTTTATGCCAACTTACACTGGCACGGCTTACTATACTGATACTGAGAATTTTCAAAAGGTTAGTTTTGGTGATGTAGAAAGCGCTCCATTTAAATTAAACGCTAACAATGGGTGGATTGGCATAATTCAAAGATACTTTGCATCATCATGGATCATTTCTTCAAAAGCAAAGAGAGAATTTTTTTCTAAAGAAGTGACATCCAATACTTATGCCTCTGGTTTAAAAACAGGGCTTTCAGAAATCTTACCTGGAGAATCATTATCATTTAATGCCACGTTATATAGTGGACCTCAAGCTAAAGAATTGTTAGAAAAAGCAGCGCCTGGAATGGAACTTACGGTTGATTATGGTTGGCTGACAATACTAGCAGCGCCACTATTTTCCGTATTATCTGGCATTCAAAAGGTTGTCGTGAACTGGGGAGTCTCAATCATATTGCTTACTGTGCTTATTAAGCTTTTATTTTATCCATTATCGGCAGCTAGTTATAAATCTATGGCACAGATGCGTGAACTTGCACCTCGTCTTCAAAGTATGAAAGAAAAATTTGGCGATGATAAGCAAAAAATGCAAAAGGCAATGATGGAATTATATAAAACTGAAAAAATTAATCCTCTTGGAGGGTGTTTACCTATTCTAGTTCAAATTCCAGTATTTATTGCTCTATATTGGGTGTTGTTGGGTTCGGTTGAATTGAGAAATGCACCGTTTTTGTATATTTCAGATTTATCTTCTAAAGACCCTTACTATTTGTTGCCAATTTTAATGGCAGCTTCTATGTTTGTTCAAACAAAGTTAAACCCAAAGCCTACAGACCCAATGCAGGCAAGATTAATGATGATGATGCCAATAATATTTAGCATATTCTTTTTCTTTTTCCCAGCAGGTCTAGTTTTATATTGGCTTGTAAATAATTTACTCTCCATGGCGCAACAATGGCATATCAACAGAAAAATACATGCGGCGGCATTGAAAAAGAAAGGTCATGCTTAGCGAAAGCACTACAATTGCTGCAATATCAACAGCAAAAGGTGTCGGTGGCATTGGCGTAGTTCGAGTTTCTGGTAAACGTGCACTCGCAATTGCAAAAAATATATGTAAAGCTGACCTATCTCCTCGAAAAGTAGAATTTACCTCTTTTAAAGATAAAAAAAATGTCACCTTAGATCAAGGCATCGTTATATATTTTCCATCTCCTAGTTCTTTTACGGGTGAAGATATTGTTGAATTTCAAGGGCATGGTGGCGTTATGGTTCTAAATTTAATCTTAAATGCCTGTTTATCTTTTGGCGCAATTTTAGCCGAACCTGGTGAATTCACTAAAAGGGCCTTCTTAAATAATAAATTGGATCTCTCCCAAGCAGAATCTGTTGCTGACCTTATTAATGCATCTACGGAAGCAGCCGCTAAAAGCGCTATAAATTCTTTACGTGGAGTTTTTTCCAATAAAATCAATAACTTACTGAAAAATCTTACTGAGCTAAGAATATTTGTTGAAGCTTGCCTAGATTTCCCTGAAGAAGATATTAACTTTATTGATCAAGGCAAGGTAGATGAAAAGCTGAAGAATTTAGAAAAAAATGTGAGTGAAATTCTAAACGCTGCTCGTCATGGCCAATTATTAAG
Source organism: Methylophilaceae bacterium (assembly GCA_965656355.1). Taxonomy (GTDB): domain Bacteria; phylum Pseudomonadota; class Gammaproteobacteria; order Burkholderiales; family Methylophilaceae; genus BACL14. Next base: position 24,609 of record CBFHKG010000005.1, on the reverse strand, counting down.
GGATGGGTTAAAGGTAGCTTTAATAGGGCAGCCTAATGTAGGTAAATCAAGCTTATTGAATCAACTAGCAAAAGAAAGTAAGGCAATTGTGACAGAAATTCCAGGCACTACAAGAGACCCAATAAAAAGTGATATTAATATTCAAGGTATTCCAATTCACTTAACTGATACTGCAGGTTTAAGAGAAACCGGGGATATTGTCGAGAAACTAGGGATTGAAAAAACGTGGGAATCAATTAAAGAGGCTGATATCACATTAATAATTGTTGACGTTACAGATAATAATTATGATTATGAAAATAAGTTAAAAAACGAACTACCTAAGGACAACGAAATAATTATTATAAGAAATAAAATAGACTTACTTAAACAACAATCTAGGGTTGATGAGCAAAATAATGTAAAAGAGATATTTATATCAGCAAAAAAAGGAAATGGTATAAAGTTAGTTGAAAAAGAAATCATCAAAATTGCCCAAAGAGACGAGCATTCAAGCGATAAAGAAGATTTATTTATGGCAAGGACAAGGCATATAGAAGCGCTTGAAAAAGTAAAAAGTGCCCTAACAAAAGCCCTCTTAAACCTTCAATCACCAGAGCTGGTAGCAGAGGAGCTGATGATCGCTCAAAAATTCTTAAGTAAAATTACGGGTGAATTTTCATCCGATGACTTGTTAGGCCATATATTTTGCCAATTCTGTATAGGTAAATAGGTTTCACGTGAAACAATTTAAAAAAAGAAGAGATAATGGTTTCACGTGAAACATCGACATATCAATATCCAATTAAATCCAGTAAAATTAAATCCTAAAAAAATTAAATAAAAAACTATGGATTTTCCTAATAATTTTGACGTTATTGTAATTGGTGGCGGACATGCTGGTACTGAAGCATCGCTGGCTTCTGCACGTCTAGGAAAAAAAACCCTCTTGTTAACTCATAATATTGAAACACTTGGCCAAATGTCATGCAATCCGTCAATTGGAGGCATTGGTAAAGGTCATTTAGTCAAAGAGATTGATGCAATGGGAGGCATCATGGGTCGAGCTGCAGATTATGCAGGTATCCAGTTTAGAACACTTAATTCAAGTAAGGGGCCAGCAGTTAGAGCTACAAGAGCTCAATCAGATCGCTTACTATATAAATCATATGTAAGGAAAAGTTTAGAGAATCAATCTAATTTATGGATTTTTCAACAATCAGTCGATGATGTCATTTTAAAAAATCAAGAAATTAAGGGTGTTGAAACCCAAATGGGCCTAAAGTTTTTTGCAAAAAACGTAATTTTAACTGCCGGGACCTTTTTGGGGGGTTTAATTCATGTAGGTTTAGAAAATTATAATGCAGGTAGAGCAGGTGACCCATCTTCAACAAAGTTAGCAGCCAAACTTAAAGAATTAAATCTTCCAGTAGGAAGATTAAAAACCGGGACTCCACCAAGAATTGACGGTAAAACTATAGATAAATCAAAAATGATAGAGCAACCGGGGGATAGTCCCACCCCTCATTTTTCTTTCATCACGCCAAAAATTGAACATCCTGAACAAATCTCCTGTTGGATCACCCATACAAATAATAAAACACACGATATTATAAAGAGTGGAATTGATAGATCGCCAATGTATACCGGGGTTATAGAAGGAATAGGTCCAAGGTATTGCCCATCAATTGAAGATAAAATTCATCGATTTGCTGATAAAGATTCTCATCAGATATTTATAGAACCAGAAGGTTTAACAACTAACGAAATATATCCTAACGGCATATCTACCAGCCTTCCTTTTGATGTCCAGATAGATTTAGTAAGATCTATCAAAGGATTAGAAAATGCACATATTTTAAGAGCAGGTTATGCCATTGAGTATGATTATTACGATCCACGTGCATTAAAAATGAGCTTAGAGACAAAAGATATTAAAGGTTTATTTTTTGCTGGACAAATTAATGGGACTACAGGCTATGAGGAGGCAGCAGCTCAAGGACTAATAGCAGGTATGAATGCGGCTTTGAGGGCAGATGGCAAAAATTATTGGACGCCATCAAGAGAAGAATCATATATCGGCGTTATGATAGACGACCTAATAACAAGGGGTGTCACAGAGCCTTACAGAATGTTTACCAGCAGGGCTGAATACCGTCTTTTATTAAGAGAGGATAATGCTGATGAAAGGTTGACACAAAAAGCAAGAGGAGTTGGCTTGGTATGTGATAATCAATGGCAGAACTTCTCTGAGAAGCAGGCTATCATAAACGATGAAGAAAAAAGACTAAAGAAATTAGTTGTTAAGCCAAATGATTTGAAAAAAGATGATCAAATAAAAATGTTCGGCCATCACCTCGATAAAGACTACAAAGCGTTTGATTTATTGAAAAGACCGAATTTAAAATACGATGATCTCATGGCATCGCTCAATGAAGATAACAACATAAGGCGGGATGCGGCAGATCAAATTGATATCTTAGCAAAATATTCTGGATATATCATGAGACAAAAAGAGGAAATCGCTAGAATTAAAGGGCAACTCAACGTACTTATACCAGAGGATATTAAATTTGATCAAATTCACGGCATTAGTACTGAAGCTAGACAGCTTCTAAATTTACATCGACCAGAATCGGTTGACCAGGCATCAAGGATATCTGGCATAACACCCTCAGCAATATCAATCTTATTAGTTTTTATTAAAAAAAATAGAGATAAGCTAACAATTAAGAGGAAAGAAAAAATTGCTTGATGATAAAGCACAACTAGAAAAAGGAATGCAAATATTAGGCTTTGAAAATACCCCTCAAATTATTAGTAAACTATTGATTTATAAGGAATTATTGATAAAATGGAATAATTCATTTAACTTAACTTCAGTTACAAATAAAGAAATTGTGACACATCATTTCTTAGATTGTCTCGCGGTTATTCCTTTTATTAAATCTTCAACACTTTTAGATGTAGGAACAGGTGCAGGCTTACCAGGAATAGTCATTGCCATTGTAAATCCAGATATTAAGGTAAGTTTGGTAGATAAAGTTGGAAAAAAAATCAATTTCATTAAAAGGATTATTGCCGAATTAGAGATTAAAAATATTGAGCCATACCATGACAGAGTGGAGTTATTAACCTCTGAAGAAAAATATGATGGCATTATATCTAGAGCTTTTTCAAATATGGAGGTTTTTATAAAATCTACAAAACACCTTATAAAAAGACAAGGAGTTTGGTATGGAATGAAAAGTAAAAAGATTTTGGATGATGAGATGGTTAGTATCAATGATCCTTGGGCCTTAGAAAAACTTGATATCCCATTCTTAGAGGCTGAAAGATATTTAGTTAAGGTATCAAGCTCATGAAAATAATAGCAATATCAAATCAAAAAGGCGGAGTAGGTAAAACTACAACGACAGTAAACTTAGCTGCATCCCTTGTTAGCATGAATAGAAAGTTATTATTAATTGACCTCGATCCACAGGGCAACGCAACGTCAGGTGGAGGAATAAATAAAAGCCAGATCCAACACTCTATATACGATGTCCTAATAGGTGAGGTTCCCTTAGTCGATACAATTTTACACTCCAAAGAAAGTTTGTTTGATATCTCACCAGCCAATCAAGATTTAGCAGGTGCAGAAATAGATTTGGTTGGTATTGAAAATAGAGAATATATGCTTAAAAACGCAATTGGGGCATTAAAAAAAACCTACGATTTTATTTTAATTGATTGCCCTCCAACACTAAATTTACTTACTGTTAACGCGTTAGTTGCAGCAACGGCTGTACTGATTCCTATGCAATGTGAATATTATGCATTAGAAGGGTTGTCTGATTTAGTGGGCACAATTAAGCGAGTAAAAAAACAATTGAACCCTACTATAGAAATAGAAGGTTTACTAAGGACATTATTTGATAAAAGAAATACCCTTGCTCAGCAAGTATCTGATGAGCTGTCTTCGCACTTTGGTTCAAAAGTTTATAAAACTATCATTCCAAGAAATGTGAGATTGGCTGAGGCACCTAGTCATGGGAAAGCAGCTATGTTCTATGACAGATCATCTAAAGGTGCTAAGGCATATTTAGCTTTAGCTAAAGAAATATTAAAAGGAACACATAATGAAAAATAGAGGGTTAGGTAGAGGGTTAGATGCATTGCTTAGCAATGAAGGGGACAATGTATCAAGTAAAATAGAGACAACAAACGTTATGCCATTAAGCCAGCTGACACCTGGAAAGTTTCAGCCAAGGAAAAATTTTAATCAAGACTCATTGAAAGAACTTGCTGAATCAATCAAAGCTCAAGGAATTATCCAACCAATTCTTGTGAGGATGACGTCGAATAATCAGTTCGAAATTATAGCGGGTGAGAGAAGATGGCAAGCAGCTAAAATTGCAAAACTTGATGAGGTTCCAGTTGTTGTCAAAGATATACCTGATTCAACAGCATTAGCTATGGCTTTAATTGAAAATATTCAACGTGAAGATTTGAATGTTATTGAAGAGGCAAGGGGTATAAAGCGTTTGATTGATGAATTTAATATTACTCATGAGGCTGCAGCAGCAGCAGTAGGGAAATCAAGAGCTGCCGTATCAAATACTTTAAGATTATTAAGCTTATGTGAACACGCTCAAAACGCATTAGAATCGAATAAAATAGAGATGGGTCATGCTAGGGCAATTCTTTCTTTAAGCCCAATAGATCAAGCGATGATGTGTCAAAAAATAGTTAACCAGAAACTTACCGTTAGAGAAGTTGAAAAAGAAGTTTCTGAAGGATCAACAAAAAAAACTTCTCCAAAGCAATCAAAAGATCATGATATTCAACGTTTAGAAAATGAGTTATCTGACAGATTTGGAACTAATATATTAATAAGCCATAAACAATCAGGCAAAGGCTCAATCAATTTTAAGTATTCAAATTTAGATGAGCTGGAAAGAATTATTGCAAAGTTAAAATTATTGGGTTAGAAAACTTGACGAATTAGTAAAATAAAGGGAAAATTGCGAGCTTTAGTATTTGATAAAACGTAACTTTTAAAGGTTTGGTTTTAGCTGGAATCTTTATGAAACAGTTCTCTAAGTAAATATTTATGGCCTTGTTTAAAAGTATTCCAACTGAGGTGATTGACGTGATGAAAAAACTTCATGTCATCGTTTTAGTAGTTGCCTTAATTGTGTTTTTTATAGCAGGTTTTACTGCAGCAGTATCAGTAGTACTAGGCGCATTGTGCGTTACCCTGGGTATTACCCTCTCAGCACCTATAGCTTATAGGGAAAAAGGCGAAATTACTGCATCAAGAGTTGTTACAGATGCTTTAAAGGGAGAACTAGTTAAAATTTTAACCATCATTGCTTCTTTAGCAGCAATTTTTATTTTTATAACAGCTATCGTACCAATGTTTTTAATTTTAGGTTTAGCAATAGCAGCAATTTTTTCTGGATTAGCAATAGCAAAAGTAGATATTAAATAAAAGGTATAGATAATAAATTGGCAGATAGCGCATACAACACACCATCAGAATATATTGGGCATCATTTGACCAATAACGCTATTGCGTTAAGTGAACATAATATGATGGTCTTGCATTTGGATTCAGCGATTATGGCTATCCTTTTAGGCTTTGTGAGTATGGGCCTTATTTGGCTTGTTGCTCGAAAGGCAACTTCAGGTGTACCAACAAAAACGCAAGCATTTATTGAATTATTGTTTGGTTTTATTGATGATCAAGTGAAGTCTTCATTTAATGGTGATAGAAATGCTTTTATAGCGCCTGCAGCTTTAACGGTCTTTGTGTGGGTATTAATAATGAATTCAATGGATTTTCTTCCTATTGATATCATGGCAAAAATTTATGGCTTTTTTGGTCTTCATTATTGGAAGAATGTCCCTACTGCGGATATAAATACGACATTTGCTCTAGCTTTGGGTGTGTGGTTCTTAATGATATATTTCGGCATCAAGGTCCATGGCCTTAAAGGTTGGACTCGAGATTTGTTCTGTGCCCCATTTGGATCAAATCCACTTGTTTGGCCTGCTAATTTTATTTTTAATATTATTGAATATATTTCAAAACCGCTTTCTCATTCTTTGAGACTGTTTGGAAATATGTATGCAGGGGAAGTTATTTTCCTATTGATTGGTATGCTAGCAGCATCAGGTGTTTACGGTGTGTTTTTTAGTTCATTATTGGGTGCAGGCTGGGCAATATTTCACATATTGATTGTTGCACTTCAAGCATTTGTATTTATGATGCTTACAGTTGTATACCTTTCTATGGCACACGAAGGACATTAAGTAATATTTTTTTAATTTTTAAACTAAAGGAAATTTAATATGGAACATTTAGCAATGATTCAATCTTTTACAGCTATTGGCTTAGGCCTAATGGTTGGTTTAGGTGCTCTTGGCGCCTGTATCGGTATTGGAATAATGAGTGCCAGCTTCTTAGATGGTGCAGCAAGACAACCTGAATTGATTCCTCAGTTACAAACAAAAGTCTTCTTACTTTTAGGTTTGATTGATGCTTCATTTATTATCAGTGTTGGTATCGTTATGATGTTTGCGTTTGCAAACCCATTATTAAGCGTTATTGGTTAATTAAATAACATTTAACTTTTAGTACATTTGGAGATTAAATGAACATTAATTTTACTTTAATTGCTCAAGCAATTGCTTTTGCCATTTTGATATGGTTTACAGTGAAATTTGTTTGGCCGCCATTGCTTCGCGCAATAGAGAAGAGGCAAAAAGAAATTGCTGATGGACTTGCTGCAGCTCATGAGGGAAAAATTTCTCTTGAAAAAGCCGAAAAAAGAAATGCTGAAACCTTAGATGAAACAAAGCAAAAGGGTGCGGAAATTCTTAATCAAGCTGAAAAAAGAGCAACAGAAATTGTCGAAGCTGCAAAGAAAACTGCACAAGAAGAGGGCGAAAGAATAATTACTGGCGCACGCGCTGAGATTGATCAAGAGTTAAATAGAGCGAAAGAAGAGCTGAGATCACAAGTTTCAACACTAGCTTTAGCAGGCGCAGAAAAAATTCTTGATAAAGAGATTGATAAGAAAGCACATGTTGCAATGTTAGCCAAGCTGGCGAAGGATTTATAGACTTAAATGGCTGAAATCTCGACAATCGCTAGGCCTTATGCAACAGCAGTATTTAACTTTGCAAACGAAAGTAAAAGCCTTTCGAACTGGTCCGATACTTTGGTATTGCTAAGTACGATTATTCAAGATGAGCATATTAAATCAATTATTGAAGATACAAAGATTCTTGATTCAGAACGAGAAGATTTAATATTAAATGTTTGCAAAGGTAAATTAGATGAAAATGGATCTAATTTTGTAAAATTGCTTGTTGAAAATAAACGCCTTCTTATCCTTCCAGAGATAAGTCAATTTTTTGAGGAGCTCAAAGCAGACGCAGAGGGGTCAATTGAAGCAGAAATAATAATGGCAGAAAAGCCAAATCAAAAAACCGTAGATGATTTATTAAAAAGTTTAGAGAAAAAATTTAATAAAAAGATCGAAGGAAAGGTAGTAATTGATAAAAATATTATTGGTGGCACCAAAATTGTTGTTGGTGACTCCGTAATAGACGCATCAGTTCGTGCACAATTGGATAATTTAGCTTTTACATTAAAAGCATAAAATCAGGAGATATTTAATGCAGTTATCAACATCAGAAATCAGTGAATTAATAAAAAGTAGGATTAAGAATTTTTCTACTACCTCTGAAGCTAGAACACAAGGGACAGTAGTTTCAGTTACAGACGGTATTGTTAGAATTCATGGTCTTTCAAATGTTATGTCCGGTGAAATGATTGAATTCCCAGGCAATACATATGGTCTTGCATTAAATTTGGAAAGAGATTCAGTTGGTGCAGTGGTTTTAGGAGACTATGAACACATTACTGAAGGCGATGTTTGTAAATGTACGGGTAAAATTTTAGAAGTACCTGTTGGGCCAGAACTTTTAGGCCGAGTCGTTGACGCTCTAGGTGTGCCAATTGATGGCAAAGGCCCTGTAAAAACAAAAGCAACAGATAAAATTGAAAAGGTCGCTCCAGGTGTTATTGATAGACAGTCAGTCTCACAGCCTGTACAAACAGGTTTAAAATCAGTTGACTCAATGGTTCCAATTGGAAGAGGTCAAAGGGAATTAATAATTGGTGATCGACAAACGGGAAAAACAGCAGTAGCGGTTGACGCTATCATTAATCAAAAAGGTCAAAACATGAAGTGTGTATATGTTGCGATTGGCCAAAAAGCTTCCACAATTATGAATGTAGTTAAGAAGCTTGAAGAATTTGGTGCTATGGAATACACAACTGTTGTTAGTGCATCTGCTTCAGATTCAGCAGCTTTACAATTTCTAGCTCCTTATTCTGGTTGTACTATGGGTGAATACTATAGAGATCGAGGCGAAGATGCATTAATTGTTTACGATGACCTAACCAAACAAGCGATTGCTTATAGACAAATTTCACTCCTTCTCAGAAGACCTCCTGGTCGAGAAGCTTATCCTGGAGATGTTTTTTACATTCACTCAAGGCTTTTAGAAAGAGCAGCCAGAGTTAATGCTGAATACGTGGAAAAATTTACAAAAGGAAAAGTTAAAGGTAAAACAGGATCATTGACAGCATTGCCTGTTATTGAAACAGCGGCGGGAGATGTTTCAGCATTCGTCCCAACAAATGTTATTTCAATTACAGACGGTCAGATTTTCTTGGAAAGTGATTTATTTAATGCGGGTATAAGACCAGCAATTAATGCAGGTATATCTGTATCACGAGTTGGTGGAGCCGCACAAACTAAAGTAATTAAAAAACTCGGTGGCGGTGTTCGATTAGCATTAGCCCAATACAGAGAACTCGCGGCTTTTGCACAATTTGCATCTGATTTAGATGAGGCAACAAGAAAGCAACTTGATAGAGGCCGAATGTTTACAGAATTAATGAAACAAGCACAATATGCACCTTTATCTGTGTCTAATATGGCAGTAACGCTTTTAGCCGCAAACAATGGTTATTTTGATGATGTTCCAACAGAAAAAGTTCTTACCTTTGAAAGTGGTCTTCATGGGTTTATGTCATCAAAATACAAAGCTGTGATGGATGATATAGAGAAAACATTAGCTTTAAGTGAAGATGATGAAAAGAAAGTAGTTAAAGCAATTGAAGATTATAAAGCTACTAACACTTATTAATATACAAGGTTAATTAAAGATGGCGGGAAGCAAGGAAATACGAACAAAAATCAAAAGTGTTGAAAATACACGAAAGATTACTAAGGCTATGGAGATGGTTGCTGCATCTAAAATGCGTAAAGCACAAGAGAGAATGACGGCTGCTAGACCATACGCAGAAAAAATAAGATCTGTAGCGGCTCATCTGTCTCATGCTCAATCTGAATATAAACATCCGTTTCTAATTCAAAGAGATAATGTTAAAAATATAGGCATAATCATTGTAACTTCTGATAAAGGCCTATGTGGTGGATTGAATACTAATGTATTAAGGTCATCAATTTCTCAAATAAAGGATTGGGAAAAAGAGGGTAAAAAAGTTCAAGTGTGTGCAATAGGTAATAAAGCTATTAGTTTTATGGGGCGCGTTGGCGCTAATATAAAATCTCAGGTGTCAGGTATGGGCGATACGCCACATATGGAAGATTTATTGGGGGCCGTTAAGGTTATGTTAGATAGTTTTACCAGTGGTGAAATTGATCAACTTCACATTTGTTATACAAAGTTTATCAATACAATGAAACAAGAGCCAAATATGGAACAATTATTACCTTTATCTGGCGACAAGTCAGAAACACCAGAAACAACCTGGGATTATATTTATGAGCCTGATGCAACATTAGTCATAGACGCTCTGCTTTCCCGATATATTGAGACTCTTATCTATCACGGGGTGGCAGAAAATATGGCTTCAGAACAATCGTCAAGAATGGTTGCAATGAAGGCAGCATCAGATAATGCAGGAAATGTTATTGATGAATTGACATTGGTTTATAACAAGGCAAGACAGGCGGCAATTACTAAAGAAATATCAGAGATAGTTGGCGGTGCAGCAGCTGTATCTTAAATTTTTAATTAACTTTAAATTAAATAAAGTAAGGATAAATTAAATGAGTACCAAACAAATCGGAAAAGTAGTTCAGTGTATCGGAGCTGTTGTTGATGTGGAGTTTCCAAGAGATCAACTTCCTAAAGTTTATGATGCATTAATCATTGATGACAAAGATTCCACAGCGGAAGCAGGTTTAACTTTAGAAGTGCAGCAACAACTTGGTGATGGAGTAGTTAGAACTATTGCGATGGGTTCATCTGATGGTTTATCAAGAGGTACTCAATTTGCTTCTACAGGAGCACCGATTCAAGTTCCAGTCGGAGAGGGTACTTTGGGTAGAATTATGGATGTTTTAGGTAGGCCAATTGATGAGGTGGGTAAAATTGATTCAAAAGAATTTAGGTCTATTCATCAAAAAGCACCAGAATTTAATGATTTGTCTCCGTCAATTGAATTACTAGAAACAGGCATTAAAGTGATTGACTTAATGTGCCCTTTTGCAAAAGGCGGTAAAGTTGGCTTGTTTGGTGGTGCTGGCGTTGGTAAAACAGTGAACATGCTTGAGCTTATTAATAATATCGCTAAACAACATTCTGGCCTATCGGTTTTTGCTGGTGTTGGTGAAAGAACTCGAGAGGGAAATGACTTCTATCACGAGATGGCAGAGGCTGGAGTAATCCAGCTAGAAAATATGAAAGATTCAAAAGTTGCCATGGTGTTTGGTCAGATGAATGAGCCCCCAGGTAACCGACTAAGAGTCGCACTGTCAGGCCTTACAATGGCAGAAAAATTCCGTGATGAAGGAAGAGACGTTTTATTTTTCGTTGATAACATTTATCGTTACACATTAGCAGGGACAGAAGTTTCTGCATTATTAGGACGTATGCCCTCAGCGGTTGGTTATCAACCAACACTTGCTGATGAGATGGGTAAACTTCAAGAAAGAATTACATCAACAAAAACGGGTTCTATTACATCGATTCAGGCAGTTTATGTTCCTGCTGATGATTTAACAGATCCATCGCCTGCTACTACTTTCCAACATTTGGATTCTACTGTTGTTTTATCAAGAGATATTGCATCATTGGGTATTTATCCAGCTGTAGATCCGCTAGATTCAACATCAAGACAATTAGATCCTCAAGTTGTCGGTGAGGAACATTATGCAGTTGCTAGAGCAGTCCAATCAACTTTGCAGAAGTATAAAGAACTAAGAGATATTATTGCAATTTTAGGTATGGACGAATTAGCTCCTGAAGATAAGTTAGCGGTAGGGCGTGCCAGAAAAATTCAAAGATTCTTATCACAGCCTTTCCATGTAGCGGAAGTATTTACAGGGTCTCCTGGTAAATATGTATCTCTAAAAGATACTATTAAAGGATTTAAAGCGATTGTGGATGGAGAATATGACGACCTTCCAGAGCAGGCTTTTTACATGGTTGGAAGCATTGAAGAAGCTGTTGAAAAAGCAAAAACAGTTTCATAAATAAAGGACCAAATGGCAAATACAATTCAAATTGATGTCGTTAGCGCGGAAGAATCCATACTCTCAGAAGAGGCTGAATTTGTTGTCGCTCCAGCAAAAATGGGTGAAGTAGGGATATACCCTAATCATGCTTCGATGATTACATTATTGAAAGCAGGATCTGTTCGGATAAAAAAGGTTAATAAATCAGATGAAGACTTGATTTATATTTCAGGTGGAATTTTAGAGGTTCAACCAGGGAAGATTACTATCTTATCTGATACCGCCATTCGTGGAAAAGACTTAGATGAAACAAAAGCCAAGGCAGCAAAGAAAGCAGCTGAGGAATCATTAAGTAAAAAAGGTAGCGACATTGATTTTGCTCTAGCGGAAGCAGAATTAGCAGAAGCAGTTGCCCAAATTCAAGCTATTGCTAAGCTTAGAAAAAAATAATGATTAAATTGTAATATTAAAAAAACAGCTATAGGCTGTTTTTTTTGTTTATACTCTTTAAAAAAAAGGAAAACAAATGACATTAAGCGTAGTTATTTTAGCCGCTGGAAAAGGTACTAGAATGTTTTCCGAGAAACCAAAAGTATTGCATGAATTATCAAATCAACCTCTATTGCAATATGTTATTAACACAGCCAAAAATTTAAATCCAATCAATATAAATGTAGTAGTAGGTTATAAATCTAAATTAATTCAGCGAGAATTCATAAAAGAAGAAATCAATTGGGTTGTTCAGAAAGAACAACTTGGTACAGGTGATGCCGTTAAATACACCACTTCATTTTTAGAAGGCTCACAAACTTTAATTCTTTATGGAGATGTTCCATTAATAAATATAAATGACTTAACAAAATTGATAGAAGTATCTGAAAATGGCTTAGGCATCCTCACATTTGATAAAAGAAATCCAAAAGGATATGGGCGAATTAAAAGGTCAGAAGGTGTGGTTGAAGGAATCATAGAGGAGAAAGATTGCTCAATCAAAGAAAAAAAAATAACAGAAATAAATACAGGCATTATGTGTATCGACAGTAATAAGTTGAATAATTGGTTATCTAAAATAACCAATAATAATTCTCAAAAAGAATATTATTTAACTGATATAGTAGCTTTAGCAAAAAAAGATAATACTAAAATTGTGACCCATGAAGCAAAAAATGAAAGCACAATTTCAGGCATAAACTCTAAAGCTGAATTGATTGCTATGGAAAAAATAATGAAGCAAACAAAAATTGAGAAGTTAGTAGAGCAAGGGGTAACTATAATTGATCCCTCACGAACTGAAATAAGAGGATCACTGGTTTGTGGTTTGGATGTTGAAATTGACGTGGGATGTATATTTGAAGGTGAAGTAAGGCTTGGGAACAATGTAAAAGTTGGTGCTTATTCTCATGTCACGGACAGCAATATTTTAGATAACTCAAATATAAAACCTTATTCGCATATTGATACATCAGAAATTGGTATGAATAATAATGTCGGTCCTTACGCAAGATTAAGGCCTGGTGCTAAGACAAAGAATAATGTAAATATTGGTAATTTTGTTGAAATAAAAAATTCAATAGTAGGCTCAGGAAGTAAAATTAATCATTTAAGCTATGTCGGTGATAGTGAAGTAGGTGAAAATGTAAATATTGGTGCGGGTTGTATTACATGTAATTATGATGGTGTAAATAAACACAAAACTATCATCGAAAACGATGTTTTTATTGGTTCAAATTCGCAACTTGTTGCACCTCTTACAATAAGTGCAGGTTCAACGATAGGGGCTGGTTCAACAATTACTAAAGATACTCCAGCAAATCAGTTATCTCTCGCAAGATCAAAACAAACAAGCATCCCAAGCTGGGAAAGGCCAAAGAAAAAATAAATATGTGTGGAATTGTCGCAGGCATCTCAAATAAAAATGTTTTACCAAAACTTATTGAAGGCTTAGAGCATCTAGAGTACAGAGGCTATGATTCAGCTGGCGTTGCAATCTTAAATGGATCAATTAGAAGAGTTCGATCTACGGGAAGAGTCACCTCCATTAAAACTAAAGTACAAAAAACAAAATTAGAAGGTTTAATTGGAATTGGACACACAAGGTGGGCAACTCACGGAGGAGTTACTGAAGAGAACGCACATCCGCATATTTCAAATAATAAAATTGCTTTAGTTCATAACGGCATTATTGAAAACCATGAAGAACAATGTGTTCGATTAAAGAAATTAGGATATAAGTTTGAGTCTGAAACTGATACAGAAGTAATTGCACACTTAATTGATTATTATCATAAGAAAAACGATTTACTTAAGTCAACGCAACTTGCCACAAAAGATTTAACGGGTGCATACGCCATTGCTGTGATTTCTATTGATAATAAAGATGAAATAATATGTGCTCGCCTAGGCTGCCCATTGATAATTGGGCAAGGAAAATCTGAGTATTTTGCCGCTTCTGATATTAGTGCATTGATTGCTATTACAAGGAAAGTAATTTATTTAGAGGATGGAGATTTTGCTAAATTATCCAAAAATAACTTAGAAATTTTTGGCTCTAATCTGAAAAAAGTTAAAAGAAAAATTAATGAGAGCAAAGTTAAAACATCCTCTATGGATTTAGGCCCTCATAATCATTTCATGCAAAAAGAAATTTACGAACAACCTAGAGCAATTGGGGATACAATCGAAGCAGTAATAGATAACAATAAATTTGATAATGCGTTATTCGGTAAGAATGCAAAAATTGTATTCAAAGATGTAAATAGCATTCTTATTCTTGCTGCAGGTACAAGTTATTATGCTGGGCTTACTGCTAAGTATTGGCTTGAAGATGTTGCAAAAATTCAAACTTCTGTAGAAATTTCGAGTGAATATCGTTATCGAAATACAGTCCCAAATAAAAATCAATTAGTTATAAGCATCTCACAGTCAGGAGAAACCTTAGATACAATCGAAGCGTTAAAATATGCTATTAAAATGGGGCATAAAAAAACATTAGCGATATGTAATGTTCAAGAAAGTGCTATTGCAAGAGCATCAAAGCTAACTTTTTATACACGAGCAGGTATTGAAATTGGCGTTGCTTCGACTAAAGCTTTTACTACACAACTTGTATCCTTATTTATTTTAACGATTACCTTAGCTAAGAATAAAAAAATCATTACTAGAAAATTAGAAAAAAAATATCTAAATGACTTAAGAGGTCTTGTTGGAGGCATTCAAACAGCTTTAAATTTAGAGCCACAGATTAAACAATGGGCAAAACATTTCTCAAATAAGGATAATGCTTTATTTTTAGGTCGTGGCATTCATTATCCAATCTCTTTAGAAGGATCTTTAAAATTAAAAGAAATATCATATATACATGCAGAAGCTTATCCTGCAGGTGAGTTAAAACATGGCCCATTAGCATTAGTAGATAAAAATATGCCAGTTGTTGTTATAGCACCTAATGATGCCTTGTTAGAAAAAGTAAAATCTAACATGCAAGAAGTAAAAGCAAGGGGGGGTATATTATTTGTGTTTGCTGATTCTGACAGTAATTTTGTAGAAACAAAAGGAATTAAGGTGATCAGAGCTCCAAGACATTCTGGAATTCTATCTCCTATTATCCATACTATTCCAGTTCAATTGCTTGCCTATCATGTTGCTTTAAGAAAAGGAACAGATGTAGATAAACCAAGAAATCTTGCAAAATCAGTAACAGTTGAATAAGCCTCCCAGAAGTTTATACGCTGTAAAAACTAACCTTCAGCTTTTTGATTTTTTTCATACTCTTTAAGCTTTTCTAGGTATTCTTCTTCAGAAAGGTCATGCCAACCAAGGCATTTACCATTCGGGCTTCTTCCGCATCCACAATCCATATTTAACATCCTTAGTATATAAACCTTTATAATAAATAAAAAAAATAAAAAAACTTTAAATGAGAATTATTCTCAAAAAATCATAAAAGAATAAAATGAAAATATACTTACAAAGATTTATGAATCTTTATTTTATTGCCCTTCTATCCCTTACAGGATTCTATGCATTTAATTATTTTCAGATATTAAATATGGACGGATGGGAAATATTTGATAAGTACGCAACAGAAAACGAAAAAGAATTAAAAGAAAATTTAGCAGATCAAATGCTTGAAGCAAATGGAAATTCAGATCAAAAAGAAGTAGAAAGATTAGGCATGGAATATAAAAATATTTATATTGAAGTTAGAAATAAAGCTAAAAAAGAGTTTTGGAATCATAAAAAAAACAACTGGAAGATAGCATCCTTTCTAGTAGTATTTTTATTTGTGATAAATTACTTGCTGTCTGGACGCGTTACATTATTCCATAAGAGTAACAATTAATAAGCTGATTATTATTATTTGTATGCTTTATGGGGGAACCTACAATTTTATACTAAAAAATCATCATATAGTGAAATTTTAAAAAAAAATACTATATATTGTATTTTATTTGATTTATAGGGGTAAACTTTACTCAGTTTAAAGAGATGAAAGTTTAAACTTATTTTTAAATTACAGGAGAAATTGAAATGGATATATTAGCAACCATTAGGAAGTGGGCTGGCGGACTTGCTGAAACAGTAGTTAGTCTTATGGCTCTTGCAATTGTTCTTCAAATCTTGATGGGTACTTCAAACGTACCTTTTATCGGTCAAACCGATGTAATTGGAAATGTTTCAGGAATATTGGCTCAACTAGGAAGTGAAGGCCTTATTGGCTTAGTAGCTTTATGGGTATTATATTCAATCTGGAAATCACGTAAGTAAAAATTTTTATTTTGAATAAAAAAAGGGACTTAATAGGTCCCTTTTTTAATAGAACTTCTTCATTAGCAAGGTACCTACTGTTATTCCAACAATGGCAATGAAAAGAGCTAAATAGTAATTAAAGCCTGATTTCACTAAGAAACTAAACAAAAATAAAAAAGGGATAACGGGCAAAATATACATTGTGGTTTCTTGTATAAGTCCACTGATCAGCGATCGATCTTTTGATTCCTCCCAAATTAATGTAAAAGAAACAAAAAATATAATGGGCATTGCTAAAAGAATAGCCGCAAGGGTTGTATTTTTTTTACTCAGTTCTGTTGCACCAATAATCACTATAAGAGCAATAACAATTTTTAATAAATAAAACATAACTCGCTAGACTAGAAATAAAAGATTTAATTCAAACTTACAATAAATCAATACCAAATTTTTTTAAAACAGCAACATAAACAATAAATAAAATAACTGTGAAGCCAATTGATAAAAATATGGCAGGCCAAAATGACCAATGCTTAATAATCCATGGAAAAAGAAGAAACATGGGAAGTGTTGGAATCACATACCAGAAAGTATAGTAAGAATGATTGGCTATTTTTTCAGTTGATTGGTTTTCAAAAAATAACCAAAATAACACACTGATTGTGACTAAAGGTAAAGCGCTTGTAAGGGCACCGATTTTATCTGAAATTTTTGCAAGCTCAGAAATAAGAACAATAAGCCCAGCTGTAATGATATATTTAAAAATAATATAAGACATATTTTAATTTTAATCTAATTTTAAAATCAAAGTGACTTTATTAAACTTAAGATAAATAAAGTAGGTTAAAATAATCTTTTTATGTGTGATATAGAATAAATTATGCGCCCACCTATCCTCTCTAAATATCCAGTTGATAAGATAATCAGTAATTTTAAGTCATCAAAGGAAAAGGAAATGTGGATTGTTAGATTTATTCCACAAATTTTGAATAAACAAAAGATTAATGCAAATGCAATATCTGTTATGAAAAGGATAAGTTTATTAAGGCTTGAGCCCTTAACAAATCAAGAGACAGATAAAATCAAAAAATTGATGGTGGAAATTGGAAGGGAAGACATCAAATGTGTACGACAAACAGAAGCTAAACAAAAAAATGTTTTAATATTTTGTGGTCATGACGATGCTCCAGAATCAATTGATGGAATTGAAAGGTACATATACAGGATTATTCCAAACGCTAAGCTAAAATTTGGCGTTGCAGACATGAATAGAGACCGTTGCTGTATCGTAAAAGATAAGTATTGGGGATCCGACAAAAAAAGACCGACGGGTGTTTATTCTTTAGCAGACTTAGCTGTTGGAGATTGACCTTCTTTTCTATTTTTACTTCGTATTCTTTTCTGAGCATTTGAGCTGTTCTTAAAATTCTTTGCTGACTTAATAAAAGGCCTTTTCTTTCCACTACGGCGTTTTTTCTTTTTATGAACATCTGCTGTTGTCTTAGTAGGCTCCATTCCTTCGATAGTCTGAACGTTTATCTTTAATTTTGTGAATCGCTCAATTTTTCTCAAATGTTCCTTATCAGGTTCATTAACAAAACTAATAGCAAAGCCTTTTTTGTCAGCTCGACCTGTTCTTCCAATTCGATGGACATAATCTTCAGCAAAGCGAGGTAGGTCATAATTGAATACATGAGTGATATGTTTAACATCAATCCCTCTAGATGCAAGATCTGTTGCAACTAAAACTTTTATCCCATTTTTTTTGAACCGATTAATAGTTCTTGTTCGACTATTTTGGGTCATATCACCATGAAGTGCAGATGCTTTTATATCCTTATGGTACAAATCGTCTGATAACTTATCAGCTAATCTTTTAGTCGCAGTAAATATAATTGCTTGATTAACATCATCTTGCGACAAGAAATGATCGAGTAGGTTAATTTTATGTGATTGGCTATCAACGTAATACAAAGTCTGTTCAATATTTGTATGACCAATTGCCTGTGGCTCAATAGATATTTTTGTAGGTGATTTTAAAAATTCTTCTGCAATCTTTGATACATCAGGATCTAGTGTCGCTGAAAACATTAGCATTTGTTGTTCTTTATTTGTTGCATTGAAAATTTTTCTAATATCTGGCACAAAGCCCATATCGAGCATTTTATCTGCTTCATCTAAAACCATAATTTCAGTGTCGTTAATTTTAACTTTTCTTTGCTTATGAAGATCAAGGAGCCTACCCGGCGTTGCAATGAGAATATCTACAGGTTTTGATAATAATTTATTTTGAAGTTGATATGACATCCCACCAGTAATGGTGACAGAAAATATTTTAAGATAACGTGAATACGTTTTAATACTGTCCGATATTTGATTAGCTAATTCACGTGTTGGTGAAATAATTAATATTCTTGGTCCCTTACCTCTTCGTTTTGTAATGGTTAAATGATTTAAAATGGGTAATACAAATGCTGCTGTTTTACCTGTGCCTGTTTGAGCCGTTGCTAAAATATGTTCTTTTTTTATGATGTGCGGGATGGATTTTCTTTGGATGGCTGTAGGCTCTTTGTATCCAGCCTCATGGATTGCTTTGAGTATTTCAGGAGCAAGATTTAGGGTATTAAATGACAAAAAATTATCCTTAAGTGATGTCTATGAGAAGATTAGACCTAATGATAAATTATAGATAATCTTTACGAGTGCGAAGTATATAGGTAATTGAAAATAAAGTAAATTTTCAATCTTTTAATTATTTCTTATTTTATGAAAAGACAGCATTAGATTTAATTAATTTAATTTTTTCTTGAAGGGGTAGAGACTTAATTCTATGCTCCTCTTTACTTGCTGAGCTTCTATTATAAAAATAAGCTTTATAAACTAATTTAAAAGGACCACGTTGTTTTGTATATTTAGCACCCTTTTTTGTACCATGTTCTTTTATTCGGCGATTAATATCTGTGGTAATTCCCGTATAAAAAGTACCATCTGTACACTTTAAAATATAGACGCACCAATTATCTTTTGATAAGCGAGCTAGTTCAGCTAATGTTTCTAGTCCACTCACATTGTAGTTAGCCATGTAGTAATTACCAACTTAAAACTGCACGAAATCTGACCTCATTGCTTCTAACTTTATCAATCGCATTATTAATATCATTGAATTTAAAGTGCTCAACAATAGGTTTAATGTTATGTTGAACACAAAAATTAAGCATTTTTTTAATATTTTTTGGACTCCCTACAGGAGATCCAGATATAGAACGACGACCCGTCATAAGCGAGAATACTGAGGATTTAATAGGTTCTAAGACAGCACCAACAAAGTGGAGTCTGCCTCTTGGCTTTATAGTGTTTAGAAATAAGTTCCAATCTAAGCTAACATTAACTGTAGATATCAGTAGATCAAATTTCGCACCCATATTTTTTAAGGTCACTTGATCAGTGGACGATACTACCTCATCAGCACCCATTGATTTGATTAACTCATTTTTATCTTGTGAGCTTGTAAAAGCTGTTACATGGCAACCTAAGGCTTTATAAAAATTTATTGCTAAGTGGCCAAGCCCCCCTATACCAATAATTCCTACTTTGTGATTTGCATTAATTCCAAATTCAACTATAGGAGTAAATACAGTTATTCCGCCACATAATAATGGACCTGCATCTTCAAGATTTAGCTTTAAAGGAATAGGAATTACGCTCGCTTCTTCGGCAACAACTTCTTCAGCAAAACCACCGAACTGACTAAATACAGTTTTCTTAGTGTTATTACAAAAATTATGATCACCTGCATGGCAATAATCACATTTATTACAATATCCCGAATGCCAACCAAGGCCAACGCTGTCTCCAACTTTGTGCATTGAGATATTAGGAGCAGTCTCAATCACTTCGCCTATGATTTCATGTCCTGCAATCATAGGATATGTAGATTTTCCCCAGCTATTATCTATTGCGCTTATGTCACTATGGCATATGCCACAAGAGTGAACCTTAATTCGAACCTCGTTTTGTTTTAATTCTTCAGGCTCAAATTCGTAGAGTTTAAGACTTTCTCCAGGATTTAATGCAGCGTAAGCTTTTACCATTAAGCAGTAGTCCTTAAATTTTTATATTTAGTGGATTAATTATAGAATAATTTTTTTTATTTCATCAATATATTCAGGGAAATACTGGCTGATAACTTCAAGATTAAATTTTTTTAATATGGAGTGATTTGATTCTCTTTTTAATAAAAACTCAAAAGAATGAGTGATAAGCTCAGTTTTTGTTAGTTTATTATTTGTGACATCTTGATGAAAACGATCACTTAATAAAACTATATGTTCGGTTGAGGAACCTTTTGTGACTGAAACTTTAAATGAATTATTATCAATAGCTTCAACTGATATCATAGGTTAACTTTTTTCACAATCACCTGAAAATGTTTCTACATACTGACCAAATCCCTTATTTCCTGAAATAAAGTCGGTGGCTGTATTATTTTTAAGATTAATTTCTAAATTTCGTACATTTAAAAAATTCGATGTACATTTAATTAATTCACTAGACCAGATGCAGTCAATATTATTTAAATCTTGTAACGAGCCGTCAATGAAATTAAAAGACATTGTTTTAACTTCCTCTTTTTTCCCTGAAGAACCCATTAATTCAAACGTTGCAATTCCCTTGCATTTAAAATTAGTAGTTTTATTTTCAGCAACAGCAAACGAAGTGCCCGCAGAAATAATTACAAATATGAAGGCCCATTTTATTTTTTTTGTCATTGTGTAAGTATCCTCAAACATTTTGGAAATTCTGTAGAGCCAATTTTAAAGCCAAGCTCCTCGCATTTTTTTTTAGCAGCACTTCCAGATAACCTCTTAACAGATTTCCCATCAATAGTAATCTCATCAGATGACCTATTCGCAAAATTACACTGATAACTTACTACATCTTGTAATAATAAATCATCACCATAATTATTAATACTGTTTTGATCAAGCCCGCCATATTGTGAACATGCTCTCATCATTTCAGAAGTTACACCATCTTCTCCACTGAAATAAGTATCAACGGTTAGGCCACTATAATTATTGTGAGGCGCTGGAAGCTGTTCTTTTTTGGTTGACGCACACCCGAAGGAAAAGCATATGAAAATTATCATAAATACCCAACTATAAAATTTCATCTAAACTTTAACTCCACTAAGACATACCCAACCATTATTTTTTAAGGTTTTTTCAAAATTAAACCAAGGCTCATAAATTTTTTTTATTTGATTTTCCTGTGATTCAAGTATACCTGATAGGGCAATCTTGCCTTTTGGCGCACAGTAACTTGCTAATAATGGCGCTAAGACGGAGAGTGCGCTAGATAAAATATTTGCAACTAATAGGTCGGTTTGAAACTTAAAATCTTCATTTGTATTTAACCAATCGATATTACATTTATTTAGATTCCCATTTTCATTACTTGCAATAATAGCTTGGGGATCTATATCAACCCCTTTTACCATTTTAGCGCCAAGTTTAAAAGCAGCGATAGCTAAGATACCTGAGCCACATCCGTAATCTAGTACTTTTTTTTCTTTAGAAACATTATCAATAAGCCATTCTGTGCAAAGATGCGTTGTTGGATGAGCTCCCGTCCCAAAAGCTAAACCAGGGTCTAAAATAATATTAATTAGTTTTGGGTTATTTATTTTATGCCATGATGGAACAATATTAATTCTGTTTTTAATACAAATTGGTTTAAATTGAGATTGTGATAATTTTACCCAATCTGTCTCAGAAACAGATGAGGCAGTAAATTTAAAATCAATATCCTGAAAATTCAAGATGAGCTCATCTTGAATTTCTTTTATATCTACGGAATCATTAAATAACGCTTGAATTTGATTGGTGGCCCAAAATTTATTTGGTCCGTTATGAGGCTCACCAAAGATTAATTCTTCATCACTGTTATTTAAGTTTTTATCTTGAATAAATATGGATAATGCACCTCGGGTTTCTAACGCTTCACTTAATAGATCAATATCATTTTCTTCCGCAAAAAAAGTTAAATTTATCCATGCCATATTTTTTTAGGATTTATTCTTAAGCTTATTTTCGAGGTAATGAATATTTACACCTCCATCCATGAAGCTTCGATCATTCACTAGATCCCGATGAAGGGGCACATTTGTTTTAATACCTTCTACAACAATTTCAGATAAAGCAATATCCATCCTAGCAAGTGCTTGATCTCTGGACTCTCCGTAAGTAATTAACTTACCAACCATTGAGTCATAGTTTGAGGGGACCTTATAACCCCCATAAGCATGGGTATCGATTCTGACACCGGGTCCACCGGGAAGATGAAACCTAGAAATTGTGCCGGGAGAAGGCATAAAGTTATATGGATCTTCTGCATTTAGTCTGCACTCGATAGCATGACCTTGGTATTTAATATCCTTTTGGCGAAAACTCAGTTTTTCACCAAAAGCAATTTTAATTTGTTCTTGCACCAAGTCTATATCCGTAATAAGTTCGGTAACGGTATGTTCAACTTGGAGTCTTGTATTCATTTCAATGAAATAAAACTCATTATTTTCATATAAAAATTCAAATGTACCTGCTCCGCGATAATTTATTTTTTCACAAGCCGATGCGCATCTAGCACCAATTTTATTCATCTGTTTTTCACTAATACCAGGGGCGGGAGCCTCTTCGATAATTTTTTGATGACGTCTTTGAAGGGAACAATCTCTTGTTCCAAGATGAATTGCCTTCCCATGTGAGTCAGCTAATACCTGAAATTCAACATGTCTTGGTTTTTCAAGGAATTTTTCCATATAAACGACAGGATTGCCGAAAGCTACTTGTGCCTCATTCTTCGTCATTACTACAGAATTTAGAAGGGCTGCTTCAGTGTGAACTACCCGCATACCTCGCCCACCTCCACCACCTGCAGCTTTAATAATGACAGGGTAACCAATTTTTTTTGCAATTTTTTTGATTTCATCACTATCTTCTGGGATTGCACCATCAGAACCAGGAACGCAAGGCACACCCGTTTTATTCATGGTCTCCTTAGCACTGACTTTATCTCCCATCATTCGGATTGTTTCGGGTCTTGGACCAATAAACGTAAAGCCACTTTTCTCTACTCGTTCAGCAAAATCTGCATTTTCTGATAGAAATCCATAACCAGGGTGTATGGCCTGTGCATCAGTAACTTCTGCTGCGCTTATGATGGCTGGAATATTTAAATAGCTTAAGTTGGAAGGTGCTGGACCAATGCATCCGCCTCGGAATAAACTGTGACTGTTTTAATTCCCATGGCTCTGCAAGCCCTGAGGATTCTAAGAGCTATTTCACCACGGTTGGCAATTAAAATTTTATCAAACATTGTATGGTTAGCTTATTTCGAAGAGTGGCTGTCCATACTCAACAGGTTGACCATTCTCAATTAAAATTTTAGTAATGGTACCCTCTTTATCAGACTCTATTTCATTAAGAATTTTCATAGCTTCAATAATGCATAATGTCTCACCCTTTTTAACGGTTGAGCCAATATCTATAAAGGGAGCTGAATCAGGAGAGGCAGCTCTATAAAAGGTACCAACCATTGGAGAAGTAATAGAATTTTTATTATCTGCTGGTGTTGTTTCTACCTTATCGGAGGGCGCCTCAGATTGCACTTGAGGTTGCATATTTACTGTTGGTTGGATAGGTTGTTGAACATAATTAGTAGGCGGTAAAGAGGACCCCGTATTATTTTGACGACTAATTTTTACTTTTTCCTCACCCTCTGTTAGTTCAAGTTCAGATATATCTGATGCTTCAACTAAATCTATTAAGGTCTTTAACTTTCTTAAATCCATTTTTATTTACCTCGAAATTTATTCAGATTGATTTATATAATTAAGGGCAGCAATATACCCTTCTGGTCCTAAGCCACTTATGACTCCAACAGCAACGTCTGAGAAAAAAGAATTTTTTCTAAAAGCTTCACGTGCAAAAACATTCGAGAGATGAACCTCGATGAATTTTATTTTTTTTGCAACAAGACTATCCCTGATAGCGACTGAACTATGTGTGAAGGCAGCAGGATTGATGATAGTGAAGTCACTGGTTAATAATTGAATTTTTTCAATTATTTCGACTTCACTATTGCTTTGAAAAATATCGATTTCTACACCTAATTCGCTTGCTCGATCTTTAAGCATAGAATTGATATCTTCAAGCGTCATGCTTCCATAATGTTCGGGTTCTCTTTCACCAAGTAAGTTTAAATTTGGTCCGTGAATTACACTTATTTTCTTCTTTGACATAAATATTTCTTTGTATATATAACGATATTT
>CBFHKG010000004.1:124957-130811 GCA_965656355.1 Methylophilaceae bacterium | reverse complement strand
CGGATTCTCTCTTGCCGGGGGTGGCGACACCATTGCTGCCCTAGAAAAATTTGGAATGATAAAAAATATATCTTATATCTCCACAGCAGGCGGGGCATTTTTAGAATTTGTTGAAGGACAAAAATTACCCGCCATTGAAATTTTAGAGAAGCGATCCACAATTGAACAATAGATCTCAACTAGATATTCAATCCTTACCATTACTCCACCAAGGTAAGGTCAGGGATATTTACGATATCAATCAAGACAAAATGTTGATTGTCACGACGGATAGGATATCTGCATTTGATGTGATTATGAATGAGACGATTCCACACAAAGGGCAGGTGCTAAATCAAATGGCAAGTTTCTGGTTTAAAAAGATTGAGGGTATTGTTCCCAACCATTTGACTCATGAAAAGGTCAGCCAATTTGTTACAGAAGATGAAGCATTAAGGGTAAAAAATCGAGCAGTGGTGGTAAAGAAATTAACACCCATCCCAATTGAAGCCATCGTTCGTGGCTATCTAGTTGGCAGTGGTTGGAAGGCGTACCAAAAAGATCAATCAATATGCCAAATTGACCTCCCATCTGGACTTAAACTTGCCAGCCAACTTCCAGAAACCATTTTTACCCCATCAAATAAAGCTGCGGTGGGTGATCATGATGAGAATATTTCAATGGCAAGCTGTATTGAATTAATTGGACAGGATTTAACAGATCAAATTTCAAACATCAGTCTTAAAATTTATAAGGTTGCCTATGAGGCGGCACTTCAAAAGGGGATCATGATCGCGGATACCAAATTTGAATTTGGGACAGATAGCAGTGGTAAATTATTTATCATGGATGAGGTACTGACACCTGATTCGTCAAGATTTTGGTCAAAAGATAACTATCAGGTGGGCACATCACCTCATAGTTTTGATAAACAATTCATAAGAGACTGGTTAGAAAGTCAGGATTGGGACAAGACAC
Source organism: Methylophilaceae bacterium (assembly GCA_965656355.1). Taxonomy (GTDB): domain Bacteria; phylum Pseudomonadota; class Gammaproteobacteria; order Burkholderiales; family Methylophilaceae; genus BACL14. Next base: position 129,854 of record CBFHKG010000004.1, on the reverse strand, counting down.
CACCGCCACCAAAACTTCCTGATCACATTATCCAAAAAACAAGCCAAAAATATTTAGATATATTTGAAAAGTTAACAGGCACAATAATTTCATAAATAAAGGAGTAGTAATGCATCAACTGCGAGTAAGTATTTTTTGGTCAACGATTTTACTTTTGCTAAAGATTTCCTTTTCAAGTGCTTACGCGGAGACAAAACCTGATTTTAAAAAATATGCGGCTGGCCCTGAGAGAAAAAAAGTTTTTATCAATTATTTGATACCCCTAATTGATAAAGCAAATGCGAGTATCAAGAGTGATAGAAAATTTATATTAAATCTTCATAACAGCACAAAAAAAAGTAAAAAAGTCAGTGATTTGGAAAAGAAAAAACTATCAGAGTTGGTTGACTATTACAAAATAAAAGAAGAATTAATATTGACTCAAAAATTAGTTCAGCTAAAAAAGAAGGTCAATATTTTTCCTGATAGTTTAATTTTAGCCCAAGCAAGCCTTGAGTCCGCATGGGGAACATCTAGGTTTGCAGTCGAGGGAAATAATTTCTTTGGACAACATTGTTTTTCAAAGTCTTGTGGTATCAGTGCCCGTGGAAATAAAAAGGTAAACGTAGCGAAGTTTGCTTCTGTGTTTGATAGCATTCAATCTTATTACCGAAACTTAAATTCAGGTGATGCTTATAAGAAATTAAGAAAGCTTCGCTCTGAAGAATTTTCTAAGCTTAATAAAATGGATTCCCTTAAATTAACAAAAGGCTTATCTGATTACTCCACACTGGGTAATGGCGATTACGCAAAAAGACTCAATGAAGTAATTACGTTTAATAAGCTTCAACAATATGATAATTAAACGATGCTAAAAAAACTCGCAAAACTAAATGCATTACAGCTCATCCTTTTAGCTTTTTTAATTACAGGACTTATTAATATTTTAATTGCTTACTTAGATATTTCTGGACTCTCAAATGTCAGATCAGAAGAGACTGATATTTTTTTCCCATCATCCAAAGTCATCGGTACGGTGTGGATGTTATTAATTGCAGGTTTATCTTATAGCTTTTCTGTTGTAGTTAAGAAAGATGAATCTATTGCTAAACACCTTATCCTTTTATTCCTTATATGTGTCACTTACCCTTTTTACACAATGGGATTTTCATCACTAAGCAGTATGATTTTAGGTAACTTGATTACGATTTCTTATGGAAGTTTTATTGTAGGTCTAATGTATAAGACATTTAAAACGCAATCATTTGTTCTGAGTTTGATACCGATTTGGGTTGTCTTTGTTACCTTCTTAATGTTTCGAGTTTATTCCTAAAATTTTCACATATAAAAAAGCCCACCCCAAAAGGGCAGGCTTTTAAATTTAAATTTACCTTACAGTATCGGAACGATTAATAAAGCGACGATGTTAATAATTTTAATTAACGGATTAATCGCTGGACCCGCTGTATCCTTATATGGATCACCCACAGTGTCACCTGTCACTGAGGCCTTGTGTGCTTCTGATCCTTTACCACCATGATTACCATCTTCGATGTGTTTCTTAGCGTTATCCCAAGCACCGCCACCTGTACACATTGAAATTGCAACAAATAAACCAGTCACTATGGTTCCCATGAGTAAGCCACCTAGCGCTTGAGGCCCTAAATAAATCCCTACGACAACTGGAACCGCAACCGGAAGAATTGAAGGCACAACCATCTCTTTAATTGCTGAGGCTGTTAACAGATCAACGGCTTTCGCATAATCAGGTTTACCTTTACCCGTCATAATGCCTTTGATGGTTTTAAATTGACGTCTCACTTCTTCAACTACTGAAGCTGCAGCTCGGCCAACAGCTTCCATCGCCATCGCTGCAAATAAGAAAGGAATCAAACCACCAATGAATAAACCTATAATCACCATCGGCTCACTTAAGTCAAAGTTTGTCATAATGTTGTAGGTTTCAAGTTTGTATGTGTAATCAGCAAACAGCACTAAAGCAGCAAGGCCTGCTGAACCAATCGCATAACCTTTTGTGACTGCTTTCGTTGTATTACCCACCGCATCTAATGGATCAGTAATATCACGCACTTTTTGTGGAAGACCTGCCATTTCAGCAATACCACCTGCGTTATCTGTGATAGGACCATATGCATCAAGTGCCACGATAATACCTGCCATACTCAACATCGATGTGGCCGCAATCGCAACCCCATAAAGTCCGGCTAGTTCATAAGAAGTAAAGATAGATGCACAAACTGAAAGCACTGGCAATGCCGTTGATTTCATTGATATACCAATACCGGCAATGATGTTTGTTGCATGTCCTGTTTCAGATGCTTTAGCTACATGCTGAACAGGCTTATATTCTGTTCCTGTGTAGTACTCAGTTATAAACACTAATAAAGCAGTTAAAACCAAACCCACCACCGCTGAACCAAATAATGCAGTCGCTGAGAAGACTTGACCATTAATTTCGATTCCCTGAGGGAACATTTGAACACTGACATAATAGAATGCAATCGCTGAAAGAATTCCAGCAACAGCTAAACCACGATAAAGCGCTGGCATCACATTGGTCATTTTCTTGTTAGCTTTAACAAAAATACAACCTATGATTGATGCAACAATTGAAACCGCTCCTAGCATTAATGGATAGAGCACACCGTTAATATTAGATACCATGAGCGAACCTAACACCATCGTCGCAATAATTGTGACTGCATAAGTTTCGAATAAGTCAGCTGCCATACCAGCACAATCACCGACGTTATCACCCACGTTATCAGCAATCACTGCTGGATTTCTTGGATCATCTTCTGGAATTCCTGCTTCTACCTTACCCACTAAGTCAGCACCGACATCAGCACCCTTAGTGAAGATACCGCCACCTAATCGAGCGAAAATAGAAATAAGTGATGAACCAAAAGCTAGGCCAATCAGAGGATTTAATGCTTCTGTTGTTGTGAGTGTTTCACCACCAAGGTAGAGGTAAAAACCTGCCACACCTAATAGACCTAAACCCACGACTAACATACCTGTGATAGCACCACCTTTAAAGGCTACATCAAATGCTTGAGGCAATCCTTTTGTTGCCGCCTGAGCAGTTCTTACGTTGGCACGAACAGAAACGTTCATTCCGATAAAGCCACATAAGCCTGATAACACAGCCCCAATCACAAAACCAATCGCAGTATTGCAATCAATAAAGTAATAAATGAGCGCTGTTAATATAATACCCACAAGACCAATTGTTTTATATTGTCTTGTTAGGTAAGCGGCTGCGCCATCTTGAATAGCACCGGCAATCGCTTTCATCTTTGCGTTGCCTGCAGGTAGGTTGATGATCCATTTGGACATAACTAAACCATAAATGACAGCTAAAATGGCTGCACCTATGGCTATATTAATTACTGGGTAATCGACTAGTGACATATTTCCTCCATGAGTTTTAAAATTCAAGCCTTCCTCTTTTTATATGGCCTGAAAAAAATAATGCGTAATTATAACTGTTTTGAGATAAGGTTCAATCAAAAAGTGAATTAAAAATAAATAGTTAGAAAATCTAGCCCCGCTTAATTTAAAAGCATCATTATTCCAATTACGACCAACAACAAGCTAAATAATCTTTTAATCAGAAGGTCATCTAATTTTAAAAGCCACCCTGCTGATAATTTGATAAAAATAAGACTAGGTAGAGTTAAAAATAGGATAGCTGGTGTGTAGATGAAGCCAAATGTATGTAGGTTATTTAAGCCTGAATAAAGGTAACCAACATATATCGCGATTGATGCACTCAATCCAATGAAAAACCCTAAGACACTAGAAGTTCCAATAGCGAGCTTGGGAGGGATATTATTTTTAACTAAAAAGGGGACAAATAAAGTAGCCCCGCCGATACCAACAATGCCTGAAATAATTGAAAAAACAAAACTAATCACATTTGAAAGCAACCGATTGGGTAAGGTACTCTTCTTTAATACTTCTTGATGCTTAAACAATTTATAGGCAATCGTGAAAGCATAAAGAATAAAGAAATATTTTAAGAGGTCACCAGGAATGCTTTTAATAAAAAACCCTATTGTTAACGATCCTATTATTAAGCCTGGGATAAATCTTTTTACCATCGCATGGTCGACATTATGATTTCTGTTATGAGCATAGGCTGCCATTGCTCCTGTAATGACCATCGAGGCTAACGATGTACTCACGCCAATAATGATGGCTTGATCAAACGGGGTGTTGGAAAAATAAACTAGACAATAGGTGACGACGGGCACTATCATCAGGCCACCTCCCAAGCCAAATAACCCTGCTGCGATCCCAATAAAGACACCAGAAAAAATGAAGATGATGATTTCAGCCATGAGAGATTATTTATTTTTTGGTTTTAAATAAATCATTCAATATGCTTTTTAAAGGAGAGTTGCTCATCTCCGCTTTCATGTCTCTAAGAGATTGGTTGGCTGAAGCGGGTATATTTTTGATATTTCTTTTTGGATTTTTTGGGTGATGAATAGCTAAGTTAACTTTAATTTTTTTTATTTTTGTTTCAATTTTTTTCGAGTTGTTAATTTGTTCTATGAGAGATGCGCTTGCCAATTTTAGTTGTGAGGCAACGGCACTATTCATTGCTTCAATGATAAACACATTATTAAGCATATTTTTTGCGAGAACTTTTCCCTTAAATTTTTTATCTAAGCAGGCTAAAAGGATTTTTTGTAGCGAATCGTGCTCTTTTTTCTTTGCATTAAATTCAGAAAATTTTTGACCATCTAACAACTTTTTTATGGGTTCCATACTATAATGCTACCTTATTTTAATAATAGAAAAAAACAACTTTATAGATGAAAATATTATTCTTAAATAAGAATGCTAAGAAACCTAAAAGTATCAGTTTTTATTCGTTATGTTTATT
>CBFHKG010000004.1:77829-124858 GCA_965656355.1 Methylophilaceae bacterium | reverse complement strand
GTATATAAATCAGATAGGAGAGCTTAATGCACGTATAATGCAGCTCGATGTGCAGTCAGAAAGAATACAAGAAATTATGAAAAGCCAAATCTTGGGAAAGGACAAACTTCCCAAGTTAAATGAAAAAAAAAATAAAAGTTCGGGTGGCCCCTTTATAAATGAAAACCTAACATCAGGGGATATTCATAAAGTACTAACCCATCTGCTAGGAAAGGTTGAAAAAAGAGAAATTTTTTATAACAAAAAAGAAGCGCTTTTATTGAAGCATTCGGTACTCAAAGAAACATTGCCTACACTTTATCCGGTTGAAGTCCCCTATACCTCATCAAGTTTTGGCTGGAGAAGAGATCCATTTCTAGGTATCCGTGCTTTCCACTCAGGATTAGACTTTAGTGCAGCCCATGGAGAGGAAATTATGGCGACCGGTGCCGGTATAGTCACAATGGTTGCAAAAGAAAAGAATTATGGAAATGTTTTGAAAATTAAGCATGGTGATGGTTTAGAAACAAGATATGCACACTGCTCAGAAATTTTAGTTAAGAAGGGCGATATCGTCGAAAGAAATCAAGTAATAGCGTTAGTTGGTAATACAGGACGATCAACGGGGCCGCATTTGCATTACGAAATTAGGTTAAATGGAAGAGCGTTGGACCCAAGACAATATTTAAAAAAATAAGATAAGACAATTATGCTAAAAAATTTATTAGGAAGTATTTTTGGAACACGGAACGACCGTTTAATTTCTAACTATAAAAAATTAGTTAACCAAATTAATGCGCTTGAAGACAAGGTAAAAAAATTAAAAGATGCTGACTTCAAAAATAAGACAGAAGAATTTAAAGAGCGAATTAAAAAAGGCGAATCTCTCGAAAGCATGTTGGTTGAGGTCTTTGCTCATGTAAGAGAAGCTGGAGTCAGGTCACTCGGTATGCGCCATTTTGATGAGCAACTAATTGGCGGCATGGTCTTAAATAGCAACAAGATTTCTGAGATGCGAACTGGTGAAGGAAAGACGCTGGTTGCCACACTTCCCGTCTACCTCAATGCCCTATCAGGAAAGGGAGTACACGTCGTTACAGTGAATGATTATTTAGCAAGGCGTGATGCAGAATGGATGGGTAAGCTTTATAACTTTCTTGGCTTAACCGTGGGTATCAACCTTTCAAGAATTGCACCGGAAGAGAAGAAAAAAGCCTACGAATCAGATATTACCTATGGTACCAACAATGAATTTGGATTTGATTATTTGCGTGACAATATGGTGTACGCTGCATCTGAGCGTGTCCAAAGACCGTTAAATTTTGCTGTGGTTGATGAGGTCGATTCAATATTAATTGATGAGGCGAGAACGCCTTTAATTATTTCAGGTCAAGCTGAAGACAATATTGATCTATACAAAAAAATCGATGCGATTATCCCTCAATTAAAAAAACAAGATAAACCTGATAGTGAAGGTGACTTTTGGCTCGATGAAAAATCAAATCAAGCGGTACTGTCAGATGATGGCCACGTTAATATTGAAAAGATACTTGTTAAGGCCAACATATTAGAAAAAGACTCTAATTTGTATGATGCGGCGAATATAAATTTACTTCATCACATCAATTCTTCCTTAAGAGCTCATTATTTGTTCATTAAAGATAAGGATTATGTTGTCGCGGATGGGGCGGTCACGATTGTTGATGAATTTACTGGCAGAATGATGCCAGGCAGGCGTTGGGGAGATGGCCTTCATCAAGCCATAGAAGCGAAAGAAAACGTTGCTATCCAAAAAGAGAACCAAACCTTAGCGGGAATTACCTTTCAAAATTATTTTAGGATGTATGAAAAGCTTTGTGGAATGACAGGAACAGCTGACACTGAAGCTGAAGAATTTAATTCTATCTATGGACTGGAAACCGTTGTGATTCCGCCGCACCTACCTACTGTTAGAAAAGATAAAATCGATAAAATTTATCGTACCTCTGAGGAGAGATATCTGGCCGTTTTAGAAGATATTAAAGATTGTGCGAAAAAATCTCAACCTGTTTTAGTAGGCACAACTTCAATTGAAAATTCAGAATTGATATCAAAGCTTCTGAATAAGGCAAAATTAAATCATCAAGTCTTGAATGCCAAGCAACATGAAAAAGAGGCAAATATTATTGTTCAGGCTGGCCAACCCAGCATGATTACCATTGCAACAAATATGGCTGGAAGGGGAACGGATATTGTTTTAGGTGGTAATGTTGAGCCCGAAATTGAGGCAGTAAAAAATAACGGCAAGCTAAATCAGGCACAGCAAGATAAAAAGATTAAAGAAATAAAAGCAAAATGGGATGACCTTCATAAAAAAGTTTTAGATGCGGGGGGCTTACACATTATTGGTACAGAGCGTCATGAATCAAGAAGGGTGGATAATCAATTAAGGGGAAGGTCAGGTAGGCAAGGCGATCCGGGCTCTAGTTCTTTCTATCTGTCACTTGAGGACTCACTCTTAAGAATATTTGCATCAGACAGAGTTTCATCAATCATGGAAAAATTAAAAATGCCAAAAGGTGAGGCAATTGAGCATCCATGGGTAAATAAATCAATTGAAGGTGCGCAAAGAAAGGTCGAAGCAAGAAATTTCGATATTCGCAAACAGTTGTTAGAGTTTGATGATGTTCCAAGCAACCAAAGAAAAGTCATCTACGAGCAAAGAAATGACATTCTAGACAGCACTAGTATGAAGGATACAGTATCAAGAATCAGAGAGGATGTAATTACCCAGACAATATATGACTACATGCCACCCGAGAGTATTGAAGAGCAGTGGGACCTACCTGCTTTAGAAAGTAAACTACAGGGTGAATACAACTTAAAAGTCGATATAAAAGGTTGGTTTAAAAAAGAACCTAATCTTGCGATAGAAGAGGTTGTAAAAAGAACTAATGAAACAGCCAATAAAATTTATGCTGAAAAAGAAAAGTTAGCCGGTGCCGAAGCTCTTCATCACTTTGAGAGATCGGCGATGCTCCAAATTATTGATCATCAATGGAGATCACACCTATCCAGCTTAGATCAACTTAGGCAGGGTATTGGTTTAAGAGCCTACGGACAAAAGGATCCAAAGCAGGAATTTAAAAAAGAAGCATTTGCCTTATTTGAAGCACTTCTTGAATCAATTAAATATGAAAGTACGCGTGTGTTAATGCTCGTTCAAGTTAAAAACGAAAAGGATGCATCTGCGATCGACAAAAAAAATTCTGAGCAAGTTAAAAAAGCCCAAAAAACTGAGCAAAAAAATGACCAACAATTCAAAAAAGTTGGAAGAAATGAGCCATGCCCATGTGGCAGTGGAAAAAAATACAAACATTGTTGTGGAGCGTTAAAGTAATGAGTGACGATAGCGAATTTTCCACGCCCTGCATAGGCGTCTGTCAGTATGATAACGAGGACATCTGCAGAGGTTGTTTTCGAACGCTTGATGAAATTTCAAATTGGGCTTTAATGACAGAAGAGGAAAGAAAAGAGATTATGAAAAAACTGGATGAAAGAGCTGAATCTTTGTTTTAAAGCACCTTCTTTTTATATTCACATAATGTTTTAATCACACATTCACCACATTGGGGCGCAATAGATTTACAAACATACCTTCCATGGAGAATTAAAAGGTGATGCGCGTCGCTTAAAAATTCATTCGGTATCAATTTCGTCAATCTTTTTTCAACAGCCAAAGGTGTTTTAGCTGGTGCGATATTAATCCTATTAGCCAGTCTAAAGAGGTGGGTATCAACGGCAATAACTGGCTCATTAAATAATGTATTTAAAATTACATTTGCTGTTTTACGTCCCACCCCAGGAAGGCTTTCCAGATCTTTTCGATTCGCAGGCACTGTACTATTGAATTCTTTTAGTAGCTTCAAACTTGTCGCCTGAATATTTTTTGCCTTATTTTTGTAAAGACCAATAGAGTTTATTAGCTTTTCAATTTTGTTTACTCTTAAATTACTCAGAGATAGGGGTGTATTTGCAATACTGAATAATTTTTTTGTCACTTTATTGACTGCAATATCAGTTGTCTGTGCAGAAAGAATGACTGAAATTAGGAGTTCAAATGGTGAGTGAAAAACTAACTCAGTAGTTGGGTTAGGTGTATTTTCTTTTAAAAGGGTAAATATTGCCCTTCTTTTTTCTGTGTTCATAGTTTTGTATGTAAGTTACGATGCATTTACGTATTTACTTCATTTTTAATCTAGCCATAGCTTCTGCAATCGCCTGTTTTTTTTCAGTATTGGTGGCACGATTAGCTTTTGCGTCATTTTTTTCTCTTAAAATACGTTGTTGTTTAAATTCATAACGAGACCTAGCTATAGCAGACCTTTTAGCTTTTATTGATTCGTCATCTTCACTGCCGGGAGTCTCCATTTTTATACAATCAACGGGGCAGGGCTCAATACATAATTCACAACCGGTACATTCTTCTGAAATTACTGTATGCATACTTTTACTGGCACCCAATATCGCATCAACTGGACAAGCTAAAATACAGAGTGTGCAACCAATACATTTATCTTCTTCAATAATTGCTATTTCTCTTGGTTTGCTAACCCCATGGCTCTCATTTAACGGTTTATACTCGACCTTTAATAGGTGCGCGATTTTTAATATCCCTGTCTTACCCCCAGGGGGACATTGATTGATATCTGCCTTACCTTCTACAATTGCATTGGCATAGGGCTTACATCCAGAGAAATCACACTTACCACATTGAGTTTGTGGCAGGATAGAATTTATTTTTTCGGTCAAATCATCAAGCATGTTGAAATAATAATAGGTTTAAGGGATAAATGCATCGACGAAGGCGATTTTTATTTAAAGTATAATGATGATAGGTTAAGACATTAGTTAAATTTGTAATTGGTTAGAATTATATGGAAGAATGGCTAGAAGGCGAAGTTGTTAAAAACATAAAGTGGACGAACAATTTAGCTTCACTAAAAATCAAGGCAAAAATAAATAATCATCAAGCAGGTCAGTTCACAAGGATTGGCTTAAAGGTAAATGATGATTTCATCACCCGTTCCTATTCATACGCAAGTGCCCCGAAAGATGAAATGCTTGAGATTATTTATGTCAATATTCCTAACGGTAAATTATCCCCCATACTTCATAAACTAGAAATAGGTGATAAAGTGTCTGTCATGCAACAAGCTATCGGTTATTTCACATTAGATGAAATACCCGATGGAGAAAATTTATGGATGTTGGCCACTGGAACAGCTTTAGGAGTATTTCTCGCAATACTAAAAACATCAATCCCATGGAAAAGGTTTAAAAAAGTTATCCTAATTCATAGTGTGAGATATGCAGAGGAATTAATCTATCAAGATCTGATAGCAGAGATGAAACAACGCTATCCTGATCAATTCATCTATCTAAATTCTGTAACTAGAAGTAAGGTTAAGGGCTCGTTTAATTTTAGAATACCCGAAGGACTTTTATCTAAAAAATTCCAAGAAACTACGCAAATAGAAATTAACGAGGACTCACAATTTATGATTTGTGGTAACCCAGAAATGATAAAGGAAACAACAGAGGTATTAAAAAGTTTTGGGCTCAATAAAAATAGAAGAGCAAAGCCAGGAAATATTACTGTAGAAAGATACTGGGTATAAAACGTGTTACATCTTTGAATAAATAGGACCACTTCCACCTTCTGGTGGAACCCAGTTTATATTTTGTTTAGGGTCTTTGATGTCACAGGTTTTGCAATGAATGCAATTTTGGCTATTAATTTGAAGTCTTATCGAGTCACCATCCTTGACAATCTCATAGACCCCAGCTGGACAATATCTTTGTTCAGGTGAATTATACTTGGGGTAGTTATAACTGATAGGTATTTCTTGATTATTAAGTTTAAGATGACATGGCTGATTAGCATCATGGCCAATATTGCTCAAACTGATCGAATTTAACTTATCAAAGGTATATATACCATCTGGTTTCGGGTACTGAATGGGTTTTGCTTTATTTATGTCCATTAAGGTTTCATGATCACCCTTCTTATGATGGAGTGTCCATGGTAGATTTAATTTAAATGAGGTGAGCCACATCTCAATACCTCCAAAAAGCATACCCAATCGAGTGCCAAACTTTGTTATCAGAGGCTTAATATTTCTAACTGCATATAAATCAGTCCAAATCCAAGAGCCTTTAATTTTTTCGTTGTATGCTACCAATCTTCTGTTATGTATTTTTGCAGGATTGATGATGGCATCAACGGTTGCTTCCGCTGCCAATATTCCAGATTTCATCGCATTGTGCGTTCCTTTGATTCTTGGCACATTTACCATACCAGCACTGCAGCCCAAAAATATTCCACCTGGAAAGACAAGATTTGCCCAAGACTGAATGCCACCCTCATTTAGTGCTCTTGCACCATAGCTTATTCTTTCTGCGCCAGTTAACAATTTTTTTATTTTAGGGTGTGTTTTAAACTTTTGAAACTCATCAAATGGGGATAGATAAGGATTTGAATAATCAAGATGAACAACGAACCCCAAAGAAACTAAATCTTCGCCATAGTGGTATGTAAAAGAGCCACCTCCAGTATCATCTTTTAGTGGCCATCCCAGGCTATGTTCTACTAATCCGGGTTTATGCTTCTCTTTTTTTAAGCGCCATGTCTCTTTAAAGCCCAATCCATATTTTTGTGGATCGCTATTTTTTCTTAAAGATAATTTTTGTTCAATTAATTTTGTAATAGAGCCTCTAGCTCCTTCAGCAATTAGTGAATATTTTGCATGGATTTCAATGCCGGGAACAAAATTATTTGTTTCATTTTCACTAGCATCTCGTCCCATATCTCCAGTCAAGATACCAATCAATTCATTCTGATCATTAAATAATGGCTCTTGTGCTGAAAAACCTGGATAAATCTCAACACCTAAGCTTTCAGCCTCTTTTGAGAGCCAATTACTCAGATCACCTAAGCTGATAATGTAATTATTCTTATTACTCATTAAGGGAGGCATGAGGATTTGAGGGATTGAAAGATTATTTTTTTTACTAAATAAGCTAAAGTTATCCTCACTTACCTTTGTATTCAATGGAGCTCCTTTCTCCTTCCAGTTAGGAATGAGCTCATTTAAGGCGATTGGATCAATGACAGCGCCTGATAAAATATGAGATCCAACTTCAACGCCTTTTTCAACAAGACAAACTGAAATGTCTTTTTTCTCATTTTTGGCAAGTTGTTTAATTTTGATTGCAGCTGAGAGACCAGAGGGGCCGCCACCAACAATTAAAACATCATATTCCATTACATCTCTATCATTCATAAGCTTTGATATATTTAGTTAAACAAGATTAAATGTTAATTAAGTATTTGTATTCCTTTTCCTATTTCAGTTCATTTTTTTAAGATACATCTCGTTAAATTGAGTAGATTTAGATATTTTGAGTATTAGGAAAATACAAATATTATACATTCAATCAATAGGATAAAACTATTTCAAGATGTATAATTTGGTCTTTGAAAAATTTAAAAAGCCATAATTAAATGAAAATATTAGTTGCAATCAAAAGAGTCCAAGATTACAACGTAAAAGTTAGGCCAAAAAGTGACGGTTCGGATGTCGACATTGATGGGATAAAGATGGGTATTAATCCTTTTGATGAAAATGCTTTAGAGGAGGCTCTTCGTTTAAGGGAAAAAGAATTGGCCACTGAAATCACTGTCGTTTCAATTGGAGATTCAAAAAATGAGGATGTCTTAAGGCATGGTCTTGCAATGGGCGCCAACCGAGCTATATTAATAGAAAGTGAAGAATATCTTCAGCCACTTGGTGTTGCGAAGGTTTTAAAGGGCTTGGTAGAAAAAGAAAAGCCAGATTTAATTTTGCTTGGAAAATTGGCCCTTGATAGTGATGCTGGACAAACTGGGCAAATGCTCGCTGGATTACTTAATTATCCTCAAGGAACTTTTGTTTCTAAAATTGAAATTGAAAACAATAAACTTATTGTGACTCGGGAAATTGATGGGGGTACCAATATTTTAGAGATGAATTTGCCTGCAGTATTGACTGCAGATTTAAGATTAAATGAACCACGTTTCGTGAAGTTACCTAATCTTATGATGGCCAGAAAAAAAACAATTGAGAAAGTTAAGGCGAGCGAACTAGCTAATGACACATCAACAAAACTTGAATTACTTGAGGTTTCAGTACCTCCATCTCGAAAGGCAGGTATCAAGGTAAGTAGTGTGGAAGAATTACTAGAAAAATTAAAGGATAACGAAGGAATAAAGTTATAGATACCCACATAAAAATTTTAGTAATAGCGGAGCATAATGAATCCGAACTTAATGACTCAGTATTTAAAGTTATTTCGGCAGCAAAATCCTGGAATGGTGAAGTTGATTTGCTTGTCATGGGTAAGAATACCGAACATGTTGCACAAAAAGCTGCAAAAATTAAAGATGTAAGCAGTGTTATAAGGCTCGATGGAGATCACTTAGAACATCTTCTTGCAGAAGATGCTGCAAAAATTGTAGAAATGCTAAGTAATGATTACCAGGTGATACTGGCTGCCCATTCTTGGTTTAGCAGAAATTTCTTGCCAAGGGTAGCTGCAGTTTTAAATGTAGCATTGATAACAGATGTCCTAAAAATAGAGAGTAATAACGTATATACCAGAGCAATATATGCAGGTAATGTGCATGCAAAAATACAAAGCAAAGATCCTATCCAATTACTTACTATCCATACAAGCATTTTTGAATCATGCTCTAGAGATGGTGGTGATGCCGAGATAATTTCAAAAGATACGCCGCCAGCAATGAATTTGACAAGTTGGAAGTCAGAGAAAATAAACAAATCAGATAGACCTGCATTAATCGATGCTAAAATTGTGATATCTGGTGGTAGGTCTCTTGGAAGCGAAGAAAATTTCGATAAAGTTTTATCACCCTTGGTGGATGAGCTGGGAGCTGCACTAGGTGCAACAAGAGCTGCGGTCGATGCTGGATATGCTCCTAATGAGATTCAAGTTGGACAAACCGGAGTCGTTGTAGCACCTGAATTATATATGGCAGTAGGCGTCTCTGGAGCAAATCAACATATTTATGGAATGAAAGACAGTAGGGTTGTTGTCGCAATTAATAATGACCCTGATGCAACTATTTTTCAATTTGCAGATTATGGCTTAGTTGCTGATTTATTTGATGCAATTCCAGAAATTAATAAATTAATTAAAGAATAATTAACTTAACAAATTTAAATGAAAGTAATTAATAAATGAGCAATAACAGTAAATATTCAACAGAAAAAGTATTAAGTGTTAATCACTGGAATGATACTTTGTTTAGTTTTAAAACAACTCGTCAGGATGGATTGAGATTTGAAAATGGACAATTTGTAATGATAGGTCTAGAGGTGGATGGAAGGCCTTTAGCTCGTGCTTATAGTGTTGCTAGTCCAAATTACGATGAATACCTTGAGTTCTTAAGTATAAAGGTACAAGATGGCCCATTAACCTCAAGGCTACAACATATCAAAGTAGGTGATGAGCTTCTTGTAAGTAGAAAGCCAACGGGAACACTTGTCATTCATGATCTTAAACCGGCAAAAAATCTTTATTTATTTTCAACAGGTACAGGCCTTGCGCCCTACATGAGCTTGATCCAGGATATTGAAGTGTATGATAGGTTTGATAAAGTTATTTTGGTTCATGGTGTAAGAAAAGTCGATGATTTAGCCTATAAAGATTTTATAGAAAATGAATTACCTAAAAATGAATTCTTCGGCGACGAAGTTAAAAATAAATTAATTTATTACCCAACGGTTACAAGAGAAGCATTCAAAAACGAGGGCAGATTAACCGATCTAATTAAATCTGGTAAATTATTCAAAGATATCGGGTTAAAAAAAATGAACCCAGTAGATGATAGGGCGATGATATGCGGTAGCCCAGAAATGCTAAAAGATACGCAAGACCTTTTAGACTCAATGAATTTTAAAGTATCTCCACGTATTGGTGAGCCAGGTGATTACGTAATTGAACACGCTTTTGTTGAAAAATAATTTTCAACTATAATTTAAGAGTCAAAGTGACTATAATTGCATCAAAGACTAGTTTTTGGATGCATTGAATACATTTATTTTAGTTTTATTAGCAAAACTTTATATAATTGATTTAGGAAAATTATGTTTCAAGGAAGTATGGTAGCGATTGTAACACCCATGAACTCTGACGGTTCATTAGACATTAAAAGTTTTAAAGGGCTTTTAGACTATCATATAGAATGTAAAAGTGACGGCGTTGTTGTTGTAGGAACAAGTGGTGAGGCGCCCACTATTGATGTTGATGAACATACATACCTTATCAAAGAAGCTGTAAAGTACATCGATGGTAAAATCCCTGTTATAGCTGGCTCAGGTGCAAACTCTACAAAAGAAGCAATATTCTTAACAAAAAAATCAAAAGAATTAGGTGCTGATGCATGTTTACTTATCACGCCATACTACAATAAGCCAAACCAAAGAGGGATGTACGAACACTTTAAGGCCATTAATGACAGTGTCGACATACCACAAATTTTATATAACGTCCCATGTCGAACAGGTGTAGATATTGATAACAAAACTGTTACAGATTTGAGTCTTCTTAAAAATATTATTGGCATAAAAGATGCAACTGGAGAGATAGATAGGATAGATGACTTGAAAAAAAGTGTAGGCAAAGAATTCTTATTTCTTAGTGGAGATGATACGACTTTTTTAGAATATATGAAGCATGGAGGTAAGGGAACAATTTCTGTTACGGCAAACGTCCGACCGGATTTAATGCATAGCATATGTGACAATATGCTTAATCAAAGGTATGAGGATGCAAGAGAAATTAACAAAAAATTAGAGCTGTTACATGATGCCATGTTTGTTGAATCAAACCCTATCCCAGTTAAGTGGTTACTCAGCTATTTAGGAAAAATAAATTCAAAAATAAGACTCCCATTAGTTTCTCTTGATGAAAAATACCATCAAAAACTAATCATAGCTTACGAGGCAACTTTATGAGGAAGCTTATTGGCCTGCCAATTTTAGCTTTAATTTTATGCTCATGCTCTTTTAAACCTCTCACAGATAAGTTTAACGAGGTAACGGCACCAGATTACGTCAATTCATCAAAAGCAGAAAAACTTCAATTGCCACCGGATTTATCAGAATACGAAACTTCTGATACGTACAATGTTCCAGGTGCAGCAACTTCCTACACAGATTATGAGAATCAACGAAATAGAACAATAGAAAAAGTTGAGCTCTTAAAAGATCCAGACGGCATTAAATTGGTTAAGTCTGGAAACTTTAGATGGCTCATTGTGAATAAAAGTCCTGATAAAATTTGGCCTCATTTGGAAGACTTTTGGTACGAGCAAGGTTTTAATATGAAAAAGACCAATCGTAGATTAGGAATTATGGAAACAGAGTGGACTACACCTGAAAACATTGAAGAGGAATTAGGTATTGCTGATACATTTGATTCTTGGCTTGACTCACTTTCTGGGAACGATGAAAAAACGAAGTTTAGGACTAGGCTTGAAAAAGGTTCTCAGACTAATTCTACTGAAATATATATTTCTCACCGTAAAAGAGACGGGGTGAATACTGAAGCCATGGAAGCTATTGCACGTGCGAGACAAGGTACATACGACCCTAGTACCGTATACAGCATTCCCGAATATAAATCAGATGATGACCCAAAGGAATCTGAACCATCTGGAGATATAGAGTTAACAGAAGTTGATATGCAGATTAATGCAGAGATTATGCGTAGATTGTTAGTCTTCTTGGGGATGCAAGATTTAGATGCTAAGGAGAGAATTGAAAAACCTCAAGTTATTGTTAAGGCAAAACTAGTAAATGATAATGGTAAAGCCATTGAGCTTTATGAACCTTTTGATCGCTCTTGGAGGAGGGTTTCTATTGCTTTAGATATGATAGGGTTTTTAACAGAGGATAGAGATCGCAGTAAAGGGCTTTATTATGTCACCTATACGGATTTAGATATTGGTGAAGCAGATAAAAAAGCCAAGGAGGAAGAAGGATGGTTAGATTCAATCGATTTTTGGAGTGATGATGAAGCTGAAGTTGAAGAAATGGCTGAGGAACAAACAGGGGCCAAAGATGGAGATATAAGGAAAAAAGGGAGAAGAGGAAAGAAGAAAGAAGATGAAGGGCCGGCTGATGTTGATTCTGCGAGAGCTATTAATAAGGGTGGTTCAAATCAATATGAAGGGCCTGGATATAAATTTGATTTAGATTGCATGTTTAGTGATGAATGTGACAAAGAACCAGAGGCTAAAAGTTATCTAGTTAAATTAAATGAATCAGACAGTGGGACATACGTCTCAATCGAGAATCCAGATGGTACAAAGAATAATTCTCCAACGGCAGATTCAATCTTAAATATCCTTTACGATTATTTAAAATAAATGGAGTTTTGTTCATTAGGCAGTGGTAGCTCGGGAAATTCTTTTATCGTTAAAAATAATCAAACTGTTTTGATGGTGGATTGCGGCTTCGGCTTGAAAGAAACCATTGAAAGATTAGAAAAATATCAAATAAAACCCAATGAAATTAATGCAATATTACTTACTCATGAGCATGAGGACCACATTAAAGGAGCATTTAGTCTAGCCAATAAATTTCAAATACCAATTTATTTGAGTTACGGTACTTATCAAATGAGCCATAAAAAAATTAATGATGGTCACAAAATAAAATTTGAATTTATCAAAAACTTTAACTCATTCATGATTGACGATATTTCAGTTTCTCCCATGCCAGTCCCTCATGATGCTAGAGAGCCTCTTCAATTTAGGTTTGATTGTATGGAAAAAAGTATCGCAATCATGACAGATTTAGGGAAAATTACTAAACATGTTGTACAAAAGTTACTTAAGATAAATCTTCTCGTACTTGAATTTAATCATGACGAAGAGATGCTTAAGGACTCTGATTATCCTGCCTCATTAAAAAAAAGAATTGATGGGGAGTATGGGCATCTTGAAAATAAGGAATCATTAAAGCTTTTGTCATCTATCAGCCATCCAGAATTAAATTGGGTGATAGCCGCCCATCTAAGTGAAAAGAATAATAAAATCGATCTTGTGAAGCAAATGATATTTGAGGTAGTGAATAAACATAATTCAAATGTAGGTGTAATTGATCAAGATTTAGGATTAGAATGGATTTCAACGTGAAATATTAAAAGAATATGTATAGATTTATTAGATCCTTTTTATTTTTATTAAACCCAGAATTAGCTCACCATCTATCAATGAAAGGCTTGAAGCTTGGCTGTTTTTTTGGTTTGATAAGAAGGATAAATATAACTTCAAAACCAATTATGATAATGGGGTTAAAATTTCCAAATAGAGTTGGGCTTGCAGCAGGGTTAGATAAAAATGCAGAGTATATAACTCCCCTTTCAAAACTAGGATTTGGATTTATCGAAGTGGGGACTGTTACACCCAGAAGTCAGCCAGGAAATAGTAAACCACGATCTTTTAGATTAATCAAAGATGAAGGAATTATTAATAGATTTGGTTTTAATAATGTTGGCATTGATCAATTTATTAAAAATATAAAAAAAGCAAAGTTTAATGGGATCTTAGGTATTAATATAGGCAAAAATTTTGATACACCTATAGACAGAGCTGTTGAGGATTATTTAATCTGTTTCAGGAAAGCTTATCCTTATGCAGGATATATTGCGATAAATATATCCTCACCCAACACTAAAAATTTACGTCATTTGCAAAGTGACAAATATCTCGAGACATTATTAAAAGTACTAAAGAATGAACAAAAAATACTTCATAAAAAGTTTAAAAAATTAGTCCCTTTTGTCGTTAAGGTTTCTCCAGATAACTCAAGCAATCAGTTAGATTCGATAGCAAAATTACTTCTAAAATATAAAGTAGACGGAGTGATTGCAACCAACACCACAATTGATAGAAAAGGTCTTTCGAACTCCAAATATTCTTCGGAAGAGGGAGGTCTGTCAGGAGCTCCATTAAATAAAAAATCTACAAATGTCATTAATCATCTTAATAAATGTCTAGATGGAAAAATACCGATTATAGGGGTAGGTGGAATAATTACTGCAGATGATGGCATCGAAAAAATAAAAAATGGGGCATCATTAATTCAAATTTATACAGGACTTATTTTCAAAGGGCATGGACTTGTCAATGAATTACGTAAGGCAACTAGATAAAGTAAAACAGGAAAAACCCCTGTTATTCTCATATCGAAGATGTCCATATGCCATGAGAGCTCGAATGGCATTATTATCTTGTGGAGTTGACTTTGATATATTTGAGATATCCCTTAAAGATAAGCCAAAAAAAATGATGGAAATTAGCCCCAAGGGAACAGTCCCGGTATTTATATACAAGGACATGGTTCTCGATGAAAGTATAGATATTATGAATTGGGCAATGAAGCAACAAAATAATAACTCCATAAAAATAAATCCGCATGATTTGGTGGTAATTAAAAGCATGATAAAAATTAATGATGGTGAATTTAAAAATAAATTAGACCTATATAAATACACCAGCAATAAGGAGGTTTCTTTAAAGACAAAGTACAGAAAAGAATGTGAAATTTATATTAAAAATATTGATGAAAGGCTTGAGAAGCAGGAATATTTATTATCAAATAAGTTTGGTTATCTAGATATGGCTATTTTTCCATTTATAAGGCAGTTTTTTTACGTAGACCTGAAGTGGTTTGAGGAAGCTTCTTATATTAATTTAAAAAAATGGGTAGAAAGAATAAGTGTTTCAGATTTATTTACTAAAATAATGAAGAAGCCGACAATCTAAACGGAAGCTTTTTCATTTTCTTTGATATTCAGAACGATTTCTTCCTTAGCATCAATATCAATCTCAACTTCACCACCATTTACTAACTTACCAAATAAAAGTTCATCAGCAAGCGCCTTTCTAATAGTATCTTGTATAAGTCTAGCCATTGGCCTTGCACCCATTTGCTCATCAAAGCCTGATTTTGCTAGATAATTTTTTAACTCCTTTGTGAATGAGGCATCAACTTTTTTATCATGTAATTGCGTTTCTAATTGAATTAAAAACTTATCCACAACCTTCAAAATAATTTCATTATCCAAGGATGAAAAAGAGACTGTTGCATCCAATCTATTTCTGAATTCTGGTGAGAAGACTTTTTTTATCTCACCATTCTCATCTCCACTGTCTTTTGTTTGTGTAAAACCAAAATTTGACTTTGATAAAGTCTCTGCACCAGCGTTCGTAGTCATAATAACAGTAACATTTCTAAAATCTGTCTTACGACCATTACTATCAGTCAATATACCGTTATCCATAACTTGAAGAAGAATATTAAAAATATCAGGGTTTGCTTTCTCAATCTCATCTAGTAACAAAACAGAGTAAGGATTTTTATTAATTTGTTCTGTTAGGATTCCACCTTGATCGTAACCAACATATCCCGGAGGCGCCCCTATTAACTTGGAAACAGAATGACGCTCCATATATTCACTCATATCAATCCGTATTAGTTCTATACCAAGTGTATATGCTAGCTGACGTGCAACTTCAGTCTTACCAACGCCGGTTGGACCACTAAAGAGGAAGCTTCCAATCGGCCTATCTATTGGACCAATTCCACTTCGTGACATTTTTATTGCATTTGATAGTGTTTCAATAGCTTTGTCTTGTCCAAATATTACAGCTTTTAAATCTCTCTCAAGATTTTTTAGGGAACTTCGGTCATCTTTATTTATATTTTTAGCTGGTATTCGAGCAATTTTGGCAATTACATCTTCAATTTCTTTTGAACCAATATTCTTTTTTTGTTTTGACTTAGGTAGAATTCTCTGCGCAGCACCTGCCTCATCAATAATATCAATTGCTTTATCAGGTAAGCGTCTATCATTTAAAAATTTTGCAGATAATTCAGCTGCACTTATCAATGCATTATTAGTAAACTTAACATTATGATGGCTCTCAAAATGATTTTTTAAACCTTTAAGAATTTCAATAGTATTCTTTACTGTCGGCTCTTCAACATCTATTTTTTGAAATCTTCTCGTTAATGCATGATCCTTTTCAAAAACTGATCTAAATTCTTGATAAGTTGTTGCACCTATGCATTTAACATTTCCTCTTGCTAGAGCAGGTTTTAATATATTTGATGCATCTAGTGTCCCACCACTTGCAGACCCTGCACCAATAATTGTATGGATTTCATCAATAAATAATATAGAATTTTTTTGCTCTCCAAGCTGTTTAATAACAGTTTTAAGTCTTTGCTCAAAGTCTCCTCGATATTTGGTGCCAGCAATAAGTGCACCAAGGTCTAGTGAATATATAGTCATGTTTTCTAAAACTGCTGGGATATTTTTATCTACAATTTTTTTAGCTAAACCCTCTGCAATTGCAGTCTTACCTACACCCGCCTCACCAACAAGGAGCGGATTATTTTTTCTTCTTCTGCAAAGAATTTGAACAACTCTCTCTACTTCGGTTTCTCTACCAATTAATGGATCAATTTTACCTTCACTAACAAGCTTATTTAAATTTACGGCATAAGTTTCTATGCCTTTGCTAGTTTTGGTTTCAGCTCCAGTTGTTTCTTGTGCCTGTTCCTTTTGATTATTTTCAGTCGTCTTGGCAATGCCATGAGCAATAAAATTAACAACATCTAATCTTGCAATACCCTGTTGGTGAAGGAAATAAACTGCATGCGAGTCTTTTTCACCAAAGATAGCAACTAAGACGTTTGCGCCCGTCACTTCTTTTTTCCCAGATGATTGAACATGCAACATCGCTCTTTGAATTACTCTTTGAAAACCTAGTGTTGGCTGAGTATCGACGTCATCCTTTCCTCCAACTTTTGGTGTATGTTCTTCAATATGACCAACAACATCTTCTCTCAGTTTGTCAAGATTAGCTCCACAGGAATTCAGCACTTCCGAGGCAGATGGATTATCTAGCATAGCAAGTAACAAATGTTCGACCGTAATTAATTCATGACGTTTCTGTCGTGCATCCATAAATGCCATGTGTAAACTAACTTCTAATTCTTGTGCAATCATAATTTAACTATATCTTTTCTATAATACATTGCAAGGGGTGCTGCGACTCTTTTGATAAATTTAGCACTTGATTCATTTTAGTCTCTGCAATTTCTAATGGAAAAATACCACATATGCCCATACCTTCAGTATGTATTTGAAGCATTATTTTTGTTGCTTCATCATGTGATTTTTTAAAAACCTTTTGAATGACGTCAACCACAAATTCCATAGGTGTATAATCATCATTCAATAATATGACTTTATAATTCTTAGGAAGTTTCGGTTTAACTTGAGATTCTTTTACTATTGTGTCTTCAAGTTGGTCTGGTTTAATATTCATACAATTATTTTAATTGCTATTTATAAATCTTAATTTTTTTAATAGTTTGCTCATAAATATTAATTATCTCAAATTTTGTTTCATGCATTTTAAAACTTGTGTTGGTTTCTGGAATACTTTCCAAAAATTCAATAATTAGTCCACTCAAAGTTATCGGACCACTAGTGGGCAGCTTTAGGTTCAGTTTTTTATTGAGATCTCTAATTGAGATTGCACCATCAACAATCCATCCATCATCTTCACTTATAATTTTTGAGAGTTTGGAGGGGATATCTTTATTGAATTCCCCAATAATTTCCTCAAGCAAATCCTCTAAAGAGACTAATCCAATGAAATCACCATACTCATTCACAATAAACCCCTTTTTCTCTTGGTTGTCCTGAAAGTATTGAATTTGTTTGTAAATAGTAGTTCCAGAGGGTATAAAATAAGGAGGTTCTATTAATTCCCTTAATGATTTATGAGTGATTTCATTATTTTGCTCTTTAACCAACAGTTTTAGTAATTTTTTTGAATCAATTACTCCGATAATTTCATCATTGTCTTTGACAACCATTTGCCGATAATTAGAATTTATGACTTTTTCAAGTATTTCGTCCATAGATTGTTTAAGGTAAACTGACTCTACGTTTGTATGCGGCATCATTACCTCATCTATTGTTACTTTATTTAAATCTATTAAGTTTAAGAAAATAGATTTATTCTTTTGAGGAATAAATGTGCCAGACTCACTAATGATGCTTTTTAACTCATCCATATTGATTAAGTCTTTCTGATTAAAGTTAGTTTTGATGTTTACGAGCTTCAAAAAACCAATAACAAAAAAATTCAAAAATAAAACGATAGGGTAAAAGACCTTTAGGAGCGGGTAGAGAATGAAGCTGCAATAAGGCGCTAACTTTTCCGGGTGCGCTGCCCCAATTACCTTGGGAGAAATTTCACTAAAAATGACAATCATAAATGTAGTAATGATTGTCCCAATAAAGATTATACTTTCTTGTGTACCGAAAAACTCGACAACAATCAGTGTTACAAGTGCCGCTGCCGCTGCATTTGCAAAGTTATTACAGAGTAAAATTACACTAAGTAACTTATCTGTTTCGTTAAGAAGTTTTATGGCTAGCTTTGCCCCGACATTACCTTGTTTACTGAGATGTTTAAGTCTATATCTATTGACCGACATTAAGCTAGTTTCAGAAATAGCGAAGAATGCAGATAGCACCAAAAGCACAGCTAATAGAACAAGCTGTAAATTTAAATTAAAATCCATACGAGAATTAGTTTATTTTTCTGCTTTAACATCGACAACAGCAAGATTAGATTGATTAGTTCCTAGCCAAATTGCAAGGGGGCAACCCACCATAATGGAAGAATAAATACCAAATAAAATCCCGATTGTTAAGGCAATAGAAAAGTTATGTAAGATTTCTCCACCAAAAATTAGCATACATATTACAACTGTTTGGGTAGACAGATGTGTCATTATGGTTCTTGACATTGTGCGTGTAATTGCATTATTGACGACCTCAATAACTGAAGACTTTCGCATGATGCGAAAATTCTCCCTTACTCGGTCGAAGACAACAACAGACTCATTAACTGAGTATCCTAAAACTGCAAGCACAGCTGCTAGAACAGTGAGATTAAATTCCCATTGAAAAAATGCAAAGAAGCCAAGAATTATCACAACATCATGCATGTTAGCGACGATTGCCGCAACAGCAAATCTCCACTCAAATCGAAGCCATAGATAGAGCATGATTCCTATGCCAACAAATAATATCGCTAATGCACCATCCTCATAGAGTTCGTCGCCAACCTGGGAACCAACCGACTCGACCCTCTCAATTTTCAATGCTGGGTCTGATTTCTTCAATGTCAAAGCAATTTTTTCTGACAAGTCGGCAAGTGATAAATTTTCTACTACCGGAAGTCTGATTAAAACGTCACTACTCGTTCCAAAATTTTGTACTTGTGCCTCTGGCAAATCGATTTTTTTAAGTGTCGAACGAATTTCTTCAAGGTTTGCTGCTTGAGGATAGCTTACCTCCATTAGCGTGCCACCAGTAAAATCAACACCTAAGTTCAATCCTCGAGTAACTAGAAATAAAATTGAGGCAATAAATATCGATGTAGAAATAATTGCAGAAATTTTTCTAAATTTCATAAAAGGAATATCTGTTTTTACTCTAAAAATTTCCATAATTTAATTATTTTCAACCTTAAAAATCTCTCCGATAGAGATTTTTTTAATTGTTCTTTTATTTCCATAAATATAGTTTACAATCCCTCTAGACACAAAGATAGCGCTATAGACTGAGGTTAAGATACCAAGGACAAGAACTACAGCGAACCCTTTAATTGGGCCAGAGCCAAACATAAACAAGGCAAGACCAGCAATCATAGTTGTAATATTTGAGTCTAGAATTGTGCCCCATGCCTTGTCATAGCCTTGACTTATACTTTTTTGAGGAGGCATCCCATTTCTAATCTCATCTCTTATACGCTCATTAATTAGCACGTTAGCATCAATCGCCATACCAATTGTGATAGCAATAGCAGCAAGCCCAGGTAATGTTAATGTAGCTTGAAGGGCAGATAATAAAGCAGTTAAAAACAATAAATTTACCGACAAGCCAATAACTGAAACAACTCCAAAGAACATGTAGTAGGCGACAATCAAGACAACGATAGCTGCAAAGCCCCACATCGTCGAATTGACACCGCGAGCAATATTTTCTTTACCCATACTTGGCCCAACCGTTCTTTCTTCAACTATTTCCATTGGGACAGAAAGTGATCCTGCTCGCAAAAGTAATGAGATATCAGTTGATTCTTGAGCGTTTTCCATACCAGTAATCATCACATTACCTCCACCAATCTCACTCTTAATTTTTGGCGCTGTAATTACTTCAGTATAATTTTTTTCAATAAGTAATAAAGCAATTCTTTTACCTATATTTTTTCGGGTTACTTCTTTAAAAATATTAGTACCTACAGAATCCAAATCAAGATATACAACAGATTGGCCTGTCATTTGATCTACGCCAGGTGAAGCATCCTCTAACCTTTCCCCAGTTAAAATCACCTCTTTTTTTACTAATAAAGGATTCCCAGAACGATCATAATAAAGTTCAGTACCAGGAGGTACCTGTCCATTCTCCGCTTTCTCTATGGTAGCTGGATCTGATCTTTCTTCATCCACCATTCTCATTTCTAAAATGGCAGTTCTGCCAATAATTTCCTTCGCTTTTGCGGTATCTTGAACACCTGGAAGTTGGACAACAATTCGATCTTTACCTTGTTGTTGGATTATTGGTTCAGCAACGCCCAACTCATTAACCCTGTTATGTAAGGTTTCAAGGTTTTGTTTTAAAGCAAAGTTTACATTTTCTTCATCGGTGTATTGATTATTTTTAATTTTCAAGATGAACTCATTATTACTTTTAATTTGTGAAAAATTAAATGCTTCAGTCTCTTTTGCAGGCGAGTTACCCCCAAAAATTGAACGACCCGAACCTTGAGCCCTTATAATATTTTTTGCTTGATTTAAAGCGTCTTCTGATTTGAACTTCAATTGAACATAATTACTAATGACCTTTGAATCATAGTATTTAATATTTTCTTTTTGCAATTCTTTTCTAACATTTACTAAAAAACCATCATTCTTTTTTTCCGAAAGTTTTGATAAATCAAGTTGCATTAGAAAATGAACACCACCTCTAAGGTCTAGGCCAAGATACATGGGTAGTGCACCCAGATTGGACAACCAATCAGGTGAGTTTGATATAAGATTTAGCGCTACGACAAATTTATTACCTAAACTTTTTTCAATAACTTGTTTGGCATTTAATTGATCACTTGCCTCTTTAAACTTAATTTTAATATCGCTATCTTCAAAAGCAATTCCAATATTTTGGATTTTTGCTTTATCAAGAGACGATTCAACTAATTTAAGCGTTGATCTATCAATTGTCTCACCTGCTTTCACGGGCATTACTTGGACAGCAAAGGACTCCCCATAAAAATTTGGTGTGACATACAGCAGACTTAACCCAACAGTTAAAAGGATTAATATGTATTTCCAACTGGAGTACTGATTCATTTAAATAAACTTAAACAATTTATATTGATTTAATTGTTCCCTTGGGAAGGACGGCTTGAACCGTTTGTTTTTGAATTTTAATTTGTGAATTGGCATTCACTTCTAAAATTGCAAATTGATCATTTAATTTAGTTATTTTTCCTAAAATACCACCACTTGTTGAGACTTCGTCTCCCACTTTTAGTGCAGCTAACATCGCTTTCACCTTTTTTGCTTGAGCCATTTGAGGCCTAATAAGCATAAAGTAAAAAAGTACAAAAATAATAATGAATGGTAAAAACCCTGACAATGCTTCGTTCACGTTGTAATTTCCTTAAAAAAACATGATTTTATCATAAGAAGGAGCTCTATTCATCAACCTTCCTCTTTTTTATAAATGCGGTTTTAAATGATTTAAATTCTTGATTTTTGATGGCCTGGCGGGCTTCATTCATCATATTTTTATAAAAATGTAAGTTATGAATAGTATTGAGTCGGGATACAAGCATCTCACCAATTTTATAAAGATGATGGAGATAAGATTTTGTAAAATTTTGGCAGGTATAACACTCGCAGTTAGAATCAATCGGGCTTAGGTCATCTTTGTATTTAGAGTTCTTCAGTTTTACATCGCCATGACTCGTAAAAAGCATGCCATTCCTTGCATTTCTGGTAGGCATGACACAATCAAACATATCCAATCCGTTTTCTATGGCGTTTAAGATATCTTCAGGTGTCCCAACCCCCATCAAGTAACGGGGCTTTTCTTTTGGCATTTTAGGCCCAATGAAGCTAGTTATTTTAGCCATCTCGTCTTTGGGTTCACCCACCGACAATCCTCCGATAGCATAGCCATCAAAACCAATTGAAGTAAGCTCTTTCAGTGAGTCTTCCCTGAGATCTTCAAACATACCTCCCTGAATAATGCCAAATAATGCATTTTTACTTCCCTCAAACGTATCTTTACTTCTGTAAGCCCAATCATTGCTAAGTTGCATTGATTTTTTTGCTTCATCATGAGTGGCTGGATAGGGGGTACATTCATCAAAAATCATCGCAATATCTGAATTGAGAATCTTTTGAATTTTCATAGACTCTTCTGGACCCATAAATTTTTCATCCCCATTTATCGGTGATCTAAAAGTTACCCCTGCCTCTGAAATTTTTCTCATTTTTCCAAGACTCCATACCTGAAACCCACCTGAATCAGTTAATATTGGATTGTCCCAGCTGATAAACTCATGAAGTCCCTTATGTTTTTTTATTACATCAAGACCTGGACGTAACCAAAGATGGAAGGTATTCCCTAAAACAATTTCAAAATTCGTTTCCTCTAATTCTTTTGGAGCAACAGACTTAACAGCACCATAAGTCCCAACGGGCATAAAAACCGGGGTGGAGATTTCACCATGCTGGGTTTTTAAAAGACCTGCCCGTGCATGACCATCTTGATTTTGTAATTCAAATTTCATAAGCCGTTTGGAGTATTAAATATAGAATCTAGTAGTATAAAATATTAATAAGTCTTAAACGATGATTATTCGTTGATTGTAGGATAAAATTTGGTAATAAATGAAAATTAAAATAAAAAATAACAAAAAAGATATGTTGGGGAAGAAGGGGTTCTATCTGCTTCCAAATATTTTTACCACGGCATCCTTGTTCGCAGGTTTTTATGCCATAGTGCAGGCAATGAATGGGGCATTTGATCATTCGGCTATTGCAATCTTTATTGCGCTTATTTTGGATGGGCTTGATGGAAGGGTTGCAAGGTTAACCAATACTGAAAGTGATTTTGGTGCTGAATACGATAGTCTGTCAGATATGGTGTCTTTTGGCGCCGCGCCAGCATTGGTGATCTATGTGTGGGCATTAAATCCTTTAGGAAAGTTTGGTTGGATTATTGCCTTTATATATTGTGCATGTGCCGCATTCAGGTTAGCTCGCTTTAATGTAAAATTAGACATTGAAAATAAGAAATATTTTTCTGGTTTGCCATCCCCAGCAGCAGCAACATTACTTGCAAGTTTCATTTGGATATCCTTTGATAATGGGATAAATGGTGATGATATCTTTTTAGGTTTCTTCCAGATGCAATGGTTTGCTGCAGTTTTAACTTTTTTTTCTGCTTTAGCTATGGCGTCTGACTTAAAATATTACAGCGGTAAAAATCTTAATTTTAGAAAAAGTCAGCCATTTATCGCTATTTTGATTATTGTGATCATTTTTGGTGTGATATCACATAATCCAGCCGAAATAATTTTTTTAATTGCTCTTCTGTATGCATTATCAGGCCCTTATAGCTATTTGCAGTCTAAGAAACTTTCAAATTATATTAACTTTTAAATTATGACTATGAATGAATTAATCATTTTTGATACAACGCTTCGCGATGGTGAACAGAGCCCTGGAGCCTCAATGACTCAGGAAGAAAAGTTGAGGATTGCAAAGCAACTAGAAAAATTAGGTGTGAATGTTATAGAAGCCGGATTTGCTGCAGCCAGCCCTGGTGATTTTAGCTCTATTAATGCCATCTCAAAAATCATTAATAAATCAACTGTCTGCTCATTAGCAAGAGCGCTTGAAAGTGATATTCAAAAAGCAGGCCAAGCGATCCAGCCAGCTAAGCACAAAAGAATCCACACCTTTATTGCAACAAGCAAGATTCATATGGAAAATAAATTAAGAATGAGCCCCGATCAAGTTTTAAAGAGAGGGGTTGAGGCTGTTAAATGGGCATTAGAGTACACAGATGACGTTGAATTTTCAGCTGAAGATGCAGTGAGATCGGATGTCAATTTTTTGATTGAAATTTTTGATGCGGTAATTAAAGCAGGCGCTAAAACAATCAATGTGCCAGACACAGTAGGTTACTCAATTCCTAAGAGTTGGGGAAACCTTATGAATGAGTTAATTACAAAAGTACCCAATTCACAAGATGTTATATGGTCTACACATTGTCATAATGACTTAGGTATGGCGGTCGCTAACTCTCTATCTGCTGTACAAAACGGTGCAAGACAAGTGGAATGCACCATCAATGGATTAGGGGAAAGAGCCGGAAATGCAAGCCTTGAGGAAATAGTGATGTCTGTCAAAACGAGAAAAGATATCTTTAACCTCGAAACTAAAATTAATACTGAACAGATTGTGACAACCTCCAAGTTAGTCTCAAATATTACAGGCTACCCTGTGCAGCCCAATAAGGCGATTGTAGGGGCGAATGCATTTGCTCATGAATCAGGTATTCATCAAGATGGTGTTCTAAAACATCGAGAAACGTATGAAATTATGAGAGCACAAGATGTAGGTTGGGGTGATAATAAGATTTCATTAGGCAAGCTATCTGGACGGAATGCATTTAAAAATAGATTGGTTGAGCTAGGTATTGAGTTGGATTCTGACGAAGTTTTAAATTCTACATTTGATAGATTTAAGGTGCTTGCCGATAAAAAATCTGAAATTTACGATGAGGATATTCATGCGCTAGTTACTGAAGAATTTATATCTGGGGCTGTTGATAGATTTAAACTTATTTCATTAAAGTCCATTACAGACACTCAAAAAAAACCCTTCGCAGAAATTGAAATCTCGGTAGACGGAGAGGTAAAAAATGCAAAGGCAGAGGGGGGCGGTCCAGTGGATGCAACATTCAAAGCGATTGAATTAATTGCGAAATCAAATACGGAGCTCTTATTATACTCGGTGAACAATATTACCTCAGGTACAGATTCTAAAGGACAAGTCACTGTGAGGCTTGCCAAAGGAGGGAGAGTAGTAAATGGGTTAGGTTCGGATACCGATATCGTTATTGCTTCTTCGATGGCCTATCTTAATGCTCTAAACAAACTCGTTTCTAAGGCAGAACGAGCTCACCCTCAAGTCTAGAACAAAATTTTTTATGAATCTCGCAATATTTGACCTTGATAATACGCTTCTAGATGGAGATTCTGATTATAACTGGGGTTTATACCTGGTAAAAAAAGGTTACCTAGATAAAGATGAATATAAGGAGCAGAATCAAAAGTTCTTCGAAGAATATCAAGCAGGTAAATTAGATATTTTTGCGTTTGCTGAATTTCAATTCCAATTTTTAAAAAATAACACAAGAAAATTTCTTAATGAAGTCCGGTCTGATTATATCAATGAAATCATTAAGCCAATGATCTTAAAAAAAGCAGTTGATTTAGTAAACCAACATAAGGAAGCCGGGGATAGATTGCTCATAATTACAGCAACGAATAGCTTTATTACAAAACCGATTGGAGAGCTTTTTGGGATTCATGAGCTCATCGGCACAGAGCCTGAGGAGAATGAAGGTGAATTTACTGGCAAAGTTAAAGGCACTCCTTCCTTTAAGGAAGGCAAGGTGACTCGATTATTTGATTGGCTGGATGAGAAAAATTTAAAATTGGCAGATTTTGAAAAAACTTTTTTCTACAGTGATTCTCATAATGATCTTGCTTTACTCGAGGTTGTAACTAATCCAGTAGTCGTTAATGGAGATAAAATTCTCCTAGAAAAAGCACAAGAAAAAAACTGGCCTACACTACGTTTAAAATAATTTTTAAACTAAAACTACTTCTACGACAAACTTTGTCCCAAGATAGGCAAGAATCAAGAAAGCAAAAGCAAGTAAGGAAATGATTATTGATTTTTTTCCTCGCCACCCAAATTGAACCCTCCCAAATAAAACTAGTGCATAGGAAAGCCAGGCAAGAATAGTAAAAATTGTTTTATGATTCCAATCAAGTGATTGACCAAAAAGATAATTTGAAAAAAATAAGCTTGAAAATAGAGTAAAGGTCAAGAATATAAAGCCTACCCAATAAATCTGAAATAATTTACTTTCTACATCAAGCAATGGTTCACTGCTTGAAATCATTGATGAACTTTTAGTTTCGGCATGTAAGCTTTTTTCAAATAATAGTAAAAATAAAGAAAAAATAGAACCAAAGGCAAGCAATCCATAGCCAAGCATAGCAATAATAATATGTACGCTCGCAGGAAGTGAATAGTATTGAATGGACTGGTGATCGGGTTGAATTAAAGGAAATACGAGCACTATTATTAATGCAGGAATTAAGGTAAATATTTCCAATCCTCGATATTTAGATTTGCTGTTCAATAAAAGGTATATCAAAACGATTATCCAGCTCAATAGTAATGTGGAGTTAGCAAAACTTAAGTCAACGCCTTGATTAAAGATGTGATTATAAATCAACAATGCATGCGAGATTAAGCCTGCAGCAACAAGAACGCTATAATTTTTTATGATTTTTATATTTGAGATTGAAGAGAGGCATGGGATCAAATATAAAATCAATGTAACTAAATAAAGGGTTTCATTCATGTTTATATTTTAATTAATTAATAAAGACAATTATAATGGAAATAACAACTATTCAAAAATTAACAAATTAATAAACTTTATGCTTGAAAATTTAACAGACAAACTTCAATCGGTAGTAAAGACAATTCGAGGCCAAGCCCGCTTCACAGAAGAAAATATCAGTGATGCAATGAGGGAGGTACGTATAGCATTAATCGAAGCAGACGTCGCAATACCTGTTGTTAAATATTTTATAGATAAGGTAAAAGAGAAGGCGTTAGGGGCTGAAGTTTTAAAAAGCGTCTCACCTGGTCAAGCAATTATCAAGATAGTGCAAGATGAGCTGACAAGCTTAATGGGGAGTGATAATGCTGAGTTAAATATTGCTACAAAACCCCCCGCTATAATTTTGATGGCCGGCCTTCAGGGATCTGGAAAAACAACCACAGCAGCCAAGCTAGCCAAAATTCTAAAAGAGGAAAAGAAGAAGGTCTTGTTAGTTAGTGCAGACGTTTATCGACCTGCCGCGATTGAACAACTTAAAACATTAGCGGATTCATTAGAAATAGAATGTTTTGATTCGACAGCTAAGGATAAGCCAAAAAATATTGCTTCCTCCGTTCTGAGTTATGCAAAAAAACATTATTTTGATGTGATTATTTTTGATACTGCCGGTCGTTTGGGTATTGATGAATTAATGATGAAGGAAATTAAAGAACTTCACAAAATACTTAATCCAGTTGAAACACTTTTTGTTGTTGATGCCATGCAGGGACAAGACGCTGTTAATACAGCGAAAGCTTTTGGAGACACATTACCTCTGACAGGGATTGTGTTGACAAAATTAGATGGAGATTCAAGAGGTGGGGCAGCTTTATCGGTTAGACATGTGACAGGGAAGCCAATTAAATATATTGGTGTGAGTGAAAAAGTATCAGGTCTAGAAGTTTTTTACCCAGATCGCATATCTTCTCGAATCCTTGGGATGGGAGATATTGTCGGTCTTGTTGAAGAGGCCCAAAAAAATGTAGACATTAAAGAAGCTGAAAAGATAGCAGATAAAGTTAAGTCTGGTAAAAATTTCGATTTGGATGATTTTAAAAATCAAATTGGACAGATGAAAAAAATGGGAGGGGTTGGGGCAATGATGGATAAGCTTCCATCCCAATTAGCAGGTAGTGCATCGAAAATAGATCCTGAACAAGGAGACAAGTCGATGATGCAAATTGAAGCAATTATAAATTCCATGACAAAATTAGAGAAAACAAAGCCTGAAATCATCAAAGCAAAAAGAAAGATAAGGATTGCAAACGGTTCTGGAGTTAAGGTCCAGGATGTTAATCGCCTCCTTAAGCAATTTGAAGAAATGCAAAAAATGATGAAAATGTTCTCTAAAGGTGGAATTGGTAAAATGATGAGAGGCCTTGCAGGTAAAATTCCAGGGATGAATTAGTAAGTCTCTTTTGTTATCAATACTGAATTTTTTTTTTAATGTTCTGTCATTGAACTAGTTAGTTAATTATCTGTTTAATTTTATTGACCCAACATTGTTAATGTTGGATAATTCATGCTTCGTTTTGGGGAGTTAGCTCAGCTGGTAGAGCACCGGACTTTTAATCCGTTGGTCACGCGTTCGATCCGCGTACTCCCTACCATTTTTTTGCTTCAAGAATTGACCTCATCTTTTGTAATAAATATTTATTTATATATATATTGAATTATGTAAGCGTTGTGACATCCTATTAAGATGTATGGTGTAAAAAAATTAATTCTTACCCTTCTTTTCTTATTTCCATCACATTTATTTGCTTATCCACCACAATCTGAATTATTTGGGTTGAGTGAGTCAATGACTCATATTTGGGTAACATTTAAAGATGGTGTTACTGGAACGGGTTCAGGTATTGTTGTAAAAAAGAATCATGTTGCAACAAATTGTCATGTCTTAGCAGATTCTAGGGGTGTTAATGCAGTAAAGTATTTCAAAACCTATGTACCGATTGCGATATTTGCAGATTGGGAAAATGACTTATGCATTCTAAAATTTGATGATTTACCCTTACCCCCGGTCAAACTTGGGAATTCTGAAAATCTCAATTACGAAGATAAAGTTTTTGCCCTCACTTTCCCTAATGATAACCCAATTCCATTACCTTCCTATGGACATGTAAAGGCACTTTATCCCTTTAAGGGAGGTAATATTATTCGAACTTCTGCTTCATTTACTCTCGGTTCAAGTGGAGGCGGTTTATTTGATTTAGATTTTAATTTAATAGGTATTACAACATTCAAAAGTCCAGGCAGACGATTTGGAAATTTTTATTGTATCCCAGCGGAGTGGGTCGAAAGATTGTTACAAGAGGAGCCGCAAATAGACTTAGTTAGCAATGGTAGACCATTTTGGAGTTTACCCGACGAAGAAAAACCATTCTTTATGCAAATCATAATGCCGATGGAGAAGAAGAAATGGCAAAAAATGCTTGACATAGCTAAGCGGTGGACACAAGCCGATGAGGATAGCGCAGATGCCTGGTATTATTTAGGGTACGCAAAATCAAAAATGGGCAGTCTAGATTATGCGAAGCTATTTTTAAACCAAGCTTATAAACTCAATGATCGACATTTAGAATCGCTGGTTGAGTTATATGACATATCTGTAACACAGTCAGACATAAATGAGTCAAAGAGGATACTGGAATTAATCAAGGTAATAAATCCAGAAAGAGCGGATTACTTAGCAAAAAAATCTTAAAGAATATTTGGCGCGCCCGAGAAGATTCGAACTCCTGACCCCTTGGTTCGAAGCCAAGTACTCTATCCAGCTGAGCTACGGGCGCTTTTGATAATTGAAATTCTTAAAAATAATTGGCGCGCCCGAGAAGATTCGAACTCCTGACCCCTTGGTTCGTAGCCAAGTACTCTATCCAGCTGAGCTACGGGCGCACTCGTGACATTATATCTCAAATAAAATAACCGGAAGTTAATTAACGGGTAGCGTTAATGTGGGCCCTGATTCTTTAATCTCACCAGATTGCAGTGATTCAATTTGATTTAATAACATAAAGGTATATTTTGATGTGATGTCAGAATCTTCAATATAGAACCAGTAATCACGATAGAATACCTTTGCCGCTCCCTGCTTAGGTTCATTTCTTGATGAATGTATTGTTATCAGTTCACCTGTAATTTCAGTCCAATCAAATTCAGTTCCATCAGAATTCATGGTTACTTGAACTAACCCTTCATCTAAATGTTCTTCGGGAATCTGAATGCCATGACTTAAGAAAAACTGAATTCCAGCAAGAGACCTAAAATCAATCTGGATTTCAGATTTATTTTCTTCAGTTTCTAATTCTGCATAGATAGGATAAATGTTCGATTGACCATCAAGATTCATTAACTTTATTAAATTCTGCACCTCAGGCTTTTGTAAAGATGATTTTTTAAAGTATAAGGCT
Organism: Methylophilaceae bacterium; assembly: GCA_965656355.1. Taxonomy (GTDB): domain Bacteria; phylum Pseudomonadota; class Gammaproteobacteria; order Burkholderiales; family Methylophilaceae; genus BACL14. The sequence goes on along the minus strand of CBFHKG010000004.1, from coordinate 94,553 downwards.
AGTTGCTTATCTTTGTCTTCATGCATGATATAGCCAAACTGCAAGTCAGCCCTCTCTATGGCAACCATTGCCGCTAAAAATTCATCAAACTCTTTAAAATTAGGGGCAATAGCAGGCGTTGGGCCTGATGCTGTGTGGGCATTATCAAGACCATTTATGTTATTAACCGTTAAGTTTAATATACGATCCATTCGCCAGCCCGATCTAGATAGGAGCATTAACATATCGACATCTACCGGGCTTAGGACTTTCTTGATAAAGTCTCCACCTTTCAAAGGTAGATAGGTAATGGTTGGTTTCTCTGTGTACCTGGCTGCACCGCCAATACCCGCGTTGTTTGCGTCAGGCCCGCCATCGAAAATTGTTAAAGCGAGGCTACCACCCCGTTGCCATTCAATTGATGTTGACACACTACTAACTTCTAAAACAGATATCGAATCACCATATCTTCTCTTAACTAAGTTGAGTAATGATTGCGAGTCGTTAGTATCGGAAATAACTTGGTTAAATTCTCCTCGTGAATCTTGGACGCTGTCTGGTCCGATTTGAATGAACTCATCGAAAACAGAACATCCCCCTAAAAGAAGAGTAAATATTAATGGGAGTATTTGTGAGATTAATTTTTTATGCACTTAGAAACTTTTATTTTAAAAGAACATAATGATAAATTATTTTTGTTAATAATTGAAGTTTCTTTTGAAGTGACATGAGTAGCCGTTAGGGTTTTTTTCTAAATATTTTTGATGAGATTCTTCTGCAGGATAAAATTTATCAAAAGCAACTATTTCTGTCATCACTTTTCGATCCCAATGCTTTGACTTATCAACTTTTTTAATTACATTTTCAGCTGTAGCTTTTTGGCTGTCTGAGGTATAAAAGATGGAAGATCTATACTGTGTTCCAATATCATTTCCTTGTTGATTAGGTGTTGTCGGATTGTGAAACTTAAAAAATTCTAGTAGTAAGCTTTCGAAAGAGAGTTGATCTTGATCAAACTTAATCATGACGGTTTCTGCATGTCCTGTGTTACCTGAAGAAACTTCGTTATAAGTAACATCATCAATGTGACCTCCAGAAAAACCGACAATTGTTTCTTGTATACCTTTAATTTGACCAATTAAGTTTTCAAGTCCCCAATAGCAACCGCCGGCAATGTATGCTGTTTCTAGATTCACTGTTATTTAACCCCTAATATAAATATCTGTAACGACAAACTTGCATTAGATTAATTTACTTTATATTGTAATATTAAATAAATAATTTAGAAAAAAAAGGAATAAAAGAATGTCTCTATCTATGTACGAAATATCGGTCCCCATGTTTATTAATATGCTTGAAAACTTATCATCAATTTTAAAAAAAGCGGAGCGACATGCCGAAAAAAGAAAAATAGATAAAGATATTTTTATTAACGCACGCCTGATTGCTGATATGAGGCCTCTAACAAGTCAAATACAAATTGGAACAGATATGATTAGACTTGGTGTGGGTAGATTGGCTAATGTAAAGGCTCCATCTTACAAAGATAATGAAAAAACATTTTCTGATCTACAAAGAAGAATAAGTAATACGATTACTTTTTTAAAGAAAATTAATCCAAAAAAGATGGAAGACTCTGAAAATATGAAGATTAAGTTTTCAATCAGAAGCAATGAATTTAAATTCAAATCAGGTAAAGATTACCTAACCAAATGGATGATACCTCACTTCTTTTTTCATGTGACAACCGCCTACGATATTTTAAGATCAAATGGTGTTAATCTTGGGAAAAGAGATTATATAAAATTTTAATAAGGGAATAAAAAATGAAATCAATCGATAATATTATGAATGCAATTATGAGTAATTTTTATCACCTCTCACCATGGCTCCTTCGTTTAGGCTTGGGTATTTCTTTTATATTTCATGGTCTTGGTAAATTTCCTCTGCCCCCCCAAAAATTAATCGATTATTTTGGATTCTCACCAGAACTTGCTAGTTTTGTTGCTATTTCAGAGCTAGGGGCAGGTATTTTATTAATCCTCGGTGGAGTTTTAAAAGGCCATGTTGGTAACTTAGTGACTCGATTTGCTGCTGGGGTCATTGTCATTGTCATGACATTTGCATTTATATTAGCTCATAGTGACTGGTTCATTACACCCAAACTATTTATGAGTGAGCAAATATTTTTGATGATTATAGGCCTATATTTTTTTATAAAAGGGAATAATTAATTTTTTTTCTTAGATCCAAAGAGTGAGACTACTCTACTTATCATTACGGCGAGAAACATAACTCCCATCATTGCTTCAGTGATTGACCACATTTTTGCTGTGTAAGATACAGGTGTAATATCTCCATAACCCAATGTAGTTAAAGTTGTAAAACTAAAATAAATCATATCTATAGACACCATTTCTGGATTGAAATTTCTAATATAAAATGAGTCAGGATCAATCATCAATAGAAACATAAAGAGTAAATACCAAAAAATTCCAACTAGAACGTAAATTGATATAGCCGAACTAATTATGTGGGAATCTATTATTTTTGTTTTAAATATCTCTCTAAACAATTCAACTATAGTGATGCTCACAATTAGAATTTTTAAAAAATACTGAGATACGCTCTGGTTATTATCAAAAAATAAAATATTAATCAAAATAATGATTAACGAAACGACAGTGACCTTAAATAATTTGGAGTCATGTCGATGAAGAAAAATACTGAAAATTAGGATGACTAAAAAAAGTATTTCAAGATTAACTATTGAAAGTAATCCATAATCGAAGGCAACTGGGCCTATAAAAAAAACTAAAAGAATTGATGCTAAAAGGTAATGATTAGCGAATTTCATGAACTAATTTTAGCTTAAATATGCATATAAGGTAAGTTAGCATGTCGGAGGGCCATGTCTAGCAATAAGAAATGTTAACTTAATTTATCATCAGCAATATGATACTTGGGGTCCTCAAGCACATTTAGCTCAACCATGCTTTTAGCACTATCAAGGACTTCCATACAGTCTGGACTCAGATGTACTAAATGTAATTTTTTCCCCATAGATTTATATTTATTCGCTAATGCATCAATAGCCATGATTGCACTATGATCTGCTACCTTTGATTCTTTAAAATCAATAACGACCTCATTGGGATCATCTTTCGTATCAAATAAATCATTAAAACTTTTTACAGAAGCAAAAAAGAGAGTACCCTTTAACTCGTAGATTTTCCAACCTTTTTTATTTTTAGAGGTAGTCACTTCTATAATCTTTGCGTGCTCCCATGCAAAAACTAAAGCTGAAACGATGACACCCAAAATTACGGCAATTGCTAAATCTGCAATGATAGTTACCGCGCCAACAAGTAGACCTACAAAGATATCTTTCTTAGGGACCTTTCCAAATAGGCGTAGACTTCCCCATTCAAATGTTTTTTCTGCTACAACAAACATAACGCCTATGAGTGCTGCAAGGGGAATCATTTCAATCCATTGAGAAAGAAATAAAACAAAAGAAGCTAAAAATATGGCTGTTGCAATTCCTGATAAACGCCTAACAGCACCATTATTGATATTAATCATGCTTTGTCCAATCATTGCACAACCTCCCATTCCCCCAAAAAATCCAGTCAAAATATTAGCAAACCCTTGGGCTAACGATTCCTTATTTGGCCTTCCTCTTGTATCCGTCATATCGTCAATTAAATTGAGTGTAAGCAGTGTTTCAATTAAACCAATTGCTGCCAAAAGTAGCGCATATGGCAGTGTGATGGTGATGGTCTCAATAGTTAGAGGTACTAAAGGAAGATTAAATTCTGGAATTCCCCCTGCAATTGAACCCAAGTCCCCAACTGTCTTAGTTTCTATAGAAAAGAAATAAACGATACCTGTAGTGAAGATTATGGCAGCAAGAGTAGATGGAAGAATCTTTGTGAGTTTAGGAAAAAGATAAATAATTGCCACGGTTAAAAAAATAAGCCCAGCCATAGCATAAAGGGGCGTGCCACTCATCCACACTGACAAGCCTTCATCATTAAGAATTTTAAAGTGATTAAATTGTGCAAGAAAAATCACAACAGCTAGCCCGTTAACAAAACCTAGCATTACAGGGTAGGGCACCATTCGAATAAATTTGCCCAATTTAAATAAGGCAAATATGATCTGCAATAAACCCATTAAAATCACAGTAAGAAAAAGATACTCTGGACCGTGCTGGACTACTAACGAGACCATCACAACAGCTAAGGCTCCAGTTGCACCTGAAACCATTCCAGGTCGTCCACCAAATACTGAAGTAATGAAACAAACTAGAATAGCTGCATATAAGCCGGTAAGAGGGGAAACTTGTGCAATCAATGCAAATGCAATTGCCTCAGGAACCATTGCTAGAGCAACAGTAAGACCACTTAACAAGTTAGTTTTTACTTCAGGAAAATTTTGCATAGTTAGGTACTTTTAATGAATTAGTATGTGGGTAAATTAAAAAGAAGCTAATCTAACACAATTCTTTCTTTACAAGATATCTAATTAACTTTGATCATTAATTCATTCCGCCTAAAAAAAGGGAGTGTCCATGGCGGATTATACCTAGCGATTTTTATTTCACCGGAAGTCTTAAGTTTTTTTTCTTCGATAAATTGATTAAGTAAATTTTCTTTCTCTTGATAACTAGATTCTCGAATAAGACCTGAAAATATAATCACTGCATATTTCTCTTTTGGAATACTTGAAATTTTTATATTTTTATTATTTGGTTCAGGAAGTGTTTTCAAGGTAAATTCGTTCGGCATTATAAAAGATACAATCCAAGTATTGTCGTTACCTTCAGTTAATACAGGTTTGGTCATATTAATTTTTTGAGGTAATGGCTCCATCTCAACAGGAGCAGTCATTTCTATTCTTGAGTTACCATCTTTACTTTTATTATTGCCAAATATATAGTCGGCTAGAACCTTAAAGCCTTTTGATGATGCTTGATCAAAATCCCCGAAAACTTCAACTTGAGCAATAATTTTGGGGGCATATTCTCTAATTTCAATTTTACCATCCTTTAAGATTGTTTTAAATTCAGGTTCGTCAGTTGCCATAATTGAGTTTGAAAAGAGGATAAAAAAAATAAGATAAATAGTACGCATAATTTTTATAAGGGGATGTTGAGCCAACCTGTAATAATATATTTTGAGCCTTTAGTAATAATTTGACCTTGATGTGCGTGTGTCCATTCAGCCGGCCAAATCATCGTTCTTCCAGTTACCGGTTTAATGTCTAAATTATAATGATTAAAAGTTGTCTTACCTCCTTCAAAGTCATCATTTAAATAAGTCATAAATGCAAAAAGCCTGTGAAGGTATTGTAATGAAGTGCGTTCTGAATGAATTTTTGCAAAATGTCCGCCCTTGTTATACTTTTGTATATTGAATGGTCCTACATCAAGTGTCTTAAAATGATCATTTAAAAAAGGCCAACTTTGTTGATAGGACTTGTAACATTCTAAGAGATTTTCAAGATATATATTGATACAAGGAGTATCATTTTTAGCGAGATCTTTTGGGAAAATAGTTAAGTCAACGGAGTCTTTCTCGTTCTTAACAACACCTCCAGCAGTTTGACCTTCATGATGAATTAGAGAGTTGGAATTAAAGTGATCAATTAAATCAATGCATACAGAATGATCAATATCCCATGCACCAATAAAGTTTGGTGCTTTTGTCTCGGTTAAACTAATTTTTTTGATTGTCATTTTATTTCGACCTTGTCTGTGAAAGTGATTTTTCCATTAACCTCATAATACATTTTCAATCCATTATGGTAGTCTCCGTTAATACATAAAATTTCACTTATTGTATCTTTAGCAATCCCGTTATTTTTATCAATACTTAATGAGTATTCAAATGCTTCCTTAGAAGCTGAAAGATTTCCCATTTTATAATGAAGAAATCCGACGCTATTAGAAATGATTGTATTCTTTGGCGATAAAGAGAAAGCGACCTTAAAGCACTCTAATGCTTTTGTAAAATCTTCTTTTTTTAAATAAGAATTCCCCATATTATTAAATATTTCAAAATCATTTGCATTAATTGCAGATGCTTTTTGAAAATTTTGGATGGCTAAGTCAAAATTTTTCTGCTCATAATAGATATTGCCCAAGTTAAAATAAACCTGATAAACATCTGGATTCGTAACAAGTACATTTTTAAATGATTTTATGGCTTCATTAAATTTTTTATTTTGTTTAAATTTAATTCCATCATTAAAATGATCTTCTGCTGATTTTTTATCCATTTTAATTACCATGTAAATTAGATTTTTTTATACATATTAATTGAGCTTACTGTTACGTCAGTAAATATATTACCTGAAGTTTTAAAAAAATTTTTTTTATAAAAATCCAAAGCACTGAGTCTTGCAATGATAATAATTTTTTTGTAATTATTCTTAATTGCAAATTTTTCTGTGAATTTAAGAATACTTGAGCCATATCCTTGTTTTTGAAATTTTTTCTCAATTGCCATTTGTCTCAGTCTGATTGTTGAGCAATTAATCTTTTTAAGACAAAACGAACCAATTATTTTACTTTGGTTTTTGAGAGCAAAGTGGATTTGTTTGTTTTCATTCAATAAATCCTCTTTTGACCATTCTAAATTAAGAGGTTTTCTAAGATTATTAAATCTAAAATCCAAAAGCCTTTGGTATTCTTCTGAGTAATAATTTATTTCTTTTATTTGCAATTTATTAATTGGCGGAGAGCGAGGGATTCGAACCCTCGATACAGGTTTACCCCGTATGCTTCCTTAGCAGGGAAGTGCTTTCGACCACTCAGCCAGCTCTCCTATTTTTGGTAACGATACTCTTAAACTTTATCTAAATCAAAAGCTTTATGAAGTGCATTTACAGCTTTATCCAATGATTTTTCCTCAAGGATAACTGATATCTTAATTTCACTTGTAGAGATAGTACTAATATTTACTCCTTCTTCAGCAAGTGTTCTAAACATTTTACTTGCCACACCCACATGTGACCTCATACCAACTCCAACAATTGAGAGTTTAGCAATTTTATCGTCTCCCTTAACTTCTCTTGCTTTGATATGATCTTTTACTTTTTCATTTAAGATTTTTAAGGTTTTTTTCAAATCATTTTTTTGAACAGTAAATGTGAAATCAGTAAGTCCATCTTGACCTAGGTTCTGAATGATTACATCCACATCAATTTTTGCCTCTGCAATTGGACCTAGTATTTGATATGCTATACCTGGCATATCTGGCACGCCGAGAATATTTACTTCAGCCTCATCTCTATTAAAAGCAATACCTGAAATAATTGGATCTTCCATATTCTTTTTTTCCTCAAAATTAATTTCTGTACCTTCATTGTTTGGTGAAAAGCTTGATAAAACTCTCAACTTAACTTTATATTTACCTGCAAATTCAACCGACCTTGTTTGTAATACTTTTGAGCCTAGACTAGCCATTTCTAACATCTCTTCGAAGTTTATAGATTTAATTTTTTTCGCCTCAGGAACCACTCTTGGGTCAGTAGTATAAATACCATCTACATCCGTATAAATCTGGCATTCCTCAGCTTTTAGAGCTGCCGCAAGGGCGACAGCAGTCGTATCAGAGCCACCACGACCTAAGGTGGTGATATTGCCTTCTTTATCTACACCTTGAAAGCCTGCAACCACCGCAATAAAACCATTTTTCAAATCTTTCTTAAGATTTGTGTCTTCAATATTTATAATCCTTGCCTTGCTATGTGCGTTGTCTGTTTCAATTTTTACTTGGTGGCCAGAGTAACTTTTTGCTTTAAATCCTAAATTAATCAAGGATAAAGACATGAGGCCACTCGTTACTTGTTCACCAGTTGAAACAATAGAGTCATATTCCCTCAACTCAGGACTTGGCATCATCTCCTCACATAGTTTTATTAATTTATTTGTTTCTCCCGACATTGCTGAGACAACAATGACTACTTGATGGCCCTGGTTGAAAGTTTTAATTGCAATATTAGCTGCCGCCTTAATCCTTTCAGGATTAGCAACTGATGTACCACCAAATTTTTGTACGATGATGCTCATTTATATAGACTCTTTAACTGCTAAGGTTTGTTTGAACGAGTTTGAACGCTTCTTGGACTTGTTTTGTATTTGTTCCACCTGCCATTGCCATATTTTTTCTGCCCCCGCCTTTGCCTCCTACTTTTTCACCAAGTGTTTTAGCAATGGATCCTGCATCAATTTTATCTGTTAGGTTGTCTGTAACGCCCACAGCAAAAGTTACATTAGAATCTTTCACTGAGGCTAGTATTATAACTGCTGTTTTAAGTTTTAGCTTCAATTTATCAATCATATCTCTCAATTCATTAGGCCCTTGATTATCAATTACTTGGCTTAAGTATTCAAAATTATTTATTTTTGATGTTTTTGAAAGCATTTCATCAGTTTGATTCAGTGCTAATTCTGATTTAAGTTGGTTTTGTTTTTTTTCATTCTCTCTAAGTTGTGAGAGTAGTGAAGATACCTTAGTCGGTATTTCTGATGCTTTAGTGTTTAGGTCTTTGGAGACTCTTGTTAATATTTCTTCTTGATCATTTAAAAATTTAATTAGATTAAGTCCAGTAACTCCCTCTATTCTTCTAATACCAGAAGCAACACCTGTTTCAGAATAGATTTTAAAAAGGCCAATATCACCTGTATTACTTACGTGAGTCCCTCCACATAGCTCGATACTATTACCAATATTTAATACGCGAACTTCTGAATCATATTTTTCCCCAAAAAGCATTAATGCGCCTGATTCTTTTGCCTTATCAATTGACATCATTTCTGTAGTGGTCACTTTATTAGTCAAAATTTCATTATTAACAATAGATTCTATTTTATGAATTTCATCGTTTGAAATAGGCTTTGTATGAGAAAAATCAAAGCGTGTTTTTAGGTTATCTACGAGAGAACCTTTTTGTTCAACGTGGTCACCCAAAACAATTTTCAATGCTTTATGAAGCAGATGAGTGACAGAATGATTTCGTTTTATATCATTCCTCCTATGTTCATCTATTGATGCCTCAACTTGTTCATTAAATTTCAAGGAACCAGATTCAAGAACTCCAATATGACCAAATACACCCTTTTTTATTTTTATCGTATCTTGCACATAAAATTTTCCCTTTTTAGTTTTAATGCAGCCACTATCTCCGACCTGTCCTCCTGATTCCGCATAAAAGGGAGATTTATCTAAAATAAGGATTGCTTCATCACCTTCTTTTAGCTCATTAACTTCGTTACTGTCTTTAAACATTGCTACAATTTTTGAAGAAGAATAGGTATCTATATAACCTAAAAATTCTGTATCTGTGCCTTCGTAAGTTAACGTTTTAGTTGTATTAAACTTACCAGATTCACGTGCCATTGCTTTTTGAGATTTCATGGATACTTCAAAAGCCTCAGTATCAATTTCAATTTTATTTTCTCTACAAATATCGGCAGTAAGATCAAGTGGAAATCCATAGGTATCATGCAACTTAAAAGCAATCTCACCACCTAGTATTGATATATTTATATTCTTAATATCATTTATTGCTTGATCAAGAATAGACATCCCTTTTTCGATTGTGATGAAGAAACGCTCTTCCTCTAATAAGATTTCATTTGAAATTAGTTTTCTTGTATCGAGAGTTATATCTTTATCATCATCCATTAGTTTTAAGACAAGTGGGACGAGTTTATTAAAGAATGGCTTATTACAGCCAAGCTTATAACCATGCCTAATGGCTCTGCGGATAATTCTTCTCAGAACGTAACCTCTTCCCTCATTTGCAGGCAATACCCCATCTTTTATAAGATAAGTGGCTGTTCTTATATGGTCAGCAATTACTTTAAGTGAGTTATTCCTAAGATCTTTTGTATTCGTAATTTTGCCAATTTCAGCGATAAGGGTTTTAAATAAATCAATTTCATAGTTTGATTGGACATTTTGGAGTATGGCAGAGATTCTCTCTAAACCCATCCCAGTATCAACTGATGGCTCTGGTAGAAGATGCATTTTACCTTGATCATCGCGATTGTACTGCATGAAAACTAAATTCCAAATCTCAATGAAGCGATCTCCATCTTCATCTTTTGAGCCTGGAGGTCCTCCAAAGTAATCCTTACCGTGGTCATAAAAAATTTCACTACACGGACCACAAGGACCGGTGTCGCCCATCATCCAAAAATTATCTGAGGCATACTTACCTCCCTTGTTATCTCCAATTAAAATAATTTTTTCTTTAGGTAATCCTATTTCTTTTGACCAGATTTCTAGAGCTTCCTTATCTTCTTCATAAACGGTGACCAATAATTTTTCTTTTGGGATTTTATAGATCTCTGTCAAGAGCTCCCATGCGTATGAGATTGCTTCTTTTTTAAAGTAGTCTCCAAAGCTAAAGTTACCGAGCATTTCAAAAAAAGTTAAATGCCTTGCTGTATAACCAACATTTTCTAAATCGTTATGTTTTCCACCCGCCCGAACACAGCGTTGGCTAGAGGTTGCTCTTTGATAACTTTTTTTCTCAATGCCTAAAAAAATTTCTTTGAATTGGTTCATGCCTGCATTGGTGAAAAGTAGGGTAGGGTCATCTTGAGGAACCAAGCTTGATGAAGAGACCACTTCATGTCCCTTAGCAGCAAAGAAATCTAAAAATTGTTTCCTGATTTCTTTTTCATATAAGATTTTGTTTTTATTCAAAATTCTTCCCAGATAGAATCTTACGTATTAGCTCTATGTTAATGCCTCTTCCCTGTAGAAACCTTATTTGTTTATTTCTTTCCTCTTGTGAATGGGGGGTAGCATCAAATTTTTTTGCCCAGATTTTTTTTGCAAGTGAAAAATTTTCAGATTTTATTTTGACAAGTTCATCATTAATAATAGTCTCGTCCACACCTCGCATTTTTAGTTCATACCTAATTTTTTCTACCCCATATTTGTTCTTTTTTGAAAAAATAAATTGTTCCGTAAATCTTTGATCTGACAACCAATCCTTGCCTTCAAGTTCGTTAAGCATATCTTTAACGGTTTGTTTCTCAAGCTCAAGCTCTTGGGCGAAGACATTTATTTTTTTTTGTAACTCTAATCGGGAGTATTCTCTTTTACCCAAATAATATAAAGCTCTTTTTTTAAGTAAGGTAATATTTTTTTCGGTACTATTTTTCAGATTCTGCATCATCCTCAGGCACTGCGTCCTCAATTTCAGCAGATATACTTGATTTATCTCTTACTTGGTTTTCAATATCTTTTGATATTTCGGGGTTATCTTTGAGAAATTCTCGAACGTTATCCTTTCCCTGACCAATTTTCTCACCATTGTAGCTATACCATGAGCCAGATTTTTCTATAATGTTTAATTTAACAGCTTGATCAATAATCTCGCCCTCTAGGGAGATTCCTTCACCATACAGCATATCAAATTCAGCTTTCCTAAATGGGGGAGCTACTTTATTTTTAACTACCTTTACTCTAGTTTCGGCACCAATAATTTCATCATCTTTTTTTATTGCACCAATTCTTCTTATATCAAGCCTTACAGATGCATAAAATTTAAGTGCATTACCACCGGTTGTGGTTTCTGGGTTTCCGAACATAACACCAATTTTCATTCTTAATTGGTTAATAAAAATTACCATGGTGTTTGTTTTTTTGATGTTACTTGTTAATTTTCTCAGTGCCTGTGACATTAACCTAGCTTGTAATCCCATATGCGAATCACCCATATCACCCTCGATTTCAGCGCGTGGGGTTAGTGCTGCAACTGAATCGACAACCACAATATCAACGGAGCCACTTCTGACAAGCATATCCGCAATTTCAAGTGCTTGTTCTCCGGTATCAGGTTGTGAGACTAATAATTCCTCAATATTAACCCCAAGTTTAGCTGCATATTGGATATCAAGTGCATGCTCAGCATCAATAAATGCTGCTGTTCCTCCTGATTTTTGCATTTGAGCGATTACTGAAAGCGTTAACGAAGTCTTCCCAGATGATTCTGGCCCATATATTTCTATGACTCTTCCTCGAGGTAAACCACCAATTCCCAAGGCAATATCAAGCCCCAATGACCCGGTAGATACAGATTGGATGTCCTCAACAACTGAAGTATCATCCATCCGCATTACCGATCCTTTACCGTACTGTTTATCTATTTGCGCGAGGGCTGCATCTAGGGCTTTTCTTTTGTTATCATCCATTGAATATTTACCTTTGGTTAGTGTTTTTTAATTAGTTTTATTATTTCATACTTGTTGTTATAACGTAAGGTTCAACAGTTTATTTAGCACAAAAAGAACAGATTCTTTTCTGATTGTCTCTCTTGAACCGTCAAAATCTGACTTGTGTTCTAAAATTACCTTTTCTTGGTTTGCGATTGAGAAATAAACAGTTCCAACAGGTTTAGCTAATGATCCTCCTTCAGGACCCGCAATGCCTGTGATACTGATACCCAGATTCGCCTCACTATTTTTCAGGGCCCCCGTAGACATTTCATTGGCAACTTCTTGACTCACAGCTCCAAAATTTTCTAAAGTCTCCCCTTGTACTCCCAAAGAGTCAATTTTTGAATTGTTACTATAAGTGACAAATCCCCTATCAAACCATTTTGAGCTTCCAGCTTCTTGGGTTAATAATGAAGACAGAAGACCACCCGTACAAGACTCGGCGGTCACTAATAAAATTCCTCTCTCCAAACACTGGCGAGCTAATTTTTGGATGAGATTTGTATGTTCTCTAGAAAACATATTGGTTGAATAGAATTATTATTAAAGCGGAATATATTGCGGCTGCAATATCATCAATCATTATTCCAAAGCCACCCTCAAATTTTTTTTCAAGGATATTGATGGGAAATGGTTTCAAGATATCGAAAAATCTAAATAATAAAAAACAATAAAATAATGTAACCAAATCAGGTTGCATATAAATTAATAGTGCAAGAAAGGCAACAATTTCATCAATAACGATACAAGAGGGGTCTTTCATTTTCATGATGAGGCAGGTTTTGTTTGATACATAAATACCAATAAAAAAAAGGGTGATCATAAAAAAGTAATCATAATATTGAGGAAGTAGTTGGGAAAAATAAAATAATGGTATCGCTACTAACGTTCCAAAGGTACCGGGCGCAAATTTTGCTAAGCCTGATCCAAAACCTAATGCAATAAATGTAGATTCGTTTTTAAAAAGTAAATTATCTTTTTTCAAAGTGTGCAAAGCCTTTTTTTAGTTTGATCTCCATACCATTATCACTTAATCGTAGTTTTTTATCTTTAGTTATAATGCCTACCCTTGAGAGACTTAAATTATTTTTTTGGACCAACTTTTCAATTTTTGATCTCATATTTCTTGAGGCGGTTAATATTGTTTGATAGTCATCGCCACCATAGAGGGCTAAATCCTCTTGCCCTGTTTTTTTTATCCATTTATTTATTGGCATATCTTTTAAATTGATCCTTGCTCCGACCTTTGATGCTCTTAAAATATGATTTAGGTCAGCTACAAAGCCATCTGAAATATCTATGGCCGAATTACAAAAAGATTTAATTTTGTCGATAGTCAATTTGTTAAGCATTGGTTTTTCTAATGCCTTGATAGAATTTTTTGTAATAACTTTGGGAGCTTCAATTTTATTCTTAATAATTTTTAAACCTAATGCAGGAAGACCAAGATCTCCTGTGACCCATACATCGTCATTAATTTTTGCATTAGACCTTAGAAGGACACTATTTTTATTTACATCACCCAAGACGGTTACATTGATTGATAAGGGACCCCTTGTGGTATCTCCGCCTATAAGCTCTACATTAAATTCTTTGCAACATTCAAAGAAGCCTTTTGAAAATTGTTTTAACCAATCACTGTTTGCTTTTGGCATCGCTATGGCAAGTAATGCAAACATCGGAGATGCCCCCATTGCTAAAATATCAGAAACATTAACTGCCATTGCTTTCCATCCAATTTTATATGGATCGGTAGCTGCCATGAAGTGAATATTTTTATTCAGCGTATCCGTTGAGATAGCCCATAAATTATCATTATCTTTTTTAAATAATGCAGCATCATCCCCAATACCTTTGTATGCTTTGATATTTTTTTTAAAAAAGAATTTTTCAATAATTTCAAATTCTGTTTGCATCTTTACTTCTTTTTTGGCCTAAAAGATTTTACAAATTCCTCATTTGTTTCAATATATGGACCACCAATTAAATCTAAACAATAGGGAATTGCGGCAAAGATACCATGTGTTTTTACGTTATTTTCCTTATCTTTTACACCCTCAAGCGTTTCAACTATCGCCTTAGGTTGCCCAGGAAGATTCACAATAAGTGTTTTTTTTCTAATCACAGCTACCTGCCTTGATAAGATTGCAGTAGGAACAAAATTTAAACTAATCTGACGCATTTGTTCACCAAACCCTGACATTTCTTTGTCGGCGATAGACAAAGTTGCTTCTGGGGTAATATCCCTTACAGCTGGACCCGTCCCCCCTGTTGTAAATATAAGTGCACACTCTTTTTGATCACAATAATCAATTAATGTATCTTTAATTTTAGAAAACTCATCTGGGATGACTATAGATTCAGTTTGGTATTCATTTTTTATTGTTTTTTTTAACCAAGCCTCTAGCTCTGGAATGCCTTTATCTTCATAAACGCCTGATGACGCACGATCACTAATTGATATTAATCCAATTTTAATGAATTTTTGTAGCATGAATGTGTCAATTCAGTTGAATAAATTATAATGTTATCATTTTCAAGGGAGCCCTATGTATAAATCATTTCTAAACACCTTTATTGCAGCATTTTTCTTTTTCTCAACCAACCTTATTGCTGAAGAAAATTTGTTTGAGAAAAACTATGTTTTACAAAGTCCTGAAGGTTTTAAGTCATTTGAGCAAATGCCTAACACGAAAATCATGAGAGGTTGGGACAAAGATACTGATAACGTGATGATGCTTGAGAATGGTTATGATTTTATGGGATTTTCAGGGTTTGTCAGTACCAATATACCCCCAAGTGTTGCACTTGAACACGGAAAAAAAATAAAAGCAGATTTAATTTTAATTTATGACAGACAAATTAACGAGGGTGATAGAGCATCGCAATTTAAGCAGGCTAGAAGAAAGGCGATAGAGGAAAAAAGAGTTAAAGATTTTGGTAAAGTCACCGAGATTGAGATTACTGAAGATGATCTAGTTGATCCAAATGTAATGTATGATTTTTATGCTTCTTACTGGGTTAAATTACCTAAACCCACCTTTGGTACACACTTTATTGAGCTTGGTAAAGGTGAGAATAGGGAAAATGCTGAAGGAGTTCAGGTTATTGCTGTCATCAAAGGCTCAGCTGCAGCTAAAGCAGGAATTCTGAGGAATGATAGTATTACCTCTATCAATGGTCAGAAAGTTACGACGCCCGATGAGCTTATTTCGTTAATAAGGAAGCACAAGGGCTCTGATATTGATGTAGGCTATATAAGGAATGGTAAATCTTCAGTAACTGTGGCCAGTATATAAACTATTTACAGAGTTTCTTTAATAAACTGAAAAAGCTCTTTTTGAAATTTTTTAGAGCTTCCTTTCTTTACTTCTCGCTGAGTATTGAGGATAAGCTTTCTCAGCTTTTGTATATCAATACCAGGGGATAAATTAACAAAATCTGTGAGATTTGAGATATCAGCTAATAGTTTATCTCTCCAATCCTCTACCTTATGAAATTTTTTAATCTCGGTTTGGGATTCAAACTTTAACTGATCAACGAATTGTTGAGCATCTGTCAAGTCTATAGCTCTGAGTAATTTAGCCAAATATAGGCTTTGTCTTTTTTGGGCCGAATTTTTTTTTAATTTTTTAAGCTCTCTTATAGCCTCATGCACGTTTTCAGGAAATTCAATCTGACTAATTTGCTTATCAGTTAACCCTACTAAAATTTTTCCAAACGCATGAATATCTTTAGCTTCATTTTTTAAAGCAGTTTTGCTTTTAAAGTCGTCTGTTATGTCAGTCATAGAAATTTAATACCAAATCTTGAATTTGATTATGTATCATATCACTTTAATAATTTTCAAAAATTGAATGGTAAAAATACTTAATTATTCTCAAGATGACTTATATGAGTTAGCGAGGTATGTTAACAAGGAGGCTAAAGCTAAAGGGGCTTCTGAGTCAGACGTTGAAATTGATGTGGATGCTGGAACTTCAGTCTCTGTAAGATTAAAAGAGCTTGAATCAATCTCTTTAAATAATGATAAAAGTTTGTCGATTACAGTATATTTTGGAAAAAAAAGAGGTGTAGCGACAACTTCTGATTTTAGTAAAGAAGCTATTGAGTCTTGTTTGGCAGCAGCATGTGACATTGCTAAATTCACCGGTGAAGATGAAGCCTTTGGGCTAGCAAGCTCAAAATTATTTCCAAAAGAAGAAATTGAGCTTGATCTTTATCATCCTTTTGGAGATTCACAGGATGCCATGATTGAGAAGGCCTTAGTTGCTGAGACAGCGGCATTATCATTTGATAAAAGAATAAATAATTCTGAAGGTGCAAATTTTAGTACATCTAATAATTTATTTGTTCAGGCAAATTCAAATGGATTTGTTGGGGGCTTCCCATCTTCGCGCCATACAATAAGCTGTTCTGTTATTGCAAAAGATAGTTCAGGTATGCAAAGAGACTATAGCTATAGCAATGCACGTAAAATTTCCAATTTACAATCTCT
>CBFHKG010000004.1:31582-77732 GCA_965656355.1 Methylophilaceae bacterium | reverse complement strand
CTAGAGGAGGTCGGCGAATCCTCAGCCCAGAGAGCAATAAATCGCCTTATGCCTAAGCCAATCAAGACAGGCCGTTATCCTGTTATTTTTGAATCTCAGGTTGCAACCTCTCTCATATCGTCAATCGTTTCCGCATCTTCAGGGACAAATCAATACCGTAAAACCTCTTTTTTGTTAAATTCACTTGACAAGAAAATTGCCTCAGAACATCTTACGATTAATGAAAACCCATTTTTAAAGCATGGAAATGCAACAACATATTTTGATGGAGAAGGAGTTTACGTTAAGCCAAGAGTTGTTGTTGATAAAGGTTTTTTAAAGGGCTACTTCCTATCTTCATATAGTGCGAGAAGATTAAAAATGCAAACAACAGGTAATGCTGGAGGGGCACATAACTTAATAACGAATTCGTCAAACCTTAGCTTTGAAGAGTTGATAAAAAAGATGGGTAGGGGTTTGGTGGTAACCGAATTAATGGGACAAGGTTTAAATATAGTGACTGGTGATTATTCAAGAGGTGTGGCTGGGTTTTGGGTGGAAGAGGGTGCTATCGTTCATCCTGTTGAGGAGATCACTATTGCTGGAAATATGAGGGATATGTTGTTAAATATTTCTAATATTGGAAATGATACATATAAAAATAGCTCTCAATACATTGGGTCTGTATTAGTAGATGAAATGACTATTGCTTCTGGTAAATAAATCTAGAGGGAGGAAACTAAGTGCGATGCTAGAGGACGCTGACTTGTCTTATTTTCTTCAATAGAATTTATATCTTTAAATTGAGACAATGTATCGCTTTCAGTTTGGTTTTGACTCTCTGACGTATCAACAGCATCATCGGAAGCGTAATCGAATGTATCATCCTCAGATAAATAGTCTAGGTATTCATCATAATTGATCTGTTCTTTCCCTTCGATTTGGGCTTTTCTCATCTGTAACCACGAATCTCTTTGGAAGGCATATGGATCGATTGATGCATCATCCATGAGGTTTGTTGCATCTAAAAGCTGAGCTCTAGTGTTGATAATTTTACCAATATACAGTGCATTTCTTAATCGCACATTATTGATATAACCAATTGGATCAATAAATAAACCATCGACCGCTAAACCAGTTCCATCTCTGAAAGTAGAGGGACCAAAAAATGGTAATACTAGATATGCACTATCACGCCATCCATAGCGCGCAAGCGTAGTTCCAAAATCTTGTTTGTTACGTTCCGTATAGTTATTCACGTTGGTTGAAGCTACATCAATGAATCCGAGCATGCCAATGGTTGTGTTCACTATCACTCTTCCGGAATCAGTCATGCCTTGCTCAAAATCTAGTTGCAAAAAACTATTTACGGCAGTTATGAAGTCGGTGATGTTGTTATAGAAATTATTAATCCCTTTTTTAGCCACATCTGGTGTGACATAGTTATAACCCATTGCGATAGGTTTAAGGATTGCCCCGTCAATCGTATCGTTAAATGTATAAACGCCCCGATTGAAACCTTCATAAGGGTCTTTTGGGTTTTCTTCTGCGCTTATAAAGCATGAAAAAAGGATGAAGGATAGAGCTACTAATTTTGTATTTAATTTAATCCACATATCACATCATTATGACATGTTTGTTGCTATTAAGGGACATTAAAATATAGATAGATAGGAGTTATATTTAGATGTGTTGTTAAAAAACAACAACTATTTGCAAGTTTTATACATTGACAATGCCATATCCCTTTGTTCCTTATGGTCAACGATAGGCAATGGGTAGTCGATGCCAAGCTTGATAGGAAATGCATCTTTATTTTTTTCAAAATATACCCATGGTTGATGAATTTCTTTAACGGATAGCGGAGCTAATTGTGGAATATATTTTTTTATAAATGAACCGTCTTTATCAAATTTTTCTGACTGAAGCACTGGGTTGAATATTCTAAAATAGGGTTGCGAATCACACCCTGTCGAAGCTGCCCATTGCCAGCCACCATTATTTGCAGAAAAATCAAAATCAATCAGGTTATCTTCGAAATATTTTTCTCCCCATCTCCAATCAATAAGTAAATCCTTAACTAAAAATGAGGAAACTATCATTCTCAAGCGGTTGTGCATATAACCTGTTTGATTTATTTGTTTCATTGCGGCATCTATAATTGGAAAACCAGTTTGTCCCATCTTCCATGCCTCAAACTTTCTTTCGTCATTTTCGAATTTTAAATTTTCGAACTGACTCTTGAACGATTTTTTTTCAGATACCTGGGGGAAGTTTGCAATAATTTGAAAATAAAAATCTCTCCATATTAACTCACTTAACCATGTTAAGGCCCCATCATTATCTGCTTCAATAGCTAATTTTGCGAGATGCCTAATCGATAATGTTCCGAAGCGATTATGCACGGATAGGTATGACACCCCCCTGATGGAAGGAAAATTTCTATTAGTCGAATAACTTTTTATATTTTTATAGAACTTCTCAAGAAGATTCTTACCCCCGCTAGTCCCAGTTGGTATGTCGAGATCTTCTAAATTAGTTTTTTCAAAACTAAGCTCCCCTAATGAAGGCAAAGATTTAGAAGTAAATTTCGCGAAGTTGTCTTTATGGCTTTCACAGTTATATAGCTCAATGCCTTGCTCATTTAATCTTTTTAAATGGTTATTTTTATAAGGTGTAAAAACTGTATAAGGATTATTTGATTGCGTTAAAATTTCATCACTTTCAAATAAAACTTGATCTTTAAATGTGAGGGTTGTGACCTTTTTATTTAATAAAATTTTAGAGATTGTTCGATCTCGATCTTGTGCATATTTTTCATAATCTCTGTTTATATATAGTGAGTTACATTTATATTCTGAAATCAATTTTGGAATAAGCAACTCTGGGTCACCCATTTCAACGATTAGGTCAGAACCATTTTCATTTAAAGTTTTTTTGATCTCAGCAAGAGAGCGCAAAATAAATTCAATTCTTCGATCTTTTTTATTTTTAAGTTTACTTAATATCTTTGTATCGAAAATAAATACAGGAAAAACCTGATTTGAATCCTTTAATGCATGAAAAAGGGCTGCATTATCATAAAGCCTTAAATCTCTTCTAAACCAAATAATAGTGTTCTGATTCATTTTATTCTCGGTGATAAGGATGATTATTTAGGATTGCAAAAGCTCTGAATAGTTGCTCAATTAAAATTAATTTAACGGTTTGATGGGGAAGTATCATTTTAGATAGAGATATATTTTCCAAACTTCCATCTAACAAATTTTTATGAATGCCATCTGCGCCACCAATCACAAATATTATCGTAGGAAAATTCTGTAACCAATTATTTAATTTTGTAGAAAAATTTACCGATGTTAAAGAGACTCCACGCTCATCTAAGCATATATATGAGGATTCTTTGATATGAGTTTTAATTCTAATTGCTTCTTCTTTTTTCTTATTCTCAATAGAGCTAAATTTCTTTTCAGGTTTTATCTCTATCCATTCAATTTTCGTATACTTAGGAAATTTATTTATATAGTTTTTAATTCCTTCTTGCAGCCAACTATCAGGTTTATTGCCAACGGTGATAATTTTAATTTTCAAGCTGAAAATAGATCCAATTTTTTAATTTGACCATAACTCTTCAAGGTTAAAATAAGCCCGGGTTGTTGGTGTCATGATATGGACAATAATATCTCCGAGATCCACTAGTACCCAATCACCCTCAGTCTCTCCCTCAATTCCAATAACCTCAACTCCAAAAGCACTCATTTTATCTTTAATATTTCTTGCCAGGGCTTTTGTTTGTCTTGTTGAAGATGCACTTGCGATAATCATAAAATCACTAATCGATGTTAATTTTTTAACATCTAGAGACACTATATCAAAAGCCTTTATGTCTTCTAAAGCGGAAATAACATGTTTTTTTATACTTAAGGTTGAAGCCAAATTTAAGCTGCTTGAATAGCAATCGAATTTTTTGTAATAGTCATTTTATTTGATTCGTCTAAATAGACTAGGGTAGGGTGATAAGTTTCTAACTCTGATTCGTTGTAATCTGCATAGGTAGCAATAATTAGCTTGTCCCCAGGACTCGCTTTGTGTGCAGCTGCTCCATTTATTGAAATAATGCCTGAGTCTTTCTCAGCTCTAATCGCGTAGGTTACGAACCTTTCTCCATTTGTAATGTTGTAAATCGATATATGTTCATATTCTTTGATATCAGCAGCTTTTAGAAGAGATGAATCAATAGCACATGATCCCTCATATTCTAATTCAGAGTGAGTTACAGTTGCTCTATGAAGTTTTGATTTGAGCATGGTTCTTTGCATAAGTGTCTCAATATATCTTTTAAGGTTAGAATCGTGACATTATAGTCATATAGTGTCATCTGTGCAAAATTCTATATTATCAATTAGCCTCACATCATCATAATTTGCTGCACCTAAAATTAACAAATTTTTGTCATTCGCTGAAGGTTTTAGTAAATCTGCTTGTCGTCTTATTTCTATATAGTCAACAGTCCATCCTAAGCTCGTTAATTTCTTTACAGCAAAAGATTCGGCTTGATTTATGTCATGAATTTTTTTTAATTCTACTATTGCCTCTTTTAAGGTTTCGAAGAGTGTTGAGGCTATTTTTTTTGCCGCAGTGTTTAATAAGCCATTTCTTGAGCTCAAGGCGAGTGAATTTTGTTCTCTAACTGTTTCAACTGAATGAAAGTTAATTTTATAATTTTTATCTGAGATAAATTGTTTAATGAGCATGAGTTGTTGGTAATCTTTTTTTCCAAAAAAAACATGATCTGGTTTAAAGAGACTAAATAGTTTTTCTATAATCGTGATCACACCTTCAAAGTGCCCTGGTCTTGATGCTCCACACAGTTGTTTGGCGAGTGGAGGCAATGTATAGGAAAGTTTTGGATTGGATGGGTAAATATCTTTTTCTGATGGATTAAAAAGAATATCTACGCCTAGTTTATTCAAAATATCGATATCTTTTGTGAGTGTTCTTGGATAATTTTTTAAATCGCTTTGAGAGTTAAACTGTATTGGATTTACAAAAATACTAACAATAATTGTGCCTGCATAATTTTTGGCTGTCTCAATTAATGAAATGTGTCCTGCATGTAAATTCCCCATTGTTGGAATTAATGCTAAATTTTTTTTATTCGCTAAATTTGCTTTTACTTCACTTGGGTTTTTTAAAATGATCATTAAGGCAGATGAGTTTTTTTTATAAAATCTTGAATAGATTTAAAATTAAAATTTATATAATTATCGTTATTTTTTTTTGTTGGATTTAAAGCATTTGAAATTTTTAAACCAAGTAAGTCATACAAAATTTCAACCCTCCCTGAGCATTCATTGGAGGACTTATATGAAATAGTCGGTATATCTAGCTCAGTCGTGATAGCTTGGCTGGCTTCACTGGTCAACATTGATAAAACAATCATAGAGATACCTGCATTTTGAAGAATCTTTGCATCTTCCAAAAGATTACTTAATTTAAATTTAACCCCTGAAATATTTTTTGTTTGTGGGGTAAAACCAATATGTCCACAAGTAAATATTTCCTCATTATTAAGGTGTCTTACGATATCTTCAATTTCTTTTCCACCCTCTAGTTTGACACCATCAGCTCCAGCCTCGATAATTTTTTTAGCATTTATTAATGCAGCTGATTTTGTATCATATGAATTTATTGGCATATCAGAAATAATTGGCAGGCTATTTGCTCCATTCTTGACAGCACGTGTGTGGTATAAAATCTCATGCATTGTGACATTTAAGATATCCGTCTCACCTTTAACCCTTGTTCCCAATGAATCACCCACAAGTAAGGCATCTACCTCGGTGTTAGCAAGCATCGATGCGAATGTGGCATCGTAGCAAGAAATAATTGCTAAACTTTGTTTTTCTATTAGATTTTCTAACTTATTCATGATCATCAAATGAACTGCGGATTAAAATATTCTCTTATGCTTGTGATACCCATTATTCTATCAACCATCATATTCAAAGCTGAGCTATCCTCTAGTAGGTCAATATTTTCATTATTAACAATCAAGACATTGGATTTATGTTGATTATGAAAATAGTTACTATAAGAGGCTGCGATTTTTTCAAGATATTCAGTTGAAATTTTTTGTTCGTAATTAATATTTCTTTTTTCCACTCTTTTCCTAAGAAGATCTACAGGCGTTTGGAGATAAATAACCAAATCTGGAACCGGAGCTTTAAGTTGAAGATGTTTGTATATTTGTTGATATAACTTAAATTCTTCATCATCTAAATTGAGTCTTGCAAAAATTGGATCTTTTTGTAAGAAAAAATCAGCAACCACACCATTTCTAAAAAAATCTTTTTGTTTTAGTTCTTCTAATTGGTTTGCTCTTTGGAAAAGAAAAAAAAGTTGTGTGGGTAATGAATAGTGTTTCATGTCCTCATAAAATTTAGGCAAAAAAGGATTTCTTTCTGCCTTTTCATTGAAAATGGCAGCTCGGTGTTGATTTGCTAACAGACCCGCAAGTGTAGATTTGCCACATCCAATAGGACCTTCAATGACAATATAAGGGTATTTATCAAATATATTCATTTTAGATTTTAACGACCCCTTGGTCCGGAAGCATTTTTAATATTTTATTAATAGGGCCAATACCAGGGATATTTAATTTTGGATTGATTTCAAAGAGGGGAACAATAACAAATTGCCTTTGATGCATTCGTGGGTGCGGAACAGTCAATTTTTTTGTTTTCATAATTAAGTCATCAATCAACAAAATATCTAGATCTAGCGTACGTGGTTCGTTAAGCTCCTTCCTTATTCTACCCGCTTTTGTCTCTATATCTTGTAATGAAGCATGCAATTTTTCAGGAGAAATATCTCCCTCTACCCCAATAGCAGCATTTATAAAATCAGGCTGATCAATCTTACCGATAGGTTTGGTTTTATATAGAGAGGATATATGTGTTACTAAAAGATCATCAATGGCATCAATTGAATTGATAGCCTTGAAAATTTGTTCGCTAGGATCATCGAGATTACTCCCAAGGGCAATATAAATTTTAGACATAAATTTTATTTTTAATTAATTTTTTTCTTATATTGTCATCAGAGATAACAAATTTTTCCCACCAACGACTTAAATTTTTGTCAAATTGATCACTTTCTGAACGAATTAACATAAAGTCATATGCAGCTCTGAATCTGGGGTGTGCAAAAAGGCGATACACTTTTTTTTGTGATAAATTTTCAAACCGTATTTGAAGCCTCCATATTTCTGACATAGCAACTAGAAACCTTTTTTGAATAGGGAAAGTTTTATTTTGTTTAATAATTACCTTATCAATAGCATCATTTAAAGCAAGCGAACTATGAGAGTAATTTGCTTCATTTTTTTTCCATAACTCAAAGACATCTTGCCATAAAAATACAGAAAAAATAAAACCGGGGCTGATATGTTTATTATTTGCTATTCGCTGGTCGCAATTATCAAGCGCCTTGAAAACAAATCTTTCGAAACTAGAATTAAGAGAGACCATAGCGGGTAAGTATTTTTTTGTGAGGTTATATTCTCTAAAAATTATTAAACTTTTTTTTGCATGACCAGTGAGAAAAAACTTTAAGATTTCATCGAATAATCTTGAGTGAGGTATGGTTTCAAGAAGATTCATTGAGGGCTTAATATGCTTGAATGTATCATGATGAATACCCATATCAAGCTTAGCTTTAAACCTTAATGCTCGAAGAACTCTTATAGGGTCCTCAGCAAACCTTTTCTGAGGATCTCCAATTAACCTTACTATTTTCTTTTTAATATCACCCTTACCATCAAAGGTATCAATTAATTTTTTATTGATAGGATCGTAATAAAGTGCGTTAATCGTAAAATCACGTCGTTTGATATCTTCAGACATTGAACCATATTCATTGTCTTTTAAAATACCATTTTTCATATGAATTTTTTCTGTGGGAGCTGTTCGGAAAGTTGAGACTTCGATAGTTTCTCTATTATAAATAACGTGAACAAGTTTAAATCGTCTTCCAATGATCCTTGAATATTTAAAAATTTTTCTTATATCTTCAGGTTTTGCATTAGTGGCAATATCAAAATCTTTTGGGGAGTGATCTAATAAAATATCTCTTATCGCACCACCTACAATATATGCTTCATAATCATTTTCTTGAAGCTTAAGTACGATATCAATTGCAGCATCACTAATTAAGTGATGATTTATTTTCGTGGGCCTAATTAGTTGATTAATTTTTTTGAAAAAATGAGGAAGAGCTACTAAGTTCATTTGTTAGGTACTAGATATCTTTTTGCCACAAAATATCATCAACATTATTTTCTTTATTGATATATCTAGCCAATACAAAAAGGAAATCAGATAAACGATTAATATATTTTAGTGCGTTTTTATTTACCTCTTCCTTATCATTTAAAAGGAATAGGCTTCTTTCAACCCTTCTGCATACTGTCCGGCCTAAATGACAATAAGAAGCCGCTTTGGAGCCACCCGGCAATATAAAGTCTTTTAGGGGAGGAAGTGTTTCGTTCATTCGATCGAGCTCTTGTTCAAGAAAGTTGACTTTTTTTAAATCAATTTTTTTATAGTTTGGGATAGATAACTCTCCTCCAATATCAAAAAGATCGTGCTGAATTTTTTTTAAGATATTTGTTTGCGAAACATTTTCTGTAAGAATTAAACCTATAATTGAATTAAGTTCATCAACATTTCCTAAGCATTCAATTCGAGTGCTAAATTTCTCAACACGAGTTCCATCACCGAGTCCAGTTTTACCTTTATCGCCTGTTTTAGTATAAATTTGTGTTAATCTATTCACCATAATTTTTAACTGTATTCTACATTATTCAATTAATTATTTTGTGTTATCTTTTGTAAACTAAGTTTTAATTTATGCAAAAAAAACTCCCTTTAGGTATTTTTGATTCAGGTTTTGGAGGATTGTCAGTAGCAAAAAGTATTCATAAGCTTTTACCTCAAGAAGACCTAATATACATTGCAGATTCTGCTTTTACTCCCTATGGAGACATGAAGGAAGTCGACATAATAAAAAGAGCTCTTTTAATATCAGACTTTCTTGTTAACCAAAAAAACTCAAAAGCAATTGTTATTGCATGTAACACAGCTACGGCATTTGCCGTGAATGTACTTCGTGATAGATTTAATATCCCAATAATTGGCATGGAGCCTGCAGTTAAGCCCGCCCTTAAGGTTACATTAAATAAGATGGTAGGCGTTCTGGCTACAAGTGGTACATCAAAAAGTGCAAAATTTTCTGCTCTTCTAGAGAGGTACTCAGGCGATGTAAAATTTTTTGTTCAACCATGCCCAGGACTTGTAAATGCTATAGAAAGAGGAAGTTTTGATGATGCAGAATTATTTGGGTTACTGGAGAAATATCTAGATAACTTTAAGAAAAATAGTGTTGATACTATTGTCTTAGGCTGCACTCATTTTGTTTATATAAAGCATTTAGTAAAAAAAATTATGGGTACAGATATTAAGATTGTAGATACGAGCGAAGCAGTAGCACGACAATTGAGAGTCAAATTAGATGAATTCAATTTGAGGGCAAATTCAAGTGAGCCAGGTGAAAAAATGAAGCTCATATTGACTAAACATAAAAATATCCCTCAAGTGATTGATCAATTTCTATTTGGAAGCAATATAAGTTTTAAATTAGAGCGAAGCTGGAGTTAGGTTCTTAGCCTAAAAACCTTTCCACAATAGGGGCAAGCAGCTTCTTTTTTCTTATCCATATTTATATAGACTCTAGGATGCATTGAAAATGAATCAGCATTATTAGGTGGGCAATAAATTGGAAAATCTTTTTTTGTGACTAATGTTAATTCTCTAATTTTTTTACTCAACGTAGGTTAACCAATCACTATATTTTTTGTTACCACCTTTTACGATATCAAAATATAAAGATTGAAGCTCATGAGTAAGCTTGCCTTTAGTACCAGAACCTATCTTTCTTTTATCTAGTTCTCGAATGGGGGTGACTTCAGCAGCTGTTCCAGTAAAAAACGCTTCGTCCGCAGTATACACCTCATCACGAGTGATATTTTTTTCAATTACCTCTATCCCTAAATCTTTGGCGATGGTTATTATTGTATCTCTCGTAATACCCTCGAGTGCACTATTTAAACTTGGTGTAACTAACTTACCATTTTTAATTAAGAAGAAATTTTCTCCAGTTCCTTCAGTAACAAACCCTTGCGTATCAAGTAATAGCGCCTCATCGTAACCATCAGTTTTAGCTTCGTGGTGGGCTAATATTGAATTCATATAGTTACCATTAGCTTTTGCTTTACACATAGTAACGTTTACATGGTGCCTTGAGTAAGAGGAAGTCTTCACTTGTATGCCGTTATCAATAGCCTCCTGACCCATATAAGCCCCCCACTCCCATGCGGCAACGATTAAATGAGTGGATAGCTTATCTGCTGATATGCCCATTTCCTCTGCGCCATAGAAAGCCATCGGTCTGATATAAGCAGATTTTAAATTATTTTTAGAAACAGAGTTTTTTTGTGCATCAATAACTTGCGACTTTGAAAAAGGAATTTTCATATTCATAATATGGGCAGAATTAAATAATCTATCCGTATGCTCATTCAATCTGAATATAGCTGGACCATTTTTTGTTTCATAGGCTCTCACCCCCTCAAATACACCAAGCCCATAGTGAAGCGTGTGCGTCAAAACATGTGTCTTTGCTTCACGCCAGTCTACAAATTTATCGTCGTACCAGATAAACCCATCTTTATTTTCCATTGATTGAGGTATTGCCATAAAAACCCTTTTTTAAATAAGTTAATTCAAATTTATTATAAAATTTGCAATTAGATTAGCATGATAAAATGAAAAGTCATTTTTGAGAAACTTTCTATGAATAAATTTTTATATTTGATCCTTTTGGCATGCTTATTATGTTCATGTTCAGGAGATAAAAAAAATAACTTTAACGGTTCTGATATAACAAAAGCAAAAATTAATGGGAGTTTTAACCTGACTGATCAGTATGGTAAGAATAAAACATTAGCTGACTTTAGGGGGGATGTTGTTGCAATCTTTTTTGGCTTTGCCAATTGTCCAGATATCTGCCCAACTACTTTAGTTGAATTAAAAGAAATTGATAAAAGAATTAATAATAAAAATTTTAAAGTATTATTTGTGACATTGGACCCATATAGAGATACCCAAGCGGTCCTAAAAGATTATTTAGCATCATTTAATCAGTCTTTTATCGGGCTAACCGGGAGCATAGAGGATATAGAAAAAACAGCCCGGCAATATAAAATCTTTAGATTGAAAGTGGGTGAAGGAGATAGCTATACCATTGATCATTCCTCAGCAATATATTTGATTGATAAAGTGGGTGATATTAGGCTTCGTTATCCCTATGGATTTAAAATTGAAGGTATTGTTGAGGATATAAAAAAGCTAATCGAGTGAATAAAGGCTAAAACCTTTATTCTTTAAAAAACTTTCAGCTAATTTATAATCAGGATTAATTGTTTCAACTAATTTCCAAAAATTTCTTGAATGGTTCATGTGAGTTAAATGTGCAAACTCATGGCAAATCACATAGTCTATGACATAAGGATCTGCTTGAATAAGCCGCCAATTTATTCTGACCTCAGTCTTACTGTTACATGTCCCCCACCTAGTTTTTGCATTTGAGAGAAGTATTGAATTTGAGGGGATTGAGTTTATTTTTGAAATTTCGTAGGCTCTTTGTGAAAAATAGTCTAAAGCTGTCTCTTTTAACCACTTTATAAAAAAAGTTTTAATTTTTTCTTGGTTAGAAGGGTCTTTGAAGAAAATATTTAAGCTCTCTGTGTCGTGCCATTCTATTTTATTTTTACCCTGGAATAGGGAAAGTTGTATCTTTTTTCCAAGTAGATTAAAAGTAGCGCCGTTTTCAATAATGAGTTTTTTCTTTTGAGGTTCTATAAGGGCTAATTTTTTTTTAATCCAATTTATTTTTGATGATATAAGCTGATTAATTTTTCTTTCGGTCATATAAAAGGGTGCGCTTACGATCAAGCCATTTTCGGTAATTTTTAAACTTAATGTTTTTTTAGATTTTTTAATTAACTGATATTTTATTGATTCATCATTTGATAATGGAAATTCAACAATTTTTTTTGAATTAAAGTTAAACATTTATCTTTAACATTTCTTTTTCTATCCAGTCTTTTGTTTCTTGATTTATTTTGTCAGCCTTTGCTTTATCACTTGAAATTACTTTTCCTATCGAAACAGTAATGACCCCTGATTTTTTAATAATAGAATTTTTTGGCCAGAAAAATCCAGCATTATGTGCAACAGGCAGGATAGGTATTTTAGTTTGCGATGCTAGCCAGGCACCACCGATATGATACTTGCCAATTTCTTTAGGTTTGATTCTTGTGCCTTCAGGGAAGATAACAATACAGAATCCTTTTCTAATTCGATCAAGACCTTGTTCTAGCATTTGATTTAATGATCTCTTGCCTAACGATCGGTCAATTGCAATGGGTGAAGTCATCGCTAAACCCCAACCAAAAAAAGGCACAAATAATAATTCACGTTTCATCACCCAAACCTGAGGTGGAAAAATTTTTTGAAATGCTAGTGTTTCCCAGGCTGATTGATGTTTAGATAAAATTATGAAGGGCTTTTTAGGAATATTTTCTTGACCCTTTATCCTAAATGTGATGTTGCATGTCCATCTCAACCAAACCAACATTGTTTTGGCCCATAAAGAAATAAATTTATAGCGATGCATAGGTGATGCTGGGAAGGTGAGTATTGAGAGCAATGTAAATGGAATTGTAAAAATCCACATACCCAACTGAAATAATATCGATCGTAATAGCATTACTATTCCATTTTAATGATGAATTTGGAAGCCTCTAGAAGATTATCAAAAATTATGGTATCTCTTGGGAAGGATTTACTTTTTTCAACATCCCTTCCATTACCCGTTCTGACAAGAATAGGTTGGGCCTCAGATTTTGAATAAGCCTCTAAGTCTCTTGTTGAATCGCCAATAGCAGGTATTTTTTCTAAACTAATACTGTAGTGTTCTTTTATCTTTTGCATTAATCCAGTTTTTGGTTTTCTGCATGTGCAGTTATCTTCTTCAATATGAGGACAATAAAAAATTTTATCAATCTTGCCCCTCTTCTTATTTAGTAAATCTTGCATTTTTTTATGAATATTGTCTAAGGTAACAATGCTAATCAATTTTTTACCAATAGCACTTTGGTTAGTTGCCACAACCACAGTATATCCATTTTTATTTAATAAACTAATTGCTTCAAGGCTTCCTTCGATAGGGACCCACTCCTCAGGGCTTTTTATGGAATGAACGCTATCTTTATTGATGACCCCGTCTCTATCCAAAATTATTAATTTCATCTCAAGAGGCTAATTTAGAAATATCAGCAACACAGTTTAAACTTTGTCTTAACTTGAACAGCAGGCTATATCGATTATTTTTGATTTTTGAATCATCAGTATTAACCATTACTTTTTCAAAAAAATTATTTATTGGCGCATTTAAAATAACCAAATTTTTTAATGCACTCACAAAATCATTCTTAATTAAGCATTGATTAATTTTTGGCTCAAGACCTAATAAAACTTTATGAAGCACAACTTCTTCATTTTCT
This sequence comes from Methylophilaceae bacterium, assembly GCA_965656355.1. Classification (GTDB taxonomy): domain Bacteria; phylum Pseudomonadota; class Gammaproteobacteria; order Burkholderiales; family Methylophilaceae; genus BACL14. The sequence continues at coordinate 64,066 of CBFHKG010000004.1, read as the reverse complement.
ATGAGGAGATTTTCATCAATAGGATTATTGGAAATTTTGTCTGCTTTTTTGAGGATGTTAGATACTCGTTTATTTGCTGATGAGAGTGTCTCAGATTCCTTGAGTTTTAAAAATTCAGAGATTGCTTCTAAGCGCTCTAAAATATCATGAATTTTTTCTGGTCTTGAAGAAACGAGTGCATCAACTATCTCATTAGAATAACCAAGATCTTTAAGGTAGTTGAACAGTCTTTCATAGAGGAAATTAGTTAAACTTAGGCTAGCGGAATCATTTTTATCTATGAAGTCATTGATTAATTTATTAAGATTGATTGGCAATTTTTTTTCTATAATTAGTCTTATTACACCAATTGCGTTTCTTCTTAAACCAAAGGGGTCTTTCTCGCCTGTGGGCATTTCATTTATAGAAAATAAATCAATCAGCGTTGTAAATTTGTCAGCAATTGCAAGCATAAAACCTAACTCATCTCTTGGGAGTGCATCATTAGAGAATCTTGGCTTATAGTGATCTTCAATCGCATTGGCAAAACTTTCATTTTTATTTTCGTTAAGTGCATAGTAGCGCCCCATTATTCCTTGTAGTTTTGGGAATTCACCTACCATGAGGCTTAAAAGGTCTGCTTTAGAAAAAAGACTTAACTCCATTGGATCAATATTAAATTCTATATTTAAATTTTTGGTTAGGTATTGTAGCTTTTGAGCAACTCTCTCTGATCGATCTTTTTGTGATCCTAGCTTGTGATGGTAGATAACGTTTTTAAGTTTTTCGCAAAAAGTTGTTAAACCAAGCTTCTTATCTTCATCATAAAAGAATTCAGCATCCGCTAAACGCGGCCTGATCACTTTTTCATTACCATGGATAACTTGATCTGAGTTTTTTGGTGAGATATTTGAAATAATAATAAAACTATTTGTTAGGCCATCATTTTTATTGAAAATAGGGAAGTATTTTTGGTTTGTCTTCATCGTTAATGTGAGACATTCTTCTGGAATAGAAAGATATTTATCTTCAAAGTTACCGATTAGAATATTTGGCATTTCGACAAGAGATGTCACCTCATCAGTTAAAGCTTCATCTTCAGTAATAAAAAAATCTTTACCAAGCTTAGCAAGAGTATCTTTTATATCCTTTTTAATCTTATTTTTACGATTATTAAAGCATGCAATTACGTTACCATCTGACTCCAGAGTTTTTTCATAATCATCAGCATGCTTGATTATGATAGTTTCTTTATTAGATTCAAACCTATGGCCTCTTGTTGTATTTGATGACTTGCAGCCAAGAACATTTGCATTTAGCACTCGGTTTCCATGAAGCACAATTAAACCTCTCATTGGTCTAGCAAAGTTGACTGATGTCCATCCATCTTCAAGCTGATAAGTCATCACTTTTTTTATTGCTAATTTTTGAAGTGAATTCTTGATAATATCGTTCAAAGAGTCTTCAAGCTTTATACCTTTTAATTTTTTTGTAACATAAATAAACTTCTGACCTTTATCTTCTTTAATCTCGAGGTCTTCTGTTTTAATTGCTTCATCGATAGAACTTATTTTTTTTAATAATGGTTGTGTGGGTTTATTATTTTCATCAAAGCCTACAGAGAAGGGCATTAATTTAATCAGCTTTTCTTCGTCTTCTGCTTCATCTATTACTGATTTAATGTTTACAGCAATTCTTCTTGGCGTAGCATATGTTTGAAAATCACTCTTAGTTACTAAATTCCTTGAGATAAGTTCTGATGCTATGGCTTCACCAAACTGATGACTTAGAGTTTCGAGTGAATCAGGCGGTAACTCTTCTGTGAAAAGTTCTATTAGTAAATTATCTTTAACCACTTGAATCACTTTTTTTGTCAAGTTCACTTATCGCTTCTTTGGCATGGTTTTTATCTGCCATGGGAAAACCTAATTTTTTTCTGCTCATTAAGTATGCATTAGCGACATTTCTAGAAATATCTCTAATTTTTCCAATATAGTCAGCTCTTTCTGTCACGCTTATAACCCCTCGTGCATCTAATAAATTAAATGTATGCGCTGCTTTTAAAACTTGCTCGTAGGCTGGTAATGCAAGGTTTTCTCCGACAAGTTTATTTGCTTGTTTAGAATGGGAGGCAAAAGCCTTTAATAGAAATTCACTATCACTGAATTTAAAGTTGTAACTACTTTGTTCTTTTTCATTTTGCAAGAATACATCACCATAGCTAATTCCATCTGTCCATTGAATATCGTAAACACTATCTACATTTTGAATATACATTGCGAGCCTTTCTAATCCATAGGTAATTTCACCCGTGATTGGCTTGCATGTAATCCCACCTACCTGCTGGAAATAAGTAAATTGAGTGATCTCCATTCCATTTAACCAAACCTCCCATCCTAAACCCCAGGCTCCTAGTGTTGGATTTTCCCAGTTATCTTCAACTAGGCGGATATCATTTTTATTAAGATCAATACCAAGGCTCTGAATAGATGACATATAAAGATCCACAATATTTTCTGGTGCAGGTTTTAACGCAACTTGAAATTGATAATAGTGCTGCAGACGATTTGGATTTTCACCATAACGTCCATCTTTTGGCCTTCTACTTGGCTGTACATAGGCAGCCTTCCATGGCTCAGGTCCAATCGACTTTAAAAATGTGGCGGTATGTGAGGTTCCGGCACCCACTTCCATGTCATAGGGCTGAATGATGGCGCATCCTTGTTTACTCCAATATTCCTGAAGCTTAAAAATAATTTCTTGGAAGTTAAGCATTTTTTTAATTTTAATTAATTATCAACGTATTTTACGTTGTTTCTTAATCACAGCAAGAAACTTACTAATTTAATTTTTCTCGCAGCAATGTAATTGAGGTAATTAAAAAACATATAATTAAAATTGGAAAATGACCATATTTTATAAATGGCGTACTTCCATTAAAACCCTGTACATTCTGAGTAAGTGACCCACTTTGAAATTGGGGTAGTTTATTCATGACCTTACCTTTTTCATTGATAAAAGCAGTGACGCCAGTATTTGTAGCTCGAAGCATCATCCTGCCTGTTTCAATGGCTCTTGCTTGTGAAATTTGTAAATGTTGTTCGGCAGCAATTGAATGTCCATACCATGCATCATTACTCATATTTAACAAAATGTTTGCGTTGGGTAATTGATGAATAATTTCATTCCCAAATACATCTTCATAGCAAATATTTATTGCTATTTTTTGTTGATCAAACTTCATTGGAAGCTGTTTTCTCTCACCCCTTGATAAATCATTAAATGGCATGTTTAGTAGATTTTCATAAATGAAACCAAAAATACTTCTTAGTGGGACATATTCCCCAAAAGGGACTAAATGATATTTTCTATATTTCTGTGATTCATCTTCCCCATAGGAAACAGCAGAGTTATAAATGTCAACATTTTCCCTTTCGATGACACCTAAAATTAGATTTCCGTCAATTTTTTTCATATGTCCTTTGATTTTATTTAAATAATTTGATGGGATATATTCAAGTAAAAGAGGTATTGAGGTTTCTGGTAAAACAGTCAGGGGAGAATTGCTTTTTAAAATTAAACTTTCATACTTATTTAATATTTTTTTAATTTTAGTTTGATCCCACTTTTCATCTTGCTTCACATTGCCCTGCAATAATGTAACTTCAATAGGCCTTCCATTTGGCTCTGTCCATTCAATCTTTTTTAGAAAATGACCTCCACTCCAAATAACAATGATTAAAAAAATAATCCATAAACGTTGATTAGCTCTTAGTAACAGAAGAAATAAGAGATGCGAGGTTAATATTAGAAGGAAACTAACACCATAAATACCTGTAATAGGAATATATCCAGCCAAAGGGCTACTCTCAACTTGAGAATAACCAAGAGTTAACCATGGAAAACCTGTAAAGATCCAAGATCGAACCCATTCAACTAGTGTGAAAATTGCTGGGACTAAGAGAGGTTGATTTTTAAATTTTGGAAAAACTGAAAGGGACAGAAAAAAAAGGGATAGAAATAAACATAAACTCAAGGTTGAGAGTATTGCTAAACTTTCTGGCATGCCACCAAATCTTTGAAGGCAGATATATATCCAATAAATTCCAAAAATAAATAAACCTAATCCAAAAAGAAGACATTCTTTGAGGGGCAGATTATTTTTATGGATTAACCAAAAAAAAATGGTAAATACAAGCGGGGGGATGAGATAAAAATTAAACGGGGAAAAACTTAAAACAAGGAAACTTCCAAGAATGAGAAAAGATGTATTAAAGGCTTGTTTGAATAAAAAGGTCAAAGCATACTATTTCAATAAGGAAAATAGTACTTTAACCTAGTTATTAATCTTGTAAAAATTAAAACAAACTATCAGGTTTCTTGGTATCGAACTTTTTACCTTCAAAATTTGAATTTTCATCTACATCATTTAAAAATACAACCGATTCAACATATCCGTCGATTATATCTAGTTCCGTGGTAGGAAAGTAGTTACCATTTCCATCGGTATTAAGATTGTGGTAGTACCATGAGCTTGCTATTACTTCATTGGATGATTTCATCTTTAAGTCTAACTTTTTAGCAGGCTCCCCAATAAGGCCAATAATTTCTTCTGGTTTTAGAAGTCCAATGACATTGGCAAACTCTAAATAATCAGTGGGCATTTCTTCAATGATTGGGTTTTCGACATCAGCTTGATGTTCATCGGCATGTGCAAAAGAGATACAAAAAATTGAAAGTAAGGAGATAATAATTTTCATAAGTTGATATCCAATTTAAAATAGATAGAGTGCTAGGTATTTATTTAAGTTCCACATTTCTCTTTGCCTCAGCAATATTGATCTGAATAGAGTGAATTTGCCTGCTATCTGAGCGTATGATTGTAATATCAAGGCCATCAAATGAAATTTTTTCATCATTTTCCGGTAGATAACCAAATTTATGTGTCACCAAGCCACCAATTGTCGAAAAATCATTGTCTTCATAGGAGGTGGCAAAGAAACTATTAAAATCTGAAATTTCTGTGGTTGCTTTAACTCGAAATTGCCTCTGATTCTCTTCGACTATATTACCTTCCGTTTCATCGTAATCAAACTCGTCTTCGATATCCCCCACAATTTGCTCAAGCACATCTTCAATTGTAACCATACCAGCTACACCACCGTGTTCGTCTACAACAATTGCAATGTGATTCCGTTTTGTTCTAAATTCTTTAAGTAAAACATTCAATCTTTTGGACTCAGGAATAAATATAGGGGGCCTTAAAATATCTCGAGTTTCAAATTCATGTTTGGATGTGAGCTTAAGTAAGTCTTTAGCGAGAAGAATGCCAATTATGTTATTGATGCTTTCTTCAAAAACAGGAAATCTCGTATGCGCGGTTTCTATTACAAATGGAATGAATTCTTCAGGCTTCTTCGATACATCGATAGCATCAATTTGTGATCTTGGTCTCATAATATCTCTGACCTGCATATCTGAAACATTTAGCACTCCTTCGATCATCATTAATGCATCTGCATCAATCATATTTTTATCGAAAGCGGACTTTAAAAGTTCACCAAGTTGTTTTTTATCTCTTGGTTTTAATAAAAGGTTTCTAAGTTGAGATCCAATTTTTATTCTTTTTCTTTTCATGAATTCAACTATTAATAAACTTTATATGGGTCATTGATATTGAATTTACTTAGTATTTTTCTTTCCATCTTTTCCATTTTATCAGCATCTACATTATTCTGGTGATCATATCCTAAAAGATGCAGATATCCATGGATAATAAGATGTGCGTAATGATCTTGGATTTTTTTATGTTGGGCTTTTGCCTCCTTCTTTATAACTGAATGACATAAGACTAAATCTCCTTCAATTGGATCTTCCAGCATAAGAAAAGACAAGACATTTGTAGGCACATCTTTATTTCTAAATTGTTTGTTTAATTTTTTTGATTCATTTTCACTAACAATTCTGATCGTAATTTTACTTTGATTTTTGGCTACAAGGCCCAACCATTGCTCACATTGCTTTTTTGTTAATTGTTTTCTTTTGTGAACTGTATCCTGTATGAATACAGAAAATAAATTTTTAAACTTCATTTTAAAATTTTAGAGTTTAAATTTCTCATAAGCATTAATAATTTTTTGCACTAATGGGTGGCGAACAACATCCACAGAAGTAAAGAAATTGAATTCGATGCCTTTCACAGATTTTAAAATTCTTTGTATTTCTATCAGGCCACTCTTTTGAGATTTTGCAAGGTCAATTTGAGTGACATCACCAGTTATTACAGCCTTTGTACCAAAGCCTATGCGGGTTAAAAACATCTTCATTTGTTCAGGGGTTGTATTTTGTGCTTCATCAAGAATAATAAAGCTTTGGTTGAGTGTCCTTCCTCTCATATAAGCTAAAGGAGCGACCTCTAATATGCCTTTATCAAACATTTTTGTCACGTTATCGTAACCAGCCAAATCGTATAATGCATCATATAAAGGTCTTAGGTAAGGGTCCACTTTTTGTGCAAGGTCACCTGGTAGAAATCCTAGATTTTCTCCTGCCTCAACTGCCGGTCTGACTAAAACTATTCTTTTAACCTTTTCTTTATTAAGGGCATCAACAGCCGAGGCAACTGCAAGATATGTTTTTCCTGTACCGGCAGGCCCAATACCAAAATTGATATCATTTGATTGAATATTATTAAGGTAGCTAACTTGCATGGGTGTGCGACCTTGTAAATCAGCTTTTAGGGTATGAAGTTGGGGTGAGTCTTTTGTGTTACCGTTTTCTTTTTGGTTTAGCTCTACAAGGCTTAATTGAATATCTTCAGGCAGGATAGCCCTTGTTGCTCTTAGGTAAATACTTTCAAGCAATTGGGATGCAAGTAAAACTTTTTTCTCGTCACCATTAAGGACAAATGAAGAATTTTTTCTATTTATCTTTACATCTAACCCCACACTTATTTGTGAAATATTTTCATCAAGTGGACCACATAAGTTCGCGAGTTTTTTGTTGTCTTGAGGGGAAAGATTTAAGTCTGCTTTCATAAGCCTAAACTAATTCTCCAACAAGAGATTTACCTAAAATTTTCATCACTTTTACGTTGACAAATTTGTTCAACAAACCTTTTGACTCTTTGAATTCAATAATTCTGTTGTTATCAGTTTTCCCCAATAAGACCCCTGCTTTCTTTTTTGAAAAATGATCAATTAGAACTCTTTGAGTGGTCCCGATCATTTTCTTTGTGTAATGTTCACCTTGAATAATATTTATTGACTGAATTTCATGTAAGCGTTCAAGTTTTTCTTCATTTGTCGTTTCATCTTTAAGATACGCTGCAGGTGTACCAGGTCTTTTGCTATAAATAAAACTGAATGAGTAATCAAAATCAAGCTCAGTAAATAATTTTTTAGTTAAATTAAAATCATTTGTTGTCTCAGTAGGAAAGCCGATTATGAGATCTGTAGTTATTGAAACATCAGGTAATTTTTTCCTGAGTTTTTTAATAATCGACTTGTATTCTAAAGTTGTATAATTTCTCTTCATTGCCATCAACACTTTGTCTGAACCAGATTGAATCGGTAAGTGAAGGTGATTGGCTAATTTTTTGATGTTCCCAAAACAGTCAATTAGGTGATCATTCATTTCATTTGGATGGCTGGTTGTAAACCGTATTCTTTTTACTTCTTCAATTTCTGATATGTATTCAATCAGGGATGCAAAGTTTGCAATTTTTCCGTTACTCATCAGCCCTCTGTAACCATTCACATTTTGGCCTAAAAGTATAATTTCAGATGCTCCTTGCAGGGTAAGTTGAATGATTTCGGTGATGATATCGTCTAGTGGCCTTGAAATCTCCTCTCCTCTTGTATAAGGAACGACACAAAAAGAGCAGTACTTACTACAACCCTCCATGATTGAAACCATTGCAGATGGGTTTTTACTTTTGGATGTAGGCAAGTTATCAAACTTTTCAATTTCTGGGAATGAGATATCTATTTGTGGCTTACCAGTTACTTCTCTTAAATTAATAAGCTCAGGTAATCTGTGTAGAGTTTGTGGCCCAAATACAGCATCTACATAGGGTGCGCGTTTAATTATTTCCTCACCTTCTTGGCTCGCAACACAACCCCCTACAGCAATTTGTATATGCGGCTTTGTTTCTTTTAGCTTTCTATATCTTCCCAAATCGCTGAAAAGCTTAACCTCTGCCTTTTCCCTGACTGAGCATGTATTTAGAACAATTAAATCTGCATCCTCTGGTGAATCTGTTTGTGATAAATGCTTCTTTGAACCTAAGATATCTTCAATTTTTTCAGAATCATACTCATTCATCTGACAACCAAAAGACTTTACAAATACTTTTTTTGACATGTTTTATTAAAATATAATTTTACGATTTTGGATTATAACTTTTTTTGCATATAAGACCTATGTATATAAGAGCCTTAATAGAGTAACATTTTGCTATGGACAACTTCCCGATATTTTTAGAAATTAAAAATAAACCAGTTTTAGTAATTGGTGGGGGAGATATTGCTTTAAGAAAAATCAAATTATTAATTAAGTCAAAACCTAATTTAAAGGTAGTGGCAAAGAATTTTTGTGAAGAAATTTTAGACCTTAAAGATAGGTATTCGATAGACATTATCCAAAAAGATTTTCATCCCGATGATATCGAATTTCCAATAATTATTATTGCTGCTACAAATAATAAATTACTTAATAAACAAATTGCACAAATCGGGGGAAAGAAAAAAATCCCAGTCAATGTCGTTGATCAACCTGCATTATGTACTTTTACAATGGGTTCAATTGTTGAAAGAGGTTCACTAGTTGTTTCTATTTCTAGCAGCGGAAAAGCGCCAGTATTAGTAAGGCAATTAAGAGAAAAAATTGAGATGATGATTCCTGATGCTTATAAGGATCTTGTAGATTTAGCAGGGAGCTTAAGAGATAAGGTTAAAAAATCTATTAAAATAAATAACAAAAGAAGAATCTTTTGGGAGAAGTTCTTTGATGTTGAAAATATTCAATCATTTTTAAATCAAAATAAAACCTTAACTAAAAAATTTAATTCATTACTTCGTAGCATGAAAAATAATACAGGGGAGGTTTATTTAGTTGGAGCAGGACCAGGAGAGAGAGACTTATTAACAATAAGGGCACTGCATTTAATGCAAAAATGTGATGTTTGTATTTTTGACAATTTAGTCTCTGATGAAGTGATTGAATTAGTTCGGCGAGATGCCGATATGATTTTTGCTGGTAAAAAAAGAGATCAACATACATTTAGCCAAGAAAAAATCAATGATCTACTAGTGAAATATGCTAAAAAAGGTAAAAAAGTTTTAAGACTTAAGGGAGGCGACCCATTCATTTTTGGTAGGGGTGGAGAGGAAATTGAGTCGCTTATGTCACATAAGATAAATTTTCAAGTTGTCCCCGGCATTTCAGCTGCCAATGGAGTTGCTGCTTATGCAGGAATTCCTCTGACGCATAGAGACTATGCCCAAAGCTGTTTATTTTTAACAGGTCACTTTAAGGATGGAAAAATTGATTTTGATTGGCCTAAATTAGTAACAGAAAAACAAACTCTTGTCATTTATATGGGGCTTCTGAGTCTGCCTGACTTTATAAAAGAGCTTATTGAACATGGCCAAAATAAAACAATGCCGGTTGCCGTAATTCAAAGTGGGACAACAAGTGCACAAAGAGTAATTGTAGGTAATATTGGAAATATAAAAAATAAGGTGGTTCGCTCAAAGATAAAATCACCTGCATTGGTTATTATTGGTGAGGTAGTAAAATTAAGAGATCAGCTTAAATGGTTTAAGTAATCTACGCTCTGATTATTGGAATTGTAATTTTCGCTTCGAGCCCTTTATCTTTTTTATTTGAGATTAACTCTAATTTACCATCATGAGCTTTTGCAATTCTATCGGCAATCGATAAACCTAAGCCACATCCGCCTTCATTACCCCTAGCTTCATCGAGGCGTTCAAATGGCTTTAATAGTCTTTCTAGCTCTTTATCAGGGATCCCGGGACCATCGTCAACCACACTTATGGTAAAAGATTCTTCCTCGAGGGTAGCAATAAGAACAACTTTTCCTTTTGCATAAAAGAAAGCATTATTAATTAAATTATCTAAACACCTTTGCAATGCCAATGGCCTCAAGTCAATAAAGAGTTTTTTTGGGATATCAGTTTTTATATTCTTCTTTCTTAATATAAATTTATGACCCATTCTTAGATGCTTTACTTGTATGTTATTTAAAAATTTACCTAAATTAACTGGAATTTTAGGTTCATCTTCGAAGCCTCGAGCAAAATCAAGAAATTGGTTAAGAATGTTGTTTATTTCTAGAATATCCTCTTCCATACTCTTTTTTAAATCATCTGACTTTTCTGGAAGCATTTCAGATGCGATTCTTAGGCGAGTTAAGGGTGTTCTAATATCGTGAGATACGCTTGCAAGCAAAAACTTTCTCTCTTGGCTTGCTTTTTTTAAGTTAGCTAACATTTCGTTAAAAGCTACATTTAAATCGCTAAATTCAACCAAATTATCATGAGGAAGTTTTTCAGGAGACAAGTCCTTTCGAACGCTTTCTGCTGCTTCAATGAGTCTGTTCAAGCGCCTATTGATTCTTTCAGTCGTCATATAGGCAGCAACAAGTGCGATTAAGGCGATAATAGTTCCCCAGCCTATCCAGTGCCATGGAAAGGGCCTATCTACAATTGTGCGGGGGATCACAACCCAAAATAACTCGCTATTTAACTCAAAACTGACCCATATTCCTTCAATTGAGAAATGATTAATAGCAATAAGCGTTCCAAGAGGCAGCCTTTGGGTAACTTTTTGGATAACAAGCTGAAGAAATGGGTCATCTGGTATTGGCTCAATTTGCTCAAAAAAGTGAGCGGGATATATCCTGACGTTTCCCATAGTTGAAAGCTCGTTCAAGAGTTGAACTCTTTTGTCCTTAGCAGATGCTGCCATTGATGCTTTGGTAAAGTTTACTATGGTAGATATTTCTAAAGCTAGAGCCTCTGCACGCGGCTCTCTTTCATAGATATCAAAAATTTTAAGTGATACGAGCTGTGTGGTAATCAATAATAATGCAATTATTAAAGAAATCCTGGTAAGGAGACTCTTTGGTAAGTATTTCAATTACTGAACTTCTCCTTCAGGATCAAAGATATAGCCATACCCCCATTTAGTTTGGAGGTATTTTGGTTTGTTTGGATTTTCTTCAATTAATCTTCTAATTCGTGAAATTTGTACATCAATACTTCTATCAAAAACATCCAACTCTTTTCCCTTAGCTAATTGCATTATTCTATCTCTAGATAAAGGTTGTTTTGCATGATCAGTGAAAACTTTTAATAAATCAAACTCACCGGCTGTAATAGAAATATTTTTACCCTCATGGGAAAGATTTCGGTTTTCTGTATCAAATTCGAATGAACCGAAACGAACTACTTGTTTTGGAGATGGAGTCCCCAGTGTTGTTTGTCTTCTGATGATTGCATTAATACGCGCTAAAAGTTCTCGAGGACTAAAAGGTTTTGGAAGATAATCATCTGCTCCCATTTCAAGCCCAACAATTCGATCAACCTCGTCCCCTTTGGCGGTAAGCATGATGATCGGCACATTGATATTCTTTGCCCTATATCTTTGGCATAGATTTAGTCCTGATTCTTCTGGCATCATTAAATCAAGAACAATTAAATCAATATCGTTTGCATCAACAATCTCATCAAGGGCAGAGCCACTATCAGCTGTAAAAACGTTTAAATTTTGGTCAGTAAGATATTTTGCAGTGAGCTCAAGTATTTTTGGGTCATCATCAACAAGTGCAATGTTTGGTTTGTTCTCTGCCATAGTGTTTATATGATTATATTTACTGTATATAATATGCTATAAAAGCTAAATGAGCATATTTAAATCGTTACAGTTCTGTTACAATTTTACGGTTATTTGTAATATTAGGTTAACATTGTAGTTGCAAAATGATTGACCGTTTAAAGAAAAAGGCGTTAAGTTAAATTTGAACAAACTAATTCTTTTACCACTATTATTTGTGACTTGGCATGCTAATGCAGAGGTTGACTTGCAAAAGGTTAGAATCACAAATTCCAATCAATCTATTGAATTAGAAGAAATACATAACGCTCTATCAAACTTCTCAAGGTCAGAAGATAAAGTAAACATCATATACGAAGAGCGAAGAAGGGAGATGCTTGAAAGCGTTGAGAGAAGATTTATTTTATGTGATTCTGACAATAATGAGCAGTTGGATGTTTATGAAACTACAGTATGCCTACCACAAATTGCAAGGCAGTTTAGAAGGGTAGATACTAATAACGATTTTTTAATCAGTTTCGATGAAATGGCCATTTTAGCAAAAGCCTATCAAGATAAAGTAAATGGCAAAGAAGATGAAAGTTCGCAAATGGTTAAAAGTAACAAAAAAACATCACCTGCAACAGCACAAAAGAAAAAAACTAAAACTAAAAAAATCAATTAATTTTCTCTAAACTTTATCCTTATTAGAAGACTCAATAGATCATGATTGAGATTACTTCAGCCAATAGTTTTTTAAATTTAAAGAATGACCTTTCAGAGCTAAAGATAGATTCATCTTTTTTATCTTGGGAATTTCATAGTGCCCTAGAAACTTCAGGCTCTGTCGGAAAAAATTCTGGCTGGATTCCCTTCCCAATAGTGGCTAAATCAGAGGGCAAGATGGTTGGTTTTATGCCTATATACCTTAAGGAGCATTCCTATGGGGAGTATGTGTTTGATTGGTCATGGGCAGAAGCTTTTCATAAAAGCGGTCTAAATTATTATCCTAAAATGATTTCGGCTATCCCTTTTACTCCAATCACTGGTAGAAGAATTATCGCTGAAAGTATCGATATTAAGAGGATGATGGTTAAAGCTCTGGAAAAGATTTTACTCGATCATAAAATTTCTTCGTGCCACATATTATTTCCGAATGAAGAAGATACCTTCTTATTCAATGATATGGGTTGGTTGCAACGTGAGGGTGTTCAATTTCGGTGGGAAAATAAAGATTATGATAATTTCGAGCAATTTTTATCTAACCTCTCACATAATAAGAGAAAAAAAATCAAGCAAGAAAGAAAGAAAATCGATAGTTCGAATATTGAAGTTATTACCAAACAGGGCAACCTAATCACTGATGAAGATATTGAATTTTTTTACGCGTGTTATTGCAATACTTATATGCTTCATAATTCATCCCCTTATTTAACAAAAGAATTTTTTTATCAATTGAATAATAATATGCCTAACAAGCTTGTGTTTATATTTGCGGAGAAAGAGGGAAGAAGAATAGCAAGTGCGCTTAATATTATTAGCGAGCAGAGCCTATATGGTCGATATTGGGGCTCACTAGAATATATTCCTAGCCTTCACTTCGAACTTTGTTACTATGCGGGACAAGAGTTTTGTATTCGAAATAAATTAAAGTACTTTGAGGGCGGTGCACAAGGGGAACATAAATTAGCTAGAGGCTTTGATCCATTCAAAACATTCTCAAATCATTTCATTGCGAATTCTGAATTTAAAAGTGCAATCGAAAGTTTTCTTAGCAAAGAAAAAACACATATGACAATGTACACAGATGAATTAGAGGAGAGGTCAGCTTTTAAAAAAAAATGATTTAGCTGAGAATAAAATCTACGATGAAATACAATATAAGACCCAGTATGAATACCAGAGTAAATCCAATCAAAATATAGCTTGATACTCCATTCTTTTGAATGTAATCATCATCTTCACTAAATTTTTTATTTGATTGAATTCCACAGAAAGCTGCTAAAACACTTTTAATAATGAGAAGGAGATCTTTCATATTTATCTTCAAAGATGGTGGTGATGGAGAGACTTGAACTCTCGACCTCAGGATTATGAATCCTGCGCTCTAACCACCTGAGCTACATCACCAATAATTTAAATTTAGCGTGAGATTATATTTTTATAGGCAACTAAAGTCAAAGTGTTATTAAACATTAAATCTAAAATGAACCACGTCACCATCTTGAAGGACATAATCTTTTCCTTCTAGGCGAAGCTTTCCTGCTTCCTTTGCTTTTTGTTCACCACTTAAATCAATATAGTCTTGATATGAAATTACCTCTGCCTTGATAAAGCCTTTTTCAAAATCTGTATGAATGACGCCTGCTCCTTCAGGAGCTGTCGCACCAATTTTAACCGTCCAAGCTCTTACTTCTTTCACTCCAGCAGTGAAGTATGTTTGCAACCCCAATAGCTTATAAGAGGCTCTAATTAATCTATTTAACCCAGGTTCACTTAAGCCTAATTCACTAAGAAAAATTTCTTTTTCTTCATCCTCAAGATCAGCTATATCTGATTCTATTTTTGCACAGACTGTTACAACAGGAATATCAAGCTTTTGTGCATAAGCGTTTAATTCATCCAAAGAAGAATTATTTTCAAAGCCATTTTCATCTACATTAGCGACGAACATTATTGGTTTAATTGTGATTAGACAAAGAGGTTTAATTAATACAAATTCATCTGCCGTCAGTTCTAATGTTGATGCAAGGTTGCCTTCATTAAAAACTATCTGAATTTTTTTGTACAATTCCAATAATTTATGGGAATCTTTATCACCTGACTTTGATTTTTTTGATTCTTTTTGGATGGCTTTATCAAGCGTTTCCATATCAGATAATATTAATTCAGTATTAATTGTTTCAATATCAGATAAAGGGTTGATATGTCCTGAAACATGAACAATATTTTCATCATCAAAACATCGAACAACATGCATGATTGCATCAGTCTCTCTAATATTAGCTAAAAATTTATTGCCTAAGCCTTCACCTTTAGAAGCCCCTGCTACTAAACCAGCAATATCTACAAGTTCAACCGTGGCGGGTTGAGTTTTTTCTGGAGAGACTATGTTTTCGAGTTTTAAAATTCGTTGATCAGGAACTTCTACGATGCCCACATTTGGTTCAATTGTACAAAAAGGATAGTTTTCAGCGTCAATGCCTGCCTTTGTGATAGCGTTAAAAAGCGTCGATTTGCCCACATTTGGGAGCCCTACAATTCCACATTTCATATAATAAATTCCAAAATATTTAAACTGAGTGAAGATTTAACATTGCTTTTTCAAACTGACCACTTTTAAGTAGAGAAAAAATTTTATAACTATTAAGTATTGATTCTTCAATTAGCTCATTTTCTTTTTTTAAAGGAGGTTTTAATACAAAATTACTTACTAGATTCTTATTTCCTGGATGACCAATCCCAATACGAATTCTCCAGAAATTTTTACTTTTTATTGAATCAGTAATACTTTTAAGGCCGTTATGCCCACCATCACCGCCACCAAGTTTTAGTTTGATCTTTCCAGGCTCAATATCTAATTCATCATGAATAACAAGAATTTCTTCAGGTTGGATTTTGTAGAAATTAGCAACTGCAGCGAGTGACTTTCCACTCTCGTTCATAAACGTTGTAGGTTTGAGGAAAAAACAATTACCGTCCTCGGTATATTTAGCAATATCACCATTAAATTTTGCATTATGTTTTAAATTGAGGCGGTGATTGTTGGTTACAAAATCGATCCACCAAAAACCACAATTATGGCGTGTATTTTGATACTTTTCTCCAGGATTACCTAATCCAGCAAAGAGCTTTATTTTGTTCATTAGTGATAGGATAGCGCACTTGTAATTAAGTGCGCTATAAAAACCTACTAATCCTTTTTATCTGATTTTTCGTCACCACCTTCAGCAGCTTTATCTTCTCCACCTTCAGCAGCTTCGGCACCTTCAGCACCTTCTTCACCCTCAGCACCTTCTTCACCCTCAGCAGCTACTGGTGTTTCTTCGACAACAACCTTAGGCTTGGATATAGAGGTAATAATAGGATCATTTTCTTCAGACAAGGCAGTTAACTCTACACCCTCTGGCGCCTTTATTTCTGACAGATGAATCGAATCACCAATAGATAAATTTATTAAATCAACTTCTATATAGGTTGGAAGATCTTTAGGAAGACATGAGATATCAACATCGACCATGATGTGCGAAACAACCCCGCCTTCTAGTTTTACTCCAGGCGCAACATCTTCATTCAAGAAGTGGAATGGAATTTTCACACTTAGCTTCTTATTTTCATCAATTCGTTGAAGATCAATATGTTGAATATTGTTCCTAACAGGATGCATTTGATAGTCTCTAAGTAGAACAGACTCTTTCTTACCATCTAAATTTAGAGTAAGGATAGAGGCATGAAATGCTTCATGTTTGAATTGCATAAATAAGTCCTTAGCATTCAACTCAATACTTTTTGCATCACCATTCCCACCATAAAGAACACCCGGAACCTTTCCTTCATGACGAAGACGGCGGCTCGCACCCGTACCTTTCGCATCTCTTAATACTGCATTTATTTCAATTTTCATTATAGAACTCCTAAAATTCAAATAGACCCGCGACCAGGTCTATTTATGTTTTCTAAATAACTCATCATTCAAAAAAAGCTTTTATTTTTTAATCAATAAATAAAGAGCTTACAGAATCTTCGTGGCTAATTCTTTTTATTGTCTCAGCTAAAATTTTAGCGACTGACAGTTGCCTTATTTTTTCACAGCCTAGAGCATTTTTTTCAAGCGTAATTGTATCAGTAATTACAATTTCATCAAGCTCAGAGGATTGAATTGATTCAATGGCTTTCCCTGAAAAAATTGGATGTGTGGCATATGCAACAACTTTTTCTGCACCCTTCTTTTTTAAAGCTAACGATGCTTCACAAAGCGTATTCGCTGTGTCAACAATATCATCGACTATGATGCATGTCCGACCATTGACATCACCAATAATGTTCATCACCTCTGATACATTGGGTTTTGGACGCCTTTTGTCTATAATCGCTAAATCACTGCCAAGAATCTTTGCCATCGCTCTTGCTCTGACAACCCCGCCGACGTCTGGGGAAACTATTACAGCATCCTCATAGCTTTGTTTTTTTAAATCTTCAAGCAAAACAGGTGTTGCGTATATGTTATCAACTGGAATTTCAAAAAAACCTTGTATCTGATCTGAATGAAGGTCCATCGTTAGAAGTCTATCTACCCCAACGCCAGTAAGCATATTAGCAACTACCTTTGCAGTAATCGCTACTCTGGCTGACCTTGGCCTTCTATCTTGTCTTGAATAGCCCAGATATGGTATGGCAGCCGTTATTCTTGCAGCAGAAGACCTTCTGAGTGCATCGACCATCACCATGATTTCCATTAGGTTATCGTTGGTAGGAAAACTAGTTGACTGTAAAATGAAAACATCTTTTCCTCGAACATTTTCAAGAAGTTCTAGCATGGTTTCTCCATCGCTAAAATTACCAACAGTCGCTTCACCGAGTTTTAGACCTAAATTAGAGGCAACTTTTTTTGCAAGATCTTTATTGGCATTACCAGTAAAAACCATTAGATTTTCGTTTTTCACAAATACCTCCGCATTTAAAAAAATTGGCTGGGGAGGAAGGATTCGAACCTTCGCATGCATGGATCAAAACCATGTGCCTTAACCAGCTTGGCGACTCCCCATTTAACTTAAAACATCATAAAAAGGATGTTTAGATAGTCCTTTTACAATAAAACTTTTAAAATCTATTGGTTTTTTCTCATCAACAAATTGAGTTTCTTTTACATCTGCTATTTTTACAAAAACACTTGAGCCTGTTCCTGAGATTTTAGCAAATCCAAAATTATTCATCCAACTCAATAATTTTTTCATCTTTAAGTATTTTTTAGTAATTGTTGATTCCAAGTCATTACATTCTTGGTCAAGTTTTTCACTAAAACAGGTCGACATTTTCAATGTAATTGGGACTTTTGTCAATTTAAATGATTTAAATATTGACTCTGTGGAGATAGAAAAGTTGGGGTAACACAAATAATAAATGAAATTAGGAATGTTAAATTTACTTAGTTTCTCGCCAACCCCTTCTACCCATGCGTTTTCCCCAAATATAAAGAATGGAACATCGGCACCTAGCCCTAGGCCAAGCGTCATTAATTCTTTTTTTGATAGATTTATATTGGCTAATTTATTGATGCCCATGAGTATAGTTGCTGCATCGGAACTTCCCCCACCCAAACCTGCGCCAAGTGGGATATTTTTTTTGATATAAATATCGACGCCAATATTTTTATCTTTAAGAATTAATCTTGCCGCTTTAAGCCCAAGGTCATCTTTATTATCGACCTCAAGCGATTCATTGATAAAATTTATTTGAGTGTCACTTCTGATCCTTATATAAATATAGTCATATAAATCTATAAGTTGAAAAACACTTTGTAGCTTATGGAAACCATCATCTCTTTTACCTATTATTTTTAAAAATAAATTAATTTTTGCAGGTGCTTTAAACTCCTCATAACCTTCTTGCTTATAGTCTTTTTTATTCAATCAAGATTCCCATTTAATAATATATATTTTAAGTGTAATTTTATTTTTGTTTAATTCGATGTACTTTGGGAAAATTTTGTTTTTTTTCTCTATAACCCCCTCATAATCCACCCTCCAATCTGCATAAGATAGCGAGACATTTTTTTTGCTAGTGAGTTGAGTTGGTGGGGTCGTAATTAACTTCTCTAGAATAAAAACATTTTGTTTATTACCAAAGATTTGCCTTATGATATCTTCGATTTCATTTTTATTATTTGATAAGTTACTGATTTTTAATGAATTATTTGATTTATTTAAATAAACTTTAGAAATAACTGAATTGAAAGGGTTTAAAATGGTAATGCTACTTTTACCGCTTTTTGTATTCCAAATAAGCTTTCCAGTAAACCCTTTTTTCTCAACAAAAAGAGTAATTTTGGCTGAAAAAGTTAGGCTAACAAAATCATTTATATTATATTGGTTTGAGTAATCTTTGTAGGAAACTATCTCTGGTTGAGTTTTATCAATTGAAGCGCAACTTACCAGTAAAAAAGATATTAAAATACAAATAAATTTCATTATTTGCCTATTTTAGAAAAAAGTTATCGGTATTTCTTAACAGTCTTTAATAATATCTTATTATCAGGGTATTGTTGCAGTGATTCGTCCCATATTTTTTGAGCCTCATCAGTTTTATTTGCGTGCCAAAGAACTTCACCTAGGTGAGCAGAAATTTCGGGATCTTTTTTTATTTCATAAGCCTTTCTTAAAAAATCGAGGGCAACATCGATATTGCCCAATCTATATTGTACCCAACCCATACTGTCCATAATGTAGTGGTTCCTGGGCTCTAAAGATAAGGCTATTTCAATATTAATCTTTGCCTCATCTAGCTTTATATTTCTATCGGCAAATGAGTAACCTAATGCATTGTATGCAACTGCATAGTCAGGCTTAATTTTAATTGCCTCTCTTAAAAGCTGCTCCATAAGGACTGTATTCCCCATCCTCTCTGCAAGCATGGCATAGTCATATTTGAACTCAGCAGAGTTTTTAAAATTTTCTTCCTCTTTTTTCATCAAATCATATGCTTCTGTTTCTTTATTATCACTATATAAAATAGAAACTTTTGCTCTGAACAATTCTAACTTAGCCTCTGGAGTTAAGTTCGTATACTGATCTAAGCTCTCTAATGCTTGGTCATTACCTTCATATTTAGCTATTAACTCTGCGGTTAATATTTTAGATTCAATAAAAGATGGGCCAGAATTAATCTTATTTAACCAAGCGAGAGCCTCGGTGTAATTACCTCTTGTGTCTTCAATGCGTGCTAGGTAGATGTAAATTTGTTCGGGTTGGGGATAGCCTCTTTCAAGGCTTTGCATCAGAAATTTCTCTGCTAAGTCATAATCTCCTAGCTCGATAGCAAGCAGTGAAACTGTAAAACTTATTTCAGCAGAAGCAAGTGAACTATTTACTATTTTGAGAAATTCATCCTTTGCTAAATTATATTTTTTTTGGTTTGTAAGAAGCTTTGCATACTCCAATCTTACTTCACTCGCATCAGGATATTGCTTCAAATGGGTAACATAAAAATTTGCCGCTTTTTCTTGAGATTCTAGTCCGATGATATAACCTTCAAACAAAATTGCCGTTTGCCACTTCGGGTTAATTTTTTTTACTTTAGCAAGCTCAGAGTTCGTCAATTTTTTATTATTGGCGAAGTAAGCTGCATGGGCAATTGCAAAATGTGCTTCCTTACTATTAGGATAGGGTTCGGCAATTTCAACAATAAACCTAAGGGCATTTTTTTTATTCTCTACTTTAGCAAGTATAGAATTTAAATATAAAAAACCTTCTCCTCGATATGTATCTTGCTCAAGTAACTTTTTTACAATGGGCTTGGCTTTACTTAAGTTTCCGCTTGTAATATATAGTTCAGCTAAAATTTGCTGGGCTTGGACAGATTTCGGATCTAAACTACTCCACACTTTTGCCGAATCTAGAGCGACTCGACCATTTCTTGAACTACCCGCAATCCTAGTAGCTCTCTCAGCCAAAGAAATATTGTGAGTTTGTTTTGCTAGATCAAGATAAAGGTGACCCGCAGAATTAAAATCACCTCTTTGCGTAGCTATTTCTGCTAGAAGGAATTTATAAACAAATTCTGCATTAGCTTCGGTAATTTTTGGTGGTAGATTAGGATTAAAATTATCTTGTTGATTAGCGAATGAAGGGTTTAAGGAATTTACAATAAATAATGATGCACAAACTATTATTAAAAATGTTTTATTAAATATGTTGTAATTTTCCATTGTAAAGTCTAGTTGTTTATATGTGCATTATCGAAATCAATTATAACTCGCTTAATGACTTAGATTTTAAAAGATAATTCATTTATCTTTAAATTTTTTTTACTTCTTTAAACTTTTTTTTTAATATACACTCCTAATAAATTATTAATAAACTCTGTGGAAATAGTTTTACGTGACTAGCTTTGAAAATACAATAGAGGCTTCAAACCTTACTAAAAGTTTTGGGAAAAACATTGCGGTCAACGATGTTTCTTTTCAGCTTAAAAAAGGCGAGGTTCTTGGTTTTTTGGGACCCAATGGAGCAGGTAAATCAACTACCATGAGGATGCTTACCGGCAATCTCGCGCCTTCAAACGGAGATGTAAGAATATGTGGGATTGATATTATTTCAGAGCCAAAGAAAGCTAAGGCACTGATAGGTTATTTGCCTGAGATGAGACCACTTTACAAAGAACTTACTGTTAATGAATATTTAACTATTGCCGCTAGATTCCATAAAGTACCATCACCAAAAATTAAAAAAGCTCTTGAAGAAGCAAAAGAAAGATGTGGTTTGTCTCATATGAGTAAAAGATTAATTGAAAACTTATCCAATGGTTACCAGCAGAGAGTTGGGATAGCGCAAGCTATAATCCACAATCCTGAAATTGTAATTCTTGACGAGCCTACGGTTGGTTTAGACCCTATCCAAATAAGAGAAATACGTAAATTAATTAGAGATATTGGTAAGCAACACAGTGTAATTATTTCTACTCATATTCTTCCCGAAGTAGAAATGGTTTGTGATCGTGTGCAAATTATTGATAATGGAAAACTCGTTTTTCACGGCTCTATTGATGATCTAAAGGCCCAAAGAAGAGGTAATAAGTTATTAGTTGGTTTTTCAAAAGCTCCGGCGCTAAGCAAATTAAAAAAAATTAAAGGTGTTGATAGAGTTGAAAATGCTGATAATGGAATGTTTAGATTCCACTTCAAAGACAAATACCTACCCGCTGAAGAAATTGTCAATATTTCGGTGAAAGAGGGCTGGGGTCTATATCACATAAATATGGACATAACGAGCTTAGAAGAAACCTTTGTCAATTTAACGCAAACTAGTTAAAGAGAGTTTTTATGATTATTAATGTTGCCAGAAAAGAATTAAAAAGTTTATTTGCTTCACCGATGGGGTGGATAATACTGTCAATTTTGATGTTTGGGTTTGGTACATTATATTTGCAGGGGGTTAATAGTTATTTTGAAGTTATGTCTGGGGCCGTTCGACCCGCGGAAAGAGTTGGCGTCACAATCTATGTTGGGTCTCAAATTTACAGTACTGCACTTTTTTTGCTTTCTGTCACCACCCCCATGCTTACTATGAGGTTGATTAGTGAAGAAAGAAAGAGTCAAACAATGCCATTTTTACTAAGTGCCCCAATATCCCTCACCGAAATAGTGATAGGTAAGTTCTTAGGCCTAGTTATATTCTTAAGCATTCTTGTTATCTACATTTTTGCCATGCTTTCAACACTTAATATATGGGCTGATATAGATTTTGGGTACCTAATTGGCAATTCTTTTGGATTCATTTTATTAATTGCAAGTTTTACGGCGTTAGGAATTTTTTTCTCTAGCTTAACGAACCAGCCTATTATTGCTGCAATCACAACATTTATCGCACTTGTATCGATGGTCGGTTTAGGAAGTTATTTTGCGAGCGATCCAAGCCACTGGTTCAATTACATCTCAATGACAAAACATTATCAATCATTTACTAGGGGAGTTTTTGATAGTGCAGATATTGTTTATTATTTGCTTTTTATTGTTACCTTTTTAACGTTAACTGTTAGAAGGCTTGATTCAGATAGGCTCAGGGGGTAACTACTGTGAAAGCGAATAAAAAATTTAGATTACAATATTCTCTACAAAATAGTTTTTTTCTTATTTTATTTTTATCTTTGGTATTTGTTATTGGTTTTTTAGCCAAGCAATTTGTCTATGTCAAAGACATGACCCAAGCCAATAGAAGCGTTCTTACTAAAGGCAGTATCGAGGTCGTTGAGAGTATGAAAGACCCGATACAGCTTACAATTTTTGCATCGAATGATGATGGTAGCGAAAATTTTAGGAAAAGTATCGTAGATTTCTTTGCTAAGTACCAGAGAGCTAAGTCAGATATAAACATAAAATTTATTAACCCAATTGAAGAGCCAAAGCTTTTACAAGAACTTGGTATCAGAAGTGATGGAGAAGTTGTTGTTGAATATAACAAAAGAACAGAACATATATCGCCACCATTTGCTGAACAAGAATTCACAAACCTTCTCGTTAGGCTCTCCCGAACAAATCAAAAACCAATCTTATATCTTGATGGTCATGGTGAAAAAAACTTAATTGGTAAAAAAACAAATGATCTAGGTGGCTTTGGTGATCAATTGAGAAACAAAGGACTCAAGCTTGCAAATCCAGATCTCACAGCTCTAAGCGAAGTCCCTAAGGAAGGGGCGATGTTAATTATTGCGAGCCCTCAAGTTAATATTGGAAAAGTAGAGGCAAAAAAAATATTAAATTATGTAGAGCAAGGTGGAAATCTACTATGGCTATTGGATGATAATAATTTTAAAGGGCTAGATAGTCTTGCAAAGTATTTAGCTTTGAAGGTATCTGATGTTTCTGTTATTGATCCACTTGCTGAAGAATATGGTGGAGATGAAAATATAACGTTTTCAACCATTTATGGAGATCATCCGATTACGAGAAATTTTATGTTGAGGACTATATATTCTAATGCCCATGAAGTGAATGCTCAAGATTCCTATGAGAATGGATGGGAAGTGAGTGAGTTGATAGAAGTTGCCACAGGTGGATGGCTCCCCTTGAGCAAAAAAAATGAGGATGATAAATTTAATTTTATCAAGGGTGAGGATAAAAAAGGACCTATAAATATTGGAATTGCACTTAAAAGGAAGTTTGGAGAAATCGGACAACGAGTAGTTGTGGTTGGTAATGCGGCATTTTTATCAAATACCTTTATCACTTCTGGTGGTAATTTAGATTTGGGTATCAATATTATTAATTGGCTTGCTGGTGATGATCAGTTAATAACCATTCAGCCAATGCCACTCAAGGATATTAATGTAAGCATACCGAACGATAGTAAGTCTGTTTTTATTGCATGGAGCATATTTCATTCATTTCAATATTTTATTCCAATCGGTTTGTTCGTTTTAGGTTTTGTTGTTTGGTTCAGAAGAAGAAAGGCCTGATATGGCTAATAAATGGGTTATTAATTTAATATTACTAATTGTATTAGTTGGAGCAAGTTTAGTTGCTTTTCAGTCTTTAAAGGAAGAACCTGAAATTATAAAAGGCATTGAAGTCACCAACCTTAAGCTTTCTGAGTTTGACGAAATAGAGTTAAATTTTCCATCAAAAGCAAAAGTACATTTTAAAATAATTGAAGATCACTGGAAAATTTTGTCGCCAGTAAAAGGTAGAGCAAACGAACGTTATGTATATCAACTTCTATCAATCCTAGCCTCAAGGAGCCCTGAAAAACTTAAAAGTGATGACCTTGAAAAATATGGCCTTGATCAGCCTCAGTTAAAATTGACATTCCTAAATAATGAAAAGACGTTAAAGGAAGAGTTTGTATTTGGAACCTATAATCCAATTTCAGAAAATCAGTATATAAAATATAAAGATGATGTATTTATTGTGAATGGTCTATTTTCCGAAACTGCATCCTATGTTCCAATTGAGTTCATTGATAAGAGACCCATTGCGCCCTATGAAATGATTCAAGGTTTTAATTTTTCAAGGTTAGAACAATGGCAAAAAAACCAATTAAAGCTTGTTGAAAAAAATGGTCAGTGGGCTACGAAGGGTATTAATGTTTCAACTACCCAGGAAGATATTGTTGAGTGGTTGAGTGTTTCCTGGGATGGTTTGCAAGCCCTTTCAGTTGAAAGCTTTAAGATGGACTCAAGGCTCGGATATAAAAGCTTTGATGTCATAGTTAATGATAATAAAAAAGTAACATTTTATAAAATTCAAGAATCCCCTCAACTTCATTTGTATCGCAAAGATGACGGACTGTTATATCGATTCCCTGGAGATCTTGGATTCACAATGCTAAATCCCCATGTAAAGGTAAAAGAAAAAGAATAATGCCTGAGCTACCTGAGGTTGAAGTAACTAGGCTTGGCTTATTACCTCTCATAAATGGAAAAGTTTCTAGTGTTGATGTCAGAAACCATTCGCTAAGGTGGCCTGTAAATCCTAATTTAAAAAAAATACTTAATTCACAAAAATTAATTTCGCTTTCACGAAGAGGAAAGTATCTTCTTGCTCAATTTTCAAATGGATACCTAATTATCCACCTTGGAATGTCTGGAAGGATATCAATCGTTAATGAAAAAAAAAGTCTCTTAAAGCATGATCATATCGATATATGTTTCAATGTAAATGGCAATAAAAAAATATTAAGATATAACGATACAAGAAGGTTTGGAGCGATGATATGGACAGACGACAACCCGTCTAATCATAAACTTATAGCAACCCTTGGCCCCGAGCCTTTATCGGATGAATTCAATGCTGACTACTTATTCGAGATAGTTAAAAGAAAAAAACAGCCAATTAAAAGCACAATAATGGATAGCCGCTCTGTGGTAGGCGTTGGTAATATTTATGCTAGCGAATCCCTTTTTCTTGCTTCCATTAGACCTCAACGTCGATCTCAAAAGATCAAAAAAAAGGAAATTAATATATTAGTTGATTGTATAAAAATGGTTATACAAAAGGCAATTGAAAAAGGTGGAAGTACACTTAATGACTTTTTTAGCGTTAATGGACAAAGCGGGTATTTTCAAAATGAGCACAATGTCTATGGAAGAGAAAATGAAAGTTGCAACAGGTGCGAGGGAAGGATATATCAATTAAGAATTGCTCAGAGGTCCAGTTTTTATTGTAAAAGGTGTCAAGTTTAAAGTTACTTTTATAGTTATATAAATGTGAGGACTGTAAGAGTTATAACCACAAATAAAAGGATCATTACAATTATAATTCTGTCCTGCCTAAGCTTTATTCTTTCGATTGATCTTTGGATATCTTTTTCAACGATTGTGTATGAATTTTTATTATGATTATTTAAGTAAGAATGAAGAAGTATAGGTAATTGAGGGGCAACATCCATCCAATTAGGAAATTCCTTTTTTATTCTATTTATAAAGTTCTTAGGGCCAATTTGCTCTTTTAACCAATTTTCTAAAAAGGGCCTTGCTGTTACCCATAGATCTAAATTTGGATCTAGTTCACGGCCTAAACCCTCAACGTTAAGCAGTGTTTTTTGTAACATGGTTAATTGAGGTTGTATTTCCATATTAAACTTCTTAGAAGTTTGAAATAGCCTTATGAGTAGCTTTCCAAATGAAATATCTTTAAGGGGTTTATTGAAGATTGGTTCACATACCGAACGAATCGCATTTTCAAATTCATCAATAGAGGTTTCAGAGGGGACCCACCCTGATTCAATATGAACCCTTGCAACTTCACGATAATCTCTTTTGAAAAATGCTGCAAAATTTTTGGCTAAATAAAGTTTATCTTGATCATTAAGTGTACCCATTATTCCAAAATCCATTGCAATATATTTTCCGCTTTTTGCAACCTGAATATTCCCAGGATGCATATCTGCGTGGAAGAACCCATCTCGAAAGACTTGTGTAAAAAATATTTCAACCCCATTCTTTGCTAATTCGGATAAATTAATTTTATTCTTCTTGATGATATCAATATTGCTTATAGGAATTCCATCCATTCTTTCCATTACCATAACTTTTTCGTGACAGTAATCCCAAAAAACATTTGGAACAACTAATAATTTTTTATCTTTAAAATTTTCGCCTAGATGACTACAATGACCAGCCTCAAGTAATAGATTTAGTTCTGATTGAGTATGCCTCTCAAATTCAGAGACGACTTCATCTGGTTTTAATCTCTTACCGTCTGACCAAATTTTATATAAAATATTTGCAATTAAATGAAGTAATTTAATATCTTTTTTAACTTCACTTTCTATGTTTGGGCGAAGAATTTTGACAGCCACTTTCTCTCCGTTGTGGAGAAGGGCAAAGTGGACTTGTGCCACTGATGCACTTGCTATCGGTTTCTCATTAAATTCTTTGAATACAGATGAAATTTTTTTTGAATAAGCATTTTCTATTGTTTGTTTTACTTTCTCAAATTCAAAGGGCGGCACTTTGTCCTGAAGCTTCGAGAGTTCAATTGCAATATCATTTGGCAGTAAGTCTTTCCTTGTAGAGAGCATTTGTCCAAATTTTATAAATATAGGACCTAGACTTTCGAGAGCAAGCCTTAGTCGAATTGCTCGATTATTTTTTTTGGGTTTTATAAGGCTAAGGGGGTAGAGCAAAATAGATAAAGGGGAGTTTTTACGTAATTTAAAAAACTCATCAAGTCGAAATTTGAGTACGATGAAAATAATAAAGATGATTCTAAAAATAATCATTTTGAAATTTTTAGCGCTAAACTATCAATCTTAGCTTCAATGCGTTCTACATCCTCACTAATATTGTCTATTTCAACTAAAAATTGATGCACCCTAGTTTTTTTTGCAATTAGGGGTTTTTCTTCTTCCCAATATTCTTTGAATGCTTCAGCAATACTTGTTGTAATTTTTTTACTTTCATTTAAGACTTTTTCTCCCAAAATTCCTACTCTGTTTGCGGCTACATCACCAATAATTTTGCTTAAATCCTCCTCTACATCCCATTTAATTTTTTTCAATATCTCAGATACTTCCTTTGCCAAATCAATATCGCCTTTGATGGTGATGTCTTTATTTTCTTTATGAATAATTTGGTTAATAAGGCTTTTGATAGGCATAGCAATTGAAGCATCAGGATTTTTTACGTGGCTAATATGTTCTAACAAACCCTTTTTGTTAACACTAAAATAAATAGATAGCTCTGAGATTTTAATTAGGATAGTTTTGTTATGAAATTTCTTCAATCTTGTGCTCATCCAGTCGTTTTGTGATAAAACGTGGTTCAGAATAATTTTTCTTAATTTTTCCACTAAAATTTATATCCCTGATGAATTGCAACAATACCCCCAGATAGGTTTTGAAAGCTTGTATTATCAAATCCTTGATTTTGCATCATTGATTGTAATGTTTTTTGATCTGGATGCATTCTTATTGATTCAACGAGATATTGATAGCTACTTTCATCTTTCGCAAAAATTTTACCTAGCTTAGGCAGTATATTAAAGGAAAAGCCATCATAAATTTTTGAGAGTGGTCCCCAAATTTTTGAGAATTCTAAGATAACTAATTTCCCACCAGGAGATAGTACTCTATACATTTCTGACAAAGCCTCTTCTTTGTTTGTAACATTTCTTAACCCAAAGGCTATTGTTATACAATCAAAATAATTTGATGGAAAGGGGATTTTTTCAGCATCACAAACTATGCTTGAGATTATTTTGCCATGATCAATTAATTTTATTTTCCCTTGTTCTAGCATTTTGATATTTATATCGGTGTGAAAGATTTGGAAGTTTTTATTTTGGTTTGATAACTCAATACAGACATCACCTGTACCACTTGCTAAATCAAGGATTTTTGAGTTATTTTTTAATGATAAAATCTGGGTGAAATATTTTTTCCATATCTTATGCAATCCCCCTGACATTAAAGAATTCATAAGATCATATTTAGTAGCAACTGACTCAAAGACATCTTTTACTTTTTTTGCCTTTATATTTTTATTTACTGACTCAAATCCGAAATGTGTTTTATTGTTCACTATCATCAACCTTTCTTTTAACGCCTGATTCATCTAACTTCATAATATACTCCATCCAAAGTTGGTCATAATTTTTTGCTAATTTATAAAGATATGCCCAACTATATAAGCCGGTGTCATGACCATCAGAAAAATGTAATTTTATTGCATACTGTCCTACAGGAGAAATTTTAAGAATGTTGACATTTTCCTTACCTATTTGAAGAACTGCTTGAGAAGGGTGATGACCTTGAACTTCTGCAGAAGGGGAGTATACCCTTAAGAATTCGCATGATAACTTACATTCTGTTTGATCATTAAAAACAATATGAAGTAACTTTGACTTTTGTTGGAGGTTTATTGCAATAGGTGTCGGTGAGGAAGCCATAGTTAATCTTTAAAATGGCTAATTTTATCAGAAAGAATTAATCTAATCTTTCTTTACTCATTGCTACTTTCAGTTTATCCATAGCAATTTTTTCAATTTGCCTGATACGCTCTGCTGAGACATTAAATTTATTTGCAAGATGGTTCAACGTTTTTGCTTTATCTTCACCCAACCATCGAGCTTTAATAATCGACTCGCTTCTTTCATCCAAGGTTGCTATGGCATTTTTAAGTAATTCTAAATTATTTGATTCTGCCTGGCTTTCGTGAAGTGCGTCATGTGGGTTTAATGATTTATCTTCGAGGTAGGAGATGGGTCTGAATGAATCTTCATCAGAATCATCATCTGAATAGTCTATTGTTAATTCTTGACCGTTCATTCTGTATTCCATTTCCTTTACATCAGATTCTTTTACATTTAAATCATTAGCAATCGATCGTATTTCATCGACACTTAATGGCTTTAAAGTTTTCTTCATACTTCTTAAATTAAAGAAGAGTTTTCTTTGAGCTTTTGTAGTTGCGTTTTTAACCATACGCCAGTTTTTGACAACATATTCTTGTATTTCTGCTTTTATCCAGAAAATGGCATAAGATACCAAACGAACGCCCTTATCTACGTCAAATTTTTTAACAGCTTTCATTAGGCCTACATTACCTTCTTGAACAAGGTCAGATACTGGAAGGCCATACCCACTGTAAGACCTAGCAATTTTGATAACTAATTTTAAATGCGACAAAATTAGTTTTTTTGCTGCTTCTAGGTCATTGTTTAGTTTTAATTTTGTACCAAGCTCATGCTCTTCTTCAGCGGTAAGGGAAGGAAAAGCTCTTATTTCTCTTTGATATAAATCAAAACTATCAGTTACGTTATATCTTGATAATGAAAATGTATTTGTCATATTAATATTTTAGCACTCTTTATGCATGAGTGCTAGTTTTCTGCATAAAGTTCAATTAAAACAATATTTTATTTATAAATTTTTAGTCTTTGGATCGAATTTCTTGCCGAGATATATGATGAAACTAGGCCAATAAGCATCGCAAGAACTATAATGTACATGTAATAATTTTGTGGCAAATCATTAAAAATGAAATCTGTGCCAAATATTGAAACTAATTTATTTAATGTGGCATTTAAACCAATGATGGATAGTTTTAATATAGAAATGGTTAGAATTCCTCCCCCTAGCCCATATAATATGCCTGTATACATGAAAGGTCTTTGAATAAAAGCATTTGTTGCACCAATTAATTTGCTGACTTCAATTTCATCTTTGTAAGTAAGCGTTTGGAGGCGAATTGTATTTCCAATTACAACCAGAAGGACAATTATTAAAAGTGAAGCTATAAAAAATACACTTAATTTTCCTAGCGATAACCCAATTCTAAGTTTTTTAATCCAATTTCCGTCTAGTATGACACTATCAATCCCATCAATCCCATCAAGACTGTCTATGAGCTTTTGAATTTTAATTTCATCAAGTGTATTTAATGATATAAAAAAGGCATCAGGAAGTGGATTGGCAGAAACACTCGAGCTTACGGCTACATCAAGTTTGGTTTGAAGTTTTTCCCAGGCAATCAGTTTAGGTTCAAAATGAATTTTTTTTACTAAACTATTTTTTTTAAGGCTTAGTTGGATGAAGTCAATTTGGTCTTTTGAGACGGCCTTATCAAGAAAAATACTAATTTCCGCTTCGTGTTCTATATTTTGTGAAATTTGGCCCGCATTTTCAATAAGCAACAAGCCTGCGCTTGGTAAGCAAAGGGTTATGCCAATCACAATGATCATCATAACGGATGCACCAATATTATTAATGAATCTTGAAAATCCATTTAAAAAAGCCTGATAGTGATTATGAAGGAAGTTGAACATGGCCTATTAAATTTTGAATTGATCCCCCATTGAGTTGGAATCTTTTAAAATTAATTTTAGTTGATGGTATTTCATGAGTTGAAATAATGACAGTTACACCAACCTGTTGGAAGCTATAAAAAATATTCATTATTTCCTCTGCATACTCTTTGTCAAGATTTGCTGTAGGTTCATCTGCAATAAGAATTGAAGGTCTTGATACAATGGCTCTGGCAATTGCCAATCTTTGTTGTTCTCCCCCCGAGAGTGTAACGGGCATCATTTTTTCTTTTTGGAGTAAATCAACTTTATCAAGCGCAGCTCTTACCCTTCGATTTATATCAGTTTTCGACATGTTATTAATTTCCAATGGAAGAGCAACGTTTTCAAAGCAATTTCTATCGTAAAGCAGTTTATGGTCTTGAAATATCATTCCAAAACGTCTTCTCAAGAAAGGTATTTCTCTATCTTTAATGCTTGAAAGATTCTGACTTTCAAAAATAATTGATCCTGAGCTTGGTTTTTCTATGGCTGATATAAGTTTAAGAAGAGTCGTTTTTCCTGCGCCTGATGGACCAGTAACAAATACAAGCTCGCCTGAAGATATTTCTAAATTAATATTTTGTAATATCTCAGGACTATTTGGATAACTCTTACATACTTTCTCAAAGGCTATCATTCAATCATCCCCTCAACATAGTCCTCTGCATTGAAAACCTTTAAATCATCGATTTTTTCTCCTACACCAACAAATCTTAATGGCGTTGGTTGATCTTTTGCAATAGCCGCCACAATTCCACCCTTCGCTGTGCCATCTAACTTAGTTATAATTAAACCAGTGACATTCAAAGCGTCATTGAATATTTTGAGCTGATTGATCGCATTTTGACCCGTATTTGCATCAATAACTAACATTACTTCTTGAGGCGCAACAGAATGACACTTTGTTATGACTCTTTTTATTTTTGTTATCTCATCAATTAGATTTTTTTGAGTCGGCAATCTCCCTGCCGTATCCGCTAAAACAACATCAATACTTTTTGATTTTGCTGAATTTACAGCATCAAATATTACAGCACTCGGGTCTCCATTCTGCTGAGCGATTACCTGAGTATTATTTCTCTCTCCCCATACTGATAATTGCTCAACTGCAGCCGCTCTAAAAGTATCTCCGGCAGCAATTAAAACCTTTTTGTTTTGTGATTGAAATATTTTTGTTAATTTACCAATGGTCGTTGTCTTTCCTGCCCCATTTACGCCGACAATCATCATAACGAATGGACCTGAGTTATCTATATTTAAAGGTTGTTCGATTTTTTTTAATAATTCAACGAGGCAACCTTTAAGAATTTTTTTCAATTCCAATGGGTCCGTCACTTTGTCTTTTTTTACCTTTTCCTTTGTTTCTTCAATAAGCATTGTAGTGGCGGATATACCAACATCTGCCGTCAGAAGAATCATTTCTAACTCATCATAAAACGAATCATCAATTTTGTTGCTAGAAAATAAATCAGTGAATTGAGCACTTAAAGTTTCTCTTGTTTTTGTGAGACCTTTCTTAAGTTTTTCACCCAATCCAAAAAAGCTAGGTTTCTGAGGAGCAGGTTTCTTTTCTTTAGCCTGAACTTTTTTAGGTTTCTGAGGAGCAGGTTTCTTTTCTTTAGCCTGAACTTTTTTAGGTTTCTGAGGAGCAGGTTTCTTTTCTTTAG
>CBFHKG010000004.1:0-31485 GCA_965656355.1 Methylophilaceae bacterium | reverse complement strand
TAGCCTGAACTTTTTTAGGTTTCTGAGGAGGTTTATCTTTTTTTTGAATTATTTTTTTTAAAAAATCAAACATCTTCTTATTCTTAAGTAATTATACGAACTTATTTGAGTAGTATTAGTCGATTATACTTAATTATAATCAACCATGTTTAACTATATAAGGACCTAATGTGAAGTTATTTAAATTCTTATTTCTATTGTTTTTTATTCCAATTACAGGCTACACCACTGTTCACAAACACTCTCTTGACAATGGTTTAAAAATATTTGTTAAGGAAGACAACAGAGCCCCTATTGTTGTTTCACAGGTATGGTATCGGGCGGGGAGCTTAGACGAAGTGAATGGTAAAACAGGAGTGGCTCATCTTTTAGAGCACATGATGTTTAAAGGAACTAAAACAACAAAGCCTGGTGAATTTTCTAAAATAATAGCCGCCGCAGGTGGAAGAGAGAATGCTTTTACTGGAGCAGACTACACATGCTATTTTCAGCAACTTGAAAAAAGCCAATTACCAATTTCTTTGAAAATGGAAGCTGACAGAATGCAAAACTTAGTCGTTTCTGAAGCGGAATTCGCAAAAGAGATTAAGGTAGTTATGGAAGAAAGGTTATGGCGTACAGATGACAACCCAAAAGCACAAGCAAATGAGCTATTTAATACACTCATGTTTCATGCTCATCCATATGGCAAACCAATTGTTGGATGGATGAATGATTTAGAAAATATGACTCATAGAGATGCTGAGGAATGGTATGAAAATTGGTATGGTCCAAATAATGCAATACTGGTTATTGCTGGTGATGTAAAAGCTAGCGAAGTATTTAAAATGGCAGAAAAATATTTCGGGCAAATTCCACCCATTGTTTTACCTGAAAGGAAGCCTCAACAAGAACCAAAACAAAATGGAACAAGAACTTCAATTCTAAAAGCCCCAAGCAAATTATCATATGTGCAAATGGGTTATAGAGCCCCAACACTTGATAAGAATTCACAAGAAACAAGTAAAGATCAATTTGCTCTTGAGGTCTTAGTAGGAATTCTTTCTCAATCAAGCTCAGCGAGACTGACACAAAATTTAGTTAGAGATTCAAGAATCGCCTTAAATGTAGGTGCAGGTTATTCAATGGTCAACAGAGGGAATGAAAGCTCATTTGAGCTTTACGCGACACCAAGTGAGACAACTTCTACGAGTGAATTAATTGCAGCATTAAAAGAAGAGCTTAACAAGATAAAGCGTGATGGTGTAACTGAAGAAGAATTAAAACGAGTAAAGACTATTGTGATTGCAGACGATGTTTATCAAAAAGATTCAGTTTTTAATGCGGCAATGCAGATTGGTCAACTTGAAACGCAAGGTTATTCCCATGAGATATTAGAGGACTATATTAAAAATATAAAAAAAGTTACGTCAAACGATATACAAAATGCAGCAATCAAATACTTTACAGATGACACTTTGACCGTTGTGACAATTGATCCTCAGCCATTAGATACAAGTAAACCAAAAAAAGGGAAGCCACATGCTCATTAATAGATTAGTTTTATTAATTTTATTTTTTTCATCGTATGCATATGCAGATTTAAATATACAAAATTGGAAAACCCCTAACGGCACACAGGTTTATTTTGTTGAAAACCATAGTCTACCCGTCGTTGACGTTAATATTATGTTTAGTGCGGGAAGCGTCAGAGATTCGAAAGAGACTAATGGGGTAGCATCTATGACAAACCATCTTATGTTCTCTGGTTCGGCCGGCATGAGTGAGCAAGAGTTGATGAATAGTTTTGCTGATATTGGCGCCCAAATTGGAAGCAACTTCAATCGAGATCAAAGCAGTTTTTCATTGCGAACACTTTCTGAGGAAAAGTCTAAAGCCATTGAATTATTTAAAATAGTTTTACAAAAACCAAACTTTGATAAAGAAATACTTGATAGAGAGGCAAAAAGATATGTTGCCAATATTGCCCAAGCAGAGACAATGCCCGAGGCAATTGCCACTAAAAGATTCATGAAATCAATCTATGGTAAACACCCTTATGGACTCCCAAGTTCAGGAACAATTGACTCAATAAATAGAATTAAAGTAGCACATCTTGAAAAATTCTATAAAGAATATTATGTGGCAAATCAAGCAGACATTGTAATTGTCGGTGACGTTACACAAGCTGAAGCAGAATCAATTGCAAAAGATATTTCAAGTGGACTTCCTGTAAATAATAATATTAAGGGAATCCCAGTTGTTAAACAGGTGGAGAAACAAGAAATAAGAATTAGCCATCCTGCGAAACAAGCTCATTTATATTATGGTGTTCCAATTATGAAAAGAAATGATCCTGATTTTTTCCCTCTATATGTTGGTAATCATGTTTTAGGGGGCAGTGGCTTTGGTTCTCGCTTAACATACGAAATCAGGGAGAAAAAAGGCCTTGTTTATAGTGTCTATAGTTATTTCATGCCACTTTCTAAAAAAGGTCCTTTCGAAGTTGCATTACAAACTTCTAAGGATCAAGTTGATGAAGCCATGGTATTAATTGAAACTACTATTCAGGATTTCATTGATAATGGCCCAAGCGAATCTGAACTTCAGGCCTCTAAAGATAATATTACAGGTGGATTTGCACTCAGATTTGGAAGCAATCAAAAAATAATGAATTATGTTTCGATGATGGCTTTTTATAATTATCCCTTAGACTATCTAAAAACATATACAGATAAAGTTAATGCAGTTACGGTTGATCAAATTAAAACTGCCTTCAAAAAGAGAGTAGACTTAAATAAATTTTCAACCGTCATTGTAGGAGTTGATGAAAGATAATAATGTAAAAATTATTGGTGGAAAATGGAAGAGGAAGAATATTTCATTTAATGAAGCGAAGGGATTAAGACCCACCTTAGGTAGAGTTAGAGAAACACTTTTTAACTGGCTTGGGCAAGATTTAAATAATAAAAAGTGTTTAGACTTGTTCGCAGGCACCGGTGCTTTGGGTTTTGAAGCGCTATCTAGAAATGCTGAGTCATGCATATTTGTTGAGAATAACCCAAGCACTTTTCAAAAGCTGATACAAAATAAAGAAAACCTCAAGGCAGATAATGCCATTATAAAAAAAATACATGCAGATTTTTTTATAAAAAACAATGAAGAGCTTTTTGATATCATATTTTTTGACCCGCCATTTGTCTTAGACAACTCTATCCAACTAATAGAGTTCATTAGAAAATTTTTGAAGCCTCATGGCGTAATTTATTTCGAAACAAATATAAAACTACCTGAAAATTTTTTAGAAATAATAAAAACCTCAAGGGTAGGGAAGGTATACTTCCATTTAGTACATTAAATTCTAAATTTTATTATGTTTGTAATTTATCCAGGTTCTTTTGATCCGCTTACACTAGGTCACGAAGATATTATAAAAAGAGCGGCTTCGTCTTTTGAAGAGGTGATGATTGCTGTCTCCGAGGATAATGCAAAGTCGTCAATATTTTCTGTGAATGAAAGACTCAAGATGGCAGAAATCGTGGCTAAAAAATATACCAATGTTTCAGCTTCCTCATTCAAAGGATTAACAGTAGATTTTGCTAAAGCTAATGCAACAAATTTTATTTTAAGAGGCCTGAGAGATTCATCAGATTTTGATAACGAAGTTCAAAATGCATTAATGAATAAAACTTTGGACAATTCAATAGAAACTATATTTTTGATTTCATCTAAAAACGTCAGAGAAATTTCATCGACCAATGTGAGACAAATTCTATCGCTCGCTGGCGATGTAAGTAATTTTATGTCGACTGAAATCATTTCTTATATTAATTCATTAAAAACATAATCTATGGCTTTAATGATTACAGATGATTGCATTAACTGTGATGTTTGTGAGTCAGAATGTCCTAATGCAGCTATTTATCAAGGGCCAGAAATATTTCATATCCGTCCTGAATTATGTACAGAATGTGTTGGTCATTTTGATGTTCCACAATGTGTTGAAATTTGCCCTGTAAGCTGTATACCAAAAGATCCTAATAATCAGGAGACAAAAACAGATCTTTTTATTAAATATAAAAAATTAACAAAAAATGTCGAGGTATAAATTTAGTTTTTTAAGGAGTTTTTCATGAGAATCTTGCACTCAATGATTCGCGTTAATGATTTAGAAGAATCAATTAAATTTTATACTGAAGTTTTAGGTATGAAACTTCTTCGCGAAAAAGAATATCCAGAAGGAAAATTTTCCTTAGCTTTTTTAGGTTATGGAAATGAAAATGAAAACACTGTTATTGAACTTACTTACAATTGGGATAAAAATGATTATGAGCACGGAAATGCATTTGGCCATATTGCCATTGAGGTTGATGATATATATAAAGCCTGTGAGGAGATAAAGAATAAGGGGGTAAAAGTTATAAGAGAACCCGGCCCTATGATGGGGTCAAGATTACTGTTAGCATTTATTGAAGACCCAAATGGTTACAAAATAGAGCTTATAGAAAAAGGAACATTCTAGAGCCCTAGAAAAAATCCTTAACTTTGTCCAGCCAAGTTTTTGATCTTGGGCTATGTTTATCACTATCTTTTTGGTTTATTGCTTCAAGCTCTTCTAGAAGCTTCTTCTGGTTATCATTCAATTTCACAGGCGTCTCTACTACGACGTGGCAATGTAAATCTCCGTATTGACTTTGTCTGACTGGCTTTATACCTTTTCCACGTAAACGAAAGACAGAGCCTGTTTGGGTTTCTGGAGAGATTTTAATTTTGGCTGTGCCATCCAAGGTTGGTATTTTTATTTCGCCCCCAAGTGCTGCTGTTGAAAAACTAATGGGCATTTCACAATGAAGATTACCCCCATCTCGTTGGAAAATAGTATGTTCCTTAAGACTAATAACTACATATAGGTCACCTGATGGGCCACCATTAACACCTGCTTCACCCTCGCCGCTTAGTCGAATTCTATCTCCTTCATCGACACCTGCAGGAATTTTGACAGATAGCGTTTTCGATTCTTTTACACGACCAGTGCCATTACAATCTTGACATGGGTCCTTTATTGTTTTGCCGGTACCATTACAATCTGGACATGTCTGTTGGACAGAAAAGAAACCCTGCTGCATTCGAACTTGCCCATGCCCCTGACATCTTTGACATGTTGTTGGCTCTGTTCCTTTTTTAGCGCCTGATCCGTTACATGATTTACAGGTTGATAATACTGGAACACGTATTTTTGTCTCAGTTCCTTTTGCGGCATTTTCTAATGAAATTTCCATGTTGTATCTAAGATCTGCACCACGATATACGTTTGATCTTTGGCTTTGTTTACCTCCAAAAATATCTCCGAAAATATCTCCAAAAGCATCACCAAAGTCACCAAAGCCTTGAGCACCCCCTCCACCAACAGACTGGTCAACACCTGCATGACCAAATTGATCATAAGCCGATCTTTTATTAGAATCAGATAGGACCTCATAAGCCTCTTTCGCTTCCTTGAAGCTATCTTCTGCTTTGGGGTTATCGGGGTTTCGGTCTGGATGGTATTTCATTGCAAGCTTTTTGAATGATTTTTTTATTTCTTCATCAGACGCTTGACGACTTAACCCAAGAACTTCGTAGTAATCTTTTTTAGCCATAAAATAGTAAAGGACAATACTTTTTTAAAGTATTGTCCTATTTGAGTTTAATTTATTTCTCTTCTTTCTTATCTTCTTTATTGTCTTCTGCTTTAACTTCTTCAAACTCAGCATCAACAACTTCAGCATCGACGGTTTTCTCTTCTGCTCCGCCTTGTGCTTCATTTCCTTGCGGTTGACCTTGCTGAGCTTGTTGATCAGCATACACCTTTTCCCCAAGTTTTTGTGATGCCTCAGCTAAAACTTTATTTTTCGCTTCAATTTCTTCCTTATTATCGGTTTTAACTGCCTCCTCAAGATCTTTGATAGCAGATTCAATTTTTGACTTTTCATCATCGGTGACTTTATCTTTATGATCAGTCATCGTTTTTTGAACGGAATGAATCATTGCTTCTGCCGCATTTTTTACATCAACTAGCTCACGTAATTTTTGATCTTCTTCAGCATGCTTTTCAGCATCCTCTTCCATTTTTTTAATTTCTTCTTCAGATAGTCCACCGTTAGCTTTAATCGTTATTTTATTTTCTTTGCCAGTAGCTTTATCTTTAGCATTCACATGCAGAATACCGTTTGCATCAATATCAAATGTAACCTCAATTTGAGGGGTGCCTCTTGGCGCAGAAGGTATATCTGTTAAGTTAAACTGACCAAGACTTTTATTTCCGGACGCCATTTCACGCTCACCTTGAAGTACATGAATGGTGACAGCGCTTTGGTTATCTTCAGCTGTAGAAAAAACTTGAGATGCCTTTGTTGGGATCGTTGTGTTTTTCTTAATTAGTTTAGTTGAAACAGACCCTAGAGTTTCAATTCCTAAGCTAAGCGGTGTCACATCAAGTAATAATACATCCTTAACATCACCTTGCATCACGCCTGCTTGAATAGACGCACCAACCGCAACAGCTTCATCTGGGTTTACGTCTTTTCGGGCTTCTACGCCAAAGATTTCTTTAACCTTATCTTGAACCTTCGGCATTCTTGTTTGCCCACCAACAAGAATTACATCTGAAATATCACCATTACTTACTCCTGCATCCTTCATCGCAGTTTGGCAAGGCTCAACAGTTCTATCAATTAAATCTGCAACAAGGGATTCAAGTTTTGCGCGAGTTAATTTTACAACTAAATGCTTAGGCCCTGATGCATCGGCAGTTATGTATGGAAGATTAACCTCAGTTTGAGTGCTACTTGATAACTCAATTTTTGATTTTTCAGCAGCTTCCTTTAGTCTTTGTTTAGCAAGCATATCCTTAGTTAAGTCTACGCCATTTTCTTTTTCAAAAATTTCAGCTAAGTGCTCGATAATTCGATTATCAAAGTCCTCTCCACCCAGGAAAGTATCTCCATTGGTAGATAACACTTCAAATTGATGTTCACCGTCAACACTTGAAATTTCAATAATAGAGACGTCAAAAGTACCACCACCTAAATCGTAAACGGCTATCTTTCTGTCTCCTTCTTTTTTATCCATACCGAATGCTAGTGCTGCTGCTGTAGGTTCATTAATAATACGTTTTACATCTAAGCCAGCAATTTTTCCTGCATCTTTTGTTGCCTGCCTTTGGCTATCGTTAAAGTAGGCAGGAACTGTAATTACTGCTTCAGTTACAGTCTCACCAAGATAATCTTCGGCCGTTTGTTTCATTTTTCGCAAAATTTCAGCTGATATTTGAGGCGGTGCTTTTTTATCGCCTTTAATTTCTACCCACGCATCACCACTATCTGCTTTTGAAATGGTATAGGGCATTAATTTAATATCCTTTTGTACCTCATCTTCCTCGAACTTTCTTCCAATCAATCTCTTTACAGCATAGACTGTATCTTTAGGATTGGTGACCGCTTGACGTTTTGCAGGGGCTCCAACCAGAGATTCACCATTATCTTGATAGCCAACAACTGAAGGCGTTGTTCTTGTTCCTTCTGAGTTTTCTATAACCTTAGGTTTTCCACCTTCCATCACTGAAACACAAGAGTTTGTTGTTCCTAAGTCAATTCCAATTATTTTTCCCATATTCTTATTTTTCCTATTTTTTTATTAGTTTAAGTTGACGCTTTATAATTTAATATATTGGGTCATTTGTATTAATTTCAACTCTCCAAGTTAATTCTTTTCTTTTGCGACCGTAACAAGGGCTGGTCTGAGTACTCTCTCGTTAAGGGTGTATCCTTTTTGCATTACTGAAATAACAGTGTTTGCATCTTGATCTGACTCAACCATTGTCATCGCTTCATGAAAGTTTGGATCAAAAACTTCTCCCTTTGGGTCAATCTCTTTGATGTTAAGTTTTTCAAAAACGCTAGTTAATTGTTTTGAAGTGAGTTCCATACCCTCTTTATAATTTTCTAATGATGATTCATCCACCATTAACGAAGC
Source organism: Methylophilaceae bacterium (assembly GCA_965656355.1). Classification (GTDB taxonomy): domain Bacteria; phylum Pseudomonadota; class Gammaproteobacteria; order Burkholderiales; family Methylophilaceae; genus BACL14. The sequence goes on along the minus strand of CBFHKG010000004.1, from coordinate 23,493 downwards.
ATCCAGACTGTCTTTAACAAGTAAAATTTCAGAGGCAAAATTTTCAATGGCGTATTTTCTAGTCTTATCCATCTCATCAATTGATCTTTTGCGAAAATTTTCAGTTTCAGCTTTAGCGTATAAAACAGCACCTTCAAGTTCAGTAATTTTTGCTTTTAAATCATCTAAGGATTCTGTTTGATCATTTTCATTTGATACTTCTTGTGTCTCAATATCTTTTTGTTTGTCTTCTTTACTTTGTTTAGTTGTGGTTTTTTTTTGTGATTTACTCATAAAATATTTTTTTATTTCATTTAATTTAATTAATAACTAAATTTATATTGGGACAATTTTTAAAAATTCAAGATGAAAATTGCATAATTTATTTTTTTTTAAATGTCATTTGACTTAACTATATTATTTACTTGATAATGGTCGGCTAACAACTAATAAGTTAAAAAATGAAACAATCAATTATTGAAATCACAGAGCGAATCATAGAAAAGAGTAAACCGACTAGATCCTCTTATTTGCAACGTGTGAAAGATATGCAAAGTAGAACTAGAGGAGCTGACAGAATGGGTTGTGCAAATGTTGCTCATGCCATCGCTGCCTTACCTAAAAATGATAAATTAAAAATTGTTGAAGAAAAAAAACCTAATTTAGGAATCGTGACCGCTTACAACGACATGTTGTCTGCGCACAAGCCCTATGAAGACTATCCTAAAATAATAAGGAATGTTGCAGCAAATTATGGAGCGACAGCACAAGTTGCATCCGGAGTTCCTGCAATGTGTGACGGCGTCACACAAGGTGAACCTGGAATGGAGCTCAGTCTTTTTTCAAGAGATACGATAGCAATGTCCTCCTCGATTGGTTTATCTCATGACGTTTTTGATGGTGTTTTAATGCTTGGAATCTGTGACAAAATTGTGCCAGGACTTTTAATTTCTGCATTACATTTTGGCCACTTACCAACGGTATTTGTTCCAGCAGGCCCAATGTCAACGGGTATAGACAATACAACAAAATCAAAAGTCAGAGAGAAATATGCGCAAGGCCTAGTAGGGAGAGAGGAGTTATTAGCATCAGAGTCTGCAGCATATCATGGTGAAGGAACATGTACGTTTTATGGCACAGCTAATAGCAATCAAATGTTGATGGAGGCAATGGGCCTTCATGTACCCGGTGCAGCATTTGTTCATCCTCATGATGGTATTAGGTCTCTTTTAACAGACGAAGCCGTTAAACTCCTTGTTCAAAACATCAAGAAAGACACCATTCCTGTTGGAGAATTAGTCGATGAAAAAGTGATTATTAATGCTATGGCGGCCCTACTGGCTACAGGTGGGTCTACAAACCACTTGATTCATTGGGTAGCGATAGCAAGAGCAGCTGGCATTATTATTGATTGGACAGATTTTCATAATTTAGCGAAATCTGTACCCTTACTTGCAAGTGTTTATCCAAATGGTAAAGCTGATGTAAATGAATTTCAAGCCGCAGGTGGACCGGCATTTATTATTAGAGAGTTAATTGAGGCTGGATGCATGTATCCAGATGTTGCTACCGTATCTAAGGGTGGGCTCGGAGAATATGCGAAGCAACCAGAAATTAAGAAGGATAAATTAGTTTGGACTGAGCTATTATCTGAGAGTGTTGATGAATCTATAGTAAGAAAAGCTGATAATCCTTTCAATGAATCAGGCGGCCTAAGGCTTCTAAAAGGCAATTTAGGAAGGTCCGTCATTAAAATTTCTGCGGTACCTGAAGAAAAACATATAATTGAGGCACCTGCTATGGTGTTTAATGGGCAAGAAGATTTGCTCAAAGCCTTTGATGAAGGAAAATTAGAAAAAGATTTTATAGCAGTAGTTCGTTTTCAAGGCCCAAAAGCAAACGGAATGCCTGAATTGCATAAACTCACTCCACCTTTATCTGTAATACAAAATATGGGATTTACGGTGGGCATAGTGACTGATGGTCGTATGAGTGGCGCATCAGGAAAAATACCAGCAGCAATTCATTTAAGTCCTGAGGGTGCAGCAGGTGGGGCTATAAGCAAAATTAGAGAGGGAGACATGATAAGACTTAACGCGACTGTTGGATCTTTAAATGTTTTAGTAGATGAGGAAGAGTGGCTTGAAAGAGAAACACAGAAGATGACCGATTCTCAAAAAATTAATAATGGTCATGGGATGGGACGGGAGCTTTTTGCTAGTATGCGAAATAACGTATTGTCAGCAGAAGAGGGTGCCATCACATGGATAAGTTAAATAAATTAAAAGAAGAAAAAATTAAATGAAAACAATCGAATTAGCTAAATTTGGCCCTGTCATTCCAGTTATTGTCATCGATCGTGTTGAGGATGCGGTTCCAGTAGCATCAAGCTTGATTGAAGGTGGTGTAAAAGTGTTAGAGGTTACTTTAAGATCACAATGTGCATTGCAAGTTATTGAAGAGATCGCAACAAAAGTACCTGAGGCCGTTATTGGTGCTGGGACAATTAGGACGCAAGCAGACGTTACTAATGCAAAGTTAGCTGGAAGCCAGTTTGCCGTAAGTCCGGGTTACACTTTTGATATTGGCCAAACATGCAAGGATGTTGATCTCCCTTTGCTACCGGGTGTTTCAACTGGTAGTGAAGTAATGAAAGCGAATGCTGATGGTTTTGATTTTCTAAAATTATTTCCTGCTGTTGCCGTAGGCGGCATTAATTTATTAAAAGGGTTTGCAGGCCCATTTGCTGATATTTCATTCTGCCCAACCGGAGGCATTACCATAAAAACAGCAAAAGATTTCCTAGCCTTGCCTAATGTGCCTGTATGCGGCGGGACATGGCTTACTCCAAAAGATCTAATTCAAAACAAACAATGGGGTGAAATTACAAAGCTTGCTAAAGAGGCCTCATCAATCTAAATTTTAACGATATGATTGAGTTAAAAAAATACGAGACTATTATTTTTGATTGTGATGGCGTCATTCTTAATTCAAATTTTCAAAAAATTGAAGCATACAGAAATGCAGCAATTGAATTTGGTGCAAGTGAGCAACAAGCACAAGCATTAGTTGACCATCATATTGAATTAACAGGCATTTCGAGACATATAAAATTTAAATATTTCTTATCAGAGATAATGCATCGAGAAGTTTCTGAAGAAGCAATGAATGAACTCTTGAAAGCTTTAAATACACAAGTATTAAAATTGCTAAATGAATGTGAAATAGCAAAAGGACTCTCTAAATTGCGAGAAAGGACAAAAAGTAGCAAATGGATGGTTGCTTCCGGTGGTGACGAAAAGGAGCTCAATCATTTATTCAAGGAAAAAAAAATAGACCACTTTTTTGATGAAGGTATTTTTGGTAGCCCAGCATCAAAACATGAAATAATAGAATTGCAGAAAAAAAAACTTAACTTTTCTCCAGCGCTTTTCTTGGGAGATTCTCTATACGACATTCAAACTGCACAAAAATATAATTTAGATTTTATCTTTGTTTCTGGCTGGACAGACTTATCTGGCTGGGAACATATATGTGCTGATAATGGAATCAGGACTATTGAGCGAATTAACGATCTTATTTAATTAAACTCACTTCATCTTACTAATTATTTTGGAGCTGCTCTTTCCTTCTACAAGTGGTACGAGATAGAGTTTACCTTTCCATTTTTTTATTTCATTTGCACCAACTACACTTTTAGGCGTGTAGTCATTCCCTTTAATCAGTACATCAGGCTTAATCTCTTTGATAAGTTTTATGGGAGTAGATTCTTTAAAAATGATGACTGCATCAATTGATTCAAGGGCACATATAACTCGAGCTCTATCAGCCTCACCTACAATAGGCCTATTTTTTCCTTTAATAGTTTTGATTGAGGAGTCTGAATTTAGACCTAATATCAAATAGTCAACCTGAGATTTTGCCTTCTCAAGATAAGTGACATGACCAGAATGTAATATATCAAAGCAACCATTAGTGAAGCCAATCGTTTGTCCCTTTGCTCTTAAGTCAGAAATTTTTGGTAATAATTCTCGCAAAGAAAATATTTTATTTTTTTGGCCGTTAAAATTACTTTCTATCTCCTCCAATAATTCCTCACCCTTGATAGGAATAGTACCTAATTTTGATATAACAATGCCTGCAGCCAAGTTAGCCAATTTAAAGCTATCTGACAAATTAAGTTTTGTTGAAATACCACAAGCTAAAGTGGCTATTACAGTATCACCCGCTCCAGAGACATCATAAACTTGCTTTGATATTGAGGTTGGGTAAGTAATAATTTTGTTTGACTTAATATGACTTATCCCATCTTTGCCTTGTGTCATTACGATAGATTTAATATTAAAGTTTTTGCTTATTTTTCTTAAGGTCGTATTAAGTAAATCCTTATCAAAATTTGTAAGGCCAGTAAGCTCCATCGCCTCTTTTTTATTGGGAGTAATAAGCGTTGCCCCTGCATATTTGGCTACATCTTTTCCTTTAGGATCAATTAATACAGGTATTTTTTTTCTATTAGCTTGTTGAATAATTTTTTTTAAAAAAGGCGCTGAAAGAAAACCTTTGTTATAGTCAGAAATGACAATGCACGAGAGATCTGAACTTATATGCTGCATAACTTTTTTAATATTTGTTGCACTTGGCCCATGACTTTTTTGCTCCTCATCAACCCTCGCAATTTGATGATGACCGGCCATTATTCTTGTCTTTGTCGTCGTAGGACCACTTTCTTTTATGAGCCCCTTTATTGATAAACTATGTTCTTTAATGAGACTTGAGAGTATTTTTCCATTGCCGTCGTTACCAATATTACCTACTAGTAAAGGCTTCATTCCTAAGCCTTGAAGGTTGAGCGCTACATTTCCTGCACCACCAATGAGATTATGGTGCTTATTCTTTTTTATAACAGGAACAGGCGCCTCTGGAGATATACGGTCTACATCTCCAAAAATATATTGATCTAACATCAAATCGCCGATAACAAGGCACGTTTTTTTAGATCCGAGAAATTGATTTTTGACTATGTTAATAAGTTGGTCTGACATAATTATGCATACCTATCTGATGTAAGGAGGTAACTCTCTAAATAATCCGTAACACCTTCTTTCAGATTCATAAAATTATCATTAAAGCCGATAGAATTTATTTTATTCATTGTTGCTTGAGTATAGTACTGGTATTTTCCCTTTAAGTCATTTGGCATCTCTATATATTTAATATCATCAGGTTGCCCTTTTGTATTTATTAATACAGCTTCTGCTAGAGCTTTAAATGTCTCAGCATTTCCTGTACCGGCGTTATATAGGCCTGAGAAATTATTATTATTGAGGAAAAAAATTATAATCTTTACGGCATCTTTAACATAAATAAAGTCTCGAACTTGCATCCCGTCTGCATAAGATGGGTGTTCACTTTTAAATAGCTTAATCTGATTAGTCTCTTTAAATTGATTAAAGGAATGAAAAACAACACTTGCCATTCTTCCTTTATGATATTCGTTAGGCCCGTAAACATTAAAAAACTTTAGACCGCACCATTGCGGTGGGGTTGGTTGATTTTTTGATAATTCAAGCTGAACCCAGCGGTCAAAAAAATGTTTTGAGTAGCCATATGCATTTAACGGACTCAGTTTATCGAGTTCTGATTCATTGTCATCATAACCAACAGAACCATCACCATAGGTTGCCGCCGAGCTTGCATAAATGAAAGGCACTTTATTTTCAGCACACCAATGCCAAAGAGCTTGGCTAAATCTTATGTTTGATTGAAGCAGCCGATTAAAGTTAGATTCTGTTGTCGCGCTTATAGCTCCCATATGAATTACTGCGGAAACATTTTTTTTATCGTTAAGATATTTTTCTAAATCGTCTTTTGCAATATATTCAATGAACTTACGCTTGTTGAAATTATTTTCTTGTTGTTCATTGATTAGGTCATCAACAATCACAAAGTCATCAAAATTCATCTGGGTATTTAAATGCCAAGCAATCATACTTCCAATCATCCCACCCCCACCTGTGAGAATTATCATTTTGAAGCAGCCTTAACTTTGTTATACATTTTCTTTGTTTTGTCCGAATCGCTATTCTCTTTTTTCTGTGTCCATTTAGGATCTATCCATCCTGCTAGATGAGGTCTGATTATTTCCTCCATAGATTTAATCCACTCGTCATCTTTATTTAAAGCTGGGATATAGTTAAAACTTTTGCCACCACCTTCTAAAAATAAAGATTTTCCTTCCATATTAATTTCTTCGAGTGTTTCTAGGCAGTCACTTGAAAAGCCAGGGCAAATGACATGGATACTGGCATCTTTTTTTTCTGCCTCTTGCGCTATTACGTCAGTAAAGTAAGGTTTAAGCCATTCAGCTTTACCAAATCTTGATTGGAAGCAGACTTGATATTCATGATCTTTGAGTTTTAAAGCTTCGGCAAGCAGCCTTCCTGTTTTATGGCACTCACAGTGATATGGGTCCCCTTGTATTAGAGATTTTTTTGGAACCCCATGAAAACTCATGATTAATTTTTTTGGTTTTTTATTCTTTTTCCAGAAATTTAGTACGGATATTTTTAATGCATTAATATAAGCAGGATTATCATGATAATGACGTATTGTTCGAATCTCAGGTACGTTTCGCGTCCGTATTAAAATTTTCCATAGAGCGTCCATAGCAGATCCTGAAGAAGACGCTGCATATTGGGGGTAGAGTGGAAATAACAAGATTTTTGTACAATTCTTTTTTCGTAATTCATCAAGTGCCGATTGCATAGAAGGATTGCCGTAAGACATACCAAGCGCAACTTCAAGAGGCTGAGAATATTTTTTTTTCAAAACAGTCTTGAGTAATTTTTCTTGTGAGCGAGCGTTTACAAGAAGAGGGGAGCCTTTAGAAGTCCATACTTGCGCGTATTTTTTTGCAGAAGCATTGGGTCGAAAAACTAAAATAATAAAATGTAAAATCCAACACCAAATGAATCTTGGAATCTCTACGACTCTTCTATCCATTAAAAATTGACCTAAATATTTCCTTAGTGATGGGGCATCGGCTGCATCAGGTGTGCCTAAGTTTGCGAGAATAATGCCAATTTTTGGTGGATCACCATGTTTATATGGTGGTTCAGGATTAAAGTAACTCATAGTATCTTTTTATTTAATTGATTTGCTTAGCATTTTAGCAGTGATATCTACAATTGGGATGACTCTTTCGTACGCCATCCTAGTTGGTCCTATTACACCAAGTATCCCTATGACCTCCCCATCGGATTGGTATGGCGCTGTGACGATACTACATTCGTCAAGAGCCTGGTATCCAGATTCTTCTCCAATAAATATTTGCATACCAGATGATTGGTGACTTTTTTCGAGTAATTGAAGAAGGGCTGTTTTTTTCTCAAAAAGCTCAATAATTTTTTTTATACTTTTTACATTTTGTGACAAATCGACTGTATCTAATAACTTCCCTTGTCCAGTCAGAATTAAATTTTCGTCAAGTTTAGGACTAATCGAAAAATCTAAAGCTGCATTCATAAGATTTGTCATATTTTTTTTCATTGTCGAAAGCTCGTCGATAATCTTTTCTTTTATTTTGCTTATATCCAAATCCTTATAATGCTCATTAAAGAAATTAGAAGCCTCAATTAAGGTGCTTTGATCATATTCCTCTTGAGTATCAAGCACACGATTTTGAACGCTTCCATCACTTGTCACAATAATAACGAGGATTCTTTTTTTTGATAAGTTTAAGAATTCTATATGCTTAAAGCTAATTTTTTTAGCCTTAGGTAGCATTACAACACCAGCAAAGTTAGTCATGCTAGATAATGTGTCAGCCGTGATATTAACTAAATCTTTTGAGTTGGAGGTTTGTAAAGAGCTCTGCAATATATCTAAATCTGCTTTATTAGGCGACTTCATCGTAACCAAGCTATCAACAAAAAAACGATACCCTTTATGCGTTGGTATTCTACCTGCAGAGGTATGTGGGCTTGAGATGAAGCCTGCATCTTCTAGATCCTTCATAATATTTCTGATTGATGCAGAACTTAGATCTAGGCCTGAAGAAGCGGTTAAGGTTTTTGAACCGACCGGCTGACCATCAGCAATGTGATGATTTATTAATGTTTTTAGGAGATGCTGAGTTCTTGTATCAATTTCCATTTTATTTAAGATTAATTAATTAAATTTTGTTATTGCTTTAAAATAATCATATGATTTATTTTACTGACTCATTTAATATATAGCTAGAACTTAAAGAGATTGAGATGAAATTTAAAAAAATAGCCATCATAGGCAAATATCCAGCTGCCATAGAATCAAGTGAGATGAATTCACAACTTATTGATTTAATTAAATATTTAGCAAAAAAAGATTATGAATTAATTATTGAAGAAAAGACACAAAAAAAAATAAAAATTACGGGTTTTCAATCAACTCCCTTGCATAGCATTGGAGCTGAGGCTGACATAGCAATTATTATTGGCGGTGATGGCACAATGTTAGGTGTAGCAAGAAGTCTTTTAGATGATGGTATACCAATGATCGGTGTGAATAGTGGTCGTTTTGGTTTTTTAGCAGATCTCAATACAAAAAATATGTTTGCCAGTATAGATCAAGTTTTAAATGGTAATTATGATGAAGATAAACGCTTACTAATTGAATCGAAAGTATATCGTGACAAAAAGGTGATTTATGAATCTTTTGCATTAAACGATGTTGTTATAAAAAGCGGTGTTAGATTGATTGAGCTAGAAGTATCCATAAATGATAAATTTGTCCATACCCAAAGATCTGATGGCATTATTGTCTCCACACCCACTGGTACAACAGCATATGCTTTATCTGCAGGAGGACCAATTTTACATCCACAACTTGAAGCACTTTCGATTGTTCCGATTAACCCACATACATTAAGTAACCGTCCAATTGCCATTGATGCATCAAGTGAAATAGGTATAAAGATTGTGCAAATGGAGGAAGCCTCATTGAGTATCGATGGACAAATTAAATTTCCCCTTGATAAAAGAGATAAGATTCAGATTACAAAAGCTAAAAGAACTATCTCAATATTGCATCCAAAAGATTATTGTTACTTTGAGATGTTAAGAAATAAACTCCATTGGGGGTAGATTGCCTATGCTTGAAAATTTACTAATTAAAAATTATGTCATTGTTGATGAGCTTGACCTAAGTTTTTTGTTGGGATTTTCGTCTCTCACAGGGGAAACCGGTGCAGGCAAATCTATCCTCATTGATGCTTTATCACTAGCCCTTGGTGCCAGAAGTGAAAGTGGTGTTGTAAAAAAAGGGAATGAGAAGGCGGACATCACTGCAACATTTAATCTTAAAGGAAATGATGAAGCGCAAGCCTGGTTATCACTAAACGAATTTGAAGAATCAGACAATCAATTACTATTAAGAAGGGTCATCAACAAAGATGGTAAGTCAAAAGCATTTATTAATGGCATTCCTTCAACCATCAGTCAGCTGAAAGCTATTGGTGAAAGTTTGGTTGATATTTATAGTCAAAATACACACCATTCTTTATTGAAAAAAACAGCTCAAAGAGAGATATTGGACAGCTTTTTAGATTCAAAAGAAGAGATTCAACTATTAAAAAAACTTTACAGTGAATGGCAAAGATTATCTGTGGAACAGGATAAATTCTTGAAGAATAAAGAAAGTTTCTTAAATGAACTCAATGAAACTGAAGAAAAATATAATGAGTTTTCAGGATTAAATTTTTCTTATGAAGAATGGAATCAACTTCAAATTGACCAAAAATTTTTAGCAAATGGTAAGGAGTTAATTGGAGGTGTTAATAAATGTATCTCAATAATTGATGAGGGTGATATTTCATTAAATTCACTTTCAAGAGAGGCGCAAGTAGAGTTAAAAAATCTTCATGCACTTGATACAAGACTTGAAAATGCCAACAATATTATGAGCTCAATTCAGGCAGAATCGTTGGAGCTCGCACGTGAATTGTCAAATTACCTACAAAATGTTGATATTGATGAAAATTTACAGCAAAGGGTAGAAGAAAAAATTCAGTCTATATTTAATTTTTGTAGAAAATATAATGTTAAGCCTGAAAATTTGGAATCAGAGAGTGACACATGGCTTCAAAGATTAGAGGAGTTAAAAGGTATGTTGGGTGAGAAGGATATATCCGCCATAGTTAAGGAAGCGAAAGTTTCATATGATAATGTCGCTACAAATGTCTCTAATCAAAGAAAAACCGCTGCCTCATCTTTAAGTAATCTCATTACAGAGAAGCTGAATCAATTATCTTTCAATGATGCGACTTTTAGGGTTGACCTAATACCATCTGAACCTACAACTCATGGTAATGAAAACATACAATTTTTAGTTTCAACTTTCAAAGGAGGCGATCTCCAACCAATTCAAAAAGTTTTATCAGGCGGTGAGTTATCAAGAATAAGTTTAGCAATTAGGGTTGCATCAATCGCGAATATAGATGTCCCAACTATGATATTTGATGAGGTGGATGTAGGTATTGGAGGAGGTGTTGCTGAAGTGGTTGGTAATTTGTTAAAAGATTTAGGAGATAAAAAAAATACGCAGGCACTTGTCATAACTCATCTTCCTCAGGTTGCTGCAAAGGCAAATAATCATTATAAAGTTAGTAAAAATCAAGCAGGCGATTCTATAACAAGCAAAATACACCATTTAAATGAATCTGAGCGTATTGATGAAATAGCGAGAATGTTAGCGGGTATAAAGGTGACTGATAAGGCAATCGATCATGCCAAGGAAATATTAAGTTAAATTACTTTTTGTACTCACAAGGTTTTTTTGTACAGTCTCCGTAGATATAAAGTGAGTGTTCAATGATCTTAAAGCCATGCTCATTTGCTACTTGTGTTTGTAACTTTTCAATATCCTCATTCACAAACTCTGTAACATGACCACATTGAAGGCATACGATATGATCGTGATGACTCTTTTCATTCAGCTCAAAAACAGCTTTACCACTTTCAAAGTGATGTCGAATTAATAAACCTGCTTGCTCAAATTGAGTCAAAACACGATAAATTGTTGCAAGCCCAACCTCTTCACCACCACCTATCATTTCTTTGTAAATGTCTTCAGCTGATAAATGTTTTTCTTTACTGTTCTCAAAAATGCTTAAGACTTTTAATCTTGGAAGCGTTACTTTTAATCCAGTTTTTTTTAAGCCGTCATGCTCATCCATCGCTCATACTCCAAATGTAATTTAAAACATAACCATCATGCAAAATGTTATATTATCAACCTTTGAAAATAAAGTCTTATAAAATGCGTTTAATTTTCATTATCTTCATTTTTTTGATGATGCCGGCATGTTCTTGGTTGGATTCTAATCCATCTGATGAAGACAATATTCCAGCCGGGCAAGAGGATGACGACACTGATATATCTGTTATCCCCTTAATAAATATCATAACCAAATTCCTTCCTGAAACTTATCGACAAGATATCTCTCAAGGTAATGAAATAACCCCTGAGATGCTATTAGAGATAAAGCCAGATATGAATAAATCACAGGTAAGGTTTGTTTTAGGTACCCCTTTAATTCAAGACTCATTTCATAAGAATCGTTGGGATTATATTTACGTAGTCAGACAGAAGGGTAAATTCATTGAATCTAGACACCTCATCTTAACTTTTAAAAAGGATAAACTTGTTAACCTAACAGGCGACCTTATTGATCGAAATAAAGATGTTAAGAATATGGAATTTCAAAATGCAAAAGAGTGGGATGAGGAAGCATTAGCAGAAGAACAAAAAAAATTCGGTGATATTGAGGATAAAAAAGAAACACTTGAAAAAAGTAATGGTTCTATTGATAATGAACAAATACAATCAGTTGAAGAGCCTGTTAAAGGAAAAGCAGTTGAAGAATCAGGGAGTGTTTCTCAAAGTGTGAATGAACCAGTTAAAAAAAATGCAGTTGAAGAATCAGGGAGTGTTTCTCAAAGTGTTAAGGAAGATTTAAATACTTCGTTACCTGACAAGGAAGATCCTGGGTATTTTGAACTGCTTTTGGAAAATATTGGGTTTTAAAAAAAAATGAAAAAAATTAATATAATCGTTGTAGGCGCCTCAGGAAAAATGGGTCAGGCTATTATTAAAGAGACGCTTGAAGATTCTGACTTAAATCTTGCGATGGCAATAGATATAAAAACCTCACCAAGAATTGGTAAAGATGCTGGAGAGCTTTTCGGGTTCGAGAGTAATATTAAAATAAGTTCTGACTTGATTGTAGATAAGGCGCTGGCTGACATTTTAATAGACTTTACCAGACCAGAAGCGAGCTTGAAGTATTTGGATTTTTGTGAAAAAAATAATTTAGGTTATGTTCTGGGAACTACAGGTTTTTCAGATAACGAAAAAAAATTAATAGCGGGTGCAGCTAAAAAAATACCAATATGCTTTGCACCAAATATGAGTATTGGAGTTAATGTACTGATTTCACTTGTAGAGAAAGCTACTCAATCCCTTCATGATGATTTTGATATTGAAATTATGGAATCACATCATAAACATAAGGTGGATTCACCTTCTGGCACTGCTATTAGGCTAGGTGAGGAAGTAGCAAAGGCATCAAATAGAAGTCTCAATGAAAATGCTGTTTTTAGTCGCGAAGGTATACAAAAAGAACGACAAAAGAAAGAGATAGGATTTTCAGTTACAAGGGGAGGAGATATTGTTGGAGATCATACAGTTTTGTATGCAGGCGATGGGGAGAGGATTGAATTGACCCACAAAGCAAGTAGCAGAACAACATTCTCCAAGGGGGCTACAAAGGCTGCAAAATATATAAATAATCAAACTAAAGGATTATTTGATATGTTTGATGTTTTAAATTTAAAGAAATAAGAAATTCTAGTTTTTTTAAATAAGAATTAATTGATGAATGTCACAGATTAAATTATACTACTCGAGATCGGCAGCAATGAAGTTTAGCCGCTCATTTTTTTCAAAAATATTTTAAATCTTGGGAGTTTTTTTGGCGTCTAAGTTGCCGGCCATATTAGTGCTTGCGGACGGAACAAAGTTTCGAGGTTTTTCAATTGGTGCTTCGGGGCACACTGTTGGTGAAGTTGTTTTCAATACTTCAATGACTGGCTATCAAGAAATAATTTCAGACCCATCTTATGCTGAACAAATAATATCTTTTACTTATCCTCATATTGGTAATGTCGGTATCAATGAGGAAGATTTTGAATCAGACCAAATACATTCAAAAGGTATTATTATTCATGACCTACCTTTCCAGCATTCAAACTTCAGATCACATTCCTCACTTTCAGAATTTCTTATTAAAAAAAATATTGTTGGTATTGCAGGTATTGATACGAGAAGTTTAACAAGACACTTAAGAGAGCATGGCGCGCAATCAGGATGTATTTTTGCCGACAAAGATATTGATGAAACTCATGCATTTAAAATAGCTCAAGAATTTCCTGGTTTGTTAGGATTAGATCTGGCTCAAAAAGTTACTACAAAAACTTCCTATAATTTTAATGAGGGTGAATGGTCACTAGATAAGGGTTTTGAGAAAAAAATCAATAAAGGCTTAAATGTTGTAGCTTATGATTTTGGAATTAAAAAAAATATATTAAGAATGCTTGTATCTAGAGGCTGCAATGTTACTGTAGTACCTGCAAAAACAAGCTCAGATGATGTTATAGCCCTTAAGCCAGATGGTGTTTTTTTATCAAATGGTCCAGGCGATCCAGAGCCATGTGAATATGCAATTAATAGTATTAAAGATTTGTTAAAAAAAGAAATTCCTATTTTTGGTATTTGTTTAGGACACCAACTTTTAGCTTTAGCAAGCGGGGCAGAAACAGAGAAAATGAAATTCGGACATCATGGTGCTAATCATCCTGTTCGTGACATAGAGTCTGGGAAAGTTTTTATCACAAGCCAAAATCATGGATTCTCGGTAGATCCAAAATCTTTATCCAAAAGTTTAAAAATTACTCATCTATCATTATTTGATGAAAGTATTCAAGGTATTGAAAGATCAGATGTTCCAGCATTTGGATTTCAAGGGCATCCAGAAGCTAGCCCAGGGCCGACAGAAATGTCCTATCTATTTGATAAATTTATTGCAATGATCAAAAATGCAAGGGCAAAAAAATGAGTAAAAGAACGGACATAAAATCAATCCTAATTATAGGTGCAGGACCAATTATTATTGGACAGGCTTGTGAATTTGATTACTCTGGTGCTCAGGCATGTAAAGCCTTAAAAGAAGAAGGTTATCGCGTTATTTTGGTTAACTCAAATCCGGCAACTATTATGACCGATCCAAATGTTGCGGATGCTACCTACATAGAACCAATTAAATGGGAGGTAGTGAAAAAGATCATAGAGATTGAAAAGCCTGATGCGCTCCTTCCTACTATGGGTGGGCAAACCGCACTTAATTGCGCACTTGATCTTGATAAACATGGTGTTTTAAAAACCTTTAAGGTTGAGTTAATAGGTGCCTCAAAAGAAGCAATTGATAAAGCTGAGGATAGGCAGTTATTTAAACAAGCAATGAGCAAGATAGGCTTAGCATCAGCAAGATCGGCGATTGCCCATAGTCTTGAAGAGGCGATGCAAGTGCAAGCGAGTATTGGTTATCCAGCAATCATCAGACCTTCTTTTACCATGGGAGGAAGTGGAGGTGGAATTGCTTATAACAAGGAGGAATTTATAACAATATGTGAAAGAGGTTTGGATGCTTCTCCAACGAAAGAGCTACTTATTGAGGAATCTTTATTGGGTTGGAAAGAGTTTGAGATGGAGGTTGTTCGTGACTCAAACGATAATTGCATCATCATATGTTCAATAGAAAATCTAGATCCTATGGGTGTACATACTGGAGATTCAATCACTGTCGCACCAGCGCAAACATTAACGGACAAAGAATATCAAATCATGAGGAACGCCTCGATAGATGTTTTAAGAGAAATAGGCGTGGATACTGGTGGCTCAAACGTCCAGTTTGCAATAAACCCCAATGATGGACGTATGGTCGTCATTGAAATGAACCCGAGAGTATCAAGATCATCAGCTCTTGCCTCTAAAGCTACAGGCTTTCCAATTGCAAAGATTGCCGCTAAATTAGCAGTTGGATACTCTCTTGATGAGTTAAGTAACGAGATTACAGGAGGCTTAACACCTGCGTCTTTTGAGCCTACCATTGACTACGTTGTGACTAAGATTCCACGTTTTGCTTTTGAAAAATTCCCAAATGCAGACGCAATTCTTACAACACAAATGAAATCAGTTGGAGAAGTAATGGCAATTGGTCGAAATTTTCAAGAATCTTTTCAAAAAGCATTAAGAGGGCTCGAACTTGGATACGATGGATTAAATGAGATTTCATCAGACAAGACCCGTATTATTAAAGAGTTAAAAGAACCCGGTGCGGATAGAATAAGATACCTAGGTGATGCAATGAGGTTAGGTTTGTCGATAGATGAAATATTTAATTTTACTAAAATTGACCCTTGGTTTTTATGTCAGATTGAAGATCTAATAAAAAACGAAACAAAACTAAAAACCTATAAGCTTAATGCAATTGACAAGCCTTATTTATTTGAACTGAAGCAAAAGGGATTCTCGGATCATCGTATTGGATATCTAGTAGGTGCAAAAGAGAAAAGCATAAGAGAATTAAGAGCTAAAAATCATATTCATCCAGTTTATAAAAGAGTGGATACTTGTGCAGCTGAGTTTCATACGGATACCGCGTATTTATACTCTACATATGAGCAAGAATGTGAATCACGTCCAACTTCAAATAAAAAAATAATGATATTAGGTGGAGGCCCGAATAGAATTGGACAAGGCATAGAATTTGATTACTGTTGTGTTCATGCTTCTCTAGCATTAAAAGAAGCTGGCTTTGAAACCATCATGGTTAATTGCAATCCTGAAACAGTTTCAACAGATTATGATATTTCTGATAGGTTATATTTTGAATCAGTCACCTTAGAAGACGTTTTAGAGATTGTGCACAAAGAAAATCCTTTTGGTGTGATTGTTCAGTATGGGGGACAAACACCACTCAAACTTTCCAAAGCATTGGCTGATGCAGAAGTACCTATTATTGGAACACTGCCTGAAGATATCGATGCTGCCGAGGATAGAGAAAGATTTCAAAAAATCTTAAAAGATTTAAATTTAAAACAACCACCCAACAGAACTGCCAGAACACCTGAGGAGGCAATAAAGCTTGCTCAAGAAATTGGATATCCTTTAGTCGTTCGTCCAAGTTATGTTCTTGGAGGAAGGGCTATGGAAATTGTTCATGAGCAAGAAGACTTAGAGCGATATATGAGAGAAGCTGTAAAAGTGTCCCATGATTCTCCTGTGCTTTTAGATCGTTTTTTAAATGATGCAATTGAAGTTGATATTGATGCTATTTCTGATGGAAACTCGGTAGTAATTGGCGGAATCATGGAGCATATAGAACAAGCTGGAGTCCATTCAGGAGATTCAGCATGTTCACTTCCTCCATACAGCATTGATGAAAAAAAACAGAATGAATTGATATCTCAAACGAAAAAAATGGCATCGAAACTCAATGTTTTGGGATTAATGAATGTTCAATTTGCTCTTCAGGGAGATGACATTTATGTATTAGAGGTAAACCCAAGAGCATCAAGAACAGTCCCATTTGTTTCAAAAGCAATTGGAAAACCGTTAGCAAAAATTGCTGCTAGATGTATGGCGGGTGAATCATTAGCTTCTCAGAAATTAACTTCTGAAGTTAAGCCAAAATTTTTCTCTGTGAAAGAGGCTGTATTTCCATTTATTAAATTTCCTGGGGTCGATGTAATTCTTGGGCCAGAAATGAAATCTACAGGAGAGGTGATGGGAGTAGGATCATCATTTGCAGAGGCGTTTATCAAGTCTCAAATGGGAGTATCCATGAATCTTCCGACAAAGGGAAAAGCATTTATCAGCGTCAGAAAAGAGGATCATGAAAAGATAGTTGAAGTTGCTCAGGCACTTAAAAAACTAGGTTTTTCTCTTGCTGCAACTAAAGGCACCGCAAAAGTTTTAACTGAAAACAATCTCGAAGTTCAGTATGTGAATAAAGTTGCTGAAGGGAGGCCACATATTGTTGATATGATAAAAAATGATGAAATTGATTTTATTGTGAATATTACTGAAGATAAACAGGCCATTAAAGACTCTTATGAAATTAGAAGAAATGCTTTACAGAATAAGGTGACCTACTACACTACTTTTGCCGGAGCCAAGGCTGCCTGCGTTGGAATGAATTATTCAGATGAAATTACGGTTTCATCACTTCAGAACTTGCATAAAAACGTCTCTTAAAATACACTCAATTCATACAACGCTTTCAATAAAATAAAATAATTAGGAAAAATTTTGGATAAAACACCCATTACAATCAATGGCTCAGAAAAGCTTAAAGAAGAGTTGAAGATCTTAAAAAGCGTTGAAAGACCTGAGGTTATTGCAGCCATTGCTGAAGCCAGAGCACAAGGTGATCTCTCTGAAAATGCTGAGTACGATGCTGCCAAAGAAAAGCAAGGTTTTATTGAGGGAAGAATCGCAGATATTGAAGCAAAGCTTTCTAACTGCATCATTATTGACCCGGCAGAACTTCAAAAAGATGGTCGCTGTGTGTTTGGAACAACCGTTGTAATTCAGGATCTTGATTCTGAGGATGAGGCTGAATACCAAATTGTTGGAGATGATGAAGCAGATATTAAGGAAAAGAAGATTTCAATCAGCTCGCCTTTGGCAAAAGCACTTATTGGTAAAGAAAACGAAGATATTGTCGAATTTGAGTCGCCTGGTGGATTGAAGACCTATGAAATTTTAAAAGTAAAATACTTATAAAATTATGAACCCCTTTTTAAATAAATTAAGTTTCATATGCACAAGCATTTGGGTTGGAGGTCTCTGGGCAATGCTTATGGTGACTTATGTAATTTTTAACATTATTCCTAGCTCTTATATTGCTGGTGTGATTGTTTCTAATTTATTTACTTATATAAATATCTTTGGAATGGCTACCCTTGTTTTAGCGTTGATATATGGGTTTCATATAGAATCTATTAGGTTTTTTAAAAAAATTCAAGCGTGGCTTGCCCTGTTTATTTTAGTCATAGTTTGCATTAGTTTTTTCGGAATCAATCCTATTTTAGAGGCTTTAAAAGTAGAAGCCTTTCCAAAAGAAGTCATGGAAAGTGTTTTTGCGGATAGGTTTTCAGCATGGCACGGGATAGCAAGCATTGCCTATTTAATTCAATGTATTTTAGGAATATTTTTACTATTAAAGAGCAGGTAGTCTAGGGTAGTATTATTTTTGATGGCTCATTGGCTTTAAAAATTACTATTTGCATGCCAATCTGATTGATTGCTTGCCCACTAGTTTTTTTACATACCTCATCAAGTAAAAGTTTTCTTTTAGCTTTTTCTTTTTCTTGGAGCTTTATTTTAATGAGTTCGTGGGCTTTCAAACTGACTATAATTTCATTAATCACGGAATCAGTAAGTCCTTTGTGACCAATCTGTACCACGGGATTAAGCTTATGAGAAAGAGCCTTAAGGTGAGCGACTTGTTTTGAACTTAACATATATAAAAAGATAGTTATTTAATTTTTAGGCCTAGTGTATCAGATGAGTAAAGCCAACAATAGCAAAAACTGGATAAAAGGGCATGTAAAAGACCCATTTGTTATTCAGGCACAAAAAGATGGATATCGCTCGCGAGCCGCATATAAATTAATCGAAATTGATAAAAAGTATAAAATCATCAAATCAGGTATTACCGCAGTAGATTTAGGGGCTGCCCCCGGAGGGTGGTCTCAAGTTTTATCAAAAAAAATAGGCTTAAAGGGGAAGGTCTTAGGTATAGATTTATTAGAAGTACCTCCCATCAAAGGCATAGATTTTATTCAAGGTGATTTTACGCAGGAAGAGATATTGAATGAAATGGTCGATAAGCTAGAAAATAAGCCTGTAGACCTTGTAATTTCAGATATGGCCCCCAATATTAGTGGTATAAAGATGGTTGACCAACAAAAAGCTATTTATTTGAATGAATTGGCCTTTGATTTTGCTACAAAACATTTGAAACAAAATGGATGTTTTCTGGTCAAGTCATTTGTAGGCAAAGATTTTGAAGAGTTTGTTAAAAATTTGAGATCTTGCTTTAAAAAAGTTTATAAAATTAAGCCAGATTCATCGAGAAGCAGAAGCGCAGAAATATTTTTATTAGGCTATGAGTTTTGTAGCAGTATAAATTAACTGTTTTAATTTTTTTATTAGTTATAATTAAGACAATAAGCAATTTATTTATTTTTTAAGGACTAAACATTGAATAAAAACTTACTCAAGAGTATCGGTATTTGGATTGCCATTGGCATCATAATGATGACCATATTTAATCAATTTTCCTCTTCAACCAGACTAGAAAATAAACTTGTTTATTCTCAATTCATGGATCAGGTTAAATCAGGAAATATAGAAAAGGTGAGAATCGACGGTCAAAACATAACTGGCACAACTAACAACGGTAAAAAATTCTCAACTTTCGCCCCTACAGATCCCTGGCTTGTTTCAGATTTATTAAAAAACGGTGTGGTGGTTGAAGCTCAACCTGCAGAAAAGCAATCATTCTTGGCAAGCATATTCATATCTTGGTTCCCAATGATACTGTTGATTGGTGTATGGATTTTCTTCATGAAACAAATGCAGGGTGGAGGAAAAGGTGGAGGTCCATTCTCCTTCGGCAAAAGTAAAGCAAGGCAATTGGATCAGACTTCAAACAAAACTACCTTTAAAGATGTTGCTGGTTGTGATGAAGCTAAGGAAGAGGTCACTGAAATGGTCGACTTCTTAAAAGATCCGGCTAAATTTCATAAACTAGGCGGTAGAATTCCTAGAGGTGTTCTGCTTGTAGGCCCTCCAGGCACAGGTAAGACTTTGCTTGCGCGTGCAGTTGCTGGTGAAGCGAAAGTCCCATTCTTTACTATATCTGGGTCAGATTTTGTAGAAATGTTTGTAGGTGTAGGTGCAGCGAGAGTGAGAGATATGTTTGAACAAGCTAAGAAAAGCTCCCCTTGTATTATTTTTATCGATGAGATTGATGCAGTGGGAAGAAGTAGAGGGGCTGGTACGGGTGGTGGTAATGACGAAAGAGAACAAACATTAAACCAGTTACTTGTTGAACTCGATGGTTTTGAGCCAAGTTCAGGTGTGATTGTAGTCGCAGCAACAAACCGTGCAGACGTTTTAGACAAGGCTTTACTTAGACCAGGTAGATTTGACCGACAAATTATGGTTGGATTACCAGATATCAAGGGCAGGGAAGAAATTCTTCATGTACATATGAGAAAGATTCCAACTGACAATGATGTGAAAGCAGATATTTTAGCGAGAGGAACGCCCGGATTTTCAGGCGCTGACCTAGCTAATTTAGTTAATGAAGCCGCTCTTTTTGCAGCCAGAGGTAATAAAGCCATTGTAGATATGGAAGACTTTGAACAAGCAAAAGATAAAATCTATATGGGTCCTGAAAGAAAATCACTGGTAATGCGTGAAGAAGAGCGTATGAATACTGCATATCATGAATCTGGTCATGCAGTTGTTGCTAAATTATTACCAAATGCTGACCCAGTGCATAAGGTAACGATTATGCCTAGAGGTTATGCATTAGGACTAACATGGCAGCTTCCAGAATTTGATAGGTTTAGTAATTTTAAAACTAAGATGCTCGAGGAAATATCCATATTGTTTGGTGGTCGTATTGCTGAAGAGGTATTCATGAAACAAATGTCTACAGGTGCTGGAAATGATTTTGAAAGAGCAACGAAGCTTGCAAGAGATATGGTGACCAAATATGGCATGTCAGATAAGCTCGGAACGATGGTTTATGCTGATGAAAATCAAGAGTCATTCTTTGGCGCACCCAAGGCAATTTCACAAGCGACACAACAGTTAGTGGATGCTGAAATCAAATCTATATTAGATAAGCAGTACTCAATTGCCCGAAAACTGATTGAAAAAAATAAAAAGAAAATTGAGGCCATGACAAAAGCTTTGCTTGAATATGAAACGATTGATAGTGATCAAATTGATGACGTGATGGCAGGAAAAAAAGTAAGAGCACCTAAACCTTCTAAGTCATCTAACGATAAAAAAATGCCTCCTTCTGGTAAGGCACCCACAAGTAGCATCAAGCCACAACCCGCAACTAAATCTAGATAAAAAAAGGGGGCGAAAGCCTCCTTATTTTTTTATGAATAAAATTTCGCAACTTCTTGAACTAAAAACAAGACCATTGATTATGGGAGTGTTAAATTTAACTCCTGACTCCTTCTCTGATGGAGGAAAATATAATGAGATAGATCTAGCTCTGAAACGTGTTGAATATATGATTGAATCTGGCGCAGATATTATTGATATCGGGGCAGAGTCTTCACGCCCAGGTGCTGAAATTATTACTGTTGATGATGAGAGAGAAAGATTAGAACCGACTTTAAAAGAAATTAAAAAAGTTTTTGATGTCCCAATTTCAATTGATACTTATAAACCAGAAATCATGAAGCTCTCAATTGATTATGGTGTTGATATGATTAATGATATCTACGCTTTACAAAAATCTGGAACAATTGAAGTTATATCAAATTCAAATGTTCTTGTGTGTTTGATGCACATGCAAAATTCTCCAAAAAATATGCAAAACTCACCTCATTATAAAAATATAATATTAGAGGTTGAATCATTCTTTAAAGCTCGTACGGTTGCTCTTAATAGGGCAGGCATTAAAAACGAAAGAATATTACTTGACCCTGGTTTTGGTTTTGGTAAAACCTTTGAGCATAATATTGATTTATTTAAAAAAATTAAGCAATTTACAGAATTATCTTTTCCACTTTTAGTTGGAGTTTCAAGAAAATCGATGGTAAAAAAAATGGTAGGCAATATAGAAAATGATATTATTCAAGCAAGTGTATTACTTGCTTGTTTAGCAGTTCAAAATGGCGCTAAAATTTTGCGGGTCCATGACGTAAAAGAAACCTTTAATGCTATATCTGTTCTTCAAGCTGTATAAGGGAGCTGTGTGAAAAAAAAATATTTTGGTACCGATGGTATTAGAGGAAAAGTAGGAAATATACCGATTTCGGCAGAGTTTTTTGTCAAGTTAGGCTACGCTGCTGGGGTTGTATTATCACGAATAAATAAACGCAGCAAAAAACCTACGGTAATCATAGGAAAAGATACTCGGATTTCAGGTTATATGCTTGAATCTGCGCTTGAGGCTGGATTTTCAAGTGCAGGAGTTAATGTTCTTCTGACGGGACCAATTCCTACGCCAGCAATAGCGTATCTAACACGCTCAGGTACAGCTGATTTTGGTGTCGTTATCTCAGCATCTCATAATCCTTATGACGATAATGGAGTCAAATTTTTCTCCTCAAAAGGTTTAAAGTTGTCTGATGAAATCGAATGTGAAATTGAATATCTAATTGATCAAAAAATAGAGCAGGTTTTACCTGGCAAATTGGGTAAGGCACAAAGAGCAGAAAATTATGTAAAGCAATATATTGAATTCTGTGAAAATACTTTCTCAAAAAAATTATCTTTAAAAGGGCTAACCATTGTTTTAGATTGTGCTAATGGTGCGACCTATCATATAGCCCCTGTTATTTTTTCTAATCTCGGTGCAAATATTATTACTGTGAATGATAAACCGGACGGTTTAAACATTAATAAAAAGGCAGGTTCTGTGTACCCAAAAAATTTACAGGCAGCGGTATCTTTACATAATGCAGACATAGGAATTGCATTTGATGGGGATGGTGACCGTGTGATTATGGTGGATGAAGACGGAACGCTAGTTGATGGCGATCAGTTACTTTACTTGATAATGCAATTTTATATTAAAGAAGGTTACGAATTTGGTGGAGTTGTTGGAACTCATATGACCAATTTAGCTTTCGAAGAAAAGTGTAAAATGCAATCCATCCCTTTTGCTAGGGCAAATGTAGGAGATCGTTATGTGTCTGAGGAGTTAGATAGAAGGAAGTGGATTTTAGGGGGTGAGAATTCTGGGCACATCTTAGTTAAAAATTTACATTCAACTGGAGATGGAATAATTTCGGCCTTACAAGTTTTGTCTTACTTAGTAAAAAATAAAAAAAGCTTAAAAAGTGCCCTGACTGATATCCAACTATACCCACAAATACTAATCAATATACCTACTGAAAATAAAGTTAATTTAAAATCAAAGACTGTTAAAAATGCCATCAAGGAATCAGAAGTTATTATGAAGGGTAAGGGCCGAATATTAATTCGCGCATCTGGAACGCAACCCTTAGTGAGAGTTATGACCGAAGGTCCTTTGCGTAAAGATGTTTTAAAAGCGGCTAAGTTTTTGACAGAAAAAATTAAAGAAATTATTTAAACGTTATCCAAACTTACCGGTAATATAATCTTCAGTTTCCTTTTTACTTGGGTTGG
>CBFHKG010000003.1:121392-145606 GCA_965656355.1 Methylophilaceae bacterium | reverse complement strand
ACGTTGACATGGGGTTTGTTACGCTCAAATTTATCCTTAGCCATAATCTCTTATCCTTATAAAACAGTTTTTTAAATATTAATTTTTATTAATTACCGCTTCAGCAACATTTCTTGGTGCTTCTGAGTAATGTTTAAATTCCATTGAGTAAGTAGCTCTTCCTTGAGAAAGTGATCTCACAGTGGTGGAATATCCAAACATCTCAGCAAGTGGAACCTCACATCTAATCACTTTTCCAGTCGCATTGTCTTCCATTCCTTGAACAATCCCTCTCCTAGATGATAAATCACCCATAACATCACCCATGTACTCTTCAGGAGTTTCAACTTCAACCGCCATCATAGGCTCAAGTAAAACGGGATCAGCTTTTTTACATCCATCCTTAAAGGCAAATGAAGCTGCCATTTTAAACGCATTCTCATTTGAGTCAACGTCATGGAATGACCCATCATAAAGAGTAACTTTTACATCTTCAATTGGATATCCTGCAAGCACTCCCGCTGTAATAGTTTCTTTCAAACCTTTATCAACTGCTGGTATAAACTCTCTCGGTACTGCACCACCTTTGATTGAATCAACAAACTCGTAACCTTTTCCAACTTCATTCGGTTCAATTTTTAACCAAACATGGCCATACTGACCTTTACCACCAGATTGTTTAACAAATTTTCCTTCTTGTTCAACTGATTTTTTGATTGCTTCTCTATAAGCAACCTGAGGTGAGCCGATATTAGCCTCAACTGAAAATTCCCTCTTCATTCTATCTACTAAAATTTCAAGGTGAAGCTCCCCCATCCCAGAAATAATTGTTTGATTAGTTTCTTCATCTGTTTTAACTCTAAAGGATGGATCTTCTTGAGCAAGTCTTCCAAGAGCAATACCCATTTTTTCTTGATCAGCTTTAGTTTTTGGTTCAACAGCAACATGAATAACAGGTTCAGGAAAAACCATTCTCTCTAAAATAACTGCATTTTTTTCTGCACACAAGGTATCACCTGTAGTTACATCTTTTAAACCAACAGCTGCTGCGATATCACCTGCATATATTTCTTTAATCTCTTCACGATTATTCGCGTGCATTTGCAAAATTCTTCCTATTCTTTCTTTTTTTCCCTTAACAGGGTTATAAATTGTGTCTCCAGCCCTAACAACACCCGAATAAGCTCTAAAAAATATTAACTGTCCAACGAACGGGTCTGTCATTATTTTAAATGCAAGTGCAGAAAAGGGTTCATCATCTTTTGCGTGCCTAACTACAGGTTTATCAGATTCATCAACACCTGGAATTGGTGGGACATCAACCGGTGCAGGCATCAGTTCAATAACTGCATCCAACATAGCCTGAACACCTTTGTTTTTAAAAGCAGAACCGCATAGCATAGGTACAACCTCATTTGAAATTGTTCTAATTCTGAGGCCTTGTTTAATTTCTTCTTCTGATAACTCACCAGTTTCTAAATATTTATTCATCAAGTCTTCGTTTGCTTCTGCAGCAGTTTCAACCATATTGTCATGCCACTTTTGGCATACATCTTTTAGATCATCAGGAATATCTGCATATTCAAACTTGATACCAAAATTCTCCTCTTCCCATAAGACCGCTTTCATTTTTACAAGATCAACAACTCCTGTGAAAGTCTCAGCAGCTCCAATTGGAACTTGGATAGGTATCGGATTAGCCTTCAGTCTAGATTTCATTTGATCATAACATTTGAAGAAATCAGCACCCGCTCTATCCATCTTATTTACAAAAGCCATTCTAGGCACTTGATATTTATTTGCTTGCCTCCAAACAGTCTCTGATTGTGGCTGAACACCACCTACTGCACAATAAACCATGCAAGCTCCATCTAAAACTCGCATTGACCTTTCAACTTCGATTGTGAAATCAACGTGTCCTGGGGTATCAATAATGTTAATTCTGTGTTGATCAAACTGGTTAGCCATTCCACTCCAGAAGCAAGTTGTTGCCGCAGAAGTAATCGTTATACCTCTTTCTTGCTCTTGCTCCATCCAATCCATTGTGGCAGCCCCGTCATGGACCTCACCAATCTTGTGATTAACCCCTGTATAAAGCAAAATGCGCTCTGTAGTTGTTGTTTTGCCTGCATCAATGTGAGCACTGATACCTATATTTCTATATTTATTTATTTCAGTTTTACGAGCCACTTTGTTTTATTACCTTATCTAATTAGTTAAAAATCTAAAATCTGAAATGAGAGAAAGCTTTATTTGCTTCTGCCATTCTGTGCACTTCATCTCTTTTTTTCATTGCAGCACCTTTATTTTCCGAGGCTTCCATAATTTCTGCTGCGAGTCTTAATCCCATTGATTTTTCTCCTCTATTTCGCGCTGCATCACGAAGCCAACGCATTGCCAACGCGGATCTTCTTGATGGTCTGACTTCAACCGGCACTTGATAATTTGCCCCACCGACTCGCCTACTTTTAACTTCCACAACTGGACGGATATTTTCTAATGCTAATGAAAAAGTCTCTAGAGGGTCTTTGCCGCTTTTTGTTTTTATTTGGTCAAAAGCCCCATAAATTATTCTTTCAGCCACAGATTTTTTTCCACTACTCATAATTACATTTACGAATTTGGAAACTTCCTGACTTGAGAACTTAGGGTCATCAAGTATTACTCTTTTTGGGACTTCTCTTCTTCTAGGCATATTTTTTAATCTCTTGTTAAATTAAGTTGCTTTTGGACGTTTAGCTCCATATTTTGATCTTGCTTGTTTTCTGTCATTTACCCCTGCAGTATCCAAACTACCTCTAACCATATGGTAACGAACACCAGGTAAATCCTTAACCCTACCACCCCTTAGTAATACAACAGAGTGCTCCTGTAAATTATGGCCTTCACCACCAATATAACTAATTACTTCATAACCCGTTGTAAGTTTTACCTTTGCAACTTTCCTTAGAGCTGAGTTAGGTTTCTTTGGTGTTGTTGTATAAACCCTTGTACATACCCCTCTTTTCTGTGGAGAAGCATTCAACGCTGGTACTTTACTCTTTTCAATAACTCTCTTGCGAGGTTTACGAATTAACTGGTTAATTGTAGGCATCTAATTTCCTTAAATATTTAATTACTTTTAATTTTTAAAATCGATAAAAAGACGAGAATTGTATTTTGCTTCTAACATAATGTCAATTTAAATTAATAATTACTTAGCATCATCAACTTTTTCTTCTGTCTTATCTTCTTCACTAACTTTCAACGCAGTATCATCAGCTTTTTCATCATTATTAGTTTCAAATGCAGCCTCAGCTTCCACCAACGCAGCCGACTTCTCATCTGGCTCATTAGAAGCATTTTTACTTGCTTCAATTTTCGCTTTCCTATTTAAATGATGTGCCATGCCAGAGCCAGCTGGGATTAATCTTCCAACTATCACGTTCTCTTTTAATCCTCTGAGCTCGTCTCGTTTACCAAGAATTGCCGCCTCAGTTATGACTCTTGTAGTTTCTTGGAAAGAAGCTGCAGAAATAAACGAATCAGTTGCGAGTGAAGCTTTCGTAATTCCCTTCAGGACGTACTCAAATTCTGCGGGTTTTTTCTTTTCAGCAATTACCTCTTCATTTACATTGAGTAGCTCAGCTCTCTCGACTTCTTCTCCAGGTATAAAGTGAGTATCACCTTTTTTAGTAATTCTTACCCTTCTTAACATTTGCCTAACAATTACTTCAATATGTTTATCATTGATTAAAACTCCTTGAAGTTTATAAACTTCTTGAACCTCATCAATAATGTATCTGGCTAGTGCTTCAGGGCCTCTTAACTCTAGGATATCTGCTGGATCCTCTGGTCCATCAACAATTACCTCACCTTTGTTTACTATCTGGCCATCGTGAGCCGTGACATGCTTATCTTTAGGGATCAGAAATTCTTTAGCTTCCCCATCTTCAGCAGTTATCACAAGTCTTTGCTTGCCTTTAGTGTCCTTACCAAAGGATACCGTTCCAGTCATTTCAGCTAATACGCCAGCATCTTTTGGTGAACGAGCTTCAAATAATTCAGCTACTCTTGGAAGTCCGCCAGTAATATCTCTTGTTTTTGATGCTTCTTGTGGGATCCTTGCTAATACATCTCCTACAGCAACATCTTGATTATCATTAACAGTAATAATATAACCTTTTTGGAAGGTAACATTAACTGAGCTATCAGAGTTGATTAATTTAACCTCTTCATTTTTTTCATTCAATAATTTTATTTGAGGTCGAGTGCCCTTAGATGAACCAACTTTTTGTTTCGCATCAATCACTTCCAGAGTTGATAACCCTGTAACGTCATCAATTTTCTTCTCTACAGTAACCCCTTCTTCCACATTTTCGAATTTAATCTTTCCTGCGTATTCAGATATTATTGGTCTTGTATGAGGGTCCCACTGAGCCAAAATACCTCCGGCTTCTACTTTATCCCCATCAGAACCTAAAAGTGTTGCGCCGTAAGGAACCTTATGACTCTCTTTTTCTCTCCCGTTTTCATCCTCAATGAAAAATTCACTATTTCTTGAGATAATTACTTTCTCAGATTTTGCATTGGTAACGTAACGCATCGTTGCAGTAAACCTTAATGTCCCCGAAGATTTAATTTCAATCTGGTTTGCTGAAGCAGCTCTAGATGCAGCGCCGCCAATATGAAAAGTTCTCATCGTAAGTTGTGTTCCAGGCTCACCAATTGATTGAGCCGCTATAACACCAACTGCCTCACCTTGATTTATTAATGAGCCTCTTCCCAAATCACGTCCGTAACAAGTAGCACAAATGCCATAACGAGTATTACAAGTTAACGCTGTCCTTACTTTTACTTCATCAATGCCTAATTTCTCAATCTTATCAACTTCGCCTTCAGATAGAAGAGTGCCTGATGCAAAAAGTACTTCTTGTGTCTCTGGATTTAAAATATCTACTGCTGCTGCTCTTCCTAAAATCCTATCTTTCAGTGGCTCAACAATCTCACCCCCTTTGACAAGTGCTTTAGTAAGAAGACCATCCTCAGTGCCACAGTCATGTTCAGTAACAACCAAGTCTTGCGTAACATCAACTAATCTTCTTGTAAGGTAGCCTGAGTTAGCTGTTTTTAAAGCGGTGTCCGCAAGTCCTTTTCTGGCTCCGTGAGTTGAAATAAAATATTGAAGTACATTTAATCCATCCCTAAAGTTAGTTTTAATAGGAGTCTCAATAATTGAGCCGTCTGGTCTTGCCATCAGCCCCCTCATTCCAGCAAGTTGTCTAACCTGTGCAGCTGAACCCCTTGCACCTGAATCAGCCATCATATAAATAGCATTAAAAGATTCTTGATTAATTTGATTTCCTTTATCATCCTTTAATATTTTTCCTGATAGGTCCTTTACGGGCTCCTCTTTGATCTTCCTCATCATTGCGTCGGCAATTGTATCTCCAGTACGTGACCAAATATCAACTACCTTGTTGTACCTTTCACCTTGGGTTAACAAACCTGAAGAGTATTGGCCTTGAATCTCTTGCACTTCAGAATCGGCCTGCTCGATGAGTTTTACCTTTTCTTCTGGAACTAACATATCGTGAACACTAATTGACATTCCAGCTTTTGTTGCAAATTCAAAACCTTTATTTTTAAGGTTGTCAGACAGTATTACAGTATCTCTGATACCAATCTTTCTAAATCCAACATTAATTAATCTTGAAATTTCTTTCTTGTTTAAAGTTTTGTTTAGTAGATCAAAAGAGAGTCCCTGTGGGAGTATTTCAGATAATAATGCTCTACCACATGTTGTTTCGTATCTTTTTACTTTTGAAGTTTTACTATTATCAAAGTTTATTTCACTCTCATTAATACGTACTGTTACTTTTGCATGAAGATCAACAAACCCTTGATCATAAGCCTTTCTTAATTCATCTATATCTGCAAATTTCATGCCTTCACCTTTTGCAGCAATTCTTTCTCTAGTCATATAATAAAGACCTAGAACAATATCTTGGGATGGCACAATAATAGGTTCACCGTTAGCGGGTGAAAGTACATTATTTGAGGCCAACATAAGTGTTCGCGCTTCCATCTGAGCTTCGAGTGATAATGGAACATGAACAGCCATTTGATCACCATCAAAGTCAGCATTAAAAGCTGCACAAACTAAAGGGTGAAGCTGAATCGCTTTGCCTTCAATTAATACTGGCTCAAAAGCTTGAATTCCTAGTCTATGAAGCGTAGGCGCCCTATTAAGAAGAACTGGGTGTTCACGAATTACATTTTCAAGAATATCCCATACTTCAGGACCTTCTGCTTCAACAATTTTCTTTGCATTTTTAATTGTTGTTGCTAACCCCTGTAATTCCAACTTATTAAATATAAAAGGTTTAAATAACTCTAGAGCCATCTTTTTTGGCAAACCACATTGATGAAGCTTTAACTGTGGTCCAACTACAATTACTGATCGACCCGAATAATCAACTCTCTTTCCAAGTAAATTTTGTCTAAACCTTCCACCTTTACCTTTAATCATATCTGCTAAGGATTTTAGTGGTCGTTTATTCGCCCCTGTCATAATCTTTCCACGTCTACCATTATCTAGAAGTGAATCAACAGCTTCTTGCAACATTCTTTTTTCATTTTTAACAATAATCTCAGGAGCTCTTAAATCAATAAGTCGCCTTAATCGATTATTTCTATTTATAACTCTTCTGTATAAATCATTTAAATCTGAAGTTGCAAACCTTCCTCCGTCAAGAGGAACAAGTGGCCTCAACTCAGGGGGAAGTACAGGTAAAACTTTAAGAATCATCCATTCAGGTTTAATACCAGATGTTTGGAAAGCTTCTAAAACCTTTAATCGTTTTGCTATTTTCTTAACTTTTGCATCTGAAGTAGTTTTTTCAAGCTCTTCTTTAAGTTTTTCAATCTCTTCTGTTAACCTTATTGACTTGAGGAGCTCTTCAATACCTTCAGCTCCCATGATTGCTTTAAACTCATCGCCATGTTGCTCTGAAAATTTTAAATAATCATCTTCTGATAAAATCCTACCGACCTGAAGCTCAGGATCAGCAATCATGTGATTTTCAGTCACAATATATGCTTCAAAATAAAGCACGCGCTCAATATCTCTTAATGGAATATCGAGTACCATGCCCAACCTGCTAGGTAAACTCTTTAAAAACCATATATGGGCAACAGGGCTTGCAAGTTCAATTATTCCCATACGTTCTCTTCGAACTTTTGATAACGTCACTTCTACACCACATTTCTCACATATAACACCTCGATGTTTAAGGCGTTTATATTTTCCACAAAGACATTCATAGTCTTTTACTGGACCAAAGATTTTGGCACAAAAAAGCCCATCTCTCTCAGGCTTAAAAGTTCTATAGTTGATAGTTTCTGGCTTTTTTACTTCGCCATATGACCATGATCTAATTTTTTCAGGAGAAGCAAGTGCGATCCTGATAGCATCAAATTCTTCTTGTTGGGTGTTGTTTCTGAACAAGTCTAATAAAGCTTTCATTTACAATCTTCTCCTTAGTTTCTATCAAGATCAATATCAATCGCCAAAGAACGAATTTCTTTGGTCAGAACATTAAATGACTCTGGCATACCAGCATCAATTTTATGTTCGCCTTTAACAATGTTTTCATAAACCTTTGTTCTTCCAGAAACATCATCTGATTTAACAGTTAACATTTCTTGGAGTGTATAAGAGGCTCCATAAGCTTCCAATGCCCATACCTCCATCTCACCAAATCTTTGTCCACCAAATTGTGCCTTACCGCCCAATGGTTGTTGTGTTACTAAAGAATAAGGTCCGGTTGAACGAGCATGCATCTTGTCGTCAACAAGGTGATGAAGTTTCAGAATATGCATATAACCCACAGTGACTGGTCTATCAAAAGCATCTCCTGATCTTCCGTCAAATAATCGAACTTGTGTTTTTTTCGCCGCAAACTTAAGTAGCTTTGTGTGTTCATGATCATCAGGATAAGCAATATCTAACATATCCTGAATGTCTGATTCTGCTGCCCCATCAAATACTGAAGTTGCGAATGGCACACCTTGAATTAAATTTTCAGCAAGCTCTGTAACTTCGTTATTTTTTAGCCCCTTAATGTCTTCTTTCTTACCTGTTGAAGAATTGTAAATTTTATCAAGCAACCCTCTTACTTCATTGATGTTTTTATTCTCATTAAGTGCCTCATCAATTCTTTTTCCAAGTCCTTTAGCTGCCCAACCAAGGTGCATTTCTAATACCTGACCAATGTTCATTCTTGATGGGACACCAAGAGGATTTAAAACTACATCCAAGGTCGTTCCGTCTGACATGTATGGCATATCCTCGACTGGTACAATTTTAGATATCACACCCTTATTTCCATGTCTTCCCGCCATTTTATCTCCTGGCTGAATTCTACGTTTGACTGCCATATAGACTTTGACCATTTTTTGTACACCTGGAGGTAACTCATCACCTTGAGTTAACTTTCTTTTTTTCTCATCGAATCTTGAGTCAAATTCCTTCTTAGCTTTATTTAAATTTTCTTTAAGTGCTTCTAAATTTTTAGAATCTTTATCATCGGACAATCTAATATCAAATCTGTCATATCTATCAATATCAGCTAATATTTCTTTAGTTACTTTGGCTCCTTTTTTTAGACCCTTAGGACCGCCAGCAATAGATTTTCCAACAATTAACTTTTCAAGTCGGCTAAATGTGTCTTCCTCAACAATCCTTAGTTGATCTGCCAAATCCTTCTGGTATGCATCTAATTGAGCATTTATGATTTGCTCAGCACGAGCATCGCGATCAATACCTTCTCTAGTAAACACCTGCACATCAATTATCGTGCCTGCTTGTCCAGAAGGAACCCTTAAACTTGTATCCTTAACATCTGAAGCTTTCTCACCAAATATTGCTCTCAATAATTTTTCTTCTGGCGTAAGTTGTGTTTCTCCTTTTGGTGTAACCTTTCCTACTAGAACGTCTCCAGCTTCAACTTCAGCACCAATATGGATAATGCCTGCTTCATCAAGTCTTCCAAGCATACTCTCTGATAAATTAGAAATGTCTCTTGTAATTTCTTCAGGCCCAAGCTTTGTATCTCTTGCCACAACCTGTAACTCTTCAATGTGAATTGATGTATATCTATCATCAGAAACTACTCTTTCTGAAATTAAGATTGAATCTTCAAAGTTATAACCGTTCCATGGCATAAAACCAACCAACATATTCTGACCGAGAGCGAGTTCACCAACATCTGTTGAAGCTCCATCAGCAATAATATCGCCTCTTTCTATTTTATTTCCAATCTTAACAAGAGGTTTTTGGTTAATATTTGTATTTTGATTTGATCTTGTATATTTTGTTAAGTTGTAGATATCAACTCCCACCTCTCCTTGAGTGGCCTCTTTATCATTAACTTTAATTACAATTCTTTGAGAATCAACATAATCAACTACCCCGCCACGCTTAGCTTGAACTGTTGTTCCTGAGTCAGTTGCAACTGTTCTCTCAATACCCGTTCCAACTAAGGCTTTTTCTGCGCGCAGACATGGAACTGCTTGTCTTTGCATGTTTGCTCCCATTAATGCCCTGTTAGCATCGTTATGCTCTAGAAAAGGAATTAATGATGCCGCTACAGAAACAATTTGGCCTGGCGCAACATCCATATAATTAACGTTTTCATTACTAGCCAATGTAAATTCATTTTTGAATCTAGATGAAACAAGTGTTTCTTTAAATTCACTTTTATCATTTAATTCTGAATTGGCTTGGGCAATTGTATAGTCGCTTTCTTCAATTGCAGATAAGTAATCTATACCCTTTTTAACCTTACCGTTTTCGACAACTCTATATGGAGTTTCTAAAAATCCATATTTATTTGTTTTTGCAAATAATGCTAAAGAATTAATTAGTCCAATATTTGGACCCTCTGGGGTTTCAATAGGACAAACCCTTCCGTAGTGCGTCGAGTGTACATCCCTGACCTCAAAGCCTGCTCGCTCTCTTGTAAGCCCACCAGGACCAAGAGCAGAAATTCTTCTTTTGTGTGTAATTTCAGATAGTGGATTTGTTTGGTCCATAAATTGTGATAACTGAGACGATCCAAAAAATTCCCTAATTGCACTAGAAATTGGTTTTGAATTTATTAAATCATGCGGCATTAAATTATCTGCTTCAGCTTGGCCCAATCTCTCTTTTACTGCTCTCTCTACTCTGACTAACCCAGTCCTAAACTGATTTTCTACTAATTCACCAACAGATCGAATTCTTCTGTTTCCAAGATGATCAATATCGTCAATTTCTCCTCGACCGTTTCTTAATTCAATCAAGATTCCAACCACTGCCAAAATATCTTCTTTGCTTAAAATAGATTCACCTTCATCTGAGTTGTGATCTATATGACTCTGCAATTTTTGCATCCATGGTGCGAATTGCTCAGCATTTTTCGGATAAGCTCTTTTGTTAAATTTCATTCTTCCAACACTAGATAAATCGTATCTTTCATGTTTGAAAAACATGCCTTCAAATAGATTTTCTACTGAGTCTGCTGTTGGCGGCTCACCTGGTCTCATCATCCTGTAAATCGCTACTTTTGCTTCGTATTGATCTGGTATTTCATCAGTTGTAAGGGTTTGTGAGATGAAGTCTCCGTGATCTAAATCATTGGAATACAGCGTTTGAAATGTATCAATACCATTCTCAATAATTTTTTCTAAGACAGGATATGAATTTCCTTCTTCATCTTTTTTACTTTCAGCTAATGCAATTTCTTCATTTGCACTAAGAAGAACTTCTCCAGTTTCTTTATCTATAATTGATTTTGCAAGCTTCTTACCTTCAAGGAATGAGCTATCAACAACAATTGTTTTAATTCCCGATTTTTCTATCTCTCTAATATGCTTTACTGTGATTCTTTTGTCTTTAGCAATTATTAAATTACCTTTTTTGTCCTTAATATCAAACTTCGCAATTTCACCTCTCAGTCTTGATGGAACTAATTCAAATTCAACTTTCTTACCTTTGACAAAAAAAGTATCGAAATCATAAAATGTTTCTAAAATTTGATCCGATGTTAAGCCTAATGCCTTGAGTAGTGTTGTGACAGGCATCTTCCTTCTACGATCAATTCTAAAATATAAATAGTCCTTAGGATCAAATTCAAAATCTAACCAAGAACCTCTATAAGGAATTACTCTTGCTGAAA
This sequence comes from Methylophilaceae bacterium, assembly GCA_965656355.1. GTDB lineage: Bacteria > Pseudomonadota > Gammaproteobacteria > Burkholderiales > Methylophilaceae > BACL14. Next base: position 134,426 of record CBFHKG010000003.1, on the reverse strand, counting down.
ATAGAAATTTTCCAGAGCTATGAGTTTTACCTTTATCGTGCTCAAAAAATACACCCGGACTTCTATGTAACTGAGAAACAATAACTCTCTCTGTTCCGTTGATAACAAATGATCCATTCTGTGTCATTAATGGAATTTCACCCATGTATACATCAGACTCTTTAACTTCTTTGATGGTAGGCTGAGATGCCTCTTTATCCATTATTGTAAGCCTAACTGCCGCCCTTAGAGGAACGCCATATGTTAAACCACGTTGTTGACATTCTTTTACGTCAAATTCTACCTTTCCTAATTTATAACTTACATAATCTAATTTTGCATAACCTGAATGACTAGAAATTGGGAAAAGAGAGTTGAATGTAGACTGAAGACCTTCGTCTTTCCTATCTTCTAGTGGCACATCTAATTGAAGAAAATTTTTGTAAGACTCAAGTTGCATCTCAAGTAAATAAGGAACATCTAGGACTTCTTCTCTTTTAGCAAAACTTTTTCTAAGGCGTTTTTTTTCAGTAAAGGAATAGCTCATTTAGTCTCCGAAATTTTTTTATATACAAAGTACAAATTTAATTTGAATCAATATATCTTTATCACTAATAGAATTTAAATAATGGAAGGCTAAAAAAAATTAAGCCTTCCATTATAAAAAAGTTAATTACTTCAGCTCAGCTGTTGCTCCAGCATCAGTTAATTTTTTCATTGCTTCGTCAGCATCAGCTTTAGCTAGTGCCTCCTTAACAACTTTTGGAGCAGCATCAACAATATCTTTTGCTTCCTTAAGACCAAGTCCCGTTATTTCTCGAACTGCTTTAATAACGTTAACCTTGTTGTCGCCAATACCTGTTAGGTGAAGATCAAATTCACTTTTTTCTTCAGCTGCTGCTTCGCCACCACCACCAGCTGCGGCAGGTGCAGCAACTGCAGCGGCTGCTGCAGAAACACCAAATTTTTCTTCCATTTCCTTAATAAGTTCTGATAAATCTAAAACCGACATACTACTAACCGCTTCTAGAATATCTTCTTTTGAAATAGCCATTTTTTAAATACTCCTAAATAAATATTAATATAATCTAAGCCAAAGTTATGCTGGCTTTTGGTCACGAACTGCTGCAAGACCTCTCACAAATTTTGAAGGTACTTCATTTAATGTACTAACAAATTTTGCTATCGGTGCTTGCATTGTGCCCATCAGTTTTGCAAGTAATTCTTCTCGGCTTGGTAATGAAGCAAGTGCTTTAATAGCACCCACATCTAGTTTTTCATTAGAGATTGCTCCTGATTTAATCACAAATAAATCGTTTTTCTTCGCGAAATCATTTAATACTTTCGCTGCAGCAACAGGATCTTCTGATATGCCGTACATTAAAGGGCCTGTCATATCCTCAGATAATGAGGAAAATGGAGTATCGGTTACAGCTCTTTTTACCAAGTTATTTTTCAATACCTTAAGGTAAACACCCGATTTTCTAGCTTCAGCTCTTAATGTTGTCATCTCTCCAACCCCTACACCACGATACTCAGCAAGTATCATCGCTTGGGCACTTTCGATTGTTTTGCTTACTTCAGCAACAACTTCTTTTTTTTCTTCAAGATTCAGACTCAAAGTCTTCTCCTTCCGTTAAATAAAGTACTTATTTCTAAGTACAACAACAGCATCCACTATTAGGATATCTATCCAATTAGGGGAAACGCCATCTGCGTAGGCTTTAACTAAATTAAACTTCCGTACCTACGGTCTTTGATAACTTCATTGAAAAATTTCTTTCAATGAACCCAAAGTTTCTTGTGTGAAAATTAAATTTTCACAAATTCTTTATTGCTCTATTCTTACCCCTACACCCATTGTGCTTGAGATAGATAGTTTTTTAATGAAAACACCTTTTGCACTTTCAGGTTTTGATTTATTCACCGCATCCATTAACGCAGTAAGATTTTTTTCAAGCTGCGCAACTGTGAAAGAAGCTCTGCCAATTGTGCAATGAATTACACCGCCCTTATCAGTTCTGTATTGAACCTGTCCCGCTTTCGCATTTTCTACAGCTTTTCCTGGTTGGGGAGTTACAGTTCCTACTTTGGGGTTTGGCATCAATCCTCTAGGACCTAGAACTTGGCCAAGTGTACCTACAATTTTCATTGCATCAGGCGTAGCAATCAGAACATCAAAATCCATAACACCTTTTTTAATTTGGTCTGCTAGATCTTCAAAACCCACTAGGTCTGCACCTGCTTTCTTTGCATCTTCAGCAGCATCACCTTGAGCAAAAACTGCGACTCTGGTTGACTTGCCGGTTCCACTGGGCAGAACAAGCGCACCTCTAACAAGTTGATCAGATTTTTTTGGATCGATTCCTAATTTTATTGCTGCATCAATTGACTCGTCAAATTTAGCTTTAGCAGTTTTTTTAACAAGTTCTAAGCCGGTATTCACCTCGTAAAACTTATCTCTATCAACAATCTCAGACAAGGATTTCATTCTTTTACTTAAATTCATTTTATTGGCCCTCCACTTCAATACCCATACTTCTTGCACTTCCTGCAATTGTTTTAACTGCTGCATCCATATCTGAGGCAGTTAGGTCAGGCATTTTAGTTTTCGCAATTTCTTCTGCTTGTGCTCGAGTAATCTTCCCAACCTTATTTGTATGAGGTACTGGAGAACCCTTACTTAATTTTGCTGCTTTTTTGAGCAAAATTGAAGCAGGGGGAGTTTTCATGATAAACGTAAAACTTTTATCAGAAAACGCAGTGATCACAACTGGAATTGGAAGTCCCGGCTCTACACTTTGTGTTGCAGCATTAAATGCTTTACAAAAATCCATAATGTTAAGCCCTCTTTGTCCGAGTGCTGGGCCAACTGGTGGACTTGGGTTTGCTTTTCCCGCTGGGATCTGCAATTTAATATATCCTTCTATTTTCTTTGCCATTTTTTTAATCTCTCCTAAATTTGGTTCAAACGCTTTTCAGCTCCCAATTAAAAACTAAACTTCTTTTTCTATTTGGCCAAACTCTAATTCAACCGGCGTTGCTCGACCAAAAATTACTACTGAAACCCTTAATTTACTTTTCTCATAATTTATTTCTTCGACAGAACCAGAAAAATCTTTAAAGGGTCCATCAATAACTCTCACTGACTCGCCCACTTCAAAGGTTAATTTTTGTGTTGGATTAACTTTACTGTCATCCATCCTGCGAAGAATAATATCTACCTCAGTATCTTTTATTGCTGTTGGTTTCTGTCCATTCCCCCCAATAAAGGTTGAGACTTTTGGAGTACTTTTTACTAAATGCCAACTATCATCATTCATATCCATTTGTACTAAGACATATCCTGGATATAATCTTCTTTCAGTAATTGTTTTTTTTCCTGACTTCATTTCAACAACTTCCTCAACAGGAACCAAAATATCCCCAAACAAATCCTCATGGCCTGACTGAGCGACTCTATCTAATAAGCCTTTTTGAACGATTTTTTCATATCCTGAGAAAGCTTGAACTGCGTACCATCTTTTTGACATTAACTACCTCGCCCTAATAAAATATTGATAACGTAAGAAAAGAAAATATCAACAAAAGCTAAAAATATTGCCATTATAACTACCAATACAAAAACGACTAAAGTCATTTGTATTGTTTCTTTTCGAGTTGGCCAAACAACTTTCTTTGCTTCTGTGACAGCCTCTTTTATAAACTTTAATAATCGATCACCTTGGCTTGTAGTAGAAAACACATATGTTGCTGCAACAAACCCAACCAAAACAGAAAGAATTCTAAAAACAAGAGGGTGGTCAAACAAAATATAAAATCCACCTAAGCCTGCAATTAATAGTAAAAATGATAAAACTAACTTTATATTCATTACATTCATTTTCACATTTTCCCTAATATGGCAGGCCAGGAGGGCTTCGAACCCCCAACCCTCGGTTTTGGAGACCGATACTCTACCAATTGAGCTACTGGCCTAATTTTAATTTATCTTATTCAATAACTTTTACTACAACACCGGAGCCAACTGTTCGGCCACCTTCACGAATCGCAAACCTTAAACCTTCTTCCATCGCGATTGGTGCAATCAATGTTGCTGTAATTGATACATTATCTCCTGGCATTACCATTTCAGTTCCTTCTGGTAACTCCACTGCACCCGTTACATCTGTTGTTCTAAAGTAGAATTGTGGACGATACCCATTAAAGAATGGTGTATGACGACCGCCTTCTTCTTTACTTAAGCTGTATATCTCAGCAGTAAATTTAGTATGTGGCTTAATTGAACCTGGCTTACACAGTACTTGGCCACGTTCTACATCTTCTCTTGCTGTACCTCTTAATAGAACACCGACGTTATCTCCTGCTTGACCTTGGTCTAATAACTTACGGAACATCTCAACGCCTGTACATGTTGTTTTTACTGTATCTTTAAGACCTACGATTTCAATTTCTTCGTTTACCTTAACAATTCCTCGCTCTACTCGACCTGTTACCACAGTTCCACGTCCAGAGATTGAGAATACATCCTCAACTGGCATTAAGAAGTCGCCATCGATTGCACGTTTTGGTTCTGGGATATAACTATCAAGTGCTTCAGCTAATTTTAAAATCGCTGGTTCGCCAATGTCTGATTGATCGCCTTCAAGTGCTTTAAGTGCTGATCCCATTACGATAGGAATGTCATCACCTGGGAAATCATATTTACTGAGTAGTTCACGCACTTCCATTTCAACAAGCTCAAGAAGCTCTTTGTCATCTACCATGTCTGCTTTATTTAAGAACACAACAATGTGAGGAACGCCCACTTGTCTTGATAAGAGGATATGTTCACGTGTCTGAGGCATTGGGCCATCAGCTGCTGAACAAACAAGAATTGCGCCGTCCATTTGAGCAGCACCTGTAATCATATTTTTCACATAATCCGCATGGCCTGGACAGTCTACGTGAGCATAGTGACGTTTGTCTGTTTCATATTCAACGTGAGATGTATTAATTGTTATGCCACGCGCTTTTTCTTCTGGCGCTGAATCAATCTCTGCAAAATCTTTTTTGTCTCCACCAAATTTTTTGGTCAGTACAGTTGATATTGCTGCTGTTAATGTAGTTTTACCATGATCCACGTGGCCAATTGTGCCAACGTTGACATGGGGTTTGTTACGCTCAAATTTATCCTTAGCCATAATCTCTTATCCTTATAAAACAGTTTTTTAAATTTACACTAGCCCAAAAATCTGGTGCCCATGGCGGGAATCGGACCCGCGACCTCTCCCTTACCAAGGGAGTGCTCTACCACTGAGCCACATGGGCAAAACATTCCCTTTTAATACTGGAGCGGGCGACGAGGTTCGAACTCGCGACATTTAGTTTGGAAAACTAATGCTCTACCAACTGAGCTACACCCGCACACCTCTCTAAATACTCCAAACACAGCATAAACTGTGGTGGAGGGAGTAGGATTCGAACCTACGTACTCTGAGAGAACGGATTTACAGTCCGTCGCCTTTAACCACTCGGCCATCCCTCCAAAACCGAACCCGAAATTATCCGTTCTTTTTAGAAATTTGTCAATTAAAACAATCACATCAATTTCTAAAAAAAATAATAATTAAAGCTTTCAAGTTTAATGGTGCCCGGTGCCGGAATCGAACTGGCGACAACATGATTACAAGTCAAGTGCTCTACCAACTGAGCTAACCGGGCGAAAAAAGTGTAACTATATCAAGATTTTTAAAATCAAACTACTTAATTTTGTCATTTAACAATAGTTAAATGAGATTTTGGTTTTTTTGGTTTTGATATGCTTTGATTTATATTCTTTCTACCAGGTGGCACCTTTTTACCTTCGCTAAAAAAAATTCCATCGCCACTTTCCTTTGCATAAACGCCTAAGATGGATGTAATTGGTAAGAATACATTAAAAGAATTACCACTAAACCTGCTCTTAAATGAAATTCCATCATCATCAATATATAAATTTTGAATTGACTGTGGCGATAAATTAAGAACAATTTCTTTTGACTTCGATATGGCCTCTGGAATCAATGTTTTTTTTTCAACTAAACTCATAACGTAAGGAGTGTTTTCATTATCAATGCACCAATCATAAATAGCTCTTATGAGATATGGCTTCTTATCCAAAAAAACTACCTCATTGCTTTTTCTGTTGGGGACATTGCTTCTTCAAACAATGGTCTTTTAAACAGTTTATCTGCATATTTTAGGATTGAAGAGCTTTGATTGGGCAACTTAATTTCGTAATGGTCTAAACGCCATAATAACGGGGCAATCGCAACATCTAACATAGAATATTCATCATGAAGTAAATATGGTTGCTTGCTGAGTATAGGCGTCAACTTAATTAACGTTTCAGTAATAATTTTCCTTGCAGCTGTTTTTTTTGACTGATCTGATGAATCCATATCATGCATATGAATAAACAATTCACTTTCGAAATCCTTTAAAAATAGTCTTGCTCTGGCACGCATAACTGGATCAGGCGGCATAAGTTGTGGGTGAGGAAATCTCTCATCAATATACTCGTTAATGATATTTGCATCCGTCAGTACGAGGTCTCTCTCGACTAGAACAGGAGCGTTCGAATAAGGGCTTAGTATTGATAAGTCTTCTGACTGATTGGTAAGGTCTACGTCGATCACCTCAAAATCCATTCCTTTTTCAAAAAGGACTATACGGCATCGGTGGCTGAAGGGGTCTGTTGAATTTGAATATAATTTCATCATTGTATTATTTAATATCTCTCCAATATTCTTTCTTAAGTTTGATTGTCAGGAAAAGCAGTAAGAGTAAGAAACCGATCACATAATATCCCATTTTTTTTCTTTTAAGTTGATCAGGTTCAGACATGTAAACTAAATAGTTTGTCAAATCTGCTATCGTCGCATCATACTCTTTTGCATTTAATTTTCCAGAGGTAAATTTTTCTAACTTCTTTGTTTTGGGGTTTAAAATCTTCTCACCCTCTAGCTCCCAAAGGATGTGTGGCATTGCTGAATTAACATACACCGTATTGTTCCATCCCATTGGTCTGGTTGGGTCACGATAAAATCCTCGCATGTAACTATAAATCCAATCAGCACCCCTTGACCTTGCAACGACCGATAAATCTGGAGGTGCAGCACCAAACCACTTTTTCGAATCCTTCATAGACATATTGACTGACATCGTGTCCCCAATTTTATTGCCCGTGAACAGTAAATCATTCTTGATCGTTTCTGCAGATAAACCAATGTCTTGAAGATTGCTGTACCTCATATATTTTGCACTATGGCAGTTCAAACAGTAGTTGGTAAAAATCTTCGCTCCTCTTTGCAGAGAAAGATTATCTGTTAAATCGACAGGTGCCTTTGAAAGCTCAATATTTTCAGCTGAGAAACTAAGTGGCGAAATGAATAAAAAAATTATGATAAAAAATCTCATTACATCGTCACTCTTTTTGGGACTTTTTTTGTCACATCTTTTTTGCTATAGATAGGCATCATGATAAAAAATGCAAAATATACCAGAGTAAATATACGGGCTACAAATGTTGCAACATCTACGCCACCAAGAAGAGGGATTATAGAACTAAACTGCCCCCAGATATTTGAAGGAACTGTCCCCAAATAACCCAGAACAATAAAACTTAATACGAAGGCTGCTAACCATTTTTTATAAAGAATGCCCTTGTATCTAATAGACCTTACCTTGCTTTTATCGAGCCAAGGCACAAAGAAGAAGATTAATACTGATAAACCCATAGCTGCCACCCCTGGAAATTGACTTCCTAATATAGGTGGTACTGCTCTCAAAATCGAATAGAAGGGAGTGAAATACCAAGTAGGTGCAATATGTGAAGGGGTTACTAATGGGTCCGCAGGAACAAAATTATTAGCCTCTAAGAAATAGCCCCCCATTTCAGGTGCAAAAAATATGATTGAAGCAAATACAATTAAAAATACAGTGAGACCGGTTAAATCTTTAACAGTGTAATAAGGATGGAATGGAATCCCGTCTAAAGGAATACCCGTTTTTTTATCCTTTGTATCTTTTATTTCAACTCCATCTGGGTTGTTAGAACCTACTTCATGCAACGCAACGAGATGACACATGATTAATCCAGCTAGTGCGAGTGGTAGTGCAATCACATGAAAAGCAAAAAAACGATTGAGTGTGGCGTCTGATACCAGATAGTCGCCCCTCACCCACTCAGCAAGATCTGGACCAATAAAAGGGATAGTTGCAAATAAGTTAACAATAACCTGAGCTCCCCAGTATGACATTTGCCCCCAAGGGAGGAGATATCCAAAAAAAGACTCAGCCATTAAAAGTAAAAATATAGCTACCCCAAAAAGCCACAAAAGCTCTCTGGGTTTCTTATAGGATCCGTACATTAACCCTCGAAACATATGCAAATAAATTACAACAAAGAAGAGAGAGGCTCCCGTTGAGTGCATGTATCTAATTAACCAGCCAAAAGATACATCCCGCATAATAAACTCAACAGATGCAAAAGCTTGGGCTGCATCAGGCTTGTAATACATCGTTAGAAAAATACCGGTTAATATTTGCATGACAAATACAAATAATGCTAAAGCGCCAAAAAAGTACCAAAAGTTGAAATTTTTCGGAGCATAATATTCTGTAAGATGATTTTTAATGAATGAGGAAAGAGGAAACCTTTCATCTACCCAACCCACTAAACCAACAGATTTGTTTTGTGTTTTTGAATTTTTTTTCATTTATCCTTTCTCAGAATCACTTTCTCCAATGATAATTGTTTTATCATCACGATATCTATAGGGAGGTATCACAAGATTAGTCGGTGCGGGTGATCCCTTATAAACCCTTCCCGCAAGATCAAATTTTGAGCCATGACATGGACAGAAAAAACCACCTTCCCAATTATTGCCCATATCACCGCCATCTTTTAATTTTGGTGATGGTGAACAGCCTAAATGAGTACAAATGCCCACCATAACCAATAGATTAGGTTTAATGGATCTCGTTGCATTTTGACAATTTTTGGGTTGTTGTGGTGATTTTGAATCAGGATCTGTCAATATCTCTTTATCATCTAAACTTGATAACATCTTTTTTGTTCTGTTTAAAATCCAAACTGGCTGTCCACGCCATTCAGCTGTTTTGAGCTCGCCATTACTGACTTGTGTTACATCAAACTCTACCGGAGCACCAGCAGCTTTGGCTTTTTCACTGGGACTCATGCTTGAAACAAAAGGGACACCCAGTGCGCAAACGCCGACCGCGCCTGTTGCGGATGTTGCGGCTAACAAAAATTTTCTTCGCTTAAGATCGATTTTTTTGCTACTTTTTGCCATGAATTAATCCTTAAAAATCTTAATGGTATTAGCTTGTAAATGCAGTAGCCATTATAGGTTATAACGACCAATAAATAATATTAAAATTCAAAAAAAAAGCTTTTCTTTAAACAAAAAACTAGCTTTTAAATAATCTATCTGAAATTAATACCCCCATTTCAAATAAAAAAATGACTGGTATTGCTAAAAGGATTTGCGATATGACATCTGGTGGTGTAAAAATTGCTGCAAATACAAACGCAGCTACATAAATATAAGCTCGGTTTGATTTTATTTTATTTAACTTAAGTAATTTAAACTTTACAATCACAATAAGTATGATTGGTATTTGAAAAGCAATTCCAAATGCAAAAAACAAAGCTAAAATCATTTCAAGATACTGTGAAATATCAATCATTAAATCTACATTACCTGGAGCCGTTACTATAAAAAATCTAAAGATATTAGGAAAAAGAACTAAGTAAACAAAAACTAAACCAATCACAAATAACCCAAAACTAAATATTGAGGCTGAAAGAATAAAAACTTTCTCTTTTTTATACAATCCAGGTCCTACAAATTTCCATATTTGAGAGAAAATTAATGGTAACGAAATAATTAACGCAACAAATAAGGTAATTTTAAAAGGTGCCACGAAGGTTGCTGTTAATTTTGTAGAAATTAAACTGCCATTTACAAATGAGAGTTGATTAATTAATGGCGTAGCAAAAAATTCGTATATCTCGTTTGAAAAAGGGAAGAGAATGATAAATATTACAAAAAAAATTATAGATGATCTTACTAAAACTGACCGTAGATCTTTAAAATGAGATAAAAATAATGTCTGCTTTTTCAAATTTTTTTTATATTTTTCTTTGCACGATTTTTCAAAATTTTAAACTCATTTTCAATTTTCTTTAATTCTTGAAACTTGTCCTCTCTCTCTATTTCATCCTTTATATCTAACAAAGAATTTTTTGCTTTTTTATAAAGCTTTGACATAGCCTTGAAAAGAGTCGGGAAATTTTTAGGAGAAATAAAGATAATCGCTACAAGCAATACTACACATAGTTCTGCGAAAGAAATATCAAGCATGATTTTTATTTAGTTTTTTTTATTTTTGTCTTTTGTTTTTTTTTAGGCTCATCTTTTTCGTTCATGCCCTCTTTGAAACTTTTTATCGCTGACCCTAAATCACCCCCTATATTTTTTAACTTTCCTGCTCCAAAAATTACCAAAACAATTAACAAAATAATTATTAATTCCGTTGTTCCAATCATAATTTAAGCTCCTTTAAATTTTAGCTATTTTTTCGCTTCCACCATAAACATGAAAATGAATGTGAAAAACTTCTTGCCCACCCTTTTCTCCGCTATTGATCATAACCCTAAATCCCTCAAGTCCATTTTCTTTTGCTAATTTAGGAGCCAGTAGCAACATTTTAGAAAGAAGTTCTTTGTGCTTTTTTTCGCATGAAAATAAATTTTCAATATGCTCCTTGGGGATGATCAACAGATGAACTTTATCAATTGGATTAATATCTTTGAAGACAAGTAATTCTTCATCCTCATAAACTATGCTTGCAGGGATTTCTTTTTTTACAATTTTACAAAAAATGCAGTCATTTTTATTCACTTTACTTTTTTAGTTCTATTTAATTTTTCTTCTATCCCAGATATACCCTGTCTTGTTTTTAACTCGTTTGTTATATCTTCAACTGTGAGGTTTTTTTTTGCCAAAACGACTAGACAATGAAACCACAAATCTGCAACCTCATGCACAATATTGCTTTTATTATTTAATTTTACGGCATCTATTACTTCAAATGCTTCTTCTTCAATTTTTTTAAGGGTTTCATTAATGTCGCTTTGTTGAAGCATTGCCGTATAAGATTTTTCAGGATTTTCGCCTTTTTTAGATTTAATGATGCCTAAGAGATGTTCTAAGAATTCATCTTTCATTTTTTATCCTTATATATTTCATCTGGATTCTTAATCACCTTCTCACATTCTTCAATAATATTACTCTCCATATCTACTCGATAATAAAAACAACTCTCCCTACCTGTATGACAACTTATTCCACCTTCTTGTTTTACTTTAATAAGTAAAACATCTTTGTCACAATCAATAATCATATCTTTGATATGTTGATAGTACCCTGATGATTCACCTTTGGTCCAAATTTTCTTTCTGGAGCGTGACCAATATATTGCTTTCTTTTGTTTAATGGAGGCTTCCAATGACAAGCGATTCATCCAGGCAAACATAATGACTTTATTTGAAATATGATCCTGTACTATCACAGGAACGAGCCCATCCTCTGTCCATTTAATATTTTCTATCCAATTTTTCATAATCTCATCTCAATTCCATGCTCGTGCATATATTTTTTTGCCTCTTTGATTGAATACTCACCGTAATGAAAAATACTTGCAGCAAGTACAGCATCCGCTTCACCTTCTTTGATACCATCAACTAAGTGTCTAAGTGAGCCTGCTCCCCCAGAGGCAATAATTGGAATATCGACTGCATCCGAAATAGACTTCATTAAATTATTATCAAACCCTTTTTTTGTTCCATCCCTGTCCATACTTGTAATCAATAATTCACCTGCTCCAAAATCAGCCATTTTTTTGGCCCATTCAATTGCATTTATCCCAGTAGCATTTCTACCACCATGTGTAAAAACTTCATAATGATCATCAATTTTTTTTGCATCAATTGCAACTACTATGGCTTGTGAACCAAATCTACTTGATGATTCAGATACAAAATTTGGATTTAAAATTGCAGATGTATTAATACCTACTTTATCTGCTCCTACATTTAATAAATTTCTAATATCGTCACAATTCCTTACTCCTCCTCCTACAGTTAAAGGAATGAAAATTTGATTAGCAACCTTTTCGATAATGTCGAACAATAAGCCTCTATTATCTGAACTTGCAGTGATGTCTAGAAAAGTTAATTCGTCTGCGCCTTGATCATTGTAAGATCTTGCAATCTCAACCGGGTCTCCTGCGTCTTTTAACTCAACAAAATTAATTCCTTTGACCACTCGGCCATCATTGACGTCTAAACAAGGAATAATTCTTTTAGCAACGGTCATAACTACCCTGTTAATTTCTCTGCTAAATCATTAGCTTCTTTAAAATTTAACGTACCCTTGTATATGGCTGTCCCTGTTATAACCCCACGAATCCCAACATTAGCCACATCACAAAGTAATTTAATATCATTTAAATTCGAAACTCCACCGCTTGCAATGACGGGTATTTTGAGTGCCTCTGAAAGCTTAACGGTCGCATCCACATTGACACCAGCTAACATACCATCTCTTCCAATATCGGTATAAATAACTGATTCGACACCATAATCTTCAAACTTTTGTGCTAATTCAATCACATTATGTCCTGTCATTTTCTCCCAACCATTAATGGCAACGTCACCATCTTTTGCATCGAGCCCAACAATTATCTGGCCGGGAAAAGCAAAACATGCCTCGTGTAAAAATCCAGGATTCGTAACAGCTGCTGTTCCAATTATTACTGAATCAACACCACTATTTAAAAAACTTTCGACTGTATCAATATTTCTTATACCGCCACCTAGTTGAATTGGAATTTCACCTCCTACCTCAGAAACGATTGACTTTATAGCCGTTTCATTAACTGGTCTACCCGAAAATGCTCCATTTAAATCTACAAGATGAAGTCTTTTGGCTCCTTCATCAACC
>CBFHKG010000003.1:116020-121292 GCA_965656355.1 Methylophilaceae bacterium | reverse complement strand
CCGTTTCATTAACTGGTCTACCCGAAAATGCTCCATTTAAATCTACAAGATGAAGTCTTTTGGCTCCTTCATCAACCCATTTTCTCGCCATTTCTGAAGGGTTTTCAGAAAAGATAGTAGATTTGTCCATTAACCCCTGTTGAAGTTGAACACACTTGCCATCTTTAAGATCAATAGCTGGGATTATTAACATAGCATTAAATTTTCCATGAAATAAAATTATCTAATAACTGTAAACCCAATTCAGCGCTCTTTTCAGGATGAAACTGGGCAGCAAAAATATTTTCTTTAGCGATTGCACAAGTAAATTCCTCGCCATGACTTGTTGTACCTGTGACATATTCTTTTTTTACACCTGACGCATAAAAACTATGAACAAAATAAAAAGAACTGCCTGGATTTATATTATTCCACATAGGATGATTTTTAGACTGATGCACCTTATTCCAACCCATATGCGGAATTTTGATTCTCACTTGCTTGTTTGGTTGAAATTTCTTTATCCTGCCTTCAAAAATACCAAAACCATTAACATCACCCTCTTCACTTTTTTCGAAAAGTAATTGAAGTCCTAAACAGATGCCCAAAAAAGGTTTCTTTTTAGCTGATTCAATTATCACATCTCTTATACCTCTTTTGTCTAACTCTTTAATACAATCTGGCATTGCTCCCTGGCCAGGGAAAATTACTTTATCAGCTTTATTAATAAAATCGGGGTCACTACTTACCTTGGATGGAGTTTTTGGTGCAATATAACGTACAGCGTTTTGAACTGATTTTAAGTTGCCGATTCCATAATCGATAATTGCAATCATAAATAAGAATTATTTAATAGGTTTAGAGAGACCCTTTGGTTGAAGGCATTTCACCTTTAATTTTTTCATCAATTTCAACAGCAAACCTTAATGCTCTGCCAAAAGCCTTGAAAATAGTTTCTGACTGATGATGCGCATTATCTCCACGAAGATTATCAATGTGAAGCGTTATATTTGCATGATTTATAAACCCTTGGAAAAATTCATGAATCAGATCTACATCGAAGTCTCCAATTCTTGCTCGGGTAAACTCAACATTTAATTTTAGACCAGGCCTACCTGAAATATCTAAAACAACTCTTGAAAGTGCTTCATCAAGCGGGACGTATGCATGTCCATATCTTCTAATCCCTAATTTATCTCCTATCGCTTTATCAAATGCTTGGCCCAATGTAATTCCAATATCTTCGACAGTATGATGCGCATCAATATGTAAATCGCCTTTTGCTTTAATATCAATATCAAACAAACCATGACGAGATATTTGTTCAAGCATATGATCAAGAAAACCGATACCTGAATCCAGGTTAGATTTTCCAGAACCATCTATGTTGATGGTCACTTCAATATCAGTTTCTTTGGTTTTTCTTGATACTTTCGCTGATCTTTTCATAAGTGCGATTTTAGCATGAGTTTGGCTATTTTTCTCTTCGACATCGCTCGGAACAGTACTTAACCTCATTCCAAACATTTTTCCATTTCTTTCTCCAAGAGAAAGGTTTATTGCAAACCTTACATATTTTTGATTCTAATAAATTTTTTTTCATCTAAAACTTCTCCAGGAGATAGAGACTAAAAATTTACTTCATTTGAGTAATTTGGAGGTTTGGCTTTATCTGCTCATAAAGATTATCAAGATACTTCTGCGTATCTTCTGGAAAATCAATTTTTTCAAAATAACTTGTGACTAATGGACAAATAACATTCTTGTCACTACTCTCTTTGTAATCTCCTTCAACACCGATAACTTTGCTCTCCTCATCAACAGAGAAAATATTTTGTTGTGACCAAATTTCATTATCTACTGTCTTGATATCAAAACCAATAAAGGTAGTTTGATCTTCGAGTACATATGCAGAGGCCCTGCCAAATCCTTTTATATTTTTATTTTTCTGTATTAAATAACTTACTAAATATAATTCAAGGTCGTCTGTGATTCCCTTTCCATTGTTTACCTCAGAAAACATACCTGTATATATTAAGTTAAGATCGTCATTATCACAAAAGGCGATCGCCTTATTAACTGCTTTGTGTTCTAGCACATTTCTCATGTATAGATTGGTGAAATCATTTTTTAGAAAATCAAAAACTTTGGACATATTAGCTAACCTTTAATTAATTTTTTATTTTACTATTTCTTTCATAACTGAGACTAATTTATGCATTTGGTTCATTGTTCCTATAGTGATCCTAATAAAGTTTGAAATTTTTTCTGGCGACTTAAAGTGCCTCACTAAAATTTTATTTTTTCTTAATTCATCGTATATATTTTCTCCGCTCTTTTGCTTATGCTGTGTAAAAATAAAATTAGCACCAGAAGGTAACACCTCGAAACCTATACTTTTTAATTGCTCCTCCAAATATACTCTGGCCGCAATGACTTTATTACAATTGTCCTCAAAATAAATTTTATCTGTTATTGATGACAAAGCGGAGATTTGAGCTAGCCTATCAATTGGGTATGAGTTAAAACTATTTTTAATTCGATTTAATGCTTCGATAAGGTATGGACTGCTAAATGCACAGCCGATTCTCATTCCCGCTAGTGAGCGTCCTTTTGAAAAGGATTGAGTTACGATTAAATTCTCATATTTATTAATTAATTTTATCGCCGAGCTTGTCCCAAAATCAACGTAGGCTTCGTCAATCACAACTACACTATTATTATTTGAAAGAAGAAATTCAATTTCTTTAAATGATTTCGGTATACCTGTGGGTGCATTCGGGTTTGGGAATATAATGCCTCCATTTTCTATACGGTAATCATCAAGATTTATATTAAATTTTTGATCTAGGGGTATTTGCTTATATTCGATCTCGTATAACTGACAATAAACTGGGTAGAAGCTGTAAGTTATATTCGGAAATAAAAGTGGTTTGCCTTTTTTTAAAAGTCCCTGAAAAATGAATGCTAGAGATTCATCAGAGCCATTACTTACAAAAACTGATTCAGGTGAAAGATTATGATATTCAGCTAAAGTTTTTTTTAATTCTATGCTTTCAGGATCTGGATATAATCTTAAAGAATCATTACAATTGTTCTTAATATTTTTTAAAACAGAAGGACTTGGGCCATATGGATTTTCGTTCGTATTGAGTTTCAGTAAATTTAAATCATTAGGTTGCTCTCCTGGCGTATAAGGTTTTAACTTTTCAACTATTTCTCCCCAGAGCTTACTCATTTTTTTTATTGATTCGATACTTTGCTGATTCAGCATGAGCAAATAAACCCTCGCCTATGGCGAGATTTGATGCAACACCCCCAAGACTATGGGCCGTTTTCGCCGATAAGTTAATTAGACTTGACCTTTTCTGAAAATCATAAACACCTAAGGGTGAAGAAAATCTCGCTGTACCTGATGTTGGTAGCACGTGGTTTGGTCCTGCGCAATAATCTCCGACAGCTTCGCATGTATTTTTCCCCATAAAAATTGCACCAGCATGAGAAATTTCTTCAAGTAATAAATTTGGATTCTCAACAGATAACTCAAGGTGCTCAGGAGCTATAAAGTTTGATATTTTTGCTGCTTCACTTAAGTCTTTTGCCAAGATAAACAATCCTCTATTTTCAAGTGAGGTTGTAATTATATTTTTTCTAGGCATATCCTTGATAAGGCGATTGATACTTTCTTGAACGTTTTTTAGAAATTGATTATCTATCGAAATAAGAATTGACTGGGAAAGCTCGTCATGTTCAGCTTGAGAAAAAAGATCCATTGCTACCCAATCTGGATTTGTTTTTCCATCACATATAATTGTAATCTCAGAAGGGCCTGCAATCATATCTATACCAACAGTACCAAATACCAACCTTTTTGCCTCAGCAACATATGCATTTCCTGGTCCTACAATTTTATCAACTTTTGGAATTGTCTCTGTACCGTAAGCAAGTGATGCTATCGCCTGAGCCCCGCCAATTGTAAAAACTCTATCAACACCAGCTATCATTGCTGCAGCAAAGACAAGTTCATTTTGTTCTCCAGCTGGAGTAGGTACAACCATAATTAAATTTTTTACTCCTGCAATTTTTGCAGGAATGGCATTCATCAATACTGAGGAGGGGTAAGCTGCTTTTCCACCGGGCACATAAAGTCCTACTGAATCTATTGGTGTTATTTTTTGTCCGTAACTTGACCCATCATCGTCTTCATAACTCCATGATTCCCCTTTTTGCTTGAGGTGATAGTTATTAATTCTTTCTGCTGCTAACGTAAGATCTTTTTTAGTTTTCTCTGGAATGCTCTCAAAAGCTTTCTCTAACCTTGCCCTACTTACCTCTAGCTGTGAAACGGAATTCACTTCAAGATGATCTAGTTGACTAGTTAATTTTATTAGGGCTTTATCTCCTTGCCTCTTAATATCACTAACAATAGATTTAGTGATTTTCTGAACCTCATTATTACCACTCGAATCAAATTCAAGATTATTTTTTAGATCACTAAAAAAATTTTTATCTTTTGCTGATTGTATTTTTATATTCAAAATATTTATAAAGCTACTTTCGAAAAGTTTTCAATTAATGGCTTTAGGTGTTCTCTTTTAATTTTTAATGCAGCTTGATTAATAATGAGCCTTGAACTTATATCACTGATTTTTTCAAATGCTTTAAGATTGTTAGCTTCAAGCGTTTTACCTGAGCTAACCAAATCTACAATCACATCTGACATACCAACAATAGGTGCCAATTCCATTGATCCGTATAGCTTGATGATATCAATATGCACCCCCTTATTAGAAAAAAATTCTCTTGCTGCTTGTGGATACTTGGTGGCAACACGCAACCTTTTTTTTTGTTTAATGCTACCCTCATAATCAAACTCTTCACGAGCTGCCACCATTAACTGACATTTTCCTATCCCTAAATCTAGGGGTTGAAATAAGCTTTTCCCTTTAAATTCATCTAATACATCCTTACCAGCGATTCCCATATCCGCACCTCCCCATTCTACATACGTAGGTACGTCAGAAGCTCTCACAATGATAAGCTGAAGGTCTTTTTTGTTTGTTCTGAAAACTAATTTTCTAGATACTTCTGGATCCTCTTCACATGAAATTCCCAACTTATTAAGTATTGGCATTGTTTCTGTAAAAATTCTTCCTTTTGATAATGCTATAGTAATCATTTAATTTAATCTCTTTATGTTTGCGCCTAACGCATTAAACTTAGCTTCTAATTTCTCATAACCACGATCAAGATGATAAATTCTTTCAATCGTTGTTTTGCCATTTGCAACAAG
>CBFHKG010000003.1:33896-115921 GCA_965656355.1 Methylophilaceae bacterium | reverse complement strand
TCATTGCCTTTTGTGATTGCTGTATTTTGTTTGATATCAATTTCTGCTCCCATCCTTATAAGTTCTTGTGCATGCATAAACCTATTCTCAAAAATAGTTTCTGTAATTTCACCTACTCCATTAGCAACCACATTTAATGCCATAAACTGTGCTTGCATATCTGTAGGAAAAGCTGGATATGGTGCTGTAATAATTTTAACACTTTCTAATTTTTTATTCCCAGCGACTGAGATGCTATTCTCACTTATCTCTACTTTAGCTCCGCTTTCTTTAATTTTTTGTGTAATTGATTCCATTTCTTCAGGGTTCACATTATTACAAATAACATTCCCTCCTGTCATAGCAGCTGCGGTCATAAAGGTACCTGCTTCAATCCTATCGAACATAATTTTATAAGAAGCCTTTTTTAGAGATGAAACACCCTGTATTTTAATTTTATCAGTGCCTAGGCCATCAATAATCGCTCCCATTTTGATAAGACAATTTCCCAAGTCTACAATTTCAGGTTCTTTTGCGGCATTTTCTAAAATTGTTACGCCCTCAGCTAAAACGGCTGCCATCATCAAGTTTTCAGTACCTCCAACCGTAACTTGATCCATAAAAATCCTACAACCTTGGAGTTTTTTGTTTGGCAGTTGTGCTGTTGATGCGCTAATGTAACCCTTATCGATAATTATTTTAGCGCCCATCAATTCAAGCCCTTTAATATGAATATCTACAGGCCGAGATCCAATAGCACATCCACCAGGTAGTGACACTTTTGCTTCACCATATTTTGCGAGTAAGGGACCTAAAACTAAAATTGACGCACGCATCGTTTTAACTAATTCATAGGGTGCATCAAAATTATTCACATCATTTGCATCTAAAAAACAATCGTTACCCTGACGTTTTACACTTACACCGAGAGCACTTAAAAGGGCTATGCATGTCTTAATATCTTGAAGGTTAGGAACATTTTTTAAGTTGAGTGTTTCATCGGACAACAAAGATGAAATTAGTATAGGAAGGGCAGCATTCTTAGCACCAGATATAATGACTTCTCCTTTAAGGGGGAAGCCACCTTCAATAACGAGTTTATCCAAAGCTACTCTTTAGAAATAGTTTTTGCTAAGTCGCCAGATTCATAAAGTTCACGAATAATGTCTGCGCCACCAATGAATTCACCACGAATATAAAGCTGAGGTATTGTAGGCCAATTTGAATATACTTTTATGCCCTCTCTAATTTCTGGATCTTGCAATACATCAAACGTTTCAAATGGAGCATCTAGTGCACCCAAAGCTTGGCAAGCAACGCTAGAAAAACCACACTGAGGAAAGGTTGGGTTACCCTTCATGAATAGAAGAACTTCATTATCATCAATTAATTTTTTTATTTTTGCATTTGTTGTCATAAATTTTAACCTTTAAATATTATTCTTTTGACTCCATTCATCCGGAGTATATGTTTTGATCGAAAGTGCATGAATTTCACCTTGCATCATATTACCGAGCGCTGAATAAACTTGCTGATGTTGTTTTATCATAGATTGGCCATTAAATACATCGCTAACAATAACAGCGTCGAAGTGCGTTCCATCATCACCATTTACTTTTATAAACTTACAATTTAAATTTGCTTCTATAATTTTTTGAATCTCAATAGCTTGTAACATCCTAATTCCTCAATTTATATCCGGATTTTAACATTCTGATAGTAATAAACGACAAAATAATAAAAAATGATAAAACGATCATTAAACTTAAATAGGGGGAGGTATCAGACTGCCCAAAAAAACCATATCTGAAACCGTCTATCATGTAAAAGAATGGATTAAAATGAGAAATTTTTTGCCACACCGGGGGTAATGAATGAATAGAATAAAAGACTCCGGATAACATAGAAAGTGGCATAATCACAAAATTTCCAAAAGCTGCCATTTGATCAAATCGAGTTGCCCATATACCCGCAATCATTCCAAAGGCACCCATAAGACCTCCCCCACAAAAGGCAAATATAAATACAAACCAAGGATGCTCTACAGGCAAATCGACATAAAACATTGCGATGACATAAATACAAATACCTACAAACATGCCACGAACTATAGCGGCTATCAAAAATGCAAAAAAGAGTTGCAGGTAGCTTAAGGGGGTAAGCAATAAAAAAACAATATTCCCCATAATTTTTGCCTGGATCAAACTTGAGGAACTATTGGAAAAAGAATTTTGTAAAAGTGACATCATGATTAATCCGGGTATCAAAAACACCAGATAGTTAACACCCTCATAAACCTCTAAACGATCTCCTAAAACTTGAGAAAAGATGAGTAAGTATAAAATTCCTGTAATTACTGGAGCTGCTACTGTTTGAAAAGCAACTCGCCAGAACCTTAATAGCTCTTTTTTAAGTAATGTCCATGTGCCTATAAATTGATCTCGAAAGGTATTCATTTTAAATTTAATTTTTACTTGTTAGTTTAAGAAAAATATTTTCTAAATCAGATTCAATCAACTTCAAATCTAATATTTGTATTTTTAATGAATTTAATTTTTCAATGATGCTTGATGCGTCAGAAACTTTTTTTAATTTAAAGGTACACCAGTCATCCTCTTGTAAGAAAGGAGTCTCTTTCAAAAGTGTCGTAATTTTTTTAATACTATTTTTTTGCAATCTTACTTTTAAATTTTTTAGAGAAAACTCCTTTAGCAAATTTTTTGTTGAATCTAATGCAACAATTTTTCCACTCTTCATCATCGCTACACGATTACAAAGTGCTTCAGCTTCTTCAAGGTAATGCGTTGTTAAGACAATTGTATGCCCCTCATCATTTAATTCTTTAATAAAGCTCCACAATTTTTGCCTAAGCTCAACATCAACACCTGCAGTTGGCTCGTCTAAAACAATCACTGGCGGTCGATGAACTAAGGCCTGAGCGATCAAAGCCCTACGTTTCATTCCGCCAGAAAGCTTTCTCATATTCGTAGATGCTTTATCAGTTAAATCCAATCTTTCAATAACTTCATCAACCCATTTATCATTTGATTTATCTTTGCCAAAGTACCCAGCTTGGAATCTCAACATTTCCCTGACATTAAAAAAGGGATCGAATACTAATTCTTGGGGAACAATACCTACTGAATGACGTGCCTCTTGATATTCTTTATTCACGTTAAAACCCATCACATCAATACTGCCATTAGAGGGCTTTACCAATCCCGCCATCATATTGATTAGTGTAGATTTGCCTGCACCATTTGGTCCCAACAATCCAAAGAATTCTCCCTTTTCAATTATCAATGAAATGCCATCAACAGCTTTTAACTGTTTGTAATTTTTACTTACATTTTTAAAAACAATTGCTTTTTTCATTATTTTAAAGACTTATATCTTGAGAAAAAATTCAAGAGGGTAAAGAGATTTATTATCTTTAGATTAAATCTTCTACCCCATAAAGTTTTGCGAGCTTCAGCAAATTTTTTGGTGGAGTGTTAATCGTTACAATTTGATTATTTCTTTTGGCATTTCTTTTAAACTCAAAGATTAAACTTAACGCTGAGGTATCTACATGTTTAACTTGAGATAAATCAATCTGAACTGAATCGGACCAATCAAAGTTTTTTGTTTTTTCAATTAAACTCGGGATCTCGTCATATGTTATAGATCCTGACAATTTCCAAAAATTAGATTCAAATTCTATATTAAGCGGCATTATTTTTATTTTCTAACTCTTTTAAAAGACCGTCAATACCATTTGTTCTTACTGAGGTTCCAAACTGACCACGGTAGTTAGTTATCATACTGACCCCCTCAATAATTAAATCTATAACTAGCCACTTTCCAGTACTGTTCGACAAGGCGTAGTCAACATTAATTGGCTGCGAGCTTGCTTGAGTAATTTCTGTTTTAACAGTCACTATACTGCCTTTTTGTTTTTTCATCGGAAGCACCGTTATCTTCTGATCGGTGTACTTTGAAAGAGCGACGGCATAAGTTCTCAATAAAAGCATTTTGAAACCTGAGCTAAATTCCTCTTTTTGCTCCGCTGACATTTTTCTCCAATTCTTTCCCATCACAAGACGACAAATTTTATTGAAATCAAAACTTGGTAAGATTTTAGACTCTACCAGTGCATATATTGCTTTTTTGTTTCCAGCTTGAATATCTTTATCAGACTTAATAGCACTAATGACATCATCCGCAGTTTTTTTTACTACCTCATCAGGGCTTAATTCGGCAATTGCTGCTCCCGAAAAAAATACTACTATTAAGGCAAGAAACCATTTTTTAAAACTAAACATATTAATCTTTATCCTTATCGTCATCTTCACCAGCACTATTGTATAAAAATTGGCTGATTAATTTTTCTAAAACTACTGCATCTTGTGTATGAACAATTAAATCCCCTGCCTTTAAATTTACGTCATCCCCTCCTGCTTCCAAAGATAAGTATTGTTCACCTAGTAAACCTGCAGTATAAATGTTGGCAAAGGTATCTGTTGGAAATGAATATCGTTCATCAATATTAATTTTAACCACTGCATGGAAAGCTTCAGGGTCGAAAACAATAGAACCAATCCGACCAACAACAACCCCTGATGCTTTTACAGCTGCTCTTGGCTTTAAGCCACCAATATTTTCAAAGTAGGCTTTTACTTCATATGTTTCTTTTACGTCGTTGGATGTTAAATTTCCAACACGTGTTGCCATATAAAACATTGCAATTATTCCTAATGCAACAAAAATTCCAACCCAAATATCTAATTTAACTCTTTCCATATCTATATTTTCCCATAATTTTAAACAAACATAAATGACGTTAATACAAAATCGAGCCCTAATACACTGAGTGATGAAATTACTACAGTTTTTGTCGTTGCTCTACTTACACCTTCAGCTGTAGGAGGAGCAACAAGTCCTTGATATAAAGCAATTAATGTGCAAGTAAAGCCAAAAACAATACTTTTGATTGCTCCATCAACAATATCATTATGAAAATCAACATTTGCCTGCATTTGGGACCAAAATGCGCCATCATCGACTCCAATAATTAAAACAGCAATAAAGTAACCTCCTAAAATACCAACCATTGAAAATATAGTGGCTAAAATTGGCATACTTATCATCCCTGCCCAAAATCTTGGTGCTACAATCCTAGCAACAGGGCTAACTGCCATCATTTCCATTGCTGATAGCTGCTCTGTTGTCTTCATTAATCCTATTTCAGCTGTGATAGCGGTCCCAGCTCTGCCTGCAAAAAGCAATGCTGTTACTACAGGACCTAATTCTCTGACCAGAGCTAACGCAACTAAAACACCAATAGCTTCAGATGAGCCATATTTTTCAAGAGTGTAATAGCCTTGAAGGCCCAGTACCATTCCCACAAAAAATGCAGACACAATAATAATAACTAGTGAAAGAACACCCGTGAAATATATCTCTTTAATCGTTAAATTAAATCTCTTAAAGCTATCGGATGAATAAATGATTGTTAAAAAGAAAAGCCTTGCACATGATCCTAAGCCTGATAAAGAACTTCTAGCTGATGCGCCTAACTTTTCAAAAAAATTTAATATATTATTCATTTTTTAAAGTGCGAGATCAGATTGATAGCTTGGGGCTTCGGCATGAAAAGGAACAGGCCCGTCTTTTTCTGAGTGAATAAATTGTTTAACAAATGGCAATTTAGATGCCAATAATTGTTTTGGAGATCCTTCTGCCGCAACCCCACCGTCAGCCAAGAAATAGATATAGTCTGCGAATGAAAAAGTTTCGGCAACATCATGAGTAACTATAATTGACGTTGCTCCTAATGCATCATTCAATGATCTTATTAAATCACAAATTACAGCCATTGATATTGGATCTAACCCTGCAAACGGTTCATCGTACATTATAATATCTGGGTCAAGGGAAATAGCCCTCGCCAATGCTACTCTTCTTGCCATTCCTCCAGACAACTCAGCAGGCATTTTTTTATGTGCACCTCTTAAACCAACTGCATTCAATTTCAACAACACAAGATCTTTGATTACATTTTCAGGTAAGTCAGTGTGTTCACGCATTGGAAAGGCCACATTTTCATAAACAGATAAATCGGTAAATAAGGCACCGTGCTGAAATAACATGCCCATTTTCCTTCTAATATTTCGAAGTCCTTCTCGACCTTGTTCGTGGACTACTTTGCCATCAACATTGACATTGCCTGAGTTTGGCTTTAATTGACCACCTATAAGCCTAAGGATAGTTGTTTTACCACAACCACTTCCCCCCATGATCGCAGAAACCTTTCCTCTATTAAATTGCATATTAATATCTTTGTGGATAAGCTCTTTACCATAACCAAATGATAATTTATTTATAGATATTAAGTTTTCGTCCATTTGTGCGTGTGTGCTTTGATGATATTTAAAAGCAATCGTACTTTAGAATAAAGCTCTTTGCAACTTTAAAGTTCGCCGTAAGAATGAAGGCCTGAAAGAAAAAGATTAACTCCTAAAAATGCAAAGGTTGTAATTACTAGGCCAATAACTGACCACCATGCCAGCATCGGACCTCTCAGACCTTTGACTAATCTCAAGTGTAGCCAACCTGCATAATTAAGCCAAACAATAAGCGCCCATGTTTCTTTAGGATCCCAAGACCAATAACCACCCCATGCTTCTGCTGCCCAGACAGCTCCTAAAATAGTAGCAATTGTAAAAAATATAAAACCAATAGCAATTGCTTTGTAAGTCAAGTCATCTAGGATAATTAAGCTGGGTAGTCTAGACCTCAGTATGCCTTTGTCAGCTAATAAATAAGCGATAGAAATCATAGCCGCAATAGCAAAAGCTCCGTAGCCGATAAAATTTGCTGGCACATGTATTTTCATCCAATATGATTGAAGTGCAGGCACTAAAGGTTGAATTGCATCGGCCCCTTTTGAAAAGGTGTACCACAATATAAATCCTACTGCGACGGTAATAATTATAAGCACGAAAGCACCTAGTTCCTTTCGATTCATTTTTTCTTCATAATAAAGGTGCAATAACGCCGTAATCAAACAGAATAAAACAAAAACTTCATACAAATTACTGATGGGTATATGACCAACATCAATACTAATTAAATAGGACTCAAACCACCTTACCAGCAATCCTATAAAACCCATTGCCGTAGCAATCCATGTCAATTGGGAAGCAAAATTTCCAAAAAAAGCTTGTTTTTTAAATAAGTAAAACCAATACATTAAAAGGCTCAGAGGGTATAAGGAGCACATCCACATTATTGCAGATTGACTCGATAAGAAGTATTTAAGTATAAATTGTTCCTCGCCTGATAATAGGTTCCCCTCGTACAAAAATATTGAGATAAAGCTAAGAGCCAGAACGGATGTAACTAGATATTTAAAGCTTTGCCAATAGTTACTCATCCAAATAAATGTTAAGCCTGTTCCAACAAGGATAAACATTTCGTAATAATCCATATATTGATGAAATTTAAACAGGCCTAAGGCAGGAAGCATCAACATAGAAACAATGAATAAGTAATTAAATATTTTTTTAAAGATCATATTTTGTTTCCATTAGTTAAAAGTTTTTTTCATAAGTTGGCTAATTTTATGGGCAAATTGATCAAACTCAAGCCTATGTCGATTAGTAGTTAGCGCCAATAAAATATCTTTATTATCTTTTTTCTTCAAAATCCACAACCTTACTTCTTGGATGTAAATCATACAAAATATCCCAAGCACCAAAAGAATTGACCCCAAATAAACCCAAAACTGTCCAGGTGATTTAGTTAATTGCAAACCACTGGATTGGACATGAACATAATTTTTTAATTCAAGAAATATGGGTAGCCCATAAAAAAAACTGTCATTAAATCCAGTTAATGATTCTTGAACAAATTTATGGTTACTCTCGAATAAAAAATTATCAGCCTCAATGTTATTTAATTCATAGATAGTGATAAGCTCTTTTCCTACTAAAAATATAATTTTTATATAACTATTGGCAATTCTCTCTTGATCTTCAATCGGTAATGTTGTGTCAATAGATTCTGCAATCTGACTATACCCCCCTTCGATAAATCCAGACAAAACCCTATCAACCCCCTCAAAATAAATTTGGCTTTTCTCTCCACCCTCAGGGAAAGATTGAGCTACAACTCTCTTAATTGCGTTATTTAAAATTTGAGGCGAGTGAAGAAGCTCTCTGAAAATCATAAAACCATTGATCTCACCATTTGCATCGGCGGGTAACTTTAAGTATTGGTAGTCTTCTTGAGGCGTCTTTCTCATTCCACTGACAAAGTAAGAAGAATTATCAATCATCATAGGATATTGATAAGTTTGATATTCTTTTGCCTGACCAGACTCATTCCTAACTTTATATATAAAACTAGGTCCTACATTTGTGGGTTTTTTCTCATTACCAATTTCAATATCTAAAATATTAAATTTTCGAAAGTCGTTAAATTCAAAAAAATAAGTTTGGTTGTTAATTACCAACTCATTTTTTTTAAAAATAATACTTTCCATTTTTGACGTCTTTTCAGCTGAATGAAGATTCCAGACATCAAGCGCTAATTCCGATCCACCATCTTCGAATGATGATTGATAGATTGTTACCCCATTAAAAGTTAATGGGGTATTAACGTTAATCGTTTTTTTTATTAACTCGCCAGTCTCTTTATCTTCCACAATTAAGTCGCTCTCAAAAGATTTCGGCTGTCCTGTGCTGTAATGTTCAATTCTAAAATCATTCAACCCAACAATAAAAGGTAGGTCTTGAATGAAGTAACCTTCTTTAGCCTTTAAAACTGCTACGCTCTGTTTTTCTCCTTCTCTGAGTAACATTTGAGCTCGATATGAAAAATTTGAATTCGTTAATTTGCCAGACTCAGGCACATCATTCAAAGCTAAATCTTCATATATAATTTGTTTTGAACCTGTCAACTCCTGCATCTTTAAAACAAGATTGCCATCCATCAGCCCACCAATACTAATGATAATAATTGCCAAGTGGGTAAAAATGTATCCTAACTTTTGTAGGTCTCCCTTCTTTGCAGAAATAATTAAGTCTCCGTTTTTATTTGTTTGTTTCTTAACCCTAAATTTATTTTCAGTAAGTAATTTTTCTAATTTACTGGTGCTAAATTTCTTAACAGGAATTTCATAACTGTGTTTAAAGGATTTTAAAGATCTTTCACGAGCGTTAAGTTGGAATTTTTTATACTCCTTTAATATTTTTGGTGAGTTTCTCGATACACAGAATGAGGTAGAGATAATTAAAAAAATGAGTATTAATAAAAACCAGAATGCTTGGTAGACATTATATAAGCCCATGGCTTCAAAAAATTCGAACCAGAACTGTCCAAATTTGATAATGTAATTCTCGTAGGGTTCGTTTTGTTTGAGGATAGTCCCTATGACTGATGCAATACCTATAAAACAAAGCATAGTGATTGCAAAGCGCATCGTGCTTAGTAGGTGAATGAAAGAGGGTAAATTTTTTGTTGATTGAGCCAAGTTTAAAATCTTAATTTTTTAGTAGAAGATACATATGTATAAGAGATTGATTAGCGGGCGATAGTTCACTATTTAGATTATTGTAATCCTTGGATATAGTCGGCAACAGCCTTCATTTCTTCTTCAGTAAGCCTCACTGAAATTGCTCTCATCGGTGCTGATGCTGTTCCAGGCTGATCTTCTAAAACTCTAAAACGATTTAGTTGGCTCAATATATAGTCTGAATGCTGGGCATTGAGCCTGGGATAAAGGTTCGGTACTCCGTGCCCTGCAGGGCCATGACAGCTCGCACAAGCGGGAACCCCTGAATCCTTAATTCCTGCTCGAAAAATCTTTTCGCCCTTGGAGCCGATACCGTTAGAGGTTGCGGCTGATAATTGAAGTTTTTGTTCTGAGAAATAAATACCTAAATTATCCATGTCTTCAGCAGACAGACTTGCCGCTATACCCTGCATAAGAGCATTTTTTCTTATGCCATCTTTAAACTTATTAAGTTGTGTCGTTAAATATTGAGCATTTTGGGCAGCAATTTTTGGGGCAATTTTCCCGTTAAGGCTATTCCCATCCATACCATGGCATGCCATACAAACATTTTTTACTAATTCTTTGGTTTTTGAAAGTTGTTGGTTATCAAGAGCACTTTCAGCAAATGAAACAGAGTTAAAAAATATAAAAAATAGTAAGAAAATGTATTTATTCAAGAGCATATTTACCTTAATTGAGTTTTATTTTATTAAAGACAACATATTATATACAAATGTTCCAGACGAATTGATCTAAATCAAGTTAAAATTGCGAAATGTCTTTTCTACAAAATGTTTCTTTTATCATTTCTACAAATCACTTTGAAGAACTGCCGGTAGATATTGGGAAAGAGATTGCTTTCGCAGGTCGATCAAATGCAGGCAAATCAAGTGCAATTAACTCACTGACCAATAAAACCCGACTAGCTTATGTCAGTAAACAGCCAGGAAGGACTCAACTCATTAATTTTTTTAAAATTCAGGACATGCAATCTTTAGTTGATCTGCCAGGTTATGGCTTTGCAAAAGTCCCTAAACCCATGAAAGATCATTGGAGAAAACTATTACCAAAATACCTTAAGGAACGTAAAAGCTTGATTGGTCTTATTATCGTGGTTGATATAAGAAGGGAGCTAACAGAGCTTGATACGCAGATGCTAGATTGGTTTGCACCGCAAAAAAAACCTATCCATATTTTACTCACAAAGAGTGACAAAATTTCAAAAGATAAGTCATTAAGAACACTTAAAAAAATTCAACAGGAGTTAAATGCTAGATGGGGTGAGTTGCACAAAACACAATGTTCAGCCCAGTTATTTTCAAGCTTAAAAAAACAGGGAATTGACGAAGCGACAAAAAAAATAGAAGAGTGGTTATCGTAAAGTAATAAAAATATCCCAGACTTGATGTCCTAGCCTTAAACCCCTATTTTCATATTTAGTCAAAGGCCTTGATTGAGGCTTCTCATTGAAATCTCTTTTGGATATTTTAAAAAATTTATTCTCCTCAACTAAAGTAATAATTTCTAGAGCATATGCTTCCCAGTCAGTAGCTATATGAATATAACCAGATTGGTTGAGCTTAAGCTCCATAAGCTTTAAAAAAGAATTCTTTAATAATCTTCGTTTATGATGCTTTTTCTTTGGCCAAGGATCAGGGAAAAAAATATGGATTCCATCTAATGATTTATCTGGAATCATTTCATTCATAACCTCAATGGCATCATGCTGAATAATCTTTAAATTTTCAAGTTGGCTAAGATTAATTTTATTCAAAAGACTTCCAACGCCAGGCGAATGAACTTCAACAGCTAAAAAATTTGAACCAGGCATTTCTTGAGCCATTTTAAATGTCGTATCACCCATTCCAAAACCAATCTCTAAGATTATTTTATTTTTTTTAGAGAAAACTTGATCAAAATTTATTGGTATTTTTTGAAAAGGAATTGTATATTTAGCCGCAAATTTCTTTATTCCACTTTCCTGGTATTTAGTAAGCCTCCCTTGTCGAAGAATATAACTTCTAACTGGTCTTTTATTTAACTCTGTCAAAGTTGTAATTTCCTATCATTTTTATTAAATCCAAGAGGGCTTACAACCGTATTCTTTGCAATACCTATAACTTTGATTAAATCTCCCATCTCAGCTGGTGATGTCAGTCTCTGGAATGCATTCGTTTGTATCTTAAAATCCGAAATATTATTAGGGTCATGTTCACTCAAAAAATCTAAAGCTCCAGCATTTATCAAAAAATTAGCCTGAGAAACAAAACCACTGACCGTACAACCAGCAATTTTGGCCAATCTTGAGATATGTGAAAAATTAATATGCCAAGTTATATCCTGTGCTCCCAAAAATGCAAATGGATTAGCATGTGCGTGATGCTTGTAATGGCACATCAATGTCCCTTCCGTTCTATCTTGATGAAACAATTCATTTTGGCAAAATCCATAATCTACAAAAAAAATCATGGCTTTTTTGATTATTTTAAAAAATTTATTAAGCCATTCATCTAAATTCTTAGAATATTCAAAAATATATCCCGTAGGTAAATTTTCTGTATCAATAATGCCTGCAAGTTCAAGATTAGGCTTATCATCTTCTTTCCAATCCAATTGATTATTTTCAATGCCTACCTTTCTTTCGAATATTTGTTTATTTTTTATTTCATAAATATTTGTTGGGAACGCATCCAAAAATTCATTTGCAAAAATAATACCTTCAAACTTTTCAGGAACTTCGGAAACCCACTCAACCTTCGAAAAAAATTCATTCGATAACTCTTTTTGCATGATCTTTTGTTGTCTTTTTACTAAATTATTACTTATTTCATAAATTAAATATTGATCGATTTGGATATTATTTTTTTCTGCAGCAATAAGTAAATCAACTGCAAATTGACCATTGCCCGCTCCTAATTCAAGTATTGATGATGGAAGATGAACAAAATTTTCCTTAAATGAATTTAGAAAACATCTTGAAAATATATTTGAAATCATGGGAGCGGTTATAAAATCACCAGACTCTCCAAACTGTTCTTTATACCCAGTGTAGTAACCATGTTCTTCATCGTAAAGTACAATATCCATTAATAATGAAAATGAAATTGAGCCACCTGATTGAATAATTTCTTTTTTTAACCGCTGATTTAAGGCATCATGGATTGATTCTTCAAGTTGGCTAAGGGAAGGTAAATTCGTCATATCTTCTAGATTATAATAATTTTAGTAGAAATATCTAAAAAATTTAAAACAAACCATTTGAAAACAAATAATAAAAAAATAGCGCTTGTCACCGGTGGGTCAAAAAGAATTGGAGCTTCAATTTGCGAGGAATTACACAAATCAAATATTAATGTAATGATTCACTATAAAAATTCAAAAGAAGATGCCTTACATCTAAAAGACAAGCTCAATAAAATTAGAAGTAATTCAACAGATATTGTCCAAGGTGATTTATGTAAAACAGAATCATATGAAAAAATTATTTCAAATGTAATTAAAAGATTTGGGCAGCTTGATTACCTAGTCAACAATGCTTCAAGCTATTTCCCTACGCAAATCGGTAATCTCAATGAAGATGACTGGAACGATTTAATTTCAACCAACCTTAAGGCACCATTATTTTTATGTCAGGCAGCGGCAAAATTTTTAAAAGAAAAAAAAGGATCAATAGTCAATATCACTGATGCTAATGAAAATAATCCAAAGAAAAATTATATTATTTATAACCTAACCAAGAGTGGCTTGGTCTCGCTCACAAGATCGTTAGCTGTTGATTTAGCCCCCAATGTGAGAGTGAATGCTGTAGCACCAGGTGCAATATTATGGCCTGAAGATGGTCAAGAATCTGAAGTAGGTTATCGAGAAAACCTTATATCTCAAACATTTTTAAAAAAACAAGGTGCGCCAAAAAATATTGCAAAAGCTGTTTTTTTTCTTTTATCCACTGCCACATATACTACAGGTGAAATAATTCATGTTGATGGCGGCGGCGCTTATAAATAATGGATAAAAAAAAAGATTATTTATAAGTAAATTTTAATTAAAAAATTTATTTTTCAAAAAATCTATTTTCAATTAGAAGCTTGTGTAGTTTGTTTTTTATAACTATCATGCTTAATTTTCAACTTAACTCTTTTTGCTTATATGTCAAAATTACTAATAGTAGAGTCCCCTTCTAAAGCTAAAACTATTAGCAACTATCTGGGTAGCGAATATAAGGTGCTTGCCTCTTATGGCCATATAAGAAATCTCCTGCCAAAGTCAGAGGGAATCAATACTGAAAATTTTGAGATGAATTTTCAGTTAATTGATAGAAATAAGAAGCATATGGATGCTATCTCAAAAGCAGTTAAAGATTCAGATGAAGTCCTTCTCGCAACTGATCCCGATCGTGAAGGTGAGGCAATTGCATGGCATATCGCTGAAATTCTAAATTCTAAAAAACTCATTAAAAATAAAAAAATTGCTAGAATTATTTTTGGAGAAATCACTAAAAATGCAATTATTGATGCACTCCAAGAACCTAGAGATATTGCTAGCGCCCTTGTTCATGCCCAACAAGCAAGACAAGCACTTGATTATTTAATCGGGTTTAACCTATCTCCTTTGTTATGGTCAAAAATTCGTTATGGGCTATCCGCCGGTCGAGTTCAAAGTCCTGCACTTCGTTTAATTACTGAGCGTGAAAAGGAGATTGAGAAATTTATTAAAAAAGAATATTGGTCTATTCATCTTGATACTCAAAAAGAAGATTCAAAATTTTCGACAAAATTGGTGACTCTTAAAAATAAGAAATTAGAGCAATTTACAATTACTAACGAAGCTCAACAAAAAGAAATTGTTGGTGAATTAATTTTAAAAAGCGCTGGTAAAACAAAAGTTAGTCGTGTTGATAAAAAACAAAGGACTAGAAAACCACCTTCACCTTTTACTACATCCACCATGCAACAAGAGGGCGTAAGAAAATTAGGATTTACAACCAAACGGACTATGATAATTGCTCAGCAGCTTTATGAAGGTATTAAAATTGGTGAGGGTGCGGTTGGTTTGATTAGTTATATGCGTACTGACTCAATGACACTTTCAAAAGAGGCAATTGAACAAGCAAGAAACTATTTGAAAAAAAACTATTCTCCTGATTTTCTTCCAAATAAGGCAATTGAATACAAAACGAAATCAAAAAATGCACAAGAGGCACACGAAGCCATAAGACCAACCGATATTTCAAGATCTCCAAAAGAACTTAAAAGCTTTCTAAATGAAGAGCAATTTAAACTTTACGAAATGATCTGGAGAAGAACCTTAGCCTGCCAAATGACATCTGCAGTTTACGATGTTGTTAGTGTGGATCTTGAAATTGGATCGAATGAAAATATTTTTAGAGCTAATGGCCAAACCATAAAATTTCCAGGATTTATGTCAGTCTATATTGAAGATCAAGAAAACGATGATACAAATAGTGAATCTAAGAAATTGCCTCCTCTTGAAGTAGGTGATCAACTTGAGGTTAACAGTATCCACGGAGTTCAGCATTTTACTGACCCACCTCCCCGATATAGTGAGGCAAGCTTAGTAAAAACACTTGAAGAGTTTGGAATTGGAAGGCCATCGACTTATGCCAGTATTATTTCAACGCTACAAGAGCGAGATTACGTTGTATTAGATAAAAAACGTTTTACTCCAACAGATGTAGGGAATGTCGTTATTGATTTTTTGACAGAACATTTTAGTAACTATGTTGATTATGATTTTACTGCTCATCTAGAGGCGGAACTTGATGATATCGCAGCTGATAATAAGGACTGGATAAAAGTGCTACGAACATTTTGGATAGATTTTGACAAAAAAATTAAAGAAAAAAGTGAATTAGATAGAACCAAAATAACCCAAAAATCTATTGATGAAGATTGTCCTAAATGTGGCAAGCCCCTACTTTCAAAACTTGGAAGAAGAGGTAACTTTATTGCCTGTTCTGATTATCCTGAATGTAAATTTACCAGAAGTGCTAATGGTGACTTACCTCAAGAACCAAAAGTCGTTGGGAAAGATACGGGAACAAATATTGATATTCTTCTTCTTATTGGTCCTTATGGCCCTTACCTTCAACTCGGTACCCAAGAGGAAGATACAAAAATTAAACCTAAACGCGTGACTATTCCCTCAACAATTCCCTTAGCTGATCTGAATGAGGAAATTGCACAAAAGCTAATATCACTTCCTCGTGACCTGGGTATTCACCCAGATACAGGGAAAAAAATTATTGCCAGTATTGGTCAGTTTGGGCCTTACGTAAATCATAATAGTAAATTTAAAGCTATTCCGAAATCTGATGATATTTTTAAAATTACACACGAAGAGGCAGTGGAACTTTTAAAACCTTTAAGAAGAATAGGAATTGATCCAGCTACAAATTCAACAATTGATATTTATAAGGGTAGATTTGGATTCTATCTTCAAAGAGATGCCATTAAAGTAAACATTGCAAAGAATCTTAATTACGAAAATATTGAGCTTGAAAAAGCCATTCAATTGATTACAAAGAAAGAACTAGAAGAGAAAGAAAAGAAAAAGACCACCAAGAAAAAGACTGCTAAGAAAAAGACTGCTAAGAAATAATTGTTAATAAACGGATATTTGACTAATTTTATTCATTATCGATTCTTTCTTTATCCACTTCTTAACTCTCTGCGCGTCTGCAAACCTAGTTAATGTGCCATAAGAATTCAAAAAGATCATAATAACTGGTTCATTGCTTATCATTGCCTGCATCACCAAACATCGACCCGCGTCTCTAGTAAACCCTGTTTTTGATAAACCAATATCCCAGGTACCCTTCCTAACCAACCTATTGGTATTTACAAATCCAATTTCATTTTTTCTTTTGCCTATTCTAAAAGTCTCTTGTGATGTTGTAGTTATTTTTCTAATTTCTGGATACTGATAAGCAGCTTCTACCATCCTTACAAGATCCCTAGCTGTAGATTTATTTCTTTTATTTAAGCCAGTAGGATCCGCAAACTTACTGTTATGCATTCCTAATTTAAGTGCTTTTATATTCATTGCTTTTATAAAGCCTTTCTTGCCTGAAGGGTAAGCTCTGCTTAAAGCGGAGGCCGCCCTATTATCTGAGGACATTAAAGAAATTTTAAGTAAGTCATATCCAGTTACCAATGTACCTATCGGTATTCTTGAGCCCGTTCCTTTAAGTCTATCAATATCATGCTTTGTAATTTTAATTTTCCTTTTTAAATCAATTTTAGAATCTAGTATGACCATTGCCGTCATTAGTTTTGTAAGGGATGCAATCGATGCTTCTGAATAGGCATTCTTTTGGTATATTACTTTGCCATTATTTTGATTTACAACCATTGCTTTGGCTGACCTTACTTTTGGGTCAGACTTATATTTTGCAAACTTGCTATTAAAGTTATCAAGCTGATTATCGGAGAGAGAATTAAACGAAATACTTAGAAGGAGGAAAAGGGATGATATAAAACGTAAAAATTTATTCATAAATAGTTTTAATCCTCGTTTATAATTCTATGAATTATACATTTTTTTCTTTAAAACAATATAAAAGTATATTGTAAATCGCAGAAGCGTTTTTAATGACATATCCAGACAACATCATATATTCAAAACACCACATTTGGCTTAAACCA
This sequence comes from Methylophilaceae bacterium, assembly GCA_965656355.1. Classification (GTDB taxonomy): domain Bacteria; phylum Pseudomonadota; class Gammaproteobacteria; order Burkholderiales; family Methylophilaceae; genus BACL14. The sequence goes on along the minus strand of CBFHKG010000003.1, from coordinate 98,737 downwards.
AATGGGGATTCTTATATTTTAGGGATTACAGATTTTGCGCAGGATTTACTTGGAGATATTGTTTACGTTGAAATAAATAAAAATACTGAGTTCAAAAAAAATCAAGCGCTCGGCTCAATTGAGTCAGTCAAAACAGCATCAGATATCATTGCGCCTGAAAATGGAAAAATAACCTTAATTAACCCTGAAATTAAGTCCTCACCAGAAAAAATTAATGAAGACCCTTTCAACATATGGGTTTGCCATGTGGAGTTTATGAGCAAAGTTGAGGAAAATGATTTTTTATCAAAAGACAAATACTTAGATCTTATCAAAACCTAAGCTTTTTTTGCATCAATGCTCTGTATGTTGTAACCACGATCTTTAAAATATTGAAATCTAATTCTAGCTAGTTTTTTATCTTCTTCGTCAATAGATACGATTTCAAACAAATTTAAGTACCTATTGAAACCATCAACCATCTGAGATGAAATATTTATAATAGTATCGTCCATCCACTCAATACTTTTGTTGCTTAGAGTAATCTTATTAAGATTATGATGATTATTTTCTTCGTGTGGGAAAAAGCTATCAGAGCTATCCCCCCACAATTTATCTGATAAATGATTTAATTGAATATCATTTGAACAATAAATCAGAGAATTTCTTTTTTTATTTAGCCTCTCTGGAAGTAACGAAAAAACTAAATTAATTTTACTTTCGACGTTAAAAAAAAATTTAATATTTGTCAAAAGCGTAAGCTTTATTTCTTAGACTTATGCATTAAAAACTGACTTAATAAACTGACTGGTCGTCCTGTAGCACCTTTATTTGCTCCAGAATTCCATGCAGTCCCCGCAATATCTATATGTGCCCATGAATATTTTTTGGTAAATCTTGATAAGAAACATGCTGCAGTGATACTGCCTGCTGCCCTTCCCCCAATATTAGCAATGTCCGCAAAATTACTATTAAGAAGTGGTTGATACTCATCCCATAGTGGCATTCGCCATGCCTTATCAATTGATTTTTTACCTGCCGCAAGCAAATCATTTGCAAGTTCATCACTCTTACTGAAAACTGCTGATGCATGATGACCGAGCGCAATAACACATGCCCCTGTTAGTGTGGCTATATCAATTACGGTTTCTGGTTTATATCTCTCTGCATAAGTTAAAGCATCACACAGGACCAATCTTCCTTCGGCATCAGTGTTAAGGATTTCAATTGTCTGCCCTGACATACTTGTGACAATATCACCTGGCTTAACCGCAAGCCCATCTGGCATATTTTCACATGCAGGAATTAAACCCACTACATTAAGTGGTAAATTCAAAAGACCAATAGTTTTCATAACTCCTAAAACTGTTGCAGCACCACACATATCGTATTTCATTTCATCCATTGCCGCACCTGGTTTAAGAGAAATGCCACCTGAGTCAAATGTAATACCCTTACCAACTAACACAACAGGTTTTGAAGATTTTTTACCTTTGTTGTGTTCTATGATAATGAACTTTGGCTCTAATCTGCTTCCTTTTGCAACCGATAAAAAGGAACCCATTTTTAATTTTTCAATCTGTTTTTGGCTTAATATTGTTGATTTCATCTTAAAATCTTTAGCAATTTTTTTTGCTTGGTTTGCAAGATATGTAGGAGTGCAGATATTAGGGGGTAAATTACCCAAATCTTTTGTTAAATTCATACCTTCTGCAATAGCGTGACCTTCTTTTATGCCCAATTTAATAGCACTACCATCCAACTTGTTAGCCTGAAAATTTATTTGGTAGTTATTTTTTGGGGCTTTTTTATCAGATTTTAGAGAATTAACTTCATACGATTCATCTATGGCTGCCTTTGTAAATAGATTGGCTACAGTACCCTCATTAATTTTTTTATTAACAAATTGGTTGACCGGTAAAACTACTGTTCCGCATTTAATTGATTTCAACTTTTTAAAAATATTTTTTGCTGATTTCAATAGATCTTCTTCATCAAGGCTATCCTGATTTTGTATGCGAACAAAACATATCCTTTTAAATTCTCCGTGCATATGCTCTATATTTATCGAGCCAGTATTTTTAGGGAGGTCATCTAACTTTATTATTAAGTTAAGGACATCTTGCAAAGTTTTGCTTAAACTCAGTGATGAGCATAGCTGATTGCTTTTATTAACCGCCAATATGATAATATCAGCGGATAATTTTGAAATTGAATCTGACTTTAATTGAAATTTCATTTAACATTCCTTAATGTTGTCTATAAGAACTAAACTTTTAATTAATGCTATATAAAACAAAACTAAATAAAGAATTATTTTATACAGCTATATCAACAATTCTTATTCTTACAGGAGTCGTCGTCGCTCAGAGAATTGTCTATGTTTTTCGACTTGCAGCAAAGGGTATTATACCTAATGACACGATTGATACGATTTTAGTTTTTAATTTATTAAAACACCTCCCCCTTTTACTTTCAATTACTTTATTTTTAACTATCTTAATGGCTCTCAGCCGATGGTACAAGGATAGTGAAATGATCGTATGGCTAAGCTCTGGATTAAGTTTGTCAAAGCTAATAAAGCCTATTATTTATTTTTCAATTCCTACTATTTTGTTAATTGGTTTTCTTTCTTTCCTTGTCAGCCCATGGGCAGTGCAAAAGGTCGAAGAATATAAAAACGGACTGAAAACTCGTGATGAGTTTTCAGCAATTAGTCCAGGTATTTTTAAAGAATCAAAGTCTGATAATCGGATTTTATATGTAGAGGGATTCAGTGAGCTAGGAAATACCGTCAATAATATTTTTATTCAGTCTTACCAGAATGGAAAGCTCGGGGTTATGGTTTCAAGCAAAGGAAAGAGGTATGCCAATGAGAAAGGTGAAAATTATATTGTTTTACTTGATGGAAAAAGATATGAGGGAGGCAGAGAAACTGAAGAATTCACTACAGTTAAATATAAGGAATATGGCATTTTAATTGAAAAAGATATTCCTTCACTTTCTGCGGTAGGTGCAAGAGTTTCAAAAATGGAGGCAAAAAAAACAACCGAACTCATAGGCAACTTATCAAATAAAAAGTTTCAAGCGGAGTTTCTTTGGAGACTTTCTCTTCCAATATCTACATTCATTCTTATAATAATTGCAATTCCATTGAGTTTTAATAATCCTAGGTCAGGGAGATCCATAAATATTATCGCCGCAATATTACTTTTCGTTATTTATAATAATGCGGTAAGTATTTCAAATAGCTTAATTGCAACTGGACAACTTAGTATTTGGATAGGATCTTGGTTTTCACATTTTATTTTTCTCAGCATTGCTATTTATTTAATTTATAGAAGATCACACAATCTTAATTTAATGCCAACTTTTTTTAGAAAAAATAATAAATGAATCAAGTCACTAAGTATCTAAATAAAGAACTTTTTTTAGGAATTACTTTGTTCCTCTTTGGAGGCATTTGCCTTTTTTCTTTCTTTGAATTTATTCAAGAGATTTCTGATTTAGATGATAAGAAGTATGGAGTAACGCAAGCAATCGTTTACGTTCTCCTTACAATACCAGGACATATCTACAAACTCATTCCAACTGCCGTATTAATTGGTGCAATGTATACCGTTGGTCAATTGTCCCATCAATCAGAATTAATTGTTTTAAGATCTAGCGGCCTTTCAATAAAACAGATTGCAAGGGCTGTAATGCCTATTGCGATTTTTTTTAGCATTCTTACGTTTGCTGTTGGAGATTTAATTACGCCAAATAGTGAAAAAAATGCCCAACAACTCAAAACAAATGCAACCAATACCTCAATTAGTATGGAATTTAAATCTGGCTTCTGGATGAAAGATGGTAATAATTTTGTAAATATTGAAAATGTTCTGCCTGATGCAACATTGTCAAACATACATATATATGAGTTTGATGATCAATTTAATTTGAGGACCATTATTGATGCAAAAAATGGAAAATTTGATGATGGAAATTGGGATCTAACTCAAATAACAGTTAAGAATTTTGTAGAAAATCAGATCATTACAGAAAAAATAGAGAAGGGAAATTGGAAGTCATTGATACGCCCAGAAATGATGAATGTTTTGATAATTTCACCCGACAAAATGTCAATTTTTAATCTAGTTAAATTTATTAATTATCTTAAAATTAACAATCAAAGGTCTTCAAAATATGAAACTGCCTTATGGGAGAAATTGATTAACCCACTGATGCCCATAGTCATGATTCTATTTGCTCTTCCCTTTGGTTTTTTACAACAACGATCTGGAGGTAAATTCCTAAAAATGTTCATTGGTATTTCTATCGGAATTGGCTATCAGATTATGAATACATTGTTTAGGCATGTTGGCTTATTGAATGACTGGCCACCCTTTTTAAGTTCCCTTCTTCCCTCTTTTTTATTTCTGTCTCTAGGTATATATATGATTATGAAGTTCGAACGTCTCTAATTTTTAATCCCAGAATCAAATCATGCAAATATTGCTTTGCTCCAAATAAGATATTCATATAAAAAATAAAAAATAAAACTAACCCAATACACACCAAAAAGTACCTTTTAACACAAGCAAAAAATTTATTTTTTTTAGGGATCTCAAGCTTTATTTTCCAAGCTTTCATAGCCAAAGTTTGGCCTCCGTAATACCAAGATGAGACAAAATAAATACCTGAAGTTACCCACAAAATAAACTTGAAAAGGTGAGGCTGTTCTGTCGAATTAATTGCAAAGATATATAACGTGATAAATGCAATTAGAAACCATAATGCAATTTGGATAAGTAATTCATAAAAAAAACAAGCGTAGAGCCTTAGGATGTAATTTATTTTCATTTCACTGACAAAATAGTACTATTTATTTTTTTATGGAATGAATGACAGGTATTAAAATTAAGGCAATTAAACACCCTAATGCGGTTCCAAATGCTAATGCCCAATTTAAACTGACTGCTCCACCCATAAAATCACTTACGGTGTTACCAAGACCAGCACCAATAATTGCACCTAAACCCACTTGAAAACGTCCAGGTAGATATTTTTCTAGTCCAAGCCCAAAAAATGCTCCTACAAGCATTACCCCGTTATCTACAATCCCAAACAAAACTGCGTCAAAAAAAAGTTTAAGGAATTCGTCTGTCAACATTACATCACCTCATGTCTTTAAAAATTTAAATCAATTACTTAATTATTTAAATACTTGATTATAATTGAATCAATGACTTCTCAAGATAAATTATTTAGGATTGATGAAAATGGGTATCTTCCCCAGGTGACACAAATTGAGTCCCCTAATTGTGATTTAAGGTCACCTAAACAAACCATTTCATTAATTGTTATTCATTGCATCAGCCTTCCACCAAATAAATTTGGCAATTCTTATGTTGAAGATTTTTTTAAAAATGACCTTGATATAAGTCAGCATAACTATTTTAAAAAAATAAAAGATCTTAAGGTTTCCTCACATTTTTTAATTAAAAGAAAAGGTGAACTTATACAGTTTGTATCTTGCCTTAAAAAGGCTTGGCATGCAGGCGAGTCAATTTGGAGAAATAAAATAAATTGTAACGATTTTTCAATTGGAATAGAGCTTGAGGGTTCTGATACAATAAAATACGAAGATATCCAATATAAAGTTCTATTAAAACTTTTAAAATCCTTGCGCATGAAATATCCTGTCACAGATATTGTTGGTCATAGTGATATAGCTCCTGGCAGAAAAACTGATCCAGGTCATTTTTTTGATTGGAATTTAATAAACTCGGAAAATTCATAAATGTTTAAAAAAGGTTTTATTTTATTTTTTTTATCCTTGATTCTTTTTGGTTGTGGGCAAGAGGAAGAAATAGAGAAAAAGAAACAAAGAACGATTAATATTAGTACTTCGCCAGTTCAAATCTATAACTTTAAAGATCAGGAATCAGCCATAGGAACTATTGAAGGCTTAATGGATCCTACAATCAGATCAGAAATTTCATCTTCAGTTAAAAAAATATACACCAAAACGGGTACTATCCTAAAAAAAGGGGATCTAATTGCACAGCTAGATGATCAAGATTATCGCTATCAACTGGAATTAGCTGAAGCTGAATTAAGTCAACTAAAAATACGCTTAAATGGTCAAAATAAAACCTACCAAAGAAATTCTGAATTAGTTGATGAGAATTTTATTTCTCCTAATGCGCTTGATGAAATAGTAAATCAAAAAAATGAAACAGAAGAGTTAATAAAAATATCAGAAGCAAGGGCTAAAATAGCTAAGTACAGACTAAGTAAAACTAAAATATACTCACCTATTAGCGGAAAAGTTGAGAAACAGATAGCCTCTATTGGAGATTTTTTAAAAATAGGGGATCCAATAATTCAGATAATGAATAATGATCGCTTAAGAGCCCATGTTCCATTTCCGGAAAAATTAGCGACAAAACTTAAGCCCGGATTACCTATTGAATTAAAAAGCCCCATAGTAGAAGAAAAAATTATAGTCAAAATTGCAGAATTAAAGCCCCAATTAATTTCTGATAGTCTTTCAATTGATGTTATTGCTGATATTATAAATCAGCCTAATTGGCAAGCTGGGGGAAGTGTTAGGGGGACAGTAATTTTTAAGGAAATAAGCAATTTAAGTGTTCCTGAACAAAGCATAATCCTCAGGCCAGCTGGACAAGTTGTTTATGTAATTAAAAATGATGTTGCATATGAAAAGCCTGTTCAAACGGGTATCACCCAAAATGGAAATACAGAAATTACTTCGGGTTTAAAGCTTGGCGAAATAATAGCTGTTGAGGGTGCTGCTTATCTTACTGATGAAGCTAAAGTTAATATTACTCAAAATTAAATAATGACGCTGCCTGAAATTTCAATTCGAAGATATGTTTTAGCCTGGATGATATCTGGCATCTTTGTGCTGCTTGGTATCATTGGTTTTCAAAAAATAGGGATTGATAAATTCCCTATGGTTGAATTTCCCATCCTATCTGTCACAACCTCTCTTGAGGGAGCAAATCCAGAAATTATAGATTCTAGTATTACAAATATTATTGAAAATGCTGTCAATACAACACCTGGAATTGAGTCTATTCGATCTGAGTCCTCCCCAGGTGTATCAGTGGTTAGCATTACCTTTAATTTAGATAAGGATATTGAAGTAGCATTTAATGAAATTCAGTCAAAGGTAAGCCAAGTTGGTCGTAGACTTCCTAAGGACATTGTCCCTCCAGTTGTAAGAAAAGTTGAAACAAATGCAAGTGCAATCATGTGGCTATCTTTAACAGGCAATCGAACAATTCAACAACTTAATTTATATGCCTCAAACATCTTAAAGAAAAAAATCGAAACAGTAGATGGTGTCGGTGAAATTAGATTGGGCGGTAAAAGAGATAGAACTGTAAGAATAAATCTTTTACCTGAAAAAATGTCTGCACTTAAAATTACAGCTGAAGATCTTATCTCCGCATTTGATAATGAACACGTCCAATTTCCAGGGGGATTTCTTGTAAGATCAAAATCAGAAAAAATGTTTAAACTCGATCTAGAGTTTCATAATGTCAATGATATCCAAGAAATGATTATTGCTTACAGGGATGGAGGAGGAATTAAGGTTAAAGACATTGCTGAGGTTGAGGATGGTCTTGATGACTATAGAGAAACGGCAAGGTTTAATGGTGAAACAAGTATTGGCTTAGGCATTGTAAAAGTAGCAAACACCAATACTGTCGATATCATAAAAAAAGTGCAAGAAAAAATTGAAAATGAAATCACACCAAACTTACCTCCGGGATTAAAAATTCAGTATTCAACAGATGATTCAATTTATATCAAGTCTATGGTGAAGTCGCTTCAGGAGCATATTTTGGAAGGGACTATCCTGGCATCGCTCATTGTTCTTTTATTTCTGGGTTCGATAAGATCGACATTAATTATTGCTGTAGCTATACCAATCTCCCTATTAGGAGCCATAGCTATTATGTATTTCTATAACTTTACTTTTAATAGCATGACATTATTAGCTTTGATCCTACTCATTGGAATTGTTGTTGATGACTCCATCGTTGTTCTTGAGAATGTCTTTAGACACCATAAAAAGATTGATAAAAACATTTTTAATGCATCTATTAATGGGAGCAATGAAGTGGTTTTTGCCGTGTTAGCCTCATCTATTGCTCTAGTGTGTATTTTTGGTCCGGTTATTTTTATGGAAGGTATTGTTGGTCGTTTCTTTGAATCATTTGCTATTGTCGTCACAAGCGGTGTGCTTGTTTCATTAGTCGTTTCACTTACATTAACCCCAATGCTATGTTCAAAATTCTTAGAAAAAAAAGAAAAACCAATTAATTTCTTATCAAAATTTGATAGTACTTTTATGAAGGTTGAAAAATTTTATAAGCAAATCTTAACTTGGTCACTAAATCATCGCTGGAAAGTTCTTTTGTTGAGCTTTCTTATTGTTCTATCGAGTGGATTCTTTTTTACAAAAGTCGAAAAAACTTTTTTGCCGGAACAAGATGAAAGTAGATTTAGTGTTAGATTTAAAACCCCACTCGGTTCCAATATGGACTATACCTATAAAAAATTACTTGAAATTGAAAATGTTCTTGATAAATACGATGGTGTTATCAAGGGTGTATTTTCTTCCATTGGACTGGGAAGCAGAGGTCAAGTCAATTCAGGGTTTATAAGTGTCATGCTCAAAGATAAACAAAATCGCCTGTTGTCTCAATCAGAAATAATAAAACAGATTAAAGGTGATTTTGATTCTTTAACTGGAGTGAAGGCTTTTATATCCGCTCCCTCCATTGCTGGTGGTAGGCGATCTGAACCTTTACAATTTTCTCTCATCGGACCAAATATTGAGACCGTTTCGTCCCTAGCAGATCAGCTACAATACGAACTGTCACAAATCGAAGGTCTAGGGCGCATTGATTTAGATTTACAACTCAGTTTACCTCAAATGAATCTTCAAATTGATAGAGAGAGAGCGGCGAGTTTTGGAATTAGTGCAGCCAATATCGCAAATTCGATTTCCGTTTTTAGTAATGGGCTTGATGTAGCTAGGTTTAACGATGAGCCTGGGGATGGACAAAGGTATGATATTCGAATGAAAGCAAAAGAAGGTATTATTGAGGAGATATCGGACCTTAAAAAAATTAATTTAAAAGGAGATACGGGAGAACTTGTTCGACTTGATTCTATTGCGAGCTTCACAGAAACGCTAGGTCCAGCTGTCATGGGTAGACAAGATTTACAATACTCTGCAAATTTTTATGCTAACCCAACAATTTCCCTTGGTGAAGCCGTCAAAGTTGTAAACAATGCCAGTCAAAAAATACTTCCTAGTGAGTATTCTATTAAGCTTGTTGGTCAGGCTAAAGAATTTGCCAAAACCACCAGTAATATTTTATTTGCTTTTTCCTTAGCAACAGTTCTCTTATACATGGTTTTATCAAGTCTATTTAATTCTTTCTTTCAACCCTTAATCGTAATGCTTGCCCAACCTTTGGCAATTATTGGTGGAGTGATGTTGTTGTGGGTAACTGGAAATAGCCTGAATATATATTCAATGATTGGAATGGTTTTATTAATCGGCTTAGTTGCCAAAAATTCCATTCTACTGGTCGATATGACCAACCAAATTAAAGCAAAGGGTAAGAGTACTAATCACGCACTTTTAGAAGCATGCCCCATAAGGTTGAGACCTGTTCTTATGACCTCACTGACACTTATACTTGCTCTTCTTCCAGCCGCATTAGGGTATGGTGCAGGATCAGAAACTAATGGTCCCTTATCGGTTGCTGTTATTGGCGGCATGTTATCTTCTACACTACTCACCTTAGTCGTTATCCCATCAGCTTACTCATTATCATTAGATTTTTTAGAGCGAAGAAAAAAAGTTAATCCTTAACTAATTTATCAATAATTAAGGTCCCTACTAAATCGCCTTCAACATTTACTGTTGTTCGGAACGTGTCTAGCAAACGATCCATTGGTATTAATATGCCAAGAGCTTCCAAAGGAAGTCCCAACACTTGAAGCACCATAGCCATTGTCACCATTCCCGCACTTGGAATTCCAGGGGCTCCAATTGAGGCGATCATAGCAATAAAAAATAAAACAAACTGTTGAGATAACCCTAAATCTAGTCCTACTAAATTTGCGATGAATAATGCCGCTGCTGCCTCATACATTGCCGTTCCATCCATATTCATCGTGGCACCGATTGGCAAAACAAAATTAGAAACATCTTTTGATGCACCGAAGTTATTCTGTGATGCTTTCAGTGTAATAGGGAGTGTGGCACTACTCGAACTTGTTGCAAATGCCGAAATAAATGACACTCTCCCGCCTTTCCATAAAGATAAAATATTTACTCTATTAAAAATGAATAATAGAGTTGGTAAAAATATTATTCCATGAAATAAAATTACTCCGATAACAATCAGCATAAAAATTCCAACTTGAGAGAAGATTGTTATATTTTGACTAACCACCATATTTACCAGTAAGCCAAATATGCCAAAAGGGGCAATATACATTATCCAATTTACAATTTTAAAAATTATTTCATAAAAGCTTTTAAAGAAATCTCTTGCTGGGTTTAATGCTTTATTTTTTTCATTTAGCGCTATACCAATCAAGATAGAAAATATAATGAGAGGTAAGATTTTCCCATTTGCCAGTGATGCAAACGGATTTTCAAATAAACCTAAAATGAATTGATAAATAAAATCTTTAAAAGATAAAGCCTCAGATGTTACTACCTCATCTAGCTGCCAAGCATCTATAGAAACGCCTATGCCTGGCTTAAACAAATTCATTGCTATCATTGCAATAAAAACTGCGAAAAACATGGTTCCGGCAAAGTATAAAAGAGTTGATCTCCAGATAGTACCGGCTTTATTAGAGGAGACTAAGTTTGAAATTCCATTTACAATAGAAAAAAATACCAGAGGAACTAAAATCATTTTTAGCGTAGTAATAAAAATTTGGCCTGCCAAAATAGATATATCTGAAATATATTGAAGTATTAATGAATCGGGAAATTTTTTTATGACTAACCCAATTATAATTCCCGCTATTGCGGCAAGCAGTATATATTTATTTGCATTTTTCATTATCTAACTCTCTCCATAACTGCTCCAAAAAAACCATCTGTGTCATTTTCGAATGGATTTAACTTTAGGTATTTTTTATCGTCCAAAGCAACACCATACTTTTCTAGTATTACAGATTTCGATATTAATTTAAAATCTGAATTTTCAAATAGAAAATTTTTCACTTGTTCCTCATTTTCCTCATCAAGCAAACTACATGTTGCATATATTAATAACCCCTTTTTTTTGCATAATCTAGCTGCCGAATGAAGAATGTTTTTTTGTTTAGCTATTAATTCCATCAATGAATTCTCTGAGTGCTTCCATTTTAAATCTGGGTTTCTTCTTAATGTCCCAAAGCCAGTACAAGGTGCGTCAACGAGCACTCTGTCGAACTTTTCTTTTAACCTTTTAATTTTATTATCATTTTCACTTGAAATTCTTTGTATTGAGATATTTGATGCACCTGATCTTTTTAATCTAGTTTTTAAGCTATCTAATCTTTTATCTGAAATATCAAAACTATATATTCTTCCGGTATTTTTCATCATAGCTGTCATGGCTAACGTTTTACCTCCTGCGCCAGCACAAAAATCTGCGACCATCTGCCCTCTTTTTGCATCAGCTAAATATGATAATAATTGACTTCCCTCATCTTGAACTTCGATGTTACCTTCAAGATAAAGTGGATGTTTCTGTATATAACTTCCTCTGGGTAAATTAATACCGATTGGCGATATTTTAGTTTCTAGAATTTGGTTTTCTACCTCCTGAAAAGATTCTTTTAGTTCAGTCATTACCTCTTGCCTATCTTTACCTTTAAGGGTATTTACTCTGACACAGAGTTGCGCAGGTAATAAAAGGGCGTTAGCAATTTGTATGGCTTTTTTTTCATTGTATTGAGCAGATAACTTTAGCCAAAACCACTCAGGTAGACTTAATTTTGCTGAGAGATCTATATTTGTTAATTTATTTGCTTTTACTTTAGATAGCCACTTTCCATCCTCCTCACTTATCATGGGTAATAAATCACGAATACTCCTTCCTTGTAATTTAATTAAATATATGAGAATTAATTTAAATGGATTTGATGTTGAGCCTAAAACCTCAAGATATCTTTTATTTCTAATGACATTAAAATAAGTATCAGCAATGAGTGATCTCTCAGATTTGCCTATATTTTTATTTTTTTTAAAAAAGAAACTCAGCTGAGAATCAGCTGGAAAGTTGTTAGAAAAGCTTTCTTCTAAAACCTCAGCACATGACTTTATAGAAAATCTATTCATCTATTTCTTTAATTTTAAGATCTGTTTTTTTTAAATTTTGGTCAATCATTAATCCACCTTTCATCTTTAATCTTATTTTAATAGGGATTCTATAAGCACTTTTTGAAAGCCAAATAAAATGCTTTGAATTTTTTACTGAGATAATTTCTCCCTCATATAATTCAGTTTGAAAACTTCTTCCATTGATTTTTATACTTTCATCCTTAATTTTTTTATATTTAATATTCCTAATCTTTTTTCCTTCTAAAAAATCAAACGAGTATGTTGACTTGGTTTTTTCAAAATGAAATTGTAGAAGTAACGTTGGGATATCTAATAAATTACCCACATACTTTTTTTCAGTTAACTTTTTTTTGTAGTCAACTTTTAGCTTTGCATTCTTTCTATCGTAAGTTACAGATATATTTTTTTTTGGTTTTTTTAGGTCATTAACAAAAAATGAGTTGAATAAAAGACCCTTATTGCTTACTAAACCAATACTCTTAATATCTTTATCCCCAAAAAATTTTAGAAATTTTTTTGTTTTTAACAAAATATTTAAATCATATTTTTTATTTTTCTGCTTATATTGTAATTTTATTTCACCAGAGGATATTTGGGTTTTTTCTACTTCAATATTTCTAAGTTTTACAAACTGGAATAGCTCATAATCAATGTAAAAATTCTCTGGTAGCTTCTTGAATGCGAATAGACTTTGAGAGAAAAGTATTAAAACTAATAAATACTTAGATAATTTGTATTTGTGGTTCATCAACAACTTTTTTGGTTATTTTTCCAATCTCAAAGGCATTTTCTTTTGAGTTAATGAGAGATGTCATCACTCTATCTTTTGATTCTTTTTTTACTATGATAACCATACCAATTCCACAATTAAATGTTTTAAATAACTCGTCATCGTCTAGGTGTGCTTCAGATTTAATCCAGCTAAATAATTTAGGCATTTGCCAAGATTTTTTTGAGATGACAGCCTTGAATTCGTTAGGAATGACTCTTGGAATATTTTCAGTCAAACCGCCTCCCGTTATATGTGCCATTGCATTTATTTTTTCAGTTTTTAAAACTTCTAAAATTGATTGCGTATAAATTTTCGTAGGCTTAATTAATAAATCACCAATAGTCTCATTATCAATTTTTAAATCTAAATTTATTTTTTTTTCAGATATTATTTTTCTGATTAGGGAATATCCATTTGAGTGTGCTCCAGATGAACCAATACCAATTATGATATCGCCTTCATCTACTCTTTTACCGTCGATTATTTTAGTTTTATCTACTGCGCCAACACAAAAGCCAGCTAAGTCGTACTCATCACCTTGATACATCCCCGGCATCTCTGCAGTTTCACCACCAACCAAAGAACATTTGGCTAGCTTGCAACCATCACTGATACCTATGATAACTTTTTCAGCAATTTGAGTATTTAATTTTCCACATGCAAAGTAATCCAGAAAAAATAAGGGCTCTGCCCCTTGAACAATAATATCATTGACGCACATTGCAACTAAGTCTTGTCCTATCGTGTCATGTTTATTAAGTTCAAATGCTAATTTAAGCTTTGTTCCAACACCATCAGTGCCAGAAACAAGTACTGGATTATTGATATGATTTGGCATCTCAAACATTGAACCAAATCCACCTAATCCACCTAAAACCTCTTTTCTAAAAGTAGACTTTGCGTATGGTTTAATTTTTTCAATTAGGTTATTTCCAGCCTCAATATTTACTCCAGAATCCATATATGTAATTGAGTTATCTTCAGATTTTTTTTGAGACAATTTGGTTTAATCCTTATTAGATTTGCGAGTTTATGTATAGTAAGATTTTAACTTAATTTTACTTAATAGGCACATGGTGCCATAGGAATGATGGATCAACTTTTACTTGACATACAAATACCTAAGGTTAAATCACTTGAAAATTTTATAATTGGTGATAACTCTGAAACAATTAACATTATTAAAAAATTTATAGCTGACAAAAGCCTTCAATTTTTTTATTTATGGGGTGTCGAAGGCTCAGGGAAGTCACATTTATCCGATGTGGTAAAAAGAGGTAACATTTTTGTTATTGAGGATATTGAGACTAAAAATAATATGGAGCAAGTTGAAGCTTTTAATATTTTTAACGACTGCAAAGAGAATAGTAAAAAACTTTTCATAACTGGGGCCAACTCTCCAAACAACATGGGTTTGCGGGGTGATTTAGCTAGCAGACTTAGCTGGGGTCTTGTCTATCAAATCAAACCACTCACAGATAGCGAGAAGAAATTAGCATTATTGAGCCATTCAAAACAAAAAGGGATGTCATGTAACGAAAATGTTATTGAATATTGTATGAGGCATTTACAAAGGGACTTACACTACTTAATCGCAACCTTAGATGCATTAGATAATTGGTCCTTAAAAATGAAAAAGCCAATTACTGTACCTCTTCTTAAAGAACTTCTTGAAAACAACGACTAAATTTTTTTAATGCCTTATTAGATAGTCAAAAGCGCCTAACGCTGCTTTAGAGCCTTCTCCCATGGCTATAATGATTTGTTTATAAGGTATTGTAGTGACATCGCCTGCTGCGAAGACACCTTCCATTGATGTCTCTCCATGGTCATTGATTTCGATTTCGCCATACTGGCTTAATTTTATATCGTCTTTTACCCAATCACTGTTTGAATTTAAACCAATTTGAATAAATACCGCTTCAATATTTATCCTCTCTTCTTTATCATGTTTTCTATCTGTATAAACTAAGTGTGTTACTTTATCTGACCCACAAATTTCATTTGTTTTAGCATTTAGTACAACCTCAATATTGTCTAAGCTATTTAATCTATCAATTAATACCTGATCACCATTAAGCTCGGAAGCAAATTCTAAGATTGTGACATGCTTAACGATACCTGCTAAGTCAATTGCGGCTTCAATACCTGAATTCCCCCCTCCGATTACAGCTACATCTTTTCCCTTAAATAAGGGTCCATCACAATGAGGACAATATGCTACCCCTTTTCCCTTAAATTCTTTTTCTCCAGGAACACCTAATTCCTTCCAGCTTGCACCAGTGGCAATAACGACCGACTTAGATTTAAGAATGCCTCCACTATTTAGGTGAACTTCAAATAATAAATCATTTACTTTTACAATTTTTTTTGCTGACTGAAGATTAATGACGTCAACATCATACTCTTTTACATGTTCTTCAAGCGCTTTCACTAACTTTGGGCCTTCAGTTTTTTGTACAGAAATAAAATTTTCTATCCCAAGTGTATCCATGACTTGTCCACCAAAACGCTCAGCAATAATTCCTGTTTTTATTCCTTTCCTTGCAGAATAAATTGCAGCCGATGCACCAGCTGGACCTCCACCAACCACAAGGATATCGAAAAGCTCTTTTTGGGATAATTGATCAGCTTTTTTTTCACCAGCCTTTGTATCAATCTTATTGATAATCTCCTCTAATTCCATCCTGCCTTGTCCGAACTCAGCATCATTAAGAAATACTGTTGGAACTGACATTATTTTTTTTCTTTTAACCTCATCTTGAAATAGTGCACCATCCACCATACAGTGGCTTATATTAGGGTTTAAGAGTGATAGGACATTTAAAGCTTGCACAACATCTGGGCAGTTATGGCATGATAAGGAAATGAAGGTTTCGAAAAAGAATTCTCCTTCTATGTTTTTAATTTGATCAACTAAATCTTCTGAAATTTTTAATGGGTGCTCACCCACCTGCAACAAAGCGAGTACTAGTGACGAAAATTCGTGTCCCAAAGGAATTCCTGCAAATTGAATACCTGTTGTTTCATTAGGTTTGTTAATTTTAAAGGATGGCGTTCTCTCAGTCGAATCTTTATGAATATTGAGAGAAATTTTCTCTGTCATCTCTGCTAATTCAACCAATAGTTCACTCATATTAGTTGAAACTTCACTTTCATCGACAAATGCTTCAATTACCACATTAGAATTTAGCTTCGCTAAATATTGTTTTAATTGTGTTGTAATTTCAATTGAAAGTGGCATAAATAGTCTTCCGGAGCAAAGTCTTGGTTGGGCAAAATTTTTACCCAACCATACTAAACTATTTCAGAATTTAAATTTTACCTACTAAATCAAGTGATGGAGTTAATGCCTCTTCTCCTGGTTTCCAAGAGGCTGGGCAAGCTTGATTTGGATTTGCTGCAATATGTTGAGCTGCCTGAACCTTTCTTACTAAATCGGCTGCTGAACGACCTATACCTAAATCATTTATTTCAGCAGTTTTAATGATTCCATCCGGGTTTATAATGAATGAACCTCTTAAAGCCAAACCTTCTTCTTCAATCATTACATCAAAGTTTCTTGATATTGCACCTGTAGGATCTCCAATCATTGGAAATTTTATTTTTTTAATTGTTTCTGATGTGTCATGCCAAGCTTTGTGCGTAAAATGTGTATCTGTTGATACCGCATACACTTCCACACCTATTTTCTGTAACTCTTCATAGTGATCTGCAAGATCTCCTAGCTCAGTTGGACAAACAAATGTAAAATCAGCTGGGTAAAAAACAACAGCGGACCATTTTCCTTTAAGATCAGCCTCGGTCACTTCTATGCCACCTTTTTCGCTGTGAAATGCCGTAGCCTTGAAAGGCTTAACTTCTGTATTAATAAGTGAAGACATGTTAATTTTCCTATAAATTAATTAATGTAAATATATAATAGTTTATCAATGCTACTTAGTATAATTTTATATTAAAATCATGCTGATAAGTAAAACTTATCATTTATCTCTTGTGTGAAATTGTTGCTCTCTTTGGAATTGTTTTAATCTTGATTCAACTCTAGACTTTTCATAAAAATCACCATCATTTGCTTTAATTGCTAAGTCCATCCTCATAATTGCCTCCTGTAGATTAAAATTATAATAAGCGGCTTCTGCTAGATTTTCATATTGAAGAAGTTTTTCGCCTTGTTTTGCATAAACTTTTGCATACAAATTATAAAGAATAGGGTCTTGTGAAAATTTTTGTTCGTTTTTTTTCAAAAGTTTTAATGCTTTTTCCGTTTCTTGAGTTCTTAAATACAAATCAGCAAGTCCAAAGACAAAAGATCTGTTTGATGGAAAAAAATTTAAATTTTGAATATACAATTTTTTTGCTTCTGTAACTTTATTTGTTTTTATTAAATAATTTATATAAAGCTGACTTAACATTGAATTTGATTGTTCATTATCAAATAACCATTGAATCTGTTCTTGTGATTTAGTGAATTCGTTGTCCATTAAATAAATATATGCAAGTGCAAACCTTTCTCCTGCCTCGTTAATATAAATTTTATTTTTAATATTTTCCTCTAAAATATTTTTCGTATTACTTTTATTTCCAAGAAGAGCTTTTAATTTACCCTTAACGTAATAAAAAGTTTGATTGCCCAACCTTTGCTTGTAGGGATAATCTTTTAATCGATCCTCAATATCACTTATTCTGTTACTTGTTATGGGATGGGTTTGTAAAAAAGCTGGTGCCGCTCCGCTAGAAAACTGATTGGCTTTTTTTAGTGTTGTAAAAAAATCACGGGCTCCTCTGACATCAAAGCCAGCATTATTTAACGTTTGAATTCCAACCCTATCTGCTTCTTTCTCATTCTCCCTTGTAAAGTCAAGCGCTCCTTGAACTGAGCCTGCAGATGCCCCTGCCATAGTTGTACTTGCAAGTTGAGGATTCGATCTGGCCAATAAGAGTGCCACGGCCATAAGAAAAGTTGACTGATAAGAGGCTCTTTCCTGTTGCGCTAAAAATCTTGAAATATGTTTTTGATTGATGTGGGCTATCTCATGACTTATAACACTTGCTAATTCTGACTCTGTGTTTGAAGCGAGAAATAATCCTGAATGAACACCTATAACACCCCCAAGCATTGCAAAAGCATTTATTGATGAATCATTCACAATAAAAAATTCAATTTTTTTCGCGGGATCTGTACTTGCGTTTATGAGTCTTTTGCCTAATGAATCGAGATAGTCTGAAATCTCAATATCCCGAATAATGCTATCGCTCTGATTAACTTGAAATAAAATTTGTCTACCGATGAAAATTTCTTCATTTTCACTTATTTTGGAAGAGCTGTAGTCACCAAGTTCAGGCAAATTATTAGCCATTACAATACAGCTTAAGAAAATTAATATTAATAGAGTTTTTTTCATACATTGATATTATCATTGTAATTACTTAATAAATTATAGCGGAAGATAAATAGATGTTTACTCATATTGATGAAAATGGTGATGCCAACATGGTCGATGTCTCAAAAAAGAATGATACTCTAAGGGAGGCTATTGCTCAGGGATCTATAATACTCAATAAAGAAATAATTAATGCTATTATTGAAAATAGAAATAAGAAAGGAGATGTGCTATCAACATCTAGACTTGCAGGAATCCAAGCAGCAAAAAGAACCTCAGATTTAATTCCATTGGCACATAATTTAAATCTTACTAAAATTGAAATTGAATTTTTTATTGATGATAAAAAAAATATAATTAATTGCAAAGGTTTAGTGAGGTGTTTTGGTAAAACTGGAGTTGAAATGGAAGCACTCACCTCTGTTTCTGTCGCCTTACTAACCATATATGATATGTGTAAATCTTTTAGCAAAAATTTATCTATTTCACAAATTATGCTATTAAAAAAATCTGGTGGTAAATCAGGCAATTGGTCTAAATAAATACATAATTTAATGGTTTCTAATAAACAGAAAAATGATGATGATATATTTCAAGAAAGTATCCAGTTTCATCAATCTGGAAACTTAAATAAAGCAAAAAAAGGATTTGAATATTTAATTTCTAAATATCCAGAGAGCGCTGACTTATGCAATAGTCTTGGTACTTTAAATCTCCAATTAGGTAATGATAAAAAAGGATGTTCATTGCTTGAAAAATCACTTCAAATTAACCCAAATCAACCTATGATTAGCTTTAATCTTGGGAATTCCTATCTAAATCAAAAAAATTTCACAAGGGCTCTTGAATTTTATACAACAACAATTACAAAAGCTCCTAAATATTTAGAAGCCTATATAAAAAAAGGGGAGCTTTTAACTAATCTTAAAATTCATAATGAGGCAATCGATTGTTTTATGAGTGCGTTAGAACTAGCTCCTAGAAATTTAAAAATTTTAAATGCTTTAGGAATAAATCTATTAGAAATTGGTGAAGCAAAAAATGCTTTGGAATATTTTACTCAGTGCATAAAAATAGATAAAGATAATGCAATCCTATATAACAATGCTGGTTTAGCTTCTTTTAAAATGAATAGGTTCGATGAATCAATTGACTACTTCAATCTATGTATTAAAAATGCACCAATGATAGGATACTTTTATAGTAATCGTGGCTTATCTTTTCAGGCATTAAAAAAATTAAATTTAGCTATGGATGATTTTAATAAATGTATCTCCCTTGATCCAAAGTACCCAGAATCCTATTGGAATAAATCATTACTTCATCTTTTTCAAGGAAATTATAAAGATGGATGGGAGCTATATGAATATAGGTGGCAAAGCTTTGCAAAAGAATGGGTCAGGGATTATCCTAAAAAATTATGGTTGGGAAATGAATCTATAGAAAATAAAGTAATTTTCATATATCCCGAACAAGGCCATGGTGACTTTATTCATTGTTTTAGATACATAGCTTTGTTAAAAGATTTACATCCTAAGAAAATAATCTTAGAGGTCACTGAACCTTTTTATAACCTAATAAACTCTCAGGATCCTGAAATAGAGGTGATTGGTCCAAACGCTCACCCATCTGAATTTGATTTTTATTCTCCTATTATGAGTCTCCCCCTGGGATTCAAAACTGAAATTTCAAATATTCCAAATAAATGTCCTTACCTACAAATAAATTTAAATAAGAATAAAACTTGGGAAAAAAAATTAATAAATAGTAAGCATTTGAAAATTGGTTTAAGTTGGTCTGGAAATCCTTTACATAAAAATAATCACAATAGAAGTATGTCGCTTGATGATTTTTCTGAATTATTATCTCTTCCTTTTGAATTTTATTCTCTTCAAAAAGAGGTCCCGCATAAAGATTTAGAAATTCTAAATAATTGTAAAATTATTGATCATCAAAAATTAATTCATGACTTCTCTGATACTGCATCACTAATTAAAATGTTAGATATTGTAATATCCGTTGATTCGGTAATCGTCCATCTAGCAGGTGCATTAGGTAAGAAAACTTTTTTGTTGCTCCCGGAAAAATCAAGTTTTTTATGGATGAATGAAAGAAAAGATACCCCGTGGTATCCGTCAGTTAAAATTTTTAGGCAATCGACCTTAGGAGATTGGAAAAAACCAATGGAAGAACTTATGTGTGAGCTTCAATCATGACTACGAATTTAAAAAAATACTTCCCATACCTTCTCCCTTTGCTTTTAGTGTTCTCCAGAAGCTTGGCAGATATTACTATTGTTTTAATTAGTCTTTTATTTTTATACCATTCATACAAGAATATTGGTTGGCATTGGGTTAAAGAAAAATGGTTTTGCTTTGCATTAATTTTTACAATTTATTGTCTGACAATTAACTCAGCAATGAGTATTGAACCAACTGAGACCTTAGCTTACTCGTTATTTTTTATAAGATGGCCCATATTTGCGATGGCTTTGTCTTACTGGATCTTGAATGATACTAAATCATTAAAGAGATTTTTTGTATCAATGACGATTGTCTTATTTTTTATAATATTTGATACTTGGTGGCAGTTCTTCTTTGAACAAGACATTTTCGGTTTTGAAAAATACTCAGGAGAAAGGTTAACTGGGCCCTTTAAAAATAATCCTCATGTAGGCGCCTGGATAGCTAAGCTTGTTTTATTACCTCCCATGTTTTTTATCCTATATAAAAAATTTAAATTACAACATTACAAAATACATCTAACTTATACTTTTTTTATAGTCTCCTCTCTGTTATTCCTTTCAGTTTTTATAACTGGTGAAAGAATGGCTCTCCTACTAATCCTTGCAAATATTTTTATTATGTTTATCGGAATCACTCTTGATAAAATGTTTTCAATAAAAAAGATGATGATATTATTATTGATTTCTTTTTGTGGAATATTATTTTTTGCGTACAATTTTCCTGATACTACTCAACGTGCTTATTTTTCTACAATAGAGAAAATATTTAATTGGAGAACGTCAGATTATGGCCTTGTATGGCAAAGTGCTTACGACGTTTGGATGCAATCACCTTTATTTGGCGTTGGCCTTCATAAATACAGGGAGGCTTGCGAAAACCTAGGTACCTATGGCTCATCTTATCTAACTGCAATTGGATCGGGAGTTTGCTTTCACCCCCACAATATTTCACTTCAGTTACTTTCTGAGACAGGTATATTTGGATTTATATTATTTTATATAATGGTATGTGTTCTAACATTTTCATCGCTAAAAACTCTTTACATCAAAAAATTATGGCTTTCATTTGCTTTAGTTTTTAACATCATTTTTACTTGCTTTTTACCTATAGCCTCAAGCACAAGCTTCTTTGCAAATAAATATGCTGCCATTATTTGGTTGTTGGTTGGGGTGATGCTAGCAACAAATAGGCTTTTTTCAAGAAGCATTAAATAATTTGATTTTTATTTAAAATTTTTGTCATTGCATCTAAAATTTTATTAGCAGTTAGATCTGCTAAATTGTCTACTTTTAAAATTTCAAATTTCCCTCTTTTAAGCTCGGATCTAATCGCAGAAGTTGAAGGTCCGAATAGAGCTAGGCCTTTTTTATTCAAACATGACGCTATATGAGACGGTCCTGAATCGTTCCCAATAACAAAATGTGAATCTTTAATGATTCCAGACAACTGGGACCAATCTAAATTTTCAAGCACATGGCCCGGAAATGAACGTTTCATTTCAAGCTCCTCTGGACCAAGTATAGTTATCACTTCATACCCTTTAGAAATTAGAAGTTTTGCTAAATCTACAAAATAAGGCCATCTCTTTAATGGATTTTTTTTCGATGAACCAGGAAGCAACACAATATATTTAGATAAAATCTTGTTTTTTTTTATTATTTTTTTTGTATCTGTTGCCAACCAACTAATATCTGGTCTAAATATATTTTTAGAAGCAACAAAATATCCTCTTAACATTTCTTCTAACCCACGAAGACCTGATATTGGGTGATTTTTTCTATCAGTAGTTACCCATTTTGTTTTTTTAAATAAATACTTACGGTATATATATGTTCGTTGTGAATTTTGTAGGTCATAAATGATTTTAAAGTTATATTTTTTTACGTTCTTGTATAAGTTTATAAGTGCAAAAATATTTAAGAATGAAGACCTATTATCAACTAATTGATTATCAATATATGGGCACATAGACATTAAAGTAATGAATTTTTTTGAGGTTAATAGTACCAACTTTGCATTTTTATGTTCATACCTAATTGATTTAATAATACCGTCAGCCTGAATCAGATCCCCCAATGCGCCGTGCTTAATAATTAAAATATTTTCATTTTTTTTCATATAAAATTATTTAAAAAATCCAATACTTCATTTTTAACATAATTATATGAGGGTTGATCGCCTTCTTTATTTATTAATTTAACCTTAGTAGATAAGGGATTCCAACTCCTAAGGTATCGATATGCAACTCCCCCAAATCTTTTAGACCCATTATAATTAGAAGTCCATACTAAGTGCGGTGTTTTACATAAACTTGCAAGGTGCATTAATCCGGATGAGGGACCTACACAACATTTTGAACTTACTAAAATAGAACAAAGCTCTTCTAATTCTATGCCTCTTAAATCTTCAGTCCCTTGTGGGGCATAAGAAAGTTCTTTTATTCCTACAGATGCAATTTTTAAATGTTCTAATGATTCACATAATGAGTCCCATGATTCTGTTGGCCAATTTCTTAATGATTTCTTTTTATTTCCCTTAAGCAATGGAATATCTCTCGCATGAATAACTAAATCATATTCATTTTCTTTTTTTTTATCTCCATAAGAAATAAAGTCTTGATTCATCAAACCAGGCAGTTCCTTGCATCGATTATCTGCAATAAGTATATCTTTATCCTTAAATTGGGCTGCCCAGTCAGAGTAATTAAAATCTCGCAGAAGATATGCATCAGTATCCCAAGACGGGACATCCATTTCTATAAATTCTGAAACAAAATCTTTATATAAGAATGCGGATGAAGGCCTTCCATAAACAATGACATGTTCATAAAATTTTGAGAGCTGCCTTATATATCCCTGCCATTGCATCAACTCCCATCCAAACTCACCAAGAAATGGGCCTGCGACAAGACAATCACTTTCTCCTTGTAATTTTTCTAAAGATAAAACATTTTTTTTCTTAAAAAAATTTTTTAATCGAGGCCTTGCATAATCTTTTAAATTAATCATTAAATTAGCACTTTCTTTTTTTATCAAGTGAAGCCTCCTCTTTTTCTTTTATAACTTTTTCATAGACACTAAGAGTATTTTGCAACATTTTGTTCAAAGTAAAAAAATTATTCTTTTTTATTTTGGGAGGTTTAGCAATCCATTTTAAAGCCAGGTTAACTGCATCATTAATTTTTCCAACCTCAATTAATCCTTTTGGAAGTAATTTTATTAGTTGCTCCTTAACGCCGCCATGTGAATATGCAATTACAGGGATTCCTAAACTAAGACTCTCAAGCGATATCCTCCCAAAAGCTTCCGGTTCCTTTGATAAAGAAAAGACTATCTTTGAAATAGACATTATTTCTTTTATATCTTTACGATTACCGACAAATGAAATATTTTGATCTAACCCACGCTCTATTACTAGAGCCTTAAGTTCTTTTGTAAATTTTAGTTTCTTACCTTCATCCCCAACTATCAATCCATGAACATTTGGATATTTTTTAATTATTCCTTTGATTACAATTAGAAAATCATCTTGACCTTTCCATCGAGTTATTCTTCCTGGAAGCGTTAAGATTATTTTGTTTCTTGTTTGTGGGAAATCTTTGTGCCATTTTCTTAACCACTTTTGTGATGTCTTAAAGTTAAAAGGGAAAATTTTATCTGATACGCCTCTATAATTTAGTTCGAGTTTCTTCCTATCAATCTTGTAGTTTTGAAGAACATACTTCCTAATCATCTCTGAGACTACAATTACTTTTTCTCCTTTAGTCATAATACTACTGTAGTAATTAACTGTATAAGGTCCATGGACTGTAGTAATAAAGATGGGTCTATTATCTTTTTTTATTAAATTTATAGCTAAAAAACATATCCAGGCTGGTAGCCTTGATCTCGCATGAACTATATCGATCTTGTTTTTTTTAATAAAATTAATTAATTTAAAAATCGAAAAAATAACAAAAAGATTTTTTTTCCCTACTCCAAGTTTAAAATGCTCACCATTATCTCTTATTAACTCTTCAACTAATTTACCGCCATTGGACACTACTAAAGTTCTATAGCCATTATTTGCTAAATATTTATTTACCTCGATAGTCCCTCTTTCAACACCACCTGAATTGAGATCTGGTAAAACTTGTAAAATTGTAATTTTTTTATTTAGAACCATATTTTTTGAATAAACTTAGCAACTCTTTCAGCTTCGTTTTGAATTGTTAATTTATTTCTTATTTTTTTCTTAACTGAATTTATTTCCCTAGATAATTTTGATTTTTTTTTAATTTTAAGTTCAAGAACATCTGTAATTGCACCTGAAGCAATAGCTTCTATAAGCATTGAGTATGAATCATTTGTAACCCAAATATTCTTTGCTCTAGTAATATTTTTATCAAACCAATCATTTGTTGTTTTAGTGTATTCATAAAGCCTTATGTTTTTAATCTTTAGTCTTTTAAATTCATCAATAAAATCTATTGGGGTTCTTCTTGAAGTCGTTATTAGTAATTTTTGGAATTTAAACCTTTTTGAGATATTTTTAATTTGCTCTAGCAATATTTTTGAATCCCAATAGAAATGTTTAGAAGGTCCTCCAATTAAAAATAAACCCATATTTTCTTTTTTTTTCGTTTTTAAATTAAAGTTTACTAGTGGGGTATTCGTGATGAAGACATTACTACTACTTTTCACATCATCATGTTTAGGGATAACGCACAAATCAAAGAGCTTAAGAGGAAGGCTAGGTTTCATTATTACTACTATCCTTGCATTTAAACATTTTTTTACAGCTAATAAATGTAAATGAGTTTTATGGCCTGCCCCTATAGCAATATCAGGCTTTATTATGCCTTCAGGTAACTTATAGTTTTTAAAAATTAAATTAAAAATTGGATTAGTTTGACTTTGAACATCGATATCAAATATTCTACATTTAGCTTGATTCTTTAAGCTTTTAACAAGCCCTAAAGATTGTTTATCATGACCTGCTTTTCCATCTATAAAGCGCCAGATAACCTTAATTTTTTCATTTTTATTTGTCTTCAATTAATTTTAATACCTCATTAGCAGATTTTGGGGCCATTGTAAGCCCATATCTATAGTGCCCAGAATTTATAAACACATTTTTGTAATAGTTATCTTGCTCTATGAACGGGATATTTCCTTTTACACCAGGTCTTAAACCAGCCCATTGATTACAAGGCTTAAAATTTTTTAATTCAGGAATCAGATTGATGGCCTTTTCATTGAGATCATTTGCTGCTTTTGGAGTTACTGTTTTATCAAAGCCTACATTTTCAATTGTACTTCCTGCTAAAATAGAACCACATTTTCTTTGTAATAAATAAAAATTTTTCGAATATAAAATTTTATCTAGTTTAATTTCTGATTTAGGGTATCTAATTATCTGTCCTCGTATGGGGTAAATTTTATTTTTATAATCATCATTTATTTCTGAGCTCCATGCTCCTACGGTAGTCACAAAAAAATCACCCTTTATCATTTCATTATTTTTAGTTGGCCATCCATCTAAATAATTAGATTTTTTTTCTATTTTGCGCATATTCATATTTTCGATAAGCTCAACGCCAAGCTTCAAAATATATTGCTTTAAAGATTTCATTAGTTTTTTTGGGTTAATCTGAGCTACTTTGGCAAGTTCATACGATGGCTTATTGTTAAATAAATATTCGTTAATTATAAAATTATTATTTTTTCCCCATTGCACAATTTGTTTTTTATCTGATGGATCAATACAAATCATTCCAGACTCAATAAATTCTGGATCTTCAAATCCAGCTTTTATTAACTTAATTGATAAATTTTTATAGAATGAAAATGCGCCTATACACAAATCAAATACCCTTGATTCGTAATTCCAAGGCATTAATGGAAATATGATGCCCGCTCCTGCTGCTGATGATTCTTCACCAACAATTGATTTATCTACCACAGTGACATCGTATCCATTTTCTTTAAGTTTAATTGCAGTGATACAACCTACAACTCCTCCTCCGATTATGACGGCTTTTACAGCCACAAACTATTCTCCATTAATGGTATATTTTTCAAATAAATTTAAGTTTTCTTGAGTGCCTATAATGACTAATATATCTCCAGCAGATAAAATAATATCTGGTCTTGGTTCAATATTTTCTAACATATTAGGTCTTCTTATATATTGAATTTCAACATCAAAATTCTTCAAAGATAAGTTTGATATTGCATTATTACAAATAGAAAAATATTCTTTTATTTCAACTGAGTGAAGTTGAGGTAAGTCTTGGCTTGAAGTCTCCTGATCAACATCCGTTGCTCCAGCAAAATATCCTCTAAACATTTTGTATCGTTCACTCCTAAAGATTCTGATTTTTTTAATTACATTGCTTAAGGGTATCCCAAGAAGAACAAGTGCATGTGACGCTAACATTAAACTACCCTCTTGTACCTCAGGAACTACATCTGTAGCCCCTGCATTTTGCAATTTATCTACAGACGATTCATCTTTAGTTCTAACAATTACCGGTAAAATTGGATAAGACTCTCTAATAACGTTCAGTACTTTTTCTGTTGACCTATCATCTGTGTAGGCAACGATTACTGCCTTTGCTCTTTCAATCCCTGCTGCTCTGAGAACAATCCTCCTGCTTGCATCCCCATACATAACATTTTCGCCAGCTATAGATGCATCGCTTACTCTATTTAAATCCATATCAATAGCGATAAAACTAATATTTTCTTCTTTTAAAAATCTTCCAAGATATTGTCCACTTCTCCCGTAACCACATAAAATCACATGATCTGAATAATCATGCCCTACCCCTTCAATTTGCTTAACAAGAGTTTCGGATTTTTTGGAATATCCTTTCGCAACCCATCTAGCAATTCGACCATTAAATGGGATTAATATTGGTGCAATCAACATAGATAATAAACATACAGATAATATTATTTGGAATATATCCCCTGTAATAATTTCATTTTTTTGGCCAAGGGCTAAAATCACAAAGCCAAACTCTCCCGCCTGAGATAAAATAATCCCTGTTCTAACCCCCACACCAAGCTCATACTTAAACAGGGTTGTTAAGGCTGTAATTAAAATAATTTTAAAAAATGTAAAAATTAAGAATAATGAAATTATTAGCGGGAAATTATCTTTTAATATCGCGATATTTAACATCATGCCGACACTTATAAAAAATAAGCCTAATAAAATATTTCTAAATGAAGTAATGTCTGATTCTACTTGGTGTCTATATCGAGTTTCGGAGATAATCATGCCAGCAAGAAATGCGCCTAAAGCATAAGACAAGCCAGCCAATTTAGTGGCATAAGAGAAAATAAGAGTGATCATTAAAACATTTAAAACAAATAATTCTCTCGATTTATTTTTTGCAACAATATCAAACCAAAAGTTCATCACTGGTTTACCAGCCTTAAATACAATAAATAATAAAAAAACAATTTTTAATACTGAAAAAATAATCAATTTAAATAAATCTGCTTCCAAATTATTAAATACAGGGATCAATATTAAAATAAATATCACCGCAATATCCTGAAACAATAGAATTCCAATAGAAAGTCTTCCATGCCGGCTATTTAAATCTGATCTCTCAATCAAAATCTTAGAAACTATCGCTGTTGACGACATCGTAAGTGCTGCGCCAATAATAAATGCTGAAGGTAATTGCAAACCAAAAAAAACACCGCACATTATGACAACAAGAAGTGTTATTAGGACTTGAGATCCTCCTAAACCAAATAATATATTTCTCATTGAATTTAACTTAGGCAAGCTAAATTCTAAACCAATTGTAAACATTAAAAATACAATACCAAATTCAACAAAATGGCGGCTTGATTCAGAGTCTGGAAGAATTCCTAAAGCATTTGGTCCAAGAATAAGCCCTACAACAAAATATGCGATCATTGGAGGCAATGATAGATATTTAAAAAGTGCTACCAAGAACACAGAGCTTACTAATAATAAGATTATTAGTTGAAGAGATTCAAACATAAACTATAAAACCTTTTTTTTATATTCTTTATTCTACTATCAAACCACACTATACTTATGTAATTGTAATTAAAATTTAGCTGAAGTTATGTTGCCAAAAATTATAAAACTTGCTCAGGATGTCCTTAAAGTTGAGGCAACTGAAATATTAAAAGCGAGTGACAAAATATCAAATGAATTCTCTGATGCCGTGGAGCATATTCTTTGCTGTGAAGGTAGAGTTATTTTAAGTGGTATTGGAAAATCAGGTCACATTGCAGGAAAAATAGCTTCTACTCTCTCAAGTACTGGAACGCCATCCTTCTTTATGCATCCCGGTGAGGCTAGTCATGGTGACTTAGGTATGATTACGGATAAAGATATTGTTATCTTTCTTTCAAATTCAGGAGAGAGTCAAGAACTCATACTACTAATCCCTCTTATTAAGAGAATAGGGGCAAAAATAATAAGCATTACTGGTGATACTAACTCAACTTTATCTAATGAAAGTAACATTCATATTAATTCCTCAGTTACAAAAGAAGCATGCCCTCTGGGTCTTGCTCCAACAGCTAGTTCGTCCTTAATGTTAGCACTTGGTGATGCACTTGCCGTCTGTGTTCTTAATGAAAGAGATTTTAGTTCGGAGGATTTTGCAAGGTCGCATCCGGGTGGTTCCCTTGGGAAGATCGTTCACATTGAAGATATTATGATAAATTTAGAATCTACACCAAAAATTAATCTTGAAGATACCATTAGTGATGCAATAAAGGAAATTACAAACAAAAAATTAGGTTTTACAGCCATTGTTGATAAACAAAATATACCGAAAGGAATATTCACTGATGGTGATTTGAGAAGATCACTTTTAAGTCATTTTAGTCTTGATACACCTATTTCTGATGTAATGAAAACCTCACCTTTTACATTGAATGGAAAACAAATGGCGATAGAGGCACTCAAGATTATGGAGAATAAACAAATTACATCTTTTTTAATTACTAAAACAGATAATTCTTTAGTTGGCTCCCTAACACTGCAAAGCCTTTTCAAGGCTAAAATTTTATAGTTATTTTATGAATTTACTTTCAACGGCTTTTGCTTTAATTTTTATAGCCATTGTTGCATTAGCATCTTTTTGGCTCAAAGAAGAAGTTATAAATGAATATAAAAACTTTACGCTAAGTAAAAATAGTGGGCCATCATTCTTCCTCAAAGATTTTGATTCAACTAAAACTGATGAAGATGGGAATTTACAATCTTCCCTTCGAGCTGATTATATGAAACATTTTAAAGAAGAAGATAAAACTTCCTTATTTAAACCCTTCTATACAAAATATAAAAATAAAAAAAAACATTCGACTATTTATAGCGATGTAGGTGAAATAAGCGATAAGGGGGAAGAAATCACCCTTAAAGAAAATGCTATCCTCATAAGGCTTCCTACAAAGACAAAAAAGACTCTAAAACTCTATACTCATGAACTTAATATATATTCAGAATTAGATATTGTCACAAGCCAAAAAGCTGTAAAAATGATTCAAGAACCAAATATTGAAATAGATGGAGTTGGAATGAAGTATGATAATAAAGAGGGAATTTTAAAACTTTTAAGCAATGTTAAAGTACGCTATGAAAAACCAACAGGTGATGAAAGATTCAAATATTGAGTACAAAAAATAAATATATATATTATGTTTTCGTAATATCAATTTTATTCTGTCAATTCGCTATTTCAGAAGAGGCAGATAGTGATAAACCTATTGAAATTGAAGCTGATACGATGACAGTAGAAGAAACTAAAAATACTAGTACTTATGAAGGGGACGTAATTCTAACTCAGGGATCGCTATTAATAAATGCAGACAAACTTATTATTAGAGAGGATAGACAAGGTTTTCAACATAGTACTTCCATTGGTAATCCAACAACTTTTAGACAAAAAATGGAAGGTTCTGATGAATATATTGAAGGCAAGGCTCTTCGAATTGAGTACGATGGTCATATGGACAAAATTCACTTGTATGAAAAAGCCTTTGTAAAAAGAGGTGATGACGAGGTATGGGGAGATTATATTATGTATGATGCCACTAGTGAATTTGCCCAAGCACTGTCAAGAAAAGATGAGAACGGCTCAGAGACAAAAAAAGGGCGTACAAAAGCAATTATAAAGCCTAAAAAATAATGTCTACTTTAACAATTCAAAACTTAAGAAAAAGTTATAAAAAAAATATTGTTGTTAAAAATGTTTCATTAAAAATATCAAGTGGCCAAATAGTTGGTCTTCTTGGTCCTAACGGGGCAGGAAAAACAACCACTTTTTATATGATTGTTGGCTTAATAACAGCTGATCATGGCAATATTTTATTAGATCAGAAAAATTTAACGAAAACTCCAATTCACATTAGAGCAAAACAAGGTATCTCATACTTACCACAAGAACCATCAATTTTCCGAAAGATGGATGTAAGTGAAAATATCATTAGCATTTTAGAGCTTCGAAATTTAAGTAAGCATCAAATAAAATTAGAGCTTGAAAGCCTTTTAAAGGAATTAAACATTCAGCACATTAAAAAAAATACAGCTATTAGCCTTTCGGGTGGAGAGAGGAGAAGAGTTGAAATAGCAAGATGCCTGGCAAATAAACCAAAATTTATTCTTCTTGATGAACCTTTTGCCGGAATTGATCCTATTGCCGTCATTGATATTCAAAAAATTATCAAACAACTCGCCTCTAATGGAATTGGCATCTTAATCACTGACCATAGCGTTAGAGAAACTTTAGGTATCTGTGATCAAGCATATATTGTAAACCAAGGTGAAATTTTTGCTCAGGGCACACCAAAAGTTATCGCTCAAAACCAGAGTGTCAAAGATATATATTTAGGCGAGAACTTTATACTTTAAAATGAAATTAGGTTTAAATTTAAGATTATCCCAATC
Source organism: Methylophilaceae bacterium (assembly GCA_965656355.1). Classification (GTDB taxonomy): domain Bacteria; phylum Pseudomonadota; class Gammaproteobacteria; order Burkholderiales; family Methylophilaceae; genus BACL14. The sequence continues at coordinate 67,039 of CBFHKG010000003.1, read as the reverse complement.
TATAAAATTAACTCCCCTTCTACAGCAATCAATAAAGCTTCTTCATGCATCACAATCAGAACTTAATGACCTGATTGAGGAATATCTATCAGATAATATTTTCCTAAAAGCGAAAGATACAACTTTATTATCTAATCAAAGTTCAAAATCTAAGTATTCATCCGATCAAAATTATTATGATATTTATAATAATGAAGAGATAAACCAAACTCTAAGGGAGTATTTAATTGAAAGTATTGCTATTTTTAATTTTAGTGAAGAGGACCAATTAACTCTGTCTTACTTAATAGATTCAATTGATGAAAATGGGTATTTAATTGATTCTATTGAAGGTATTAGGAATTCAATCCCTATTGAAAAAAAACCGACAATACAACGAGTTGAGGAGTTATTAAAAATAATACAAAATTCTACACATCCTGGTATTGGTGCAAGAAATTTAACCGAATGTTTAGCTATTCAATTAAAACTTATTAATAATCAAGAAAAGATTTGTAATCTTGCTGAGAAATTAATAAAACATCACTTAAGTGTCTTGGGAAACAAAAATTATGAGGAATTAAAAAAGAATTTAAAATGTAGTGAAGTGGAACTAACGGATACAGTCTACTTAATTAAAAGTTTAAACCCAAAACCTGGGCTAATATTTCAAAAAACTGATCGAACATCATATATAGCAGCGGATGTTTTTATTAAAAAAGAAAATGGACAGTGGATAACAAATTTAAATGAAGATAATCATATTAAACTGAAATTAGAAGAAAATTCTCAAGATATTTTGAGAAATTCACTTGATCAAGATTTGAAAGAAAAATTTCAAGAAGCAAAATGGTTGATAAAAAATTTAAATGAAAGATCGATTTCAATTTTAAGAGTTTCTAGAGCAATTATGCAAAATCAGATTAACTTTTTAGAACATGGAGTGTCTGGTATCAAACCTTTAACATTAAAGAAAATTGCATCTGATCTTGAATTGCATGAATCAACTATTTCAAGAATTTCTTCAAATAAGTTTATTGCCACACCACATGGGATATTCGAAATAAAATTTTTCTTTAACTCTTCTGTTGGGAATGAAAGTCAAGATGTCTCATCAAGATCACTTCTAAGCAAGATAAATACTCTTATTAGAAAAGAAAATCCCAAAAAGCCTTATTCAGATTCTGCGATATGTAAGATTCTAAACAACGATGGAATAGAAATAGCTAGAAGAACAGTTGCAAAGTATCGTATTAAATTAAAAATTTTGCCTTCTAACCAAAGAAAAGTATAAAATATTTGTATGAAAATTAACATAATAGGACATCATCTTGAGATTACCGATGGCTTAAAAGATCATATCGGGAAAAAACTAAAAAAAATAGAGGGGCATTCTCAAGAAATTTCAGAAATTAAAATTATATTGAGTATTGAGAATATCACTCATAATGCTGAAGGAAATATTTACCTGCACAAGACTGATCTTCATGCTAAATGTTCGAGTTCTGATATGTATCAATCAATTGATTTATTAGTTAGCAAACTCGACAAACAAATTATTAAGCATAAAGATAAAATTAAGAATCATCAATCTCACCAGAATATAAAAAGAACTGATTTTTCAGCTGAAAATTAATTTAATTTGAATTTTTTTTGTTTAATAAAGCCACAATATTTTAATTTCAAGTTTTCTATTCAATATGAACCCTTTTTTAGTAAGAGATAAATTGCCAGATTTTTTTAGCGTAAAATCTAAACATGTGATTCCTGCAATAAATAAAGTAATTAACGAAAATCTCAAAGTTGTTTCAACAATAGAATCTACGAGCGAACCACCAAATTGGAGGAACTTTGTAGTGCCCTTAGAGGTATGCAGTGAGAAAATTAACAGGATCTGGTCTTATATTAATCATATTAACGCAGTTAAAAGCTCAACATCATATAGGAAAGTCTATAACCAAGCGCTTGCTAAAGTTACTGATTATTCTACTCAACTAGGTCAAAGCCATATTCTTTATAATAAATATAAAAATATACTTCGAAATAACAATAAATTATCAGTTTCACAGAAAAAACTTATTAAGAATGAAATTATATCTTTTGAGCTTTCTGGTGTTGCGCTACCTAAAAAACAAAAGATAAGGTTTAAAGCAATTCAAAGCAAACTATCAAAGATATCATCTTCTTTTGATGAAAATATTTTAGATTCTATTAATAACTTTAAATTAGTTATTTCAGATAACAATTTGTTAAAAGGAATTCCAGATGATGTTGTTAAATCTGCATATTTAAAAGCCAAAGCTAAAAAATTGAAGGGTTATTTATTTACCATTGACTTTCCAAGCTATTTACCAATCATGCAATATGCAGATAACCGTAAACTAAGAAAAAATATTTATACCGCATATAATACAAAAGCTTCTTCATTGATGAATAGTAAGTTGGATAATACAAAAAATATAAATCATATACTCAAACTAAAATATGAGATGTCAAAATTGCTTGGCTACTCAAATATTTCATCAATGCTCTTAAAAACTAAAATGGCTAAATCTTCGGAGGAAGTTATATCTTTCTTATTAAAACTTACAAAAAATGCAACGAAATCGGCCTTGGCTGATATTGATGATCTTGATGATATCGCAAAAGAATTTAATATTACTAAAGTAATGCCATGGGATATACCTTATCTTTCTGAAAAATTAAAAAAGAAAAAATTTAGTATTACTGATGAAGAAATTAAACAATATTTTTCTATTAATAACGTATTGCATGGGCTTTTTAATATTTGCAAAAAGATTTATGGTCTAAATATTAATGAAACAAAAACGTCAACATGGCATGAAGATGTAAAATTTTTTGAAATATTCAATAAGGAGAAACAATTAGTTGGAAAATTCTATCTAGATTTATATGCAAGGAAAGATAAACGTGGTGGTGCCTGGATGGATGAAGCAATCTCTAAGTATAAATTAATGAATGAAGAAGAAAGCCCCGTTGCGTATCTGACTTGTAATTTTACACCTCCATCAAATGGTAAAGCATACTTAACACATGATGAGGTTATCACTTTATTCCACGAATTTGGGCATGGACTTCATCATCTTTTAACTGAAGTAACAGAATATTCTATTTCAGGAATAAAAGGAGTGGAGTGGGATGCAGTTGAACTACCCAGTCAATTTATGGAAAATTATTGCTGGGAATGGTCTGTCATAAGAGATATGTCATATAACAACAAAGCTAAAACCTATATGCCTAAAAAGCTATTTAATAATTTGTTAGAATCAAAGAATTTTCAATCAGGTCTTCAAACATTAAGACAAGTTGAATTTGCATTATTTGATATTAAACTTCACACAGAATACTCACCAAAGAATAGAAATTTTATGAGGATTTTGAATAACGTTAGAGCTCAAGTTTCAGTTATAAATACACCTACTTGGAACAAATTCCCTCATAGCTTTAGTCATATTTTTTCAGGAGGATATGCTTCAGCCTATTACAGCTATAAATGGGCCGAAGTACTTTCTGCCGACGCCTATAGTTTATTTGAAGAAATTGGAATTTTATCAAAAACAGCAGGTAATAAATTTAAAAAAGAAATTCTTTCTAAAGGAGGGTCTCGGTCTGCATTGGAATCCTTTATTGCCTTTAGGGGAAGAAAACCAAAAATAAATGCAATGCTGGATCATCATGGACTGACTAATTAATGAAGATAGCATCCTGGAATGTAAATTCTTTAAAAGTTAGACTTCCTCAAGTTTTAGATTGGATAAATCTAAATCAACCTGATGTTCTTTGTTTACAAGAAACAAAGCAAAATAATGATAACTTTCCGCATGATGTATTTGAACAGCAAGGTCTCTTCTCAAGCCATAATGGACAAAATACCTATAATGGTGTTGCAATAATCAGCAATAAAGAATTAATTAATGTTCAATTCGATATTCCTAATTTTCATGATGAGCAAAAAAGATTAATATCTGGGATATATCCTAATGATGAAGGACCTAACTTACGAATCATATCTGCTTACATCCCTAATGGACAATCACTTAACTCAGACAAATTTGAGTATAAAAAAAAATGGCTCAAATCATTTATTAATTTTTTGCAAAAGAAAATTGATGGAACTGATAATATTATTACTGGAGATTTTAATATTGCTCCATCAAAGATGGATTGTTATGACTCAAAATCATGGGATGGAAAAATTTTAGTATCCCCTCAAGAGCGAGAATATTTCGATAAATTACTTAAACTAGGATTTATTGATACATTTAGAGAGATGAATCCTAATGCAAATGAATTTTCGTGGTGGGACTATAGAATACCTTTTAAACGAAACTTAGGGATGCGCATTGATCATATTCTTTTATCAAAAACCCTATTACCTTTTTTAGAAAAAGCTTACATTGATAAACGGACGCGAACTCTTGAACGACCTTCAGATCACGTTCCAGTAGTAACTGAATTAAGCCTTAATCCCTAATTGTTTAAGTTTTCTATAAAGGTGTGTTCTTTCTATTCCTGTTTTTTTAGATAATTCGGTAATAGACTTATTTTGACTAAGGTGATGTTTTAGATACATAGTTTCAAATAAATCTCTTGATTCTTTAAGAGGTTTTTCATATAAAAAATCTATTTTAATTTGATCATTACTATTTGTATCAAAAGATGAATTATGTTGATTAAAGTAATTATCAACATCATCTTTATCAATTAGTTCAGTATCTGATGTCTTAATTAAAGATACGATAATTTTATCAAGTTGATCTAAACTTTCTATTCCAGCTTTATTTCTTAATGTATTTAAGGCCGAAATATCAAGAGTCTTAAAGGATATGTTAGGATTTTTATTTAAATGAAATGTAAGAAATGCATTAGATAAATCAGGAATTAAATCCCTATCATAAGATAACTTTGGTAGCTCAAAAATAACAGCATTATTTTCATTTTCAAAAAAGCTCTCAAGTAAATCTTTATCTTTTTCTAGAAAAATGATCTTTATTTTATTCGCAATTAACTCATTAAATATTTTTTTATTGTCATGATACTTTGTTGCTCCATCAAGGCAATTTTCAAACAAAACAAATTTTAGCCCTGATGTCTGAATTAGATTTAATAAATTACTATTTATATCAGCAACTTTCCTCACTACATAGTAATTAGTATTAAAAAGCATAGATATAAAAATTTCTATAAAATTAGTCTTATTACCTACAAATGCAACCAAATCATCCTTCTTAAGCTGATTAATATCAGTTTCAATATCTTTTATAAACTTTAAATTACATTCGTCAAAAAAGGTCTTATCAGTCTTTTTTAACTCAACCGAATTTTTAAGGGCACTCGAAATTGTCTTAAGAAGTTTTTGTAGAGATATAGGCTTCTCTAGGAAATCTGTTGCGCCAATTTTTGTTGCCTCAATTGCCGTGTCAATAGTTCCATGTCCAGACATCATAACAACAGGACAATTTATTTCATTATTGGATGCCCATTCTTTTAGTAAGGAAAGGCCATCAATATCTGGCATCCAAATATCAAGTAAAATTAAGTCAAAAGTTTGGGATAATTTAATTTTTTTTGCTTCCAACGCATTTTCAGCCAGATGAATTTCATAACCCTCGTCAACCAAAATATCTTTAAGTGAATCTCTAATATCTTTTTCATCATCAATGATTAGAAGTTTAATTTTTACCTTATCCATCTTTAATCTCCATCAGAGGAAGAGTAATTAGTATGCATACTCCCTTTGGTTTAATATTTTTTATTTCTATTTCACCAGAATGTTCTTCTATTATTTTATTTACAATTGCTAATCCCAGTCCTGTTCCTGTTTTTTTTGATGTAACATATGGCTCATAAATTTTATCAATTATTTCTGTTGGTATCCCTATACCATTATCTTCAAATTTAAGCATAATCAATTCTTTACTGTATTTTATTGTAATGATTATTTTTGGATTCTTTATTTTTTCAATTGCTGCTCTCGAGTTATCAAAAATATTTATAAATACCTGCCTAAATTTATTTTCGTCTATTTTTATTTCTTTAATATTTTTAGGATAATTTTTTTTGATTTCAATATTTTGATCAGAATATAAATAAGAAATTTCATCAATTAGCTCAGCAATATTAATACTTTTTCTTACAACGCTTGGAGTTCGTGAATATTCAGCAAATTCATTAACCATTAACTTTAAAGCATCTACTTGTTTAATTATTGTGTTAGTTGATTTATTTAATAAATCTTTGTCTGCCTCATTTAACTTATTTATAATTTTATTTTGAACCCTTTCAGCTGATAGCTGAATTGGAGTAAGTGGGTTCTTAATTTCATGTGCTAATCTTCTTGCAATCTCACTCCAGGCAATTTGCCTCTGAGCTTTTGCTATGGTTGAAATATCCTCTAATACAATAATATAGGATACACCAGAGCTTTCACGTAATGCTGAAAGTTTTAAAATTAAAGTTTTTTGCTCTAGCTGAGTACCTATAACAATTTCTTTTGATATTTCTGTGGTCTTATTTTTTTCACCTATTGATTCTTCAATGAAATTAATTACCGTTTGAAATTTCTGCATGTCCTTAATGGCATTTTTTAAATTCTCACCAACCATATTTGATAATTTAAAATTTAGTAATTTTGCTGCCGACTTGTTATACAATTTTATGTTTATATTTTTATCAATAACCACAATTGAGGTTGCTAAATTTGTAAGAGTGGCATCTAAAAACGCTCTTGCCTCCTCCAAGCGCTTTCTATTTTTTTTTGAATTTTTTGTGGCAGTATCTAGTTGATATGTCATCGAGTTAAACGATTTGACTAATATTCCCAATTCATCTTTACCTACCTCTGGTATTATTTTTTTATAATTCCCTTTTGCTATTTGATTTGTTGCTTCGGATAATAGTGAGAGTGGCCTTGTAAACCTTCTACTTAAAACAAACGAAATTGCAACCGAAGTTAAGATTGCTAACATGAGAACGATTGTTAATGTTAACGTGTAGATAATTTTTAATGAATTTCGACTATACCTTAGTTGTTGATACTCTTCGAAAACTGACTCGACTGAAATTGCCATATTTGATATGGACTCGGGAACCGGTTGAGACAACATTAATATTTCTTCTGAACCAATTAAATCTATTGTTTGATTTTTATCGTTATAAAAAATTGGGATAAATGCTTTGAGTAAAAGATTCTTATTTTTTGTTTCCTCAATTCTTCCAAAATATCCGTTTTGAACTCTTCTTATATCTTCCAGACTTATAGTTAACGACCTTATAGTTGGATTACTTTCTGATATTGCAGATATGCTTCCATCATTTTTATATAAAACTGCGCTTGATATACTAAATTTTTCTCTTAAATCAATTAAGATGTCCTCTCTTTTTTCATATGGCTTGTTTGCAATTGCATATGCAATACTTTTCCCCTTCAATTCAATGTCATCTATTAAGATATCTATTGTCTTTTGCCCAAGATTTAAACCGCCCTCAAGAGCTGACTCAACCCGAACATCAAACCATGACTCAATAGACTTTGTTAGGAAGTTTACGGATACCAAATATACAATGGATACAGGAATAAGGACCATCAATCCAAATGCTATGACTAATCGTAATGTTAATTTACTTCCAGTAATTTCTTTTCTTACACTCTGAAGTAATTTGAATAGTTGGAAAATGATTAGAAAAAATAGACATACAACAAAGGCTATAGAAATTATCAATAAAACGATAAAAGTTTCGTTTGATACAAATTCATTATTGGCTAATGACTGCGCTAAAAGAATTAAAAATCCTAATCCAATGACAGCTACTGTGGTAATAAGGTACTTCATAATTTATTCATATCAAAAATTATTATATTTGAACCTACATCCCACGACTTGTTGAATATATCTGCCTGAATTGCTTTCGGCAATTTTTTTTTGTCCAGCTCTATCCATATTTTTAATTTTGTATCATATAGATGACTATATTTTTTTATTATAATTTCTTTGTCACTTAGTAAATTACTAATAGCTTCTTGTTCATCTTCAAAAATTTTTTTATTTCCATTTATATCAATAACCTCAAAAACTTTTCTCAGTGAAAAATATTTAATTTGATATACAAAGTTATTCTGATTTAACACTTTGTCAAACCAATACTTTTCTTCTTTGATTAAGTCAATTTTTAGATTAAAAGCAATTGGAATACCTCTTTCAAGAAGCTCAATAATTTTTGGGGGTAATTGTGAGCTTTGCTTTAGATCAATAACAATATTTTCTTGATTATTTTCTAGCTTAATTTGACTTATGCTAATTTGATTATTTATGTTTGCAAACGTTAGGCTTAGATTTGAAATAAAGATAAAAAAAAGTAATAAATGTAAATTATTTTTTCTGCAATAGTACATAAAATAATCCGTCATGAATTAATGAAGGTAATAGCTGATTATCATCTACATTTACGTTTTTTGGAAATTTAATTTTTATTTCCATAGCAGTTTTTTCTTCTTTTAAGAATCTATTTACTACTGATCTATTCTCTACCTCAAATATTGAGCATGTTACATACAAGAGTTTTCCATGAGGCTTTAGCATCTCCCATGATGCTTTTAGTAATTGAAACTGCTTTTCGTGGAAATAATCTAAATCCTCAAGCCTTCTTAGCCATTTTATATCTATATGTCTCCTTACTATTCCAGAAGCTGAACATGGTGCATCTAATAAAATTCTATCGAATAATTTTCTGTCCCACCATGCGTTGCCAGATTTAATTTCAGAATTTATTACTTTAAAAGTTTGCCCAAGCCTTTTTTGGTTCTCATTAATTCTTTCCACTCTTTGTTTGTCGGCCTCTACTGCTGTCAATTTAATTTCTTCTATCTCATTCATGTGACAAGCCTTACCCCCTGGAGCTGCGCAGGCATCTAAAACATTATAATTTTTCTTTAAATCTAGTAAATGTGTTGCGAGTTGAGCTCCATAATCTTGTATTGAAACCTCCCCCTCTTTAAAACCGGGTAAAGAATCTATTGGGATTGGTTTTTTTATGAATATTGCTTCCATGCCTAAATGTAGATGCTCAATATTATGGTTTTCTAATTTTTTAATGTAGTTACTTATATTTCCTTTTTTTATATTTACTCTAATAATAAAAGGTGGGTGTGAGTTTCCTATATCAAGAATATTATTCCAGGATTTTGGATATTCATTTTTTATCAGATTTATCCACCAAATAGGATAACTATATTTTGCTTCATCAATCTTTTCAGCTTTTTCTAGGATACTTACCTTTTCTCTAAGAAAGGCTCTAAGCACACCATTTACAAATTTAGTGTGTCTTTTATTTATCATGTTTGATGCTGAAACAGCTTGATCTACTACGGTATAAGAATTTGACCGATTAAAAATGAGTTGAAATATTGCGATATGGAGCAGTGTTAAAATTAATGTATTAGAAGGTGTTCTTTTAACCAGTCTATTAATAACAAATTTTGTTTTCCCATAGGAGCGAAGGGTACCAAAAACGAGATCTTTTATCTGAGAAATATCTTTTGAATTAATTTTATTTTCATATGAATATTTCTCAAAAACTTTATTTAAATTCTTGCCCTCTATTACATCCATTACTATTCCTGCGGCAGTAAGTTGAGCTACTTTCAATGATTAGCTGAATTAATTCTCATGACTTGTTGCCCTTTTACGAAATCTGAGGCTATCATTGTTTTCTTTCCTTCTAATCGAACTTCCTCTAATTTTAAGACGCCTGAGGAAAGACTTAATAGTAAGTCCTCTCCCTGTAAGAATAATTTGCCTATAGCTACATTTTTCTTAATTTCTTTATTATAAATTTTTGCTTTAACAATCTTTAAACTCTTTCCTTCAAAATTAATATTAATCATTGGGAATGGGCTAAATGCCCTAATCTTCTGACATAAAACTTCTGGAGAATTATTAAAATCAGCGATAGCCTCTAATTTATTTATTTTTTTTGCATAAGTAACATCTTCTTCATTCTGTTTCTCCAGCTTAATTACTTTTCCTCTTTCAATATTCTTAAGCAAAGTATTGATCATTGATGCTCCTAATTTAGATAGTTTTTTAGATAAAAAATCAGTCGTATCCTCTGCAGAAATAGGTACTTTTTCTTTCATTATCATAGGCCCCGCATCAAGTTGATTAACAATCTTCATAATTGTAATGCCCGTTTCCTTATCTCCTGCCTCTATGGCTCTATGAATCGGTGCAGCGCCTCGCCATCTAGGCAACAAGGAAGCATGAATATTGTATATATGCCCGTTAAATAAGTTTAAAATTTCTTCTGGAATAATTAAGCCATAGGCTACAACAATTAAAATATCTGCTTTTTTTGAAGTAATTTTATTTAAAGCTTCCCTATTATTTGTTAATACTTCAGGTTGATATACAGGTATGTCAAGCTCAATTGATTTTTCTTTCACGGGGCTTTTTTTAACATTCATTCCCCTACCTGACTTTCTATCAGGCTGTGTCATAACTAATTTTATTTCAAAACCAGCTAAATTGATTTTTTCTAATGCTGGCACGGCAAATTCTGGGGTTCCAGCAAAAATAATGCTTATTTTTTTTATGCTCATTTACTCATCTTATATAATTTTTTCTTGATTCTAGTTTTCTTCAAATTTGACAAGTAATCAACAAATACCTTCCCCTCCAGATGATCCATTTCATGTTGAATACAAACGGCTAACAAGCCTTCGGCTTCTAATTCGAATTTTTTAGCATTTTCATCTAATGCAGATACTTTGATCCATTCAGCCCTTTTAACTTTTTCAAAAATTTCAGGGACAGATAAGCAACCTTCCTGATTAATTTTCTCTCCTTTTTTTTCAAGAAGAACTGGGTTTATTAACACCAGCAAATCATCCTTATTTTCAGATATATCAATTACTATTATTCTCTGATGAACATCTACTTGCGTTGCTGCCAAACCTATTCCTGGGGCTTCATACATTGTTTTAGCCATTGCTGAGATTAATGTTTTAATTTTGGTATCAACAATCTTTACCTCACTCGCAACCTTGTATAACCTTGGATCAGGATATTTTAGAATATTTAATGTTTTCATTTTATATTTCTGTAAAAAAAAATTTGAATTAATTGCTTTAGTTACATATCTGATATTATATCAACAAGGGTTTATATTCTTTAACCAAACTTTAGGGCATATAAAATGTTAGATCTACTCATTTATTTATTCGAAAATTACATCAGTACAAAACCTAAATTAAATATGAATGACATTACAGTTGAGCTTGAAGAAGCAGGCTTTAATGACAAAGATATTTCATCTGCGTTTGATTGGTTTAATCATTTGGAAAAAATTAGTAATGGTTTTGAGCTAACAAATAAAGATAGCTTAAGAGTTTTATCAAAAAAAGAATATGAGAAAATTTCTAGTGAGGCTTTTACCTTTCTAACGTTTTTACTCAACGCAAAAATTCTTAATTCAACAGAATTTGAAGTAATTTTAGATCAAATTATGATTTTGAATCAAAAATCTATCAACATTGATGAAATGAGATGGATTGTTATGATGACATTATGGAAAAGTGGGAAAGAAAATAGCTATCTATTTGTCGAAGACTCACTATTTCAAAATAAACGTACAGAACTTCATTAGTATTTAAGATATATTTTTTACTATCTTTGACAATGTCTTTGAATAGTTTAATGAATAAAAATGTATGCTTGGGACGCCATATTGAATCAATGTTTCAGATAGTTCGCTTATAAAATCTACACCAAACTCTCTAAGTGATTCTAAATCATCTGAATAGTCTTCTAGTTTAAATTTTAACCATCTTGGTATCTCAGCTCCACAATTATTTGCGAACCTAATAAGTTGTTTACTGTTATAAATTGGCATAATCCCCGGGACAATTGGGATATTTATTGAATTCTTCTGGCATTCATCAACGAATTTGAAATACGCATCAACATTATAAAAAAACTGAGTTATCGCTGAATCTGCACCGGCTTCGACTTTATTCTTAAAGTTTATAAAATCTTGTTTTGCCGTTTCTGATTCAGGATGAACCTCTGGGTAAGCGCCCACATCAATTTTAAAAGTATCTCCCATTTCTGATTTAATAAAATTGACTAACTCATTCGCATAATTAAGTTCGCCAAAATTTATGCTCCCCGAAGGGTTATCACCTCGAAGCGCCACTAAATGATTTATTTTATTCGACTTATATTTATCTAGTAACTCTTTAATTTCTGCTTTTGATGATGAGATGCATGAGATGTGTGGTGTTGCATTAAAACCTGACTTTTTGAGATCTAAAACAGTATCTAAGGTCTTTTCTTTGGTCGAACCTCCTGCACCAAATGTAACTGAAAAAAATTCAGGGTTATACTCATTAAGTTCTTTAGCTGTTTGCATCAACTTAGTAACCCCCTCTTGAGTCTGAGGGGGATAAAATTCAAAACTTAATGTTGTATTCCGAGCCATTAAATTATTCTAATAACGATAAGTATCTGGCTTAAAAGGACCTGTTACATCAACATCAATGTACTTTGCTTGTTCAGGAGTCAACTTTGTTAACTCAGCATTTAAGTTTTTTAATTGAAGAACCGCTACTTTTTCATCTAAATGCTTAGGTAATGTATAAACACCCAGAGGATATTTTTCTGGCTGAGTAAATAATTCAATCTGAGCAATAGTTTGATTTGCAAACGATGAACCCATAACATAACTTGGGTGACCTGTTCCACAACCTAGGTTAACTAATCGACCTTGAGCAAGGAGAATTATTCTTTTTTTATCTGGGAAAATAATGTGGTCAACTTGTGGCTTAATTTCCTCCCACTCATAATTTGATAGTGCATCAACGTCAATCTCGTTATCAAAGTGTCCAATATTACAAACAATAGCTTGATCTTTCATTTTTTTCATATGCTCATGTGTGATCACATGATAATTTCCTGTTGCACTCACAAAAATATCTGCATGTTCAGCAGCGTAATCCATGGTAACAACTCGATATCCTTCCATTGCTGCTTGTAATGCACAAATAGGGTCAATTTCTGTTACCCATACTTGTGCAGATAGTGCCCTTAGCGCTTGGGCAGAACCCTTACCAACATCCCCATAACCAGCAACGACTGCAATTTTTCCTGCTACCATAACGTCAGTGGCTCTTTTAATTGCATCAACTAATGATTCACGACAGCCATAAAGATTATCAAATTTCGATTTAGTAACTGAGTCATTTACATTGATTGCGGGAAAACTTAATTCATCATCCCGGAACATTTGATAGAGCCTCATGACTCCTGTTGTAGTTTCCTCAGTAACTCCTTTAATATGGCCAATTCTTTCTGAATACCATGTAGGATTTGTTTTTAATTTTCCTTTTATCGCTGAGAATAAACATATTTCCTCTTCAGAGGTTGGATTATTTAGCACTGAAATATCTTTTTCAGCCTTTACCCCCAAATGAAGCAGAAGAGTAGCATCACCACCATCATCTAAAATCATATTAGAAAATTTTCCACTTTCCCATTCAAAAATGCGATGTGTAAATTCCCAGTACTCATCAAGACTCTCACCCTTAAAGGCAAAAACAGGCGTTCCACCCTCTGCAATCGCAGCCGCAGCATGATCTTGAGTTGAGTATATGTTGCATGATGCCCATCTAACTTCTGCACCCAATGCAACAAGCGTCTCAATAAGAACAGCTGTTTGAATTGTCATGTGTAAGGAACCACTAATTAGCGCACCTTTTAAAGGCTGGCTTGCCGCATATTCGTCCCTAATCGCTGTTAAGCCTGGCATTTCTGTTTCAGCAATTGCAATTTCTTGCCTACCAAACTTAGCTAGCTTAATATCTGATATTACGTAATCTTTTGTTTTAGCTTCAGTCACTGTATTCATTTTATTTTCCTTTAAATAAATAATTGTGACCAGTTAGGGATTTTGTTCACCTATTATCCCGTTCTGGTACGGTAAATGGTGAACGTCGTTACAAATTTATCATTTGTAATCCAAGCCTGGGATTGAATAATCTCGCAACGTTCCTTGGAAATGGGATATTAATTCATAATTAGCACTAAATCAAGGGCTTATGAATTATTTTTAATTTAGGTTAAATCTTTTTTATCGATCTTTTCCCATGAAAATTCAGGTTCTGTTCTGCCAAAATGGCCATAAGCGGCCGTTTTTCTATATATAGGCCTTAAAAGGTCAAGCATATTTACAATACCTTTTGGTCTAAGATCAAAATTTTCCATGACAATTTTTGAAAGTTCTTCGTCAGATAATTTTGCAGTACCAAAGCTATCGACCATGATTGATGTTGGTTTAGCAACACCAATCGCATATGAAACTTGCACTAAACATTTATCAGCTAAGCCTGCAGCAACGATATTTTTTGCAACATATCTTGCAGCATATGCTGCTGATCGATCAACTTTTGTTGGATCTTTTCCTGAAAATGCACCTCCACCATGCGGCGCAGCACCTCCATAAGTATCAACTATAATTTTTCTTCCCGTCAGTCCGCAATCACCCTGAGGTCCGCCAATAACAAATCTACCTGTAGGGTTAATTAAATAGTTAATTTCTCCCTTGATAAGACCTTTAGGAAGTACTGGTTTTATAATTTCTTCAATTACTGCTTCCCTTAAGTCCTTTAGTGAAATTTCTGGTGAGTGTTGTGTTGATAGCACGATCGTATCTATTTTCTCCGGAATCCCATCTTTATATTGCATCGTCACTTGTGACTTAGCATCCGGTCTTAACCAATTTAAAATACCTTTTTTTCTTATAAATGACTGTCTCTCTACTAAGCGATGTGCAAGATGAATGGGCAGTGGCATAAACTGATCAGACTCATTGCTTGCAAAACCAAACATCAAACCTTGATCGCCAGCACCTTGATCTAATGGATCATCAAAAGCTCCGTCCACACCTTGCGCAATATCAGGCGATTGAATGCCATACTTTATTTGTACTTCACAAGTTTTATAATCAATTCCATAGTCAATATTGTCATACCCAATGAATTCAAGGGTATCTCTAACAACTTGCTCGTAATCGACTTTTGCTGTTGTTGTAATTTCTCCGCCAAGTACAACCAAATTTGTACTTGTTAGAGTTTCTGCTGCGACTCTAGCGCCAGGATCTTGTTCTAAAATGGCATCTAAAATAGCATCAGATATTAAATCTGCAACTTTATCAGGATGACCTTCCGAAACAGATTCAGATGTAAAAAGATAATTTTTCATAGAGATAATTTTTGTAGTAAAACTTTAAAAAGAGCTAGAATATCAAAAAGACTGTCAAAAAGATACCAATGAAATTTACAAAAATGCAAGGCACAGGAAATGACTTTATAGTTGTTGACCAAAGAGATAGCAAATTTAATTTATCAAAGTCATTAATTAGAAAACTATCTGACAGAAACTTTGGTATCGGATTTGATCAACTACTCATAATTGAAAAAAGTGATTCCCACAATGCTGATTTCAAATATCGTATCTTTAATGCTGATGGAGGTGAGGTTGAGCAATGTGGCAATGGTGCGCGTTGTTTTTATAAATATATAAAAAATTACGGATTATCTGATAATTTAACAATAAAAGTTGAAACGCTGTCAGGCATCATATCACTTTCAGAAGATGATGAAGGTTTGGTTAAAGTTGATATGGGATTTCCTGATATCAGAGCAACAATTAATAGACAAGAAGTAAATTATGATCATGTCTTAATTGGTAATCCCCATGCAGTCATAAATTTAGCAGACAACAATATTTCAAAAGAAAATTATCAAAATGTCGCTCTTGATATCCAAAGCACTTGGAAGGATGGAATTAATGTAGGCTTTATGTCCATTATCGATAAAAATACAATTCAACTTAAAGTCTTCGAAAGAGGAAGTGGCTTTACTATGGCCTGTGGATCTGGAGCTTGTGCTGCTGCCGGGGTGGCTATTTCAAAAAATAAATTAAAGACGCCTATCACTGTAAACATGGATGGCGGCGTTGTTCAGATAGATTGGGACATGAAAAATACGATGACTTTAAGTGGGTCAGCTGAAATCAGTTTCGAAGGAGAAGTGAATCTTAATGCATATGCTTAATTTTATAAGATAATGAACGATATAAAACATCTTCAAGCCTATAAAGACTTCATATCATTCGAAAGAAGATTAAGCGACCATACAGTTAAAAACTACTTTAGAGATATCGATATGTTGATTCAACATAATAAAGGCATATCACTTGGAGAATTAAAATCCAATAATATTAGAAATAGCATTGCATCACTTAATGCAAGAGGTCTCAGTAGTAATTCATTATCAAGAATTCTATCATCCTGGAAAGGTCTATTTGTTTTCCTAGTTGATCAACATCATTTTAAACATAATCCCGTTTTGGAAATTAAAGCGCCTAAAAAAAGTAAAAAATTACCGCAAACACTTTCTGTCGATCAAACTATAAAGTTAGTCAATATTGCTGGAGATGATTTTATTTCTTTGAGAGATCATGCCATTTTAGAGCTGTTTTATTCTTCAGGGTTAAGGCTATCTGAATTGGTTAACTTAAAGATAGAAGATATAAATTTTTCAGATGAGATTATTTCGGTTTTAGGGAAAGGTAAGAAGATGCGTATTGTCCCTATAGGTAAAGAAGCCATTCAAGCTCTCAGAAAATGGATTAAAAGTAGATCTCAACTTAAAAACGTAGCTAATAATTCAGTTCTTTTTTTAACTAACCAAACAAAACAGCTCACACAAAGGGCAGTTCAATATCGTTTAAAATTTTGGGCAAAAAAACAGGGAATATCTGAAAATATTCATCCACATTTACTTCGACATAGTTTTGCCTCACATTTATTACAATCAAGCCAAGATTTAAGAGCTGTTCAGGAGTTATTAGGTCACGAAAATATTAGTTCAACGCAGATTTATACTCACTTAGACTTTCAGCATTTAGCAAAAACTTATGACAAAGCACACCCACGTGCAAAAAAAAATAAAAAGTGACCGAAGTTTTCATTGATAGCTTTTATGAATTAAATTATAGTTAAAAGATGGATGAAGAAATTAAAGCACTTGAGGCTAAGTTAACTGAATTAGTCAATGCAGTCAGCTCACTTAGGCATGAAAATAACGAAATCAAGCCTTCTGTAGAAAAGTTACAGGAGGAAAACAGAATTTTAAAATCCAAAATTAACGAAGCTACTATGAAAATTGAAAATCTTCTTGGGCAACTCCCAAGCTAATTATGAAACAGGTCGAAATCAAATTATTAGGTCGAGATTTTACGATTGCATGCCCAGAAGAAGAGGAAGCTAATCTTCAGAAATCAATTAATTATTTAGCTAATAAAATTGATGAAGTTCAAAAATCTGGCAATATTATTGGTGTAGATAAAACTATTATTATGGCTGCTTTAAATATTACACATGAATTTTTGAACCATGATGTAACTTCAAGCGTCCATATTGTGGATTATAAAAAAAAGATATCGAATTTAACTTCAATAGTTGATCAAGCACTAGAAAGTTAAAGCTTTTAATTTTTTTTGATGTTGCTTAGATTATTTATTCCTTGAACTAGTCTATAGCATCGGTTTTAGTCAATCAGAATGTGGTGTGATCACACACGATTGGGTTACCTTTTAAGGGCTCTTGGCGTGTGAACCTAAAGCTTCTTAGTCTATTACCACCTGAACCCTTGGTTCTGGATGCTAATCTAGGCAGCATCAAAAAATTCATAACTTCGCATAATATTTTAAGTCACTTTTCTCAATTACATCTAGGGCTCTCTCGTTAGTGGCTTCAAGGATAACCGCTGGAGCACTGCCTGCATCAGCAGATTCAAGCCATCTACTTGCACATAAACACCATCTATCTCCTGCTTTTAAGCCAGGAAAATTAAATTCGGGTCTAGGGGTTGTTAAGTCATTTCCTTTTTCTTTTGAGAATTGTAAAAACTCGTCAGTCATCTCGGCACATAGAGTATGTTGTCCGCTATCAGTCTCACAGTGAGAACAACTCCCATCTCTAAAATACCCCGTCAGTGGTTCTAAACTACAAACCTCTAATTTTTTACCCAAAACATTTTTTTTTACCATCATTTTATCTCTTGTATTAAAATCTAAGTAACGATAACAAGAAATTAATAATTAAGGAACAACTTAGTATGCGCTACTGGTTAATGAAATCAGAACCTTCAGTTTTTACTATAGAAGATTTAGAAAAAAGTCCGCAACAGACAGTCAAGTGGATTCCTACGAAAGGGATAAGAAACTATCAGGCTAGAAATTTCATGAGAGATGATATGTCTTTAGGTGACCTTGCCTTTTTTTACCAATCAAATTGTGATACCCCAGGCATAGTTGGAATAATGGAAATCTCTAAACTTGCTTATCCTGATCCTCTTCAATTTATTGAAGGGCACAAATATTTTGACCCTAAATCGTCGATGGATAAACCAAGATGGTTAAATGTAGATGTTACTTTAGTAAAAAAAATTCCTCTTATTGAGCTTAAGCAATTAAGAGAATTTTCTGAACTTGAAAGTATGTTGATACTAAGAAAGGGTAATCGGCTTTCGATTACCCCTGTATTAGAAAATGAATGGGAATTTATAAATAACCAAATTAATTAGGTTGATCTAAACTTCCAATTGATTTTGGATAAGTCACTATTCCCCATGGGATACCAGCCACCGGAATTCTTTTTTTAATTTTTAGGCTTTCTGAATCAATAACTAAAACTTCATCAGACCTTCCGCAAGCTAGCAGTATATCTTTAGCATCTGGGGTAAATGTAAAATGCCAACATCTTCTACCATCGGTTCTCACTCTATCAATCTTCTCAAATGTCTTGCCGTCATAAACCTCTAAAGTACTTCTTTTTTTATAACCGCCACTTGCAGCAACATATAACTTATCGCCACTATGATTAAAGCTTACACCGTAGGGTGAATTACCCGTGTGCATATCACCTTCATCAACATCATGTTGAGTATCAACCGTTTTAATGTAATCAAAATTCTTATCTAAGACGATAAAATTGTTACTGTGTTCTAAAGTAGCAATATAAAATTGACCATTGGGTGAAATTTTTATTCCTCTGGGTCTTAGACCATAATCTGAAGCATCAACTGTCTTTACGATGTCTCCTGAATCAAAATCATGAATAGTGACAGTATTATCAGCTTCATTAGTCACTATTACTTTTGAACCGTCTTCACTAAACTCGATACCTTCAGTTTCAGGTCCGGCAGTAATCTCTCTTACTTTTTTATTTTGATCTAAATCAACAACGGCAACTTTTGCTGGTGTTCTATCATCATCGTCATCGTCATCTTCTTCATGTTTCATCTCCCCTTTTGCAGGTGGCTTGCCTGTTGAAGAAGGTTCTGTAGAAACAAATATTTGATTTTTATACACTCGAACAAATTCAGGGTTGATCCCTACATCAATATTTATTACTTCCTTCGTATCATAATTAATCTTTGATAAGTTAGCATCAGCTTTATTGGCTGTAATTAAATGTTTACCGTCATCCGTAATACCTATACCCCTTGGATAGCCTGCACCTACATCTATTTGCTCAGCTACTTCCATTGAATTTAAATCAATGACAGTGATACCCCCCTCTTGTGATGTGATGAATGCCTTTCCTCTGTCAGCCTCGCCACAACCTGCTAACAGCATTACTAAAAAAAATAATTTAACGTATTTCATAACTTCCTCATATTGATGTAAATTTTGTAAATAATATATACCCTGAATAATCTAACAACCTGAAAATCATTAAAAGTGATTTTTTCCTAAAAATATTTTATAAGCTTCATTATTGGTTTCATTAATATAGGTATAACCAAGCTTTTCTAAAAACTCTAGGAATTCTTCTTTACTTTCTTTATCAACCTGCATACCCACTAACACTCTTCCAATATCGGAACCATGGTTTCGGTAATGAAATAAACTTATATTCCAATGGCCCATATGTTCAAGAAAATTTAATAGTGCACCTGGTTTTTCAGGAAATTCAAATCTATAAATGACCTCATTTTTAGCTTCTGGAGCATGGCCCCCAACTAAATGCCTCAAATGAAGTTTTGCTACTTCATTATGTGTCAAATCAATTGGATCAAGTGACGCTTTTTTAAGCTTTTCCATCAATAACTCAGACTCATCAAAATTTTGTACCCCAAGACCAACAAAAATATTAGCACTTGATTCACTTGAGTATCGATAGTTGAATTCGGTAATATTACGTTTGCCTATTAAGCTACAAAAATCTTTAAAAGCGCCTGGTTTCTCAGGAATTGTGACTGCAAAAATTGATTCTCTTTCTTCACCAATTTCTGCTCTTTCTGATACAAAACCCAGACGATCAAAATTCATATTTGCCCCAGAAGCCGTTGCAACAAAAGTTTTTGAGTCCACATTATTTTTTTTAATATATGACTTTACCCCTGCGACTGCTAGGGCACCAGCAGGCTCTAAAATAGACCTTGTATCCTCAAATACATCTTTGATTGCTGCACATATTTCATCATTGTCAACAACAATCATCTCATCAACATACTGCTGACAAATCTTAAAGGAAAGTTCTCCAACTTGCTTTAGCGCTGCCCCTTCTGCGAATAAACTTACTGAATCTAAAACAACTCTCTTATTTGCCTTTAAAGATTGTGTCATCGCGTCCGCGCCTTGTGCTTCCACTCCGATTATTTTTATTTCAGGTTTGACAGCTTTTATATAAGCAGCGATGCCTGAGATTAAACCCCCACCTCCCACACAACAAAAAATAGCGTCGATTGGACGAGAGTAATCTTCTAAAATTTCTTTGGCTATCGTTCCTTGTCCGGTAATAACTTCTTCATCATCAAATGGATGAACAAATATTGAGCCTTCTTTTTTTTGAATAACTAAAGCACGATCAAAACACTCATGAAATGTTTCCCCATGAAGGACTACTTTCGCCCCATGCGACTCAACCGCATTAATTTTTATAGTAGGTGTTGTCTTTGGCATCACTATAGTTGCTTTACACTCTAATATTTTTGCCGCCAACGCAACACCTTGAGCATGATTTCCTGCTGAACAAGCAATCACCCCATTTTTAAGATTCTCATCGCTTAAATTTTTCATTTTATTGTAAGCGCCACGAATTTTAAAAGAAAAAACTGGCTGAAGATCTTCACGCTTCAATAAAATATTATTTTTGAATCTTTTTGATAAATTTATTTGCTTTTCAAGAGGTGTCCTCAGGGCTGCATCATAAACATTTGCATTATCAATACTGTCTTTAAACTTATTTTTCATAACTTATAGTAATACTCAATAAACGCTTCAACGTGTATCATATAACCATAATTTTTGTTTAAAACAAAGGATTTACGAAAAATGGCTTTAACACAGGATCAATTAAAGAAACAAGTTGCGGATGCAGCAATTGAGCATGTCAAATCAGGAATTATTGGCGTTGGTACAGGATCGACGGCCAATTTTTTTATCGATGCACTTGGCGAAATTAAAAACAAGATCGAAGGGGCTGTCGCTAGTAGTAAATCAACTGCAGATAGACTTGAGGGTCATGGTATCGAGGTATTTGACTTAAATAGTGTGAACAATATCGATATTTACGTTGATGGTGCAGATGAAATTACCGAGCATATGCATATGTTAAAAGGTGGTGGTGGTGCGTTAACAAGAGAAAAAATTGTTGCTGCTAATTCAAAAACATTTATTTGTATTTGTGATGAAAGCAAATATGTACCGACCTTAGGTAAGTTTCCATTACCTGTTGAAGTTCTTCCTATGGCAAGAAGTTATGTCGCCCGAGAGTTGACTAAATTAGGGGGACAACCTCAACTAAGAGATTTTACAACAGACAATGGTAATGTCATTTTAGATGTGCACGGATTAACAATAAAAGATCCCATCGAAATGGAAGCTGAGATTAATCAAATTGTAGGTGTCGTCACTAATGGTTTATTTGCTAAGCGACCTGCAAATATTTTATTGCTTGGCACAAGTGACGGAGTTAAAACATACGCAAAAAACTAGGCAATATTCATATTATTGTCATAAAATGTTATTAAAATTTAGGTTTTTGGAAAAATATTATGGCTTCAGAACACATATATAAACAGTTTGACTCAGATCTCGGAGACATTAGAACAAAGGTTCTCGAGATGGGCACTATTGTTGAAGAACAAATAAGTAATAGTGTTCTTTCAATGGTTGAGTCTGATACGAAATTAGCTGGGGAAGTCATCGCTCGTGATACTGAAGTCAACTCACTTGAATCTGTCATTAATGAAGATATTTCATTGATTATTGCTAAACGATCTCCCACGGCAGGTGATTTAAGAAATGTATTAATGATGTTCAGAATTATTACTGACTTAGAGAGAATCGGAGATGAGGCAGCAAAAATTGCTAAGGCGACTATTAGGATTTTTGAAAGCGACCGAATGAGTAAACCTAGATTTAAAGAAATTAAAAGTATCGCCACTAATGTTCAAAGCATGCTCAAATCATCTTTAAATGCGTTTGCAAGACTTGATACAGAAGATACTATCAATGTCTTAAAGAAAGATGAAGAAGTCGATGATGACTATCGATCTTTTATGCGACAACTGGTGACTTTCATGCTCGAAGATCCCAGAACCATTTCAATGTCTTTGGAAATGATATTTGTGACTAAATCCCTTGAGAGAATAGGCGATCACGCAAAAAATATTTCAGAGGGTGTTATTTATACAGTAAGTGGCGAGGATGTTCGACACGAACCCATTGAAAAAATCATTAAAACACTAAATTCTTAAATAACCTACTTTGTAGGTACGTACCCAGAAGCTTCATCAGCACCATCGCCAAAAAAATATGCCTCGGTTTGTTCTGTTAAATACTTTCTTGCTTGAGGATCCACTAAGCTCAGTCTATTTTCATTGACAAGCATGGTTTGGTGTTTTAACCAACCTGCCCATGCTTCTTTGGATACAGTTTCAAAAATTTTATTTCCCAAAGCACCTGGGTAGGGAGGAAAATCTAATCCTTCGGCTTCCTTATTAAGCTTTACACAATTTACTTTTCTTGCCATTCCTAAAAATCCTTTAACAAATTTGTTTATTAATTATTAACTTTAAAAGTTATGGTAATATAAAATTTGATTGAGGTGATAACTAATTTTTCTTTATTAGTTATTTAAACGGGAAGACAAGTGAAATACTTGCACTGCCCCCGCAACAGTAATTAAGGATGGATATTCAATTCAACCACTGGGTTCATACCTGGGAAGGTTTTATATTTAGTCTTATGAGTCTGGAGACCGGCCTTATCAAACTAGCTTGAAAGTATTGCGGGGAGGCAATATTTGTTGATAAGACTTTTTTCTTAAAAAATTTTTACAATTTTGTAAACACTCTCTTCATACATTCATATTTATAAATGTATTTATCCGGGGAAGGATAAATTAGGGAGAGAAAAGTTGTCCAAATTTAAAATAGTATTACCATTATTGTTAGTCTTACCACAAATAGCCATCGCAGATCTTGCACTCGAAGAAATTGAAGTCACTACACCTTTAAGAGTTCCAGAAAAAGAAGAAAATGTTATTGCTGATACAACCGTTATTACCTCAGATGAAATTGAAAGAGCAGGATTATCAACGCTGCCGCAACTACTGCAACAACAACCAGGCATAGAAATCACCAACTCAGGGGGGCCAGGTAAATTATCAACCGTAAGTATTCGAGGTACAAAATCAACACATACACTAATATTGCTTGATGGATTAAGAATTGGTTCTGCAACATCAGGCCTAGCGCCAATTCAAGATATGCCACTCTCCCAAATCGAAAAGATAGAAATTGTGAGAGGCCCAGCTTCAAGTCTTTATGGACAGGATGCTATTGGAGGTGTGATACAAATTTTTACTAAAAAAGGTAAAAAAGGTTTTCATCCATATATCTCCGCAGGTTACGGGCGATATAAAACAAAAGAAATGGCTGCTGGTGTTTCTGCTGGTAATGATTCAACTAGATTTGCTATTAATCTAGCTGGCTTAAATACTGATGCTTTTTCAGCATTTGTTCCAGATGAGTCTAATGCCTCAAATACAAGAAATATAGATAAGGATCACTATAAGAATAGAAGTATTTCATCAAATCTATCACATCAATTTAATGAGCAAATAAAAATTGATTTGCAGTATTTTTTAACTACCGGTAGAAATATGTATGATCAGCGTTATGCTGACTCTGACCCTACTTTTGTAAATTATGATGATAAAACTAAACAAGAGGCTTATGGAGCTAAGGTAACTGGGAAAATAAACAATCGCTGGGAATCATCTCTAAAAATTGGTAAAAGTACTGATTTATATTCTGCGCAAGAGAAATGGGATAATATTAATTATCTTTGGATTGATGATGAAGTAGATCTTTATAAAACTACAGAATATCAGCTTGCATGGCAAAACAACGTTGAGCTGGATTATGGATCAATCGTGTTACTGTATGAATTTTTAAAAGAAGAGATAGAAACGACAGACATATATGATAAAGATCAGCGAACAAATAATGGGTTTGTTATTGGATACAATTTACAATATGAAAAACATACATTTCAAACAAGTCTTAGAGAAGATCTAAATAGCCAATATAGTAATCAAACAACAGGATCAATTGGATATGCTTATCAAATCAATCCTCAATGGCAAATTAGCTCTTCATATGGAACAGCATTTGTAGCACCATCCTTCAACTATCTCTATCAAACATTTGATAAAGCCGCATTAGGTAACCCTGACTTAAAACCAGAAAAGTCGAAAAATATTGAGGCAAGTTTAAAATATGAGAATAACTCTTCTTCAATATCTTTAACTGCATACCAAAATACTATAGAAGATTATATTATTTATGACTATATTAGTTGGGAAAATAGAGAGAATACACGCAATATTGATGAAGCAAAAATTCAAGGTCTGACTTTAGCTACCGATCATTTTTTTGACAACTTACAAATTAAGGGAAGTATCACAACTGAGTCTGCAAAAAATAAAGTGTCGGATAATTACCTCCCTCGATCAGCAAATTTATATGGTAGTGTTAATTTTAACTACTATTTGGATGATTGGATATTTGGGATTGAGAACGTCGGGTCAGGGAGCCGTTACAATGACGCCGCAAATAAGAGTGTAAACAAAATTGAAGGCTACATAATTACAAATCTAGTAACAAATTATGCATTTAACGAAAAATTCTCAATTAACGTAAGATTAGATAATGCGCTTAATAAAGACTATGCTCTTGCTTATGAAGGGAGCCAAGAAGGAGGTAATTCATATGTTTATCAAACACCAGGGCGTGGCCTTTATACAAACTTGCGCTATAATTTCTAAAATTAAACTACTCTAAAAATATGAAAAAAATTAATCATCTACCAGAAAATTTAAAAAAAGTTTTTATAATCAGTTTACTTACTTTTTTTATTTTCCTAACAAGAGGCTCACACCTCCTTACTTCCTTTAATTTGCCAGATGCAACATTTGTTTTATTATTTGCTGGCGGCATTCTTCTAAAAGAATACAAATGGCTTTCTTACTTTCTTATATTATCCATTGGGATTGATTTTTTATCTCCACCATATGGGTTTGAGAATTCATATATATTTAATTTAGGATATGTTGGGCTAATGATATCTTATTTCACATCTTGGTTCTTAGGGCGTTACTTAGGTCAATCGTCAATTTTTTCAATAGCCAATTACTTATACATAGGGACATTTTTTATCACGTCATCTTATTTAATATCAACGTTAACTTTTTATTATTTTTCTGGATTAGAATCTCAAGAAGGTGTTTCTAGTTTTCTGGCCAGTTATTACCAAGAGTTTTTTATTGTAAACATAATTTATATGGCAATTTTGTTTGTATCTATAAAATTTTCTCAAAGCCTAATGACAAGGATTAATACTCAGAGTTATGAATGATTTATTTCGTTGAGCCTCGATTATTTTTGTTATAATTCAGCGTGTTTTTTTAAATTAAAAGGCCAGATAGCTCAGTCGGTAGAGCAGTGGATTGAAAATCCTCGTGTCGACAGTTCGATTCTGTCTCTGGCCACCAACTCTTTATATAAAATTATTAATTAATTCTATTTTTTAGATTTAAGCTCAATGCTTTTAAATTCTAGATAGGTCATTACGACACCTACAATTGCTAAAACAAAGCAAAAAAGTCCAACAAAAAATATTAATGGATCTTCCATTTTTATTTCCTAGTGATAAGTTTGAAATAGATGGCAAATGTCAAAATTGATGGAATCCAAGTTGCGGTAAACAACCCTTCTTCTTTCTGACCATTAAACCAAAGATAAGCTGTTGTAATAAAAGCAACGCCGACTGATACTAAAATACATAGATCTGATGTTTTCATATTTATTTATCCTTTAAATAAATTAAGATTATTCTTCTTTCCAAAAAGCCCATGAAGCAATTAATAAAAATATAACAGCTAATGTGGCATGTGACCTAATTTCTGTCGTGCCAGGAATTTTAAACACTAATAGATCAATATCATAGATACTGAGCATTAGCATTCCTAACACAAGCCAAACAATGGTTATAAATGAGATTGCCAATGCTAATTTACCAATCAATTTTTTCAAGTAACAATCCTATAATATTTTTATGAATTTGCTGCAGACTTTATATTTTACTTAAATTTATGTTTGGTAGACAATATAATTTATTATATGTTCAATGATTCATGTAATTCATTTTAGGGAATAAACTATGTTACTAATAACTGCTTTTTTTTCTTCAATACTTGCTCTAATATTTTATAAGCTATCAATTAATGTAATCAAGTTAAGACGTAAGTATAAAATTTCCTTAGGATCATCAAAAAAACATAAGGATCTTGAGCAAGCAATACGCGCTCATGGGAACTTAAGTGAATTCCTTCCAATTGGTTTAATTTTATTAGCTTGTTTAGAAATAAATCACATTCCTAAAATTATTGTTTTCATATGTGGCTTTTTCTTTCTAATTGGCAGATATCTCCATGCAACCTCTTTTTTGAAAGATGAAATAAATGCATCTCATCGTGTATTAGGGATGAAAATAACCTTTTGGAGCATCATTGTAATGGCGATCCTTAATATTATTACCGTTGTCATTCGCATCATTCTTTAAAATATAAATACAAATAATAGTAATTCGTATTAACAAGATAGTTTTTAAATTATGTTTTAATTCAAGTGTAAATTTAAGTTAAGGAAATATATTATGGATAAAGAAAAAATAATTAAATCATTAAATCAGATTCTTGAAATGGAACTAGCAGGGGTTGTTCGTTATACTCACTATGCATTAATGGTATGCGGATATAGTAGGATTCCAATTATTGGATGGCTTAGAGGGCAAGCGACTGAATCTCTAGATCATGCAAATCAAGCTGGAGAGCTAATCACAACACTTGGTGGCCATCCCTCACTTGGTATTGGTCCTTTATTGGAATCTCACAATCATGATATTGGTAATATTTTAAGAGAGTCTCTTGATCATGAGCTTGCTTCTCTAAATTGCTACAAAGATCTTCTTAAGCTGGTCGAAGGTGACTCAGTAATGCTAGAAGAGTATGCAAGAACGATGATACATACTGAAGAAATGCATTTAGGTGAAGTAGACAAAATGTTGAGAAATCCTGGTGATGTTGAACCCTTTAACAAATGAAATTTGACTTAGAAGTCGATGCTATTGGTCTTAAATGTCCTCTCCCAATTTTATATTGTAAGAGGGGACTAAATAGCATATCGGATAATCAAACATTAAAAATTAAAACCACGGATAAAAGTGCCCTTAAGGATTTCAAATCTTTTTGTGAGAAAACAGGACATCAACTTGTTGAGCATTTTAAAGAAAATGAAGTAACTATTTTTTATATCAAAAAATTAGCTTTGTAATTTTTTTAGCTGCTGTACTAACTTGTCTTTATGCTCAGTAAATTTATTGAGCCTTTCTTCTTCTTGCTTAATAATTTCTTTAGGGGCTTTGCTTACAAAGTTTTTATTATTAAGTTTTATGCCCGCTTTATTTAAGTCTATTTCTGCTTTCTCAATTTCTTTTTTTAATCTTATTGCTTCTGCTTCCTTATCAATTTCTATATTCAGCATGACCTTATAATTACCAATAATCGCCACAGGTGCTTCCTTTTCTGGAAGATCTGCAGTAATTTTTGCATCAGATAGTTTTGCCAAACTGTTGAGATATGGCAAGTATTCCTCAAGCTCTTTTTTATTTCCTGATAACGCTAATGGAATTTTATTCGCCGGTGAAATATTCATCTCGCTCCTGAGACTTCTAACATTATCTATTAATTTTTTAAGCGTGCTTACCCATTCAATTGAGTGCTCATCAATTTTCTCTTCTCTTGATTTTGGAAATTTTTCAAGTGTAATAGACTCATGATCTTTTCTTATTAATGGAATAATTATCTGCCATATTTCTTCAGTGATAAACGGTATGACTGGATGGGCCAATCTCAAGATAGATTCTAATGTAGATAGTAATGTTCTTCTAGTTGCTCTTTTTTCAGACTCATTGCCCTGCTGAATTTGGACTTTCGCAAATTCTAAATACCAATCACAAAATTCGTCCCAAATAAATTGATAGAGCTCTTGAGCTACTAAATCAAATCTATAGTCGCTATATGCCCGCTCTATATTTTTAAGTGTGTGTTGTAGTTTACTAACTATCCATCTATCTGCCTGAGAAAAACTTAAATAACCATCTATACATTTTCCATAACCGTTATCTTCCTCGTCACAATTCATCAATACAAATCTTGACGCATTCCATAACTTGTTACAAAAATTACGATAGCCATCACATCTTTGTAAATCAAATTTAATATCTCTGCCTGGACTCGCTAGGCTCGCAAAAGTAAACCTTAAAGCGTCTGTTCCAAATGATGAAATGCCCTTGGGAAATTCTTTTGTTGTTTTTTTAACAATTGATTCAGCTTGTTTTGGGTTCATTAAACCTTGGGTTCTTTTTTTTAATAAATCTTCAAGTGAAATGCCATCTATTAAATCAATAGGATCAAGAACATTACCTTTTGATTTACTCATTTTTTGGCCATCTTGATCTCTAATCAAACCATGAACATAGACGTGTTTAAATGGAATCTTATTTGTGACATATTTTGTCATCATTACCATTCTGGCTACCCAGAAAAAAATAATATCAAAGCCAGTAACAAGGACAGATGAAGGTAAATACTTATCTAATGCTAAATTAGATTTTTGTGGGTATTCAGGTGTCCAATCAAGTGTTGTGAATGCCCAAAGTGCAGATGAAAACCATGTATCTAAAACGTCATCGTCTCTTTTCAAAGTTCCTGTATAGCCTTCTTTTTTGGCTAACGCAGCCGCTTCATCAAATGAATGTGCGACAAAAACCTCTTGATTTTCTCCATACCAAGCAGGTATTTGGTGCCCCCACCAAAGTTGCCTTGATATACACCAGTCTTGAATATTTTCTAGCCATTGGTTATATGTATTCACCCAATTATTCGGATAAAATTTAATGTCTCCTTGCTCTACTAAATCAAGCGCTTCCTGAGCAATACTCTTTCCATTTGAACCATTTGACTTTGTCATTGAAACGTACCATTGGTCCGTTAACATTGGCTCTATAATTGAGTTTGTTCTATCTCCCCTAGGTACTTTCAATTTATGTTTCTTAGTTTTATCTAGATATTTTTTTTCTTTTAAATCTTCTATAATTTTTTTTCTGGCAGCAAACCTATCCAAGCCTTCATATAAATCTGTTCCATTTTTATTGATGTGCCCATCAAGAGTTAAAATATTTATTATTGGCAGGTCATGTCTTGCACCGACAGCATAATCATTGAAGTCATGAGCAGGGGTAACTTTTACAATTCCTGTACCAAATGTTGGATCAACATAATCGTCTGCAATAACTGGAATTTCTCTATCAATAAGAGGAATGAGTACTTTCTTACCAATTAATTTTTTATATCGGTCATCATCAGGATGCACCATCAAAGCTGAGTCCCCTAACATTGTCTCAGGTCTAGTTGTCGCAATAGTCAGGTAATTTTTTTCATCCTTCAAAGGATAATTAATATGCCATAAAAAACCATCTTCTTCTTCTTGTAATACTTCCAAATCAGAAACAGCAGTTTGCAGGGTGACATCCCAGTTAACTAATCTTTTACCTCTATAAATTAAACCATCTTGATATAGCTTGACAAAAACCTCCGTCACACTTTTTGATAGGCCGGCATCCATTGTGAATCTCTCTCTAGACCAATCTGGTGAAGTTCCTAGGCGGCGCATTTGTTGCGTAATCTTTCCACCTGACTCTTCTTTCCACTCCCAGACTTTTTCAATAAACTTTTCTCTACCTAGTTCATGCCTCGAAATATTTTTTTGATCTAACTGCCTTTCAACAACAATTTGAGTCGCAATACCTGCATGATCTGTACCTGGCTGCCATAAAGTATTTTCACCTTTCATTCTATGGTACCTAGTGAGCATATCCATAAGCGTTTGATTGAAGCCATGCCCCATATGAAGTGTTCCAGTAACATTTGGAGGGGGTAACAAAATTGAAAAGGAATCCAATTTAGATTCATCCTCACCCATCTTATAGTAACCATTAGATTCCCAATATTGATACCATTTATCCTCAATATCAGCAGGTGAAAAGGTTTTCGCTAATTCTTTTTTCATTAAATTTAGTTAGGAGTTTTAAGTGATAATATTAACATGCGAGATGAATCAACTTTTTTATTTTAAATAGTTTTTAAGCACAAATTTCACAATATTTATCTTTCTGAATTTTAAGGCTCTTAAAATCAATATCTCTATGATTAATTAATAATAATTTCCCATGGAGTGTGGTTCCTATATTTAACAAAACTTTAATTACTTCGCCTGCTTGAATTGAGCCCACTAAACCTACTAATGGTGAAAAGACTCCATGATCAGAACATTTTAAATTTTGTTCTTCATCATTCCTTGGAAAGAGGCAATTATAACAAGGAGAGTTATTAGTTCTAAAGTCAAATATAGACACTTGGCCATCAAATTTTATTGCAGCTCCAGAAATTAGTGGCCGCTTTAAGTCAAAAGCAATTTCATTTAAGGCATAACGAGTTTCAAAATTATCAGAGCAATCTACAATCACATCGACGTCTTCTGCCATAGACTTAACTTCATCAATATTCAATTGTTTTTTTATAGCTTCGACATTTATGTCTGAATTAATTCTGTTAAGAGCTATTTTTGCAGATTCAGCCTTATTCAGTCCTATTGAATTTTCTTCATGAATGATTTGCCTTTGAAGATTTGATAGGTCAACGCTGTCAAAATCACAAATTGTAATTTTACCAACTCCAGATGCTGCTAAATAAATAGCTACTGGAGATCCAAGACCGCCTGCACCTACGATTAAACAATGACTTTGAAGTAATTTTTTTTGTCCTTCAAATTCTATTTCTGGCAACAGAATATGTCGACTGTATCTTTCAAGCTCTTTGTCTTGCATGATTTTTATATTTTTTGAATTTATAAAGAGTATTTCACATCTTAAAATAAGAAACAAATTTGGGGTGGCTGATGGGGCTCGAACCCACGACAACTGGAATCACAATCCAGGGCTCTACCAACTGAGCTACAGCCACCATAAGATTGGCCTGCCCGACAGG
The DNA here is from genome assembly GCA_965656355.1 of Methylophilaceae bacterium. Lineage (GTDB taxonomy): Bacteria > Pseudomonadota > Gammaproteobacteria > Burkholderiales > Methylophilaceae > BACL14. Next base: position 35,299 of record CBFHKG010000003.1, on the reverse strand, counting down.
ATTCGAACCTGTGACCCTCTGCTTAGAAGGCAGATGCTCTATCCAGCTGAGCTACGGGCAGCTAACTAAATTATAGTAAAGCATTTTTACGGGCTTGCATTTACTTTTTTTTATATGGTCGGGGTGGAGAGATTCGAACTCCCGACATCCTGCTCCCAAAGCAGGCGCGCTACCAGGCTACGCTACACCCCGAACGCGCAAATATAGCGTAAATAAGGCATTCGGTCAAATTTAATGTTTATTCTGTATTTAAATTGTCAATATATTAATTTCATTATCTTCTGATAAGATATTATGTTTATTTAACAGGATTTATTTAGCTATGACTGCGAAAATTATAGATGGCAAAGCAATTGCCGAACAAAATCTAAGTAAACTTAAGAAAGAAATTTTTGAAAGAGAAAATGAAGGTATAAGACCTCCTTGCCTTGCTGTCATTCTTGTTGGTGACGATCCTGCATCTTCAATCTATGTAAACAAAAAAAAATCTGCATGCGCAAACGTCGGAATTAAATCAGTCTCGCATCAGCTACCTACTGATACAACACAATCTGATTTAAATGATTTAATTAATATACTTAATCAAGATAAAGATGTTGATGGCATTCTTGTGCAATCTCCGCTGCCTAAACATCTTGATGAAGACTTAATAATTGAACTCATCAGCCCAAATAAGGATGTTGATGGTTTTCACCCATTTAATATAGGTTCGCTTGCCATAAGACAACCAAGATTAAGATCTTGCACACCTTATGGTGTTATAAAAATGCTAAAAGCATCAAATATTAACTTAGAAGGACTTGATGCAACCATAGTAGGAGTTTCAAATAATGTTGGTCGCCCAATGGCATTAGAATTATTACTTGAGAAATGTACTATTACTTCTTGTCACAGCAGAACAAAGGATTTAGAGAATAAAGTCCGTCAGGCAGATTTAGTTGTTGTTGCTGCTGGGAGGCAAAATTTAGTAAGAGGTGAATGGATTAAAAAGGGAGCGATAGTTGTTGATATTGGAATCAATAGAATCAATAATAAATTAGTTGGTGATGTTGAATTTGAAGTAGCAAGCCAATTTGCTTCACATATAACGCCTGTACCTGGTGGTGTTGGTCCTATGACAGTTGCAACTTTGATGGAAAACACATTACAGGCACAAAAGTTAAGTGCTATTGGCTTGCAATGAATATCAAAAAGTGTAAACTTCGGCGTTCAGAAATTTTTTAGGATTTAGTCATGGCAGAAAAGAAATCATTATTATCTAAGGTTAGAGCTGCAGTAAAAAAAGTTACTGCTAAACCTCAAGTTAAGAAAGCTGCTGCTAAGTTAAAAGTTACTGCTAAACCTCAAGTTAAGAAAGCTGCTGCTAAGTTAAAAGTTACTGCTAAACCTCAAGTTAAGAAAGC
>CBFHKG010000003.1:0-33798 GCA_965656355.1 Methylophilaceae bacterium | reverse complement strand
GCTGCTGCTAATTCTGTTTCTGGCTTAAAACAGTTTAAGTCCTATACTTCTAAAGCAAATGAAAAGTATATGAGTAAATCACAAATTACTCACTTTAAAAAAATTCTTAATGACTGGAAAGTAGAATTAAGTACTGAGCTAAGCAGGACAGTAAGTCATATGCAGACTGATGTCACGACTTATGCAGACCCAAATGATCGAGCAAGCCAAGAATCTGAAATGGCTTTAGAGTTAAGAAATAGAGATAGAGAAAGAAAATTAATTAAAAAAATTAATGAAACCTTAAAAAATATTGATGAAGATGAATATGGATATTGCATGGGTTGTGGTGAAGAAATAGGGCTGAATAGATTGCAAGCAAGGCCTACAGCTACCTTATGTATTGATTGCAAAACTTTACAGGAAATAAAAGAAAAACAAATGGCAAAATAAAAGCCCTCAAGAGGGCTTTTATTAATACTATTCTTCTTTCGCAGGTGGCTCAGTAAGTGCCTTTGCACTAACTCTTACTCGACCCTTATCATCAACTTCAATGACTTTCACTTTAACCTCGTCACCCTCAGAGAGATGATCCTTAACTGCCTTAATTCTCTCATGTGATATTTGAGAAATGTGAAGCAATCCATCTTTACCAGGTAACAATGACACTATTGCACCAAAATCAAGAATTTTAATTACTTTGCCATCATATATTTGATCTACCTCAACATCAGCAGTAATCTCTTTAATCCGATTTAATGCTTCTTCACCTGACTCAGCTGAAGTACATGCAATTTTGATAAGGCCATTATCATCAATATCGATTGTAGCACCTGTATCGGCAGCTAACCCCTTAATAACTGCTCCCCCCTTACCAATTACATCTCTAATTTTATCTGTATGTATTTTTAAAGTAAGTATTTGAGGTGCAAATTTTGAAAGTTTTTCACGACTACCTTTAAGAGATTTTTTCATTATTTTTAAAATATGATCAATGCCTTCTCTAGCTTGGCTTAAAGCTACTTGCATTATTTCAGTAGTAATGCCTGTAATCTTGATATCCATTTGAAGGGCTGTTATTCCATTATCTGTTCCAGCTACTTTAAAATCCATATCTCCTAGGTGATCTTCATCTCCTAAAATATCTGTCAAAACTGCAACCCTATTATCTTCTTTAATTAGCCCCATTGCTATTCCAGCTACGTGATCTTTGACAGGCACGCCTGCATCCATCATAGCCATCGTCCCACCACAAACAGAAGCCATTGAACTTGAACCATTTGACTCAGTAATTTCAGATACAAGCCTAATTGTATAATCAAAATCTTCTTGTGAAGGCAGCGCCGCACTTAATGCTCTTTTAGCTAACTTACCATGACCAATTTCTCTTCTTTTTGGCGTTCCAACTCTTCCAGTTTCACCAGTCGCATAAGGCGGGAAATTGTAATGAAGCATAAATCTATCTTTGTATTCTCCTTGAAGAGCGTCAATTATCTGCTCATCCCTGCCTGTTCCAAGTGTTGCTACAACAATTGCTTGTGTTTCACCCCTTGTGAATAATGCTGAACCATGTGCTCTAGGAAGTACGCCTGTTCTTATCTCGATAGGTCTAACAGTTCGAGTATCTCTTCCATCAATTCGAGGATTTCCATCAAGAATTTTTGACCTAACAATTTTGGCTTCAAGGTTATGAAATTCATCTTTAATTTGGTTAAGTTGATTTGTACTTGTATCTTCTTTAACTAGCTCACTTAAAACTTTTTCTCGTGTTTCACCAATTTTTTCTGATCTTTCACCCTTTGATTTGATTGCAAAAGCATCTTCTAGATCTTTCGTTGCAATCTTTTCAATATTTTTTACTAATTCTTTATCAACCTCTGGAGCTGACCAGTCCCATGGGTCTTTAGCGGCTTCTTTTGCTAAATCATTAATTAATTTTATTACGGGCTGCATAGCTTTATGCCCCTCTAAAACCGCATCAAGCATCACTTTTTCTGGAAGCTCTTTAGCTTCAGACTCGACCATTAAAACAGCTGAATCACTTCCAGCTACTACTAAATCAAGCTGGCTAGTTTCCATTTGTGTTTTTGAAGGATTAATAACAAATTTATCATCAAGATAGCCAACACGGGTTGCACCTATTGGCCCATGAAAAGGAATACCCGATATCGCTAATGCCGCTGACGCACCAATAATAGCTGGAATATCCGAATCAATTTCACTATCTGACGACATTACTGTTGCTACTATTTGTATTTCGTTATAAAAATTATCTGGGAATAATGGTCTTAGAGGCCTATCAATTAATCTACATGTTAAAGTTTCTTTTTCGCTTGGCCTTCCTTCTCTCTTAAAAAATCCACCTGGAATTTTTCCTGCTGCATAATTTTTTTCTTGGTAATCCACTGTGAGTGGGAAAAAATCTTGCCCTTCTTTGGCTTCTTTCCTTCCAACTGCTGTAACTAAAACCACAGTATCTCCATAACTTACCTTTACCGCACCATCTGCTTGCCTGGCTATCTCACCTGTTTCTAATATTAAATCATGCTCACCAAACTTAATACTTTTCTTTATTACATTAAACATTTATTTTTTATCCTTTTATATTTTTATAAAGTCTCATTATTCACTTCCTAATAATGGACACATCTTCATAACAAAAAAGCCGATTCTACAATTAACTAAATTGTATGCAATCGGCTTTAAATTTCATTAACCTATTATTTTCTTATGCCTAGACGTTTAATTAGTTCTTGATATCGACCTAAATTTCTACCTTTCAAATAATCGAGAAGCTTTCTTCTCTGGCTAACTAATGCAAGTAGCCCCCTTCTTGAATGGTGGTCTTTTGCGTTAGTCTTAAAGTGTTCAGTTAGATAGTTAATACGGTCAGTTATTAACGCGACTTGAACCTCTGGTGACCCAGTATCATTTTTTGCCGTCTGAAACTCTGAAACTATTTTTGCTTTTTCAACTGCAGTGCTTGTCATTCTTTTCTCCTATTCGCGACCGCATATTTTAACGGCATTCTTGTTAATTAACAATATTTTTTTAATTTAAATTTGTTGATATTAATCTGACTGCTTTTAATAAATTTTTACTATCAATTTCTCCTAGACCAATAAATGCGCTATTTTTTGAAAAAAGTCTATAAATTTCAGGATTTACTTTTTTTGGAAGCTGAATTTGCTGCCCATTTTTTATTAAATTTTCTTCTGATTTGGTTAAGATAATTTTTGGATATTCGTCTACTAGTGCTTCCGTAGGCATTATAAAATCATCTCTCTTGTCTGCTGAAAGGGCCTCGATTTTATCTAAACTTAGAGCATCTTGAACGTTTAAATTACCAATTTTTGTTCTTCTTAGATCTATCAAATATCCATCCATTCCAAGTTTATTAGCTATATCTTCTGCCAATGTTCTAATATAAGTCCCTTTACTACATGACACCGTAAATTTTATAATATTTTTTTGATACCTTAATAATTTTAATTCTGAGATTTTTATTTCTCTTTGTTGTCTCTCAATATTTACTCCTTCTCTAGCCAATTTATATAATGGTTGTCCTTTATGTTTCAGTGCAGAAAACATAGGAGGAGTTTGATTTGATAAACCAACAAACGAACTTAGTACTTCCTCTAATTTATCTAAAGATATCGATATAATTTTTGATTCCGTCAACTTTCCTTCAGCATCACCTGTTGAGCTTTTCCATCCAAGCTTTATTGAAGCTTCATACGTTTTTTCTAAATTGAGAAGGTGGCTTGAAAACTTTGTTGCTTCACCTAAGCATATTGGTAGTAACCCAGTGGCTAGGGGATCAAGAGTTCCTGTATGGCCAGCTTTTTGTGCTGAAAAAATCCATTTAATTATTGATAGTGCTTGATTTGACGAAAAGCCTAAAGGCTTATCAATTAATAAAAGCCCATTAATCTTAAGCTTTTCTTTATTTTTACTCATCAGAATTTTTTACGAGATCACTGAATCCAATAACTTTGATATTTTTGTACTTTCATCAATTGTTTTATCATATTCAAAATGGAGTTTTGGTATACCTCTAGTTGACATCCTTTTTGCCAAAAGAGACCTAAAGAATGGTAACGATCGCTGAAGACCCTTAACAATTTCCTCATCATAATGATCTGCGACATAAAAAACTTTTGCATTTTTTAAATCATGTGCAACTTCAACATCGATAATTGAAACACTTTTTAGTGCTGGGTCTTTAATTTCTATACTTAAGATATCAGCTATTTCTTTTTTTATCTGTTGACTGATACGATCACTTCTTGGATAGTCTTTAGGCATTTATAATTTTCTTGCTACCTGAACGTGTTCATAAGCTTCTAATTTATCATTTACCTTTAAATCATCAAAATTCTTGATTGATAAACCACATTCAAAATTTGATTTTACTTCTTTTACATCGTCTTTAAATCTTTTTAGAGAATCTAATTGGCCTTCATAAATTACAGTATCATCCCTTAAAAGCCTTATATTTGCACCTTTTTTAATTACACCATCAAGAACAAAACATCCTGCAATCGTACCTACCTTTGAGGCTTTGAAGATTTCTCTTATCTCGACCATACCAAGAATAACTTCTTTTTGTTCAGGAGATAAAAGACCGCCAAGCGCAGCTTTAACTTCATCTACAGCTTCATAAATAATACTGTAATAACGAACGTCAATATCCAGACTTTCTCCTAATTTTCTTGCTCCACCAGAAGACCTAACATTAAAAGCTATAATTACTGCATTAGATGCAGAGGCAAGATTAATATCAGATTCATTAACTGCACCAACCGCTGAATGAACTACTTTTACTTTGACTTCATCCGTTGAGAGCTTTTCAAGAGAGCCTGCTAATGCTTCACATGAACCTTGAACATCAGCTTTTATAATTAGTGGTAGAAATCTTACCTCAGCTTCCGTCATCTGTTCCATTATATTTTCAAGTTTTGATGCCTGTTGTTTTGCTAACTTAACATCTCTAAATTTACCCTGTCTGAATAATGCAATTTCTCTTGCTTTTTTCTCATCGTTAATGACTATAAATTCATCACCTGCATTTGGCACATCTGATAATCCAATGATTTCTGCAGGAATTGATGGGGTAGCCTGCTTAATATTTTTGCCATTTTCATCAAGCATTGCTCTTATTTTTCCAGACGCATTTCCAGCAAGTAATGTATCAGACATATTTATAGTTCCAGATTGAACTAAAAGTGTAGTAACAGGCCCTCTTCCTTTATCAAGCCTGCCTTCCACAATAATACCTTTGGCAGGAGTATTAATTGGTGCCTTTAATTCAAGCACTTCAGCTTGCAATAAAACGGCATCAAGTAGATCATCTATTCCTTGGCCTGTCTGTGCTGAAACTTCTATAAACATAGAGTCGCCTCCAAGCTCCTCAGGGATTACCTCATGTCCTAAAAGCTCGCCTCTAACTTTTTCAGAATTAGAATCAGGCTTATCAATTTTATTTATAGCAACGATTAATGGAACCCCCGCTGCTTTAGAGTGATTAATTGCTTCAATAGTTTGTGGCATCACGCCATCATCAACAGCAACAACTAAAATAACAATATCCGTAGCTTTTGCACCTCTAGCTCGCATCGCAGAAAAAGCCTCATGTCCAGGTGTATCAAGAAATGTAATCATTCCTTTTGGTGTTTCAACATGGTATGCACCAATATGTTGTGTAATACCACCTGCCTCACCTTTTGTGACTTTTGTAGTTCGGATATAATCTAGTAACGAAGTTTTTCCGTGATCAACATGCCCCATAACCGTAACGACAGGTGGTCGTGGTTCAATCACCTCATCCAATGAAGATGATTCTTCATCTAAAAATGACTCTAAATCATTTTCTTTGGCTGCTTCTGGTTTATGGCCCATCTCTTCGACAACAATAATAGCTGTATCCTGATCAAGAACTTGGTTTATAGTTACCATCATCCCCATGCCCATCAATGTTTTAATTACTTCAGTAGCCTTCACTGACATTTTATGTGCTAAATCACCAACTGAAATAGTTTCCGGAATTAGAACATTTTTGACAATTGGTTCAGATGGAGCTACAAAATTTTGATCATCAGTATCATCTTTATTTTTATTTTTATTTTTTGGCGAGCGCCATCCTTGGTTATTGTCATTACGGGTTTTAATTGGTCTCTTTTTAAGATTTTTATCAACCCATTTGTCTTTAAGTTCGGTTTTCTTTGAATCCTTATCTACCTTCACATTTGCTTTTGACGCAGGTCTGTGAAGAGTTCCGTCTTTAGATTCCTTTTTGTTAACTTTGGCAGCTTTTTTATTTTTTACTTCCTCTGCCTGGGCAGCCATTAAAGCCGCATTTCTTTTTTCTTCTTCCTCACGGATTTCTTTTTGATTCTTGTCAGCTAAAGCTCTTTTTTCAACTGCTGAAGTATCTTCTTTTACCAAATCATCTTTAACTTCACTTCTTTGTTCTGGTTTGACAATTGTTCTTTTTTTTCTTACTTCAACTTGAATAGTTCTTGCTCTTCCTTCACTGTCTGTTTTTCTAATTTGTGTATTTTGTTTTCTTGTTAATGTAATTTTATTTTTGTTTGTATTCGATGCGCCATGTTCAATTTGTAGATAATTCAAAAGAGCTGATTTATCTGCTTCTAATAGCTCTTCAGCGCCGGATGTCTTTTTAATTCCTGCGCTTTCAAGTTGCTTAAGAAGTAACTCTATTGGTAAATTTAATTCATTGGCAAATTTTTCTACTGTTGATTTTTCCATGTTAACTCCAATAAATTTTTATTAAACAAACCAGGGTGCTCTTGCTGTCATTATTAATTCTTTTGCTCTCTCTTCATCCATTTTAACTATGTCAAGAAGTTCGTCAGCTGCGAGCTCTGCTAAGTCTTCCATTGTAATAATTGATTTCGATGCCAATAGCTTGGCAGTATCACTATCCATTCCGTCCATATTTAGCAAATCATCTGCAGGTGATTGAATTTTTTCTTCGTTTGATATCGCTTCTTTCAAAATAACAGCACTTGCTCTTGAGCGAAGCTCATTTACAGTGTCTTCATCAAACGCTTCAATTTGTATTAGTTCATCTATTGGTACATATGCTATTTCTTCAAGAGTTGAAAATCCCTCATGAACTAAAATATCAGCAATATCTGCATCAACATCTAGCTTCTCAATAAATAATTGACTTACATTGGTATATTCATCTTTTGTTTTCTGATCAGATTCTTCTTCACTTAAGATGTTTAATTCCCACCCTGTTAGCTCAGTTGCAAGACGAATATTTTGACCGTTTCTTCCAATTGCTTGAGCAAGTTGGTCTTCAGACACAACTAAGTCCATACTTTTTTTATCCTCATCGACCATAATGCTGGATATTTCTGCCGGGGCCATCGCATTTATGACAAATTGAGCAGGCTCAATTGACCAAAGAGCGATATCTACTCTTTCTCCTGCTAACTCACCAGTAACCGCCTGAACTCTAGATCCTCTCATTCCGACACATGTGCCAACGGGGTCTAATCTTTGATCATTAGCTTTAACTGCAATTTTTGATCTCAAGCCTGGGTCTCTTGATGCCGCCATAATTTCTAATAAGCCTTCTTCTATTTCTGGCACTTCAAGCTCAAATAATCTTATTAAAAATTCTGGGGAGACTCTAGAAAGAATTAATTGTGGGCCTTTAATTCCCCTATCAACTTCCATCACTATAGCTCTAACCCTATCACCGATTCTTAAATTTTCTTTTGGAATCATTTGTTCTCTCGGGAGAACCGCATCGATTCTTCCAATTTCTATGATTGCATTACCTCGTTCCATCCTCCTAATTTGACCTGATACTAATTTTTCATCTCTGGCCAAAAATTCATTTAGAATTTGCTCACGCTCAGCTTCTCTTACTTTTTGAAGAATAACTTGCTTAGCTGCCTGCGCCCCTATTCTGCCAAACTCTACTGACTCTATTGGCTCTTTTATGATGTCGTTTTCTTCAAGACCTTTTGCTCTTTCATCCTCTAATGAAACATGTATTTCTTCATCTTCTACTAAATCTTCAGGAAGAATAGTCCATTTCCTAAAGGTTTCATATTCACCTGTCTCTTGGTCAATTTCTACCTTTATGTCAATCGCATCTTTATGCTTCTTCTTAGTAGCTGAAGCAAGTGCTTCCTCTACAGCTTCAAAAATAATCTCACGCTCAACACTTTTTTCGTGTGCCAAAGCATCTACTAACAATAAAATTTCACGACTCATTTAATACACTCCCCACTTCAAAATTAACTATTTAATAATCCGGATCTAAACGTGCTTTATCAATATTGTCAAACTCAATTAAAAATGACTCATTATCAACTTCAATCATTATTGATTCACTTTTTGTGCCAGATAAAATACCTTTAAAATTTTTTCTATTTTCTATTGCGAATCGGGTTTTTATCTTTACTTTTTGCCCCTTAAATCTATCAAAGTCATTTAGTTTTTTTATAACTCTATCTAGACCAGGAGATGAAACTTCTAACCTTTCATAATCATAGTCAGTTTCAACACTCAAGACATTATTGACATGATTACTAACCTTAGTGCAATCTTCAATGTCAATTAAATCACCTTTATCTATATATATTCTCAGAATCTGGCCACCATTAACTGTCTCAAAATCAACCAATTCATAACCTAATTGCGTTACTAATTTCTCTATTAAGGTTTCAAGATCATCCAAAAAACTAAGCCCTCAAATTACAACTTTAGCGAAAAAAAAATGGGCTCAAGGCCCATATATTTGCAGTATTATATCAAAAAAATCGTGGGATTAATACAATTAAAAGATTGATTTCACATTCCTCCAAAAAGACATACCTCAAGTAACAATTTTTCCAAATTTTCTTTTACCAACTTGAATGACAAATTTTTCATTTTGAGAAACAGTTTGTTTGGTATCACTCACTTTATCCCCATCAATTTTAACTCCACCTGCCTTTATAAGCCTCATTGCTTCCGAAGTGCTTGTTACAAAATCTATAGTCTTTAATAGATTGGCTACTCCTAAACCATCCGAACCAACGTCTATCTTATATTCTTCTAAATCTTCTGGAATACCGCCAACAGCTCTATTTTGAAAATCTTTCTCCGCAATTGTAGCCTTGATTTCTGAATGGAATCTACTCACAATTTCTTTTGCAAATTCTACTTTAATATTTTTTGGATTTTCGCCTTGTTCGACCCTTGTTTTCCATTTGTTAATGTCATCTAATGATCTTAAAGAAAGTAATTCTATATATCTCCACATTAATTCATCTGATATAGAAAGTATTTTTGAAAACATTGTCTCTGGTAATTCATTAATACCAATATAGTTGTTCAATGATTTTGACATTTTTTGAACTCCATCAAGCCCCTCAAGCAATGGCAGAGTAACAATACATTGCTGTGGTTTACCATAATATTTTTGGAGTTCTCGACCCATCAATAAATTAAATTTTTGATCCGTTCCACCAATCTCAATATCAGCATTTAACTCCACTGAGTCAAAACCTTGAAGCAGTGGATACATGAATTCGTGAATTGCAATTGGTTGCTGCGATTTATATCTTTTTGAAAAATCGTCTCTTTCAAGCATTCGAGCTACCGTATGCGTAGCGGCTAATTTAAGCATTCCATCTGCTCCCATTTTACTTAACCATGACGAATTAAAGACAACTTCAGTTTTGGATTTGTCTAAAATTTTAAATACTTGAGATGTGTATGTGATTGCATTGTCTTCCACCTCTTTTTTCGTGAGAGGGGGTCTCGTTGCATTCTTTCCTGTAGGATCTCCAATCAGACCAGTAAAGTCTCCTATTAAAAATAGAATGTGATGACCTAAATCTTGAAACTGTCTTAATTTATTTATTAATACTGTGTGCCCCAAATGAAGATCAGGTGCTGTTGGGTCAAAACCTGCTTTAATTCTGAGAGGTTTTCCAGTTTCTAATTTTTTTAATAGCTCTGATTCAACTAAAACTTCATCAGCGCCTCTAGCTATTATTTTTAATGATTCTTCTGCTTTCACTATACTTATTCCACTTTTTTATACAAGATATTCTATAGCAATTAAAGTATTTAGAAACAATTAGTGTTATCTTGTTCACAGAGTTAAGTATAAAATTTCTTAATATGATAAATTCTAAAATTTTAATCGGTATTATGTCAGGGACCAGTCTCGATGGCATTGATATTGCCCTTACTAAAATAGATAAGAAAAAAATTTCTGTACTAGATTTTTTACATATTAACTATTCAGCCGAATTAAAAGAAAAAATTCTTAAACTTCACTTCCCAGAGAAAAATGAGCTTGAAAAAAGTTTAGTGATATCAAATGATCTTGCATTATTAACTGGAAGAGGCATTAATCGTTTACTTATTAATAATAATTTATCAGCAAAGCAAATAAAGGGGGTTGGCTATCATGGTCAAACTATAAGACATAGGCCTGAAAAAGGATTTTCTACTCAAATTGGCAATGCTGATCTATTATCGGAAATAACTAATTTGACAGTTGTATCTAATTTTAGAAATAGAGATATAGCCGCAAAAGGTCAAGGAGCACCACTAGTCCCAGCTTTTCATAAGGATATATTTTATTCAAGAACCAAAAATCGAGTTATTTTAAATATTGGTGGTATTAGTAATATTACCTACCTTCCTACAGACGGTTCTATTATTGGTTTTGATTGTGGTCCGGGGAATATTTTGATGGATCATTGGATCAAGGTTAATTATGATTTAAATTTTGATAAAAATGGTAAATGGGCAAAAAAAGGACAGGTCATTGACGACTTACTAAAATGCTTTCTCAACGATAATTTTTTCAAAAAGAAGCCTCCAAAAAGTACCGGGAGAGACTTATTTAATTTAAATTGGATCCAAAAAGGTATTAAAAAAAGTTACTCCTCTGAGGATATACAACGAACTCTCCTTGAATTAACGGCAATTTCAATCGCAAGAGCAATTAAAAAGTATTGTTCAAAAGCAAATGAAATATATGTTTGTGGTGGTGGAGCAAAAAATACCTTTCTCATTGAAATATTAAAAAATAAAACAAACATAAGCATTAAAACTACCGGCGATTTAAATCTGCCTGAGCAACAGGTTGAGGCAGTTGCTTTTGCTTGGCTTGCAAATCAAACGCTTAATAAAAAATTTAATAATTCACCAGATGTTACTGGAGCGAAGGGTTTTAGAATTTTAGGCTCCATACATCAATCCTAGTTTTATTTTCTTTTGTATTATAATGTCAGGTTGATTAAAACAAACGAATAGAGATATTAAAGTAAATGGCAAAAGAAAAAATCAAAGTTGTACTCGATGGTAAAGAAAGAGAGCTTCCTGTTATTGAAAGCACTATAGGCAACCCATCTATAGATATTAGAAAACTTGGTAAATATAATTATTTTACTTATGACCCAGGATTTACCTCTACCTCTGCCTGCACATCCAAAATTACCTACGTTGATGGAAATAAAGGAGAATTGCTATACCGAGGCTATCCTATTGAACAATTAGCTGAAAAATGTGACTACCTTGATGTGTCATATCTTCTGATGCATGGAGAACTCCCCGATCAAGCTCAAAAAACTGTTTACTTAAAATCTATCGCCAGTCACAGCCTTCTTCATGACCAACTAAATAATATCTTTGGTGGGTTTCGACGCGATGCTCACCCAATGGCAGTGATGGTAGGTGTCGTTGGATCTATGTCCGCTTTTTATTTCGATAATATGGATATTAATGATCCAAACCATAGACAAATTTCAGCACAAAGATTGATCGCAAAAATTCCAACGATTGCTGCTTGGAGCTATACCTATAATTTAGGCTTACCATTTGTCTATCCAAAAAATGAATACGATTTTGGTACAAATTTTTTACATATGCTTTTCTCAAGACCCTATAAAGAATATGAGCCTAATCCCATAATTTCTAAAGCCTTTGAAAAAATTCTTATTCTTCATGCAGATCATGAACAAAATGCTTCTACATCAACTGTGAGATTGGTAGGCTCAACAGGTGCCAATCCATATGCCTGCGTAGCGGCAGGTATTGCGTCATTGTGGGGGCCTGCCCATGGAGGAGCCAACGAGGCGACTCTCAGAATGTTAACTGAAATTAAAGATGAAAGCAGAATCAAACAATATATTAACCGCGCCAAAGATAAAGATGATGAATTTAGATTGATGGGCTTTGGTCATCGGGTTTATAGAAATCAAGACCCAAGGGCCATCATCATGAAAGAAACATGTCACGAGGTGCTTGATGAACTGGGATTAAATGATGATCCAATTTTTAAATTAGCGATGAAATTAGAAAAAATAGCGCTTGAAGATGAGTATTTTATTGAGAAAAAATTATACCCTAATGTTGATTTTTACTCAGGCATTGTAATGAGAGCTATAGGTATCCCTTTTTCAATGTTTACTGCAGTATTTGCTCTAGCTAGAACGGCAGGTTGGGTTGCTCACTGGAATGAGATGATGATGAGTGATGAATCTAAAATCGGAAGACCAAGGCAAGTCTACAAAGGCAAAACAAAAAGAGATATTAAATAATTACGCAGAGAATGACGAACCACACCCACAGGTAGTAGTTGCATTCGGGTTCTTAATAACAAACTGTGACCCTTGAACGTTGTCCTGATAATCTATCTCAGCACCTGTTAAATATTGGAGGCTCATTGGGTCAATAAGTAACATAACATTGTCTTTTTCTACTTTTGTATCATCCTCATTTATACTCTCCTCAAATGTAAAGCCATATTGCATTCCAGAACAACCGCCTCCACTAACAAATACTCTAAGTTTAAGGTCTGGTGTGCCTTCCTCTTCTATTAACTCTTTAACTTTTTTTACGGCATTATCAGAAAAGTTAATTGGTGTTGGCATTTCTATAGCTGCTGACATATATTTCTCCTATATGTATTTTAACGTTTATTTTTTAAGTAATTTTTTTAAGTTACTCTTAATCTTGTGATTTATATTTTGTTTTGGTTCTATTTTTTTACTATTTTTACTAAATTTTAAGTTTCCTGTAATTTTTGAACCTTCATGAACTTCAATTATGTCATATTCTATACTGCCATTGACAATTGCATTAGTATTTAATTCTAAATAATCATGGCATTTTATATTTCCGTTAATTTCTCCATTTATGATAGCTTTCTCTACCTCGACGTCTCCAGTTATTTTACTTCCATGCCCCATAATTAATAAGCTATCTTCCTCGCCATGCACCTTAAGATTACCGTTAATTTTTCCATCAATTCTAATTCCACCCGTATAAGTAGTATCCCCAGATATCACGATATCTTTATCAATTAATGTGGTTATAGCGACAAATTTTCTTTTTTTCTTTATCATTTATTTTCTTCTTTTACCCAACATTTTCTCATAAAACAAAACGTCTTCCTTTAATTTATTATTTTCTTCATTTAATTCTTTATTTTGTTCAGATAGTTTCTGCATTGAAATGTCATTTTTATCAATTTCTAATTTAATTTTTAGATTCTCATTGTTTTGCTCATAATTTACATTTTGCAAATCAAGTAATTGAGCATAAATTTTTGCATATTTACCGCCATCCAATGAATAATAGGTAATACTGACGCCAATAATAAGAAAAAGTACTGAAAGAAAGATGTAATTGGGCCAATTAGCTTTTGTTTGAATTCGAGGTTTCTTTCTAACTAGATAATGCGCTCTAATTTTTTTTTTCATAATTTACGAGATTTACGGCGTTATTGGCACTAGGTTTATGCCCGTTGACTCTCGCCAGTCCATTATAATATTCATATTCTGTACTGCTTGTCCAGCAGCACCCTTCATAAGATTATCAATAACCGAAAAAATAATTAGTCTGTTACTTGCTTTCTCTTTATGAAATGAGATTCTACAAAAATTTGATGCTCTCACTGATTTGGTATTTGGGGGCATGTCAGCTGGCATTATGTCTACAAAAGGTTCATCTTTGTAAAAAGATTCAAAAATTTCCTCTGCATTAAAATCTTCAATGCAATCAACATATAGTGTTGCATGAATACCTCTTATCATCGGGACCAAATGGGGGATGAAAGTTAATTTGATATCATCACCACAAATATTTGCTAAATTCTCTTCTATTTCTGGTAAGTGTCTATGTCCCCCTATGCCATAAGCCCTAAAATCCTCTTCAGCCTCTGACATTAATAACTTTAACTCTGGATTTTTCCCAGCGCCACTTATTCCAGATTTAGCATCGGCAATAATACTTGTTGGGTTGATTAACTTTTTTTTAAGTAGGGGAATTAGTGCTAACTGAATGGCAGTAGGATAGCACCCAGGATTAGCAATCAATTTAGCTTTTTTTATACTATCTCTATTAGTTTCAGGTAATCCATAGACAGCTTTATCAATTAAGTTTGGAGATTTATGTTCCATTGCATACCATTTCTCCCAAACACTTTTATCTTTAATTCTAAAGTCAGCAGCTAAATCAATGACTATTTTGCCGTTTGATATTAAGTTATCAGCATAATTCATGGCTATGCCATTCGGCGTAGCGAAAAATACAATATCTACATTCTCAAGATCTGCATCTTCAGGTGACACAAATTTATTATTCAACATCCCTCTAAATGATGGATAAACTTCATCTACCCTCTTACCTTTATCTTTTCTGGAAGTAATTTGATAAATTTCTACATAAGGATGACTTAGAAGTAATCTTATCAATTCAACTCCTGTATAACCCGTTCCGCCGAATATACTTATTCTTGATATTTTTTTCATAATTTCTATTTTAGTCTTTTATTTCATAAAAACCATCTAAAAAAAAAGCCGCTAAAGCGGCTCTTATTTATTTTGTAAGCATTATCTCTTAGAGAATTGTTTACGTCTTCTTGCTTTTCTAAGGCCAACTTTTTTTCGTTCAACTTCGCGATCATCACGAGTCACAAAACCTGCTTTAGACAGCTCAGGTTTTAATGCTTCATCATAATCTAATAAGGCACGAGTAATTCCATGTCTAACTGCACCGGCCTGACCTGATTCACCGCCACCAGTTACATTAACTTTGATATCAAAGGCTGTCTGATTTTCTGTTAGCTCCAAAGGTTGTTTAAGAACCATTTGAGATGTGTGCCTTGAAAAATACTCTTCTACAGGCTTATTATTAACAACGATAGCTCCTTTACCAGGCTGAATGAATACTCTAGCTACTGAGCTTTTTCTTCTTCCTGTTCCATAATAATATTTACCTATCATAAAAAACTGTCCTATTTAATTGTTATCAGCTGAGGTTGTTGAGCTGAATGTTGATGATCATTTCCTGCATAAACTTTCATTTTTTTTATCATTGCATAGCCTAAAGGTCCTTTTGGCAGCATGCCTTTAACTGCTTTTTCTAAAGCTCTTCCAGGAAACCTAGCTTGGAGTTTAGTAAAATTTGTAGAATAAAGCCCACCAGGAAAACCTGTATGTCTATGATAAATTTTATCCTCAGCTTTATTGCCCGTTACTTTAATTTGTTCTGCATTTATCACGACAATATAATCACCCGTATCAACGTGAGGGGTATAGATAGTTTTATGTTTGCCTCTAAGTCTGTGGGCAATACCACTTGCCAATCTTCCAAGTGTCGCATCTTTTGCATCAACTAAAAGCCAATCTCTTTTGACTTCATGTGATTTAGCAGAAACTGTTTTCATTCTTAATACCTTAGTAAATTTAATTCAAGAGGCGAATTTTAGTCTATTTAGGTATAAATTGTCAATTTATTAGTCGTTTTTTCTATGATTGAGATAAAAAACCAACAAATATAAAAAACCCCACATAATTATTTGATATAAAAGCATTAAAATTAGCCTTTGGGTCAAAAAGTAAAGACTTTTGCCAAATAATAAAGGCTAATAAAAAGGCAATAAATAGTGCAACAAAATAAAGGGGACCATAGCTACTCATTGATCCTATAGTGACAAGTAAAATAAAAGTTGCTAGATAACAGCCTCCTATAATTTTCATGGTCGACTTGCCAAATGTTAATGGTATTGACATCACTTTAATTTTTTTATCGTCAATGCTATCCACAATCCCATAATGTGAATCATATGCCAGAACCCAAAAAGCATTAGCAGTAAATAAAAGCCATGCATCAAAGGTAATCTGACTTTGAGTAAAGGCGAATACCATTAAAATACTAAATCCAAAAGTTATGCCTAAAAATGCCTGGGGAACTGGTAAAAACCTTTTGGTAAATGGATATAAAAAAATGAAGAGCAATGCGATGCATGAAATTTTAATTGCGTATATATTTAGCTGAAATACCAAAAAAAGAGCAAGTATTGCAAGAGCTATTATTAAGTAAAGCGCCTCATTAACAGAAATTTGTCCAGAGGCTAATGGTCGATTTTTTGTTCTAAGGACCTTACTGTCTATATTTCTATCTACCAAGTCATTAACTGCGCATCCAAGCGACCTTGTCACAATAACACCTAGAATAAAAATCCCTAATGTTCTTAAATCGGGCATTCCATGACTTGAAAGCCATAATGCCCAAAGGGTTGGCCATAAAAGTAAAAAAATACCTATCGGTCTATTTAGCCTTAGAAGGTTTATGAATGGCAAAATTTTAATCATATAAAGCGGTTAATATCCTTGAAAAAAATTTCTGTTAAAAGAATTCTCTCTCCTCTACATAAAAAGTTTGATTGCCTTGCGCCAACAAATTTTTTTATTGCTATTTGCTTTGCATTTAATCTTTTTGATAATTTATAGTTAGGAGACATATGGCTAAAAATAAATTCTGATCGTTTAGTCTTTTTTTTGAATACTATATTTGCTAACGGATTTTCATTCAATTTTTTAACTAGCCCAGTCAATTGCCTTAAATTTTTCTTAAAGACAGTTCTTGCATAAATAATAGGTTCATCATTAGCGTAAATTAAAACTTCCCTTAAGAACAAACTACCAGACCTAGTTGTCTTAAAAAAAAATTTTTCATCGTTAAAAATTGTATTTGGGAAATCTTTATTTCTCTCTATTCTTAAACTAGCTTTTTGACTAACTTTATTTGTAATTGAGCTTTTGTAAGTAAGCAAGACTTGGTTTTTACCCTTATAAATTTTATTTTTCCAATTTATTTTCATACCGTGACTATCTCTTCAAAGTTTCTTAGCCAACGTTTCATATGTTCATTGATTCTTGCATCATTTTTTTCAATTAAGCTATTAGCATCATTTCGAGCATTTTCTAAGATAACTAAATCTCTATTTAAATTAGCAAATCGCAATGTAGGAACACCGCTTTGCTTATACCCCATAAGTTCACCTGGCCCCCTTAATTTTAAATCTTCCTCTGCAATCTTAAAGCCATCAGTATTTTCGTAAATTATTCTCAAACGCTGCTTGGCTGTTGATGATAATTTATTTTTATACAGTAATACACAATAACTCCTTTTTTCACCCCTTCCAATGCGTCCTCTAAGTTGATGTAATTGGGATAATCCTAATCTCTCTGAATTTTCAATAATCATTAATGTTGCGTTTGGAACATCAACCCCGACTTCAATAACAGAGGTGGCTACTAATATTTGAATTAAATTTTTTTGAAATTTTTTCATAATTTCTTTTTTTTCTTCAGCTTTCATTTTTCCATGAATTAACCCTACCTTTTGGTTAATGAAATATTTTTCAAGCTCTTGATATGTATCTTTGACTGTCTCTAAATCTAAGAATTCGCTTTCTTCTATTAATGGGCATACCCAATAAATTTGATTATTTTTTTTACAATGCTCATCAATTAAATTTAATAACTGTTTTCTTTTATCATCCAAGTAGACCTTTGTTGTAATTGGCATTCTTCCCACTGGTAACTCTTTTATAGTTGAGACATCCATATGTGCAAAAAAACTCATAGATAATGTTCGAGGAATAGGAGTGGCACTCATCATCAATTGATGGGGCTCAAAGCCCTGTAGATTTTTTGAATTATTTTTTAGCAACATCCTTTGCTCAACACCAAAGCGATGTTGTTCATCAATTATATAAAATCCTAAATTGTTAAAAGTCACCGCTTCTTGAAATAAGGCGTGCGTTCCAATGACTATATCAGCATTGCCTTTTTCAATTTTTAAATAGGTTTCTAATTTTGCCTTTTTAGGCATGCTTCCTGTGAGCAATAGAATTTCATAGGAAGAATCTTTAAACCAATTTATTAATTTTTCATAGTGTTGCTCAGCTAGAATTTCTGTAGGTGCCATAAATGCAACTTGAAAACCTGCTTCTATACAATCAATAGCGGCAATAGTTGCTACAACTGTTTTTCCACATCCAACATCACCTTGTAAAAGTCTGTTCATTGGAAAGCCTTTTGTAAAATCATTTTGTATTTCTTCTAATACCTGTTTTTGACTATCCGTTAACTTAAAATTTAATTGTTCTAAAAAAATTTCTTGTTTTGGTTGTTCGTGCTTAAATTTAGGAGCTTTATTTTTTTTTAATAAGTTATATTGTTTTCTAAGGAATAATTGTTGAGCGAGCAGTTCATCGTAAATCAATCTTTTAAAAAACCTAGAATTATGAATATTCTCTATAGCATCAACTTTTATTTTTGGTGGTTCATGCAGAAAACTAATTGAATCCATGAAACTAGGAAATTCATACTTCTTATACAAATTTAAAAATAGTTCTTTGAATAATTCATTTTCAATTGCACCTTCAATATGATTTTTTATTAACTTTCTTAACATGTTTTGAGACAGCCCTTTTGTAGTTGAATATATAGGGGTTAAATTTTTTGAAAGACCCGTTGAATTATCGACCAAGAAATATTCAGGATGAATCATTTCTTTACAATTGGATTGCTGCCTAACTTCTCCATAAAACCTGACAAGACTTGCTGATTCTAGTTGTTTAATTTGACTTGGATAATAATGCAAAAAACGTATTTGCATCTGTCCTGTTTGATCAGAGACATATAATATTAAGTTTTTTTTTGGTCGATACTTTATTTCAAGATCATTTACATTAACTTCAATTTGACTTTTTTCCCCAACAAGACTGTCATTGATAGTTTGAATTACAGTTTGATCATTGTACTTATTAGGTAAATATAAAAGTAAATCGATTGTTGAGATAATGCCTAATTTTTTTAGTTTCTTTGCTTGAAGTTCCGTTAATAATTTTTTTTTAGACAAAATTTAAATCAATCAACAACTAAAAACCCATCTGCCTCGACTAATGATCCTTTTGGAAGTGATGCAACTCCGATAGCAGCTCTTGCAGGATATGGCTCGCTAAAATATTCCTCCATAATAGAATTCACCAAAGCAAAGTTACTCAAATCTGTGAGATATATATTCAATTTTACTAGATCATCTAAAGATGCGTTTGCGGCTTTTATTACAGCTAAGATATTTTTAAACACTTGATGAATCTGATTTTCAATTCCCTCGACCAATTCCATAGACTTAGGATTTAAGGCTATCTGACCTGATAGAAAAATAATATTTCCCTTTTTTACAGCTTGCGAGTATGTTCCGATTGCTGCAGGAGCTTCATCTGTTTTTATAATTTTTTTCATATCATTCAAATCCTTTTAAAATTTTAATTCTTATAATTTTTAACTCTCGTTATTTTGTTAACTTTGGTAATTTTCCTAAGATTTCTTATCAACTCAGCAAGGTGCTGTCTATGTCGAACTTGAACCAAGAAATTTAGTGTTGCAAATGGACTCCCATCCATATCTTGAATTGAAACATTATCAATATTTGATTCTGCATCAGCAATGACCGATGCTATTTTACCTAACATCCCTCTTTCATTAACCACTAGAACACTTAGTCGGACATTGAATAATTTTTCGGAATCAGGCTCCCACTCAACATCTACCCATCGGTCATGATCGAGTGATAACTCATTAACAATCTGACAATCATGTGTATGGATTAATAAGCCTTTTTCCTTATTAATATAGCCTAATATGGGATCTCCAGGAATTGGATGGCAACAGTTTGCAAGTTGAATCGCCATATCATCAGAGCCCTTAATTGTAATGACATCAAGCATCTTTGTTTGCTTTTTATTGCTTGCAACCCCATCCATTAGATTTGTTAGTTGGTGGGCTACCATCACATTTACTTTTTTACCTAGTGCAATATCCATTAAAATTTCATCTTTTGATTGAACGTGATAGTCCAAGATTAATTTGTTCCAATGCTTTTTTTTAATTGCAGTTGGATGAATGTGAAAAGCATTAAGTGCATTATTTAACATTTTTTCACCTAAGAATATTAGGTCTTTCGATTCAGCCGATCGGAGATAATTTCTTATTTGCGATCTAGCCTTGCCTGTAATGACAAAATTTAACCAAGTAGGATTTGGTTTTGCTAATGTTGAGGTAATTATCTCTACGTGATCGCCAGTTGAGAGTCTTGTTCTCAACGGAACTAACATCTGATTTATTTTTGCTGATACTGCCTTATTTCCAACATCACTATGAACTGCATATGCAAAATCAATAGATGAAGAATTTTTGGGTAAGGCAAATATTTTACCATCTGGAGAAAAAACATAGACTTCGTCAGGAAACAGATCAACCTTTAAATGTTCTAAAAATTCCAGCGAATTAGAACTATCATTTTGAATATCTAGCATCCTTTTCAACCATTGGTTAGTTTTTTGCTGTAAATCTGTAATGTGTGCATCTTTTGTTTTATATAACCAGTGAGCGGCAACGCCAGCCTCCGCTAGTTGATGCATATTTTTTGTTCTAATTTGAATCTCAACCGGAACGCCGAAAGGACCTAGAAGAGTAGAATGGAGTGATTGGTATCCATTTGCTTTTGGAATGGCAATATAATCCTTAAATTTTCCAGGAATAGGGTTATAAAGCGAGTGCAATGTTCCTAAGGTTAAATAGCAATCGTTAATATCATTAACGATTATCCTAAACGCATAAATATCATTTATTTGATTAAAACCTGTCTGATCTTCAAGCATTTTTCTATGAATACTTGCAGGATTTTTTTCTCTACCCGTTATTTCAGCTTTCGTTTTAACAGATTTTAATTTATGACTTATCTCATTTGATATTTTCTCGATAACTTCTTTTCTATTGCCGCGACTGGCCTTAATCGCTTTTTGAATTGTTTTGTATCTCACCGGATGTAAAACTTCAAAGCATAAATCTTCAAGCTCTTGATATAGATTATTCAAACCAAGTCTATTTGCGATTGGCGCATAAATATCTACAGTCTCTTGAGCAATTCTAATCTTTTTACTCTCATCCAATGATTGAATAGTTTGCATATTGTGGAGGCGATCTGACAGCTTTATTAACATAACCCTTACATCTTGAGTCATCGCTAACAACATTTTTCTGAAGTTTTCAGCTTGAGCCTCATTTGCATCTTGAAACTCTACTTTGTCTAGTTTTGATAAGCCTGTCACAAGCGTACTCACTTGCTTACCAAATTTTGACTCTATTTCTAATTCTGTGGAATCAGTATCTTCAACAACGTCGTGTAAAAGTGCAGCCTGAATTGACTGACTGTCCAAATGGAATCGGGCAGCTATGCAAGCTACAGAAACTGGGTGGCTGATGTAAGCCTCTCCACTCCTTCTTTTTTGGCCGCTATGGGCTTTTTCGCTGAATCGGTAGGCTTCCCAAACTTTATCAATCTCTGTCTTTGGAAGATAAGTCTTTACAAGTTGAGTGAGGCTAGAATTGTCTTGGTCAACAGGAAGCAAAAAGGATCGATGACTTTTATTTAAATCGGCTTGGCTGGTGTGAGCGGTATTAGCCAAAGATTACTCTCCTTTAAAACAAATTTCTCTTATTAACCTGGGTTTTGAATTAGAATTTCTTCTCCAATTAAACCTGCAGCAATTTCCTTAAGCGCTATTACTGATGATTTATCTCTTGAACCTTCCATATCAATTAAAGGCTCAGCGCCATTCACAAGTTGTCTTGATCTAAGGGCTGCTACAAGGGTTAATTGAAATCTGTTAGGTATTTTTTCTAAACAATCGTCTACGGTAATTCTTGCCATTATTTTGTTGCTCCAAATATTTTATTTTATTGCGTCAAATAAACCCTGAAAAGATTTTTTTTGTTTCGAAGTTTCTAAATTTATTGATTCGGGAGAATCATTAAACACAGATTTTAAATCCCTCAAGGCCTGATCAAACTCATCGTTGATTATAACATAATCAAACTTTTCAAGATGGCTGATTTCCTCTCCAGCAGCAGCCAATCGTCCTTTTATCTCAGCCTGCGAATTTTGACCTCTTCCCTCTAGCCTTTCTTTTAGAACAGCCATTGAAGGTGGAATGATAAATAGACTGATTGCATTAGGGAAAACTTTCTTAACATTTATAGCTCCTTGATAGTCAATCTCTAAAATAATATCTTTGCCTGTCTTTATGCTCTCTTCAACAGGACTCTTTGCTGTTGCATATTTGGCACCATGGCATTCGGCATTTTCTAAAAACTCACCACTATTCTTTAAAGTATTAAAAGCATCGTTATCTACAAAATAGTAATCGATTCCTTCTCTTTCTCCTTTTCTGGGTTTTCTAGTTGTATGCGAGGTAGATACCTTAAATTGCGGACACAATTCAGTTAGTGCCTTTATTAGAGAGGTTTTTCCTGCACCTGATGGTGCAGTCACGATAAACAACCTTCCTTTTTTATTTTCTTCTGTCATATCTAAAGTGCCGTTATTCAATATTTTGTATTTGTTCTCTTATTTGCTCTATTAAGATCTTTAATTCAACTGCAGATTGTGAAATCTCAACTGCAATAGCTTTTGAGCCTAATGTATTCGCCTCACGATTAAATTCTTGCATTAGAAAATCGATTTTTTTTCCAACAGGCTCGGATAAGCCTACTAATCTCTTTAGTTCATGTGAATGAGAATTTAACCTATCAAGCTCTTCTTCAACATCACTTTTTTGAATAAAAGTTACTAGTTCTTGTTTAATTTTATCTTGGTCAACATTTATTAGAGCATCTTTAAATTTCTTATTTATTTTACTTTGATAAATATTTATATACTTGGGTATGATCTTTTTAATTTTGGATACTTCTTTTTCTATCTTTAAGCCCCTAGACGTAATCAATTGCTTAATTTTTTTGCCCTCACGCTGACGATCATCAATAATTTTTTTAAGTGCATTATCAACAAGGGGAAGCAATACCTTATCAAGCCCCTTATAATTTTGTTTATTATTTGTTTCACCATGAAGTCGAATAATTTCTATAGGACTTATTTGTTTTGGTCTCTTAATAAGTTCTGATATCTTTTCAACAGATTTTATTAGTTTTTTTAAAGCCTTTAGATCATTATTTTTAATTTCAACTAAGTCTTCTCTTGCCTTCAAAAAAATTTTACATTCAATTTTTCCCCTCGAAAGTGTTTTAGCTATTTTTTTTCTAATGATGGGCTCATAAATCCGAAGTTCATCACTCAATTTAATTTGTAAATCAAAAAATCTACTATTTAACGTTTTAATTTCTAAAACTAAACAACCATAGCTTGTTTCTCTTGAAACTGAGTGATAGCTTGTCATGCTCGAAATCATCTTTATTCCTAGGTTAGTTGTGAAGCTTTTTGATAGTTTAACAATCTATTTTTAACTAAGGTAAGAAACATTTAAATTCTCAAACGGCTATTTAACTAACTTTGGATTATAATCACCATTCAAAATAACGAAGAGAACTTTATGAGATCACCGCAAAGAGCAAATAATGAAATTAGACAAATTGAAATTCTAAGGAACTATACAAAACATGCAGAAGGATCGGTTTTGATAAAGTGCGGAGATACACATGTTATTTGTAACGCCAGTGTAGAAGAAAAAGTACCCTCTTTTTTAAAAGGAAAAGGTCAAGGGTGGGTAACAGCTGAATATGGAATGCTTCCAAGGTCAACATCTACCCGCATGTCAAGGGAATCTGCGCGAGGAAAGCAATCAGGAAGAACTCAAGAAATACAAAGATTAATCGGTCGTAGTCTTAGAGCAATTATCGATTTAAAGGCATTAGGAGAAAGGACCATTCATATAGATTGTGACGTAATTCAAGCTGATGGTGGAACAAGAACTGCAAGCATTACAGGAGCTTATGTAGCACTTTGTGATGCTATTAATCCTCTAATTGGAAAAGAAATTTTAAAAACCTCACCTATAAAAGATGCAGTAGCAGCAATTTCACTAGGAATAAAAAATGGTGAAGTCTTAATTGATCTTGATTATGATGAAGATTCAAATTGTGATACTGATATGAATATTGTGATGACGGAACAAGGTAAATTTGTTGAAATTCAAGGGACGGCTGAAGGAGAGCCTTTTACAAAAGATGAAATGAATAATATCATTCAAATTGCAGAGCAAGGCATTGCCGAATTAATTCAAATTCAAAAAAAAGTTCTCAAATAATACATAATGCAGAAAATTATTTTATCGACAAATAATGAAAAAAAATTATCTGAAATTGAGACATTACTTCATGACTTACCAATTCAAACTGTTGCGCAATCCAAACTCAATATTGGGCAAGCAGAAGAACCATTTGGAACCTTCATAGAAAATGCACTAACCAAAGCAAGGTTTGCTTCAAAAGCATCTAATCTGCCTGCTATAGCAGATGATTCTGGATTATGTGTAGACGTATTAAACGGAAAGCCTGGTATTTTATCAGCTAGATTTTCAGGAGAGGGAGCAAACGATAAAAAGAATAATACTAAGTTACTAGGACTTTTAAAAAATGAAAAAAATAGAAGGGCTCATTATTATTGCGCAATAGTTTTTATTACCTCTTATGATGATCCACAACCAATTATCGCAGAAGGAATATGGCAGGGTGAAATTTTATCTTCTCCAAGAGGTAAGAATGGTTTTGGCTATGATCCTATATTTATGGATTTTAAAACAGATCTTTCTGCAGCTGAACTAGACTTTAATTTAAAAAATAAAATCAGTCATCGTGGCCAAGCTTTGCAAAAGTTAAAACATAAACTTAAAATACTTTATGACGAATAAAAATCAAAAATGGCCTACATGGCTAAGAGATGACAAATCAGTTGTGTCCTGCACTGAAAAAGTTAAAGTCATGAATGAAAACTTTGATGAATTAAAACAGATCGCACAAGATGCATTTGATGATGGAGTATTAATGGAAGTTTCTGAAGAACAAATGAAGAAAATTCTTTTTGCACTAATTGAAAGTTTAGAAAGCCCTGTAAAGAAAAAATAACTTTGGTTTTACTTTAACTCTAAGTATGCAACAACCACCTCTCTCAGTTTATATTCACATTCCCTGGTGTATTCATAAATGCCCTTATTGTGATTTTAATTCGCACGAATTCAAAGATCAAAATATTAAGAACAATGAAGAAGCCTATATCCATGCCTTATTGAAACAAATTGAAAATTATAATATTGAACCTAACAGGCCGATACATTCAATTTTTTTTGGTGGTGGAACACCAAGTCTATTCAGTCCTAAGGCTTTTGATACACTCATAAAAAAATTAGAAAATACTTTTGGCTTAGATAAAAATTGTGAAATTACTATCGAAGCTAACCCAGGGACATTTGATAAAGAACATTTTTATGGCTATAGAGATGTTGGAATCAACAGAATGTCACTTGGCATTCAGAGTTTTAATCAAACCCACCTAAAAAAACTTGAACGTATTCACAGTCCAAAAGAAGCTGCGAGTGCTGCAAATTTAGCTGTTAAAATTTTTGATAAAGTTAATATCGACTTAATGTTTGCTTTGCCTAACCAAAGTCTTAGTAACGTCAAAGAGGATATTACTAAGGCCCTTGAAATCGGCACCTCACATATTTCCTACTACCATCTGACTATTGAGCCTAATACTTTTTTTTATAAATTTCCGCCACAGTTACCCGATGAAGAAAAAAGTGCAGAAATATTTGATTTGATTAGTAATGAACTTAATTTTGCAAAATTTGAACATTATGAAACTTCCGCTTATGCAAAAAAAAATAACCAATGTTTGCATAATTTAAATTATTGGAATTTTGGAGATTATCTTGGCATTGGAGCAGGGGCTCACAGTAAATTAACTTGTGAAGGGAAAGTTTCTCGTAAGAGTTGTTTTAAAAATCCACGCGATTATATTAAAAATGCAAATAATCATAAATTTTATGATGATGAGAAGTTATTATCAGAAAGTGATTTAATTTTTGAATTCATGATGAATGCCCTAAGGCTAAACAAGGGTTTTAATCAATCTCTTTTTGAACAAAGAACAAATTTGCCTATTAGCATTATTGATAAAGAATTGAGCTTAGCAAAAGATAAAAAACTGATGGTTCAAAAAAATGGTAGGATAAAACCAACTGTTTTGGGGCAAAATTTTTTGAACGAGCTATTACAAATATTTTTGAAGGATTAGAACATGCAATTAAATAAAATTATTGATGATTATGTTGTATCTGAACAGGTCACAGTTGATGATATACAAACAATAAAAGAAGCCGGATTTAAAACAATTTTTTGTAATCGACCAGATAATGAAGAAATAAATCAAGTCACTGTCGAAAGTATAAAAAATGCTGCTGTTGAAAATGGCCTCAAATTTATTCATCAACCCGTTATTGGTGGGCAAATAACTCAGGTCGATGTCGATCAATTTGGTGAATATTTTGATGCTTCTGAAAAACCTATTTTTGCTTATTGCCGAACTGGGACGAGATCAAGCATGTTATGGGCATTATCTGAGTCAGGTAAAAGACCGGTTGAAGATATACTTAGCCTGACTTCTAAGGCTGGATATAATTTAAATAATTTATTCTTATAGTTTAGATTTTGCTTTTTTTAGTGCTAAATTTACGGCAGTAAATCCCGTACTTCCAATATGCTTTCTTGACTGAATTGATCCCTTTAAAGATAAAAATTTGAAGACATCTTGATCTATCAATTGATGGAATTTTTTTAGCTCAGATAGGTCCATCTCTGATAAATCATAACCTTTATCAATTGCATATTTCACAGCTTTAGCGACCACGCCATGAGACTCCCTAAAAGGTAAACCTTTTTTTACTAAATAATCCGCTAAATCCGTTGCCGTCGCATACCCCTTCAAGGCTGCATTTTCCATATTTTCAGGAAATACCTTAATTTTAGAGATCATCTCCCCATAAATTTTTAATGTATCTAAAACAGTGTCTACAACGTCAAATATAGGCTCCTTATCCTCTTGATTATCTTTATTATAAGCAAGCGACTGACCTTTCATTAATGTGAGTAAACTGACTAGGTGCCCATTTACTCTTCCAGTTTTACCTCTAACTAATTCTGGTACATCAGGATTTTTTTTCTGGGGCATTATGCTTGATCCCGTACAAAAACTATCTGAAATCTCAATAAAATTAAAAAATGGGCTCGACCACATCACTAATTCTTCTGACCATCTTGAAAGATGGGTCATTAAGAGTGACGCATTTGCATTAAATTCGATCAAAAAATCTCTATCTGATACTGCATCGATTGAGTTTTCCATGACTCCTTCAAAATTTAATAATTTAGCTACAAACCTTCTATCAATTGGATAAGAGGTACCAGCGAGTGCCGCTGCGCCTAAGGGCAAAGTATTAATTCTTGTTCTAGAATCAATAAATCTTGCCTTATCTCTTTCTAACATTTCAAAGTAAGCAAGCAAATGATGGGCAAAGCTAATTGGTTGAGCTACTTGAAGGTGGGTTAAGCCAGGCATGATGGTGGTAACATGTTTTTCGGCCTTAGCTAACGTAGCTTGTTGTAATTTTTTGATTAAATTTACTAATTGATCTGTGGCATCTCTGAGGAAAAGCCTCATATCAGTTGCCACTTGATCATTTCTTGATCTACCTGTGTGCAGTTTTTTTCCTGCCTCGCCAGCAATATCAGTTAATCTTTTCTCTATATTAAGATGAACATCTTCAAGGTCAATGGACCATTCAAAATTATTTGCGATGACTTCTTTTTTGATTTGGTTTAAACCTTTTTTTATAGCACTAAAATCTTTGGATGAAATGATTTTTTGTTTTTTTAACATTTCTGCGTGCGCTAGTGAGCCTGCAATATCATATAATGCAAGTCTTTGGTCAAAATTTACTGACGCTGTATATCTTTTAACTATCTCACTAGTTGGCTCTGAAAATCTGTCTGACCAATTTTGTTTATTTTTTTTCATTTCTACAAATTTTTCTATTATTTTCAATGAATTATATATGAAAATCATCAATCATATGATTAATCTAACAATCCTCGCTGTGATAAAATCCTAATGGTTATGTTAAAAAAAATAATCATTGCATCTCGAGAAAGCCCCCTTGCTATGTGGCAAGCAGAATTTATTAAGAAATTGATATCTGAATTTCATCCTGGGATTGAAATAACCATTAAAGGTTTTAAAACACAAGGTGATATTTTGTTGAATGAATCACTAGCTACGATAGGAGGAAAAGGTCTATTCATTAAAGAGCTAGAACATGCATTGCTTGAAAGAAAAGCAGATTTAGCCGTTCATTCAATGAAAGATTTACCTATGGATATCCCTGAAGAATTTAAATTAATAGCTATCTCAAAACGCGAAGATGCAAGAGATGCCTTCGTCTCTAACGAGTATGGTTCTATAAAAGATATGCC
Source organism: Methylophilaceae bacterium (assembly GCA_965656355.1). Classification (GTDB taxonomy): domain Bacteria; phylum Pseudomonadota; class Gammaproteobacteria; order Burkholderiales; family Methylophilaceae; genus BACL14. The sequence goes on along the minus strand of CBFHKG010000003.1, from coordinate 5,146 downwards.
AAAAGGTTCGGTTGTTGGTACATCAAGCTTAAGAAGACAAAGTCAAATTAAATCAAAATATCCCCACTTAATTATTGAGCCACTGAGAGGAAATTTACAAACAAGATTAAAAAAATTAGATGAGGGTCAATATGGAGGAATAATTTTAGCTGCTGCTGGACTTATCCGCTTGGATTTAAAAAAAAGAATAAAAGAATTTATCAGTCCTTCGGAAAGTATACCTGCTGTTGGGCAAGGAGCCTTAGGAATTGAAATCTTATCTGATAATAAAATATTGACAGATTTATTGAGACCTTTAAATGATGAAGATACGGCCCGTTGTGTATTGGCAGAAAGGACCGTAAGTCGATCTCTTGCAGGAAGTTGTACAGTTCCATTAGGTGCCTTTGCATCAATCAACAATGATATTTTTTCTATTAGAGGATTTGTGGCAAAGCCGGACGGTTCGGAAATTATTCATGCTGAGAAGAACGGATCAAAATCAGAATTTTATAAACTTGGTGAGGCATTAGGAGAAGCTTTAATTGCTAAAGGAGCAAAAAAAATCCTATCAAATTTATAAAGAATGAATAGATCAAAAAAAATTGCTCTTATATCTACCAGGCCGCAGAAAACTAATGTGCAATTATCAAGCGATCTTAAAAATTCAGAAATTGAGCTTTTAAGTTTCCCCCTCACTGAAATTCATCCACTTAATAACTACCAAATTTTTGATGGGGTTATAAAAAACGTAAAAACTTATCAACATATTATTTTTATCAGTACAAATGCAGTTCATTTCTTTCTTGAAAGAGTAAAAAAATTATCGCTTCAAATTCCTAAAAATTTAATATTCTCAAGTATTGGTCCTACGACAAAACTATTATTACAAAAAAAATTATCGGTGGATGTTCATTTCCCAATTAAGACTTTTGACTCTGAACATCTATTAAAAGAGAAAATTTATAAGAATGTTGAGGGTCAGAAAATTTTAATTATACGGGGCGAAGGTGGTCGTGAAACCCTAAAAAATGCTTTAGAAGAAAAAGGAGGTATTGTAAATTATGGTGAATGTTATGTAAGAAAATATGTGGATATTGACTTAATTCAACTAAAAAATGATTTGGTAAACTACCATCATCAGTTCATTCTTTTTTCGAGTACTAATAGTGCCAAGCACTTCATTGATCAATTGCATAACATCGAAACGGGTTGGTTACAAAACATAAAAATTATCGTTAACCATAAAAAAATTGAGGGGCTACTTAGTAAAATTTTTAAGAATATTTTTGTTTGTAACAATATTGACACTCAAAATATTCGCAAACTTATTGTTTCAGAAAGCCTAAATTAAAAATAATTTTCTTATTTCTTTTTAGGTGCAAATGTAAATGCATCTGCAAAAAATTGATTCTCAGGAAGGCCATTTTTTGTTAGGTCTATAAATGCATTTTCAACAAGCCCGGGTGCGCCACAACAATAAATTTGAACATCACTTAGGTTTTTAAAATCTTCTAGGACAGCATGGTGAACGAACCCACTCCTAACTTTTTCCGAAAGTCCATCCTCAATGACAGGAATATAATTTAAATTTTTTAACTTTTTTTTCCAATCAGTAACTAACTCAGCCATATAAAGATCTTCTTTTGATCTCACGCCCCTATACAAATATATTTTTCTTTCATTTTTAGTAAAAATCATATCTTCAATAATAGATTTTATTGGTGCAAATCCAGTTCCGCCCGCAATAAAAACTATAGGCTTGTCGCTTGCTCTTAAATAGAACTGCCCTATAGGGCCCTCGATTCTATGAATTGATTTTTCTTTCATTTCATTAAAAACAAAACTTGTGAATTTTCCACCTTCAATAAGCCTTAAATGGAGTTCAATCATTGATTCATGGGGTGCATTTGCCATTGAAAAAGCTCGACGACTTCCATCGGCCATTAAAAATTCAATATACTGACCTGCTTTAAATTTTAATGTTTCAGATGCAGGTAGTTTAAGATACATCTGCATTACATCATGATTTAAGTTTGCTAAACTTTCTACCCTAACAGGATAAAATTTTGGCGAATATTCATCATACGCATCTGGAATATTTGGTTCAATCACTAAATCTTCTTGGGCCATTGTTTTACAATAAAGCGTCATTCCCAATTTGATATCAGATTCTGTTAAAGCAGATGATTGATGGTCGTTTAAGAAAAATTTACCAGATATTATTTTTCCTTTACAAGAACCACAAGCGCCATCTTGACATCCATATGGAATCGTAATTCCAGCTACTATAGCTCCTTCTAGTATTGTTTGGCTTGGCTTGACTTCAAACTCTTCTCCAGACGACTGTATTTTAATTTTATAAGTCGTCATTATTTTTTTTATCCTCTCGGTGAAACTCGCCTTCAATGATGTCTGGCGTTTTTCCTTCATGAGACTTATATGCTTGTTCTTTTTTCAAAGCCGAGGCCTTGCCTCCTTGCAATAAAATTAGCAAGCCAAATACATCCGTTATCACTCCTGGAAATAAGAATAAAATACCTGCAAGAAAATTTTTTGCTGAGCCCATTATTGCGTCAGCAGGATTTCCTCCCTTAGACATCAATCCTGTAAGTTTACTTAATGCGTTTGCCTTTTCTTCTCGAATTAATTGCCAGCCTAAAATAGCGATCGATATTAAATACAATAAGAACCACCAGCCATAAAGATTAAAGAAATAAATAATCCCCGCTAACTCTAGGCCAGGTAATAGAATTAAAAAAATGATAATTATTTTTCGCATGTTTTAATTAAAGTTATGAAATTCATTGAGTAATTAGTCTTAATTGCGGATAATTATAAGCTTCAAATCCTATTCTATAAAGATGTTAAGACATTTAAATTTAGTTTTTATTCTGTTTTTTTTCAGCCTTTCATCATCCGCGAATGATGATTTCAGTTTTTATGATGAAAAAGAGGCTTTCCTCCCTGTTGAAGAAGCATTTCAATTTGAACTTTTGCCCGATGAAAATAAATCAATAATTAAAATAGAGCTTAATAATGCCCCCGGTTACTATACCTACAAGGCCAAGTTTAAAGTTTCTTTTGAGCCTTCAACTAAAATAGAAACAACCTATCCTCAAGGTGATATCAAAGAAGACGAATTCTTTGGAAAGCAAGAAGTTTATTTTGATAAACAAATTATTACTATTCTGCACAAAGGTCAGATACCAACTAATCAAAAAATTATAATAGATTTTCAAGGGTGTAGTGAAAAAGGTCTTTGTTATCCACCTTCAACGCATATTATTAATATGGAAGGTCAATCTAATATAAATTATCTTTCTGAAACAGACTCATTTGTTGAAACACTTAATGACAGAAATTTCCTTATTATTTTAGTAAGCTTTTTTCTGGCAGGATTACTATTATCATTAACTCCTTGTGTTCTGCCTATGGTCCCAATTTTATCAAGTATCGTCATATCATCTAATAAGGATCATGCTATTCGTTATACTTTAAGTTATGTTGGAGGTGTATCTGCGACTTATATTATTTTTGGCATTGTTGCATCTATTACAGGTAGTTTTTTATCCTCGAGCTTGCAAAATATTTATTTCTTATTATTCAATGGATTTTTATTTATTATTTTTGCTCTTGCCATGTTTGATGTTTTTCATTTTAATATTTCTGAAAATAATTTTCTATCAAGGCTTCTTAACAAAATAAATAAGAAAAATATCATACATATTTTTTTCCTAGGTTTGTTTTCAGCACTTATATTAAGCCCCTGTGTGGCCCCACCTTTAGCGGCAGCAATCTTATATATAAGCCAAGCAAATGATATTTTATTGGGTGGCCTTTCTTTATTTATCATGAGCATTGGAATGAGTGTTCCTTTATTGCTTATTGGTTTTTCTGCTAATAGGTTTCTCCCAAAGCCTGGGATATGGATGGTGAAGGTTAAAAAATTAATAGGTTTCGTATTAATTGGCATGTCAATTTATATTATTCGTCCTATTTTGGACGAAACAGTTTTCTTTTTACTTTTAAATACCTTATTAACAATCTCAATATCTTATTATTTATTTTTTACTGAAAATAAAATAGCTATTTTAAAGATAGTTTTAATTTTAGGATTGCTTTTTTCTGTCTGCTTTAATATTTACCATACTAAGAATTATATTGATAAAGATATAAATTTATCATCAAATGAAAAACCTGAGTTTATTGTTATTAATTCAATAGAACAATTAGACAATATAATTGCTTCTAACAAGGCAAAACCCATCATGCTCGATTTTTATGCAGATTGGTGTGTAGCTTGTCTTGAATTTGAAAAATTTACTTTTACTGACAAGGAAGTAAATGCATTGATGAAACAATATATTCTACTAAAAGCTGATGTAACAGGTAACAATGTAAATGATAAGGCATTAATGAAAGAATTTAACATTTTTGGCCCGCCTGCTATTCTATTTTTTGATAATGCTGGCAATGAAGTTAGAAAAATAAGAACGATCGGTTTTAAAAATCCGAAAGAATTTAAAAAAATATTACAAATAGGGTTAGATTAATGAAAAAAAATATAAAATTTATATTGCTACTCGTATTTATTGCCATAGTTGCTGGTTTTTCAGGTTACCTTATGAAAAAAAATAATCTTAATGACGAGTTAGTCATTTCTAATCCAACCGATATCTCAACTGCATCACTATTTAACGCTAATATTATGGATAACTCTGGAGAAATGATTTCTTTTTCTAAGTTCGAGGGTCAATGGTTATTACTTAATTTTTGGGCAACATGGTGTGCACCTTGTCGAGAAGAAATACCTGAATTAAATGAATTTTCTCATAAAAATAAAACTATCCAAACCATTGCAATCGCTATAGATGATTTAGAATCTGTTAATAAATTTACAAAAAAAATACCCATTGAGTACTTGTCTTTTATTGCTGAGAACGAGGGAGTTGAACTATCACAATCACTTGGTAATGAGCGGGGTGTTTTACCCTTTAGTGTCATTATTAGCCCTGAGAAAAAGATTAAAAAAGTATTTTATGGAAGACTCAAATTAAATCAATTAAATCAAGCATTAAACTCGATCATTAATTAGAATGGGCTCTAAATTCACTTAAAATCTATTAAAATATAGACAAAATGACTTAATTTCGGCAAAATAAGT
>CBFHKG010000002.1:130383-200651 GCA_965656355.1 Methylophilaceae bacterium | reverse complement strand
TATTACATCAAGTGAAGACTATTTGAATGAATGGTATAACACTAGAGCATGGGGAATACTCTCTTTAAGAAGGTTTAGAGAGTCCATAGATACTAGCATTAATGAGATTCAAGACCATGAAATTATTGAAGCAGTTAGGGTGTATGACTCACTTCGCAACCTCCAAACACCTAATGGTACTACTCCAAAAGATATTCAAACATTACTTAAGTTTAAGAAGTCTATGATAGAAAAAGGTATGCCTGAAAGAATTCCACCAGAACTCCACAGTTTTTTAAATCATGCAGAAGAAGAAATAATAAAGGGTAAAAGTCCTGATGTAGCTTACAAATATAAAGGTGAAGTTTCAGGGGGAAGTGGTCTTGATGAAACTAATCCACCAAAGTATATATTTCAAATAACAGATGGGTTATTAAACTCTGATGGAGCTAGCCTTCACAAAGTTTCAAAGGTAGTGGAAATCAATGAATATCAAGTTACTAAATTAACTGCCCAACAAATGCGAAAACAGTTCAGAGAAAAAGAAATGTGGCGACTACAAGGCTATGTAAATTGGCGTATGGAGAAACAAATAAAGAATAAAACAAATGATATAAAGTGGACTAAAGGGCAGATTAAAAACCTCAAAAGGTATTGGGGTATAGAAGTTAAATAATTATTATTGCTTATCGCACCAATCTTCATAGGCTTGGACAATCTTTCTTCTATCTTCTAAATAATCTTCTTTACCCATATAAACTTTTCTAATATCAGTTGAAGTAAAGGCATGGGTTAATTGTGATTCTATCTTCTCAATCTCAAATTTATTCATCTTGGATACGACTATATTAAAGAGTGTTCTAAATCCATGCACCGTTGTCTTATCACCCGTTAATCTTTGCAAACATAATCTAGCAGTTGCGTCTGATATCGGCTTACCTTTATTACCCTCAAAGATATAGTCTTTACTCTTACCGTTAAGAAAAGTCTTTAAGGCATTCAGTTTTACTATAGCTTGGGTGGGGAGGGGGCATCTAAAGCTCACTCTACCTTTCATATGCAAACTAGGTATATGCAATGTATTAGTCTTGCTATCAAGCCATGACCATTTGGCATTAGCTAGAGACCCAGTTCTTAAGCCAGTTACCATAACAACATATAAGAATGTTTGAATAATTAAACTTGATTTCCTATCTTTATCTAACGCATTAAGGAACTCACCTACTCTATGTTCTGCAAGGTGAGAGAAGTGGTTTGTTTTGGGTGGGGCAATTAAGCTATTACCTTTTAGTTCAAGGGTAGGGTTAGCCCCCTTAAACATTCTTTTCTCTTTCATATGGATAAAGATTTGATTTACTAGGCTCTTAACTTTCATAGCTGAACTAGGTGCTTTGCTATGTACCTTTTCTAATACTGATAATAGGATTTCATCATTTACATCTATTAATGGAAGTTTGCCTAATGAAGCTTTCAGGTACTTCTCATAAAATTCTTTTGTACGCTTAATAGTCTTATCAGATAGGTTAGGGACTACCTTTTTAGTAAGGTAGATGTTGTAAGCTTTATCAAAGGTAAGATCTGTTTGATTGGTGATACTATTTTTGTCTTTCAGTTTAGCAATCATTGGGTCTATGCCTTGTTCCCATAGCTTCTTGTATAAGTCCCTAGATTGTCTAGCTTCTGCTAAAGATACAGTAGGGTAGCTTCCAACACCTCTAGCGTATCCCTTTCCGTCTTTATACAATCTAACTATCCAAGCCTTTCTACCATCTGCATATCTACGGTGGAGTAAATTACCGCCATCACTAAAATCCTTATGAAGCTTCCCCTTTGGACAAGTGGCGTTCTTTACAGTAAGATTATTAAGTAGGTTCTGTTTAGCCATATTGATATACGGTTTCCAGTTTGATATACGTTTCGATATACGGTTATGTGTTAGATTATACTAGACTATGTCAGACTATACAAGACAGAGAAGTAATGTTAACAGGCGTTAGAAAGGGCTTTACTAGATGTTGTTAGACTGTATTAAGTTTGACTTCGGAGTTCACCTCTTCCGCCACTATCTTTATCTCTCCACCATATTTACTAAATCGCTAACTATCCACAATTAAGCTTTTATTCATTAAAAGGTTTTTCTAATCTTTTAAATAAAAGAACCTTTTTAATTATTGGTAGTCATCACAAATAGAAACAAGTTTGAATATTTAATATACACAAATTGGAGAATACAAAATGTTTTTTAAAAATTTACTTGCCTTAATTTTAACTTTTTCTATAGGAACGGTTATGGCAAAAGATCATCAAGTAAAAATGCTTAACGGTAAGGCACCAGATATGTTTGTTTTTGAGCCCGCTGTGATAAAAATCCAAAAAGGAGATACCGTCACATGGACAGGGGATGCAATGCATAACTCTGCTTCTATCAACAATATGCTCCCCAAGGGTGCGTCACCGTGGGAGGGTAAATTAACGAAAGAGGCAGGCGAGGTTTCAATATCAGTAAAGTTTGAAACTGAAGGAGTCTATGGCTACAAATGCACACCTCACGAAATGTTCGGTATGGTTGGGTTGGTTGTAGTTGGAGATCCAAGCTCAAACCTGGGCGAGGCTACTTCCGAAGGTAAAAAAATTGAGGGTAAATTTGCAGCAGGTAAGGGTAGATTTTCAGAGTACTTTTCTCAAATAAAATAGCCTAATTTGTAATTAATAGATTTATACAGGTTCATATGAGGCCGACATTCCAAGTGGCATGGATCATGCAATATATTTATGTAATGTTGGCCTCCTCCCAAAAATATTTTTGAGCTTACAAACTATCTTATAATTATTAATCTCAAAAAAAATAAATCTTAGAGTTTAAGTTCATATGAAGTCAATATATTGGTTTAGAAATGATCTGAGAGTAATAGACAATCTTTCATTAAATGAAGCAATTGAATCTTCTGATGAGATTTTATTCGTTTATATGCAAGATGTGCAGAGCTTCAAGGATACCGAGTGGGGGTTCTCCCGCATGGGGCCACACAGAAAGTTATATTTATCCCAAGGCCTCAATGCTTTACAAGAGAAGCTTGGCAATTACGGACATTCCATGAATTATTATTTAGACGACACAGTGGATGGATTACTTAAGCTTGTAGAAAAATTCCATATTGATCGTATCTACTGCGAGTCTATTGATTCTCATGAAGAGCTTGATCAAGAAATAAGGTTGAGAGGGCATAAAGTTGATTTATATTCTTATTATCAATCAGGTTTGTTTTTAAATGATCAAATCCCCTTTAACTTAAACGAGCTCCCCGATTTATTTACAAGGTTTAGAAAAGAAATTGAATCACGGGAGGTTAAGCCTATTAAGCCCTCACTAATCAACCAAAGAATAAATGCAATTAAATCAATTGTTGATGAGGCGTCAAATGAAATTGAAATGGAGCAAATGAGCTACCCAAAGAGTTCCTTTCCAATTTCTGAGGATAGATTTTTTGGCGGGGAGGAGAAAGGCTTTGCATTCCTAGAGGCCTATTTTAGCTCAAATAAACCCTCTACTTATAAAAAAACAAGAAATGAATTAATGGGGATAGACTTTTCAACAAAATTTTCACCGTGGTTAGCTAGTGGTTATATCTCTGCTAGACAAGTTTATGATTTTTTATTGAGTTACGAATCAAATGTAATAAAAAATGAGAGCACCTATTGGATATTCTTTGAATTACTCTGGAGAGAGTACTTTAGGCTTATCTTCAAGAAGTATGGGAAAAAAATATTTCATAGGTATGGACTAGGTTTATCAGATGAAAAAGTGTGTCATTCTGATGAAAATTTTGAGTTATGGAAGGAAGGAAGAACTGATAGTAATTTCATAAATGCAGGAATGAAAGAGCTAAAGGAGACAGGTTTTCTTTCCAACAGAATGCGCCAGATTGTCGCAAGCTATTTAGTTAACGAATTATCATGCGACTGGAGAGCAGGAGCCGCTTGGTTTGAATCTCAGCTTATTGATTATGATGTTTCTAGTAATCATTGCAATTGGGCCTATATTGCAGGTCATGGGACAGATCCTCGAGGAGGTAGGCATTTTAATATCCAAAAACAGAAATCAACCTATGATCCATATGGCTCATATGAGAAGCTATGGTGTTAGATTACTTTAGTTTTTGAAAAACTGATTATTTTCGGTAAAAGCATGTGCGCTATTGTAAGGCATGCGAGGATTGGAAAGACAATTAAAAACCCTTCAAGACTTAGGTCCAAATTCATATAAATAATTATCAGGGTAATGGGGGCAGTGAATAGCAATAGCCAAAGCATATCGGAGAAGAAATTAAAATTGTAGTTAATTAACGCTCTGATTCCATGCAATATACAAAAATAAAACGCAAACCAGACTAATGGATGTAGGTAGTAACCTAATATTATCATTATGGTCAGCTCCCCAGTTAGTAGGAAATAAATTTTATCTTTTGTTTTAAAAAGATTAAATATTATATAGCTAGTTAAAAGTATCAGATTCAATGAGATAAGGTACTTTAAAAAACTAAGTGAAGAAGAGATAACATCACTGTCTGTTAGCAAATAAAATATTTCAGAAACACTTGCGTGATGAAATAACACTGGCATAAATGTCATAGAAAGACCCCAGCTATATTTTAAATATTTTTGTTTGTTGTCAATGTAAGCAAGGTCTGAATTTCCAAAATGGATAGTTGATATCGCAAGCAAAATAAATAGCCCTAGGCTAGGGGAGACAAGCCATAACATTAGCCCTAATAGAGAAATTGATATGTAGATTAAGTAAAGTATGAAGGCATTTTTCTTACTTCCACTCTCCCAAATTATTTTGCCATCAAATGCACCATGACTGATTCCCAATGTGCTTATCAATAGAAATGAAATTAATAGAATAGGGTTTGCTTTTGAAAGAAGGGTAAAGTCTAAATTTAAATGAGTCGTTGGTAAAAGAAAAAAATATAAAGACAACATGACAAGACCACTCATGATGACGAATATTTGATGTTTTAGAATCTTATTCATTTCTTCTTCAAAAGACCCTTGAGCATTAATCTTTTTGGCATGCTCATGATGATATTTATAATATCTAACCCTGAAGGTTTATCTGATAAAAATTTAATGAGTGATTTATGGTTTGATTGATTAAAAAGATTGAAAAATAAATCGGGGCTTTTATTTGGATAATCTTTAATAACCCTAAGGAAAATTTTATCAAAAAAATCAAGCAACGGATTTGGAGTATACCTAAAAGATAATAAATTATTTTTCCCTAATGTTTTACCCTTATGGTTTGATATCCAATTTGCAATTTTTCTCATCGAGTATCCAGACGAAGCTCTCACCATGCCAGCACTGGTACCAGTCTTCATTATTCTTTTGTTTGCTTTAACTTCGACTACTGCCATAGGGATAATGCCTCTTTCACTCTTTAGTATTTTATAGTTCCCATATTTTTTCAAATTTTTTGTATGTTTTTGTTGGAGTTTTCTTAAATCAGGATTTGTAGAAAATAAAGTTGTTTCAACAAGTGCTCTTTTTTTTGTGAAGGGCAATTGATAAATAAATTCTGTTTCTGTTTTATTTTTTGAAAAAGACATTATAGTTGCTTCATCTTTATTAAAATAATTGGATTTAACTTCAATTTCGTTACCAATAAATGCTTGTTGCATGTAATCAGACTTAATTTCATTTTTCTCTATCTTGGGTCTACTATCAATTAGGTATTTAGAGTAGAAATTTCCCTCAGAGCTAGTAACTTGAATTTTTTCATCTATCTGATTTATTCTTGTCACCTTTGATGCATATAAAATTTTTACCTTTGCATTTAATTGTCTTGAAAGTTTCTTTAGGGTTGAGTGTCCATCATGACAAACATAGTGATAGGGGTGAATATTTTTTTTAATTTTTTCTTTATTGTTCTCAATTAATATCTTATCCCACCGATGTTTTGCCCTAAGTTTGAATTCTTTTTCAATATTAATTAGACCAGGTCCTTCCCATACACAAAATGATTGATTACGGACAATTGAATTTTTTTGCTCTAAAACAAGAATTGATAATTTTGATTTTTTGCTTATCATCTTTGACAAGAACATAAGGCTAGATAGTCCAGCTCCAATGACGATGATGTCATATTCAGTTTTCATTAAAGATCTATATCCGGGAGATTTTGTAGTGAGGCATGTAATTTTTTTTCATGCATAGGTTTTTCAATAAATTTTGAGCGCTTAAGAAAAGTTTTAATTGTAAGGTTAAGCTTTTCAAATTTACTGAGATATACTCTTTGTTTATTGAAAGAGTATCTTTTTTTTAATATCTTGTGACCAATACCCTGATAAATATTTGATGCCACCATAAAAGACCTTTTAATTTTTTTGGGTAGCTGATTGATTCCACATATACCACTTTGGTAATATTCATCAGCTAATTTAATTAGTTTGTTTCTTGAGCTGTTAATTATTATTAGGTCAGTATTTGATGGCGATCTAAAATTATTTATTCCTAGTGAGATAGTTTCATTCTTAGGCAAATATATTCTACCAATTTGAGCATCCTCTTTTATATCACGACATATGTTAGTTAATTGCATCGCAATACCAAAATCAATGGCAAAATATCGTAGCTTCGAATCATGTATATCTAGAACATCACAAATCATTAGGCCAACAACACCTGCAACGCGATAACAATACTTTAAAAGTTGCCCAAGATCATTTGGTTGCTTAAAGTCTAGATCACTTAATTGCCCTTTTAGGAATTCAATTATGATATCTTGTCTTGGGTGAAGCTTGCTATCGAGACTCTTAAATTCTTCGAATGTTTGTTTATATTGACTATTATTTGTAAGTGAGATTACTCTAGCAATTTCTTCTTTAGCCTCAGAGTTTCTGTTTGATGTGTCAACAAGATCATCCAGCCTGCGACAGAATGCATAAACGGCAAACAATTTATTTGCTGTATTTTTATCCAAAAACCATGAAGCCCAAAAAAAGGACTTACCATGCTCCTGCATGACTTTTGAATGATTGTTCATGGGTATAATATTTTTTCAACTGCCTTTGCTGAATTAATCACGCCGGGTACACCAGCACCTGGATGGGTGCCTGCACCCACATAAAATAAATTTTTATACTTCCCGTCTTGGTTATGAGTTCGAAACCATGCTGATTGCCTTAAAATAGGGGCTATTGAAAAGCCACTTCCGAAGGGTGTTCTATAGTTAGACTTGAAGTCCTTTGGCGTCATTGAAAAAATGTCTCTCGCATTTTCTTTTATTCCCGGCATGATAGTCTTTCCCAAAGCATCAAGGATATTATTTGCAAACTTTTCTTTTATTTTATCCCAGTTCTGATTCCCTTTTAAGTTCGGGACGGGGACGAGCGCGTAATAGCTGTCATGTCCCTTAGGTGCGAATGATGTATCAGTGCAGGTGGGTCGATGGAGATAAATAGAGAAATCGTCAGCTAGCTTATGGTGGTCAAAAATATCTTCTAGGAGCCCCTTATACCTTGGTCCCATCCAGATTGTGTGATGGGCAACATTTTTATATTGTTTTTTTGATCCAAAAAATAAGACAAAAAGACCCATAGAGTGCTTCGCAAACTTATTAACGAATGCGTTATGAAGCGATATTTTTTTTCTACCGATGAGTTCGGTTGATACTTGAATGGGGTCAGCATTACTGACAATAATATCAAACTTATGACTATGACCATTTGTGAAATGAAGCTCTGAAATTTCATTATTCCTGGTTGATAAATGCTCAACATCATGTTGATATTTTATTTTAATACCCTGTCTTAGCATTAGCTTTTCAAGCTCCTTAACAAGTTTACCTGTGCCTCCCATACAGAAATATATCCCCCATTTTTGCTCCAGGGAATGAATGAGGGCATAGATAGATGATGTTTGGAATGGATTACCGCCAACCAACAATGGTTGAATTGAAAATGCTTGCCTTAAATTAGGGTGTTCTAGGTATCTCGATACAAAGGTATATACGGATTCGTAGCCCTTCATTTTAATAATGGCAGGAGCATATTTAATCATTGTCATAAGTTTGTGAAAAGGGTGCCCAGCAAGTTTTTGGTACCCTAATTCAAATATTGCATTTGCTTCCTTAAGCATTTTTAAATAACCGCCAACATCATTAGGTGAAATTTTTTCAATTTGAGAGAGCATTTTTTCACGGTTAGGGCCATAGTCAAATTGTGTTTGGTCATTGAAGTTAAATCTATACCAAGGGTCGAGGGGTCGAAACTCTAAATAATCATCGAGTTTTTCTCCGAACAATTCAAATAACTCATAAAATAAATAAGGCGCCGTGATAACAGTGGGGCCTGCATCATGAATATAACCATTTTTTTTGAATACTTGAGCGCGTCCACCCAATGCATCAAGTCTCTCATATAGAGTTACATCAGCACCCCTTGAACGGAGCCTGAGGGCGGCAGCGATTCCTCCAAAACCACCTCCAATAACTGCAGCTTGTTTCAATTTTTAGCCTTATCTAAGTTTTTCATTCTCAAGCTAATTTCACTATAAATCGATATCAATACAGGCTCAATCACTTTGGGTACCCTATGGAAATGATTTTTCGCATCATTTAGTAGATTTTTGATCATATTTTTTTGGTTTTTAAAAGCAATTTCATCTAAGTAGTCTTTAAGAGTGCTTGGGTCTTTGATAATTTCAATTTTTTCGGATTTATCCAAGTTTTGTAAGATATTTATTATCATCCCATTGGGATGGTTATTGTATATATCTGTAAATTTATCTTGATCGACGCCAATTAAATTTTCCAAATCATTTAGCCACTGGTAGGAGAGCCCGAGGATACCAGAAGACTCTTGAAGTCCTTCACATTCAGCCTTTGAACATTCATTACAGTTAAACATACCCATCATAGGAAGGGCGATAAAGGGCGCAGTTTTATTCGTCGCCATCTTTGTATATTGATCCCATGTCATTTCATAGGGGCTAATACTTATATCTTTTGATTGCCCAAAAATTATTTCTTTTACCGAATAAGAAAGAAGCTTTAATAAGATAGTTTGGTGCCAACCCTGATCTATTTCTGTAATCTTTCTGAAGGACTCTGCAATTAAATAGTCACCTGTGCAGACAGCAGCTGGAATACCAAATTCCTTCCATAAACTCGTTTGACCACGTCTGAGATTGTCTTGATCACATATGTCGTCATGTAGCAGGGAGGCGCTATGAATTAACTCACATACAACTGCCCAATTAATATAAGTTTGAGATGAAATTCCCAATAAACCGCCTGTCGCAAGTGCTAGTCTGGCTCTCAACCATTTTCCTTGGGATTCTCCGTGGTGTGATAGCCATGCAGATAAAAATTGATCATTAACTTCGAAACTTTTTGCAAAATCAATTTTTACCTTGTCTAAAAATTGATCTGCCTCAGGCGGTACAAAAAAATCATCCCAATATTTTTTCATAATTGATTATTTTTTTAATTAACTTTTATGCTCCAATATCCGATTTTCTTTGAGCGATTAAATAAATCATAATGCCAAATAAAGCGAGTGAAAGTATATCTGCTACTGTATAGCCAATCTGAAGGTTTATGTAGGAAGTGCTAGTATCAAATATTGGAAGTAAATATACAACAGGGTAAATTGCCCAAGATAGTATAAGCAGCCACCTTGCATTACTGACTAGGCTTCGAACATTTTTCGGTTGTTTTGATATGGGATTTTTTAATTTTATGATCAGGTAATAAAGAATGTACAAAAAAGGCAGCATGGCCAGTGACCAATATACCCATCTTTCTTGTATTTGATTGGTATCGACTAAAACCTCTCCAGAGTAACCCAAGAGCACCATAATAATTGCGGCAACAGTTAATTTTGTCCCCACAGAAAATGTTTCTTCTCTTGTAAGTCTGATGACTAAGACGAGCTCAAGCAATAGTAATGGGACGGTTAAAAGCCAACCAACATAACGATAGCTAACATTCAATTGCCCACCAGTTTCTTTCACTAGGCCATCTTGAAATATATAGGCATCATTGAAGCTTTCGAATATTCTAAAATAGTGATAGAGGGCGATTAAGCAAACTAAGCCAGCAAGAGTCAGGGATGTTTTATAAGCAGGTGCGACTTGTGATCTTTGGCAAAAAAAGAATACGGTACTTGCACCAAATGTGGCTATTGCAAAAGATAAAGAGTTATAAAGTAAATTGTAGTCAGCTACTAGCATATCACCTAAAAAAATATTAAAAAAAACGCGCCATAAATGACGCGTTCTTAATATTACACTACAGGTTCAAAAATTACTTAGCTTTTGCACCTGATGTAGCTGCTGCCCAGATTACTACACCGAAGGCAATCTTGTTAACAAAGTCAGCTAAGTTATATACGATGTTTAGAGTACCGGCATCAGCGCTGCCTGTATACCCAAGATAGTAACCAATTGGATAAATAGCCCAACCAACAGTTACAATCAATCGTAACGCATTAAATGCTTTCTTACTTGCCGCAGTACCTTTGCTTGCACTAATTTGGCTAGCTTCACCTTTAAATACTTCCCAGATGATGTATAACCATGCAACCATACCGATCCAGAAACCAGACCATAAGCTACCACCGTCTCCCATTGCACTTACTTCACCAATGTAGCCTGCAACTAACATAACTACAGAAGCAATAAGTAAACGCCAGAAAACGGATATAGAAACAACTGCTATCGCAGCAAGAATTAAATAGAACTCTACAATTTGTAGTGGAACTGTAAGTAACCAGTCTACGTATCGAAATACTGTAGGTGAACTTCCAGTATCAATCCAAACACCACGCATGTAAAAATAGTGAATAGCAGCAATACCTGTAACCATTGCGGCCACTGTAAGTGAAGTTTTCCATTTACCTACAGCTCTATCTCTCTCAACCCAGAAAAAAAATGTTGCAGCAACCATAGCAGCAGAAAGCAGCCAAAAAGTAACTCCAACGTAATCTGATGGATTTAACATATTTAAAACCCTCCTATAAAAACGTTAAACAAAAAACATCTTTGCTTCATCATCTTAAAGATTGTTTACGTTTTGATTAAAAAAAATGCCTTAAAAAGAGAGCTAATAAATAATGAAATGTAATTTTTATTAGCACACCTAATAAAACAATATTAAATTTACCACAATTTTTAAAAAAAATTCTAAAAATTTTAGCCTATGGACACATTAATTAAGATGAAGTTCCAACCAAAAGAATAAAGTTTTATTAACCAGCGCTTTGAAACCAATAAATTAATTTATAATCAGATGAAATATGAATAAATTAAGATTAATTCTAGGTGATCAGTTAAATATTAACCATTCATGGTTTAAGGAAAAAGATTCTAAGACCACTTACGTAATGATGGAGGTTAAAGATGAAACGAGCTATGTTCTTCATCATGCGCAAAAGATAATTGCATCATTCGCAGCGATGCGATTTTTTGCTGAGCAACTTCAACAAAAAGGGTTTGAAGTTATTTATTTTAAAATTAATGATAAGGCAAATTTGCAAAGCTTCTTCCAAAACATTAATAAAATTATCAAAGAAAAAAATATAGGCGAATTACAATATTTAGAACCCGATGAATATAGGCTTTCAACTGAATTAAAAAAACTTGAGTCTATCGAAAATTTAAAAGTTGAATTAGTCGATACAGAACACTTCTTAGTCCCAAAGCTTTATGCAAAAGATTTCTTTTCTGAAAAGAAACATTGGCGGATGGAAGAATTCTATAGAAACATGAGAAAGAAATTTTCTATTCTAATGGAGGGGGATAAGCCTGTTGGAGGTAAATGGAATTTCGATTCAGATAATCGAAAACGATGGGACGGAAGTCCAAACACAACTGATGACTTTAGGCCATCTCATAATCATGAGAAACTATTTTTAGAAATTAATAATGAAAATATCAAGTACTTTGGCTCAAGCCAAGAATCAAATTTTCGTTGGCCGATAAGTAGAGAGGAGTCTGTTAAATTACTTGATAACTTTGTAGCAAAAGATCTGGTTAACTTCGGTGATTTTCAGGACGCACTTCATGATGAAAATTGGAGATTGTTCCATTCGTTTCTATCCTTTTCGCTTAATTCTAAAATGCTTAGTCCACTTGAAGTGATTAGAAAAGCTGAAGAAGCATATTATGAAAAGGATTTACCACTTGCGTCTGTTGAGGGATTTATTAGACAGATCTTAGGATGGCGTGAATATATCAGGGGAGTTTACTGGGCAAATATGCCTGGGTATGATCAGCACAATTTTTTTAAACACAACGCTAAGCTTCCAGATTGGTTCTGGACAGGAAAAACCGATATGCGTTGTTTATCATTAAGTATTTCGCAATCATTAAAGAATGCATATGCACACCATATTCAGCGGTTAATGATTATTGGCAATTTTAGTTTGCTAGCAGGGTTAGATCCTAAAGAGGTTCACAAATGGTATCTTGGTATTTATATAGATGCTTATGAATGGGTAGAGATGCCAAATACTTTAGGGATGAGTCAGTTTGCAGATGGGGGCTTACTAGCTACCAAGCCCTATGTTTCATCAGCCGCTTATATTAATAAGATGGGAAATTACTGCTCTAGTTGTAAATATAAGCTTAAGGAAAAACTTGGTGAAGATGCCTGTCCATTTAATTCACTTTATTGGAATTTCTTTGATAGACATCAAGACAAGCTCTCAAATAATCCAAGGCTTGGCATAGTCAATAGCCAACTTAAAAAAATGGACCAATCACAAAAAAAAGAGATAAATAAAAAAGCTAATTTTTATTTAAATAATTTAAATTCTTTATAAAATTTATGTTTTTGTAGGCGTTTCTTATTTTTTTTTAGGTATAATTTTCTCATGATATTTACCAAAAAAAATAGCAAAAACTTCCCAATTAAATCCCTCCTTCATATATTAGTTTTTTTTGCGATTGCTGGTTGTAAAGCAGTTGGGCCTGACTATGCGGGTGCACCAGAAATGGATGTTCCAGAAAATTGGAATAATGATTTAAGTAATGAATTTGTAGAACAAAGCGATACCCAAAAACAATGGTGGACCCTTTTAGATGATCCAATTCTCAATGATCTGATTGATAGGGCTGCTATTGATAACTTAGATGCAAAGATTGCTCTCTCAAGAGTTGAAGAAGCTAGAGCTAATTTCGGGATTATTGAGGCAACAAAATTTCCAGAAATTGATGCTGCTGGTGATGTTTCAAGAAAAAGCAATAGTAAATCTGCCACCGGTGAGAAAAATACGGATAACTACACATCGATTGGATTAGATTTGAGTTGGGAAATCGATATCTTCGGCTATGTTAGAAGGTCCATCGAGGCTGCAGATGCTCAGCTAGATGCAACTATCGAAAATTATCGAGATGTAATGGTTATTTTGTACGCAGAAATCGCTAGGAATTATATTGCACTAAGAACATCTCAGCTGAGACTTCAATTTGCCCTTGAAAATGTAAAATCACAAAGAGAAACTTTAAATATTGTCAATGCTCGCTACAATGCTGAACTTGTTTCAGAAGTTGATGTTCTTCAATCAGAACAAAATTTAGCAGCAGCAGAATCTTATGTCCCCCTTTTTTACGCGGATATTGATGAATTATTTAATAGCTTGGCAGTGTTGTTAGGTAAAAATCCAGGTTCACTTAATCAAGAGCTGAAAGGTAATAAAGGTATTCCTCACATACCAGAAAAAACAGTTGTTAAACTCCCAAGGGAAATATTAAGGCAACGACCTGACATAAGGAAAGCAGAAAGTAGGTTAGTTCAAGAAACAGCAGAGGTAGGCATCGCGACAGCTGAACAATACCCAAGATTTAATTTGAATGGCACCTTTGGCTATGACGCAAGAGGTTCAGATAGCCAGTTTAGCTCAAACTCCAGATATTGGTCTTTTGGACCAAACTTTAGATGGAATTTGTTTGATGCAGGAGCAGAGGAGAGCGCAATCAAGTTTCAGGATGCGCAACTTGAGCAAGCTCGTGTAAACTATGAAAAGACTGTTTTGACTGCGTTTGAGGAAGTTGAAAATGCACTAAAATCTTATAAAGAGGAGAAACAAAGAAATGCATCGCTAAGGGCATCTGTTAAAGCTGCAAAAAAAGTAAATAAAATTACAGTGGCGAGATACACCTCAGGTCTCATCGACTTTCAAGAAGTCCAAGATGCTGAAAGAGTGATTTTTTTTCAAGAGGATGAGTTAGCGAAAAGTGATGGAAGTTTAGTGCAATTTATAATTCAGCTATATAAAGCAATGGGAGGTGGCTGGGATAATGCAGATGTTCCAGCTCAAGAAATAAGCAATGAGGAGGCTTAAGCAAGGTCAATGAAAAATATAATTTTATTATTTATAATCTTTTTTATTTCATCATGTGGACAGGATGAACCGGTAAAAGAAACACCTATTCCAAAGATTGCTTGGATGGAAGTAAAACTCACTGGAGTCGAGCAAACAAGAAAATTATCTGGTCAACTAAATCCAAGAGAGGGTGCTGCATTAAGTTTCAATAATGGTGGCTATGTAACGGATGTGAAAGTTGACTTGGGTACAAAAGTTAAAAAAGGCCAAGTATTAGCAAGGCTATCTCAAAGAGATGCTAAAAGCCTCTATCTTTCATCACAGGCTGACTATGTCAACAAAGAATCATATTATAATCGAATGAAGGTCGCCCGAGAGAGCAAGGCGGTCTCTCAACAAGATGTATCTGATGCTAAGACAGAATTAGAAATTGCAGCTTCCAATTTAGCAATTAATAAAAAAGGCCTTGAAGATACAGTCCTTAGAGCACCCTATGACGGGATAATTACCTTTAAAGATGTAGACGAGGCACAGCAAGTTTATATTGGTGAAACACTTTTTAAAATCGATAGTGGCGAAGGTCTGGAGGTATCTGTTTTTGTCCCAGAAACGCTTATAAAGAAATTGGTACAAGATAAAATTTACACAGTCACCTTTCCGGCAGCCAGAGGCCTTGAGATGAAAGGGGTGCTTAAAGAGATTGGCACTCAAGCAACAAGAGCAAATTCTTTCCCAGTTGTTTTGTACCTCACTGAACAATCATCTGAATTAAGAGCAGGTATGACAGCAGAAGTTTTATTTGTCTATTATCAAGACGTAGCCGAAAGTATACTGATACCTAACTCTGCTTTAGGGGTAGGTAACCAACAATCAAGCTTTGTTTATGTTTATGATCAGAGCACGAGCAGACTAAAAAAAGTGACAGTTAAGCCTCTTAATATTACAAATAATGATGTTTATGTTCAAGGCAACATAAAATCTGGAGACATTATTGCTGTGGCTGGTGTTCCATACCTTCGCGATAATCAAGAGGTGATTTTACAAGAGCAAGATATCGAAATATTTAACTTTAACTGAGATTGATCTTTTAATGAATATTTCAGAGTTAGCTTTTAGATACAAAAAAATATTTTTATTTATTGTTGTAAGCCTGATGATTTATGGCGGGGTGAGTTATTTTACCTTACCTTCACAAGAAGATCCTACCATTGTTAATCGAGAGGCGATTGTTACAACCAATTTCCCTGGAATGTCGCCACAAAGAATTGAGCTCCTCATAACTAAGAAATTAGAGGAGCAGATTCGAAAGATTCCTGAGATTAAGATGCTGACGTCAATCTCACAAACAGGATCCTCAATCATTCATGTCAAAATTGAAGATAAATACTTCAACTTAGCCGATATTTGGCAAAACTTACGAAATAAAGTTAAGGACGCTGAAAAACAGCTGCCCAAGGGATCGTCGATTCCTAATATAAATGATGAATTTGGAGATGTCGCTGTCATCACAATGGCTCTGACTGCAGATGGTTTTGGTATGAATCAAATGCATGATATGGCAAAACACATAAGAGACATTCTTTATGGTGTAAAGGGCACAAAAAAAATTGACTTGTTTGGAATTCAAGATGAAAGAATTTATTTAAAATTTGAATCAACAAAACTTGCAGAGCTTGGTGTCAACCCAAGCCAGATTGCTGCTGCGCTAAAATCACAAAATATCATTATGCCAGGAGGTCAAGTTGATACTGGAGCTAGATCGTTTGTTTTAGAGCCAACGGGTGATTTTAAAGATATCGAGGAATTAGGAGATACATTAATCTCAGTTCCACGGGCTGGGTACAAAACAGATACTGAGGATGTTATCTCTTTAAGAGATGTGGCTATTATTGAGCGAGGCTACATAGATCCGCCAAGTAAAACGGCATACTTTAATGGTAAACCTGCCATTGTTTTTGGTGTTTCAATGCTAGAGGGCTATAACCTCTTGGAGTTTTCACCGAGAGTTTTAAGTGTGATTTCAGAAATTCAAGAAACCATGCCTTTTGGGTATAACATTGATATAGCAACCTATCAGGCTGACGTAGTGCAGGAGACAATTAACGGGGTTTCAATCAATGTTATTCAGACATTGGTTATTGTTTTGTTTTCAGTGATTATCTTCCTTGGTTTTAGGACTGGGTTTATTGTTGGCTCAATCGTACCCACTGTCATGTTGATTACACTTGCATTGATGAATTTTTATGACCTTCAGCTTGAGAGAATGAGTCTGGCAACACTCATTATTGCTTTAGGTCTACTTGTTGATAACGGAATTGTTGTGGCTGAAGATTTTATGAAAAGGCTGGAGAATGGTATTTCAAGAATTGAAGCGCTTAAGGGTGTTGGTAGGGAATTAACTGTCCCCTTACTCACCTCATCCTTAACAACGATTTTATTTTTTATGCCACTTATGCTTGCTGAATCAACTGCGGGTGAGTACACAAGGTCTCTCTCATTAGTTATTGCAATGGCTTTATTAACCTCTTGGATTGCAGGGCTGTGTTTAACACCCATACTTTGCTATTTCTTCTTAAAAATTGATAAGAAAAAGAGTAAGGAGAAGGAAACATCTGGAATATTTTATAAACTATCGAAAGGTTATGGCTCATTACTTAAGGGTATTTTGAAGATAAGGTTTGTATTTTTAGCCGTTATGTTTGCTGCTTTTGCATTTTCAATAATGCTAAGCAAAGAGGTACCAAAACGTTTTTTCCCAGATTCAGATAGACCTCAAATATTAGTTTACACTCAACTTCCGGCTGGGACCTCGCAAAGAGAAATGACTAGACAGATGAAGGGAGTCTTCGAGACCCTAAACGATAAAGAGTTATTTTCTAATATAGAGTCTTTCTCAGGATATGTTGGATTTGGAGGACCTCGTTTTGTATTATCCCTAGCACCTGAAGATGCTGCAGATAATATGGGTTTTATTATCATCAATATCACTGATATCGAAGAACAAGATAATTCCATTGAAAAATTAAGAATAACCTTAAATGATAGATTCCCGGGGATGTTTTTTAGGGTAAATAAGATGTTCTTAGGCTCAAGTGATTCCAGTGAAATAAATTTACAAGTGGTGGGTCCTGATTCTGATGTTATCTATGCTAAGGCACAAGAATTAGTAGATAGGTTACATAAAATTCCAGGCGCTATTGATATCAGAACAGATTGGCAGAATAGAACTTTAAAAATTTTAATTAATGTAGATCAGGTGAGAGCAAGAAGGGCAGGTGTTTCCTCTAACGATATTGCCGAATCTCTAAATGCCTACTTCGAAGGCTCAGAGGTTACGCAATTTCGTGAAAAAGATAATATCATTCCAATCTTATTTAGAGCGGAGGATGAAGAGAGATTCAATATGGACAGGATGAGGACATTAAATGTCTACTCATCAAGTAAAAACACTAATGTTCCTTTATTTCAGATAGCTGACTTTGAGGGACAGAATCAGTTTTCAAGAATTGCTAGGCAAGATTTATTTAGAACAGTTACCGTAGAAGTAAAAAATATGAATGACACGGCTGAGGATTTTAAGGAAACTTTAGATCCAATTGTGGAGGATTTAAGTTACGATTTACCACCTAATCATTTAATTAGGTACGATGGCGTAATCAGAGAGTCTAAGGAGGCAAAAGATTCACTTTCAGCTAATGTGCCACTTGTGATAGGCCTTATCATTATCCTCCTTGTTGCTCAATTCAATTCATTTAGAAGGCCATTGATTATTTTAATTACGATTCCTCTGTCATTTATTGGTGCTGTATTAGGTTTGCTCGTTTCAGGGGCAAACTTTGGATTTATGGGTACATTGGGGCTTTATAGTTTGGCTGGAATTATCATTAATAATGCCATTATTTTGATTGATAGAATTGATTTTGAGAGAGATATGGGTAAAAAGTTATATGATGCTATCGTTGACGCCTGCCAACAAAGACTGAGACCCATCATTATTACTACATTAACTACCACTTTAGGCTTGCTGACTTTAATTATTCCTCACGACCCGTTATTTTATGGACTCGCTAACATCATTGCGTATGGCCTCGGTGTAGGTACATTTCTTACGTTGGCAGTTGTCCCTGTTTTATATTCATTATTTTTTAATGATAGAAAGTCTGTTACTAAAAGAAGTTCATGACCTCGCTTAAAAAAAATTCAAGTCAGGATGGTGAGAGGATTGTTAATAATTCTCAAAGGTTATTTTTAGTTTATATCATTTGTATTCTTGTAGACATGACGATTCTAAATATATATGCAGAATTTACCCACTCTGTTTACGTAGAGTCATTTTCCATAACAATCTTTATTGCTATTTTTTTACAGTTATTTATCGTCTTAACAAGACATGCGGAGCATAAGTTATCAAATTTTTTTGGGGATAAAAAAAGTTATTTGACAAAAATAAAGTATTTTCTCAGCCTCTGGGCATTACTATTTTTCTCTAAGGTGTTGATGTTGCATGGGGCTAACTTAATCTTTGGTGATAAATTAAATTTTTATGGCATGTTTGACGGTTTGCTAGCTTTTATAGTGCTAATTTTTTCTTTCCTTTTAGGCGAGTATCTTCTCACAAAAGTTTACCGAGCACTTGAGACTAAATAAATGAAAAAAATTAGTAATTAAGATTAACGCTTGATTTATTAATAGTGCTTAATAAGTCGCAGTAAGATCCACTCGTGGGATAGTTTTTATCTATTTTAAGACTATCAATTTCTGATGTTAACTTTTTGAGAAGTTCTGTATACATTTCGTTAACGTAATAATCCATTACAACTTTGTCAAATTTAACAACTTTCCAAAGAGAAATTTTTATTTCTTTTATAAAGTTGTCTGGATTTGTCTCATTATCAGATCTTGTTTGATAGATTTTTACGTGCAAATCACCATACAAAATAGTACTTTGTGCCTGATAAGATAAAATTGGTTTGAGAATGATTATGGCGTCTGTAATGTTATCTGTAGCACATTTTTTTACATTTGAGTATGAAGGAATGCTTTCAATTGCCTTATCCATCATTAGTGATGGTTGGTAGGTATAATAACTATAAGGCGCGTTTAGTGATTGGTTGGTGGGCTGGTTAACGAAGTACTGAAGATTCGCAGCGTTTAAAATACTGGATAAAAAAAGGGTTGAGATGAAAAGTATTGTTTTTTTTAAATATGTATTAACCATTTTATTTGCCTTATATGTAACTCATATCAGAGCTGATTTTACAGCAAAAGTTCAGCGTGTAGTTGATGGTGATACGATTCTTGTTAAAGATGAAGCTGGTAAAAAGTTTAAGGTAAGGTTGACCGGTATCGACGCTCCAGAGCAAAAACAACCGTATGGATTAGCATCAACATATCATTTAAGAGGGCTTCTACTAAATAAAATAGTGCTCCTTAAATCAAAACCAAAGAAAGGAAAGCCATATTCCGTTGACAGGTATAAGAGAGTTTTAGCAAAGATAGTATTGAATGGGATAGATATAAACCTATCTCAAGTATTAAGCGGATATGCTTGGCATTTTAAAAGATATCAAAATCAACAAAGTCGGTCAGATAGAGAGCTATACAGTCAAGCAGAGCTTCATGCAAAAAAAAATAATTTAGGTCTTTGGAGAGAAAAAAAACCAATAGCTCCTTGGAAATGGCGTAAAATAAAAAAATAATTTTTGTTAACATTTTAAGGAATGAGGTTATTTTGAAAAAAATTATTTTTAATAATACAGTCGCTCTTTTTTTATTTATCTTTTTTACTGGTCCAGTGTATTCTGCTTGTATGGATTTTTACAATCAAGATTTAAAGACTTTACAAGGTAAGAAATTTAACTTGTGCGAGTACCAAGATAAACCAATTTTATTTGTGAATACAGCTAGTAAATGTGGTTTTACTTCTCAGTTCGAAGGTTTAGAGAAGTTATATAAAGAGCATAGCAATGACATGTTAGTGGTTGGTTTTCCTTCGAATGACTTCAACCAAGAATTTAAAACTGACAAAGAGATTCAGGATTTTTGCAAATTAACATACGCCGTTGATTTCCCAATGATGAGCAAGTCAAGTGTTGTTGGTCCAAATGTGAACCCTGTGTATAAAAATTTAAAGCAAATGACTGGCGAAGCGCCTATGTGGAATTTTTATAAGTATATTGTAATGCCAAATGCCGAATCAGCTTTTGTTTTTCCTAGCACTGTAGACCCTAAATCTGCAGATATTATGGGGATACTCGAACCTTATTTCGAAAATTAGTGTTTCATAAATTGTATGATGATTGCGGAGAGCTCCTCAACTGATTTTGATGTTGAGTCGGCTGTAGGTATTCCTACCTTTTTCATTAAGTCTTCGGCTTGACCTATTTCATGTCTGCAATTAGATAATGATGCGTACGTACTGTCTGGCCTCCTTTCACTTCTGAGTGAATGCAACCTTTCAGATTTGATAGTAAGTCCAAAAATTTTATCAAGATACCCTTCCAAGATAGGGGGTAATTTTCCTCTTTCAAAATCCTCAGGTATTAGCGGATAGTTTGCAGCCTTGATACCAAACTGCATTGCAAGATAAATGCTGGTAGGTGTTTTACCGCTTCGAGAGACACCTACTAGTATGACTTGTGCTTGATTTAACCCTGTGTGAGTCATGCCATCATCATGGCCCAATGCAAAATTTATTGCCTCCATCCTTGAACCGTATTGATTTGTTTTTATGCTATGAGAAACACCGGGTCTTGTTAAGGCTGGCTCATTAAGCTCGACCCCTAAAGGGTGAATGAATGAATCAAACAGATCAATATAATATGCATCTACTGCTTTTAGTTCATTCCTCAGGATTTGATTTCCGATAGACATAATGACAATAGGTCTTGATCCAGTCATCATTTTTATATTAGCTACTCTTTTTTGAGCATCCTCAACTTTCTCAATTGAGTCCGTAAAGGGAATCCTAATTTGATCAAACTCAGTCTCTGGGAAGTGTGCCAACAACCCACCTAAAGATCCAGCCGTAATACCAGTTCCATCTGATATAAAAAAGGCTGTCCTTTTATTTTTTGCCATTTATTTTTTGCTTAAACTTTTCCATGTGCTTATTACTGTATCAGGATTTAATGACATTGAATCCATTTTTTGTTCCAATAGCCACTTAGCAAAATCAGGGTGATCAGATGGGCCTTGTCCACAAATACCTACGTAACTTTTTCTTGCCTTCGCACCCTCTATCGCCAATTCAATTAGTTTCATAACAGCGGGGTCTCTCTCATCAAAACCATCGGCTAAAATGCCTGAGTCTCTATCAGTCCCCAAGGTAAGTTGAGTTAAATCATTAGAACCAATTGAGAATCCATCAAAATATTTTAAAAATTCTTTGGCTAAAATAGCATTTGAGGGGACTTCACACATCATAATTAACCTTAACCCGTTCTCTCCTCGCTTAAGGCCATTCTGTTCAAGAACATCAATGACTGCTTCGGCCTCTTTGAGGGTCCTGACAAAAGGGATCATGAGTTCGATATTGGTTAGGCCCATCTCATTTCTTGCTTTTAACATAGCCTCGCATTCGAGTTTAAAACAATCTTTAAATTGATCAGATATATATCTTGCTGCCCCTCTGAAGCCAATCATTGGATTTTCTTCATCAGGCTCGTAAATGTCTCCAGCAACTAATTTTTTATATTCATTTGACTTGAAATCTGACATCCTTACGATCACGGGCTTAGGATAAAAGGCAGATGCAATTGTAGCCACACCCTCAGTCACTTTATTCACATAAAATTCTTTTGGTGATGCATATCCCTTAGACTTATAATTAATAGTATTTTGAATATCCTCTGGCATAGCCTCATAATTTAATATTGCTTTGGGGTGAATTCCAATCATGTTGTTAATAACAAATTCTAGCCTTGCAAGGCCAACACCATCATTGGGGATTTGAGCAAATGTAAAAGCCATGTCTGGGTTACCGACATTCATCATGAGCTTTATGGGTAATTTTGGCAGATCGCCATCCTCTTGAACCTTAATTTCATAATCTAACTTCCCTTGATAGACAATCCCTGTTTCGCCTTCAGAACATGAAACGGTAACTGTATCCTGTTCGGTAAGAAGCTCTGTCGCGTTTACACTACCGACAATTGCCGGGATTCCAAGCTCTCTAGCAATAATAGCGGCATGACATGTTCTGCCACCACGGTTTGTGACCAATGCTGAGGCTCTTTTCATCACTGGCTCCCAATTCGGATCAGTCATATCGGCTACCAGTACGTCACCTGGCTGAACGGTATGCATTTCTGATGGGTCTTTTACTATTCTGACAGGACCTATTCCAATTTTCTGTGTCACTGCTCTTCCTGCAACAAGCGCTTTGCTTGATTCTTTCAGTTTGTATGTCTCAGTCGTATTTTGATGTTGAGATTTTACAGTCTCAGGTCTCGCTTGGAGTATATATAACTTACCATCTAGTCCATTTTTGCCCCATTCGATATCCATTGGACAGCCATAATGAGATTCAATTGTCATCGCGTAATTAGCTAATTCTGATACATCATCATCATTAACACTAAATTGATCTGCTAGAGTTTCTTCAACATCAACAGTGCTTGTGCTAAGTCCGGCTTTGGTGTCCTCACTAAATATCATTTTAATCTTCTTTGACCCAATAGACTTTCTTACGATAGCGTTCTTACCTAATTTTAAAAGTGCCTTATGTACATAAAATTCATCTGGATTAACTGATCCTTGAACAACTGTCTCACCAAGGCCATATGAGGAAGTGATGAAAATAACATCTTTAAAACCAGATTCTGTGTCAATGGTAAACATGACCCCAGATGAGCCCATATCACTTCTGACCATCTGCTGAACGCCAGCAGAGATTGCCACGTCTGAATGAATAAAGTTCTTATGTACCCTATATGAAATTGCACGATCATTATAAAGGGAGGCAAATACCTCTTTAATTGCTTGCCTAATATTTTCTAATCCATGGATATTTAAAAAACTTTCTTGCTGGCCAGCAAAAGACGCATCTGGTAAATCCTCGGCAGTCGCTGAAGAGCGTACCGCAAATGTTGTGCCTTTCGGTGATTTTTTAATTAAGCTTTCATAATGATTTTTAATATTATCCTCAAAATCACTAGAGAAGGGCGTATCAAGAATCCATTTCCTAATTTTTTTACCACTTTGCGAAAGCTTCACGACGTCATTAATATCTAAACCTTCAAGCTCTTGTTCAATTCTCTTTCCTAACTGGTCTTGTGTTAAGAATTCATTGAAAGCATCTGAGGTTGTGGCAAACCCTGTTGGAACTCGTACACCTTTTGCCTTTAGTTGAGAAATCATTTCACCGAGCGAGGCATTTTTGCCACCTACAATGGCAACATCTTTATTTCTCAGCTCTTCGAAGGAAATTACACTCTGTGTCATGGGATACCTTTGGGATAGTTATTATAATTACTTGTTATGGTTAATTAATAGTAAATATATAAAGAACATAATTCTGCCATATTATATGATTGCTTGTCGACTTAAACGTAGTGTTAGGTTAAATATAAAATTAAATTGATAATGACTTATCTCAATGGTATTGAAGAAAAAATTGTTGTTATTTGTTAATTTTTGTTAAAATGTTCAGCCCAAGTCATGCAGTTTAAAACTAAACAATGACTTTATTCAATATACTAATTTAAAAAAATACGGAGAAATCAATGGCTTCATTACTTGAACAACTTAAAACAATGACAACAATTGTTGCGGATACAGGAGAGGTGGATGCAATTAAGTCTTTAAAACCTGTCGATGCGACAACCAACCCGTCTTTACTATTGAAAGCGAGCAAATTGCCGCAATGTGAGCCTATGATTGAGGAAGCCATTGCCTATGCAAAGGGTAAAAGCTCTGATAAAGCACAACAAATTGAAGATGCTGCAGATAAGCTTGCCGTTCTTGTTGGATTGGAAATTTCAAAACATATTCCGGGAAGAATCTCTACAGAGGTAGATGCAAGCCTATCTTTTAATGTTGACAAGATGGTAGCTAAAGGTAGAAAGATTATTTCATTGTATGAAGAAGCTGGATTAACAAAGGATAGAGTTTTAGTTAAGTTAGCGTCTACGTGGGAAGGCATTAAAGCAGGTGAGATTTTAGAAAAAGAAGGAATTAACTGTAACCTAACTTTATTATTTAGTTTTGCTCAAGCGAGAGCTTGTGCTGAGGCCGGTGTGTTTTTAATATCTCCTTTTGTTGGAAGAATTTTAGATTGGTACAAAGCAAGTACAGGCGAGGAATATACTTCTGAAACTGATCCAGGTGTTGTTTCAGTTCGAAAAATTTATAGTTGGTACAAAGAACACGGATTTAAAACAGTCGTTATGGGCGCATCATTTAGAAATATCGGTGAAATTACAGCTTTATCTGGCTGTGATCGACTAACGATAGGTCCTGCACTCATTGAAGAGTTAGCAGCAACAGAAGGGGACCTCCCTCAATACCTAAAAGACAATGGCTCTTCTAAAGAGAAGCCTTCGAAGCTTGAAGAAGATCAATTTAGATTCGATCATAATGAAGATGCAATGGCAACAGAGAAGCTTTCTGAAGGCATTAGAAACTTTGTGATTGATCAAAATAAACTAGAGGATGCTTTGAGTCAAAAACTTTAAGCGATAAAGCTTCATTGATTGACAATATTTCACTGAAGTTATATTATCCTCGGTCTACTCGACCTAAATGAGAAAAAAGTTTTACGAGTTTTTAGCGTAGATGTTTATTAATAAAGTAATTTTAAATATGGGAGATTAAACCATGGCATTAACACAAATGGCACTAGATTCATTAGATTTTGACGCAACAGTAGCACTAGCAGAAACAGTTGCTCCTCACGTTGATATCTTAGAAATTGGTACACCTTGTATCAAACATAACGGTATTAAACTGCTTGAAACACTAAAAGCAAAATTTCCAAATAACCTTATTCTTGTTGACTTAAAAACAATGGATGCTGGTGAATATGAAGCTGAGCCTTTCTACAAAGCAGGTGCTGATATCTGTACAGTTTTGGGTGCTTCAGGTATTGCTACAATTAAAGGCGTTATTGCTGCAGCTAAGAAATACGGTAAAGAATGTCAGGTTGACATGATTAACGTTGATGATAAAGAATCATTAGCAAAAGAAGCTGTTGCTGCTGGTGCAGACATTATCGGTGTTCACACTGGTCTTGATGCTCAAGCTGCTGGCCATACACCTTTTGCTGATCTTGCTGCAATTGCTGCGCTAAACACTGGCGCTAAAATTTCAGTTGCTGGTGGTGTTAAAGCTGCTACAGCGCAAGAAGTTAAAGATGCAGGTGCTGCAATTATTGTTGCTGGTGCTGCTATTTATGGCGCTGCTGATCCTGCTGCAGCTGCTTCAGAAATTACAGCTATTGCTCACTAATCAGTAACAATAGAATGTATATCTAAAAAACCCGGCTTAAGTGCCGGGTTTTTTTTTGGTATTATATAAATATAAATAATGATGAGGAGTAAATGTTGATATGGATACACAAAAATTAATTGTAGATAAAATTGCATCTGTTTTAGATTCAACAGATAAAAATCAATCTGCCGAACTAAAAAAGCTAATTGACCAAGCAGGACATATTTTTGTTGCAGGCGCTGGACGATCAAAACTGGTATCGAGTTTTTTGGCTATGAGGCTAGTTCATTGTGGATATAGTGTGAGTATGGTTGGAGAAATTGTGACACCCGCCCTGAAGGAAGGGGATTTATATATCGTAATTTCTGGGTCTGGTGGAACTAAAACACTCCTTCCTACCCTTGAAACTGCAAAATCTAAGGGAGCGAAAATTGCTGTTGTCTCTATGAAAGCTTCCTCTGCGATGGCTGATTTAGCTGATTTAACCGTAAAAATGGGCAATGATGAAGTTTTTGCACTAACAAAAGGCCTACCAATGGGTACCTCATTTGAGCTTTCTACGCTGGTTTACCTTGAAGCTATAATTGGTGAGATTGTTTTTGATAAAGATCTTACTGAAGAGGGAATGAGAGCCATTCATGCTAACCTTGAATAGTTATTTAATTTAGACGTCATTAAAAAAAGACACTTCGGTGTCTTTTTTTTCTTATACATAAAATGATTTTTACTGGATAATAATTTTTATGAACATCAAAAAAATTCCTTACAATCTAGATACAACTGCTTATTACGAACAAATTAGACACCTAGACTGGCCTGTTTTTTTTGATAGTTGCTACCAAGCAGATCGGGAAAAAAGCCCATACGCCCGTTATGACATAATTTCAGCAGACCCATTCGTAAAAATTAGTTCAGATTCTAGTCATATTAATATTCAAGAAAAAAATAAGAGTTATACCTCAGAGG
The DNA here is from genome assembly GCA_965656355.1 of Methylophilaceae bacterium. Classification (GTDB taxonomy): domain Bacteria; phylum Pseudomonadota; class Gammaproteobacteria; order Burkholderiales; family Methylophilaceae; genus BACL14. The sequence goes on along the minus strand of CBFHKG010000002.1, from coordinate 173,946 downwards.
AGGATGGCTTAAAGATAGTTGAAGAATATATCAATCAATTCGCAACACCACATTCAGAAATACCATTTATTGGTGGCGCAATAGGTTATTGCTCCTATGAGTTGATGGCTGAGGCGAAAAATAATTCTGTGTTACCTAAATTCGCAATGGGAATTTATGATTGGGGGTTAGTAATTGATCACTTTCTTCAAGAGGCATATTTAGTGACAACAAACGCTGATAAAGATACAAGTAAAAATTGGCCTACTTATATTGAATTATTTAGTTCGCTTAAAACTAATAACAGAAATGACTTTAAAGTAACAAGTATTATTGATGATAATTTATCTTTCGAAGCTTATCGTAAAAAATTTGACTCTGTGATGGAGTTTTTAAAAGAGGGCGATTGTTACCAAATCAACTTATCTAAACAATATAAAGCAAAAGTTGATGGGGATAGTTGGCAATTTTATAAGATTTTCAGAAACTTAAATAAATCAAGATATATGGCTTTTTTAGATTTTACAGACTTTGAGATCTTATCAGGCTCACCAGAGAGATTTATCCAGGTCAGAGATGATGATGTTGTCACTAGACCAATAAAGGGCACAAAAAGAAGAGATAAAGATCCTTACCAGGATAAAAAAAATGCTGAAGCACTGAAGAAATCAATCAAAGATCAATCAGAAAATTTAATGATAGTTGATCTCTTAAGGAATGATCTAAGTAAAGATTGCGATATCGGGTCGATTAAGGTGAAGGAATTGTTTGAATTAGAATCCTATCCAAATGTCCATCATTTGGTAAGCACTATTTCGGGTAAGCTTAAAACTGAATCAAGTATGATTAAACTTTTTTCAAGTTCTTTTCCGGGTGGCTCAATTACAGGGGCACCAAAAATAAGAGCGATGGAAATTATAGATGAACTCGAAGAACACAACAGAGAGCTTTATTGTGGCTCTGTGGTTTATTTTAGCTTTAATCGATCTATGGACAGTAATATTGCAATTAGGAGCTTATTTCGCAAAGAAGATGAGTTATATTTTTATTCTGGAGGCGCACTCACAATTGCATCAAATGATCATGATGAATATCAAGAAATTGAAGATAAGGTCAAGAATATAAAAAAAACCATTAATTTTTTTAAAAAGGAACAAGATGATTGAAATTTCAAGTGAGATAGAAAAAAAATTCAAAGAGGAGCTCTTAAATTGGACATTGTCAGATGATGGAATTCATCGCTGGATATCAAGAGATGTTTCGACCGACTTAGGGGGAGTGGTTAACGAGATATGGAGTCTTGCGGAAGATGCCAACCATCATCCAGATATGGAGATTGGATACAAAGGCATTTCAGTTAAGCTCATAACACATGATAAAAATGCAATTACAGATAAAGATATTGATCTGGCCAATAAGATTGAAAACTTAATTCTATCTCTGAATTAATTTCTTAAATGAGCCATAGTTTAAGAGTATTGTTGGGAGTATTAGAAGATTAAGGATAGTGGAGGTAAATAAACCCCCTATAATTATCATGGCCATTGGCCCCTCAATTTCTTTTCCTGGTTGATCAGAACCAAATGCGATTGGAGTTAACGCTAAACCCGCAACAAGTGCTGTCATTAATATAGATGGCAGTCTTTCTTTTGCTCCCCTTATAGATGTCTCCAGATTCCAGGTGCAATTCTCCTCATTAATCAAGAATTGATAATGAGATATCAACATAATTGTATTTCTTAGAGTGATTCCAAATAATGTGACAAACCCAACAAGGGACCCAATGGAAATCCATCCTCCTGTAAAAGAGGCTGCTAAGACACCACCTATTAATGCAAAAGGAAGATTTAAAACTGTTAGGCATAAGTTAGTAAAAGAACCAAAGGCAATATAAAGTAAAAGCAGAACTGCACCCCCAGCCAGAAGAGACTGAGTAATAAGTTCGTTTCTTGCCTGCATATTTTCTTGTGCAGATCCTGTAATTTCATAGTAATTGCCTGAATTGAGTCTTAATTCTTTTAATTTTTTATGAAGGCTTTCAGTAAATATATCAATATCAACATCACCTATATTTGCAGTGACCGTTTGTACTCTTTTACCATTTTGGTGCAGAATTTTTGAACGGCCATTTTTTTGTGATATATCTGCGATTTCAGATAGTTTTATTATTTGATTTTGAGCATTCATGATTGGTAATTCCCTAATATCAAGAATGTCATCTCTCGATTCCTTATTAAGCGTGACAGCGATTGTTGTAGGGATAATGCCATTATAAATTTTTGTGACGGGATAATTATCATAAGCCGCCCTGATGAATTTTAAGACATCAGCCTTATTTATTCCAAGTGAACTCATTTTCTGTGACCTTAGTTTTATAAAGACCTCTGGTGATCCTGGTGGTGATTGGAGGGTTATATCTCTGATTCCTTCTATAGAATTCAATGTTGAACTTATTAATGCCGCGTCCCTGTCAATTAAATCTAAATTATCTCCAAATAGGTTTATTACTACGGATGCATTATAACCAGAAATGGTCTCCTCAATTCTTTCCGTAAGAAAGGTGTTAATGGCAAAATTTACTCCCACAAAACCTGCATCAAGCTCTTGATCTTCGCCTCCATGAAGTAATGATTTTATTTGCTCTAAAATATAATCTTGTTCGGGACCTCCTAAGCCCTCATCTAATTCAATTTCAAATTCACTATAATGCGTTCCAAATGTATCGGCACCCAAAGGAGAGCGACCAACCCATTGCGCAATCGATTTTATGCCTTGAATAGATTCCAATTTTTTTGTTACTAGATTACCAACTCGTATTGATTCATTTTCAGAAGTGCCAGGGAATGAAGTCATATGCATTATGAAATGACCTTCATGCAAGGGAGGAATAAATTGTGTCTTAAGAAACGGTAAAAATGATAAGCCAATAGCAATAACTAATAGAGATGAAATAATAATTAATTTAGACTGCTTTTCGATAAGCAATAGAATGGTTTCATATTTACCCTTTAAAAACTTAACAACGGGTGAATCTTCAGTTTTTATGTCCGAATAACCAATCATCAAGTAGCATAATGCAGGCGTGATGGTTAGGGCAACAAAAAGAGAGGCGGTAATTGATGAAATATATGCAATTGCCAGTGGACCAAAGAGCTTTCCTGCTACGCCTGATAGCGATAATAATGGAACAAAAACAAGAACAATAATAACGGTTGCAAAAACAACTGATTTTCTTACCTCCATTGAAGAGTTAAAAACAACCTGATAGAGGGGGAGAGGTTGTTTCTTTTCTTTATTTTGTCGCATTCTCCTAAAAATATTCTCCACATCAATAATTGCATCATCCACGACTTCACCCAATGCTATTGCCAGGCCACTGATGACCATAACGTTGAGGCCAAAATCAAAATAACTCATAACCGAGATTGCCGATAAAAGTGATAGTGGTATGGCAACAGCCGAGATAAATGCTGTTTTTAGGTTAAACAGAAAAATGTATAGGATAGAAATTACAAAAAAAGCCCCAATAATAATATCAATCCTCAAGCCTTTTATCGAGGCATCAATAAAGTTGGAAGGTTTAAATAAATCAGGAATAATTTCGATATTTTGGTCTTTAAGTAAAGGCTCAATTAGTGTTAGAGCGCTTTCTAGTTCTTGAGTTAATTTATAAGTGTCAGCATTTAATTGACCTTGAACTGATAAATAAACGCCGGGATTCCCATTGATTGATGCCGCACTTATGGATGGCTCAAAGCTTTCCTTAACAACTGCAATATCCCTTATTTTAATGACACTATTATCAATAGTTTTAATTGGAGCGATTTCAATCTCACCTAGCGTCTTTGACTGTCCTTCAGTGTTTATAATTAATCTTTGATTAGCATTTTCGATAAATCCTCCACCTACAACAAGTGTAGAATTTTCGACGGCTTTGAGAATTTCACCTATGGAAATATTATATTGATAGAGTTTTTCAGGGATTATTTCTATATGAATTTGTTTCACTTTTCCACCGAACCGATTTACATCGGCAACCCCAGAAACTGACATAAGCTGAGGTATTATGAGTGTTTCAGCAACCGTTCGCAGCTCTGTCAATGTTTTATTGTTTGAATAAATACCTATACCAAGAACGCTTGAGGCTGATGAGGTGAGGGGGGCAATAGTTGGAATAACGCCGTTGGGCATTGATCTGATCAGTTTTGAAAGGCTTTCCGAGACAGCTTGTCTATTTTTATGAATATCGGTACTTTCATCAAAGATGACCGTCACAACAGAGAGTCCAGGAATAGATTGTGATCGGGTTTGTTTAATACCAATCGTTCCTGATATAGCTTGTTCAATTGGCTTAGATACAAGCGTCTCAACTAAATTAGATGAGAATCCAGGGGCCTCTGTTTGAATAATTACTTGAGTAGGGGAGAATTCTGGAAAAACATTCAGTGGGCTTTGTTTTATCTGATGAATACCATAGGCTATGATAATGAAAGCTAGACCAATTATGACGCCAGGATGACGTATAGAAAAACGAATAATTGATCCCATCTTACGACCTAATCCTCGTTTTCGTTTTTAATCTGATACTTAAATTCCTCTGAAAGAAGTAATTGTGCACCATTCGTCACTATTTCGTCATCAACGTTAATTTTTCCTTTCGGGACAATCCATCCATTCTCGGAGCTATTCTCAGCCTCGCGCATACCTTGGAGTGAACGTCTTTCAAAATTACCATTTGATTTAATTCGGATATATGCCCATGGTTGCCCATTACTCCATACCACCGAGGAGTTTGGTACGAGAAGATAATTTTTTTGATTATTAGGTTGTGATACATAAGCAGATATCCTTTCACCAATTTTCAATTTATTGTTGTCTGTAACGTAGAAAAAATTTTTGCCTACGATTGATGGATTTACCATCGGGGCAGATGAAAGAAATTCTCCTTTAATCTCTGGTGCGCTAGATATAGAAGGCATTATCACAATATTTTGAGGCGGTAATTCTTCACGATGGCTCTGGGTAATAGACAAACTAATCAATTGGTTCTTATTTTTTAAAATTTTGTTTAATGGATCATTTTTATTTTTAGTGGCTCTGACAAAAAAATCACCCCACTCCTGCCTAATTGAGCTCAAAATGCCTGTCTTTTCGTTCATATATATATTTAACTGATTTTCTAAATCACTAATCTCGATTTCTTTTTTGCTGATTGTAAGATCTGAAATATTTTTGTTGTCTTCATTAAGTGCCCTTAAGGCCTCTAATTGTTTCTTTTGAATACGAATTTTATTTCTTACCTTTTTACTTTGATGGTTTACCCTCGCAAGGTTTGTTCTTTTGCTAATTAATGGGCCCAAATTTTGAACCATGCCATAGTTAAGTTTTTTTTGATTTATTTGGGTTTTTTTTATTTTTTCGTATTGAATATTGCTGTTTGTTTCAACGGAAGTGGGTAATTGAATTTGCTTGATACCATCAACAACTGTTGTGTAGTCGATAATAATTTCTTCATCAGTTTCGTCTTCATCGGATTGAATGCCGGTAATATTTTTGTTCCACAATAGGACTATTACCCAGATTAAAATTATTATTATTATTACTTGAGCAACTATGACAATTGTTGTTTTATTTTTCATGGGCCATAGTAAATAGAAGTTGGAAATATCTGATCTTGGAGAACCCCTTCGGCTAGAAGGCCTAGCTTAATTGAGGCGTTGTTCGCTCTATTAAGTTCTAAATCAATATCAAGTAAAGCAAACATTTCTTTCTCAAGTTCCATTCTATCAATTTGTCCTTGATCGAATCTTTCTTGTAGCTGATTGATTAGTATGTTTTTTGAGACTAAAGATTGTTTGACTGCTAATTCATGCTCTTTATTTTTTTGTATGGACAAAGATAGTTCCTCTACCTGATTGTTAACTTCGAGCTCAAAATTTTCTACCTTACTTGCTTCTAACTCTCGAAATATTGTTGCACGATCAATGAAAGCTTTATTTCTCTCGGGAGTCTTTAAAAGTGTTTGGATACCTAACCCCCATACATTATAACCAAAGTCGTAAATATAGGCAGGTGTAAATGTCATATCAGGATATTGCTTCGCAATTTCTAACTTAAGATTAGCCTCAGCAATTGCGTAGTTCGCCAGCTTTTGTCTTAAATCTATCCTATTTAGTAAGGCGGTTGAATGCATTTTAGTTTGGTCAATATTTGCAAAATACTCTGTTAGACTTGAGTTTAATTTCTTCTTTGTTTTTTTAATATCTATAGCTAGCAGGTTAAATTGTTCAAGGCTAAAACCAACAAGCGTGGCCATATTTTTTGTAATGTTTAGTTGTAAATTTTGATGTTTCATTAATTCTTTTTTTATAGAGTTGAATTTTATTTTTTCTCTTGATAAATCTATTTTTGAAACTAGGCCAAAATTAAGCCTTTTTTGTACCATGAAAACGATGGACTGCTGAAGTCGTATTTTATTTTTAAGTATTTGAATTAAATTTTGATTATTTATGTATTGAGTAAGGCTTTCAATCAGATTACCTCGTAACTTCCAATGTATTAACTCTTTATCAAGAAGCGCCAACTGAGTTTCATTGAATGCGAGCTCATATCTAATTAGTCTTTTGTTGGCAGTTTCGTAGGTAAATGTATAGTCAAATTTGAAAAAGTTTTCACTTGGATCACCAACATCACCTCTTTCATACTTAGCTCCTAATGAGGATAGGGGTCGAAGCGAGGCAATTTTTTCGTTGCTTTCGATGTATTTGAGTTCTAAGTCAGCTGTCTTTAACTGCGGGTTAAAGTACTTTTGCGCAATTAAAAGCTCATCAATCCCCCAGCTCTTAAATGGAATATTTGCTTTATCGAAGTTATTTTTTTCTAAGTAGGCTATGAAGTCTGAATCATTAAAGTTTACTTGTTTATTTCTTTGGTGTACTTCGTCGATATTAAGAGGCTTTTCTTGATAGTCGATAAAGCTACATGCGGTTAAAAAAAATAAAAATGGGACTAATGTATTTTTCTTAAAAATTGATGAAAACCCGATATTCATTTTTTTTAATTAATTTTGATTGTGAAATAATATCTAGCAATTTTAATGTAATTAATCATCAACTACCAAGTAATAATTTAGATTGAATTTTTCGGTACCAATTTTGACTAAACTGCTATAATACGCGCTTATTATAGTTGTACGTTTACTAGAACAAGCGAGAGTGGCGGAATTGGTAGACGCACTGGTTTTAGGTACCAGCGCCGCAAGGCGTGAGAGTTCGAGTCTCTCCTTTCGCACCAATTTTTAGGAATTATTTAATGGCAGAAGCATTAGAAAAAATAAGCAATATTGAAAGAAGAGTAAAGGTCATGGTGCCTGTGGCGCCCTTACAAGATCAAATAAACCAACGTTTTCAGCAGCTTACTAAAACAGCGCGTGTCCAAGGGTTTAGGCCAGGAAAAGTACCTTTAAGCATCATTAAGAGACAATATGGCCCTGACATCAAAACAGAAGTTTATTCAAAAGCCATTGAAGAGAGATTTGGAAGCGTCATAGAAGAAAACAAAATACAGGTTGCAGGCATGCCTGATATCCAGCATGAACCTCTTTCAAACATTGATGATGATTTCGAGTTCACTGCTACATTTGAGATATTTCCAGAAGTGAAAGACATCGATGTGAAAAAGATCAGCGTTATTGATTACGATACTGATGTAAAGGAAAAGGATGTTAAGAAAACGATAGACACAATCGCGAAACAAAGAAGTGCCTTCAAATCCGTAAAAAGGGCTTCAAAAATGGGCGACAAGGTGAGTATTAAGATGGAATCTTTTCTTGATGGCGAAAAAATTGAGGATACCGGGAAAGAGAATATTGAATTTATTTTAGGTGACGCAAAAAGGGTGAAAGAAATAGATCAACAAATTGTTGGGTTGAAGGAAAACGAAGAGAAAGACTTTGATGTAAATTACCCGAAAGATCATGAACCTGCCCAACTTGCTAATAAGGCAGTCAAGTACCACATAAAAATGGTTAGTGTCGATGAGCCTATATTGCCAAAAATTGATGCTGAGTTCGCTAAAAGCCTTGGTGTTGTGTCGGGCGATATCAAGCAAATGAATTCAGAAATTAAGAATTCTTTACTTGAGGAAGTTAGTGTCAGAAAGAAAGCTGCACTTAAGAGACAAATCTTTGCTGAATTAGTTAAGCATGCAAAAATTGAGCTGCCTAAGTCCTTGGTTAGTATGGAAATCAATCGCATGATGCAGACCATGCAGCAAAATATTGAAAAGCAAGGAGGGAATGCCAAGGATATCAATTTCCAACCTGAAATGTTTGAAGGAAGAGCTAAAGAGACTGCTACATTGCGTTTAGTATTAGCTAACGTTGTTGAAAAGAATAAACTTCAAGCAAGTGAAGATCAGGTTAAAGAAAAAGTTAAAAGTTTTGCAGGAAATTATGATGACCCTGAAAAAGCCATTAAGTGGTTTTATGAGGACAAGCAAAGATTAAGTGAGCCAGCAGCACTTGCTACTGAAGATAACGTAGTAGATTGGATAACCTCACAATGTAAGAAAACAAAGAAGATCTTATCACTTGATGAACTTATGGAGCTTCAACCTAATGGTTAAAACTACCGAATCAATAAGTAAGTTTTCAGCAAACAATCTTGGGTATATACCTATGGTTGTTGAGCAAAGCGGTCGTGGTGAAAGAGCTTATGATATCTACTCCCGACTTCTCAAGGAGAGAGTGATTTTTTTGGTCGGCCCCATAGATGACATTATGGCGAATGTCGTAGTAGCTCAACTTTTATTTTTAGAGGCAGAAAACCCAGATAAAGATATTTCACTTTATATTAATTCACCAGGTGGTTCAGTGACTGCAGGGATGGCTATCTATGACACCATGCAATTTATAAAGCCTGACGTTAGCACCCTATGTATTGGCCAAGCAGCTAGTATGGGCGCGTTACTTCTTACTGCAGGTGCTAAAAATAAAAGATTTTGTTTAACTAACTCTCGTGTAATGATTCATCAGCCCCTAGGAGGGTTTCAAGGTCAGGCATCTGATATTGAGATACACGCAAAAGAAATTCTTTATTTAAAATCTAAGCTCAATGACATATTAGCTCACCATACAAAGCAATCTGTTAAAAAAATAGCTGAAGATACTGATCGAGATAATTTTATGAGCTCAGATGATGCTGTCGCCTATGGAATTGTGGATAAGGTTATTAATAGCAGGTCAAATTTAAAATAAGATTAAAATGGCTGAAGACTCTAAAGAAAAAACATTGTTATGTTCATTCTGTGGGAAAAATCAGACAGAGGTTAAAAAATTAATTGCTGGTCCTTCTGTTTTTATCTGCGACGAATGTGTTGATCTTTGTAACGACATTATTGTTGAAGAAAGTGATATTGATGCTGATTCAATTAAAAGTAAGAAAGAAAAAAAACGATACACCCCTAAGGAAATTTTCTCCAAACTAAGTGAACATATCATAGGCCAAGATGAGGCCAAAAAAAGCTTAGCCGTTGCCGTTTATAATCATTACAAAAGATTAAGTTCAGTAGGTCAAGATAACGAAGATCCTGTCGTTATTTCAAAGAGCAATGTCCTTTTTATTGGACCTACTGGTTCAGGGAAGACCCTTCTTGCCCAGACACTTGCAGAGCTTCTTGATGTCCCCTTTGTGATGGCCGATGCCACCACCTTAACTGAGGCTGGTTACGTTGGAGAAGATGTGGAAAATGTAATGCAAAAACTTCTTCAGAAATGCGATTACGATGTCGAAAGGGCACAAAAAGGAATCATCTATGTAGATGAGGTGGACAAAATATCAAGAAAGAGTGAAAACCCATCAATTACAAGAGATGTGTCTGGAGAGGGTGTACAACAAGCCTTACTAAAGCTGATTGAGGGAACAGTTGCATCAATCCCACCCCAAGGTGGAAGAAAACATCCTAACCAAGAATTTGTTCAGCTAGATACAACCAATATATTGTTTATTTGTGGAGGGGCTTTTGATGGGCTGGAAAAAATAATACAACAGAGAACAGAAAAAAATAGCATAGGTTTTGGTGCAGAAGTTCATGGTGAGGATGAGAGTAAAGAAATTGGAAAAATAATCGCTAATGTTGAACCTGAAGATCTTATAAAATTTGGTTTAATTCCTGAATTTATTGGCCGTCTTCCAGTGATTGCGTCACTTCAGTCTCTAGATAAAGAGGCGCTTGTTAAGATTCTCACAGAACCTAAGAATGCATTAACAAAACAATTCAAAAAATTGTTCCATATGGAGGGCGTTGATCTTGAATTTCGACCTGATGCAATTGATGAAATTGCTTCACAGGCAATCATCAGAAGAACAGGGGCTAGAGGATTGAGGTCCATTATGGAAGAGTCACTTAAAGAAGTGATGTTTGAGTTACCTGGTGTAAAAAACCTAAAAACTGTTGTTATTGATAGAGCTTCAATTAAGGATAAAACAAAACCTTACTTCGTATACTCAGAAGAGAAGAAAAAGAACAGCGCAATTTAATTATTCAACACACTTGATATTATAAAAATCATCACCATAATTTAAAGTGTTCAACCCTTAGAGAATAGTAAAAAAATATGAATAAATCCTACCCAATGCTTCCTTTGCGAGATGTTGTTGTTTATCCACATTTAGTGATACCGCTTTTTGTTGGAAGAGATAAATCCATTTCTGCTATTGAAAAAGCAAATGATGGCGACAAAAAAATACTTCTAGTCGCACAGAAATCTGCAAATCAGGATGAACCGAAAGCTAAAGATTTGTATAAAATTGGGACGCTTGCGACAATTATTCAAACCCTTAAATTACCTGATGGAACTGTCAAGGTTTTAGTTGAAGGGCTTGAAAGAGCAGACATTAAAAAAATTACACAAACGAGTGATTATTTAACAGCAGAAGCATCTATCGTAAAAACAAGAGAGCCAAAGGATAAAAATACAAAAGCTTTTATGAGGTCAGTGTTTTCTCAATTTGACCAGTACGTTAAGCTTAATAAAAAGATTCCACCAGAAATTTTATCATCACTGACATCGATTACAGAACCAGGAAGGTTAGCTGATTCAATTGCTGCCAACCTTTCATTGAAACTATCTGAGAAACAAAAAATATTAGAAACATTTGAAGTAAAAAATCGCCTAAATCTTCTTTTGGAGTTGATGGAAGCTGAAATTGATATTCTTCAAGTTGAGAAAAAAATTAGAGGTCGAGTTAAGAAGCAAATGGAAAAGTCACAACGGGAATATTATTTAAACGAACAGGTTAAAGCTATTCAGAAAGAGCTAGGTGATTCAGAAGAAGGTGCAGAATTCGATGAGCTGCAAGACAAAATTAATAATACTGATATGTCGAGCGACGCTAAGGATAAATGTTTATCAGAACTTAAAAAGCTAAAAATGATGTCACCAATGTCTGCTGAAGCTTCTGTTGTTAGAACATATATTGAAACAATTGTTAACCTCCCATGGAATAAAAGCACAAAAATCAACCATGATCTGGGTAATGCTGAAATTACTTTGGATAATGACCACTATGGGCTTGATAAGGTGAAGGAGCGCATCATTGAGTACCTCGCTGTCCAGCAAAGAGTGGATAAACTAAAAGCACCTATTTTGTGTCTTGTTGGGCCTCCTGGAGTTGGAAAAACATCATTAGGTCAGAGTATTGCACAGGCAGTAAACCGAAAATTTATACGAATGGCGCTCGGTGGTGTTCGGGATGAGGCTGAAATAAGGGGTCACAGAAGAACTTACATTGGCTCGATGCCAGGTAAGATTTTACAGAATATGACAAAGTCAGGAGTGACTAATCCTCTATTTTTACTTGATGAAGTGGATAAAATGGGTCAAGATTTTAGAGGTGATCCGTCTTCAGCGCTACTTGAGGTACTTGACCCAGAACAAAACCACACATTCAATGATCACTATGCAGAAATTGAATATGATTTATCTAATGTGATGTTTGTAGCAACTGCAAATTCAATGAACATACCTGAGCCACTTCTTGATCGAATGGAAATAATCAGGTTGCCCGGCTACACCGAAGCAGAAAAAGCAAGTATTGCCAATAAACATCTTCTTCCTAAACAATTAAAGGCGCACGGCTTAAAAAAATCAGAAATGAAAGTTACTGGTAAGGCTATCAAAGATATCATCCAATATTACTCGAGGGAGGCTGGAGTAAGGAAGCTTGAGCAAGAATTATCTAAAATATGTAGAAAAGCTGTAAAAAAATTGCTTACAGATAAAAAAATTAAATCAATCAACGTTAGTAACAAAAACTTACAAGATTACCTAGGTGTTAAGATTTTTGATATTGGTCTAGCTAGTAAAAAGAATCAAATAGGTCAAGTAACAGGGCTAGCATGGACCCAAGTGGGTGGAGAATTATTAACTATAGAAACGGTAGTTGTGCCAGGAAAGGGAAAAACAATCATTACGGGTAAGCTTGGAGATGTAATGCAAGAATCCATTCATGCAGCGATGAGTGTAGTTAGAAGTAGGGCGGATGTCCTTGGTATTGATAATGAATTTTATGAAACAAAAGATATACATATTCACTTTCCAGAAGGAGCTACCCCAAAAGATGGACCAAGTGCTGGCATTGGCATTACTACAGCGATAATATCAAGTTTAACAAACATCCCTGTATTGAATGATGTTGCTATGACGGGTGAGATAACATTAAGAGGTGAGGTTTTAGCTATCGGCGGTTTAAAGGAAAAGCTGTTAGCAGCGCATAGAGGCAATCTCAAAAAGATTTTAATACCAGAGCAAAACCTGAAAGATTTAGTAGATATCCCTTCTGACATAAAAGATTCATTAAATATAATTCCAGTCAGATGGATTGATCAGGTTATTGAATTAGCTTTAACAAGACAGCCAAGTAAGAAAAAAGGAAAATCTAAAACAAGCCATGGGGCAGAAAAGAAGTTTGTTGAAATTGATAAGCCGATCGCTCATTAGTTAGCCCGTATTTTGCTAGCATTGTTGTTAACTTTATTGTAAAATTGCCGAGCTCAAATTTGACAATTTGGGTGCTTAGCTCAGTTGGTAGAGCGTCGCCCTTACAAGGCGAATGTCACAGGTTCGAACCCTGTAGCACCCACCAGTTTAGGAGTGGTAGTTCAGTTGGTTAGAATACCGGCCTGTCACGCCGGGGGTCGCGGGTTCGAGTCCCGTCCACTCCGCCATCGATTTCGTAAGCTGCATATAGTAGCTTACGATTTGATTTAAGAACTTTAGTGGGTAAAAAAGGTCAGTTAATTTATTAAAAAAAAATAAACCATGTTAGATAAAATACGAAATAATACACAGTCAAAATTTGCTAAAATCGTCTTAGTAATAATAATTATTCCTTTTGCACTCTTTGGTATTGATTCATACCTCAGCTCTATCGGCGACGACGTTTATGCCGCTAAGGTCAATGGTGAGTCAATCACAATTCAGAGTTATCAGAATGCTCTAAATCGTGTGAAAGACCAGTTTCTTAATCAAAGTACACCCCCTGACCCTGCCATCTTTGAAACTACTGAATTTAGAAAAAGTGTTCTTGATGGAATGATAGCCTCAAAGTTAGTGGCACAAGAAGCAGTTAGGGCTAACTTCGTTATTAGTGACAGCCAACTCAGTCAATATATTCTCGGAATGCCAGGCTTCCAAAGAAATGGAAAGTTTGATCAAGAGGCTTATGATAATTTAGCAATGAGGCAAAATTTAACACCCAAGAAGCTTGATGAGCTTATTCGAAAGGATCTCGCAAAACAACAAGTCAAAGATAGCATGAATAAATATGCCTTTGTGACTAAAGAAAAAATTCAAAAACTTGTTAACTTAGCCTACCAAAAAAGAGATGTAAGCATGCTAGAACTCAGGCTTGATGATTACCTTAAAAAAGTCAATGTCACTGATGAAGAGATTAAAGAATATTACGAAGCCAACCCAAATAATTTCATCATGCCGGATCAGGTAAAGGTGAACTTCTTACTCTATTCTGTTGCAGAAATACTTCCCAAGGTTAAGATTACTGATGATGAAGTTAAACAATACTTTGAAGAAAATAAAGCTCAATTTCAAGGTTCTCAACAAAGACGCGCCAAACATATTTTATTTTTAACAGATTCAGGTATGACAGAGAGCGAAGTTGCTGATGTAAAAAAATTAGCTGAATCAGTTAGGGAAAAAGTTATAAATTCTCCTAAGAAATTTGATGAATTGGCAAAAGAATATTCAAAAGATACAGAATCTGCAAAAAAAGGTGGAGACCTTGGATTTTTTTCAAGAGGTATGATGGTCAAAGAGTTTGATGAAACAGTGTTTGATATGAAAGTAGGGGATGTATCTCCATTAGTCAAAACTCAGTTTGGTTTTCATATCATTGCATTAACTGAAATAAAAGGAGATGAGGTAACCTTCGACTCGGTAAAAGCGCAAATTAAAGGGGAGATTTTATATTCAAAAGCCCAACAAATTTATGCAGAAGGTGCTGAGGAATTTGCTAACTTAATTTATGAAAAATCAGATTCACTTCAACCTGCAGCCGATAGATTTGACCTAACCATCCAAGAGAGTCAATGGTTATCACTCGATACAGCGACAAAGTTTTTTAATAATGAGGCCTTTGCACAAGCTGTATTTGATCCAGAGGCTATTGAGCAAAAGACTAACATTAATGCAATTGAGGTTTCTCCAAATAATTTAATATCAGCTCAAGTAATAGACTTTAAGCCAAGCGCACCAAGGATACTTGATGATGCAAAAGAAGAAATAAAAGAGTTTTTAACTAAGAGTAATGCTCAAAAATTAATGATTTCAGATGGAGAAGAAATGATTGAAAAATTAGAATCAAATACCAAAAAAGCGGAATGGATTGACGAGCTGGTCATAGACAAAGTTGATCCACAAGGTATTTCTAAACCTATCGTTAGAGCAATATTTAGTATGAACCAAGAAAACTTACCTTCGTATGAAGGTATATATGACCCTGCAAATGATGAATATATAGTTGTTAGATTAAACGATGTAATTAGTGATGAAGTTACTGATAATTTATCGGTCGATATTTATCGTGATGAATATGTGGCCGCTTTAAAAGATGCAATCGATAACGCTTATGTTGATGATTTAAGGGCAATGGCAGATATCGAATATAACCCACAGGTTATTCAATACAGTAACTAGTCTTCGACTGTGCCCGCAGCAGTAATGTTCATCCCACCGTCCACATAGGTAATTTCCCCAGTTACACCAGATGCTAAATCACTACATAAGAAAGCTGCAACATTACCTACTTCATCTGTAGTCACATTTCTTTTAAGAGCCGCGTGCCTCTGGTTAAAGTCATACATTTTATCGAAATTAGCGATACCTGAAGCTGCAAGAGTTTTAATTGGGCCAGCAGAAACTGCATTCACCCTAATGTTCTTTTCACCTAAACTATGTGCCATATATCTAACGTTCGCCTCTAGACTCGCTTTTGCTAACCCCATCACATTATAATTAGGCATAGTTCTTTCAGCACCAAGATAACTTACAGTCAGAAGACTGGCATTTTGATTTAAAAAAGGAAGGGCGGCTTTTGCTAATGCAGTAAAGCTGTATGAACTGACATCATGTGCAATTTTAAAGTTTTCTCTTGAAGTGGACTCAACAAAGTCACCTGTCAGCGCATCTCTTGGAACGAATGCAATAGAATGTACGATGATGTCAAATGTTTTCCAATGCTCAGAAAGCAGGGGGAATAGTTGATTTATATCATCATCTGAGGAGACATCACATGGCAAAACAATGGTTGAATCAAAAGCACTTGCCAATTTTTCAACTCGGCCTTTATGTTTTTCCATTTGATAAGTAAATGCTAATTCAGCACCTTGCTCTCTCATACTTTTTGCAATGCCATAAGCAATAGACCTATCACTTAATAAGCCTAAAATAAGGACCCTTTTATTTTTTAGAAAACTCATAAATACCTTTCTTTAATCAAATTTATTTATTTTTTGGATCGAGAACATCTCTTAAACCCTCACCAAGTAAATTATAACCTAATACCGTCACAAGAATTGCCAAGCCTGGGAACAAGGAAAGCCACCAAGCAAATTGAATGTATTCTTTTCCATCGGTGAGAATGTTGCCCCACGATGCTGTTGGAGCCTGAACACCTAGGCCTAGAAAGCTTAAACCAGATTCAATTAATACAGCACTGGCTATCCCCAAAACAGAACTGACAATAATTGGTGTCAAGCTGTTTGGGAGGAGGTGTTTTGTGATAACTTTTGTGTTGCTAGTCCCCATCACTATGGAAGCTAACACATAGTCTCTTTGTCTTAGACTCAAAAATTCTGCCCTGACAAGCCTTGTCACACCCATCCAAGAAGTCAGTCCAATAACAATCATGATATTCCAAATTGAAGGTGTGAGAAATGCGATTACCGCCAGGATTAAAAAGAAACTAGGGATTGATAACATGATATCAACTAGTCGCATGATAATTGAGTCTAACCAACCACCATAGAAGCCTGCTATTGAGCCCAGAAAGATACCAATTAGAGTTGCAATACCAACAGCAACAAACCCAACAAAAAGTGAAATTCTAGCGCCATACAACATCCTTGAGAGAACATCCCTACCAAGGCCATCGGTGCCCATTAGATGATCAAAAGAAGGAGGTAATAATATCGAGTTGATATCAATATAATTTGGGTCATACGGGCTAAGCAGTGGAGCAAAGATAGCCACAAACAAAATAATTGAGATAATAATAAATCCAACAGTTGCTAATAAGTTTCCCTTAAATAGATTCATTTAACTAAGCCCTTTCTTATTCTTGGGTCAGCCCATGCGTAGCCAATATCAGCTATTAAGGTACCAATTAAGGTAAGAACAGAGCCAATAGTAAGTATGCCCATGATGACAGGAAAATCTCGCATTAAAACTGAGTCATAAAATAGCTTACCCATTCCTGGTATGGCAAATATAGACTCGGCGATCACAGAGCCGCCAATCAGTCCTGGTATAGAAAGTCCAATGATTGTTATTAAGGGAAGAATGGCATTTTTCAGTGCATGAGTAAAAATGACGTTTTTTTCTTTGAGTCCCTTAGATCTTGCTGTGGTTATAAAATCCTGGTGAAGAACATCTAGCATCCCGTTTCTAACATATAAAGAAATTCCAGCTAACCCACTTAACATTGATATAGAGACTGGAAGGATCAAGTGTTTTAAAAGGTCAAAAAATTGACCTATTTCAGAGAAGCTTTTGTAGTCAAGTGAATGTAATCCTGATATTGGGAGCCACTGATTTACTACACCGGTCCAGTACATAAGCAGAAGAGCAAGCCAAAAGCCAGGGATAGCAAAAGCGACAAAAATAAAGAAGGTGATCGATTTATCAACGACAGAATTTTGTTTTACTGCCGAAATAGTTCCAAGTACTATCGAGACTGAAAAAATTAAAAAAATTCCAATCAGGTTAATTAAGAGTGTAATGGGTAGTGATTCTTGAATTAAACCTTTAATCACATTACCATTGGCGTCTTTTTTCTCCCATAAGACAGGCCTCTGATGGGAGGCAAATGAATTACCAAAATCTAATTCGACCATTCTCTTAAGCCATAAGCCATATTGGATGATGACAGGCTTGTCTAAGTTATAAAGCTCTCTTAATTTTTGCCTAGATTCCTCTGAAGCTTTTGGATTAAAAGCTGCCTCTGATGAAGTTATATCACCGGGTGCTAAGTGCATAATAAAGAAAGAAATGAGGCTGATACCTATGAGCATAGGTATCATCCAGAATAATCTTTTAATCAGATATTTAATCATTTGTTTGTCAGTTCATTCCTTCTTAGGCTTTTGGGGATATACCAGTCCTGGCTATTATGGTAGATACCTGCTGGTGGCGCAGGAGATTTAATTCCCTTAATTCTCTTATTAACTGCTGTTAGACCATAACCAGCATAAAGGTATACGATAGGAGAGTCCTCTAATAGTTGTCGCGAAAATTCATGATAGATTTTCTCTCTCTTATCTAGGTCTAATTCTCTTCTGCCTTTCTCGAGTAGTTGATCAACTTTCTTATTATCGTAACCAACAAAATTGAATTGTCCAGGCCCTTGTTGTGAGGAATGCCAAATATTGAATTGATCTGGGTCCAAAGATAAGCTCCAACCCAGAACTACTACATCAAAATCACCTGGCTTTATAAACCGATTAACGAAGCTTGCCCACTCAATCACCCTTATGGAAACCTTTATACCAATTTCTTTAAGCCTACGTTGGATTAATACCGCTGTCATCTCTCTTTGTTTGTTTTGATTTGTAATAATCTCAAATTCTAGCGCTTTACCATCTTTAACCAAAAAATTATCAGCTGACATTATGTATCCGGCTTCCTTTAGTAAGTTAAGCGCTTTTTTTGGGTTATATTCATAAGGCTTTAAAGATGGGTCACTCCATCTTGTTCCTGGCTTATACGGGCTAGAGATTGGCTCACCAAGGCCCAAAAGAACGCCTTTGATAACCTCATCTTTATTAATAGCGTAATTGATAGCCTGCCTTACTTTTTTATCACTAAACGGCTCTCTTTTAAGGTTGAAACCTAGATATGTATAGCCATTACCCATCTCTTTATATAATGCCGTCCTATTTTTTAATTTTGGTTTAGCTGGAAAAACTCTCTTAAACTGTATTGGGTTGATATTCATAAGATCAATATTACCGGCAGATAGCTCTAAGAATTGCGAAGAGGTGTCAGGTATGATTCTAGAGGTTAACTTTTCTATATAAGCCTCACCCAATACACCATTTTCACTTTTGATTAAATTAACTTGTTGCCCGCTAACCCAATCGCCAAGTTTGTAGTAATTAGAGCCAACTGGTTTTCGTGAAAAAAAGGTACTATTGATATCCTCATTCTCAAGTATGTGCTTTGGCAGTATTTCTAATGATGCCCATGTATCTAGGGCAGGCGCATAATTATCATCATATGTGACAATGAAAGTATTTGTATCAGGAGTTTCAGCTTCGCTCACAAGGGCATAATCAGACCCATAAGGCGTTCTTGTGTTTGGATTAGTAATTAACTTCCAAGTGAAGTAAACATCAGCGCTTGTTAGTGGCTCACCATCCGACCACTTAAGTCCCTTTTTTATTTTGAAGGTAATGGTTTTTTGATCATTTGAGATCTGCCAACTTTCTGCAATATCGGAAGTAAAGTTGAGATTTTCATCATACCTGATCAGCGAATTAAAGATTTTACTTGCAATTGCGCTTGATGCGCTGTCACCTGCTATCATCGAAATGAGGTTACTTGGTTCAGCAGACATTGCATTAATCAATACCCCACCATTTGATAAATTATTATCATTATAATCAATAACTTCTGTATTATTATTAGAGCAACTTATTATAAAAATAAGCGAACATATTAGTGAAAAATTTTGTTTCAAGATTGATCTCTTAATTAAATTATTGTGGAATATCTATAGTCGTTCCTATGATTATTATATGTGAATCAAGTTCATTAAACTCTTTAAGATCCTCTATCGAAACTTTATATTTTCTTGCTATTCCACCCAATGTATCCCCTTTGGAAACATGATGTGTTCCAACTGAAGTATAGTTAAAATCTCCTGTCCCTTTTAAAGTATATTTGCTCTTGAGTTCACTGCTCTTTGGTATTAATACTGTGCTGTTTCTTCTAAAAGTGACTCTTCCATTAAGGCTATTGATTCTTTTGAAGGTACTTAAGTTAATATCAAATTTTTTAGCCACTTTCATGATTGATTCTTTTCTTTTAGGTTTGTATAAAATCCAATTCGATAGGGCACCATCATGAGCTGCTAGATTTTTGTTATAGGTATTTATTTTATGATGTGGTAATAAAACCCCAGTTGGTTGCGATTCATTGGGAATAAGAGGTCTTTTATGATGCGCATTTAGTAGCTCAAATTCTTCTGAGGATATATCAGCCAATTTTAAAATAAGATCTATGTCCATCTGTTCCGTTAATATCACTTCACCAAAGTAGGGTGCATTTGGGATATAAGGGACTTCAACATTATACTTTTTGGGATTCTGGATAATATGCTTCATAGCAATTAACTTTGAAACATATTCGTCGGTCTCTCTTGGAAGGCTAATAGTGTAGTAGTCAGTTGCTCTTTTTCTTCTCTTATTTTTTTTGATTTCTCTGCTTACTTTGCCTTCACCAGCGTTATATGCAGCAAGTGCCAATTCCCACGTTCCGAATTGGTTATAGAGCTTCTCAAGGTAATTGAGAGAAGCATTTGTTGAAAGAATCACATTGCTTCTCTCATCCTTCCACCAGTCTTGTTTAAGACCATAATTTTTTCCAGTTGAAGGTATAAATTGCCAGAGTCCAACGGCCTTCATGTTTGATCTTGCAATTGGGTTATAAGCGCTTTCAATGATAGGTAGTAATGCTATTTCCATTGGCATATTTCTCTTTTCTACTTCTTGAACAACATGGTAGATGTATCTTTTAGTTCTTTCGAACATTCTGTAGGTGTATACCGGATGTTCACTGTACCAACGCTCATATTTTTTAACTACTTTTTTAGCCCACTTCTTTTTGGGGTCAGGAATTCGATAACCTTTATTAACGATATTCCAAATATCTTCTGGCTTTTCTTGAATTAAAATTTCTTTAGTGGATGTCGATACCGCCTCAGTACTTTTTGAAATTTCACTGTGTTCAATATCATCGAGATATTCAAAAGATTGCTGCTGAGCGTTTACGCAATGACAATGATCATCAATAGGTTCTGATTTTAGATTTATGGGTAATATAAATATGAATAAACTAATGTACAGACAGAAAATATTTTTTGTAAATCCAAACATCTTAAAAATTATCCTTTCTAATTCTCAGTTCTTTAAATTGTGATAAGGTTTTTGATCGAAGAAACGGGTTTGTTTCTAGTTCCTCACTCAGCGTTGATGGGAGTGTAATATCCACATTCTTTAAACTCTTTTTTCTTGCAATAAGATCCTCATTATCTTTTTCTAACATAAGAGCGAATTCGATATTTTTTTTTGTATACTCATGAGCACAAAATATTTTTATCGACCTAGGTAGCTTTGAAAGGATCTTTAATGATTTGTGCATTTGAGAGAATGTGCCCTCAAATAACCTTCCACACCCGCATCCAAAAATTGTATCCCCACAAAATAAATGATCCTCATCGGAGAACACAATATGATCAAGTGTGTGTCCTGGCGTCTCTATAACTCTTAATGAAATATTTAGCTCGTCAATAACTACAAGTTCATTATTAACAACTTCATTAAAGATAAAATTAAAGTTATTCTTTGGCCCATATATCTTAACATTGGGATAGGTTTTTACTAAATTCTTAACACCACCGATATGATCAGCATGTTTGTGAGTAATTAAGATGGCTTGAAGGTGAATATTTTCTTTTTGAAGTATTTCTAATACAGGAGATGCGTCTCCAGGATCAACTATAACCGCATCCTTATTTTTTTTTATCATCCATATATAATTATCTGTGAAAGATTTTATTGGGTGTATGGATATATCAGTATTTTTTGGTAGACTAAATTGCATGTATGAACAAAATTTTACTATAGATTTAGGGAATATTTTTATAAAATGAATTGGTTTGATAGTCAGTTAGGAAAAAACCTTGTAAGCTTTGAACAAAAGACGATAGAGAAGTACCTAGATCAAAAATTTGGCTATTATGCTTTGCAGTTAGGTGAGCACAAAAGTAACCTAATAAAAAACACAAAAATAAAGCATCAAATTGTAGTGAGTGGTAAGGATAAAAATGTTGATTTAGATGCAGAATGGTTACCTTTTGGTTTCGATTCTATCGATCTTACTTTGTGTTTACATCTATTTGAAAAGGCAGGGGACCCCAAAAAACTTATGGATGAATTATTTAGAGTTACCGTTTCTGGTGGCTACATAATTTTGTGTGGATTTAATCCAATTAGTTTTGCTGGCTTACGAAAAATAGTTAAATTTGATAACTTTTTACCTTGGAATGGTAATTTTATAAGCATCTCAAAAATACAAAACATGATGAAAGAGTCGGGGTTTACGCTAAGAGAATCTAAATTAGAGCACTATCAGCCAATGTTTTTTGACAACAAGTCGAGCATTAATGATAAGTTAGAAAAGATAGGGAATAGATGGCTACCACTTTTTGGTAATATCTATTTCTTAGTGGCAGAGAAGGTGACTGTTTCAAAAATTCCAAAAAAACAAAAATGGAACAAATTAAAGCAAAGGAAGGCGGTAGCAACAAAATCTTATGATTAAAATTTATACAGACGGAGCGTGTAAAGGCAATCCTGGCGTTGGAGGTTGGGGTGCAATCATCATGCACAATGAGAAAAATATTGAGCTATTTGGCGGTGAAAATGAAACAACAAACAATAGAATGGAATTAAAGGCGGTTATTATGGCGTTAAAAGAGATACCAACAAACCTTGAGCTTACTATTTACACTGATTCTACATATGTTCAGAAAGGTATTAGTGAATGGATTAAAAATTGGAAAATTAACAATTGGCGTTCCAGCAATAAAAAACCAGTTAAGAATAAGGACTTATGGGAAGAGTTAGACGAAGCGGTAGACTCAAGAAAGATTCATTGGGAATGGGTGAAGGGCCATACAGGAAACGAAGGTAATGAAAAAGCAGATGAATTGGCCAATCAAGGTGTTATGTCTGCGATGAGGGGATTATGAGGCAAGTCTTTTTGGATACAGAAACAACGGGTCTTGATCCAAATCAAGGGCACAGAATTATCGAAATTGCTGCTGTTGAAATTAATAATCGACAACTTTCAGAGAATCAATTCCATGTTTACACGAACCCAGAACGTGAAATAGATGCGGCTGCCCAAGAGGTGCACGGGATTACGCTAGAGTTTTTAAAGGATAAAAGTTTATTTAAGGATATCGCTGAGGAATTTTTGAACTTTGTTCAAGGAAGTGAATTAATTATCCATAACGCACCTTTTGATATTGGCTTTCTTAATATGGAATTAGGCAGGATAGGCTTTCCAAAAGTTGAAGATCACATCGAAAAAGTTACAGACTCTTTAGTGATGGCAAGAGACCTAAGACCTGGTCAAAGAAACAACTTAGATGCTCTATGTAGAGCATATAAAGTGGATAATTCGAAAAGAAGTCAGCATGGCGCACTTTTAGATGCTCAGTTGCTCGGTGAAGTTTATTTAGGGATGACTAGGGGTCAAGAAGACATAGCAATCAATTTTTCGCAAGATGATAAAGAAGTTCACCTAGGTGTTGTTGATCATAAAAAATTAAAGGTTATTCATGCCAACGATAATGAAAAATTATCGCACGAAGCTTACTTAGAAAAAATCCAGACTAAGTCCACATGGTAGTGGAAAGAAGATAGCCTAAGTTGCTAATGCATCCGCCCAGTTATTTGGCGTTTCATAAAGCCTCACTTTTATTGGCCTAATCAGATCACCAAATTCATTTTTAAACGCGCTTGCGAGTAACTCGAGAGCGGTAAGTGCCATATTTTCTGCAGTGGGGACCCTCTTAAGTATGACTGTTTTATGATTATCTAAAGTGTTGAGAAAGGAAATGACTTCTGAGTCCTTCTCGTACGCAATGAAGGCATGATCCCATTCATCTACAATAACTTTCTTTATAAGATTTTTTGCATCTTTAAAATCCATCACCATTCCAAAATCTGATTCATGGATTTGTTCTACAATTTCACCTTTAACCGTTACTTCAATTGCATAGCGGTGTCCATGAAGATTTTTACATACACTTTTATGATTTGGGATTCTATGTCCAGAATCAAATTCCATCCTAGTGGTGATCTCCATTATCAGCTCTTATCGATAGCTTGAATTCTAATAGCGGCTGGGGGGTGGGAATGATAGAAAGCAGAATATAAAGGATCAGGAGTCAATGTAGAAGCATTATCTCGGTAGAGCTTAATTAGAGACTGCTTTAAGTCTGCTGATTTTGTAAACTCACATGCATATTCGTCTGCTTCAAACTCATATTTTCTTTGAAGCCAGCTAATAAAAGGCCCGACAAAAAACATTACAAAAGGCAATAAAACTAAAATAAATAATATGAGAAAATTTGCATCACTTAAATTCTCAACACCTAATCCATTATAAAATGCCTCATTTTCTTTTAGACCACCTAAAAAATATAAACTAAAGAAAATTAAAGAAATCTGTATAAGTAAGAGTTTTTTTACATGATTTCTTTTGAAGTGACCTAGTTCATGCGCAATAACTGCTTCGATTTCTTTGGCATTGAGTTTTTCGAGCAAGGTATCAAAAAATATAATCCTTTTAGTCTTACCAAATCCACCAAAGAACGCGTTGCCATGCGTACTCCTTAAGGAACCATTCATCTCAAATAAACCACTCGACTCAAAACCACAGCGTTTCAACAGTTTTTCTATATTCTTCTTAAGGCTTTTGTCTTTTATGGGTGTGTATTTATTAAATAACTGTTTTAAGACAGGTGCTAATGCAACACCTATAAGTGAAAGGACGCTTAAAAAAATCCACAGCCATAACCACCATTCATTACCAAGTTCAGATAAGATCCAAAGCGCAGCAAAGGAAACAACTCCTGATAAAGTAATCATAACAATTACTGATTTAATTTGATCCGTAATAAATAATTTTGGTGTTATTTTATTGAAGCCATACTTTGTCTCAATTACAAATGTCTGGTAGATAGAGGATGGTAGACCTATTAAATGTAGCACAACAAATATACTGGTAATGATTACAGCTCCATTTAACAATGGATTTTCAAAATATTGGCCCATAAAATTGTTCATTAAGTTAATACCGCCACCCAATGTGAGAAGATATAAGATTGTTGCCCCTGATATAAGCTCAATAGAATTAAAATTTATCTTTGAAACAGTGTAATCAGCAGCTTTTTTGTGATCAGCTAGTTTAATTATTTTTGTGAATGCTGAAGGAACCTTTTTTTTATTCTTTAAAACAAAGTTTTTTTGTCTATGGCCTAAATAAAACTCAACAGCCGTTGTTAATATTAATAAAAAAATAAAAATAAATTGATAGCTTTCAGCCATAGCTTATGCTCTATAATATTAAAATAGTATTGTGCAGTAAAAACAAGCTAAAAGTAAGTGTGAACCCTTAAATCTAAGTATCAGATAATAATTTTAATGGAAATCATGATGAGCAAAAATCATAATAATTTAATTTGGATTGACATGGAAATGAGTGGCCTTAACTCACAGACCGATAGAATCCTTGAGATTGCAATTATTATCACTGATCCTTTTTTAACAATTTTAGAGGAAGGACCAGTTCTTGTTTTGAAGCAATCTGATGAGGTCTTAGCAAAAATGGATGCTTGGAATCAATCAACTCATGGTAAATCTGGACTTATTGAAAAAGTAAAGAATTCATCAACTACTGAAGAAGTTGCAACCCATCAATTAATAGAGTTTATTTCAAAATTTGTGGGGAAAAATAGATCTCCAATGTGCGGCAATTCAATTTGTCAGGATAGGAGGTTTTTAGCAAACTACATGCCAGACCTTGAATCTTACTTCCACTACCGGAATTTAGACGTCAGCGTATTTAAAGAATTGGCTAAACGATGGAAGCCAGAGTTAATAGATGGTTTTAAGAAGGGTGGCAAGCACGAAGCTTTGGCTGATATAAGAGAATCTATTGAAGAATTAAAGTATTACAGAGAGCATTTCATTAAAATTTAACACTATGTTCAACTTTTCAAATTTTATGTTGGTAGGCCTAGCGGCAGCCTTTGGCGCTTGGTTAAGATGGCTAATTACATATTTTTTATCTACTGTTGATCCTTCCCTGCCTCATGGGACGCTTGCGGTTAATCTAATAGGCGGGCTATTAATTGGGATATCATTTGCTGCAATACAAAGTGCTTCTATTGATGTATCTGAAGAAATTAAATTGATCCTAAATGTAGGTTTTTTAGGAGCTTTCACTACATTCTCAACTTACTCCATGGAGCTTCTCAACCTTTTTTTGAAAGGTGAGATAGCGTTAGGAATTTTCTTTGGCGCACTTAATGTAATCGGCGCCTTACTTTTTTGTTTTATTGGTTGGTACTTATTTAATCTTTTTTTGAAGTAACTTTCGCCTTCTTTGTTTTTGGTGCAGCCTTGGGTTTTGTTGTTTTCTTTGGCTTTGCTACTTTAGTTGTTTTAGTCTCCACCATTACCAATTCCTTGGTATCTTTTTTATCTGTTTTTTGTTTTTGCCAGTCAGCAACCTTTTTAGGCGGCGCTTTTTTTGTGTTCTCTTTTTTAGGCTCGGAAATAGGTTTACTTGAAGTTTCTACAAGCTTTAAGCCAACACTATTTAAATCAACTTTAGGTAATTCCTCAGTTTTTTTCCTTTTCGGTTTAGTTGGAGCTGGTTTTTTAGCTAGTACCGGTTTTTCTTCAACTTTAACTTCGATTGGAGTAGTCTCTTTTAGCGACTTTTCGGATGGATTTTTATCGGGGGATATAGCAGAATTGTTTACTGCATTATCTTTAGGGAATTTATCCTTATAATTTGATTTCCTATTTCGATTACTTCTTCTATTTCGATTATTTCTTTGGCGGTTGTCTGGCCTTGATCTCTTTATTTCTTCATCAATGGCTTTGTCAGACGAAGCGCCCCCCTCTGAGCTTTCATCCGATACTTCATCATTACTCGGAGTAATTAAATCTTTGATAAACCCAAAGATTGATTTATTCTTTTTACCTGCTTGATTTGGTACAACTTGCTTAACTGCTGGCTCTAGTTTTTCTTGTTTTGTTTCTGTTTTATTATTCTTATCAAGATCTTCCTCAAGGGGTTGCTCTACCACCTTATAACTAGCTTTACCAGAATTTTGGGCTGATCGCTCTATATGAAATTTAGGTATTTCAAAGTATCTGTTTGGGATTACAACAATTGTACATTCTGACTTCGTTTCAATATCCTTTATATCATTCCTTTTTTCGTTTAGTAAGAGCGTAGCAACTTCTATTGGTAATTGGATTGCGACACTTTGTAATTTCTCTTTGTTGCATTCTTGCTCGATCGTTCTAAGCATTGATAATGCAGTTGATTGAATATCTCTAACGCGACCGGTTCCCTCACATCTAGGACATACGCCACTTATCGATTCACCAAGGCTTGGTCTTAGCCTTTGTCTTGAGATTTCAAGCAGACCAAATCTTGAAATTTTATTAGTCTGAATTCTCGCTTTATCATGCTTTAGTTCGTCACGCATTTTATTTTCAACGCTTCTCTGATTTTTTTGATTTTCCATATCAATAAAATCAATCACAATAAGACCTCCAATATCCCTCAACCTTAATTGCTTAGAAATTTCTATAGCAGCCTCGATATTAGTATTGAAGGCTGTGCTTTCAATATCTCTCCCTTTGGTTGACCGACTGGAGTTCACATCAATTGAAACAAGTGCTTCTGTATGATCAATTACTATTGCTCCCCCCGAAGGAAGCTGAACCTCTCTTAGGAAGGCAGATTCTATTTGATTTTCGATACCATATTTTGTAAATAGTGATATTTCTTCATCGTAAAATTTAATTCTCTCTGCATAATTAGGCATTACATGCGACATAAATTGGTGTGCTTGATCAAAGATAGATTGTTTATCGATAATAATTTCTTCAATATCGGTATTAAAGTAATCTCGAATTGCCCTCACTACCAAGTTACTCTCTTGATAAATTAAGAAAGCACCAGACTGGGCATCAGCTGCTCCCTCAATAGCAGCCCATAGCTGGTTTAAATAGTCTAAGTCCCATTGAATTTCTTCAACGGATGCTCCGATACCAGCTGTTCTTCCGATAACACTCATACCTTTTTTTACTTTGACTTGCGATAATATTTCTTTAAATTGTGCGCGTTCCTCCCCCTCAACTCGCCTTGAGATACCCCCACCATCATTATTATTAGGCATCAATACGATATATCTTCCAGCGAGTGATAGGTAGGTTGTTAGGGCGGCGCCTTTATTTCCTCTTTCATCTTTACTTACCTGAACTACAAGTTCCTGACCCTCGGACATAACATCCTTTATTGAAATACTTTTTTTTCTAGATTTTTTTGAATATAAATCAGGTGATATTTCTTTGAACGGAAGGAAACCATGACGATCAACACCATAGTTAACAAAAGCCGCTTCTAGGGATGGCTCAATTCGCGTGACTACTGCTTTGTATATATTACTTTTGCGTTGTTCTTGATTTCCTCTTTCAAAGTCTAGGTCTTCAAGTTTATTCTCATTTATTGTTGCAACTCTTAGCTCTTCAGATTGAGTAGCGTTAAATAGCATTCTTTTCATCTTAATCTCCAATTTAAGTTTGAAGATTTTACATAAAAGAATATAGGTGAAATATAAATGGATTCCTGACTCAAAACTAGAGCCACGAAACTTATAAAGCTAAATTATTTGGTATCCATTTCTTTTTTATTTACAATATTTTTATATTTAAATTAAATTTCTACTATATTTTTATTAAAATCTTTTTGTGTATCTGCCTCTTTTATATTTTTTTTAAATAGGTGCGCAGACCAAACCTCGAATTCTTTGTTTAGGTATAATTCAGATCATATTTATTATCTTGTGCACTATTGCATAAGAAATCTGAATGTTTAGTATAAGTTATAATTTAGACGAAAACAAACAATGACCAACTTTATCGAAAAAAAAGTTACTTACAAGCGTATTGACGAAGATAGTATTGGTCAAAAAATTGATAATTATTTAATTAAAATACTGAAAGGGGTCCCTAAAGGGCATGTATATAAATTATTAAGAACTGGCCAGGTAAGGGTAAATAAAAAAAGAGTTAAAACTGAGTACAAGCTTTGTATAGGGGATGAGTTGAGAATTCCTCCCGTTGATTTTAAAGAAAAGATGGTACCCAAAAGTTTAAAAATTGATAACCATACTAAAAAATCAATAACTCAAAATATATTATTTGAAGATGATAATTTACTTATAATCAATAAACCGCATGGTTTGGCTGTGCATGGCGGCAGTGGTCTTAGTTTTGGAGTTATTGAGTTAGTCAGACAAATCTATACCGATGAAAAATTTCTAGAACTTGTTCACCGCCTTGATAAAGAGACCTCAGGCGTTCTTATGATCGCAAAAAAAAGAACGGCTTTGGTAGAACTTCAAAAACAAATAAGAGAGAAGAAGATTCACAAAAAATATATGGTTGCTGTTTTTGGTTTATGGAAAGACAAACAAAAGACTGTCAATTTAAACTTGGTAAAAACGTCCAACTCTGAGGGACAAAAAGTAACTGTTGTTGATAGTAAAGTAGGGCACCACAATTCAAAAGAATCAAAGTCTGTTTTTTTCTTAAAAAAGCATTTTCGAAATTTTAGCTTGTTAGATGTAAAATTAATTACTGGTCGTACACACCAAATAAGAGTCCATTTAGCGCATTTACGGTTTCCGGTACTAGGGGATCAAAGGTATGGTGACTTCAAGGTGAATAAAGAACTTGAAAGGAATGGATTTAAGAGAATGTTTTTGCATGCAAGTGAGTATGGAGTCATTCACCCCATAAGTGGAGAGAAGTTGTTTATCTCAGCACCATTGCCAGAGGAGTTATCTAACTTTATTGAGCTGAGATAAGAGTTGATAAAAATATTTTTATGAAGACACGATTTGAGTTGATTATTTTTGATTGGGATGGGACTTTGTCAGATTCCGTTGGCCTTATTACCGACCTAATGATTCAATCTTTTGTACTTCATAATCTTAAACCGCCAACAAGAAGAGAAGTAGCAGATATACTTGGCATAAAGTTAAGTGAAGCTTTTAAAATTCTTTTAAAGGAAAAAAGCCAAGATTACAGTGAGTTGATATTAAACTCATATATTGATTTGTATAATAGTAGCCAAAACAAAGTTAAATTATTTGATGGCGTGGAGTATGGCATCAAAGAGTTATATAGATGTGGATATAAAATTGCAATTGCAACGGGTGGGGGTAGAAGTTATCTAGATAGTTGCCTTTCTCAAACTTCCATTAAAAATAATATAAGTGTAACCAAAACCTCCGACGATTGCTTTTCAAAACCACACCCACAAATGTGTAAAGAGATTTTGGATAAACTTTTGATTGAGCCTGAAAAATCCATAGTTATTGGTGATTCCATTCATGATTTACAAATGGCAAAAAATGCAAATATTTCATCGCTTGCTGCCACTTATGGTGCTCACAATCAAAAAGCCTTATCAATCTATAACCCCCTAGGGTATGCGGAGAGCGCCGATATGATATTTGATTGGATTAGAAGGAATGGGTAACTCTGTTATTATAAGAAAGAACCAATTTAAACAATCTGCAGATACTGTCACATTCGATATACTTTTGCAGGGAGAGAAAAAAAAAGGTTTCTTAGTTTGGTTTGAAGGTGTATTTAAGGCATATGTAAATCAATGCCGTCACATGGAGGTATGTCTCGATTGGCAGCCTAATGATTTTTTTGATGAAGATAAAAAATTTATTATTTGCTCAACGCATGGTGCGTTATATTCACCTAAATCTGGTTTATGCGTTGCTGGTCCATGTAAGGGACAAAATTTAATCAAGCTAAATGTTTTAGAGAGAAATGAAGATATAGTAATTTTTATTGATGAGGAAAGGTGTGAAGAAGATGGCTGAGAATAAAAAAGATAACTGGGAACAAAAAACAATTGAAAAAATTGCATCAAGCTCTCTCATTGAGCAAAGGCGTTCAAGGCGATGGGGCATATTTTTCAAACTCATTACTCTTTTATACATTGGTGTTATTATTTACGGATTTAATTCAATGTCTCATACAACAATACCATCCAATGAGAAGATTACAGCTCTTGTAAAGCTTAATGGTGTTATTGGCTCGAATCTTGAAGTTAATGCCGATGATGTGATCAATGGTTTGAGAGAGGCATATGCCCATCAAGGAACAGAAGCTATTATCATATCTATAAATAGCCCTGGAGGTAGCCCCGTTCAAGCTGGAATCATAAATGATGAAATAAATAGGTATAAATTACTTCACCCTAATATCCCAATCTACGCAGTAGTAGAAGATATATGTGCCTCAGGTGGTTATTATATCGCCGTCGCCGCAGACCAAATATTTGTTAATAAAGCGAGTGTTGTCGGTTCCATCGGAGTTCGTATGGATGGTTTTGGTTTGGAAGAATTGATTAAAAATATTGGCGTCGAACGTCGGTTATTGACCGCAGGTAAAAATAAAGGCATGTTAGATCCATTTCTGCCAATTGTCCCAGAGCAAGAGGCGTTTGTTCAAAACCTTCTTAATGAAATCCATGATCAATTTATCGCTGTTGTAAAGAGAGGGAGGGGTGATCGCCTTTCAACAGACGAATCGATATTTTCAGGATTATTTTGGGATGGAAACTCGGCAATTAAATTAGGATTAGTGGATAATCTCGGCTCTGTCGGCTCTGTTGCAAGAGATATTGTAGGCAATGAAAATATTGTCGACTTTACAACAAAAGCATCCTTTGGAGAGCGAATAGCTGAAAGATTTGGTGCGGGTGTTGGGATTACATTTAGCAATACAGTTTTAAATAAATTTAAAAATAATACTGTTATAAAATAATAGTTTAAGAATTATTATTAATGTACTTAATCAAGTTATTTGTTGATGAATCAAAAGCCTTCGTGTCTTTTTTTGATTCGAGCTCAGGTAAAACAAGTTTAGCAATTTGTTTACCGTACTCCACACCCCACTGATCAAAAGAATTGATGTTCCAAATAATGCCTTGAGTGAAAATTTTATGCTCGTATAGCGCAATCAATTTTCCTAAGGCTTTTGGCGTTAATGATTTAAATAATATTGAATTTGAAGGTCGGTTTCCTTCAAAAGTTCGATGAGAAATAAGTCTTTTGAGGTCAGGATTACCATCTATTTCGTTTTTCATCTCACTTTCAACATCATGTTTACTTTTTCCCATCATCAATGATTGTGTTTGGGCAATAAAGTTAGACTGTAAAATATTGTGATGATTATGTTTGTCATTTCCAAGTTTATAATTTGAATTGATTGGCATAATAAAGTCACTTGGGACTATTTCCGTACCTTGGTGTAATAGCTGATAAAATGCGTGTTGACCATTAGTGCCTGCCTCCCCCCAAAGAATAGGCCCGGTTTTTTGACATACTTTTTGGTTGTTACGTCCAACGAATTTACCGTTACTCTCCATATCCGCTTGTTGCAGGTAGGCGGGTAGCTTAGTCAAGCATTGGTCGTAGGGTAATATTGCATAAGTAGAAAAATCAAAGAAATTGATATACCAGACGCCTATAAGTGCCATCATGATAGGAATATTTTTTTCCATTGGTTCTGAAAAAAAGTGATTATCGGCTTCATGCCCACCGTCTAGAATCGCTTCAAAATTTTTCATACCGATGAAGATTGCTATCGATAAACCAATTGATGACCAAAGGGAATATCTTCCGCCAACCCAGTCCCATAAAACAAATATATTTTCTGGATGGATTCCAAATTCTACTACCGCTTCTGAATTACTTGAAATCGCTACAAAATGATTTTTAATAAATTCATTTTTTTTTGCTTTATCTATAAACCAATCACGAGCAGAGAAGGCGTTGGTCATCGTTTCTTGTGTAGTGAAGGTTTTAGATGCAATAATAAACAATGTTGTTTCGGGGTCGCAAACATCAAGAACCTGAGATAAATCTGCCGCATCAACATTCGATACAAAATGAGGCGTTATTTCATTAGAACCAAATGGCTTAAGCGCTTCACAAACCATCGATGGACCTAAGTCTGAACCGCCAATACCAATATTAACAATCGATGTAATTTTTTTGCCAGTATAACCCTTCCAAGAACCATTTCGTATTTCTTCAGATAATTTTCTTATCTTTGACAGTTCGTCGTTTACTAGGGGCATTACATTCTTACCGTCAACCATTATTGGGTTATTTGAACGATTTCTTAACGCTATATGTAAGGCTGAACGATTCTCTGTGAAATTTATTTTTTCTCCAGAAAATAATCGTCTACGCCAATTTTCAATATCGGCAGTTTTCGCAAGAGATATTAGTAATTCTTTTGTTTCTTTTGTAATTCGATTTTTCGAATAATCAAACAAAAAATCATCAAATAAAATATGATTACTCACAAACCTATCAGTATCATTCTTAAAAAGATCTTTCATATGAAGATCTTTTATCTTCTTATAATGTTTTTCTAGCGATTGCCATTCAGGGGTTTTTGTTATTTCTGCCATAGGAGTATTTTTTAATCGTTGGGCAGTATTGTATCAAACTTTATGGAATATTTATTGCTAGTTTTTATGAGCCTGTTCTTTTATTGCCCAATTGATATGTTCTTGAAGCATTGGAGATGCATCATTTAGACGGTTTTTTAAAGCAGCTATGATGGCTTTTGATTTCTTGGCATTCCCTAAACCGATGGCAATATTTCTTGACCATCGCTCATAACCTAATCTCAGTATTGCACTCCCGTTAAATATTTCTTCAAACTTATTCTTAGACATTTTAAAGCTCTCCAAAAGAGAAATCTTATGTAAATTATTTCGAATCATAAAGTCATGTTCATTTGTTACTTTGCTGTATTTATTCCATGGGCACATTAATTGGCAATCATCACAACCATAGATACGGTTACCGATAGCGTTTCTATATTCAATTGGAATAACGCCTTTGTGTTCGATTGTTAGGTAGGAGATACATTTTCTTGCATCGAGCTTATATGGAGCAACAATTGCCTTTGTAGGACATATATCGATACATGCTGAGCATGTTCCGCAATGATTAGTTAGTTTTTTATCGACAGGCAGGGGTAGGTTGATAAAAATTTCACCTAAAAAGAACCATGACCCATGCTCCTTATTAATTAGCAATGTGTGCTTACCTCGCCAACCTAGACCTGATTTTTCTGCAAGCTCCACCTCTAATACGGGCGCGCTATCAGTAAAAACTCTAAATTCTATTGGGTAATTTGTTATTTCATCTTTTATCTTAACGCTAAGTTTTTTAAGTTTTGCTCTGATAACTTTATGATAGTCCCGACCTAGTGCATATCTAGATATATATGCTTGATCTTTATTTTTTAGGGCAAGCTTTGTATTTTTATCATTTGGAAAGTAATCAATTCTTGCACTAATTATTCTTATTGTTTTTGGAACTAACTTTTGTGGGTTAAATTTAAGGTCACTATGCCTTTTTAAATAACTCATATCACCCTGAAAATTTGAATCTATCCAATTCTGATAGGGTTTTTTTGCATGTTCTAAGTTCAAGTCAGATATACCTATATGATTAAAACCTAATTCAAGACCAAGGTTTTTAATTTTTTTTGCTATTCTCTGCATGATTAACTGTTCATTCATAGTTAAAAATAATAAACTAAAAACATGAAGAAAGAGATATCAGTTTTCCTAGAAAACGAAAAAAACACCTCGGAACTTGGTTTAAAATTATCAGAAAAGCTAACTGCGGGTTTATTGTTATTTCTCAAAGGTGACTTAGGAGCAGGAAAGACATGCCTAGTGAGATCAATATTAATGAGTTTAGGCTTCGAGGGAAAAGTTAAAAGCCCATCATATAGTTTGTTTGAACAATACATTATTGATGGTAAAACTATTAACCACTTTGACTTATATCGTTTTAAAAGTCCTGAAGAATGGCTTGCTGCAGGGTTTAATGATTATATTAATAAGCATGACATTACGATAATAGAGTGGCCTGAAAAGGCACAAAATATTCTATGTGAACCAGATATTGAAATTGAGATTTTATATGATAAAGAAATAAGCAGAAGGGCTCTAGTAAATGCAAAATCAAAAAAAGGGGAGATGGTTTGCAAAGATTTAGTTTGAGAAATTATATTCTATTCGCTTTTCTATCACTTACCTCAATTAATAGTTTTTCGGCAAACGAAGTAAAGGCAACACGTTTATGGCCTGCCCCTGATTACACTAGAATTACCATTGAATCTTCTTCAAAAATTAACAATGATCAGATGATGCTTCAAAATCCTGAAAGAATCGTTATTGATTTGAAAGGAATTGCCGTAAATCAAGCATTAAAAAATTTATCTACCAAGGTAAAGCCTAGTGATCCAAATATTTTAGATATAAGGGTGGGCCAGTTCACCCCAAAAGTATCAAGAATAGTAATTGATTTAAAAAATTCTGCTCGGGTAAAAATATTCTCCTTACCACCAGTTGCGCCTTATCAAAATAGATTAGTTATTGATGTCTACCCAGTAGAGAAAGATGATTTAGCTAATCTCTTAAATAAACTTGAAAACAAAGAAGTAAAGAAACAAGAGAAGGTCGAGAAAAAGAAAGATCCAGTAATAAAGGTAAAGCCTAAGGAGAAAAAGAAGGTAATTGTCGCAATTGATGCAGGACATGGTGGAGAGGACCCTGGAGCAATAGGTAAGTATGGAACAAAAGAGAAAAAAATTGTATTACAAATCACCAAAAGACTTAAGAAATTAATTAACTCTGATCCATCGATGAAAGCATACTTGATTAGAGATAGTGATTACTATATCCCTTTAAATAAGAGAGTCTCCAAGGCAAGGAAGGTAAAAGCTGATATCTTTATTTCTATTCATGCGGATGCATTTAGAAAAAGAAATGTAAGTGGTTCATCAGTCTTTGCATTGTCAGAGGGTGGTGCAACCAGTGCTTTTGCAAAATTTATTGCAAATAAAGAAAATGAATCGGATCTGATCGGCGGCGTAAGTATTGATGATAAAGACCCCTTACTTGCCAAAACATTATTAGACCTATCTCAATCAGCCACAATTAACGACAGCCTCAAGCTTGCTAACTTTGTCCTAAAGGAAATTAAAAAAGTAAATAATCTTCATAAAAAATGGCCGGAACAAGCTGGGTTTGCTGTTCTAAAGGCACCAGATATACCATCAATCCTTATTGAAGTTGCATTTCTGAGTAATCCTAAAGAGGAGAAGCAACTTAAAACTGCCAAGTTTCAGAAGAAATTAGCAAAGGCGATTTATTTGGGGACTAAAAAATATATAAAATCGGGAGTAACTATTTCCTCGACAAATGACCCAGATAATTGAGTAAATGAAAAAAATATTTATCATTGGACCAACTGCCTCAGGAAAAACAGAACTAGCAAAGTTTATATTTGATAACTTTAAGACTGAAATAATTAGCGTTGATTCTGCACAAATTTATCAAGATATGAACATTGGTTCAGCAAAACCAAGTTCATCAGAGCTGAATAGCTATCCACATCATTTGATAAATTTAATTAAACCAACAGAAAATTACTCAGTTAGCCAGTTTAAAAAAGATGAATCAGATGTCTCTAGCAAAATATTTAAAAATAAAAATATACCTCTCTTGGTAGGTGGGACAATGCTTTATTTTAATGCTTTGGAGTATCCAATTGATGATATGCCTGTATCAAGTGAAGCTGTAAGGAAAAAAGTATCGGAGGAGTTAGAAAAATTTGGATTAAATCATCTTTACGAAAAGCTTCTCAAGATAGACCCAGAATGTACAAAAATAATAAAACCAAATGATAAACAGAGAGTTATGCGTGGCCTTGAGGTCTATTATTTGAGCGGAAAGCCTATCTCTTCATTTCAAACTAGAAATAAAACTCCTCAATCAAAATTTAATTTTTTGAAAATAGGCCTTATGCCACAAGACAGAAGTAGGCTCCACGAAAAAATTGAAATTAGAGCAAAGGAGATGATAGATAAAGGTTTTTGGGAAGAAGTAATGGGGCTTATAGAGAAATACCCAGATCTTAATGCAGAGCATAATTCCATGCGTTGTGTAGGATATCGACAAGTATTCAACGCTATTGGCAAAAAAGTTGATAAAAGAGAACTTATGGAGTTAATTATTATTGCGACAAGGCAGTTGGCAAAGAGACAGTTAACCTGGATGAGGGGAATGGATGGATTGAAAATTTTTGATCCATTTGACCTCAACAAGGAAGATGTTATTAAAGAAATAATAGAAAGCTTCTTAAAAAGTTAATTCATAAGGTCTTTCATTTTGCTTTCTAAATCAAGTGTAAATTTTTTCGGTTTAAATAGGTTGCTCGATTTATTTAAGTCTAATATCTTTCTTTTTAGGGAAATAATTTTATCTGGCTGAGAAGCTAATTCAATTGCCTTTTTTTCATATTCTTCAAATGAGGAAACGATTAATTCTGAACAGCCGATTTCGGTGAGAATGCTCCCGGCAACCCTGCTAGCAAAAGTTTCACCTGAGACTGAAATGATGGGACATCCAGCCCATAAGGCGTCACTAGCCGATGTATGCGCATTGTAGGGGAATGTGTCAAGAAAGAGATCTATGATTTGATGCCTTTGTATGTGGGCATCGAAGCTAACTTTCTTGGCAAAATTTATTCTTTCTGGTTCTATTCCAAATTCATTTTTAGCAAAGCTTTTTAGATTGCTTTCGCAAGTTTTATTTGATGTTAATAACCATAAGACGGAATTGGGGACCTTATGCATTAACCGCATCCATATTGAAAACATTTCTTTTGTAATCTTTAACGACTGCCCAAATGACGCAAAGATAAAATCATTTTTCTTAAAGCCATAATCTGATTTTTTGACCGCTCTTAGGATAGGTCTAGAAGATATATTAGGTTGATAACAACCTTCTAAATAAATAACTTTCTCAGCGTATTCGCTTTTTTTAGATTTTGGAATAACATATTCATCCGCAAGAATAAAATCATAAAGCGGTTTTTTATCTAAGCCTCCCATGGTACCTGGGTAACCGAGCCAATTTATATGTTGCTTTGCTGGCCTTAAAGCCGCAATAAATGATCGACTATTTTGTGTAAAACCTGTCAGATCAATCATAATATCAATGTTTTCCTTGACCATTAATCCTGACACTTTTTCATCACTCATCTCTGTAATATTGAAATATGCATCACCAATGTTTTTGAATTCATCAAGTTCATCTGAGCCATCGTCAGGCCCTGAGTAAAAAAGCTTAACGTTAAATTTATTTCGATCATGATTGATCAAAACTTCTTTAATTAGATAATATAGAGGGTGCAACCTAAAATCTGATGAAAGATATCCGATAGTAATTTTGCCCGACTTTTTTTGTTTAGGCTTTTGTAAAATATTTATTCCAGATTGCTTTACCCATGAGTTTGCTACATTTAAGTGATTGCTATTTGAAAGATTTGGCATCGAAAATAAGGCGAAGGGTGAAATTTTTCCCTTCATTTGTTTTTCTGTTAATTTTTTGATTTGTGCGAACATTTTATCAATACCATCCCAAGAACATATGCTTTGTTTGAGATGAACTAATTGGATGAATGTGTGTATCAAGTCAGGATTGATTAAAAGGGCTTTTTCATAAGCACTAATTGCCTCCTCTGTCTTTAATATTCTTTGGAGTGCGTTACCTAAATTGTTAAAGGTATTGGGGTCAGCTTTAATCTTAAGTGATAAGTTGTATGCCTTAATTGCCTCATTATATTTATTTTGATGAAATAGGGCGTTTCCGAAGTTGAATAGTGTAGTTGAATTATTTGTATCGTAACTAAGTGCCTCTTCAAATGCATTCGCAGCCAGTTTAAATTCTCTATTAACAAAGTAGCTATTTCCAATCTTGTTGAGACAAAAGCTTAATGCATCAATTACATGAAGGTTGTCTTTTAATAAATGGTGACTTCTTCTAAAAAAACCAGCCGCCTCCTCATATTCCTCAATGATTGCATATAAGTTTCCAATTTCGATTTGTAAGAAAATATTTCTTGAATCCTCTTGCCAAGCAATTTTATAAAGACCAATCGCACCTAAGATATCACCATCTTTTTCTTTTGCTTTTGCTGCTGAAATTAGTTTGTTTGTCATATTGGGTTTGTTAACAATTTTTTTCTAAGACCCATTTTCTTTATTCTGTTTCTGCTAGGGTTGAGATAGTTTAAAAGATCTTCTTCAATAGATGTCTGTGATCCGCCTATAAGTGAGGCTAAGCATTTTGATACAAATGGCGCTAATGTATAACCTCTGGATCCATAGCCAGCGTTTATAAAAAGATTGGGATGCCATTTTAAGTCCTGAATTGAACGTGGTTTGTTACAAACCTCCTTTGATTCATCAAGAAGTTGACCTACATAAGGCGTTCGATCCCGGGTAACTGCTCTCCACCCAACCCATCCTGCAATAGGCATGTCATTTTTTTCTATCTTATCTCCTGAAAGTTTCTGGTAGGTTTTAAAATTTTTATCGAAATCTGTCATTGATAAATTTTTATTTTCATTGTCTCTATCATATGTCGAGCCAAAAACATCAAATCCACTAACGTCAGGTATGAGATAGCCGCTATCCGAAATAATCTCCTTACTGCCATACTTTTTTTTGCTTGGAAGCCAGTTAATTTGACCTCTATTTTTTTTTAAATCAATGTCTTTAAATAGACTTATCTCATTAAGCGCAAAAGAGTTACAAAGGATTAAAGTTGATGCGGCATACTTAGTTGAATCATCACAATTTGCTATCCACAGATTGTTTTTGTAAGAAATTTCTTTTGCTTTTTTTTTCGGAATAAATTTAATATTTTTATGGTTAATTAGGCTCGAACAGATTTTATTTGGTGATACCCAACCAGCATACTTGAAGAGAATACCTGCTTTATTTTCAATACCATATTTTTTTTTAATTAAATCTTTTGATAGGTACTTAAAATCAGCCTTTTCAAGGCCAATGCTTACAATTCTTTCTATAAGTCTATCTGCCATATCATTCTCGTAAAGCTTAATTACACCCTCCATCAATGCATCCTCTTTAGGATAATTAAACTCCTTTGTAAGATCATAGGCGTATTTTGAAGCCTTACTCATAAGTGAATTGTATTTTGGATTATTCAGCATAAAGTGAGGAGAGATCATCGCAGCTTTATTTTGAAAAATTTCGATCTCATGTTGATTATTTTCATCTAGAAGAGTGACTTGATAGTTTCGCTTTGCAAGTTGATAAGCTAAGCTCGAACCTGCAATACCTGCACCTATAATAAGAGCAGTTTTATCTGGGTTGATCATATAGTATTTCTAAAGCCTGGCTTGGTAATATGTAAATGAATATCACTTATTACTTTTTCCTCAAAGCCTCCTTCGCAATATGCAAAATAAAATAACCACATCCTTATGAATTGTTCATCAAACCCGAGCCTTCTGATCTCCAGTTTGTTTTTTAAGAACTTCTTCCTCCAATCAGCCAAGGTTCTGGCATAGTGATGGCCAATATCTTCGATATCATTAATCACAAGATCGGTTACATTTGTTAAGCTATTTTGAATTGCTGTAATTGAAGGTATGCAGCTACCTGGAAAAATATATTTTTGAATAAAATCAACTGATTTGATCGCTTTAAAGTATCTTTGATCTTTAATTGTAATTGCTTGAATGAGCGCATCACCATCATCCTTCAGAAGTTGGCTGATACTTTTAAAGTACTCATCGTAGTATTGATAGCCAACAGCCTCAATCATTTCAATGGAGACAAGCTTGTCATATCGACCTTTTAGTAAACGGTAATCTTTCAATAAAACCTTTATCTTGCTTCCCAATCCAGCTTTTTTAACCCTCTGTTTTGCAAGTTTGTATTGTTCGATTGATATCGTGGTTGTCGTAACCTTGCACCCATAATTTTTAGCTACATATATTGCGAAGCCTCCCCAGCCAGTACCAATCTCAAGAATATGATCTGTTTTTTTAAGGTTTAATTTTTTACAAATCACATCTAGCTTATGAATTGCTGCGTGCTCAAGGCTCGTTTTCCTTGTCTTATAAATCGCCGATGAATACATCATATTTTTATCAAGGAACAAACTAAAAAAATCATTACTTAAATCGTAATGACGAGCAATATTCTTCTTACTTCCCTTGACTGAATTTTCATTGAGTTTATGGATGATTTTTAAGAAGGGTTGAGATAGCAGAGTGAAAAAATTTTCAAGTTTATCTTGGGCTTCAATATTTTTTGCAAGCACCCTAATGACATTTGTTAGATTGGGGCTTTTCCATTCACCCCTAATAAAAGATTCACTTGCCCCAATCGTTCCACCAAAAATGATGTTTTTATAAAAGGCGCTATCTAAAACCTCAATTTTTGCTGACAATTTGTCAGATTTGCCATATTGCTTTGTTACTTTTCCATCTTTGATTTTGATGTGCGCATCTTTAATCTGACTCAGTCTTTGATGGATTAATTTTTTATATAAATGATTCATGTTAAGGGTGCGGATAAAATCTTACTTTCTTCAGGTATAATATTAACGCATTCCAATAGATATTTACAATTGCTTTGATGCTCATTGGAAATGATAAAAATAATAACTTATTAAGGGCATAAGTGCTCCATGCTTTGTTAGTCATTTTTAATGTCGCGTTAAAATATTTTTCTTTATTTTTCGAGCACTCCATAGATATAAATAAAAAATCTTTCGGTTCAGTAAACTTCCACTTGTATTTTAAATTCATCGGAAGGAATGGTGAAACATGAAAGTCTTTTTTAAATTCAAATATTTTTGTCCCACCCCTTAATTTCCGACAATCATGGATATAGGCATGTCTCTCTTCCCAAGGTGTATTTGTGATGTGAGACACAATAGCGACCAATTGTTTTTTTTTGTCATAGCAATAGTAGAAGCTGACTGGGTTAAAGCAATACCCAAAATACCTTAGTGTGGTAAGTAGAAAAATTTTACCTTCTACTTTGACGTTTAATTCTCTAGTGACTAATTTTCTTATCTCATTTTTAAGTGATTTTTTAGAATCTCCAAAAAAATCTTTTCTATAAAAAGACGCTAAATTAAAATGCTCGTAACCCCAAAAAAAATTTTGATTAAATGCGCTTTTTATATTATCAAGATCAAGAAATAACATGGAAGTAGAATAGGTAAAAGAGTGCAGCGCATCTTTTTTTCTTGAGTGTGAAATCGTACCTTTGTAGATTGAATGCATTAGATCACTTGATGACGTCTTCAAAAATTTTTACTGCTTCGTAAGCACTTTTAACCCCATCTTCATGAAAACCCTTTCCCCAGTATGCACCTGAGTAAAAAGTTCGATTCTTACCTGAAATGATTTTATTCTTCAGCTGAGCGCTGACGCTGTATTTCGAAAACTTCGGGTGAGTGTATTGTAATTTTTTGATTACTTTACCTTTTGAGATAGGTAGCTTTGGATTTAAGGTGACCAAGAGCGGCTCTTTAGTTTTAATATTTTGTAAAATATTCATATTATAGGTAAGTGTAATGGGTGAATCATCTGGGCTATCTATATTATAGTTCCAAGCGGCCCAAGATAGCTTTTTTTGAGGCATGATACTGCTATCAGTGTGAAGTATGATGTCATTTTTTCTGTATGGCAACGCACTTAATATTTTAACCTCATCGGCAGTAGGTTTTTTTAAAATCTCAAGCGCCTCATCGCTATGACACGCAAAAAAGACATAATCAAACTTTTCTTTACTTTTATTATCCTCGATTACAACATAACTTTTATATCGGACTATATTCTTAATCTTGCTATTTAATCTAATTTTATTTTTAAAGCCACTGGTTAATTTTTTGACATACTCCTGGGAGCCACCCTTAATTGTTAACCATTGAGGCCGATTAGTGACTGAAAGCATTCCATGATTTTTAAAGAAATCAATAAAAAAATGTGCAGGAAAATGCAGGATGGTGTTTATATCTGATGACCAAATTGCTGCGCCCATGGGAAGAATATAGTTTTTACAGAAATAAGTAGAGTAATTGTTATTTTTTAAGTATTGCTTGAGTAGAATGGTTTTTGATTTTAGCTTAATAGACTCTTTGTTAAATCTAAGAATCTCGAATATCATTTTTAGAAATTTCGGACTTAGTAAATTTCTTCTTTGAGAGAATAAGCTATTGAGCGAAGTGCCATTGTATTCAAAATTATTTTCTTTTGAAAAAACACTAAAACTCATATTACTATTTTCGTATTTCACGCCGAGGTTATTTAGTAATGACGTAAACAAGGGATAAGTTTTTTTGTTAAATACAATGAAACCGGTATCAACATTTACTTTTTTATTATTTATGACAATTTCATGCGTGTGGGAGTGACCGCCGATTCGTTTATCTTTCTCGTAAAGAGTTACATCGTGATTTTTATTCAATAGGTAGGCGAGGGTGTTACCTGATATTCCTGAGCCAATCACTGCAACTTTCATCGATTAGCGAGTCTACTTTGCGTTTATCTTATTAGATTCGCGAATAGCAGGGGAGACTTTTCTGATATCCCATATCAAACCAAAAAAAGACATAATTTTTAAAATGTAATAAGTAATATCTATTTCCCACCAATAAAAACCCTGGTTGGCTGAGCCTGGAAAATGATGATGGTTGTTATGCCAACCTTCACCAAAGGTTAAAAATGCAATAAACATATTATTCTTACTTGAGTCCTTTGTTTTATATCGTCTTTTTCCCCAAATATG
>CBFHKG010000002.1:103791-130375 GCA_965656355.1 Methylophilaceae bacterium | reverse complement strand
CGCCAAAGGTTAAAAATGCAATAAACATATTATTCTTACTTGAGTCCTTTGTTTTATATCGTCTTTTTCCCCAAATATGGGCAACTGAGTTGACTAAGAAGGTTGTGTGATAAAGCAATACTGTTGATAGGATAAAGCCCCAAACGACCAGCTGCCATCCATTCGTCAACAATTGTGGGTATTTTGATCCTAGATGCTGACCTAAAAAGAAGAGGCCAACACAAGTCAAAATTGGAATTAGTATATCGAATCTATCTATAAGTCTTAACTCAGGAAATCGGATCAATTCTTTGACGAACTTTTGGTGGGTTAAAAAGTTTGCCTTAGATAAAAACCACCCCATGTGACTCCAAAAAAAACCATGGGACTTTGGAGAGTGTTTATCTTGTTCGGTATCTGAATGCACATGATGGCCACGATGATGAGCAGCCCACCAAATTGGTCCTCGCTGAACGGCCGATGCCCCTATGATCGCAAAAATAAATTGCATTATTCGACTCGTCTTGAAGGCTTTGTGAGAGAAATAACGGTGATAAAACCCTGTAATAGCAAACATCCTAATGCTGTACATCAATAGAAACACTAAAAGGGCTGTATAGCTAAAGCCCACTAGGAAAACTGTAAAGATGGCTAAATGAATCAGTATAAAAGGAATTACTCTTAACCAATCGACCTCATATTCTTTTAAAATTGATTTTTGATACTTGTTCTCAACAATGCTGTTATCAAAAAGACCTAAGAAATAATTTATAAGCCTCATTCTTGTTCAATTTCCCTATAGTTTTCCAAGCTATAGCCCATTCCCTCGATCATATCTCTAAATTTAATCATTTGGTCGTGTGGGAGGGTCTTGGTTCTTGCCATTAACCACACGTAATCTAATTTATCTCTAGCAACGATTGTTATTTTGTAATCTTTGTCTAGGTAAGCGATTTTGTATTGAGCTTTGATCGGCCATATAAATTGCATCCCCCAGATAGCATTATTTGTTCCTGGGATAACAAAGCCTTTGGGGTGGTATGTCTTTACAGGACCATCTAGCGATCCCTCGTTAAATGTAAATGTTGTTGCTATAGATCCATCTTCATTTAACTTATAAGATTCAACTGCGTTAAAAGCATTTTTTTCAACGTAGGAGGGTATGTGGGCAAGGACATACCAATCACCCATAAATCGATTGA
Organism: Methylophilaceae bacterium; assembly: GCA_965656355.1. Taxonomy (GTDB): domain Bacteria; phylum Pseudomonadota; class Gammaproteobacteria; order Burkholderiales; family Methylophilaceae; genus BACL14. The sequence goes on along the minus strand of CBFHKG010000002.1, from coordinate 129,194 downwards.
TATCGACCTCATCAACTGTTTTAATTTGTGTAGATTTCATAGCACAGCCAGTCAGAAGTAAAATTAAAAAAAAGTGTTTTATAACAGTCATTAAAGTTTAATACTTAAAGTTAATTATTTTTTAAATCTATCGTTTTCTAAACCAAGGAAAAAACATAGGTGTTTGTTTTATATATTCTGCATAACCCTGTCTTCTATCGACGATTGTGCTCTCTAATAGTTCCGCACCTGATACTTTCAATAATAGCAGAGTCATTAGGAAAGGGGATAGCAAAGTGACAGAAAATATACTATTAAATGAAATTAGGTAAATACCCCACCAAACTAAAAATTCACCAAAATAATTCGGATGTCTTGAGTAACGCCAGAGACCCTGATTCATAACACTCCCTTTCTTACTTTTGAGGAAATTCGAGAGCTGCCAATCAGCAATAGACTCATAAGCAAGCCCAAAGAAGGCGAGTAGAAATCCAATTACGCTCAATGTGTTTATCGTTATATCGTTTATGAAAATAGGGATGATCGATAGCATAAGGATGGATGCCATGAAAGCTTGAAGCCAAAAAATGATGTATAAACTTTTGTACTTAAATAGTGGCTCATTATTTTTTCTTATGACTTGGTATCTGCTGTCCTCTGCTTTTCCCCAGTTCCTTTTGGTTAGGTACGCGAATAATCTTAGAGACCACAAAAATATTAAACAGAAAAAAAGAGTCTGCATCAGGTTTAATGGCAGTGTTTGCATACATACAAATGTTCCTAGGAGGGGAAATAGGGCCCACATACTATCGACATGAGTTACATTTTTTAAAAATAAGCTTAAAACCCAGCCTATAAAACCAAATACAAGGAAGTAAATGAGCGTTGTTGTATAGAGATCAAACATTTCTATTCAGCCTATTTGCAATAATTAACAAGACAGGAGTAATGAATGCCCATCCAATACTTAATATGATAATTGAGTTTGTGCTTAGTAAGGTAATTGCACCTAATTTTTCTCCTGCAATGTAAGCTAATGGACCACCTAAGGCACCAAAAAGAATAGATATATAAATTTTTTGTCTTAGCCAAGCTAGGCTGTGGTTTAGGGTCATCGCAAAAAACATCCAGAGCATCACAATCCATATAGGGGTAAGGGGGTAAGGGAAACCCGGGTCGTTATAAATAATGAGGTCAAAATTTAATAGCGCACCATCAAATAAAAGCCCTATAAGGCCAGCAATGATGATTAGTTTAAACTCTAAAATCCGGTTTTTTATAAGCGCAAAATGTACCAATAAAATAACTATTGATAGCGTTAAGGCAAGATAAGTTTGATTATAGGAGGCACCTAAAACGCCGATAAACCAGCCAGCCTGAAATAATACAAAATTTATTATTTTAAATGTCATTTTTGAAACAGGTAGTGACCAACCCGCCATTCAACTCCTTTCTTGTATCCCCATAATTCTGCGCAAGCCATAAAAAAGATACGCCATCTTTGAAGCCACATTTTTCCATCCTTTTCACCATAAGTTTCTTTTAGGATGGGCAATACACGAGTTTTATTTTTATCTAGGTTTTCAAGCCACGCATTAGCTGTTTTTTCATAATGAGTCCCAGACCAGTCCCATTGTGATAAAAGTTTCATTTGATCTTGGAAGTAGAGGGGGAGGTCTTTTGATGGCATCATTCCTCCTGAAAAAAAATATTGACTCATCCAGTCATCATCTCCCTCAACTTCAAATAAATAAGGTTGTGATTGATGAACAAATATATGCATAAAGAACATCCCCTTGGGTTTTAACCAACTTGCAATACTCTTAAAAAGCTTTTTATGATTCCTCATATGCTCAATCATCTCAACTGAAACTACACGATCAAACTTATCTTTTATAGAAAATTCATTCATATCTGCGGTAATTACCTTGATGTTTCTCAACTTCCTTTTTTTTGCCTCAGATAATATATATACCTTTTGAGATTTAGAATTAGAAACAGCCGTAATTTTACTTTTTGGATATTTTGAAGCCATCCAAAGTGTCAACGACCCCCAGCCACAACCTAACTCAAGGATTGACTGTCCATCTTTGAGGTGGGCATGGTTGGCAGTAAGCTTAAGAGATTCATTTTCTGATTGATTCAGGTTACGTGTTTTATCAGTCCAGTAGCATGAGCTATATTTTTTTTGTTTACCTAAACAAAAATCATAAAACTTTGATGGGACCTCGTAATGTTGTTCATTTGCTAATTCTGGAACAAGTGCAACAGGAGAGCTATTCATCTCACTAATGAAAGCCATCTTTTTATTATTATTAAATTCAACATCATGACTGACAAGGGAGCCTAATCTCTTTTTTAATAGCTGCCTTATTCCGAATCTGATAATAGAATCAGGAATAAAATTAGTTTCACATAGTTTAATTAATTTTTTTATCATATTTTTTTCGTAAGATTTATTTTGATTATAAATCAAAGAGGAATCATATCTATCTAATATAAAAAATATTTTTATATATTAGGTATAATTTATGAATGATTGATGCACTCAGGTTAAATATATAAAGGTTAAATATAAGTATGATTGATGAGATAGTTAGTTTTTATAAGTTTTTAGGCATGGACTACGATCTGACTGCTGCCTTGGCAATCTTTCATGTGGTTATCATTATTTTTGGGTTGGCATTTTTAGCGCACTTTATTACAAAAAATTATGTTCTCACTTTTGCTCGAAAAAGCATCCTTACTAAAAATAGAGCTTTCGGCGAAACCGTTTTAAAATTTAGGCCTTTTGAAAATGCAGCTCATTTAGTATCGGCTTTAGTATTTTATATGCTTGCCGATCTTATGACTTCAGATGACTATAGAATTAGCTGGGTTAATGATCTTGATGTTGTAATAGAAGAGGGCGGCGTTATTTATGCAACGTTAGCCATTGTTTGGTTCCTCCTGGCCTGTTTAAATGTTGGGAATGGATATTATCAAAAGGTTAAGAAGCCGCATCAACCTTCCATTAAAGGATACATACAATTAATTAAAATAATTATTGTGCTTACCGCAGTAGTTTTAATTGTTTCAATGCTATTTGACAAATCACCGATGGCATTTTTAACTGGTTTGGGTGCTGCATCCGCCGTTATCATTCTTGTGTTTAAAGACACTATTTTAGGCTTTGTTGCAAGTGTGCAGGTAGCCTCATATGACCTAGTTAGAATTGGAGATTGGATTACTATAAAGGCTTTAAATGTTGATGGAGATGTTGAAGATGTATCTTTAAACACAGTAAGGATTAGAAACTTTGACAAGACAATTACAAGTATCCCCACTTCATCATTAATAACGCATGGGGTTCAAAATTGGCGAGGAATGACAGATACTAAGGGTAGAAGAATCAAACGATCGATTAGTATCGATATCAAAACAATTAAATTTTGCGATGAACTTTTATTAAAAAAGTTAGCTAAATTTGTTGAACTCAAAGATCATATAGCAGAAAAAAAGAAAGAAATCGAACTAGAAAATAAGATACAAAAAATTAATCAAGATGATTTAATTGCAAGCGGACTCACAAATGTTGGTTTGTTTAGACAATATATTTTCAATTATTTAAAAGACCATAAAGGTATTAGGGATGATTTAACATTTTTAATCCGACAACTTCAGCCAGGCCAAAGCGGATTGCCGATTGAAATTTATGTATTCACCAATGACACTGATTGGGTTAATTATGAAAATATTCAAAGTGATATATTTGATCACTTATTAGCTGTATTACCAGCTTTTGATCTATCAGTCTTCCAAATTATTTCTGACAACAATGATCAAGTAAAGAGAATTAAAGATAAATAGTATTGGGTTTTAAGATTTATAAATATTTAAATATATGAACTTTTCAGGACTTCAGTTAATTGGAATTTTTCTTGCTTCCATAATGATTATCATGTTTTACCGTAACTCGATAATAAGTGTTTTAAAGACCCCAAAAGAATCCTTACTTTTGATGTTACCAATAATACTTATGGGCATTGTTTTCTTCTTATTTTTTAAATCAAAAGGCTTCTGAAGAGTAAAGCAAAAGTAGTGTCTGGAGATTTATTTTAAAAAAAAATGCCCCTCCCATGCTAATTTATGAGAGGGGGCGCACTTAGTTACAGCTAAGCCATGATTAATATATAAGCTAGGAGTCCTCCAAGGAATCAAAGAGGCATGAGAACTCATTATTAACTGACATGGTTACAAACCCCACTCATGCCTTAGGTATGTGACTCGAATACACACTTAAAAAAATAGTCACTTATAACTAAAGAGTAGATAGGTAAGTAATTAGCACACAAATGTATACTTAAATATATTCTTATAGCAAATCAAATAGGTGGGACAAAAGGTGGGACAAATTCAAATTTAGTAATACTTAAAAACTATTAAATGCCATATATATATATATTGGGATAAATCATAATTATATTGGCGTCCCCAAGGGACAACTTAGGTCGTTTTTTATTGTCTATTGTTGTTTGTTTCAGCGCCTTAAGCCAATGTTTCATTGAAACTCTAGATTTTGATGTCTACATGCGCCTTCATGAATCTACAGCCAAAGTATATACGAATGTATATACGAGCTTATGTGATGAAATTACGAGATAAATTCGTAATACTTTTTAAGAATATTAATTAAAACCCAATTGTATAACTGACATAAGCGGTCTTTGCACTAGTGGATGTATACGCTAATTCTTGGTATTGAGTTTGAAATGAAAGACGTTGTGTTGGAGTAAAAAAGTAATCTGCACCCAATGACACGACTGGTCGGGTCTTATTTTCATCGCTATTGACATCCACGGCTGTAATCCCTGTGATGTTAGTCGCTGTGGCAACTAAGTTATCGCTATCATTATAGATATCTTGCTCAACTCCAACAGTACCTTTAAGGATAAATTGTTCAGTCATCAAGTGCTTCGCCTTTAACCCTATAATAAGTGTAATCGACTCATCCTCAAGATCTTGATAAGTGAGGCCATTATCAACATTAGTTTCCGTATAACCATCTTGCTTGATCTTGGCATAACGTCCAGCAAAATAGGGACGGTAAGAAGTGCGATTTTGACTTAAAAACTGATACGACGCCTCTGCAATTATGCTGTTGACAGTCACATCAGTAGTTCCAGAGCCTGCTTCAGCGTCTCCCGTCGAAGTTCGCGTGATGGTCACATCCTTACTTTGATAAGCGTTTGCGAGTTTAAATTGATAGCCTAAGTGATCGGCGTTTTGGTTTAAGACAAAGCTAACACCAATCATGGGATTATGATTCTCAACCTTAATCCCAGTGGGGGTAGAATTATTAACCATCTGATCAACAAAGCCAGCGACTCGGAATGTGTCGTCTACCCTATAACCACCAACCATGACCACGGCGGTGCTATCAGAATCTGAGTTGTTGTTACCATTGACATCGGTATACCTGCCACCTACTGAAAAACAACCGTTATTCTGATCAAACAAGCCACAGTCGTAAGTATTTAAGTTTGCAAAGTTAGTTGTCATCGCAAAGCTACTGAATTGTGCATTAATGCTGTTGGCGATATTATTGACTGATGCTTGGGTTGAAACACTTGAGGGGTAACTTACTTCAGGTGTTTCTTCCTCGCCGCATGTACCTGTGCAATCCCCTAGAATTAAATCATAGTTCGCGCCATCAAGGCTCAATGACCAGTCATAGCTATCACCTTCAGCGTCTGTAAATGTACCTGTTGTGGCACTTAATTCTGCATCACTTATGCCCGTGATAACGGCTGAATAGGTGGTATTTTCATTGACGCTCGAGGTTGCGTGGATACCAAAGATAGTAGTTCCAGTCACATCAGTAAATGAAATTTTCCCGTAATTTGCGGTACTGGCGATCATGATTTGATAGTTGGCTGGAAGATTACCAGTAAAGGTCAAATTGCTTTGTCTATTAATAAGCATGTTTATGTTGCCATTATTATGAATATCAGCTAATGATGTCAGCGATGAAATTGATCCGGTGTTTGTGATCGTTTCGATACTACCTGTCGTATTGGAAATTCCGGTTCCTCCAGTTATAGCTCCACTGTTTGTGAGGTTAGTAATTGATCCACCTGCACCATCATTCTCAATAGCAATGCCCTCGGGTGACATGATAGCTCCTGAGTTTGTCAGGCTTGAAATAGTACCGTTATTTAAAATGGCGGCGTCAGCAGAAGCGTCAATATCCCCTTGATTTACTAATGAACTGATATAGCGTCCTGGCCCATTAAAAATCGTATCAGAGGCACTATTGATATCACCGGTTGATGTGTTGGCTATAGACTCTATATTCCCATAGACGTTATAGATCGCATAACCAAGTGAAGCTGAGATAGTACCGCTATTTGTGATTGTTCCCAGAGTGCCACCATTATCAATTGCATTAGTTGATGCTGTTATTAAGTTCGTATTTGTTAAAGAACTTAAAGTATCTATATTATAAATTGCACCACTATTAGATTGTATTTGTCCCGAGTTATTGATTGAGTTAATGCTACCTTGGTTGTAAATGGATTTGGAATCACTAGAATATATTGTCCCTGCGTTACTAAGCAAATTAAGGGTAGAACCAGGTCCTATGTTAATGGTATCTCTATTTGCGGTAATATTTCCGGTGTTAATAATTGCATTGACAGTCGCAGGGGTATAACTGATATCAATTGCCCTATTGCCGTAAGTTGTTTCAATGGTGCCATTATTTGTTAACACACCTCCCACATCAAAATTAAGCTCAATAACATTATTCGCAGGAGCCACAACAGCACTTACTGTTACCCCAGTGATGATTGTCAAATCAAAATCTAAGTTACGATCTAATGTAAAACCATCACAGTCAGTAGAGATAGTGGTGTCTTGACCATAATTAATAGAACAGTCCGCGGCCATAAGCACGGAACTAAAACTCAAGCCAAGTGTGGCATATAGAGTATTTCTTAGAATTTTATATTTTAATTTCATAGAAAAATATAGGATTTTAAAAAATTTAATTTAATGATAATAGATACTAAAAATGATAAATAATTTTCTAATTTTTGCAATTAAAAAAAAACTGATTTTTTTATAATTAATTTTTAGATTAGGAGGGTGGTTGGTAACAAATGCCAAAGTATATACGTTTGTATATACGAATAGCTATTTTAGCGTTGTAAATGAACCATCTTACAGTGTTTATAAGGGATGTAGAGAAGATAAGTGGCGTCCCCAAGGGGATTCGAACCCCTGTTGCCGCCGTGAAAGGGCAGTGTCCTAGGCCTCTAGACGATGGGGACATCCAGAAGGCGTAATTCTACTATATTTTATTAATAAATAAAGAAAATTTCATATAAAAATTCACAAAAAAATAAATCTTGCTTTACCTTTTAAATACTAATTAATATGTTTTAATTAAGTTTATCTAAGTAAGTTAAAAATCATAATAGGGAGATTTTAAGTGACATCAGAAATTAATAAACTTAAAGATGAGGTCAGCAAATTAAAAGCTTTATTAGAATCTCAAAAAGCCTCATTAGAAGATAAAGTATCTATTGATAGAAATAAAATACCATCTGACGGCTGCAGTGCAGATCAGGTGAAAACTTTCATCGAGGATGAGATACTTTTAGATGTGGCTCCCGCACTCAATACATCATCATATGTCAATGTTCGCTTGGAGGCACAAGAACAAGAACTCGCACTAAAGGGCTTGGAAATTAACATTGCAGATCAAACGGTTTACCCGCAATCTTTTAAAATACATGACACCTGCGTCAATATGATTGCAAAGTTATGGAATTGTCCCGAGCTTGATGATTTTGATGATTATGGCTGTTTCCCTGGTGCCTGCACAGTAGGCTCAACAGAGGCGTGCCTTCTAGCAGGATTGGCACTTAAATTTAGATGGCGAGAGTGGTATGCAAAGAAAAATAATCTCAGCGAAAAAGTGGTCTTTGGGGAGAGGCCTAACATAGTCATTTCGACTTGCTTTCAGGCTGCTTGGGAAAAGTTAATTAAGTATATGGATATTGATGCAAAATTTATACAGCCCTCCTATAAGGGCTTTAAAATAAATACTAATGAGATTAGCAGTGCTATTGATGATCACACCATCGGTGTCGTTGCGATTATGGGAAATCATTATGGAGGGCAATACGACCCTGTCTGGGAGATTAATGACGTCGTTGAAAAGGTAAATAAAGAGCGAGGTTTTCAAGTGGGAATTCATGTTGATGCGGCGTCTGGCGGTTTTATTGCTCCTTTTCAAGAGGATCTTCCTGACTGGGACTTCAGGCTTAAAAATGTATTATCTATCTCAGCAAGTGGGCATAAATTCGGAGAATCCTGCATCGGGACAGGGTGGGTAGTATGGCGACAACGTCAAAATTTAAGTGACCATGTAGCCATATCAGTCAGCTACTTAGGTGGAACGGGTGAATCTTATAACTTAAATTTTTCAAGACCGGCAAGTGGTATCTATGTCCAATATTATAAGTTTTTAAGGTATGGAATTTCGGGCTATCAAAAAATTTGTGATCATATGATGAACCACGCTCAAAAAATTCGAGAGGGGTTAGAAAGAATGAAATTTGGGGGTAAACCGAGATTTATCATCCTTGATGATGGAGATAAAAATTGTTTGCCAGTCGTAACTGCCATGCTTAATCCCGAATGTAATTTTGAGTATGATGACATTGACTTACAGCATTCTATTTCAGAGTATAATTGGTACGTCAGTGGTTATAGGATGAATTTTGAGGATCCAATTACAAAGCAAGACAAACCTATCTTTACGGATCAGGAAGGCTCAAAATCAATGTTTAGGATTGTGGTCAAAAATAATATCAATTCTGTCATGGTCGATAATCTTATAGATTCTTTTGTTAAGACATTGGAAATGCTAGATTCAATCGAGTTTAAAAATAAGAACAATGGCACCTTTAAGGGAATACACAGAAAAAAGAATTTATTCTCAAAACACTGCTAAGCAAATTCTTATTTAATCCTTGTAATGAGAATAATTCTTATTTAAAATAAAATCGCAAATTATTATAAGTTTTTTTAATCACAGGAGTTTAAATGAAATTTACGAAATTAGTATTAGCTATAGCACTTCCATTTACGATGATTTCTCAATCACTTGCATGCGAGAATAAAGTGATCAATGATCTAGCAGAGACAACAATATTTAAAAATGTTGATTGTTGGACCTTACTAGTTGATGAAGACAACTTTAGATCTTATGGATATAACAACCCAGATCTTAGCCTGAGTTCATACAACTCAGTATTATTAGATGATATAACGATTGAAGAAAAAGCCGATAGCACAGTGACTGCTGAGCTACTTACTAGAATAAAAAATACGGCAAGAACTAAGATTAGAGATGAAGTTAAAGCATCATACTCATTAGCTAGTTCAGCTGAGCCCAATGTGATGAGAATGCAAGTGAATTTCAGAGATGCTGACCTAACAGGAGAAGAGATGGGCGTGCTTGACTTCTTACCCATAAAAGCCGCTTGGAATTTAGGAAAAAAAATTACGGATAATAATACTAAAGTACCTTTCATGGTGTTTGAATCCAGAATTAGCGATAGTGTCACTGGCGAGCTAATTAGAGCAAGAATTTTTGTATTTAGAGGAGAGGGCTTTGAAGGTGATATGGCACCTAATACCTTTGAATCTTTAGTAGTTAATTCGATTGACAAGGCATTTGAAAAAAGTGATATTAAACAGTACGGTTATTAATTCTTTATAACATCTTTTACATCTTAAAAAAGCCAACTTTTTGTTGGCTTTTTTTATCAAAATTAAAATATTTGGCTTCACTAAATAGGGTAATCCCGTGTATTATTTAGGAAAGATTTATTATTAATTTGTGAGGTAATTATGCATACAGAAGAACACACCGCAATGCTTATTGAAATTGCAACACTCCTTGATGTGGAGTTAGAAGAAGTAAAAAAATTCGTTGAATTAATGATTGATGGCTATAACTTTGAGGATGGTGTTAATGGCTGCCATTTAACCTCAGCAGAATGTAAGCTTGTTCTTGATGAAATTCAAAAAAGAAAGCCAGAGGCGATTTAAATAAATCTTCTTATTGATTAAGTTGTACTCGCGTCGTTCCGTTAGATGAGGTGAGTACCCTTACCTTATCACCCGCCCTTAGGGGGCCAACATTCTTATCAATCTCTTGAGTGACGACTATTAAAGTATCATTTGAAAGCCTGATGGTTATTTCTTGGCCATTAAGCGTATTTACATTCTTTTCAATTTTATCACCCACGATACCCCCAGCCACTGCACCAACGATAGCAGATACTAAAGACATTTTACCGCCACCGACATTAGAAGCGGCTATACCACCAATTGCTCCCCCTGCAAGTGCCCCGATTCCACCTTCTCCAGCTTTTATTTCTACACCCTTAACGCTTTCAATTTCGCCCATTTTCAGAGTCTGCGCCTTTCTTGCTTGATTGCCAGAATAGGAATCACCCGTCATTGTCTGGGAGGCACACCCAAATAAAAATAGACTCATTATCGCGATTAACAGAAAATTAATTTTATTCATTATTTCACTTATCCTTTTTTAAAAAGTTCGATTAGGGCCAATTTGATATAGCTCTTCTTCTACACCAATGATTGCCCCGTTTTCAGCATCAACGGTAATCTCAGTCTGCATATTCTTTCCTTGGTTATAAATGTCAAAAGAATAAAAAGGCTTCCCGTTTGCAAAGCCATATTCCCTTGCAACTATCACGCCACTATACTTATCAATTGCAGCTTTCTCAGCCTCTGTGACAGAAACCTTTGCCTTTGCTTTAAAATGTGGATCTTCTGAATGCGTTTCAAGCTGAAAGCCACTTAATTGAGTCGTCTTGGCATCACATTCAATCTCGATAAAAAAATCAGTGCCATTAACGTTGGTATCGATATCAAATTCGTAGCTAATAACACCATTCGCTGACTCTACCTCCATGGACATAATTTGCCCTGGGTAATCTTTTTCAATATTATCAACACATGTTTGCAGTGTCTTATATTCAGCTGCGAATGAAATCGATGAGATTGAGGTTAGCAGTGTAAATAGTGCAATTTTGAGTTTCATCTACTTTTTCCCTTTATTTTTATATGATCGATGTTAAGCTTCAATCTTATCACCTTCATTAAAAACACCAAAACATGAAAAAATTATTTTTATTTTTACTTTTGCCAAGCTTTTTATGTGCAGAACCCCTGAGTGTAGACCTTATTTGTGAAGGCGAGTTAACGTTATTTTGTGAAGATGGAACGCCATGTGTAAAGGAGCCTGCCATTGAAAAAATTAAAATATCAGGCAGTACACTCATACATAAACTCCACGGTAATCATTTCTTGAATGTTAATGAGAGCTCAGTCAGCCTAGAAGAGTTAGATACAGATGGGTCGATAGGCTTTTCCTTCTTTATTGATCGAAAAACGGGACAAATTAAGATTATCAGTGGATGGCAGAAGCCCTATGAATACAGGGGTGTTTGTAAGCTAGAGCCACTTCCTGAACAGCTTAATATTGATTAAGTTTATTTTATAAATAATTTAAATATATCAATAGCTTATAATACTTTATTTAAGTAATAGATAATATATTGCAACGCTTTTTTATCTTTTCCTTCCTTGGCCTATCAAGAAAATTAACAAAATATGAATCTGTTTATAGAAACTTTTGATAATTCAAATTGCCTATAAGCATTATTAAATAAATGAAGGGTAAATTATGAAATACATAATCTCTCTGTTAGGCCTCTGTTTATCTTTATCGATCATGGCTGATGATCATAGCACCAATACGCAAAAAGAATACTTCGATAATGGGAAGCCTAAGTTTGAAGTGACATACAAGAATGGGAAAAAAAATGGGAAGGAAATTTTTTGGTACGAAAATGGCAACAAAATGATGGAAAGCTTTTTCGTAGATAATCATGAGGAGGGTCTTTGGGAGCAGTGGTATCCAAATGGGCAAAAGAAGATTGAAGTAAATTACATAAAGGGTAAGTACAACGGCCTATGGAAGCAGTGGTATGAAGACGGACAGATGAAAAAAAATGTTAAATTTATTGATGGGAAAAAAAGTGGCAAAGAGATAACTTGGAAAAAAGACGGAAATATTAAATCTGAAGTAATTTACGAAGATGGAAAAATTATTAAAAGGCTTTAAATGAAAAGCGCTATAGAATTAAGGTTCCGTACTTTATAGAAAGATAAAAGATGCCAATGGCACTTACTAGCAGGATAAAAAAAATGGTGCCTAGCTTTAAAAAGTACTTTTTCCGAAAGGCTTTATCGTAAATTAGGGAATAAATAGCGGTCACTAGGAATAGAAATCCGATAGCGAGAAAAAATCCAGTCACACTAAGGGCAAGGACGTTTAAACCCATCATCCAATTAATTATCTGATTAATGGTCATATAATTGACTATACCAAATGTTTTATTAAAAAATGGTTTTAAAATTTATGGTGTAGAATTAAATTTTTAAAATGACCATATTAAGGCTTAAATCATGAACAAACTAATACCTTTCATTGCAGCAATTTTATTGATATTTTCTCAAACTGGCTTCACTGCATCCAAAGCAGAAATAGATGCAGAAATAAAAGCTGCTCTTGATCAGTTATATAAAACAACTCCAGCTGCAAAAGAGCTTGCCTCTAAGGCTAAGGGGGTGCTTGTTTTTCCAAGCATTGTAAAAGCGGGTCTTGGTATAGGTGGATCATTTGGTGAGGGCGCATTAATTATTGGAGGTAAGAAGGTTCAGTACTACAACAATATTGCTGGATCAATTGGTTTTCAAATAGGTGTTGAAAAACGCTCTGAAGTTTATATGTTCCTTAAAGCAGATGCACTTAAAGAATTCAGGAATGCGAGTGGATGGAGTGGCGGAGGAGATGCGAGTGTTGCTGTGGCGGTATGGGGTGCTGGTGGTGTTGCTAATGTAGAATCGATTAAAGATCCTGTTGTCGCATTTGTATTTTCCCCAAAAGGCTTAATGTATAACCTCACACTAGAGGGAAGCAAGATAAATAAAATTGATAAATAGTTAAAGAGACTTCTATTTAAAAAAGTTTTTCTAAAGATGTTGGTAAAAGATAGTGACTTACCAGTGCAATAATCAGAATGCCAATCAAATTTAGAATAAACCCGGCCTTAATCATATTGCCAATCGTAATCTTCCCTGAGCCATAAACAATGGCGTTGGGCGGTGTCGCCACAGGTAGCATAAATGCCAAGCTGGACGCCAAAACCAGAGGGATGGCAATCGATATAGGAGCAACTGAAACTGCAACAGCAATCGATGTGGCAATTGGCAGAAAAGTGGACGTGGTTGCTGTATTTGAAGTAAGCTCGGTAAGGAAGACAATGAAGGTTGTGATTAATAGAATGATCAACCAAGGCTTGAGTTCCACTAACAAGCTAAATGAAGTTCCTAACCACTGACCTAACCCTGAGCTGCTAATAGAGCTTGCTAAGGAGAGACCGCCGCCAAATAACAGCAAGAGTCCCCAGGGTAAATTTTTTGTTTCATCCCATTCTAAAAGGTTACTTTTCTTATTATCAGACGGTAAAATAAATAAAAGAATAGCCGCTAAAATGGCAATACCTGCATCAGTCAACCCTAAAAGGATTTCATGGTATTTCAAGTATGGCCTGCCTATCCATAAGCTCGCTGCAATCAAAAAGATAATAAAAACTTTTTTTTCATCTCGACTAATATCCCCTAATTTTTTCAAAGCCTGATTTATCTTACTTTTAGTCGCAGTATTAATTTCAAAAGTGGATGGATAAATAATTTTTGTCAAAATAATGAACGACGCGACTAGCATCATTAACCCGACTGGCAGTGCAATTTTCATCCAGTCCAGAAATGAAATATCGATATTGTAATTTTCTTGCATAAAGCCTGCGAAAACAATATTAGGCGCTGTGCCAATCAAGCTTGACATACCGCCAATGGAAGAGGCATATGCAATACCTAAGAATAGAGCAATTTCAAAGTTTTTGATCTGTTTGTTTGATAACCCCGGCAGCGCTTCTTTTATATTGATGCAGATAGCTAAACAGATAGGGAGAAGCATTAGAGTCGTTGAAGTGTTCATTACCCACATGCTGATAAAAAATGAGATGCACATAAAAGCACCCACAATATAACTAGCCGAAGTATTCACTTTTGATACCACTGATAAGGCAAGTCTCTTATGCAAGCCTGATCTTTGAATAGCTAATGCCAATATAAAACCACCTAAAAATAAAAAAATGTGGGGGTTTGCATAAGATATAGCCGTCTCTTTAAGTGATGAAATTTGAAGTAGAGGAAAGGCAGCAAGCGGAACTAGAGCTGTCACAGGCAAGGGGACTGCTTCTGTTCCCCACCAAGCGGCCATCAGGAGTGCAACAGCTGCAACGTGCCAGCCTTCAATAGACAATGATTCAGGTTTTGGATTTAAAATAACAGAAAAGAACAAAAGCAAACCAATCCAAAAACCTAATTTTCTATAAGACTGATTATGCAAAACGATTCCTTACTCGGCTTTTTTTAGTAAGGATTTAACAAGCTTCAAGCTCGTAAATTTGAAGAAGCAGGGAAATATTGCATGGATAATGGAAGTAATGCCTGCAAACAAAAGAATAAAGCCTGCAATAAAAGCAAACTTAAAGTGCATCCAGTAAGTTTTTCCTGCTTCATTTAAATGTTTTTTAAACACGCCTTAATACCCCCATCTAAGATTTGATGTTAGAACAGATGAGTCCCAATGCTTTTTAATTTCATCATCCAGCAAGCACATAGTAATTGAAGCGCCAGCCATATCTAATGCCGTTGTGTAATTTCCAACAAGGGAGCGAGAGATTTGGATTTGTTTCTCTTTAAGTTTCTCGGTAACGGCTTGATAAATTAAATATAGCTCTGATAAAGGGGTACCTGAAAAGCCATTCACTAACAATATTATTCCATTAGGATCCCTAGGGTCTAATGATTTCTCCTCAAAGTCCTTTAAGATAGCTGACACCATATCCTCCACAATATGATTCGCCATTTTAATTTTCTCTCGCTTTCTGCCGGGCTCTCCATGAATGCCGACACCAAACTCAATTTCGTCAACACCGATATCAAAGGTTGGTTTACCTGCAGCAGGAATAGTGCAGCTGGATAGTGCCACGCCAATGCTTGAACAATGTTGGTTAACCCTATCTCCAAGCTGTTTGCATGATGATAAATCTCCACCTTCCTCAGCCAGGCTGCCGACAACCTTTTCAACAATCAATGTCCCAGCAACACCTCTTCGGCCCGTTGTATAACTTGAATTGATGACAGCAGCATCATCGTTTGTTAAAACCGATTGATGTTCAAATTCGATCATTTCAGATGCCATTTCAAAATTCATAACATCACCAGAATAATTCTTTACGATAAATAAGATACCTGATTTAGGCTGACATTTTTCAACGGCAGCAATCATTTGATCTGGGGTAGGTGAGGTAAAGACATGTCCAGGGCAAGCCACATCTAGCATTCCCTTACCAATATAACCTGTGTGAAGCGGTTCGTGTCCAGATCCACCCCCTGAAATCAATAGAACTTTATTTGGGTTGATCTCTTTTCGTGTCACAAAAATTGGATCAAGGTTGAGTGCGACTATATCATTGTGAGCTTTAGCAAAACCCTTCAAGCTATCAACAATGAAATCGTCTGTTTTATTTATAAATTTTTTCATATAACTTTAACTTTATTTGATTTATTTAAGTTCCTTACAAACCGCACTGATAATTAATTGGCAAGTTTTAGCACCTGGATCAATATGACCTACTGCTCTTTCTGCTAAGCCCGCTGACCTTCCTTTTGAAGGCATCATATCTTTTGTTGCCATCACCCCCGCCATCGCAACCAAATCAATTTCTTTAATTAATTTTTGTTTCTCACATCTCTCGTTGGCTAGTGATTCAAGCTTTTCTGAAACAGGAATCAATACATCAAGCATTGTTTTATCACCTAATTTTGACTTACCCCTATCTATAATTGATTCTACGCCAGAAGTAAAACCTTTACTAAATTGCTGAAGATTACTTTCACCTGAAGTTTCCTTAGCTAAGGCCAGAAAGAAACTGGCAAATAAAGGGCCTGATGCACCACCGACAGATGCCATTAGTGTCATACCTATTTTTTTGAAAGCTTGATCGGGTGGTAGGGTAGTGAGTTCTGATTTAATTGACTGAACAGCTATGCTACCTCTTTTTATATTGATATAGTGATCACCATCACCGATAGCCCTGTCTAAGGACTCTATCTCCCCCTCAGCATCAAGGATTGTTTTAGCGACGCTATCAATACATTTAATTATAAAACCGTTGGTCATAAATCAAACTTAAAATAGATAAAAATCCTAGTATAAAATGAATCTTTTAACTTGAATATAGTCTTTAAAATCTACAAGTAATAAGGATGAATTGACATGGTTGGTAAAAATGAAAAAGAAGAATGTCCTGCGCACAAATGTAAGCCCTTTATGCTGATGTCATATCTAGCCGCTGTATTTTTGATCCTCGGTATCGGTGCATTTGCTAAGTATCTTTTCTTTTGAATTTAATTTTTGAACTACAAAAGATTACTTAAATTTTTTCCAGGTGCCGCCGTACTGATAAGTACTTTCATGTTTGGATTTAATATCAAGCAGGCATTGTTGGCATAAAAAAACCCAATCATTTTGCTCATATTTACAACGATAAAGGATTCTGTGCTCAGAATTACAACCAAAGCATAACTTTGATCTAATTCTCAAAGACACATTTCTTGAAAAAGGTTAAATAGATAAGCCTATTTAAATTAATTACTTGGGTAGATACAGATAGGCAGCTACAGCCACAATCGCTATCACTGCAATTATAAGAATTTTCTTTGAACCACCCTCTGATTTACCGAGTAATCCATTTTTCCATTGTTCTAGTTCTTTTTGATCGTATGCAGCCATAAAAAATCCACCTGTAAGTAAAATATAATTATATATAATCATTATTTGAGGTAAAAAACAATGACAAGAGCAATTTATTTAAAAGCAGGTGGAGGTTACGATAACGTATTCTTAGGTAATCAGGATATACCTGATCCTATGAATGATGAGGTCCAAATCCGCTTGCACGCAAGCTCATTAAATTATCATGATTACGCAGTTGTATCAGGGGTTTGGGGACCTTCTGAGCAGCGTATCCCGATGGCAGACGGTGCAGGCGAGGTGATTAAAGTCGGCAGGGCTGTAAAAGATCTTAAAGTGGGCGATCGTGTTTGTACCACATTTTTCCCAAGCTGGCTCGATGGGTCACCGAATGTGCAAGGTTTTGAGACAGTGCCGGGTGACGGTATCGACGGATATGCACGAGAACTTGTAAACCTTCAGACTAGGTCATTAACATTAGCACCTGATCAATGGACTCATGAGCAATCAGCAACCTTAACCACCGCTGGACTTACTGCATGGCGTGCTTTATTTGAGGATTATGATCTAACAGAAAAACATACCGTTCTGATACAAGGGACGGGCGGGGTATCTATATTTGCGCTACAGTTTGCAAAGTCGATAGGGGCAAAGGTAATTGCGACATCTTCATCAGATGAGAAAATTAAAAAGCTCAAAACTTTAGGGGCTGATTATTGCATTAACTATAAACAAAATTCGAAGTGGTCGGAAGAAGTTTTAAGCTATACAAAGGGGCAGGGCGTAGACCATGTAATTGAAGTGGGTGGTCCGGAAACACTGGGTGAGTCGATTAATTCAGTTAAGGTTGCGGGTCATATCTCAGTCATCGGAATTTTATCAGGCTTACAGGGTAATCTAGATTTTGTTAACGCATTACTAAAACAAGTGACGTTGCAAGGCGTCTTGGTTGGCAGCAGGACCCACCAGGAGACAATGATTACCTATATTAACCAGGCAAAATTCTTCCCAATCATTGATCGCGTGTTTGAATTAGAGGATATTGTATCTGCCTTTCAGTACCAAGAAACTAACCAGCATTTTGGTAAAATATGTTTAAAAATATAATAAAAACAGTATATTATAAAGTTAATTTAAAGTTTAAATTTAACTTAAAAAACTAAATATTTATGTGAATACTCGTTAGTTATTCAAAGAATAGTTATTAATGACTTCCTCGATATCACTTTCTTGAATTATTTCGCCATTAATATGTTGATCGGCCATCGTAAAGAGTTTGCTCCAGAGCGGTTCAGCGTTCTGCGGTGGCCTTAGCTTGAAGGTTGATGAATTATCTAGCTTGTTGTTTATTACATTCCTTACACGCTTCCAGTAATCGCTTGTTTCTGTCCAGTAATCAAAACCCACCTGCCAATCAAAGTCCTTTATTCTTTCATACCTTGCGATACCAATTTCCTTAGCAAGGACAGTTTGACTTCCAGTGATCACTTTTTTATTGTTTTGTTCATGAACCCAGCCTGTAGGAGTAATAGTTTGTGTGTTGGTTCCGATCATCACGTCATAATCATTTCTCGTTGAGTATTCTCTTCGCGGGAGTGGTCGCCAAGTTTCATTGCCTTCCCAGGAGGAAAAACTAGGTAGATGCATCCAATTTCCATAGCCTTGATATCGAGGTGTGTCATCAACTTGATAGACGGATTGTGACCAACTACCTGTTTTTTTATTTGAAGGAATTCTGTTGTATACCCAAGTATTATTACCAGCATATGTATTGATGACGTTGTCCTCATATTTCCAATCCTGCCTCCAGTGCTTCATCACCATTGGCTCAGAAGTTTCGCCGTTAGCTTGCTTAAAATACATGACAGTGATGTGTTGCAAACTAATGAAATCTTTTTCATCCTCGATAACTTTGACGTATTCAGTGGCCCAGGATTGATATGGCTGGCTTGGGACATAACCTTCCACAAATCCCATGGTCTCCATGAAATCAAAATAAACTCTATATTTGCCCTCCATCGAAAGAATAGCCAATCTGTCTTTTTCAAATTTTGTTAACTCTGGATTTTGGAGTTTTAACCATAAGTCATTAGGATCATTATCAAGTGTGACTTTCTCACCAACGGTTGTTCCACCCCTAGGCTTTTTTAAATCAGGATCATTTAGTTGAGTCCATCCGAAAACATAGTTGGAATCATTACCAAATGAAGAAAGGCTTACAAAAATAAGTATGAGAAAAGCTAAATTTTTCATGTCATAGAGACTTACCAAGCTTTAAAAAGTTTCTTAAAACCCAATCGTATAAATGACATTGTATAATATTTGTTAAATACAATAAGAAGGAGAGGGTATGCCATTTGTAACAATCAATGTTCTAGAGGGTAAGGGTAAAGATTACATAAAAAAAATTTCTGACTGCGTTAATGAGGCGGTAATAGAAACAATGGCTTTTCCAGATGATGATCGATATCAGGTCGTTAATCAACTATCTGAGGATTGTATGCAATACCAAGGTAGGCAAGAGGAAAGAATAATGATGCACCTTGTCATGCGCTCAGGACGTCCAAATAAGGCAAAGCAGGCCTTCTATAAAAAAGTCGTTGAGTACTTACATGAAAGGGTAGGCATTAAACCTAAAAATGTTTTTATTACTATCACTGAAAATCACGATGTTGATTTTTCATTCAAAGATGGTATTGCTCAGTTTGTTGTTTAGTGAAGATGAATTTTAAGATATGAAAGAAAATATAATTATAGCCGGTTCATCGGGCGCTATTGGCGGTGAGTTTATAAAGCTCTATGCTAATAACTCGAATGTAGAAAAAATTATCGCGCTATCTAGGAAGTCAATTAATGATGATCACGATAAAATTCAATCAGTTGAAATTGACTATAACGATGAAGCAACATTAAAAAATCTTGATGTAATATCACAATTAGACTCAATTAGTAAAATTATCATTGCGACAGGGATTCTTCATACAGACCATATAAAGCCAGAGAAATCAATCGATGGAATTGATGAAGGGAACATGAAGGCGATATTCCAAGTAAATGTATTTGGACCGATCTTGTTGGTAAAAAAACTTCTACCTCTGATTAAAAAAGCAAAAGGGGTGAAAATTGTCTTCTTAACTGCAAGAGTTGGGAGTGTCTCTGATAATGAGCTGGGTGGGTGGCATAGTTATCGAAGTTCAAAAACCGCACTCAACATGATGATTAAGAATCTCTCTATAGAATTAAAAAGGCTAAACAAGGAACATTGTGTGATTGGGATTCACCCTGGCACAGTCAAAAGTCATCTATCAGAACCTTTCTTGAGACATGTCAAACATGATGTATTTAGCCCAAAAGATAGTGTTGAATTTATGAGTAAGGTGATTAATGAAATTACCCACAAGGATTCAGGGAAGTGTTTTGATTTTTCAGGAAAAGTAATAGAGCCATAAAAAAACATAAAATGTTAAGCTTAGATGGCTTAAAAAAATTTAAATAAGAGGAGAATATGATGATTGCAAGATTGATATCTGCGTCGATTGGTTTAGTTCTACTTAGCTCGGCATTTCGATGGACCTTAGATCCTGAATCTGCTGCTGCGGGTTTAGCCATGGCATTAGTTGAAGGACCAGGAGATACAACTATGGGTATGAACACACAAATAGGAGATTTTACTGCTTTCTTTTTTACCGCAGGCCTGATGGCTTGCATAGGCGCATATAAAAATCAACATGTCTGGTTATATACAACATTAAGTCTGTTGAGTTCTGCTGCATTTTTTAGAATTTATGCCGGATTAGTTCATGGCGCAGACTTACTAATTAAAGCAATAGCTATTGAGGTCATTGTTTCTTTATTTTTAGTCTTGAGTATTTATCTAATGAAGAAATCAGATTCCTAGTTAATCTTATAAAAGATGATATGAGCTATGGATTTATTATAGGCATTTTATGAATGTAACTATTTTTATTGATGACGCCCTTAAAACTATTCAACGTGGAACTGTGGATCGAAAGTCGCCTTTCAAGCTACCTGCATTGTCTACTTCAACTGATAATAAGGTTTTTCAAAGAATTGTGGTTGCTAGAAGATTCATCGAGCATGATCAATCTTTGATAATCTATACCGACCATGAAAGCAAAAAGTATCATCAACTAAAAACTAACCCTTCATGTTCCTTACTTTTTTGGGATCCAAAAAAAAGGCTTCAAGTCCAGGTAACTGGAGAAGCATCTTTTTTAGACAACAAAATTGATTACTGGGATAAGTTAAGCGATACTCAGAAAAAAGACTATGTGATTAATCCATTTCCAGGGACAGAAATTTCTGCTGCTGATGACTATAATTATGATAGTGCGAAGAGTAGGTTTGAAGTAATATCCATTCAATTTAAAACTCTTGATATTCTTGAACTAGCTCCAAGCGGCCATATAAGAGCTAAAAGCATTTTGAATAAAAATGAGCGAGAAGATTTTTGGTTAACGCCCTGATATTTATCACCATCAAAAGAGTCTTGTATCAGCTATATTAAAAAAATCATTTATAATCAATAAGTTAGTCTATTGATGAATCTTAGATATTGCTATATACTTAATTTAAGATCGTTCACATAACATTATCCATTGTTAACTACGGTCAATGTAATTCATGACCAAAAGTCTTTTAAAAAACAAATCACGACCAAAAGTCTTCTTGTTTTAAAACCTGATAATTAAATCACGATCAATCAAATATAAGATTTGACGTTGTTTAACTTTAATTATCACTTTTTATTTAAACAATTTAAGGGAAAGATTATGAGCGTATTAGAAAGTTTTAAACAGTTAAAAGCAGAAGGAACAAAAATTGTAGTTGTTACTTCTCATGAGTACTGGAGTGCCAAGATTCTTAACGATACAGATATAAATGGAATTTTAATTGGTGATGATTTAAATATGGTTGTTCATGGACATGAAGATACTTTGAGCTGTGATGTGGAAACAATTGCAATGCACACCAGAGCAGTAAAAAAAGGAGCAAAAGATAAGTTCCTAATCGCTGGTATGCCATTCATGGCAAATAGAAAGGGTTTAAAGGATTCATTGGATAATGTTGAAATCTTAATTAAGGCTGGGGCAAATGCTCTTAAAATAGAAGGTGTTGATGGAAACGAAGAGCTTTATGCTCATCTTTCCCAATCCGGTATTCCAACAATTGGACATATTGGCCTTACACCGTCTCACCACAATGCAATTGGTGGATTTAAAGCTCAAGGTAAGACCAAAGAAAGTGCAATGAGTATCGTTGAAGAAGCTAAAAAACTTGATCAACTTGGGTGCATAGCCATCGTTTTGGAAGCTGTTCCACAACATGTAGGTGCGGCAGTTAGTAAAGCAGTTTCTATCCCAGTTGTAGGTGTTGGAGCAGGGCTTGATGTGGATGGCCAAGCATTGGTTCTTCCAGATATGTTAGGTTTTTCTACAGACTTCAAGCCTAAGTTTGTCAGGACATACATGAATGGGGCAGAGCTAATAAAAGATGCTGTAAATCAGTTCGCAGCCGATGTGCATGCAAAAACATTCCCAGGGGCACCAGAAACTTACGCACCGGGTAAGGATCAACTAAAATAAGTATATTGTATTTTGTATAAGTAGTTACAGAGGGTTATAAGGAATTATAATAAATGTCATATAGTTTAAATTGTAGCCTTCTGTTATTGCGATTATTTTGAAAAAAGATACAGCAAGAAAGATATATTTGAAAAAGCGTCAAGAACTATCTTCATCAGAATTTGAAGAAAATTCATCACGTCTTATTAAAAATACAATCGTGCTTATAAAAAAATATGAGCTTAAATTTGTCCATTGCTTTTTACCAATCCATACAAAGGACGAAATTAATACCTCGCCAATCATTCAGTATTGTTGGAAAAATAATATAAAGGTTGTTGTCCCTGTAAGTAACTTTGAAGAGGGGACGATGAGAACTGCAGCATTCAGTCCAGACACCAAAACCAAACAAACCAAATATAATATTTCCGAACCAATTAATCCTATTTGGATAAAGAACGATAAAATCGATCTAGTAATCACACCACTTTTAGCCTTTGATCTGAAGGGCTATCGAGTGGGTTATGGAAAAGGATTTTACGATCGTTTTTTTGCTTCTTTACATAAGGATGTAAAAAAAATTGGTATCAGTCTTTTTATGCCTTGCGAGCTCATAGAAGACACAAACGAACATGATATCCCTTTGACATGTTGCGTTACTCCTAACGAAAACTATTCCTTTTAGGAGAGATTTATAGGCATATTTATAAGGCCTTATAAAAAGTCATAAGTACATTTAAATCAATATACTTCTTCACGGCTTTTTTCTTTTCCTCTTGGGTCAGAGGCAACTTCAATTTTATTATTTTCTTGATCCCATGTAATTATCTGCATATTGCCAAACTGCCTGTTTGATTTTTTAAATATATGTCCCATACTTTCCAATTCATCAATCTCACTCGATATAAATGCTTCTTCCTCATAGAGCACATAATCTGGATGATATTGATGATGAAACCTTGGCAAAGAGACCATAGATTTAGCGTCTCCTCCATTAATCCATTCCAAAGTTGCAAGAAGAATCATACTTATAATCCTTGAGCCTCCTGGGGTTCCTAAAATTACAAAGCCTCTATCTGATTCAAGAAAAGTTGGCGTCATACTGGATAACATTCTTTTTCCGGGTTCCACTGCATTAGCATCATATCCAATTAATCCATAGCCATTCTCAGTGCCAGGCTTGATAGAAAAATCATCCATTTCATTATTCAGCAAAACACCTGTTCCTTTGGGAACAAAGGTAGATCCAAACCAAAAGTTGATAGATTGTGTAACTGCTACACGATTGCCAAATTTATCGATTACTGCAAAATGCGTTGTATCGTTTCCTTGACCTTGATAAGGTGGATCAGCGAATTCGAGAGTTTGATTATCTGTTGCATAATTAATATTAATACTTTCTCTTTGTTTCGCCGAAAAACTAGGAGTTAAAAGAAATTTAAGAGAATTATCCATAAAATCTGGGTCTCCCATTTTTAAAGCCCTTTCATAATATGCTCGTCTAAGAGACTCAATAATTAAATGTTTTTGGGTGGTACGAGTAAGTTTATCCAAATCATACCCCGCTAATATATTTAGGGCATTGGAAAGAACTAAACCTCCTGAGGATGGAAGCCCAGGGGCTATAATTGAAATTCCTTTGTAGGTGGATCGAACTGGTTCTCGTTCAAGAACTTTATATCTATTTAAATCTTCTTCGCTCCAAATACCACCATTATTTTGAACAGATTCAACCATTTTTTTAGCAAAACTTCCTGTATAAAAGCTTTTGTGACCATCCTTCATTATTTTTTTAATTGTCTTTGCTAGGTCAGTTTGTTTTAGGATCCATCCTTTTTTTGGGACTTCACCGTTATGCAAAAAAATAGCTTCCGTTTCTTTGTATTTTTTAAGCCACTTCTTTTTATAATTTGCTCCTTTTAAATACCTTTCATTTACAGGAAACCCATTGATTGCAGCCCGATAGGCTGGAGTTAAAAGGGTGCTTAATTTCTTTGAACCGTACTTATCATTGACATGACCTAATACCGCAGGGATACCTGGTATTCCTGCAGACAATGGTCCAAGCGTAGACATATTTTTTATAACGTTCTCATTTTCATCTAGATACATATTTTTATGAGATTGCAGCGGAGCAGTCTCTCTGGCATCTAGCATGGTATATTTTTTACTTTTAGCATCATATATTAACCAGAATGCACCTCCTCCAAGGCCTGACGCAAATGGCTCTACAACAGAAAGCATCGCGCTAATCGTTGTAGCAGCATCGTAAGCATTGCCACCTTCAGCTAAAATCTTTTCTCCTGCTTCAGTTGCCAGAGCATTCGAAGTTACAACTGCACCCTTAGATTGTATTAATTCATTGGGGAAAATATTTCCAGAATAAAATAATATAAATAATAGATAAAGCCAATACTCAGAAATTCTGAATGTCTTCATTTAATAAAAAAACCTTGTTTTTGATTGGTAATTCATTAATATATTTTTTAGATCATATTTGATTATTTTACTTTAACTCTCAAATTAATATTTACATAAACATGACAAATAATAAATTGTATAAACTTTTTTTAATTTTATTCTCTTTAACAATATTACTTGGTTGTGGTAATTCAGATACTAGTCAGCTTATTGATAAAGCTCTAGAGGCTGAACATAGAACGCCTTCTTATGTTGAGCGGGATAAATATCGCCATCCAAAAGAAACATTACTTTTTTTTGGCCTCAATCCAGAACAGTCTGTTGTTGAAATTACTCCGGGATATGGTTGGTATACTGAGATTTTAGCTCCGCTGATGCGCAATAAAGGGCAGTACACCTATACCTCCTTAGAGCTGCATGAAAAAATAAATCCTTTCTTT
>CBFHKG010000002.1:0-103693 GCA_965656355.1 Methylophilaceae bacterium | reverse complement strand
TATTAAATTAGAAGAAGCATTTAAAGAAAAGATGGGAAAAAATCCTGATATTTACGACCAACTGCGTTGGGTTCATTTTGATCCAAAACAGCCTGAATTTGCTCCGACTGGTCCTGTTGATATGGTTCTTACATTTAGAAACGTACATAATTGGGCGAAAGCAGGTTCAGCTGAAGCGATGTTTGCTGGTTTTGCAAAAGCACTTAAGCCTGGTGGAGTTCTTGGGGTTGTAGAACACAGAGCAAAGGTTGGAACGCCTCTAGACATACAGATTAAAAGTGGTTATATGACAGAAGATTATGTTATTCAGATGGCAAAAGATGCAGGTTTCAGACTTGATGCTAAATCCGAAATCAATGCAAATCCGAAAGATACTGCTGATCATCCAAATGGTGTATGGAATTTACTACCCAGCTTAAGGAGTGTGAAAGATGATGATAAGGCAAATATTATATCAATTGGAGAGTCAGATCGAATGACCTTGAGATTTATTAAGGAATAATAAACGGTCAATCTAGAGACTACTAGTTCAAAGAATTGGTGGAGGTAAGCGGGATCGAACCGCTGACCCCTTGCATGCCATGCAAGTGCTCTCCCAGCTGAGCTATACCCCCGTGAATTTATCCTCGATAATTTTTCTCAGAATCAAATTGACCTAAATCGACTTTGGGATCTGGTTTCCAGCCTGGCTTTGTATGTTCAGCAACAACATTGGTAAAAATACCACCCCTGACAAAAAATTTTGCAGTTAGTCTCATAAATCTAGGGTCTGTTGCCTGAACAAGGTCATCTAAAATACTGTTAGTAACTGCCTCATGAAAGCATCCCTCATCTCTGAATGACCAGATATAGAGTTTTAGACTTTTTAGTTCCACACAAGTCTTATCGGGGATATAATCAAGGTACAAAGTAGCGAAGTCAGGTTGGCCTGTTTTAGGACACAAACAAGTAAACTCTGGAATTTGCATATGGATATGAATATCTCTTTTAGCGTTGGGATTTTCGAATGTTTCTAGTGTTTTGGTGGGTTGGGCTGTTGGCTTTCCACCGAGTGAATTTTGATTCATAACTTAAGCTTAAATTTATTTGAAAGATGACATTATACTGCCTTGAACAAATTCTTTTTCAACAAAATCCAAAGATTGATAACAATTGAAACTTAAAGAGATTAAATTAGCTGGCTTTAAAACATTTGTTGATCCAACAACCATAAAAGTTGACGCGCAGTTAGCGGCTATTGTAGGGCCAAATGGTTGTGGTAAATCAAATGTAACCGAATCTATTAAATGGGTTTTAGGATCTTCCTCAGCTAAAGAGTTGCGTGGAGGAACGATGGAGGATGTTATCTTTTACGGTAGTGATACTCGCCAACCTGTTTCTAGAGCAAGCGCTGAACTTTTCTTTGATAATTCAGAAGGAATGGCACCACAAGCATGGGCTAGTTACGCTGAAATATCTGTCAAGAGAGTCATTGAAAAAGAAAAGGGGTCAAGTTATTACATTAATAATACTCAAGTAAGAAGAAAAGATGTGGCTGACTTATTTCTTGGTACTGGATTAGGCGCTAAAGGTTATGCAATCATTGGACAAAATACAGTCTCACAGATTATCGAAGCAAAACCAGAAGAACTAAAAAACTTTCTTGAGGAAGCTGCTGGTGTCAGTCAATATAAAGAGAGAAGAAAAGAAACAGAATATCGACTGCGTGATACAAAAGAGAACCTTTCCCGTGTTGAAGACTTATTAAGGGAAATCAATCAGCAAATCACCAAGCTTGAATCACAAGCAGAAACTGCAAGCAAATATAATAAGCACCAAGAAAATTTAAAATTCCAAGAAGCGCAGGTATGGGCATTAAAGAAGAGGGATGCGAATGAGTCTTGGGATCAAATAAAAACGCTTATTACTAACCAACAGACTGAATTAGATCAATTCACAACAGCATTAAGAGATATAGAAGTGAACGTTGAGAATGCTAGGCAAGAACACGCTGACACATCTAACGAAATTAATTCTGCGCAAGCTAAATTTTATGAGGTAAATGCCCTTGTATCTGATGCAGAAAATGCCCTAAATAATATTAAAAATAATCTAGAGAGATTGAAGGTTACATTGATTGAGAGTGAGGAAAAATTAAAATCTCATACCACTTCAATCGAAGAAATTGAAAAAGCGATGGAGGAAAATCAAAATTTAATACAAATCGAAAATGAAAAACTTTCACAGCACCAACAAAATGCAGGTGCTGGTAAAGCTAGCCTCGTGAAGGTAGAAGCTGAATACAGGGCAGCTGTTGAGAAATTAGAATTTCAACAAAGTGAGAGTCAAAAAATATATGAGTTAATCAGTTTAGAATCAACTCGAATTGATTATATTAATAAAGGCATTGAGGATTTAAAGGCAAGAAAAAAACAACTTCATGACGAATCTATGGTGATAAAAGAGAAGGGTGGAGGTCATGACAGAATCTCTCCAGATTACATAGGAGATATAGATAATCAAATAACGCGCGCGGATAATGAGTTAGCAGAGAAAAAAGAATTGCTTAATATGTTAGAAAAGGAAACAGACAGTCTCAACTTGAGAAAAGATGAGCATCTTAAAAATTTTCAGCAAACTGAAATACAAATCTCGACCTTGTCGAGCTTTGTAGAGAACGAAATGAATGATGAGCATACAAGTGAATTTCTTAATGAAGCAGGAATTGATAAAGATAGGAATATATTTAAAAGAGTTGATATCGAAAAAGATTGGCAAAAAGCTGTTGGCTTTCTTCTTTCAGATTATGCCAGCGCCTATGAAAGTAAAAGACTATCACCTAAATCACTGAAAGAAGTACCAACAAGCATAGCTATTGTATATGAGGGAAATTCAAACAAGACAATTACGCATAACGCAAAACTTACGCCACTGCTTTCAAAAATATCAACTAAAATATCCAATATCAATAATGTACTAACTGAATGGCTTTGTCATGCCTATATTACAAATGAACAAGATTTAGAAGCAAATCTTAAAGATCTAAACCTTGGTGAAATATTGGTTGATCAATCTGGCAATATTCATGGTAAAAACTTTCAAGTATTTCGATCTGAAAATAAAACAAAATCTAACAAACTTACTAACCTTAAGCTACTTGAAGACTTAAAGAAAGATTTACCTGGATACAAGAATGAGCTTGATAAAATTATTAATAAAACAGATGAACATATAGAAAATTTAGCGACAACAAAAAAAGAAGTTGAGCTTTTATCTGAGAAAAAATTTAATCTTATTGAAGAGAAAAATTCAATTAATTTGGAAGTAAATAAACAGCAACAAATTGAAATTCATAGACAAGAAAGAATCGTAAATATAGGTACCGAGCTTGAAGAGGCTGATAAAAAAATAAGTAGTTTTATGGAGGAGCTTAGTCAAAAACAAAAGAGTCTCGACGAACATAGTAAAGATAAATTAAATTTACAAAACAAATTAGAGGAATTATTGAATGACAAAAAAACCTCTGAGGTAAAATTTGAATCAGAAAGAGAAAAGGTATTTGCAAGAGATAAAATAGAGCAAGAGCTTTTATTCAATCTAAAAATTCATCAGAACAAACATGAAGATTTCGTTGAAAAATTGACTCACAATACCAACGAAAAGCTTCGCTTAGAAAAGTTAATAAATGACTCCCATAACCAATTAAATGAAAAAAACTCTGAAAATCAAGAATCAATTCTAAAAGAAAGTCTTCAAGAAAAAGAACAGGCAGAAAAAAATCTTATTAAAGCAAGAGAGGATCTTTTGACGAAAGAAGCTAATCTGAAAAATTTAGAAAGCAAAAGACTGGAAAAGCAACACTCACTGAACCCTCTTACTGAAAAAGTCCAAGAATCTAAAATTTTAGAAAGAGAATCACAGATCCTATTCCAGCAATGCTGCCAAGAAATTGAAAAAACCTCTTTCGATGAAAGAGCTTTGCTTGATGCAATTGATGATGACACAAATGTCGAATCGTTAATAGAGAAGTGTGATGCACTCCGCCTTAAAATGGAACGTCTTGGTCCAGTTAATCAAGCTGCTATCGATGAATTAAATTCCATCCAAGAAAGAAAAAATTATCTACAAAAACAATCTGATGATTTAACTGAAGCGATGACGACACTTGAGAATGCAATTAAAAAAATCGATAATGAAACAAAGGAAAAATTAGATACAACATACAAAGAAGTTAACAAAAATTTCAGTGAGTTTTTTAAAAGATTGTTTATGGGAGGAAGGGCAGAGCTTCAATTGATGGGGGATGAAATTTTAGATACAGGTCTCCAAGTATCAGCCCAACCCCCTGGTAAAAAAAATACAACGATTAATCTTTTGTCAGGTGGGGAAAAAGCATTAACAGCAATATCGCTTATATTTGCTTTATTTAAATTAAACCCCTCTCCGTTTTGCGTTATGGATGAAGTAGATGCACCATTGGACGATACCAATACGGGTAATTTTTGTTCTTTAGTAAAGGAAATGGCAGAAAAAACACAGTTTTTAATCGTCACACACAACCGAATTACCATGGAGATTGCAGAGCAATTAGTCGGCGTTACACAGCAAGAACTTGGAGTTTCAAGGATTGTCGAAGTAGATATGAGGGATATTGACGATATGGAGCTAGCTTACTAAATATGAATGATGTTCAACTTGCACTATTAATTACGGGCGTAGCCATTATTTTTGTGCTGATCATCTACAATTGGAGTGAATTAAAAAGATTAACAAAGAAACAAGCCAGCCTAACAAAACCTAACAACTCTATTAGCGAAGACAACGATCCACTTTTTCATAACTTTAATGATCTAGAGGTGACTCCTGAGGTTGTTGAGCCTTTTGAACCCATAGAAAAAGAGGTTAATGAGAATTTAACTGGTTCAGAAAAGATAATTAATTCAAATTTGCCTGATGGCATTGACAGAGACATTGAAACCGTAATTTCAATTACATGTAAAAAGATTCAAGAGTCGAGCAGTGGATTACTTTTAGATAAAATTAAAAAGATGCCAGGTGTCAGAGTTTATATTAGAAAAGATAATGATTTGTGGGCAACAGAATCAGCAATCTATGACTCTATTAATTACAACCAGGTTCTCTTAGTTTTACTGCTCGCAAGCAGGAAATATACTCTAGATACCAAAGCCATCCAGGATTTTAAGCAGCTTGCGAATGATATTTCATCAAATGTTGATGGACCAATATTTTGGTTGTCTAATCAGGATATTGAAAAAGAATCATTTCATTTAAGTAAATTTAAAAAAGAAGTTGATCACTCATTGATTCTTCAAGTTTATCCGAAGTCTGACCCAACATTTCACGCAGGGCCTTTGATAGATTTTTTTAAACAACCTATCTTTAAAGTCAATAATAAATCGTTTCACGAATTAGTACACCAAGATTCAGGTCAAAAGATTTGCGTGCTTACTTCACTAACTGGGAAGCCACTAAATATAAGTCACGAAACATTCCTTCAAGGAATTATTTTCAAAATGGACATCCCAAATACTATGAAAATTACAACAGCATTCAACGAACTGATTCTTATAATTAAACAATTCAACACTAAGCTTAATGGAGTGCTTGTTGATGTTAGCAGAAAGCCTTTAAACGATGATCAAATAAGCCAAATTTATGTACATTTAAAAAAACTAGAGAAAGTAATGCAAGAAAAGAAAATTCCATCGGGCTCGAAAATTGCTCAAAAAATGTTCAATTAAGTCATGAAAAAAAATAGTGCAACTGAAGAAACTGTTTTAACTTTAAAAAAGGAGATTCAAGAACATAATTTTAATTATTATGTAAAAGATGACCCAACCGTCACTGATAGTGTCTATGACGATCTTATGAGGAAATTAGAGGAGCTAGAGAAGCAATATCCTGAATTAATCACAGAGGACTCACCAACACAGAGAGTTGGTATGCTTTCCAATAGCGCATTTAATCAAGTGAGCCATAAAAAGCCAATGCTTTCTCTCAGCAACGTTTTTCACGAGGACGAATTAGCAGCTTTTGATAAAAGAATTAAAACTGATTTAGGGGTGGAAAGTATTAATTATGCAGTAGAGCCAAAATTTGATGGACTTGCGATTGCATTAATTTATGAGGGTGGTTTTTTCTCTCTCGGCGCGACACGAGGCGATGGCTTCACGGGCGAAGATGTAACTCACAACCTCAAAACTATTAAGTCCATTCCCCTTAAAATTCACACTAAGGGTCTGCCACCAAGAATCGAAATAAGAGGCGAGGTTGTGATGTTCAAAGAAGATTTTCTCACCCTTAACAAAAAACAAGAAGAGTTAGGTCAAAAGGTATTCGCTAACCCAAGAAATGCTGCGGCGGGTAGTTTGAGACAGCTAGATTCAAGCATTACAGCAACTCGACCACTAAGATTTTATGCATATAGTATAGATTTTGAAGGTATAGAAAACATTCTCACATCACATTCTGATTCAATAAAATTGCTGAATGAACTCAAAATACCCACTACAGATCTTGTAAAAAATGTGACTGGTGTTGTTGGATTGTTAGACTATTACCATGAAATTATCGACAAAAGGCAAAGTTTACCCTTTGATATTGATGGTGTTGTTTATAAAGTAGATTCTCTAAATTATCAAGATGAGCTTGGTTTTGTATCAAGGGCGCCTAGATGGGCTGTTGCGCATAAGTTTCCTGCTGAAGAGGCTGAATCACAGGTTTTAGGTATTGATGTTCAGGTGGGTAGGACGGGTGCAATTACCCCTGTGGCAAGACTCAAACCAACCTTCGTATCTGGTGTAACGGTGACAAACGCTTCCCTACATAACGAAGCAGAACTTCTTAGGAAAGACGTTCATATTAATGATTATGTTTTAATAAGAAGAGCAGGGGATGTAGTGCCCGAAGTTGTAAGTGTTATAAAGTCTAAACGACCAAAAAATATTGAGGCATTTTTAATGCCAAACCAATGTCCTGAATGTGGCTCAAAACTAAAAAAAGAGGAAGGAGAGGCGATCCTTAGATGTTGTGAAGGTATTCAATGCCCTGCACAAAGAAAACAGTCCATCATGCATTTCGCTTCAAGAAAAGCAATGGATATTGATGGGTTAGGTGAAAAGATTATTGATCAACTACTAGAAAATAAAATGATTAACGATTTTACAGACCTATACACTCTCGATTTAGGTTCTCTTGAAAGTTTAGAAAGGTTTGGTAAAAAATCCTCTAAAAACCTTATTGAATCAATTCATAAATCAAAAGAAACAACACTAGGGCGTTTAATATACGCGCTAGGGATTCGAGGGGTGG
This sequence comes from Methylophilaceae bacterium, assembly GCA_965656355.1. Classification (GTDB taxonomy): domain Bacteria; phylum Pseudomonadota; class Gammaproteobacteria; order Burkholderiales; family Methylophilaceae; genus BACL14. The sequence continues at coordinate 96,382 of CBFHKG010000002.1, read as the reverse complement.
GTGAGGCAACAGCAAAAGATCTAGCCAAAGAATTCGGAACTATATCAAATATAAAAGCACAAACGATGGAGGATTTAGAGGGAGTTGATGATATAGGCCCCACTGTTTCGAGTTTTATTCATTGTTACTTTAATGATTTAAAAAATCTTGATTTAATTGACAGGCTCATAAATAATGGCGTGTCCTTCAAAGAAGAGCTAAAAAAAGAAGTTAAATTTGTCACTGAAATTAGTGATAAGGTTTTTGTACTAACAGGTACATTACCAACACTTAAGAGGGAAGATGCGAAACAAATAATCGAGCAATATGGTGGCAAAGTAACCTCAACTGTCTCAAAAAAGACAGATTATTTATTAGCTGGAAACGATGCGGGTAGTAAGCTTGAAAAAGCGCAAGGACTTGGAGTAGTAATTTTATCGGAAAATGATCTTATTAAATGGACTGAGGAGTAATAATGATTAAACAATTAACATTAATTTTATCTTTTACATTATTGTATTCAAACAATATTTTTGCTTATAACGTGAATAATGAATGTGAGAAACAATTAAATAAAGGTAAGTTTGAGGAGGCTTTAAAAGCAGCGAGTTCAGTTAAAGACAAATACGACTCTAACTTTTGTAAAGGTAAAGCTAATTTTCGTCTTAGAAATAACGATCAAGCAATTATGGATTTTGAAATAGCCGAAAAGGAAGCTTCTATTCAAGCTGATCAAATGCAAGCAATTCTTTTCAAGGGTATTACACAAAGGGATTCTGGAGACTTTAAAGGTTCTAATAAGACATTTATCTATGGATTTCAGACAGCAGAGTTGGGTAACAGCAAATACCTTCAATATGAGCATCGTTTTTTGTATCAATTAGGTATTAACATGCTTAGAACTAAAGAATTTTTAGATGCTCAAGATTACTATACAAGAGCTTTAGTATTAGCCTCAAATGATAATGAGCGAGCTGTTTGTTATGAAGGATTAGCTCAAACATACTTCTATAGAAATAAAGCCTCAAAAGCAGTTGAATATGGCTTGAGAGCAACGTTAATGTTTCAAAAGACTGGTATGCTAGGTGAATATGCTGATAGCAGCATTGAACTTTCAAGATACTATTATCTAGATAAGAACCAAACAAAAGCAATCGACACACTAAAGAAGCTTGAAAAGTTTTGTATTGATAATGGCGGTGAATATTATCTAGCTAAAACACTCATTGCTCAAGTTGAGCTATATACAAAAATTGGAGATGAAAAAGCTGCTGCAGAAAGCAAAAAAAATGCACAAATAGTGATGCAAAGATTGGGTATTGAAGACTTTGACTAGATTATTTTTTTTCAGATATATTGATTTTGTTGCTTTGAAGGTTATCTCTCAAATTCTAAAGCACCGTCATCAATTTTACTTAACTTAAAAATAAGATATTCTACAAAATAATTCTGATAGAACTTATAAGTCCTGTTTGGAAACTTATCCATAGCCCTTAATACGTAATTAGCTTGTATTGATGGCGTAGTCCTTTCTCCCAAATATTTGGCGGTACAAGAGCTTAATTCTTTATTCTTCATATACTTAATTGTTTTGCAAATACGTTGACTAACTATTTCACATCTCGCAGTCCAGCTAAAGTTTATGTATCCTGCGTGTGCAAAAAGGTTTGGTAACCCACTAAACATCATTCCTCTGTACCAACTAGTATCATGAATATTAATTTTTTTATCATTGACAAAAATATCAATGCCACCCAATAATTGTGCGTTACCGCCTGTGGCCATTACAGTTAAATCACTATTGATAACTTTTCCATCCTGTAACTTAACTCCGGCTTTTTCCCAGTTACTTACTCCTTGGCGCTCTATTGTTACCTTGCTTAATTCAACTGCCCTAAAATAATCCTGATCTAAACTAGAGGCAGGGCGCTGATCCCAAAAATCATATGATGGAGTAGTTTTTTCGTTATAGTAAGGATCTGCTGCGATAATTTTTTTTCTAAGTGACTTTTTGAAAAATCTACTAGATATATAATCTTTTAAGACTTGAAATGTTTTGTACCCACGTGATGATTTTTCTTGGCTATCAATATCAATAATCCATGCAGGGCTACGCTGAACTAGTGTTACTTTTTTTGCTTCTTTTATAATTGAGGGTGCCATGGTAATGGCGGTACAGCCACTTCCAATGATGGTTACATTTTTACCTTTAAAGTCAGTATCTCCCCAGTTTTGCGTGTGTACAATTTTGCCTTTGTACTTACTTTCCCCTTTAAACTTAGGCAAGTGAGGGTTATTACGATCACGTGATCCAGTACAGCAAATTACATACTGGCTCGTATAATTTTTTTTATCAGTTGTTGTTGTCCATATATTATTCTTCCAAGATAGTGCCGATACCTGCGTATTAAATATTATATTTTTTTTGATTTTGAATTTGTTTGCTGTTTCATTTATATAGCTCCTGATATCCGATCCATTTCCTATTATTGAGCCTACCCATGGGTTGAAACTAAACCCATAGGTGTACATGTCGTTATCCGCACGTACGCCAGGAAATTTCATTTGATCCCAAGTACCTCCTACAGAGCTCCTTGAATCGAGTATCTTATAATTGATGCCTGGAAAGTTTTTTTGCAAGTAATACGCTGTTGTAATTCCAGCAATACCTGCACCCACAATAATTACATCTATATTATTTTTCATATTTAAAACTCAGATTTAACCTATATTTTTCTTCTTGAAATAAATATTCCGAAAATAATTAATATTAAAGCTAACATATTTTGCCACAAAACTGGCTCGCCTAGTACAAAAGCACCTAAGGTAAATGCATAAACCGGTATCACATAGTTCATATTTGATAAAAAGGCTGCGCCAGCATTATTTATCAAATTAAAGTAAATTAAGGCTCCTAACCCTGTAGAAAGCAAACCAAGTGCTAACATATTTAGTAATGTTTTAATTGGCACGTCATCAAGTGATAGATTGATAATGTCCGGCCATAACAAAAATGCCAAAAGACTTGCCAACGTTGTAGAGCAGGCGGCCGCTACAAGCGGGTCATATTTAGGAAGCTTCTCAACAATAACGCTATTAATGGAATAAAAAAAGGTTGCGCCTAGTATTAGAAAAATTCCATACAATTCGTTGTTACCATCGTTTATAGAAGGTCCTAGAATAAATAAAACACCAGATATACCTAGGATGAATCCGATAATTTTAAATCTATTTAGTTCATTATTGGGAAGAAAAATATGCGCAAGAACAATTGTCATTAACGGCACAAATGCCATTAATAGTCCCGCCATGCCCGATGTAATAAATAACTGGCCTTGGGCTATCAGTTGAAATGGAATGATATTACCAATAACTGCATATATAAGAAAATCTATCCATGTAGAGAGGGTATTTGGAAATTTTTTTCTACATATTAAACAACAAAAAATTAAAATTACTGAGCCAATAGCTAGTCGGTATCCGACAGTTTGTTCAGGAGAAAAGAACCCACCATTCAGACACTCGAATATCATTGCAAATGATGATCCCCAGATTATTATAAGTAATCCAAGGTATTGATAATTTCTAGATGAACTCTGCATATACTAATTAGCTTAAATAATTCTTAAAGTGAAATAGAGTGATAAATTCAAATAAAGTTTAAATGAAAATATTACTCATTTAACATAATATACATTATACGAAGTAGTATTTGTGTGATTGCGAAGGTTATTACAATTAATCACAAGGACAATGCGCATAACCATCCACAAAAATGCTCACATCCTTAAGCTCTGCATTAAGTGTGTGATTATTTTTAAGTGTGTAAGTGATATTCTTTATATCTGAGGTCGCATTAGCGATGACTACCTCAACTTCTTTTATTACCCCTTCCTCGATCCAGGTTAAGACTGCATTTGGTGGATCTAACTTAAAGCTATCACTCCTTGAATCTGACCACAATGATGCAAATTTATCTCCTGTCAGATATCTGTGTTTACGGTAAGGTCTGTCAGTAAATGAAAAGATTTCACGGTTAATTGGCATAACAAGAGTGCTACTGGTAGCTTGAGCCTCCTGGGCTGTATGGACAAACAACCATTCCTCTTGAGGCTTGTCTTCAGCAAATACGAATGTACTGACAACTAGAGATAAGATGGCCATAGTTAATTTTGATAGGATTGAGTTCATAAGATTTTCCTTGTTGGTTCGTTGATTGATAATAGCTTATTTTTTCGTCCTACTATATATAATTCTGGCGTCACATAATTAAGAGATGAAGAGATACTTCCACTCTCCCATCGTTAAATAACCAAGAGGTACAAATACGAAAATCCACCAGTATTTAAAGATGAACTTTTGCTTTATCTGTTCAAATGAATAGCGAAATTTATCTGGATGTAACAGTATGACTAAACCTACTCCTACCAATACAACAGCACCAAATATATTATCTAATGACATAACACCATCTTGTTTTTATTACCATTTGTTTGATTATCATTTTAAACTATTGAAGTAAAACGCCTGGTTGTGGTGCAGAAGACCCAGGAATCTTAGTTAAAATTAATAGCTCCGACAAAAATGAGATGACCTTCTTTGAATAGCCGGAATCATTAGCTGGAATAATAAATTTATTTCCATGGAGATCTTCAGTGTATGCGTAACTCTTTATTGAATCCGAGTCTTTTGAAACAACAAATAATTTAGTTGAATTTTTTTTGTCGATCTTATTTTTCATTCTTGTTTGCTTGAACCCATCAATGGTGTTTGAGAGTTCGACATGAATAGGATCATCCCATAACTGTGCTGCGGCAACTTGCCCTAAATATTCGAAAATATTTTTAACTGACCTTAGCGTGATAATAAGTTTATCTTTTCCTAAGTTCGCCTCTAAATCTCTATGACAATATGCGTCTGCATTAAATCTATATTCGCTTGATGCAGTAGGTTTATCCTTAATACATATTGTTGCAACCTCAACGTAATCTTCACCTTTAACCTTATCCTCGACTTTTGAATAGTAATTTCCAAAACTTGATTCAGGAAATGATTTACTTTTATCTGACACTATTTCAATTCTTTCAACTAAAAAATCAAATAACTTTTTAAACTCAGAATAACTAGGTTTTGTTGGATCATTGGACATAGAGATGGTCTCGCCATTTTCCTTCAGGATATAAAATTCATCAATTAACAAACTAAAAACCATTTCCTCTGGATAGTTATCACCCCTAAAATAAACTAATTTCTGTATTGGAATTCTAGTCATAAACACATTCCAGAAGGTTGCATTATCCATAGATGATTGTGTAAAAGTAAAGCCTTCAGAGTACATCTGTTCAGGATTAATTCCTGCCGCAGTTAAGTCGGAGAATCCTAGACTATCCCATAAAGTTCCCCCTGAAGAAAATCCAAGTGTTCCACCAATTGTTGTTGATGAATTGGCGTTTCCGAGTACTGATGGAATATCTATAAATGCAAGCGGTCTGTCTTCAGCCGCTCTTATAATATTTGTAAATATTTGATTTATTTTGTACTGCTCCATTGTTCTGTTGTAAGTGATACTTTGCTCTTCAAAGCTTGGTGGAGAGACTGCTTTACAGCCTGACAATAAAATAAAACAAAATAAAATAAAAAATTTACTGTTGTTATCTCTCATAGTCTAATCTTTCTTTAAATACCACATAATAATTTTCGTTGGTTTAAGGTTGTTTATATTAATTAATACTTATATTGGATTATAAGGGATGGTTGTATAAAGTTAGTATAAGAATAAGACTATATTGCTTTTTACTGCCCTACTTAAAATTAATCGGACTACTACATAGTATTATATCAACTTTAAAAAACGAGCTATTAAAACTCAAAAAGAATATTCACAGCTAAACTCTTCTTCAAAAGAGCTGTCTCTGATAATACTTCTATTTAAATCAAGCTTACCGCTATCAGAATTAATGCCGGGAAAATCATTAAATGTCTTGTATTGGTGTATGGAATAACCTCTATCCATCCAGGCATTAGGGGTCACTGGTATTTTATTATAGTCTGCTAGCCAAAGCTTATATTTTGCCAACAATTGATTGTCGAGGTACTTATTTGCAAATGTTAGATTTGTATAAACAATGGGAGCACAACATGATGGTCTTGATAAGGTAATGGTTGCTGTTTCTGTTGTCTCGTCAGTGGTATCTGTTTTGGTAGGAACTGTAAAAGTCTTTGATGTCTGTCCAGCAGCAATCGTTAATGTACCACGCGTATTCGTGTAATCAGATCCATTGGAGGCTGTCCCAGCGCTGGTTGCGTAATAGAGTGTCACAGCACTTGATGGTGCAGAATCTAATGTGACTGTAAAAGTGGCCGTCCCCGACTCCGTTACTGTTACATTACCGATACTTGCATTCACTGTGGCTTCAGATGTTGATGTATCAGATGTTGATGTATCAGATGTTGATGTATCAGGTGTTAATGTAATATTGACCGCATTAGGGTCCTGCTTTGACCTTCCTCCTCCAGGATCTTTAGCTACTCCCTTAGACACAAAAAGGGTTTGCGGTAATATCTCTTTACCTACCCTCTCAACACCTCGACCTGTGATGGAGGAAATGGAATCCTGAATTCCATTGGACTGTTCAGTTAATTTTGAAGGGTTACTATCAAGACGCTCAAGTCTATTAAGTTGAGCTGTTGAAGATCGATCTACGGTGGAGGAAATGGAATCCTTAATTTCATTGGACTGTTCAGTTAATTTTGAAATTCTATTATCAAGACGCACAAGCTTATTTAGCTGACCTCTTTTAGCAACACCACCCTGGGATTCAATTTGTTGTTGTATGAGCTGAATCTCTTGGCTAGAACCCTGAATTTTTCCCTCAATGGAACTTAATCTGCCCTCAAGTTTATTAACTTGCCGCATTTCTCTTTTAGTTAAAGTCGATTGTGATTGGGATGGCTCAACATCTATGGTGGTGATCACATTAGCTTCAGCCTGAAGAGAGTCTTGTTCTTTTTGCTCTCGTCTCTCTGCTCTTTCTTGCTGTCTTTCTTGGCGCTTTAATTGTCGATCATTCAAGGATTCAACCTTGGTACTTTCAATCCCTTGGACTTCAGCTTCTGTTCGATTTACAAGGGGTTCATTGATTTGTGATGATGGTGCTTCAGTGATAACCGTTAAATTGGCATCGGTTGAATCTGAAAAGGTAACAGGGTTATCAGATACAACAATGGAATATTGATTCGGCGTAAGATCCGTGTTGGATAATATACCAGTATCAGCTTGTTTGGTGCTGTCGGAATTGTAAACCTTAATGGAGGTAGTTGGGCCTGAGATGTTGCCATCGTTAGAGATGAATTTAAGCTCAAGACCGCCTGGCACTGTCGAGCTTTGAGAAGACAGTTGCTCAATAGGGATAGTAACAACAAGCCCACCATTCACCCCAAAATTAAGGTTCTCAAAAAGTGTCTCATTGTCATTTAACAGCAATCTAAAACTGGAATCTAAAGAGCCTTGGTCTCCGGATAAAGTAAGTTTTAAATCACCATTTTCTGTAAAAGTTGCGTCAAGTACTTTTATCATAAGTCTACTACTTCCCCCAATTCCGAATGTAGCTTCCAAATCTTAACATAAAGCTTAAAATTCAAGTAGTTATTTAATTTTTTAAATTTCTTTTTGTAGAATTTTGATTATTAAAAAAAGTAGATTTATATTTAAAAAGGTTACAAAAAATTAAATGCAAATTAAGGTTGCTTGCAAATGAGCAAATTATATAATTTACTTCTAATGAAAAAATCTTTCTTTATATTTTGTCTTCTAAATTTTTTATTTATGAGTATTAGTAGTGCCATTGCCTATGAAAAAAAGGTCGGGATTTTTTATGATGAAAGATTCCTATTGCACGACACAGGACCCAATCACCCAGAAAACTCTGAACGTTTAATTCCTGTCATCCGTGATCTTAAAAAAAATGATCAAATAACATCAAATACCATTTGGCCCAATTTTGATATCGCAACAGATGAGGAATTAAATTTAGCTCATTCAAATGAATATATTGAGTTAGTAGATAGGCAGGTTTCTCAATTAAACAATAATAGAGCTTTTTTAAGTACGGGTGACACCCCTATTTCCAAAGATTCTAATCTTGTCGCAAAATTAGCTGTCGGTGCAGGTCTAGAAGCCGTTGATCAAATAATGACCGGTGATTTATCCTCTGCATTTGCGCTAGTGCGGCCTCCAGGACATCATGCATCAACCTCAACGGGGATGGGTTTTTGTGTTTATAACAGTGTTGCTGTTGTCGCAAGATACTTACAAAAGAAATACAGTTTAGAGAGAATTCTTATTGTCGATTTTGATGTTCATCATGGGAATGGAACACAAGATATATTTTACGAAGACAATAGCGTGTTTTATTTTAGCGTTCATCAGCATCCACTATTCCCTGGGACTGGTCGGCCAAATGAAATAGGCAAAGGCGCAGGTGAAGGTTATACGTTAAATGTAGAACTTCCTAAAGGAAGCGGGAATAATGAAGTAATAGAAGCATTTAATTTACAATTGAGACCAGTAATGGATCAATTCAGACCAGAGTTTGTATTAGTCTCCGCAGGCTTTGATGCCCACTTGGGAGATCCTTTAGGACAGTTAAATTATACTGATGAGGGATATGGAGTTGTAGCAGAGATCTTACAAGATATCTCTCAAAAATATGCTGATGGAAGAACGCTTTATATGCTTGAGGGCGGATACGATGCTGACAATGTTTCTCAATCAGTTCAAAAAATTCTTAACGTTTTAATTTCAACAAACATAGATAATTAAAACAAAGTTTGGGGGATTAGCTCAGTTGGTAGAGCAGTTGACTCTTAATCAATTTGTCGCGAGTTCGAACCTCGCATCCCCTACCAATTAGTCCGTATCTGCTGCTAAATCTGAATATTCTGACTCTAAGATTCCAATTATTTCATGCTCTCCACAGAGAAGTCCTGGTTCAAAAACAATCTTAAAATAATAATTTTTTTCAGTAAACTTAAAATCGCCCTCATATTTACAGGCGCCGCCTAATCCTGTGACTGGCGCACTGAAACTCCACCCTACCTTGGTTGCTAATTCATAAGTCCCTGGTTTTTTTACTGTTGTCTGGGTTTTAGTATTATAGGTTAGCTCCCCGATCTCCTCATCGTCAACATAGAGCTCAACATCTTGACCAATCGTTAAAGGGTCGGCAGGTCTCACAAAATAAAGATTTATTTCCTCAACATTTGCTTCAATAGTATCACTTGAAATATTATTTGATTCATCGTTATCATCATCAAGTGGATCAGTAATATCTTTTACACTCTCACATCCTGTTAAAAATAAACTTAAAACGAGTAAGAATGAAATGGTAATTTTTGATATTTTCATAATATAGTAAGTAATGAATAATTTTTTAAGCCTACGCCTTATAATTTAGAACAACAATTTATACCTTAAATAAAAGCAATAAAAGAAGAATGATTAAAACCGTACCCCATACGAGTTTGGTCATATGCTGTCTAATTAAAGTATCTGCCTGTTGCCCAAACATAATGACAAACAATGCAACTAAATAAAACCGAGCACCCCTACCGATAATTGAGGCAAAAATAAATGGCAATAATGGCATGGCAAGTGCGCCTCCGGCTATTGTAAAGACCTTGTATGGGATAGGTGAAAAACCTGCGATAAATATCGCCCAAAACCCCCACTCCTCAAACCACAGTACCGCCCTTTCGTAGGCTGGTATATATCCCCAATTATATAAATAGGGCTCAATAAATCCAAACGCATAAACACCTATGAGGTAACCAATAATACCTCCAAGTACTGAACCAATCGTTGTAATGAGGGCAAATCGCCATGCTTTTGTTGGGTTTGATAAGCACATGGGTAACAACATCACATCGGGTGGAATTGGAAAAAAAGATGACTCTGAAACACTTAGAAGGAATAAATAATATTTAGCCTTTGCATGGCCAGCTAGTTTTAAAACATACTCATATAATTCAAGAAATTTATGCATATAATTTATTTAGCTTTTGAAGATAAATATGTAGCTATTAGAGATATTATAGCGGCAAGTGCTAAGTAATAACCTACGTAATGGACACCAAAATTACTCGAGAGCCAGAGTGCGATAAATGGTGCAAATGAAGCGCCCACAATGCCCGCGAAATTAAATGATAAAGATGAGCCTGTGTACCTTACATTCGTCGGATAAAGTTCTGATAGGATTGTTCCTAGAGGACCATAAGTGAATCCCATTAGCGCCATCCCAATACAAAGAGTCAAAAGAAGGCTAGTATTAAGTAATGGACCAAGCACTAATCCGAATAAAATAATACCTAGTGATGCCATGATTAAAATTAACTTTCTTCCATAGCGGTCAGCAAGAACTGCTGAAATAGGAATAAATACAGCAAAGAGTAGAACAGATTCAATTTGATTGCCTAAAAAATCTTCACGATTAATATTTAGATCTGTAATCGCCCAACTCGCGATATAAACAGTCATTAAGTAGAATAGAACAAAGGTTGCTAATGCGATAAATGTCCCTAGAATCATGGGTGTCCTATAATTCTTAAATACCTCAACAAATGGAATAGCTATAGTTTTTTTATTCTTTTGATTCTTTAAAAATTCAGGTGTTTCTAAAATTGTTAGCCTCACATACAGGCCAATTAAAATAAGAACAGAGCTTAAGAGAAAAGGTATTCTCCAGCCATAATCAAAGAATTCAGCTTCCGACATTGTGCTCGATAAGTATAGAAAAATACCGCCTGACAGTATCAGCCCAATGGGAGCACCTAATTGAGGAAACATACCATACCAGGCTTTTTTCTCAGGAGGTGCATTCTCAACAGCTAATAAAACTGCACCGCCCCACTCCCCACCAAGGCCAAAGCCTTGACCAAAACGACAAATAACTAAAAGAATAGGAGCAAAAATACCTATGGACTGATAAGTAGGAAGTAAGCCAATTGCAACGGTAGAAACACCCATGGTGAGTAATGCAGCTACTAGGGTTGTTTTCCTACCAATACGATCACCAAAGTGACCGAAGAATGCTGATCCTAATGGCCTCGCAAAGAAGGCAACAGCAAAGGTTGCCAGTGATTGGAGCATTTCTGTTGATTGAGTAGAAGCAGCAAAAAAAAGTGAAGGAAAAACTAAAACAGCTGCGTTTGCATAGATATAAAAATCAAAGAATTCAATAGTGGTGCCAGCCAAACTTGCAAACAATACTTTAGCGGGAGAGTTTTTTTTCATAATTTATTCGATTTATAAATGACAACGGCTTGACCCATTTTATGCGAGTTCTTATCGACAACATTCCAAATGGTAGCGTCTTCAATTTGAAATAACTCTCCATCAGAGGTTACACGAATACCTTTATAGTTATCTATAAAGCCATGAGAGTTTACTTGATTTAACAATTCGTTTCTTTGTTTTTGTTCAGATTTTGGAGCGGTTATGGTGGTTGAGCGACCTATAACCTGATCTTTTGTGACCTTAAAAAGAGATAATGCAGCTTTATTTAAATAATTAAAAAAACCATTTGTATCATGACTTGCAATCGGCAATAGGCATTCATCAAAACTTGATAATAAGTCTTTATTTTTCTCTAAAGGAAGTAGCTTATCCGTATACTTATTAAAGGATTGTTCAGCAAACTCTAAAAATTTATTTATTTTTTCAAGTTCGTCTATTAAGCTACCCTCACCTCAACTAAACAATCATGAGATGTTGGTGCGTTACCCATATCACCAAATGCATTTGAGCTAACTGAGTTCACAACACCTTTATTCATTTGCCTCCAATAACCAAGGGTTGCAACGACAATGCCTTTATTAACATCAGGTGTGATTTTAGCAACCGCATCAAATGAACCTCTGTCATTAAATACAGTTACCTTTTCTCCTTCATTCACTCCTCTGTCCATTGCATCAGCTTGACTAATTAAAACAAATTGCTCTCCTTGAGCTTTGAGTTTATTTTCAATATTGGCATAACTTGAATTAATAAATCCATGGCTTTTTGGCGCTAAAATATTCAATGGATACTTTTTAGCAAGTTCAGGATTTGCTTCTGCAGTCTCTCTGGATGCAACGTAATCTGGTAACTCAGGAATATCTTCACCCGGCTGAAAGCCTTCATACATCTGTCTAAATGGGCCTGCAACAAAGTTTTTAGCCCCCACCAACCTAAATTCACATTTACCTGATGGCGTAGGGAAATTACCTTCTTTATGCGGTGCTCGGTTATCTTTTGTGCCCACATTTAATCTTGCGTAACCATGTTTTTTGACGTATTCGAAATCGATTCCTTCACAAGCAGGTGAATTCCAATCGACATAATTTTCAAGACATTCTGAATCACTCCACTTAAAGTTTTCTTCTTCATAACCTAAACGTTTTGCAAGTTGTCTAAATATTTCATTATTTGGTAAACATTCACCGGGAGATTCAACACACTTAGAGTTGTATGTTAGATATAAATGACCCCATGACAAAATCATATCCTCTTGCTCAGCTCCCATAGAAGCTGGGAGAAGAATGTCAGCAAATGCAGCCGTATCCGAAATAAAGTGTTCGGCTGATACTAAGAATAAGTCTTCACGCTTTAATCCCTCAAGAATTTTTTCAGACTCAGTCGCCTGAGTGACAGGATTCGTATTCCAACACATCATTGATTTAATTGGAACATTAAGCTTTTGCTCCCCAGTCAATACGCGTCCAAGCTGCAGGTTATTTACTACTTGTGTACCCTCTGGAATTAAATCAGGTCGACAAATCACATCAAACTTATATGGATGTTCCCAGACAGGGAATTGTAAGATACCTCCTCCAACATGACGCCATGCACCTGTAAGTGCAGGAAGCGAAGTCACAGCTCTAATTGCCTGACTGCCTCCCCAGCTTTTTTCCAATGCCACACCTATTCTAATAGCTGAAGGTTCAGTTGAGGCATATTCCTTTGCTAATTTTCTAATATCGGCGGCTTTTATGCCTGTAATTTCCTCAGCCCATTCAGGTGTTCTCTCTTTAGCTTTCTCAGCTAGTTCAGGAAAACCTACAGTGTAATTATCAACGTAATCTTGATCGACTAATCCTTCTTCGATAATGACATTCATCATAGCCATAGCCAATGCACCATCAGTGCCTGGTTTAGGACAAATATGCCAATCAGCCTCTTTTGCCGTTCTCGAAGCATAGGAATCTATAACGACAACTTTCGCACCACTTTTTTGAGCTTCTTTAATAATATGCCAATGATGTAAATTTGTACTTACAGAATTACATGCCCAAACAATAATGAATTTTGAATGAATAAAGCTTTCTGGATCAACTCCAGCTGTAGGTCCTATGGTTAAAAGCCATGCTGTACAAGAACCTTCCCCACAAAATGTTCTCTCAGTAACAGTTGCCCCCATACGCGCAAAAAAGGCATCTCCACCGTTCAAACCATGTACAAGACCCTGATTACCTAAATAACTATTAGGCATAATTGCTTGTGGGCCATCCTCTTCAATAATTTTTTGCCACTTATCTACTATTGTCGTTAATGCCTCATCCCATGAAATTCTTTCAAATTTTTTCTCACCCTTTGGCCCCACTCTTTTCATTGGATAAAGCAATCTATCTGGATGATAATGGCGCTTCTCATAATCCTTTAATTTGACACACAAACCACCTCGAGTCATCGGGTGATCCTTATTCCCTTTCACTCCTTTTAATTTGCCATCTTCAACTTCGTAGACCATTGAGCAAGTATCTGGGCAATCATGCGGACAACCTCCATGATAGGTTTGAATGCCTTTATTTGTCGTATCATCCATCAGAAATTCTCCTAATAGTAAATTTTCATTTTGTTTGTTTACTACAATACAAAATTAATAGCTGATTATCAAATTTTGTTAATCTTTTTTTTATTAAAATATTTTATCTAAGGCGAACAGATTATAGTAACGTATTTGACAACCCGAACTCGATGTGTAGTATCTAAATAAGTTATTTAAATTTACAACTAAATTTTAATAATTGATCTTTATTAGCTTTTTAATAAATTTATGATTAAGTAAATTTTACTTTTAAATTCAACAGGAGGAATTTAATTATGAAAAATGCACTAGGAGTTAGTATTGCTTTAGTAGCTGTACTATGGACTTGGTTGGTATTAGCTGGTCCGTTAAATGGCTTGGCATTAGTTTGGGCAGGCTTTATAGCATGGGGTGCTTATTTTACCGTAGGTAAAGATGCGCTTGGTAAGACTATTATGGCAACGATCTTTGGTTCATTTATGGCCATTGTCGCTGTTTTTCTTTTAGCATTGATCGATGATTACTTAGGTCAATTTGCTGCACCAGTTGCTGTAGGTATTACTGTTTATATTCTTACAGCTGTTCCAAAACTCAATAACATACCAGCAAACGTATTTGGTTATGCTGCCACTTTTGGTTGGCTGCTAACAGAGCTAATTGCTTTAGAAGCTGCTCTAGCATCTGACGGTGGAAGTGTACTTGAAATTGGTATGGGGCATCCATTTATATTAATGGTAGTTTCATTTATCGGTGGTGCAATTATGGCTAAACTTTCAGAAATGTTAGCTGCAAAGTTAGGCTAAATTTAATTTAGATATAAAAAAACCACCGTAAGGTGGTTTTTTTATGCTTATACATATTATTGATTAAAGAAACTAATGCTTCGGCATCGGTCATTAATGAAAGTAATTTCAGTTTTTAAATAAGTCTTGCCTGGTGAGTACTCAACAACATGACTGTAGTACCACATCTCCATCTTATCTTTCTTTTTATTCTTGTTATCAGTTGGTCTAGCTATCACCTTACTCGCATCTTTTGGTTTAATCGCAATTTGTTTATCGTCTGGTTCACCAAGATACTTCAAAAAACGTGCCTTTGGTTTCCCGCTAAAGATATTGATAAAATCGTTTTCTGAGTAAACACGTTTATCCTCAGCATGGATATTAAACGCAAAGACAAAAAGAGCAAAAAATACTGTAAAGCGCTTCATATTTTCAAACATAATAAAATTCCTTAAATCTAGTTAACATTAATTTTTAAGCCATCATATCCAACGTAAATGGATTCTGGTAATAATTTTGATAGTGCATCATACTCGAGATCGTGTGTCATGTGTATCAGAATCGTTTTTTTAGCTTTTAACTCTCTAGCAACCTCAAGGCTCTCTTTAACAGAAAAGTGCGTTGGATGAGGTTCATTTCTTAAACAATCTAAAAGTAGGACATCTAAGTTTCGCAGTTGTTCCATAGAGGTATCTGGTATTTTTGAAGTGTCAGTGAGGTAGGCCATATCTCCAAGTCTATAGCCATTTATTAAAGATCTTCCATGGAATACAGGGATAGGCTCAATTTTTTGACCAAATAACTTAATGGGTTCATTGATGACATTTGGCTTCAGAATTGGAACCTCCCAAAATCCATTGGGTTCGGTCATTGCGTATTGAAATTTTTTATTCAATTCATCAATTGAAAATTGATTTCCATAAAGTGGAATTTGCTTTTTATTAATTTGACAAAATGCCCTTAAATCATCAATGCCATGACAGTGATCAGCATGGTGGTGAGTAAATAGAACAGCATCAATAGATGTAAGACTCTCTCTCAATGATTGCAAACGAAGATCTGGACTTGTGTCTATTAGAATATTTTTACCATTTTTCAGAGTCAAAAGACTTGAACATCGCGTCCGATAATTTTTCTTATTGGTTGATTGGCAGGTGCTACACTCACAACCAACGACAGGGGTACCAGCGCTTGCACCTACCCCTAATAGTGTTAACTGGGCTGACATCTAGAAAACAATGAAAAGAAATTCTTAGTTGTTGTTTCAGCAACCTCCTCAACACTGATATTTTTTATTTCAGCTATCTTTTCAGCCACATAAACTACGTTTGATGGCTCATTAAGCTTCCCTCTGTTTGGGACGGGAGCAAGGTAAGGAGAGTCTGTTTCAATTAACATTCTATCTAATGGAATTTTTTTTACAGTTTCTCTTAATGACTCAGCATTTTTAAAGGTAATAATACCTGAGAAGGAAATATAAAAATCCTGATCAATGGCCTGCTTTGCCATTTCATAAGTTTCAGTAAAGCAGTGCATTACCCCTTTTGCGCTTGACGCATTTTCATCTTTCATTATTTGAATCGTATCTTCACGGGCATTCCTTGTATGAATAATGAGTGGTAATTTTGATTCAACTGCAGCTCTAATATGAGTCCTAAAACGTTCCTTCTGCCATAAAAGCTCTCCTGTTAGGCGAAAATAGTCTAGACCAGTCTCCCCTATTGCAACAACCTTATCATTTTTGGCAAGTGAAGTAAGGGTTTTGATATCAGGCTCAGTAATATCCTCATAATCTGGATGAACCCCAACGGATGCAAAAATATTTTTATGTTCATTTGCGAGCTTAAGAACGCTCTCAAAGTTATCAAGTGTGACACTTACGCATAAGGCATGAGTAATTGAGTTTTCATTCATATTAGACAAAACGCTGTCTATATTTTTACTTAGCTCTGGAAAATTAATATGGCAGTGTGAGTCTATGTACATGGTTTATTTAAAAATATTTCTATATTCGACCATTAGGTTATCAAATGAAATATCTTTATTAATTGGTTTATTTGAAATTAGTTTAATATTATTTACGCTTTTAAGTAAATTTAATAATTTTGTGATGTCTGCGGCCTCAGAAAGTTTCTTTATATTCTCTTTTTTTGATTCAAAAAAATGATGTTTTTTAGTCATTTTAAATAAGAAAATATCATAAAGCCACTTTTGAAATAGGCTGATAGTTTCTCTAAAGTCTCCATTTATCCATCTAGGCTCAATTGCCATCAATTCAAAATCCCCTCCTTTTTTAAATTCATTGACCATTATTGTAAATATATCACTGTCACTTTGATGGGCAATAACATCTAAGGGGAGATTGCTAAATAATGGAAGTTGTGAAGATAGGTTTTCATAACCCTCAGCTTTTAAAAATGATCTTGCATCATCAGCCGATGGTGTTGGTGCTTTAAACATTAAACACCGACTTACAATTGTAGGTAATAGGCTTGAAATATTCTGGGCTGTTAATATTAAATAAGAGTTTTCAGGTGGTTCCTCAAGAATTTTTAATAGTGCATTGGCAGCATTAATAGTGAGACTTTCAGCATTATTAATTAAAATTACCTTTTTACCTCTAATTGAATGCGAACTTAACTCAACAAATTTTTTTATACTTCTTATAGATTCAATTGATATATTTTTTGAAGCACCTTCCTCAGATTCATTATCAATGACTTTAAGGTTTGGATGTTCAGTTGATAGCCATTGGCAATCTTGGCATTTACCACAAGCCTGCATTGAATCTGTTAAGTTTTTACATATTAATGAGGAGGCAAATACATTTGCGAATCTTTCTAAACCGGCGCCTAAAGTCCCAATAAGTAAATAAGCGTGGTGAAGTTTACTAGCACTCTTGTTTAATTCTAACCAAGCTTTCTCTTGCCATGGATAGAGATTCATACCACAACCCTATCAAGCTTTAATTTAATCTGATTTTGAATTTCCTCAATCGACTCTTCACTATTTAAAATACAAAATCTTTCTGGAGATGCTTTAGCGAGCAATAAGTATTTTTGCCTTATATTTTCATGAAAACTTTTCTCCTCTCTTTCGAACTTATCCAGCTCTCTCGTTTTATTGAGTCTTTCAATACTTACCTCTACAGATAGATCAAATAGAAAAGTGAGATCGGGTTGGAGGCTTGCTTGAACCCATTCCTTAAGGATATCAATTTTTTTCTCTTTTACTCCCTTACCTCCTGACTGGTATGCGTATGTTGCATCAGTAAATCGATCGCTAATCACAACTTTTCCCTCTGTAAGGTTTGGACGGATTACTTTCTCAATATGTTCGTTCCTTGCTGCAAACATCAATAGAGTCTCAGTTTCGGGGGTCATCTGTTCGTGAAGTAAAATTTCTCTTAATTGCTCACCAAGCAAGGTTCCACCTGGCTCTCTTGTCATAACAAAATTTACACCCAAATCAGAAAGATATTTTTTTATAAATTTTACATGAGTAGTTTTGCCTGCACCATCAACCCCCTCGAGTGTAATAAATTTTCCTAAATTATTCATCTTTGATATTTTTTTACAGCCTTATTATGCTCTTTTAAAGTTTTTGAAAAGTGATGTGTTTTATTATCACCTTTTGCAACAAAATAAAAAGCATTAGTTTCTGCTGGGTTAAGCGTTGCTTCGATTACATCAAAGCCTGGTAAACAGATTGGCGATGGTGGTAATCCTTTACGTGTATAAGTATTGTAAGGAGTATCGCGCATGAGGTCTTGCTTTGTGAGATTACCCTTAAATTGGTCATACATGCCATATATGACTGTCGGATCACTCTGAAGAGGCATACCAATCCTCATACGATTTACAAAAACTCCTGCTATAAGGTTTGCTTCATCCCTATTCCCAAGCTCTTTTTCAATAATGGATGCCACAATTAAGGCTTCGTACTTATTTTTATATGGAAGATTGGGTGTTTTATTTTCCCATGCAAGATCAAGCTTTTGCATCATCATTTCATGAGACTCTTTTAGAATATCTATGCCAGAAGTTCCATTAAAAAAGTAATACGTATCAGGGAAAAATAATCCTTCAAGTGACTTTTCCTGAATGTTTAAACTTATTTTTAAGCTTTTAATCGAAAAAAATGATTCATTACTTGTTAGTAGCCTATTATTCTTTAATTTTTCTAGGTTTTCATTCAGCGTTGACCCTTCAATAAATGTGATTGGATAGAGGATTCCATTGCCACTTTCAAGGAGAGATAATATTTCATTGGGGCTAGTATTATTTTTTAAAAGATAATGCCCGCTTTTTATACTTTCTGACCTATTGCTCAGCTTAGCTAATAATTTAAACCTAAAAATATCAGGTAAAACACTTTGTTTTACAAGTTTATTAGCAATTTGAGTAATATTTTCTCCTTTCTTCACCTCAAGGAATGAATTTTTTTGATCAACATTTAGTGATATGAAAGGATAACTAATTACCCAGAAAAAAAATATAACCGCCATAGATTTTATAGCTAACAGATTTTTTTCTGATAGAAGGTTTTTATTGATTGGAATAATATTATTTATTCGTTTTACAACAACTGGTTTATTTTCTTTGAAAAAAACAAATGAATCATTCAAGATCTTTGCTAGTGTGAGTTTTAATTTAATCAGGTTCATTTAGTAGATTATTAATTGAATTTGCTAAGGTCCCCTTCTCCCATTTAGTATTTTTAAACCTTACAACTTGAAGTGCCCCAAAAATTGAATTAGACACAATGACTTCATCCGCCTTTTCTAATTGATTTAGTGTTAGGGGTGAATAATCAATAGTTAAGTTAAGTTTTTTTTCATTTTCGCATATAATTTTTTTTGTGACTCCATGAATACCAAAGCTTTTATTGTTTGCTGTATACAATATTCTGCCATACCTAGCGAATAAACTTGATCTAGCGCAATCACAAATATTTCCATTGCTATCGACCATTATTGCATCAAAAAAATTTTTACTTATGCACTTTCTGGCTAATACATTTTCTAATCTATTTAAATCTTTAATACCAGAATTAGAGGATTTTGTAGCCCTTATATTAGATGCTGTTAATTGAACACCTTTTTTAAAAATTTCGTATTTATTTCTTTTGAAATCAATTTTTAATAAAATTCTTGTAGGTTTGATTCCTTTATTAAAGTCATAACCTGTCTGTGATTCACCGCGTGTAACTATTATTTTTGAAATAAAAATACCCTTAGCTGGAAATAGCTTTTGAATCTCTGTTAAAAGTGTTTTTTTGCTTGGTGGTTTTATATCAATAGCTTTTAAATCTATTGACAATTTTTGATACTGATTTTTCCAATTTATGGGATTACCATCTTTAACAAGAAAGGTTCTAAATACTCCATCACCAAATGCAAGGCCACGATCAAAGGGGCTTAAAGAGTTTTTAGCGTCGCCATTGATTAAAAAATTTTTTGCCAATTTAAATTCTATTTAGCTTTTTTTAAATACGAGACTTCCATTGGTTCCACCAAATCCAAAGTTATTTTTAAGTGCCGCCTTAATTTCAATTTCTCTTGCTTCGTTTGCACAATAGTCCAGGTCACACTCAGGATCTTGATTGAAAATATTGATTGTTGGTGGAGAGATTTGGTGATTTACTGCCAACGCAGTAAAAACTGATTCAATTCCACCTGCACCTCCTAGTAAATGCCCAGTCATTGATTTTGTTGAGTTAACAACCAATTTTTTTGCATTGTCATTAAAGGTCTCTTTTATGGCGTTAGTTTCATTTATATCACCCAATGGAGTAGATGTTCCATGAGCATTAACATATCCTATTTCATCGTTATTAATTCCCGCATGGTTTAATGCGCTGAGCATTGATCTTTTTGGTCCATCCACTGTTGGAGCTGTAATATGGTGTGCATCTGCACTCATTCCATAACCAGCTAACTCACAATAAATTTTTGCTCCCCTTTTCTTTGCATGTTCGATTTCCTCTAAAACCATAATGCCTGCTCCCTCACCTATTACGAAGCCATCTCTGTCTTTATCCCATGGTCTGGATGCAGTTTTAGGGTCATCATTTCTTGAACTCAATGCTTTAGCCGAACAAAAACCAGCGACAGTAAGGGGGGTAATTGCTGCTTCCGCCCCGCCAGCTACCATAACGTCTGCATCACCATATTCAATCATACGGCTAGCATCGCCTATTGAATGTGTTCCTGAGGTACAGGCGGTGACAATAGATATATTTGGACCCTTAAGGCCCAACGCGATTGAAAGGTTACCTGCAACCATGTTGATAATAGTTCCCGGTACAAAGAATGGTGAAATTTTTCTTGGGCCACCTGTTCTTAATAGCTCAGCTTGATTTTCAATTAGATTAACCCCTCCAATACCTGAACCAATAGATGTGCCTATTCTGTCTGCATTTTTATCGCTTACTTCAATACCTGAATCTTTAAAAGCTTCATGCGCTGCAACTAAACCATATTGAATAAAGGTATCCATTCTTCTGGCATCTTTTGGATTTAAATATTTCTTAGCGTCAAAGTTTTTAACTTCACCTGCAATGGTAGATGAGAAAGGAGTGGCGAAGCCATTTGTATCGAAGTTAGTTATGTTTGAAATACCTGATTGGCCTTCAATTATATTCTTCCAAGACTCATTAACACCAATGCCAACTGGTGTAACCAAACCAAGTCCTGTGACTACAACTCTTCTTTTATTCATGAATGAACCCAGCTAAGAATAAAGTGGGCTCCAAGATTTTTTTATTTAAGGTTAGCGTTAATATAATCTATAGCTTGCTGAACCGTTGTAATTTTCTCTGCCTCTTCATCAGGGATTTCAGTATTAAACTCCTCTTCTAAAGCCATAACCAACTCAACTGTATCAAGTGAATCTGCGCCTAAATCATTAATGAAGGATGATTCGTTTTTTAAGCTTGCTTCCTCTGTTCCTAATTGTTCTGAAACTATTTTCTTCACTCTTTGTTCGATATCTGACATTAAAATTACCCCTTTTTTTAAAATAACAAATTAGTGTTGCGACATTTTATCAAATGAATTCAATTTTTCTAAACTTTTTTTTAATATTAAAAAAAATACTTTTAGTTTCCTATTTAAACTTTTACACCATTAACATGCCGCCATTGATATGAATAGTTTCTCCAGTTATATAATCAGCATCATCTGAAGCTAAAAATACAACAGCCTTTGCAATATCTAATGGATTTCCAAGCCTAGATAAAGGAATGTGAGACAAAAGCTTCTCTTTTTGCTCGTCTGATAAAGATTTTGTCATATCCGTATCGATAAATCCTGGTGCTACACAATTTACTGTAATTCCTCTATTACCTACCTCTTGGGCTAACGACTTTGTAAATCCAGTAATTCCTGCTTTGGACGCGACATAGTTTGTCTGGCCTGCATTACCCATGTGTCCTACCACAGATGAAATATTGATAATTTTCCCATACCTACTTTTCATCATGCTTCTTAAGACAGACTTACTTAGCCTATAAATAGAGGTTAAATTAGTATTCAAAACACTGTCCCACTCTTCATCCTTCATTCTTACGAGTAAATTATCCTGTGTAATTCCAGCATTATTGACCAAAATTTGAATATCACCATATTTATCATTAATTGCTTTAATTAAATTTGTAATAGAATCACTGCTGTTGACATCTAGGACCATTCCCTCACCTTTTCTTTCTTGCGCGGATAAAGCTTTTGAAATATTAGAGGCTCCATCAATGGATGTAGCGGTGCCTATAACAATTGCACCTTTGTCAGATAGCTCAGTTGCAATTGCCATACCAATTCCTCTGCTGGCTCCTGTCACTAAAACGACTTTATTTTGAATATTCATTTTTTTCCTAATCTTTTGTATGTAATTTAACTAATCTCTTTAAAATTTTCAATTGACTCCATTGAATCAATTGAAATGTTATTTGAATCTTTATTAATCCTCTTACTTAGGCTCGTAAGGACTTTGCCAGGACCAATCTCTAGAAAAATATTAAGTTTTTTTTCACTCATAAACTCCATAGACTGCGTCCATCTTACAGGATTGAATAACTGATGAAAAAGTCCTTCTTTGATTTTTTCTTCATCATCATAGGGAATTGCCTCAAAATTTTGCACTACAGGAAATATTGGTTTTGCAAAGTTAATAGAAGATAAAAACTCTTTGAATTCTATTGCTGCCTCTTTCATCAAGCTGCAATGAGACGGTACACTAACAGGAAGAATAATCGCTCTTTTAGCTCCTGCCTCTTTAAATACCTCAAGCGAGGTTTCAATTATTATTTTTTCTCCGGCCACTACAACTTGACCAGGGGAATTAAAATTGACTGCCTCTATAACCCCTTTTTCCTTTAGGTTATTACAGATATTAATAACTTCACTGTCTTTTAAACCTAAAATCGCGGCCATTGCACCCTCATCACTTGGTACAGCGTTTTGCATTAACTCGGCCCTTTTTTTAACAATATTTAGTCCATTCTCAAATGAAAATACTTCTGCTGCCACCAAGGCTGTGAACTCACCAAGGCTATGACCTGCTGCAAAAGATGGATGGTTAATGTTACTCTCCTTAAATACTCGCCATGTTGCAATACCGGCAGCAAGCATTAAGGGTTGCGTATTAATTGTTTGATTGATATCCGTATTTTCAATATTTACCATATCCCAAAAATTGGTATTTAGGATATCTGATGCTTGATCAAAAGTTTTTTTAATTAGGGAATTCGAAGTTAAATTTTGCATCATTCCTATTGATTGTGAACCTTGTCCTGGAAATAATGCTACAAAATCAGTCATATCACATCCTTATTAGTGCTGAGCCCCAGGTAAAACCACCCCCAAATGCTTCCATTAAAATTAAATGTCCTGGTTTTATTTTTTTTTGCTTAATCCCAAAGTCAAGCGCCAAGGGTATTGATGCAGCTGAAGTATTACCTTGTTCATCAATAGTCACAATTAATTTATCCATACTCATATTTAATTTTTTTGCAGTAGCTTCAAGAATACGGATGTTAGCCTGGTGAGGTACAACCCAATCAATATCTTCTTTCGCAAGATTATTAGCATTTAATGTTTCATCAACAATCATATCAAGTGTATTTACCGCCATCTTAAAAACCTGATTACCTTTCATATCAATAGTATCTTTTAAGCCTTGCTGCCCTTTTCTTGGAACATGAAGAAGCTCTTCATGTTCCCCTTTGGCATGAATATGAGTAGAAAGAATTCCTTCTTCATTTGACTTTGAGAGGATAACCGCACCTGAGCCGTCACCCCATAAAATTGCATTACTTCTGTCCGAATAATCAGTAATTTTAGACATTGCGTCTGCACCTACAACTAATACATTTTTTGCAGACCCTGTCTTTATAAATTTATCAGCCACCGAAAGCGCATAAATAAAACCACTACAGACAGCTTGGATATCGAATGCTGCACATTCATCAATGCCTAATTTTTTTTGTAAGATACAAGCTGTACTCGGAAATATTTTATCGGGTGTGGTAGTGGCAACTAGAATTAAATCAATTTCACTTAATTGTATGTTTGCATCACTAATTGCAATCTTAGCTGCCTCATATGCAAGATCACTTGTAAATTCATCCTCAGCAACGATATGTCTTTTTTTGATTCCAGTTCTAGTGGTAATCCATTCGTCTGTTGTGTCAAGCGTTGACTCAAGGTCAGCATTAGTTAAAACCTTCTTAGGCAGGTAGCTTCCGCATCCTTTTATTTTTGAATAAATCATTAGATTATTTTATGTTATTGACTCAACTTTAAGTTGATTTTTAATTTTAGATATTACATCATTTTCTGATTCTGAAATCGTTGTTTCTAAAGCATGTATGAAAGCAAATTCATCTGCTCCCCCATGACTTTTTACCACAATCCCATTAAGCCCAAGGAATGAAGCTCCATTATATCGGCGAGGATCTAATCTTTTTTTAAACCGCTTCAAAACAGGAAGTGCAATAAGTGCTGAAATTTTTGTTAAAAAGTTACGTTTAAATTCTAGCGTTAGGAAATTTGCCATCATCTGGGCTAGGCCTTCTGTTGTCTTTAATGAAATATTTCCTGTGAAGCCATCACAGACAACCACATCAGTAGTTCCTTTAAATATATCATCCCCCTCGACGTTTCCATGGAAGTTTAAGTGACTGTTTCTAAATAACTCTGCAGATTTTTTTACCACCTCACTTCCTTTCATTGCCTCACTTCCGTTACTTAATAATCCAATTGATGGATTATTTTTTTTATGCAAAACATTTGTCAAAATTGACCCCATAATGCCGAATTGAAGCAGCTGTTCGGGGGTGCAGTCTGCATTAGCACCTAAATCCAACATACATGTTGTACCGTTAGCACTAGGCAATTCACTTGATATGGCGGGTCTATCGATACCAGGCAACATTCTTAAAACAAAACGGGCAGTTGCCATAAGAGCGCCTGTATTGCCTGCACTCACGCAAGCATCAACAACTCCCTCTTTCACTAAATTAATACTCACTCGCATTGATGAGTCTTTCTTATTTTTTAATGCAGTTTGAGGAAGCTCATCCATGCCAACAATTTGAGTCGTATTATAAATAGTAATTCTAGGATGATTTAGTGATTTTTTTTTCTTGAGTATTTGGGTAATTTCATCAGAATTACCCACTAAAACTATAGATATGTTCTCATATTTTTTTAAAATCTTTAATGATGCTGGAATTGTGACAGACGGACCAAAATCACCGCCCATTGCATCAACTGAAATTTTATGTTGCATCAGCTAAACGTAGACTGATGCCTACTCGCCTTTTGTCTCGATTACTTTTTTACCTTTGTAGAAACCTGATGCGCTGACATGATGTCTTAGGTGCGTCTCACCCGTTGTTTTTTCAATCGCTATTGCGGCATTTGATAAACCATCGTGAGATCTTCTCATATTTCTTCTTGATGGTGATTTTTTACTTTTTTGAACAGCCATAAGGTACTCCTAATTTAAATAAGCTAATTTTCAAAGCTAAAGGTTTTAATAACTACAAACAAAGCTTTTACTCTTAATAAAGCGTAGATTTTATCATAATTTCTGTTTATTTTGAATTATAGCTACCCCCTTTTTTTAAGAAAAGCAGCATTAAAAAAGAAACTTTGTGCCCTCTTAATATTATATAAATTTGAGAGTTATTAAAGTTTTGTTAACAAAAGATTATTTTCAACATGTTATAATTGTCGGCTGAGACTATGTAATTCACTATATGAATTTCATTAATTTACTTAAAGAATCAACCATCAAGGAATTAATTTTTGATATCAAAAATTCTCATTGCTAACCGTGGTGAAATTGCTGTTCGAATAATTAGAGCATGTAAGGAAATGGGTATCACAAGTGTAGCGATATACTCTAATGCGGATAGACATGCATTACATGTTAAGAAAGCTGATGAATCATATTTCATTGGATCTGACCCCTTATCAGGTTATTTAAATGCTCATTGGATCGCTAATGTTGCCGTAACTGCAGGTTGTGATGGGGTGCACCCTGGATATGGTTTTTTATCAGAAAATTCAAATTTTGCGGCTATTTGTAAAAAAAGGGGTTTACGTTTTATCGGTCCAAGCTCAGAAGTCATCCAAAAAATGGGAGACAAAATTGAAGCTAGAAAAGCAATGATTAAAGCTGGAGTCCCAGTGATTCCTGGTAGTGAAGGAAATGTAAAAGATCTTGCCGAAGCTGTAAAGATTTCAAAAAATATTGGATTTCCTGTAATGATCAAAGCTACTAATGGTGGTGGTGGGAGAGGTATCCGTAGGTGTGATAATGAGAATGAAGTAGAGTCAAATTATGAGAGGGTTATATCGGAGGCTACAAAGGCATTTGGAAGCCCTGAAGTATTTATTGAGAAATGTGTACTAAACCCTAAACATATTGAGGTACAGATCTTATCAGACCAGGACAATAATGCTATTCACCTATTTGAACGAGATTGTTCAATACAACGTAGAAATCAAAAATTAATTGAGATAGCTCCCTCACCCCAACTTAATGAAGAGCAAAGAACGTATATTGGTGATCTTGCTGTTAAAGCATCCAAAGCTGTAAATTATCAAAATGCAGGTACTGTTGAATTTCTCCTTGATAGCGAAAATAATTTTTATTTTATGGAGATGAATACACGCTTGCAAGTAGAGCATACAATTACAGAAAATATTACTGGCGTTGATATTGTTCAAGAGCAAATTAGGATTGCAAGTGGATTAAGCCTGAGATACAAGCAAGAAGAAATACAACACAGGGGTTACTCTATTGAATTTAGAATTAATGCAGAGGATCCAAAACAAGAATTCGTACCATCTTTTGGTAAAATTACGAGATATTATGCTGCTGGTGGCCCTGGGGTAAGAACTGATGCATCAATTTATACAGGTTATATAATCCCCCCCTACTATGATTCAATGTGCGCTAAACTCATCATTTGGGCTTTAAATTGGGATGATGCAGTTACAAGAGGCATTCGAGCACTTGGAGATATTGGTGTATTTGGTGTAAAAACTACAATTCCCTATTATGTTGAGATTCTTAAAAATGAAAAATTTATTGGAGCTGACTTCAACACTAGTTTTGTTGAATCAAATCCTGAACTAACTGACTATAATGAGGAGTTGCCCCCAACTGTGATAGCAGCAGCTATTGGGGCGGCAATTGCTGCTCATGAAGGAATTTAAAAAAATATGAAAAAAATAGATATAACAGAGCTTGTTTTGAGGGATGGTCATCAATGCCATATAGCAACAAGATTAAGAACTGAGGATATGTTACCGATATGCTCACAACTTGATGCTTTGGATTTTTGGTCAATTGAAGCATGGGGTGGTGCTACCTTTGATGCCTGTGTCCGCTATTTAAAAGAAGATCCATGGGAGAGATTGCAAAAACTAAGAAAAGCACTTCCTAACAGTCGTATCCAAATGCTATTAAGAGGTCAAAATCTTCTGGGCTATCGACATTACTCTGACGATGTTGTAGATCTTTTTGTAAAAAAATCTGTTGAAAATGGTGTAGATGTTTTCAGAATTTTTGATGCTATGAATGACATTAGAAATATTGAAACATCTATTAAAGCCGTTAAGAAATATAAAAAACATGCTGAGGGAACCTTAAGTTATACGACATCGCCAGTTCATAACAATGAATATTTTTTGGATATGGCAAAAAAATTAGAATCTATGGGAAGTGACACCTTAGCAATAAAAGATATGGCGGGTCTACTCACACCTCAATCTACAAAGGAGCTTGTATCGTTACTTTCAAAAAATATAAGTATTCCAATTCATGTTCATAGTCATGCTACTGCTGGGTTAGCAAGTTTAAATCTCATAGCCGCAGTCGAAGCTGGGGCTACAATTGTTGATACTTGTAATTCAAGCTTCTCTGAGGGAGCTAGTCATCCAACGACAGAATCCATAATTGCCGCACTTCAAAGCATGGGTTATGAAATTAATATTGATATTGCCGCAATAGAGTCCATAAGCGAACATCTTAGAGAAGCGCGTAAAAAATATTGGCAATTTGAATCAGAATTTACAGGTGTTGATCCCCGAGTTTTATCAAATCAAGTTCCTGGCGGAATGATTTCTAATCTATCTAATCAATTGAAAGATCAAGACGCGCTGGATAAAATGGATGATGTTTTAAAAGAGATACCCGAAGTAAGAAAAGACTTAGGTTACCCTCCCCTAGTAACTCCAACATCTCAAATTGTTGGTACTCAAGCTGCTTTAAATGTTATTACCGGTTCGAGATATAAAACGGTTACTAATGAGGTCAAAAATTACTTTCTTGGGCAATATGGCGCTGCGCCAGGAAAAGTTAATGAAGAAATAAAGTCTAAGGCTATCGGGGACCAAAAACCAATAACCTGCCGACCTGCAGACAAACTAAAGCCAGAAATTGAGAACCTTAGAGTCAAAGCGGACGAAATTATAAAAAATGATGAAGACCTCCTAACATATGCAATGTTTCCTGATTTAGCGACTTCATTCCTTAAGGAAAGAAACGCAGGCTCACTTGTTCCGGAAGAATTGCTAATAAAAAGTGAAGCTAATGACGCGAGTAATCGTTATGCCCCATCTGAATTTAATATTACACTTCATGGCGAAACCTATCATATAAATCTAACAGGATCTGGTAATTCGGGGGATACTGAAAGGCCATTCTATGTCTCTGTTGATGGAATATCGGAAGAAGTACTTGTTGAAACTCTCGATCAAGTTGTAGTGAGTTCGGGCAATGGAAAAAATCAGAATGATAATGATACTAAACAAGAGAAAACATCAAAACATGCACGACCAACGCATGATGGATGTGTCACTACAGCTATGCCTGGAACAATTATTGATATCAAAGTTAAAGTGGGTGATAGCGTAAATGCGGGTGATAGCGTTATTGTGATAGAGGCAATGAAAATGGAGAATGAGATACAGGCCTCTAAATCTGGAATTGTAGTTGCGATTCATGTTGCAAATGGTGATAGTGTGTCTCCAAACGAGACACTTATCGAAATTCAACCTCAGTAACTAGAATGAAATTATTCCTAAATGAGTAAAATAATTCTTGCGTCTTCATCAATCTTTCGTCAAGAACTTCTTAAAAGGCTCCCAATAAAGTTTACGTCCACTTCACCAAATATTAATGAGGCAAGAATAAATGATGAAAATTTTGGTGATCTAGCAAGAAGGCTTTCAAACGAAAAAGCAGATGTAATTTCAAGAATAAATCCATCGGCATTTGTAATTGGCTCAGATCAAACAGCACAATTTAAAAATAAAGAGGTAAGAAAACCGCTCAGTATTGAAAAGGCTTTTATTCAATTAAGAGAGCTTAGTGGTCAAACGTTAAATTTTTATTCAGGTATATGCTTAAAAAATGCACAAAAAAATATTTCAGCCGATGAAGTCGTAGAATTTTCAGTAACTTACAAAAAACTTTCTGAAGAACAGATAAAAAATTATCTTAAAAAAGAAGATCCCACTCAATGTGTGGGAAGCATAAAATCTGAAGGTCTTGGAATTACCCTTTTAGAAGAAATTCAATGTAATGATCCCACAGCTGTTATTGGGCTTCCATTGATTAAGCTATCACAGATGTTTGAAAAATATGGAGTTATTTAATTGGAGAAGGATACTAGAAATCAAGGAGAGTTATTTCTTATTCCCATATCAATTGAACAAGAATTTAATAATGATTTTCTTTTAGAAGAGGACAAAAAAAAATTAAAAAAAATTAAAAATTTTATTGTTGAAAATCCGAAAACTGCAAGAAAAGCACTTAAAAAACTTAATCTAGATCAAAATCTCCAAGATCTTAATATTGTTGAGCATAGCAAAAAATCCTCATTAGAATTAATCGAAAATTACTTAAAACCAATCTTAGCTGGAGAGAGCATAGGATTATTGTCTGATTCAGGAACTCCATGCATTGCGGACCCTGGAGCTTTCATAGTCTCTAAAGCACATGAGCTTAAAATTAAGGTAAAACCTTTGGTCGGTCCTTCATCCATTATTTTAGGATTAATGGCATCAGGATTTAATGGGCAAAACTTCTGCTTTCATGGCTACGTACCCATTGAAGAAAATAAAAAAATAGATTTTTTTAAAGAAATTCAAAAAAATATAAAAGCAAAACAGGAAACACAAATTTTTATTGAAACGCCTTATCGGAATAATAAATTATTAACAGATATTTTGAAAATAGATAATGAATGTATAAAGCTTTGTGTAGCAACTAATTTAACTGATACCGATCAGGTAATATTAAGTAAATCATTAAAGGAGTGGCGTCTTAATAAAACTCCTGATCTCTCAAAGAAACTATGCGTTTTCCTTTTAAATTAAATCTTTAACAGGCTTAAAGGTTTTTCTATAAATCTCATTTATACCATATTTTTTTATTAAAGAAATATGCTTTTTTGTTGGATACCCCTTATGAGAGTTCAGCTCATAATGAGGAAACAATTCATGCAAAGATTCCATATATTTATCTCTCTCTACTTTAGCAATAATTGAAGCTGCTGAGATTGATGGAATTAATGAATCGCCTTTTATTATTGCAGTTAAATTATATCCCTCTATTGTAGGTGTATAAATTCCATCAACATAGCAATCAATAGGCTTCTTATTTAACTTTAGTATTGCTCTTTTCATTGCAAGTAATGAAGCATTTAGAATATTTAATTCGTCAATTTCTTCAACACTTGCGGATGCAAAAGTATATTCAAAAGATTTTATTTTTATCTCTTCATAAATTTCATTTCTTTTTTTGGGAGAAATTTTCTTTGAATCATCTAAATTTTTTATTTTCAAATCATTATGTAGAATGACTGCTGAAGCAAAAACTGGTCCACATAAAGGCCCTCTTCCTGCTTCATCCACTCCACAAATACGGGTCATTTAAGATAAGGCTTAATTATTTTAAAAATTAATGATGATGTATCTCTTTTTAAATCTTTATGAAGCTTTTTAAATTTAAATTCAATTTTTTTTAAGTATTTTTTATCCTTAATAATTTCACATGCTTTTTCGCTTAATAAATTTGGTGTTGCTCTATGTTGAAGCATTTCAGGAACGAAATTTTCTTTAAGTAAAATATTTGGCAAACTCACATTTGGAATTAAACGTACCATTTTCCAAATAAAATATGAAATCCAAGAACCCTTATAAATTACAATCATGGGCTTTTTATATAATGCAATTTGCAGTGATGCAGTTCCTGAAGCTGCTATAGCGATATTTGTAGAACTCAAAATTTCTTCAACCATTCCTTTAATAAGTTTAATATTTTTAGTATGATTTTTTTTTATCCGACCTTTTATAAAATTCATATTTTTATCATTATTTGTAGGTATTAGAAATTTAGCATCTGGATAAACCCTTAATAAAATTCGGGCTGTTTCAAGCAAGGTATCAGTATGAGCTTTCAACTCACCCATTCTGCTTCCTGGTAAAAGCGCTATTACGAGTTCCTCGCGATTAAGTTTTAATACCTTACGATATTTGTTCATGTTTGATTGAAATGGGATTATATTTGCCAGAGGATGCCCAACAAAAGTTGTTTCTACGCCAACCTTTTCAAATAACGGTTTTTCATGGGGAAAAATAGAAAATATATGGTCAGTAGTTTTTTTTATCTTATAAACTCTATTTGGCCTCCACGCCCAAACTGATGGAGCAACGTAATGAAAAGTTGGTATGCCACTTTGTTTGAGTTTTTTTTCAATATAAAAATTGAAATCTGGAGCATCAACACCAATAAAAATATCTGGTTTCTCATTTTTTAAATAATTGATCAACTTATATCTTAAAAAAATTAAATTAGGGATATTTGGAATTACTTGAAAAACACCATACAACGAGAGTTTTGAATAATCGAAAAAAGAACTTAACCCTTGTTTTTTCATCAAAGGGCCGCCAACCCCAATAAACTCAGTATTCTTTACTTTTGAGCTTATATGAGACATCAGCTGCGATGCTATCAGGTCTCCCGAAGGTTCACCTGCTAATATGGCTATCTTAGCCACTTGATCTTATAAGGCCTCTATTTGATCTTTCAATAAAATCTATATATGATCCGACTTCGGATGAAGTAAGTTTGAGCTTAGCAAGCTCTTTTTTTGCCTCATCTATTGAATTATCTCTCATGTATATAATCTTGTAGCCACTTTTAATATTACTGATTGCTTCAGAGCTGAAGCCTCTTCTCCTTAAGCCTTCCGAATTTATTCCATTTGGAAATGCCATTCCACCTTTGCTTACAGCTCTAACATATGGGGGAACGTCCTGGGAAAGTAAAGTTCCTCCCATTGTTATTGCATGTTGTCCAATTTTGCAAAATTGATGAATAGCTGTCAATCCACCTAAGACAACAAAATCATCAACTTCTACATGACCAGCAAGCGTAGTGCTATTGGCAATTACTATATTATTTTTTACTATGCAGTCATGCGCAATATGTACATAAGCCATAATCCAATTATCATTTCCAATTAAGGTTTTTTTGTTTCCCTCGACAGTTCCTGTGTTAATTGTGCAAAACTCTCTAATAGTATTTCTATCACCGATTTCAAGAGAAGTTTCTTGAGCTTTATACTTCATATCCTGAGGCTGCTCACCTATTGATGAACTATGAAAAATCTTATTGAATTTGCCTATTTTAGTATGTCCAGTTATGTTCACATGGTTACCAATCTCAGTGCCTTCACCAAGCTCAACAGACTTCCCAATTACTGAGTAAGCCCCAATCTTTACTTTTTTATGTAATATTGCCTCTTCGTGAATGATGGCAGTAGGGTGAATGTCTTGCTCAAATTCCATTGAATAATCTTTGTTTTAAATTTCTTTTAAGATACATGTTATTTCTGCTTCAGCTGCAACGTATTTACCTACCTGCGCAACTCCCTTGTACTTCCAAAATCCTTTAATCTTCCTTTCTATCGAAACATTCAAATGTAATTGATCACCAGGCATAACTGGTTTCTTGAATCGTGCATTTTCAACTCCTGCAAAATAATATACAGAATGATCATTAGGTTTGTCATTGATTGTTTTAAAGGATAATATTGCTGCAGCTTGAGCCATGGCCTCTACTATCAGAATGCCCGGCATGACTGGATAATGTGGAAAATGCCCAGGGAAAAATGGTTCATTTATTGTTACGTTTTTTATAGCCTCAATATTCTTACCAACCTCATAAGACAATACCTTATCTACCAGAACAAATGGGTATCTATGGGGAAGGTGGTCCAGTATTTCATTAATGTTCATTGAGGTGTCTTGTTTCATTTTATACCTTTTTTAATCATAAATTTAACCGCAAACTTTAACCAATCTTTGTGATTCAATGGAGGTAAAGCTCCCGTAAATCTTTGCCCGTCTTTTTTTATCGATCTTCCTATTGCCGTTGTAGGTGAAATTACAGTCTTATCAGCAATAGAAATATTTGGTGCTATCCTAGCACCCCCACCTATCATGCACCCCTTACCTATCTTCGTACTTCCGGCAAATCCTGCCATCGCTGCTATGATTGTATTTTCGCCTATTTCACAATTATGAGCAATATGAACTAAATTATCAATTTTTACACCTGACTTGATAACGGTATTATCTATCGCACCACAGTCAATTGTTGTATTAGCCCCAATGTGAACATTATCCTCGATAATCACACTGCCTGTTTGAGGAATCTTTGACCAACTACCGTCATCATCCGGCGCATAGCCAAAACCGTCAGTACCGATTCTTGCACCAGAAAATAATACGCAATTAATACCTATCTTTACATTATTTTCAATACTTACATTTGCATGGATAATTGTATTTTCCCCTATTGCAACATTATCTCCAATAGAAACATTTGAACCAATTCGAATATTTTTTCCTAATAAACAATTATCTCCGATGATGGAATGAGCCTGTATATCGATACTTTTTTCAGGTTTTGAATTCTGCCCAAAAATAACAGATTCATGGATAGTGTTTTTACCGCTCTCATCAAGCTCATTGAACAAAGTAGCAATCTTAGAAAAAGCCAAATAAGGATTTTTAACTAGAATGTAGTCTTTTTTCCAGTACTTTAGATCATCTTTTTTGATTAAGATAACTTTAGAATCTGTCTCCTCTAGCTTTGGAATATAAGATGGATCTGACAAAAAAGAGATTGAACTCGCATTTGCGGAATCTAAGGAAGAAAAATTATCTACTGTTATGTTAGGTGAGGAAGCTTTACCTCCAACTACCTCAGCCAATTCTGAACACTTAAATTCTTTTAACATTCACATACTTTTTTATTTTGTATTACCTAAAACTTTAATAAGTTTATCAGTAATATCAATTTCTTTTGAAGCATATGCCACACCCTGGTAAAGGATAAGATCATACTTGTCTGTCTTAGCCATTTCTTCGATTGCTTCATTTATTTTTTGTTGTAATTTCCCAATTTCTTCACGTCTTCTGATATCAATATCTTCTCTTAATTCTCTTTCAATTCTTTGGATTTCGATTTTAGAGTTTTGAATTTTCTTCTGTGCTTTTTGGCGATCAGCAGCTGCCATTGTGACACTATTTTTATTAAAATCTTTTTCTTGTTTCTGAATGGCTTTAACTTTCTTTTGAAGTCCATCTGTTCTGGATTTAAATTCTTTTTCAAGCTTTTTATTACTAGCGGCCGTTTGAGGTGCATCCTTTAGAACCTTCTCTACAACAACATATCCAATTTTAAATATCTCCATCTCAGCTGAAACTGTGAGTGGTAGCAAGAGAAATATACTAAAAAGCATTGCTGAAAATTTTCTGATCATCATATTTTAATCCCTTATTTTAGGTTAAATTAAAAGTTTGTACCCATTCCAAACTGGAATGATTCCGTTTCATCTTGGGCATCGTCATTTAGTGCCTTAGCAAATGATACATTGATTGGGCCAAATGGTGAAACCCATAAGACCGAAAGCCCTGCGGAGAATCTCATTTCATCCAATGCAATATCTGTATCCTCCTCCCATACACCACCACCATCAATAAATGTTTCAAGCCTTACTTGGTCTTTAAACATTCCTCCTGGAAGTGGGAAGAGCATCGAGGTGCTCGCTAATATTTTGGTAGTACCGCCAGTTGATACAAAATCATCTTGTGATTCATCATAATATTGCTTTCCGATAGAAGCGGCCTTATATCCTCTTACAGAGCTCGACCCGCCCACATAGTAATTCTGGAAGAATGGATAAGGATCATCTCCATATGAGTGCGCATACCCTAGACTAAGATCATTGTTCCATACGAATTCATTTGTTAAAGGAGTATAATCTGCAACTTTTGCATTTATCTGATAATACTGCATATCAAGCAATGGCAATGTTATTTCACTACCAATATCATATTTGTAGCCGCTCTTAGGATATATTGCACTATCTCTTTTATCAGAAGAGTATCCAACAGATAAGACAGCTTCATTTTGATCACAACCACTACTGTCTCCTCCTGAGACTTCTTTACAATAATCCTTATACCTTTGAGGTGATGAATCAACAAGTGTAATATCTGACATATCAACATCAAAACCAACCCTTACAGTATCAAATTCATTCATAGGAACTCCAAAACCTACTCCCAGGCCATATGATTTTTTATCGTATTGGCCGGTATCCAAATCTTTTGTGTTTGTTTCTTTCATATAAGCTGTGAGTCTTCTCGAAATTCCATCAAGGGTGAAGTAAGGATCAATGTGATTTAACTGGTAGATCGTATTGACGCTACTAGTATTTATAGTTGCTGAAACTGTGTTGCCTGTCCCAAGAAAATTGGCTTGAGTAACAGAAAAGCTCCCAACCAGGCCCTCATCAGAGCTTGCGCCTGCACCCAGCTTGACTGAACCTGTATTTTTTTCTTTCACAGCAACTGTCAAATCAACTTGGTCAGAAACACCTGGAACAGAAACTGTATTAATATCTACCCCCTCAAAATACTGGGTTCTTTTTAATCGTCTGGTCGATTGATCAATTTTTTCTTTATCATAATAAGAAGATTCAAACTGCCTCATCTCCCTTCTTAAAACCTTATCCTGAGTTCTCTCATTTCCAATGAAGCTTATCCGTCTAACATAAACCTTTTTTCCAGGCTCAATAAAGTAGTTGAACCCAACGGTTAAATTATTTTTATCAACATCTGGGATAGGGTTAACATTAGAGAACGCGTAACCATAGTTACCAAGCTCTTGATTGATTGATTCTGTTGATTGGTTAAGTAGTTTTCTACTAAACACTTCCCCTTTAATGGTTTTAATATCATTTTGAAAGATTGACTCTTCCTTCAATGGATAAAATTTTCCACTGATTTTTATGTCTCCGAAATTATATTTATCACCCTCATCAATGATAATTGCAATATAAACATTTTTTTTTGTCTCAGAAATGCTTACGGTAGTATTCTTGATGTCGAAATCTAAATACCCCCTATTCATATAAAAAGATCGGATTTTTTCTAAATCGCCTGTTAGGACTTGACGAGAATACCTATCATCTTTGTTCCACCATGACATAAAACTTGTTGGCTTAAGATCGAGTCGACTCAATAAATCATCCTCGTCAAATTTGGTCACGCCAATAATTTTTACTTCTTTAATTCTAGCTGTAGAGCCTTCATCAATATAAAAATCTATTGCAACACGGTTTCTTTCTTGAGGAGTAACCTTTGTTTCAACAGTTGCCGAATAAAGCCCTAAGTTAAGGTACTGCTTACTAATTTCATTTTTAACTCTTTTTAAAGTGGGTTCATTGAAGATCAATCCTTCACCTAAATTCATTTGGAGCATACCTTCTTTAATCTTGTCCGGCTGTATAGCTTCAGCTCCATGAAAAGTGATTGTCGAGACTAGAGGTTTTTCATTAACACTGATAACAACAACACTTCCCTCCAAATCTATGCTTATATTTTTAAACTGCCCAGTTTTATATAAAAGCTGAATAGCTTCACTGAAATTAGCTTCATTAATCGGAGTATCTATCTCAAAAGGGATATTATCAAAAACTAATCCAGGATCAACACGCTTTAATCCTTGTACTTTAATATCAGAAATAGATATTTCTTCTGCACTAATTGGCAAAATAATTGATACGATCAACAGAAACGCTAAGATTACTTTTTTCATTAAATTTTTTTGTGTATTCCTTTACAGATGGCCATTATATACTGCAATCTAAAATATCAAAACTAATATTTTGCCTTAAGTCATTGAGAACTAATAGAATTATAAATATTAAATTAAAAAAAAGTTATTTGTAACTAAAAAAAATAAGTAACCAATTTGGATTGTTAAATAAAAAACGTATAAAAAACAACAATTAAAGAAAATATGTGATTTTAAACCTATAAATTACTTATTAAATTACATTATAAAATATACATAAAATATTGTTTTATAGTTAAATTTTACTCAAAATTTTATTACTTTCTATTCTAGCTAAATTGTCAATTTCAATAATATGATCAACTGAATTTACCTCGGTTGACACAGTTTTAGTAAGTGTTTTTTCTATCAACTCTGGAATTTGTATGAAATTAATCCTTCCTAATAAAAAAGCTTCTACAGCTATTTCGTTGGATGCATTTAAACTTATGCAATGAGCAGTACCCATAGCTAAAGATTGATAGGAAAGATCAAGACA
Source organism: Methylophilaceae bacterium (assembly GCA_965656355.1). Classification (GTDB taxonomy): domain Bacteria; phylum Pseudomonadota; class Gammaproteobacteria; order Burkholderiales; family Methylophilaceae; genus BACL14. The sequence goes on along the minus strand of CBFHKG010000002.1, from coordinate 58,566 downwards.
AGGAAATTTCTTTAAATCTGGTTTAAAAAATTCAAGGTCTGTAAGTTTGTCAAGCAAAACTCCATCTACACCAGAGGAAATTCTATTTGGATAACCCAATGCGTAAGCTATCGGAACTCTCATATCAGGCTTTCCAAGTTGGCTTAGTGAGCTTCCGTCAATAAACTCAACAAATGAATGAATAATACTTTGAGGATGCATTACAACCTCTATTTTTTCCATACTAAGCCTAAAAAGATGGGAAGCCTCAATAACCTCAAGCCCTTTATTCATCATCGTAGCTGAATCAATTGATATCTTTTTACCCATTTTCCAATTAGGGTGGTTTAGTGCTTCATTAATTGTTACTTTTTTTAAGCTTTTAAGACTATGGTTTCTAAATGGCCCCCCAGATGCAGTTAAAATTATTTTTTTTACCTCTTTTACATTGCTATTCTCAGAAAGAACCTGAAAAATTGCATTATGTTCACTATCAATAGGGATTAGGGTTGAATTATTTTCTTCACATGCTTTGTTAATTAAATCACCTGCCATTACCATAGATTCTTTATTGGCTAATAAAATTTGTTTACTATTTTTTGCTGCTTCAATTGTAGAAATTAAACCAGCACTTCCAGTTATAGCAGCAACTACAGTTGTGACCTTTTCATGTGAAGCTATGAAATTATAGCCCTCATTGCCATATAGGACCTCAGCATCAAGCTTTGTATCTTTTAACTTATCCGTCAATATTTTTTTTGAGGATAAATCTTTAGTTACAATAAAACTTGGACTAAATTTTATAGCTTGCTCTAAAAGTAAATCATTATTATTAAAACCACTTAAAGCAAATATCTTAAATCTATCTGGATGCAATTCGACAACAGCAAGAGTGCTTCTTCCAATACTTCCAGTGGAGCCTAAAATTGAAATAACTTTCATAACACGGATATAGGTGAAATGTGGCCACTCATTAAGATATATAGTAAATATGATATCGGCAATGTCGGACAAAAACTATCAAGCCTATCAAATAAGCCTCCGTGACCAGGGATAATTGATCCGCTATCTTTAACTTTAGCTTGTCTCTTTAAGAATGACTGATAAATATCTCCGAAAATACTTAGTCCAGTAATAAATAATGCAAAAAGAAGCATTAACAATAAGTTAAGCTCGTAAAAATAAACCAAAATAAAAACAAAAATTATATTACAAATAAATCCGCCTAAAGCACCCTCAATAGTCTTACCTGGGCTTATATTTTTTGCCAACTTATTCTTTCCAAAATTTCTACCAACAAAATAAGCTCCACTATCTGAGATCCAAATCATAATAAAAGGTATTAATAATAATGCTTTACTTTGTATAAACACAATCGCCGTTACTATAATCATAGGAGTGACTAGAAAATATCCATAAAAAATTTTAAATTTAACGTTTGATGATATTTTTTTATACATAATATCAATTGGAGCAAGGCATACCCAAAAAAATAAACTGATCAAACTTATAAAAACTGAGAAAATGACTAGAAAGTTTTTTAAATAAGAAGCTGAGTCATTTGGAAAAAATACACCTAAACTAACTACTACATAAAAGAAAATAACTGGTAAAAAAGACAATATCCAATAAATACAAAGAGATAAACTTTTTAATTTTAAAATCTTAGCTAATTCATAAAATAAAATCCCGCTTGCGGCAAAACTTAAGAGTAAAAAGTAGATTGGATTTTTTGATAAATAAGAGATTAAAAAAATTAATAATAAAATTGATGCTGAAAAAATTCTGTCTCTTAACATTAAGTACCCTTTGATATCGAACCGAATTTTCTTTCAGTATTTTGAAAAAAATATAGAGCATCTACGAATATTTTTTCGTCAAAATCTGGCCATAGTTTTTTTGAAAAAAAAAGTTCAGCATATGCTGACTGCCATAATAAAAAATTACTCATTCTTTGTTGCCCCCCTGTGCGGATCAGCAAATCAACATCAGAATACCCTTTTGTGTATAAACCACTATTAATATCCTTCTCAGTTATATTTTTAATCTTCTTTTTTTTAGAATAAAAATTATTTACTGAGTTTACTATGTCTAGCCTTCCTCCATAATTTAGCGCCACATTAAGAATTAATTTTTTATTTTTAAATGTTTTTTTTTCAATCTCTTTAATTTTTAATCGAAGAGCTTCTGTAAATGTTGATGTATCGCCAATAAAATTTAATTTTATATTGTTTGAATGAATTTTTTTAGATTCATTAGATATTGACTCAGAAAAAAGCTTTATGAGTCCATCTACTTCTTTAGTAGGTCTTTTCCAATTTTCTGTACTAAAAGCATACAACGTAAGGGTTTTAACATTGTATTTTATGCAATATGCAATAATTCTTCTTACAGATTCAAGTCCTTTGTTATGACCTACTAACCTTGGCAACAACTTCTTCTTTGCCCACCTACCATTACCATCCATAATCACTGCAATATGATTAGGTATTTTATTTTTTTTAAGTAATTTTTTTTTAAAGAAAAACAGTTTTTTACTCTATATCGTTAGTAAATCTTTTTCTTTTACATCTATCATTTTATCTATTTCAGCGATAAAGGTATCTGTATTTTTTTGAATAATATCCTGAAGTCTTCTTTCCTCATCTTCACTAATTTCTTTATTTTTTGTTAATTTTTTAAATTCGTCATTTGAATCTCTACGAATATTTCTTACAGAAATTTTACTACTCTCACCCTCCGATTTAACCACCTTGATCAAATCTTTTCTTCTTTCTTCTGTTAAGGGAGGCATTGGAACTCTTATCAAATCTCCAACACTAACGGGGTTAAGGCCCAAATCACTTTCTCTTATAACCTTCTCAATTACTGCTGAGAAGTTTTTTTCATAGGGCTGAATAGTTAATGTTGATGAATCTGCTACATTTACTGCTGCAACCTGGCTTAACGGGGTTAATGTTCCATAGTAATCAATAGAGATATGGTCAAGTAAGCTTATGTTGGCTCTACCTGTTCTTATTTTTGATAAATTATTTTGAAAAGACTCAATCGCCTTTTGCATCTTAGCCTTTGAATCAGTTAATAGTTCTTCCATTATATTTCCTCATCTTTTTTAATTTAAGGTGACTAACGTCCCCTCTTCTTCACCATGAATAAAATTAAATAGCGCATTTTTTTTAAACAAACTTAAAACTGCAATAGGCATTCCTTGATCTCTGCATAAAGTAAATGCTGTTGAATCCATTACCTTTAGTTTTTTACTGATTACTTCATCAAATGCAATTTTTTTAAATAACTTAGCATCCTTCACCTTTTCTGGGTCATCTGAAAAAATTCCCTCAACCTTGGTCGCCTTTATAACAACCTCAGCATTTAATTCAATAGCTCTTAAAGCTGCCGCCGTATCAGTTGTAAAAAAGGGATTACCGGTTCCAGCAGCAAAAATTACAACCTTATTATCTTCTATATACCTTATTGCCTTTCCTCTTATATAGGGCTCTACTATTTGCTCAATTTTGATAGCTGACTGAACTCTACTGATGATACCAATATGTTTCATCGCATCTTGTAAGGCAATTGCATTCATGACGGTAGCGAGCATACCCATGTAGTCAGCAGTTGCGCGGTCCATTCCCTTAGATCCAAGCGCTATACCTCGAAAAATATTTCCCCCGCCAATTACAATTGCTAATTCAACCCCAGAATCCACCATAAGCTTAATTTCACTGACAATTTTGCTAATAGCTTCAGGATTAACACCAAATGCATCGTGTCCCATTAATGCCTCACCTGATAGCTTTAGGAGAACTCTTTTATATTTTAATTTATTCATAATTATCCGTTATTCTAGACTGTTTTAGATAAAAAAAAAGGATTGCATAACAATCCTTTTTTAAATAACCACAACTTTTTATTGTTGTGCAGCTGCAACCTCAGATGCGAAATCAAGCTCTTTTTTCTCAATACCTTCACCGACAATATAAAACTTAAATCCATTTATCGCTGAATTATTATTTTTAAGAAGTTGTTCAACCGTCTGCTTTTCATCTTTCACAAACACTTGATTTACTAATGTAATTTCTTTTAAAAATTTATTTACTGTTCCAGTTGCTATTTTCTCAAGCATCTCTTCAGGCTTACCCGCTTCCTTAGCTTTTTCAATCGCCACCCTTCTTTCAGCATCAATTAAATCTTGAGATACACCACTTTGATCAAGAGCTTTAGGTTTTGTGGCAGCAATATGCATAGCGATATCCTTACCTAAGACCTCATCAGATGATTTAATATCAACAATGACCCCTACTCTTCCTCCGTGGTTATATGAGAAGAGATTATCTTTTGCGATTATCTTCTCAACCCTTCTAATTGTAATATTTTCTCCAATTTTACCGATCAGTTGGGTTCTTATCTCCTCAACTGTTTTGCCATCAATAGATAAATTAGATAATTCCTCAGCATCACTTAAATCATTTTCAACTGCTGCCTTTGTGATTTCTTTAACAAATGCAACAAATTCATCATTTTTTGAGCAAAAATCTGTTTCAGAATTTACTTCAACAAGCGCTCCCGTTTTCTTATCGTCACTAATAAAGCAGGCAACAATTCCTTCTGCTGCTACTCTCGTTGATGCTTTTGATGCTTTATTTCCGAAACGAACTCTAAGTATTTCTTCTGCACGATTGGCATCTCCATCGGCTTCGCTCAGCGCCTTTTTACAATCCATCATCGGCGCATCAGTTTTAGCTCTTAAGCTCATTACCATTTTTGCTGTGATTTCAGCCATACTCTATAAACTCCTAATTATTTTGTTATTCGCTATCTTTTTCTGTTTTAGGTTCAACTTTTTCAGGCTCTTCTTCTTTAACCATTTTTGCTAAATCATCAATGGCATTCTTCTTCCCTTCAAGAACAGCATCTGCAATGCCTCTTGCATAAAGTTTAATTGCTCTACTTGAATCGTCATTACCTGGAATAACATAAGAAATGTCATCAATTGAATTGTTTGTATCAACTACACCAATAATTGGTATCCCAAGTTTAGTTGCCTCAACAACTGCACCGCTCTCATAACCCACATCAATCACAAATATTGCGTCTGGTAGTGAATTCATATTTTTTATGCCACCGATTGATCTCTCTAATTTGTCATATTCTTTTTTAATTCCTAAAGCTTCTTTCTTAGTAATTTTATCAACACTACCGTCTTCTAGGCTTAGTTGTAATTCATTAAGGCGCTTAATTGATTGCTTAACTGTTTTGAAATTAGTTAGCATGCCACCAAGCCATCGATGGTTGACATAAGCACAGTCAGCTCTAATGGCCTCTTCTTTAATAATTTCTCTTGCTTGTCTTTTTGTTGCAACAAAAAGAATTCGCCCTTTGTTTGCTGACAATGTTTTTACATATTTCATCGTCTCCTCAAACATAGGAAGAGTTTTTTCAAGATTAATTATATGAATTTTGTTTCTGTCACCGAAAATATACGGTGCCATTTTTGGATCCCAATATCTTGTTTGGTGTCCAAAGTGAACACCAGCTTCAAGCATTTGTCTCATCGTAACAGACATAGTTTTCTCCTTTAAGGGTTATTACTTCACTAAGTTTAAAAATGCTAAGCACCCTTAAAAAAACTTAGTGGAAATTTTAAAAATAAATCGGCAACATGATAACATATTTCAACGATTTATATATAAAACTCAAAGAAATTAAATATGCCAATTACAATTAATAATCAAGAAGATATAAAAAAGATGAGGATAGCTGGAAAGCTAGCATCTGAAGTTCTTGACTTTATTTCGCCCTACATAAAACCAGGTATTACAACAGAAAAAATTGATAAGCTATGTCATGATTTTATGACAAATGAGCAAGGGACTATTCCTGCTCCTCTTAATTACGCACCTCCGGGACATACGCCGTTCCCAAAATCAATTTGTACATCGGTAAATAATCAAATATGTCATGGAATTCCTGGAGAAAAAATATTAAAAAAAGGTGATGTGGTAAATATTGATATTACCGTTATAAAAAATGGTTATCACGGAGATACAAGTCGTATGTTTTTTGTTGGAGAGCCATCAATTCAAGCAAAAAGACTTTGTGAAGTAACTTATCAGTCTATGTGGTTGGGTATAAGGGAGGTTAAAGCCGGTGCTTATCTTGGTGATATAGGTCATGCAATTCAAAGTTATGCTGAATCAAAATCTTACAGTGTGGTTAGAGAATTTTGTGGACACGGCATCGGAAAAGTATTTCATGATGAACCACAGGTCCTACATTACGGCGCTCCAGGTAAAGGCCTTAAACTCGAAGCAGGCATGATTTTTACAATCGAGCCCATGATAAATGCAGGGAAAAAAGATATCAAAGTCCTTCCAGATAACTGGACTGTTGTAACAAAGGATAGAAGTCTATCAGCTCAATGGGAACACACAATATTAGTCACTAGTAGGGGTTATGAGGTACTAACAGTATCAAAAGACACACCAACACCCTTTTTAGATTAAAATTTACTCATGCCTTCCTACACTGTAGCTACTGAAAAAAAAGATTATCAAAGTAAATTTCAAGATCTTTGCGATCAATTCATAAAAAAAACAAACAACTCACAATTCCTTAAAAAACATACTGAAATTGTTGATAATCTGCTAATTAAGTTATGGATAGATAGTAATGTTTCAAAAAAAAATACGTTGATTGCCGTTGGCGGGTATGGCAGGAATGAGTTATTTCCCTATTCCGATGTTGACTTACTGGTGCTTAATAGCAAAAACAGTATAGAAAATGATGAAAATATTAGTCAATTCATTACGAAATGCTGGGATATAGGCTTAAAAATTGGTCATAGCGTTAGAAATCTTGCAGAAGTTAAAGAAGAATTTATTGCCGATATATCAACAGCTACCAACCTGCTTGAAGCGCGTCTTATATTTGGAAGTCATGATCTTTTCTTAAAATTCAACACAACAATTAATAAAATAATTAATATCGAAAAGTTCTTTAAAGAAAAAATGGCTGAACAGGCTATTCGGCACCGCAAATACAGGGATTCAGCATACCAACTAGAGCCAAATATTAAAGAAAGTCCCGGGGGCCTTAGGGATTTACAAATGATACTGTGGATTGCCGCAAGTCAAAATAAAGGTAAATCCTTTGAAGAATTAAAACAAAGGGAAATTTTATCTGCCGATCAATATAAAAAAATTAGATTAACCACCAACAAGGTAAATAAGTTTCGAATTCTCCTCCATATTTTATCTAAATCTACTGACGATAGACTCACATTTGATGTTCAAGCTAGGCTATCCAAAGCATTAGGATACCAGGCAAAGACTAATAAGAAATCTAGTGAAGTTTTAATGAAAAGTTATTATAAATCAGTAAATTATATAATATTATTAAATGAAATTCTACTTAAGAAACTTGACCCAAATAATTCAAAATCTATTCAAATTAATAACCAATTTCCTTTTATCCTTTCAAATCATTTAATTGATATAGATAAAGAACATATTCCAATAATTGGTAAGTATGTTTTTGAGCCATTCATCCTCCTCCAAAAAACAAAAAAGGCGCAAGGATTCGGAGCGAATCTTTTAGAGGCTTTGAATAAAATCGGACCGACTATAAATGAAAAATTTAGAAATAATAAAATAAATCAATCTAAGTTTATCGAAGTTATTTCAGGTCGCGATAAAGTCAATCGATCATTACGCTTAATGAATAAATGTAATATTTTAGGTAACTTCATACCTGCATTTGGGAGAGTGGTTGCTCAAATGCAGCACGACCTCTTCCATATATATACAGTAGATGAGCACACCTTAAATGTTATAGAGAATATCAGACGCTTTAGTAAAGCAAGCTTGAAGTATGAATTCCCTGAATGTCATGAAATATTTCTTAAATTTAAAAAACCATACCTATTGTACTTAGGTGCTATTTTTCACGATATTGCAAAAGGTCGAGGTGGAGATCATTCCGAGCTTGGCTTTTTTATAGCAATAAAATTTTGTAAAAAAATGTGTCTACCAGAAAAGGAAATTTATTTAGTCGCATGGCTTGTTAAATCTCATTTAAAAATGTCTCAAATTGCACAAAAAAGTGATATCTCTGACCCACAGGTAATTCATGAATTTAAAGATTTAGTTGGGACACAAACTTACCTTGATGCGCTATATCTCCTCACAGTAGCTGATATAAGAGGTACAAGCCCGCATGTATGGAACCAATGGAAAGCAAGCCTACTTTATGACTTATACGCATCAACAACAAAATTATTAAGTGAGCAACATAAGTCACCAATTGATATGGTGAATGATCGAAAAAAAGAGGTGGCTAAAATTCTCTCTAAATATTCAATCAAAAAGAACCACTACGATGAATTTTGGCAGAAGCTTGATCTTAATTACTTCATGCGTTTCGATGCCAACGAAATAGCGTGGCAAACACGATTGCTTATGCCGCATACGCATTCAAATAATCCAATAGTAAGAATTCATCATCATAAAGGGAGCTTTATTGAGGTTCTTATTTACTCTAAAAATCAACCTTCATTATTTGAAAAAATAACAAACTTCTTCTATGAAAACCAATTGGATATTCTGGATGCAAAAATTTATACAACCTCACATGACTATGCGTTGGATATTTTTCATGTGCTGGATGATAACAATATAAATGAAAGCTATAACCAACTTTTCCAACATCTTGAGCAAGGTTTAACTGAAATAATCCCTCGCAAATTTGAAAGTAAAGAAATAGCTTTAAGAAAGACAAGGCAGGCCGAACACCATGATATCCAGACCGTCATTAATAATAAAATTATTAATGACACACAATTTGAATTAGAGATTATCACAGATTCGAGACCTGGACTATTGAGCATGATCAGCGGAGAGATTAATCAACTTAGCCTTGAAATTGATAAGGCAAGAATAAATACCTTAGGTAATAGAGCGGAAGATTTTTTTCTTATTACCTCAAAAAAAGTTGAGGAAACTACTATAAAAAAACTTAAAAAAAATATCCTAGAACGCTTAACTTAACTTCTTAATCTTTCATTAGAACTGCATTCCATTTTTTTACACCCTCCTCATGCAATGATTCTCCATCAGTATTAGCTGCAAGAGTGACGGGCATGTCTTTAACTTCGAACTCATATATCGCCTCCATTCCTAACTCAGGAAATGCGATAAGCTTTGAAGACTTAATAGCTTGTGAAATAAGATAAGCTGAACCACCAACAGCAATTAAATAAACTGCTTTATTTTTCTTAATGCTCTTAAGAGCCTCCTTACCTCTTTCAGCTTTGCCAATCATGCCAATAACTCCATAATCCTCAAGCATAATAGATGAATACTTATCCATCCTGGATGAGGTTGTAGGTCCAGCTGGACCCACGACTTCATTGCCCACTGGATCAACAGGACCCACATAATAAATAAAGCGATTTTTTAGGTCTAAGCCATCAGGTAATGGTTGATTATTGTCTGCTAATTCTTTTAATTTTTTATGCGCAGCATCTCTGGCAGTTAAGATTTTCCCACTGAGCAATAAACTTTGACCAAGCTTAAATTTTCCTAAATCTTTTTTTTGGAGGGTATCTAAGTTCACCCTTGTGCTGGTTTCTTTTGGTGACCACTCTGCTTTAGGCCATACTTCAAGATTGGGTGGTTTTAATTTAACTGGTCCGTCATCACTCATTTTAAAGTGAATATGTCTATTAGCTGCACAATTAGGAATGATCGCCACTGGAAGGGAGGCTGCGTGCGTTGGATAATCTTTGATCTTAACGTCTAGGACAGTAGTGAGCCCACCTAACCCTTGTGCCCCTATACCTAAAAGATTGATTTTTTCATATAACTCAACTCTCAAGCTTTCAATTTTGTTAGACGGTCCTCTTTTCCTTAATTCTTGAATATCGATAGTTTCAAATAATGATTCTTTTGCCATTACCATCGCCTTATCCGCTGTTCCACCGATGCCTATGCCTAAAACACCTGGAGGACACCAGCCGGCCCCCATTTTAGGTATTTCACCTAAAATAAAATCAACAATGTTATCTGAAGGATTAAGCATTCCCAGTACTGCCTTATTTTCTGAGCCGGCACCTTTTGCAGCAATGCTTATATCTAAATCATCTCCTGGCACAAGGCTGACATGAACAACCGCAGGTGAATTATCTTTAGTGTTTAAACGTTCAGATATTGGATTTTTTACAATCGATGCCCTCAATGGATTATCCTTATCAAGATAAGCGTTTCTTACTCCTTGATTCACCATCTCCTCGATTGTTTTATCAGAATCCCATCTAAGATTCATCCCCTGCTTTATAAAGACTGTAACAATACCGGTATCTTGACATATTGGACGGTTTCCATACGCTGCAAGTTTTGAATTTGTTAAAATTTGCAGAATTGCGTCTTTCGCAGCATCTGACCTTTCAACCTCTAATGCGCTTTTCATTGCAAGGATAAAATCCTCAGAATGATAATAAGAAATATATTGAAGAGCGTTAGCTATCGATTCGATAAAATCATTTTTTTTTATGGCCCCCATTACCTTACATCCGATTTTTCAATAATAATTTCTTTTGTTATTTGTTTTCTCAATATTTTTCCATTTTTTGTTTTCGGAAATTCAGTTGCTATATAAACAATTTTTGGAGCTTTATAGGCCGCTAAGTTTTCCCTTCCATACTGAACAAATTGATTTGGATGGAGGTGGCTTGATTTATTAAGTATAATATATATAACAACAAGAACTTTTCCATCTTCTTGCTTTTCACCTAATGCGACGCAATTCTCAATTAATTTATGAGATTTAAATACTCTTTCAATTTCATAAGGGGAAACACGATATCCAAAGCTTTTAATGATGTCATCCTTCCTGCCCAAGAACCATAAATAACCTTCTTTATCGTATCTTGCAAAATCACCCGTAAAAAACCAATTATTATTTTTATACTTTGAAGTTTCTTGATCCATATTCCAATATTTAATAAAAAGACCAGGATCGTTTTCAGGGATACAAATCATTCCCTCCTCATCCGTTTTTACTTCCTCAAGCGTCTCAGGATTTAAAAGCTTTACATCATGTCCTGGCTGTGGAAACCCAGCAGACCCAGGTTTTATAGGATATTTTACTGATTGAGATATATAATATGAGAATTCGGACATCCCTACTGCCTCATATATGTTTAAATTAAATCTCTCAAACCAGGAATTAAAAATTTCATCAGATAAATGCTCACCAGCGCTCATGCAATGGTGTAGTGTTGGGACATTAGTCTTGTTTGCTTCTGTTTTTTTTAAAATTTGTCGATATATGGTTGGTACACCGATAAAAATGGTTGCCTTGTGTTTTTCAATTAAATTAATCCATCCATCTGCATCATTTTTACCCTCATGAACGATGACAGTTTTCCCCAGATAAAGAGGATCCATTAGCCCTGAACCAAGAACATAAGTCCAATTAAACTTTCCTGTATGCACTATTCTGTCATCTGGATTTATAAAATTAAACCAATATTTTGAAGCTGGGCCTCTTCCCAATAGAGCTCTATGCGCATGAAGAACTCCTTTTGGGTATCCTGTCGTGCCTGAGGTATAGACAAGATAGGCCGGATCTTCAGAAAAAGTTTTTGGGTTCTCAGTCAAAGAAGTAATATTATTTAATTCTTTATCCAGCGACAAAACTTCCATCCCACTTCTACAATCTTCAAACTCCCCAGAAATGAAAACCTTTTTTAAATATTTGAAATCACTTAACATAGGCATGAGTGATTTCCATGTTTTCAGATCTGTTACCAATACCTCTGCAGAAGAGTCATTTGCTAGGTATAAAATTTCTTTTGGTGTTAGTAAGGTTGAAGTAGGTACTGATATACACGCTGCTTTCATGGTGCCTAAGAAAGAAATTGGGTAATGTAAACAATTTGAAAGTCTTATAAGAACCCTAGACTGCTTTTTAAGTTTAAGATTCTTTAAAAATTCAGCAAATTGATTAGATTTTGTAGCTAAGATTTCATAAGTGATTGAAGATGTTCCCTTTATATCATCTTCAACAATCATAGCAATTTTATCTTTTTTACCCTCTTTGCAAACTCTGTCAGAGCAAGCCTCTCCAATATTAAAGAATTTCGGAATGCTCCATTTCCATTCAGTTTGATTAGCATTTTGATAAACAGTCATTACTCAATTTCTCCATAAGGCCAATTTTGTCTTATAACCTGTTGGGGAAGTTTATTTAAGACTTCTAAAGTAAAGCCTATATCATCATTTTTCAATGCATTCAGTGCATAAGCTCTCAGAAGTGTTTGTAATGCTTTTCCGAACATTGGTGGGTCTAACATCTCACCCTCAAATTTAATTGCACCGCCCTCAAGTGCATCGGCATCTATCGCTGCTTTTAAAATCCTTATTTTAAGTTTTATATCTGTAGGTGATGGAGTATAAGCTACCTTACAAAGGTGGATATGTCCTGGATGAATAACTTGCTTGCCTGTTAGACCTAATTCTCTCTCTCTTACGGCATGCTTGTATACAATTCTTGACTCATCGTCACCGTGTAAATCCAACCAACGCCTAACATCGTGTGGCTCTAAAAAATTACTTGGCATAATTGTTTGCCCTATCAAGGTTTCAACGCCACCAATTACACCCTTACCAGAAATTCTTGCCTCAAACATAAGCTCATTCAAAAAGAAATTAAGTTCATCAATCCATCCTATTGGGGTGATGTTTATCCCCATTGCCTTTGAGAAGTCATGAATCCCAAAAACTACATGTTTTACTGAAGTGAATGCCATGAGATCAGTTGCAATTTTCAAAGATTTTGGATGCTCGATAATTGGCTGTATTGTGATTTTTTCATTAAGGTCAACAAGGTTACTTGAAAGATCTCTTATCTCTGCTGCACCATAAACCTCGCCGGCTTTTGACAACATTACTACGTCAATACATTCAGGTAGTTTTTTTAAAAACTCTAAATCGTTTATATATTCCTCCGTTCGAAACGGATTAATTCGAATTGCTATGCTGATATCTGGTCGGCTTTCTCTTAACCCAAGAAGTTCTTTTTCTAACAAAGTTCGACTCATTTCTTTTTGTCGACACCCATCCTCTAAATCAAATATTATGGTGTGAGCTTCAGTCGTATAAGCATGCTTTTTCATTCTTTTTGCAGCACCAATTAGATCTTCATAAACGCCTGAGGATGGTGAATATTTTACCGGAGGATAGTAAAGCTGAATGCCTGGCCAGACGCCTCCTAGAAGGTCATGGCTAAGATGGTCAATTTCAATTTTTTGATGTTGCCTTGAAATTTTATTTTTCACTTTCAATTTCCTTTTGATTTTTTGGGTCAATTAAGTTAACTAATGAATTATATTTTTTGGAATAATGTTTAGAATCTAAGGCATGCCAAATATCATTGTCATCCATTTCTAAAAATTCTAAAAAAAGTTTTTTCTTCTCATTTGATAAATGAAAGAATTTATTTTCATAGAAATTATTTAGAATCAAATCAAGTTCTAATAACCCTCTTCTGCAGCGATATTTAATAAGATTGTTTAGTGTCATTTTTTTGATTCTTGCACATGAAATATTTTTTTTAAGGTTTTAAATTTTGGTTTTTTAGTTGTCATTTGCATTTTTTTGATGCCTGCAATTGCTTTCGAGGGACTTAAGCCTTTTGGGCAAACATCTGCACAATTCATAATATTATGACAACGGTACAATCGATCAGGATCATCAAGATCTTCAAGACGCTCCTCATTTGCGTCATCCCTACTATCTACTAAAAATCTATAGGCTTGAAGTAAGCCTGCTGGTCCGACAAATTTATCAGGTTTCCACCAAAATGAAGGGCATGAAGTTGTACAAGCGCCACATTGTATACATTCATACAAGCCATCAAGCTTTTTTCTATCCTCTGGAGACTGTAAACGCTCTTTCTTAGGTGGAGGTTTTTTATTTTTAAGATATGGGTCTATTGAATCGTAATGTTTAAAAAATTGCTTCATATCCACTACAAGATCTCTTATCACAGGAAGCCCAGGAATAGGTCTAATAACTATAGGTTTTTTTAGGTCATCAATTTTTGTAACGCATGCTAGGCCATTTTTACCATTTATATTCATTGCATCAGAGCCACAAACACCTTCACGACATGACATTCTCATCGAAAGTGAATCATCCATAGCTTTTATTTTTATTAATAAATCTAATAGCATCGTATCGGAATCAGCCCTCTTTACGTCGTAAACCTTGTTGTATGGTTTTTTATCTTTATCTGGATTAAATCTGTAAATTGAAATTTTCATATTATGTTCAATAAACCCTTTCTTTTAACGGAAATGATTTAACACTTAAAGGTTTCATTTTTACAGGTCGATAAGCTAAAGATCCATCTTTTGGGTTATATAAGGAATGTTTTAACCAAGAATTATCATCTCTTTTTGGATAATCAGACCTTGAATGCGCCCCTCTACTTTCCTCTCTATTTTTGGCTGAAGCCATTGTTGCTAAAGCGACCTCAATTAAGTTTTGTAACTCGAGTGCTTCCGATCTTGCTGTGTTGAAAACTTTAGAATTATCTTTAATAGATATATTTCTTATTCTCTGCTTCAAATCAACTACCTTACCCAGTCCCTCATTAAGTAGTTCTGGGGTGCGAAAAACACCACAATGTTTTTGCATTACCGCTCTTAGCTCTTCACCTAACTCCCTTGGATCCTCAAAAGAGCCTTTTGTATCTATTTTTTTTAATCTTTCTATAGTTTTTTTTGTTACATCATTAGGTAGTTTTTTTAACTTCTTTCCTTTTGATGAATCTAGAATATGTTGGCCAGCTGCTTTTCCGAAAACAATCAAATCTAAAAGAGAGTTAGATCCTAGGCGATTTGCACCATGAACAGAAACGCATGCACATTCTCCCACTGCATAAAAACCATTTACTTCTTTTTGTTTGTCACCATCTCTGACTTGGCCATTCAAGGTTGTTGGAATTCCTCCCATCATATAGTGAACTGTTGGGATAACAGGGACTGGATCCTTAACAGGGTCAACATTTGCAAATTTAATTGAGATCTCTCTAATCCCAGGTAACTTTTCGTTTATTAACTCTTCACCCAAATGAGATAAAGTGAGATAAACACCATTTTTATTGGCACCAATTCCCCTTCCCTCCAAAACCTCTTGAGCAATTGATCTTGAAACTACATCTCTACTTGCTAAATCTTTTGCGCTCGGCGCGTAACGCTCCATAAAGCGTTCATTTTTTGAATTTATTAGATAACCCCCTTCACCACGAACACCCTCTGTAACGAGGACACCCGCACCAAGAATTCCAGTGGGATGAAATTGCCAAAACTCCATATCTTCTAAGCTAATATTTGCTCTTGCTGCCATGCCTAGACCATCGCCTGTATTTATGAACGCATTGGTGCTTGCTTGAAAAATTCTTCCCGCCCCACCTGTTGCGAAAATAGTATTCTTTGCATGAAAGATGCCCAAATCCCCTGTCTGCAGTTCCAAGGCAATTAATCCAAGAACATCTCCATCCTCATCCCTAATCAGATCTAGACCAATCCATTCAATAAAAAATTGTGTCTTAAGCTCAATATTTTTTTGATAAAGGGTATGCAGCATTGCATGTCCCGTTCTGTCTGCCACCGCACAAGTTCTTGAGATTGATGACTCACCAAAGTTTTTTGTCATTCCACCAAATGGTCTCTGATAAATACGGCCATCATTATTTCTATCAAAAGGCATTCCCATATGTTCAAGCTCATATATCGCCTCAGGTGCATTTTTGCACATGTATTCGATAGCATCCTGGTCACCTAGATAATCTGAGCCTTTGATCGTGTCATACATGTGCCATAACCATTTATCATCAGAAACATTAGCTAGCGCTGCAGCAATACCTCCTTGGGCAGCAACAGTATGAGATCTGGTAGGAAAAACTTTTGAAATAACAGCTACACTTTGTCCCGCACCAGCAAGTTGCATAGATGTTCTTAATCCAGCACCACCGCCACCAACAACAATAGAATCAAATTCAAAATTTTTAACCATTAAAAATCACCAATAAGAAATAAGGTAAATATATAAGTTGCGCGAGCGTTAGAAGTAAAAAAATTATATTTATTAAAGTCTTCAAAAAACTAAATTTAATATAGTCATCAATCACGTGCTGAACCCCTATCCAAGCATGAATAATCATAAATAAAAAAAAAATAAAGGTTGTCCATCTCATCCATAAAGGTGACATTAAAGCCACCCATGATTCGAAAGTAAATGCATTAAAAAAAAGATAAAATACAATAATTCCTGAGTAGGCAATCATAAAAATTGCTGTAAACCTTTGATAAAGCCATTGCGTCATTCCACCAAATGGAGATTTTAGGCTAACTCTACTCAAATCAAAAAAACCAGTGCAGTGAAAATAAAACTCAAGATTAATACTGTTTTGCTGGTTAACCTCGCGATAATTAAATCATTTCCAATCTGCATATCTAATAATAAATGCCGACATCCTGCAATAAAATGATGAAAGATGCCCCACACTAACAATGCGCTTAAAATCCTTACAGACCATAAATCAAAGATTGATATGACATTAGCAAAACCATTTGAGGACATTAGGCTTATTGAGAAGCCAATCGTAATAAATGGCATAAGTAAAAAAATAATTACTCCACTCATACGGTGCATTATTGATACTATGGCGGGAATTGGGAATCGAATGGTGAATAGATTCAAGTTTTTAGGTTTTTTACTCATAGTATGAATCAGGCTGCATCCTGAACAGCTTTTGCAACCCAATCAATCAATCTTGAATCAAAGGGTTTGGGAATTATATATTCAGGCCCAAAGGTTAATGATTTTAAGCCGTAGGCCTCAAGAACGTCTTGTGGAACTGGCTCCTTAGCTAGACTTGCTAGTGCGTTTGAGGCGGCTATCAGCATTTTATCGGTTATTTCGGTAGCTTTTGCGTCTAAAGCCCCCCTAAATAGAAATGGAAACCCAAGAACATTGTTTACTTGATTTGGAAAGTCAGACCTACCTGTAGCCATCACAATATCATCTCTAATTTGGTGTGCGTCTGAAGGAAGTATTTCAGGGTCTGGGTTAGCTAATGCAAAAATAATAGGGTTAGCTGCCATACTTAGTAAATGCGATTCTTTTAAAAGGTTAGCCCCAGAAACACCAATAAATACATCCGCATCAATAATACATTGATCTAATGTATTACTTTTTGTATCAACAGCAAGATCTTGATTATATTGATTTAAATCTTTTCTATTTTTATTTAAGACTCCTTTTCTATCAACCAAGGTAATATTTTTTGCCCCCATTTTTTTTAAGAGTCTTGCACATGAACAACCAGCTGCACCAGCACCTAAAAAAACGATCTTTACCTCACCAATCATTTTTTCTTGGATTTCTAAGGCATTCACTAAACCGGCTGCCACAATAACTGCCGTGCCATGTTGGTCATCGTGAAAAACAGGTATATCTAACCTTTTTTTGAGTTCATCTTCAATGTAAAAGCAATTTGGTGCTGCAATATCTTCTAAGTTAATACCTCCAAAAGTTGGCGCTATATTCTCAACGGTCCTTATAAATTCATCAGGGTCCTTGCAGTTAACTTCGATATCAAATACATCTATATTTGCAAACCTTTTAAACAGTACACCTTTTCCTTCCATAACGGGTTTACCTGCTAGAGCCCCAACATCACCCAAACCAAGAACTGCTGACCCATCCGTAATGACGGCGACTAAATTTCCTTTATTTGTATATCTATAAGCATTTTTTTCGTCTTTTGCTATCTCCTTAACCGGCACCGCCACACCTGGTGTATAGGCAAGAGATAACTCTTCAGCTGTTGCACAGGGTTTTGATGCTTCAACGCTTAACTTGCCTGGAATTGGAAATTCATGGTAATCCAGGGCTTTTTTTTCGTTTGATTTCATTAATTTTCCTAGTCAAGTTCTGATCGGTAATAGTGGTTGTCTGTAATGCAAAGTCCTAATCTCCATTCAAGAGGTTTGTTTTCATAAGTATAGGAAATACGTTCGACACTTAGCAGAGGTGTATTTTCTTTAACATTTAAAAGCGACGCAGATTCAAAATTAGCGTTGATAGCCCTAATTTTTTCATCAGCACGCAACATCGCTACCCCAAAATCTGTTTCATACATGCGGTACATTGATCCTTTTTTTTCAACAACCATTTCAGCTGTTAAGCCTCTAAATGATTGTGCAGGTATTTTAATGACATCAAGAATTAGTGGTTTTTCGTTAAAAGTTAAAACTCTTTTCAAAGAGATGATTGTTGAAGCAGGATTAATATTTAAAACCTTTGCAAGTTTATTAGTTGCCTTTTCTTTTGAAAATGACACCAATTGATTATCTAGCTTTTCTTTTAATCCAAAGTTAGATGTTAGCCTTAAAAAGCGAAGTTGAATGTTTTCCTCATTGTGGGTTGCAACATAAGTACCCTTGCCCTGTCTTCGTATTAAAATACTTTCTGCACTCAGCTCGTCAATTGCCTTTCTAACTGTGCCTTGACTAACCTCATAAACATTTGCAAGCTCGGTCTCACTAGGTATCGCCTCACCAGGACTCCATTCACCCTGAACCAAACTTGCTGTAATTTTCTTTTTAACCTTTTCGTAGAGTGGCTGCATAAATAAATTCCAATTAAATTTAAAAAATTCTTATATATCTTATATAAGAGTTATTAATTAATCAACATATATTTAAAAAAATATTTATAGGGTAAAAATTATATTAAATTATTGTTTTTAAACGTATTTATGATAATAAATTTAAATTTAATTCATATACTCTTATATAAGACTTTAAAAATTTATTGACATATATTTTACATATGCCTAAAATCGTTGCAATTAATGTAATTGTATATTTTTATGACAAAATATTTTCGTCCAAGAAGGTCGATGCTTTATGTCCCTGGTTGCAATAGGCGTTACTTGGAAAAAGCAAAGACTTTAAAAGTTGACTCCATTATTCTTGACTTAGGTGATCCAATTTTGATCGAAGCTAAAGAGGAATCAAGATCAAATGTTGTTGATTTTTTAAACCAAAAAAAATACGGAAAACGTGAGGTTGTTGTTAGGGTTAATGACTTTGACTCACCTTGGGGGATAAATGACATTAAAGCTGTAGCAAATGCAGAACCTGACGCTGTTCTTTTTCCCAATATTGAGTCAAGCCAAGATGTTTTAAATGCGATTAATGAGCTTGATAAAGCAGGTGGAAAGAACATACCTGTCATGCTGATGATTGAAAGCCCTAAAGGCGTTTTACATGCCGAGGAAATTGCAGCGACATCTTCAAGGATTGCATGCCTAATACTTGCTACATCAGATTTGATTTCACAGTTACATGCAAGAACAACGCAAACTAGAGTGGCTGTCCTCCACAGCCTATCCCGAGTAATTCTTGCTGCAAGGGCTTATGATCTTGCTGTCATTGACGGCATTCATAGCAATCTTAAGGCTACAGATGCCTTTGAGTATGCATGTAGAATTGGTCGTGATATGGGTTTTGATGGAAAATCTTTGGTACACCCCGACCAACTACCCTACGCAAATGACGCCTATTCTCCCAAATTAAGTGAAGTTAAAAATGCTCGTGAGATTATCTCATCTCTCGCCGAAGCAAATGCTACAGGGAGAGGCACAGTCGTAGTAAACGATAGGTTAGTTGAGCACCACCATGTAAATGCAGCCAAAAGACTTCTCGGGCTCCACGAGTTGATTGAGGAGTTAAGTAATGAGTAAGATAGGTGGAAATTTTCTTGAAGACTTTCAATACGGTGACATAATTCATCATGCTATACCAAGATCTATTACCTCTGGTGATGCATCCATGTTTCTTGGTCTGACTGGAACGAGGTATCCCCTATTTTGCGCTAAAAACTTTGCAAATTCTCTAGGTTATGATTCAACACCGGTTGATGACATTCTTTTATTTAATATCGCTTTTGGAAGAACTGTTCAGGATATTTCCCTAAATGCAGTGGCAAACCTTGGCTATGCAGAGGTTATATTTCATTCGCCTGTTTTTTTTGGTGATACCGTTTCTAGTCAATCTGAGGTTATAGGCATCAAAGAAAATTCAAATAAAACTAATGGGATTGTTTATGTCCATTCATCTAGCTTTAATCAACACGATGAAATGGTAATAAGCTGGAAGCGCTGGGTGATGATTCCAAAAAGAGATAAAAATAAAACTATAAAAGAGGTTCTCCCTAAAAATATAAAACCTGAAGTTGCTGTTGAACGAATGGATATTCCTGACTTTCTTAAAACAAACAATTTTAATGACATAGCTTCGGGTTCAGCATTGAGGTGGGAGGACTATCATGAAAACGATGAAATTAATCATAGTCGAGGACTTACCGTTGATGAAGCCTCTCATACTTTAGCAACTCATTTATATCAAAATGATGCAAAGTTGCATTTTAATGCGCATCAAATGAAAGCATCTCCATTTAAAAGAAGACTTGTTTATGGTGGACATGTTATATCGTTGTGCCGCTCTATTGCTCACGAGGGCTTTGAAAACAACCTTATGATGACGGCTATTCATGCAGGAACTCACTCAAATCCTGTCTTGGCAGACGACACGTTATATGCGAAAACAGTTATCACTGGTAAGCATGAATTACCAGACCATCAAGATATTGGAGTTTTAAAACTTAAGTTAATAGGTATTAAAAACCAAATACCGAGCTCGCTAAAATCTATTTATCAAGAGAATGTAGAAAGTAAAATTTATAACAAAAATGTTGTTTTAGATCTTGATTACAGCATTGTTGTGCCTAAAGGAAAATAATATGAAACTAGTACACCCAAACGAAGCCCTTTTTCAGGGAGAAAAACCATTCCCAGCTATCCCATGCTGTGAACATTTTGCAGGGAGTGAAAAGTTAATTACAAAAGCACTATCATTTCAAGAGGAGCTTGGCCCTATTTTTGATATCACTTGTGATTGTGAAGATGGTGCTGCGGCTGGCCAAGAAGAAGAACACGCAGAGATGATTGTAAAAGTTTTAAGCTCTGACTTGAATAAATATAAAATGGCTGGAGTAAGGATACATGATTATACCCACCCCTCCTGGAAGAAAGATGTTGACATTATTTTAAGCGGGATTGGAGAAATTGTTTCTTATATCACCATACCAAAATCAACAACTTTTTTTCAGGTCGATGAAATGGTTGGTTATATTAAAAATAGATCTAATGAGCTTGGGATAGAAAAAGTTATACCCATTCATATTCTTATTGAAACACATGGTGCTCTTAAGGATGTTCACCAAATTGCAACTATCGACTGGGTTCAAGTCCTTGACTTTGGTCTAATGGATTTTGTGAGTGGTCATCATGGAGCAATCCCAGCCAGTGCAATGCGAAGTCCTGGACAATTTGATCACAAGCTTCTCTCAAGAGCAAAATCTGAAGTTGTCGCGGCCGCAATTGGCAACGGTGTAATTCCTGCCCACAATGTAACGCTCGACTTAAAAAATGCAGAGGTAACACATAGTGATGCTAAACGTGCTCGAGAAGAGTTTGGATTTTTAAGGATGTGGAGTATTTATCCAACTCAAATTAAGGCAATTGTTGATGGAATGAAGCCAGATTATAGTGAAGTAATTGATGGGGCAAAAATTTTACTTGAGGCTCAAAAATCAAATTGGGGGCCAATACAATATGCTGGAGAATTGCATGATAGAGCAACTTACCGATATTTTTGGAAAATGCTTCAAACTGCAAAACTTTCAGGGATGGCACTTACAGATGATGCGGTAAATGCTTTTTTTAGTTAAATCATTATGGAAAATAAAATGACTCCGGGGCTATTATTTAAAAAAGCTATTGAAGCGGAAAGACCTTTACAAGTTATTGGCGCTATAAACGCTTACCATGCAAAACTTGCAGAAAAAACAGGATACAAGGCGATTTATTTATCAGGTGGTGGAGTTGCAGCTGGCTCCCTAGGCGTTCCTGATTTAGGTATCTCAACCTTAGAGGATGTGTTAATTGATATAAGAAGGATTACAGATTCCTCATCACTCCCCCTTCTTGTTGATGTTGATACAGGATTTGGTGGTGCCTTCAATATTGCAAGAACGATTCGAAGTGTAGAAAAATCAGGTGCTGCTGCAGTTCATATAGAAGATCAAATTCAAGCAAAAAGATGCGGACATCGTCCAAATAAGTCAATCGTTAGCCAGAATGAAATGGTGGATCGAATAAAAAGTGCGGTAGATGCAAAAAATGATGAAAATTTTGTCATTATGGCAAGGACAGATGCCCTGGCAGTGGAAGGCTTGCAATCTGCGATCGATAGAGCTTGCGCATGCGTTGAGGCAGGTGCAGATATGATTTTCCCCGAGGCAATAAATGATTTAGATACCTATAAAAAGTTTACAAAATCTGTTGATGTACCTGTGCTGGCAAATATTACTGAATTTGGTGCCACCCCATTGTTTTCTTTAGATGAATTAAATTCTGTAGGTATAGCTATCGCTCTTTACCCTTTGAGTGCATTTAGAGCGATGAATAAGGCAGCCCTCAACATATACAAAGGCCTCAGGGAAGAAGGAACACAAAAAAATCTGGTTGAACAAATGCAGACAAGAGAGGAATTATACGAATTTCTTGATTATCATGAATATGAAAAAAAACTTGATCAACTTTTTAAAAAAGAAAAGGACTGAGGAGGTTATGCATGCCAAGAGAACCTAAAAAAGTAAAAAAAGGTGTCGCTTTAGCAGGGGTTAATGCTGGGACAACTGCTGTTTGCACAGTGGGTCATTCAGGAAACGATTTACATTATCGTGGGTACGATATTCTAGAGTTAGCTAAAGAATGCTCATTTGAAGAAGTTGCTTTTTTACTCATTCACGGTGAACTTCCAAATGTCACGCAATTGGATAAATACACAAATCAACTAAAAAAATTAAGAGATATACCCGCTCATCTTAAAACAGTTTTAGAACAAATTCCTAAAGATACGCATCCTATGGATGTAATGCGCACGGGATGTTCAATGCTTGGGATTTTAGAGCCTGAAGCTAGCGATCACAATATTGATAAAACCAAAAAGATAGCAGATCGACTTATATCATGCTTCAGTTCAATTTTAATTTATTGGTATAAATTTTCTCATGAAGGTATACGTATTGAATGCAAAACAGATGAGGACTCTATTGCTGGACATTTTCTTCATTTGCTCCACGGTAAGACCCCTTCCTCATTACATGAGAGGTCTATGAATATTTCATTGATACTTTATGCTGAACATGAATTTAATGCTTCAACATTTGCTGCAAGGGTCATCACAGGAACATTATCTGATTTATATTCCTCTATCACAGGAGCAATCGGTGCACTAAG
This sequence comes from Methylophilaceae bacterium, assembly GCA_965656355.1. Classification (GTDB taxonomy): domain Bacteria; phylum Pseudomonadota; class Gammaproteobacteria; order Burkholderiales; family Methylophilaceae; genus BACL14. The sequence goes on along the minus strand of CBFHKG010000002.1, from coordinate 35,145 downwards.
AGGCCCAAAACATGGTGGCGCCAACGAGGTAGCAATGGAAATCATCAGTCGCTATAACACACCCGATGAAGCTGAAGCTGATATAAGAGCGCGCATGGCTAAAAAAGAAATTATTATAGGCTTTGGACATCCAGTGTATACAATTTCTGATCCCAGAAATGAGTGTATCAAAGAAGTATCAAGAAATTTATCTGAAGATTCTGGGGATATGAAACTCTTTAAGATATCAGATCGTATTGAAAAAGTGATGTGGGAAGAGAAAAAAATGTTTCCTAACCTTGATTGGTATAGTGCCTCCTGTTACCACTTAATGGGAATTCCAACATCAATGTTTACTCCTATATTCGTCATATCAAGAACATCTGGTTGGGCTGCGCACGCAATAGAACAAAGAATTGATAACAGAATTATTAGGCCAAATGCTGAATATAATGGCCCAGCTGATAGACCAATAAAACCAATACAACAAAGATAAAAAAAGGAAAATAAAGATTGAGCTTACATGTTAAAAAAAATAATCAAAAACCCGACGAGATACTAGTTAATATCGCGAATTATGTATTTGATTACAAAATTAAAAGTAATGAGGCTTTAGAAACAGCAAAAAACTGCCTTATTGATACCTTAGGTTGTGGCTTGGAAGCTTTGGACTACCCTGCCTGTGTTAAGCATTTGGGGCCGATTGTACCTGGTTCCATTGTTCCAAATGGAACAAAAATTCCTGGAACTAACTTTCAACTTGATCCAATAAATGGGGCATTTAATATTGGGGCAATGATCCGTTGGCTTGATTTTAACGACACTTGGCTGGCAGCCGAATGGGGCCATCCATCAGATAATCTGGGTGGGATTCTTGCTGTAGCAGACTGGGTTTCAAGAACAAAAGTTTCAAACAAGGAAAAACCACTTCAAATGAAAGTCGTTCTTGAAGCGATGATCAAAGCTCATGAAATACAGGGCGTTATTGCATTAGAAAATAGCTTCAATCGTGTTGGGCTTGATCATGTTGTTTTAGTAAAAATTGCAACAACCGCCGTTGTATCACAGATACTTGGTGCATCAAAAGAGCAAATAATAGATGCGCTATCAAATGCATGGGTAGACGGCCAGAGCTTAAGAACTTATCGACATGCTCCCAATACGGGATCAAGAAAATCATGGGCTGCAGGTGACGCTACAAGTCGAGGGGTAAGGTTAGCATTAATGACAATGAAGGGTGAGATGGGTTATCCAACAGCACTTAGCGCAAAAATATGGGGATTTTATGATGTTTTATTTAATGGTAAACCATTTAAATTTAACCAAGAGTTCGGTAGCTATGTAATGGAAAATATTTTATTTAAAATTAGTTTTCCCGCAGAATTTCATGCTCAAACAGCTGTCGAGTGTGCATTAAAACTTCATAAAAATGAATTTCATAAAATCGATAAAGTTGAAAAAATAGATGCAATTGACCATATTAATATTACAACTCATGAGTCTGCAATTAGAATTATAGACAAAACTGGACCTTTAACTAACCCTGCCGATCGAGATCATTGCATCCAATATATGGTTGCCATTGGCTTACTTAAGGGAAATTTAACAGCGCAAGACTATGAGGACGAAGTCGCAATTGATCCAAGGATTGATCTTCTCAGAAAAAAAATGAAATGTATTGAAAAAAAAGAATATACGGCAGATTATCTTGATCCAAATAAAAGGTCCATTGCGAATGCCATTCAAATATTTTACAAAGACGGTAACAAATCAGAACTGATTGAGGTTGAATACCCAATTGGCCACCAACGAAGACGTGATGAAGGTATTCCTAAGCTGATTGAAAAATTCAAGGTCAATCTTTCTCGGCAGTTTGATGAAGTGCAATCAAAAAAAATACTTGAAAAAAGCCTTAATTATGAAATTCTTGAGCAGATTCCGGTTAATGAGTATATGGATCTATACTGGAAAAATTAGTCTATTATTAATTCTTCTTTGATTGCCGATAGTTCTTGATCGGAATCAATATAATCCTCAAATGTTTTTAAGCCTGAGCGACTGTACCAATACCGACTATTATGAACATCCCCTTCAATTTTATGCAAAACGGCGTGAATCCATTGAGCAAAGTCTGTATTTATTTCTTGAACAATTGTATGGGCCTCATCCCACTTACCAGATAATGCAAGGTCAATAGCTTTAGTACATTCTTGCTTATTATTAATCAACTAATTGCTTCTCTTGCTCAACTCTATAACTACAATTAACATCATGTTTATTAAGTAACCCATTGATAAATAGTGCTTCTTTTTTACATATTGAACATCGATATAAATTAAGGCCTGGCTCTATTTTCTCTTGTGGATAGTCAATGTAGTATTCTTTTTTCATCCTTAAAATGCCTTTTAAATGCCTATAAACGTAACTGTGCCAGCTTTCATGTCAGGCACAACTAAAAACTTATTATCATGAACTAGCGCAATATCCGCAGCTGCCTCAAAGCCATCTGCAATAACCTTTGTTTTTCCATTTTTAAAGGAATAAATGGTTCCTTTTGTCCAACTGCTTATATAGATTGTATCCTTCTTGATAGCTAGGCCATCCCCACCTTCAAAACCTTCACCTAATTTTTTAATATCTTGGCTTTTTAAATCACCTTCTAATAAATCACCTGCCCAATCAACAATTAGTAACTTTGAATCATCTAGGACTAAAACACCATTAGGTGCTTTTATAAGATCATTTCCTTCAAATAAAAGATCAATCTCACCAGATGGGTTTACTGCAAAAATAAATCCACTCTCTTTGAAGTCTCCAGTGTCACTGACATATAAAGTTCCATTGCTTGAAACATCGATATCATTAAAGAATACGGGGACTTTTGGAAACAACATTGTTCCGGCATAGACCTGCCAAGTGCCATCTAGATCTACCTCAATCACTGCGTCACGATCAGTGACATATAGTTTGTCATTATGAAACACGATACCTTTAGGATCATAAAGGCCAGATGCAATAGTCTCTATGGTTCCATCTCGATTAATCTTGCTAATCTTGCCATCTTGGTCAATATCACGTTCACCAATCTCTGAAACATAAATAGAGCCATCAGGGCCTTCTGCAACAGACTCTGGCATCATAAAACCTTCATATTTTTTATTTGAATCACTTCCACAACCACTAAGAGTTAAGCTCACTAGAATAATTAAAAAAAGGTTTTGTAATATTTTATTCATTTCACATCCTTATAAAATTTTAGATAATTTCCATAAATATGATTTTGGACTATCGCTAATTAAGTAAATATTTCCATTATAGTCAATTTTAAAATCTCTTATTCTCCCAATCTTATCATTGAAGATAATTTCCTTTGCAACAATTTCGTTATTTTCGACATCCAGTCTAATTAAACTTTCGCCATTTAATGATGCAACTAATAAATCGCCTTGCCATTCAGGAAACGCCTTGCCCTCATAAAATTGAATGCTACTGATCCCCATCGAAGGGACCCAGCTTATTAAGGGTCTTTTATACTTATCTTTAAAGGGACTATCCCCAATGCCTAGACCGTAGTATTCTCTTCCACCCCAAGCAATATCCTTCCAACCATAATTTGATCCAAACTCAACTTCTCCAATATGATCCCCGCCGCGAGGCCCATGACTTGAAAAATATATCTCATCATCATGAGGAGAGACCGCTATTCCTTGTGGATTCCTTACGCCAATCACATAGATTTCTGGTAACCAATCCTTTTTCTCTATAGAACGGGGGTTATCGGCTGGGATTGCGCCATCTGTCTTAATACGAACAATACTCCCTGGGTGCTTTGAGGGGTCTTGAGAGATCATACCTTGACCTCTTTCTCCAAAGCTTACAAATAGATCGTCTCCTTTGATAGCTATTCTAGAACCGTAATGCCGATTTTCTAAAAATTCAGGTTTTGCGATCAGCAATATCTCAAAATCTTTAATCTCGTTTTCAATTAATCTTCCTCGAGCAATTGCTGTGCTTGATTTTTTGCTTAATTGTTTTGATCGAGTTAATTTAGATGATTTATGGCTATATGTGAAATAAATATAGTCATCTGAAGGGTTAAAATAAACATCAAGCAGGCCTCCCTGCCCACCACCGTCATAACCTATATGCGGGATATTATGTTTAATTTTTTGCTTTTTACCTGATAAAACATCTACTTTATAGAGGCCTCCATCTTTTTCCGTAATGACAACGTTTGTTTTATCAATAAATGATAGTGCCCATGGGTAGCTAAGGTCTTTCGCAGACTTTTCGAGAATGAATTTAGTTTTGGTAACGTCATACCTTCTGTAATCATCAATAATTGTTTCGGCCAATACTAAAACTGGCGTATAAAAAATAAGAAAGATTAAGAAATTATTTTTCTTGATAAAGCTCACAAGCTCTGACACCATCCTTTCTACCTACTTTATAGCCTTTACTGTATTCAGCTGAATCCCAATGACCGTAAATTGAAATTTTACTTATTTCACATTGCGTATTAAAACCCTCATCGTATCCATCGTCATAACCTGACTCAAAGGTTTTTTCATCATGGCTACAGCCATGTATCAATAATTGAGTAAAGAGAAAAATAATAGATAAATTTTTCATTACTTCTTTTTTAATTTTTGTTTAATAAAGATTCCGATAATAAGAACCCCAAACCAAATAAAAATAAAAGCGCTCCCCATTACACTCCCAAAAACTGTATTAGGATCAAATTGGTTATGCACTACTAAGCCAATCAAAGCCCAAAAACAAACAACTACGAACCATTTAAAAATTGTCATAATTTTTCATTTAATATATTAAAATTTGGCGGAAGGAGCGGGATTCGAACCCGCGTTAGGGGGTTACCCTAAACACGCTTTCCAAGCGTGCGACTTAAACCACTCATCCACCCTTCCGTACTTTTATAAATTATATATCTAACTAGCTTATATTTAATAAAAATACAATATTAACCAAAAATATTGCTAAAAATTCTTATATATGACCTATAAGAGTATTAGATTTTAAAGCGCTTGATTTATGAGAATAATAGTATTAATGTACTGTAAATAGTAAAGAATATTTAATTCATATAATCAAAATTTAAACAGGAGAAATCATGGCTTTCGATACATTGAAAAACTTAGGCGTAAAAAGCCCTTATGGCAAAGAAAAGTATGATAACTATATAAACAATAAATGGGTCAAACCCACTGATGGTAAATACTTTGAGAATGTTACCCCTATTTCAGGGAAACCATTTTGCGAAGTAGCAAGATCAAATGAGAAAGATATAAATTTAGCCTTGGATGCTGCGCATGCTGCAAAAGATAGCTGGGGTAAGACAAGCGCAACTGAGCGTGCAAATATTCTTCTCAAAATAGCTGACAGGATGGAGCAAAACCTTGAAACAATTTCATTAGCCGAAACCATAGATAACGGAAAGCCTATTAGAGAATGTATGGCTGCTGATATTCCGCTTGCGATTGATCACTTTCGTTATTTTGCCAGTGCAGTAAGAGCACAGGAAGGTTCAATTGGTGAAATTGATCATGAGACTATGGCCTATCATTTTCATGAGCCTCTCGGGGTGGTTGGACAAATCATTCCATGGAACTTCCCTATCCTTATGGCAGTATGGAAATTAGCGCCAGCTTTAGCCGCAGGTAACTGTATTGTGCTTAAACCAGCAGAGCAAACTCCTGTTTCTATTATGGTGTTAATGGAGATTATTGGAGACCTCCTTCCCGCTGGAGTGTTGAATGTAGTTAATGGCTTTGGATTGGAGGCAGGAAAACCCTTAGCAAGCTCTTCACGTATAGCAAAAATTGCGTTCACAGGTGAAACAACAACTGGTCGCCTAATCATGCAGTATGCTTCACAAAATATTATCCCCGTCACACTTGAATTAGGTGGTAAGTCACCAAACATTTTCTTTGAAGACATTATGGATAAAGATGATAGCTTCTTTGATAAAGCATTAGAAGGATTTACGATGTTTGCCTTAAACCAAGGCGAAGTATGTACCTGTCCATCACGTGCAGTCATCCAAGAATCTATATACGATCAATTTATGGAAAGAGCACTTGAGCGAGTAAAAGCTGTTACCCAAGGGAGTCCATTAGAGGCATCAACAATGATTGGGGCACAAGCATCTAGCGAGCAAATGGAAAAAATACTTTCTTACATTAAGCTTGGTCAAGAAGAAGGTGCTGAGCTTCTCACTGGTGGTAATAGAACTATGCTTGAAGGTGAGCATGCAGATGGTTACTATATTGAGCCCACCGTATTCAAAGGCACCAATAAAATGCGAATTTTCCAAGAAGAAATATTTGGCCCAGTAGTATCTGTAACTACCTTTAAAGATGAGGCGGAAGCGTTAGAGATTGCAAATGATACGCTTTATGGTTTAGGTGCGGGCGTATGGACAAGAAATGGTAATACCGCATTTAGAATGGGTAAAGGTATTCAGGCTGGGCGAGTTTGGACTAACTGTTACCACGCATACCCGGCTCACGCAGCATTTGGTGGCTATAAATCGTCCGGTATCGGTCGAGAGACACATAAAATGATGCTTGACCATTATCAACAAACAAAAAATTTACTAGTTAGTTATACAGAAACCAAACTAGGATTCTTTTAAACTAAAATATTAGGTAAAATTTTTAAGGTCAAGTTTATATCTTGGCCTTAATTTACTAATGATAACTAGAATATCGACAACAGAATCAGCAGATAAACTTATTGATGAGCTTACAGCAGAGCATGGTGAGCTAATGTTTCATCAGTCAGGTGGTTGCTGTGATGGAAGCGCTCCTATGTGCTACACAAAAGGAGAATTCTATTTAGGTAATGCTGATGTTGAAATTGGTACAGTAAGAAATACACCCTTTTATATGAGTGCTGAACAATTTGAATATTGGGAGCACACACATATTACCCTTGATGCTATCAAAGGAACTGGAGGGCAATTTTCATTGGAAAGACCGACAGGTTTGCGCTTTATTATTCGCTCCCGAATTTATACTGATGAAGAGTGGGATTTTCTTAAAGATCACCCTGTAAAGCATTGTGGCTAAATTAATAAAAAAATATTATAAAGTAAGGTAAAATTAAAAATGGCGGGCCTCCTCGCATTGCGATTTAGCCAACCTGGTCAGATGCGGAAGCAAGCAGCCACAACTAAGGATACAAGTGCCGGGGGTCTGGCTCGCCATTTTTTTCAATTAAAATTAAGCGTATAAATGTCACACCAAGTATTAGCTAGAAAATGGCGTCCTAAAAATTTTGACACTCTTGTGGGTCAAGAAAATACGGTGCAAGCACTAGTTAACGCACTTGACCAAGAAAGGCTGCACCATGCTTATTTATTTACTGGTACTCGTGGTGTAGGTAAAACAACATTAGCAAGAATCTTAGCAAAATCACTTAACTGTGAAAAAGGCATTTCATCAAAACCATGTGGAAAGTGTTCTTCCTGTATCTCCGTAGATAAAGGAAATTTTGTAGATCTAATCGAAGTAGATGCAGCGTCAAATACAAAAGTTGATGAAATGCGAGAGCTTTTAGAGAACTCACAATACGCCCCCACCTCGGGTAGGTTTAAAGTTTATATTATTGATGAGGTACATATGCTCTCTAATAGTGCCTTTAATGCGATGCTAAAGACACTTGAAGAGCCTCCTGAACACATCAAGTTTATCCTGGCAACAACTGACCCAAAAAAAGTACCTGTCACCGTATTATCAAGATGCTTACAGTTTAATTTAAAACAAATGACTATTGAAAAAATTGCTAATCATCTTGATATGATATTGACGAACGAAAAAATAAAATCCGAAAAAAAAGCATTAGGTCTCATTGCAAAATCAGCAAGAGGGAGTATGCGGGATGCTCTTTCACTAACTGATCAAGCAATTGCATATTCTGGAAGTGAAATATCAGAAAATAAAGTAAGTGAAATGCTAGGTGTCGTTGATAATAATTTTCTAATAGATATCTTGTTTAAAATATCAGAGAACAAGGGTGGGGAGCTTATTGAAATTGCTCATGGAATGAATGATAAAAATATTGCACTGGATAGCACATTAATTGATCTTGCTAAACTTATTCATGAGATTTCAGTTTATCAAGTGGCTCCCGAAAGTAACGAAGATTTGCAAAGCAATAATGAAATTAAACAACTAAGTGAATTGTATTCCCCAGAAACACTTCAGCTTCTCTACCAAATTGTTATAAATGGAAAAAAAGATATTTATTTAGCGCCTGACTTGTTAACCGGATTTAATACGACTTTGCTAAGAATGTTAGCCTTTTTCCCTTCCTTGCAAACTGAAAAATTAGAATCTAAATTAGTGGAAAAAAGAGCAACGCCCCCGAATAAACCAATCGAGGAAAAAAAAAGCTCTCAAATTGAAGTAAAAAAAGAAGTTAAAGAGAATTTAGAATTTGATGGTAATTGGCACAATCTTGTTAAAAATCTTAAACTTGGAATTGCTAATGCATTGGCACAAGAGTGTGAATTTAAAGCCTATCAAAATTATATATTTGAACTTACCTTAGATTCAAATAAAAGTCATTTGATGCAAGGTAACTATGTCGAAAAACTTGAAGAATCACTAATAAATCATTTTAATAAAAAAATTAAAGTAAAAATTTTAGTTGATGAAGTGAAAACAACCCCTGCTATTAAGACTTCTGAAGAAAAATCTAAGCTATTAAAGGAAACCGAATCTGCTATGATGAAAGATGGATTTGTAAAGGATTTAATTGAAAATTTTGACGCAAAAGTAGTTCCAACAAGTATTGAACCATTAAATAATAAAGGATAATAATATGGCTAAAGGTGGTATGGGTAATATAATGAAACAAGCACAAATGATGCAAGCAAATCTCCAAAAAGCCCAGGCAGAACTTGCAAGTATTGATGTAGAAGGATCAGCCGGTAACGGCATGATTAAAATTACTATCTCCTGCAAACATGAAATTAAAAAAATTGATATCGACCCTTCTCTTCTTGAAGATAAGGAGATGCTAGAAGACTTGATAATGGTTGCTTTTAAAGATGCATTAGGCAAGGTTGAGAGTACCTCCTCACAAAAAATGGGAGGCTTAGTTCCTCCGGGAATGAATTTGCCTTTTTAGTCGTATGCAGACTAATAACACACTAGAAAATCTTATAGAGTCATTAAAATGCCTTCCTGGAGTTGGACCTAAGTCAGCGCTTAGATTAGCCTATTATTTACTGCAAAGAGATAGGAAGGGAGCCCACAAACTTGCGAGCTCAATTGAAGAATCGCTAAATAAACTTGGTCATTGTAAACTTTGTAACAATTTCTCTGAAAAGGAGATATGTTCAATATGTGCCTCACCAAATAGAATTTCAGACACTCTCTGCGTTGTAGAAATGCCAACTGATCTTCTTATGCTAGAACAAACACGCTCCTACAAAGGTATGTATTTTGTTTTAATGGGAAGGCTTTCACCCCTCGATGGAATTGGACCTAAAGAAATTCATATTAATAAGTTGCTTGAAAGAATTAAAAAAAGTGAAATCAATGAAATAATTCTTGCAACTAACTTTACAACGGAAGGTAATACAACAGCACAATACATAGCTGAACTTCTTAAAGAAACCAAAATAAATATCACACGAATAGCTCGTGGCCTACCTATGGGAGGTGAAATCGAGTATGTCGATTCTGGTACCCTAGCCCAATCAATTGTTGAACGTAAAAAAATAATTTAAACTTTTATTAAAGCTGCAATTTCTGAAGGATGATTGATGACGGCATCTGCACCCCAACTTTCTATTTTGTCTTCTTTTTTCAAATACCCATAGCATGCAAGAATTGCAAACATATTTGCGGTTTTTGAAGCTCTTATATCTTTATGTGCATCACCCACATAAACCACTTCATTAGATTTTACATTTAGAGATTCACATGCAGAAATCAACATATCAGGTGATGGTTTTGGAGAAATGCCATCATCACCACATATTAAAATTTCACATCTTTGATCAAGGTTGATAAATGGCAAGATCATCTCAACGAAACACCGATGTTTGTTTGTGATAATACCCCACCCTATTTTTTTTCTATCCAACAGATTAATGAGGTCATGAATGCCATCAAAAAGGATTGGGTTATTTAAAATATTACTTTTATAGATCTTGATAAACTCATTTGTGAGCACTGCATAATCATCAGTTGCTTGATGAAATCGTAAGTTTAAATAAGCTTTTATTCCATCAGATGCAACTTCACGACCCTCCTCAAATGTAATAAGAGCATGATTATGCATTGCGTATAGATCATTTGCACTTTGCACCAAGTCGTGGGCAGAATCAATAAATGTTCCATCTAAGTCAAATAAAACTTTTTTAATCATTTGCTAATGATGCTTGGACAATATAATTTACGGAGGTGTCCTGAGATAACTTATATTTCTGTGTAATGGGGTTATATGTCATACCTATAATTGAATCAAACGATAGATTGTTACGGCTTGCCCAAACCTGCAATTGGCTCGGTTTTATGAATTTCTTGTACTCATGCGTGCCTTTTGGTAATAAGTTAAGAATATATTCTGCTCCAATAATTGCAAATAAAAATGCTTTTAAGTTCTTATTAATTGTTGAAAAGAATATCTTCCCTCCGGGTTTGAGAAGCTTTGAGCATGTGTTTATTATTGAGTTCGGATCAGGGACATGCTCTAACATCTCTAAACAAGTAATAACATCAAATCTTTCGTCCGTATTTTTATAAAAGTCTTCGATGTTTATATGTTTGTATTTAACTTTTACACCACTTTCATTTGCATGAAGTTTAGCTATTTGAATAACTTTGTCACCCTGGTCTATCCCTGTCACATCGGCACCTGCACTAGCAAGGGATTCTGAAAGAATTCCACCACCACAACCAACATCTAAAACTTTTTTCCCTTTAAGGTTCACCGATGACTTTATAAAATTTAATCTTAAGGGATTAATTTCGTGAAGTGGTTTAAACTCACTAGTTGGGTCCCACCATTTATGGGCTAGTAAGTTAAACTTTTCAATTTCTCCGAGATCTACGTTGTTTTTATTTTGGTTTGCCATGACTTTGCTATATTTGTTAATTTATCCAAATCAATATTTTCTAATTGACCTGCATTGAGCTTTAATGTTCCATTGATCCAAACATAGTCTACCCCTCCTTGATTACCGTTATAGAGAAGGCTTGAGAGTGGATTATATACAGGTTGAGAAAAGATTGAATCTAAATTAATTGCAACAATATCTGCTTTTTTCTTTAACTCAATAGAACCAAGAAGCTTACCTTTATTCATAGATTTAGCAGCGTTATAAGTTGCCAATTTTAAGATAAGATTCGAATCTAAAATTTCAGGTTTTTGATTTATCCCTTTTCCTAAAAGCGCTGCCATTCTCAACTCTTCCAATATATCTAGTCTATTATTGCTCGCTGAGCTGTCAGTTCCAATGGAAACATTTATACCCAAATCAAGCATTTTTGATATATCGGCAATTCCACTTCCCAAGATAAGATTTGATGAAGGATTATGGACGACATTAACATTATTCTGATTTAATAAATGTAAATCCTGCTCATCAACGTGAACGCAATGCGCTGCAACTAAATTTGGACCCAATAAGCCTAAAGAACTAAATCTCTGAATTGGGCTGACCTTAAATTGGCTGATACTATTTTCAATTTCCTCCCGAGTCTCATGCAGGTGGGTATGGATAGGTAAATTTAGCTGTTCTGCATAAGTCCCGACTAGACTCAATGTTTTATCCGAAGTTGTATATGGTGCATGCGGTGCTAAAGAAGTTGAAATTAAATCTTCACTTCTCCATTCATCTCTAAAATCAAAGCCTTTTTTTAAATAATCTTCTGGATCTGATGCGTAGTTTGTTGGAAATTCCATTACCACCAACCCAATATTCGCTCGCATTCCCATTTCAACTGCAGCCTCTGCTATCTGGCTGGGGTAAAAGTACATATCATTGAACGTTGTTGTCCCTGACTTGATCATTTCAGCTATTGCAATTAATGAGCCATCTTTAACAAAATTCTCACAGACATGCTGCTTTTCTGCTGGCCAAATATGATCCTCTAACCATGTTTTTAATGGGAGGTCATTTGCGTAGCCTTTTAATAATGACATTGCCGCATGCGTATGGTTATTAATAAGGCCTGGGATAATAATGTGATCAGATAATGCAAACACATCGTCTGCTTCATATTTATCAAAGACATCTTTTGTAGGAAGGATATCAAAAATCTCATCCTCCAAGATCACAATTGAATGATCATCAAGAAGTGTATTATCTTTATCTGCCGTGTAGATCCATGTTGCTGAAATAATTGAGTTAACTTTTTTAATCATAGATTAAAAACTGACCTAATCAAATGGGTGCTTAATGAGAATAGTTTCGTCTCTTTCAGGTCCTGTAGATATTATATGAACTGGGACATCACATAGCTCTTCAAGCTTAGAAATATAATTTTGCGCATTTTTTGGAAGATCATCCCAACTCTTAGTTCCAAACGTATTTTCTGACCATCCAGGCATATCAATCAATATTGGTTCGCAATTTTCTGTTTGATCAGCACCTAGGGGCAACAGATCTATTTGATCATTACCATTTTTGTAACCCACACAGATTTTTAGGGTCTCAATACCGTCGAGTATATCTAGTTTTGTAATACAAAGCCCAGTTAAACCATTAACCATAGCAGATCGCCTCAATGCAGCGGCATCAAACCAACCACACCTTCTCGTTCTTTGAGTTACCGTACCAAATTCCTTCCCTTTTGTAGACATTTGAAAACCGGGTGAGGCTTCACCATTAATGTCTAATTCACTTGGAAACGGACCTCCGCCTACTCTCGTGGTATAGGCTTTTGTTATACCGAGTACATAGCTGAGCATGGATGGGCCTACGCCTGTTCCAGCTGATGCTTGGCCAGATACACAATTAGAAGAAGTTACAAAGGGGTATGTCCCATGATCGATATCAAGCAAGGCACCTTGGGCGCCCTCAAATAAAATACTTTTGCCTAATTTATTTATTTCATAAAGTTTTTGTGACACATCACAGACAAAAGGCTTAATAAATTCAGATTGACTCATCATGGAATCAAACTGTTTATTTATGTCAATCAGTGATGAATTGAGATATTTTGTTAAAACAAAGTTATGGTAATCAAGCGTTTCTCTAAGTCTGCTTAAAATATCCTTTGGGTCTAAAAATAAATCGTAAACCTTAAATGCTCTTCTAGCGACTTTATCCTCATAGGCAGGGCCGATACCCTTCCCAGTCGTACCAATTTTTTTATTCTTCGACCGAATGGCTTCTCTAGCTCTATCAAGCTCGACGTGATAATCAAGAATCAAAGGGCAACCAGCACTTACATTCAACCTGCCTTTGACAGTAATACCATTTTTCTCAAGTCCTTCAACCTCTTTCATTAAATGATTGATATCGAGAACTACGCCGTTGCCTATGTAACATTCAATTCCTTCTCGAATGATTCCAGAAGGAACTAAATTAAGTTTGTATTCCTTTTGATTTGAACCTTGCCCAATAACGAGCGTGTGACCTGCATTATGGCCTCCTTGAAATCTTGTAACCGCTGCTGCATGGTCTGTTAACCAATCAACAATTTTTCCCTTACCTTCATCTCCCCATTGTGTTCCAATGACAACTACATTTTTAGCCATAGTGATACTTTCTTAATTTAAAAGGTTGTTAATGATAAATCTTAAGTCGATAGAAAACCCAGTCGCTGGCCTCATATCACCTGCAAACTTATTCATATTATCGTAACGACCACCTTGTGCAACTGCTGTATTAAATTTTTGTGCGTAAGCTGAATATACAATGCCCGTATGGTATTGATAACCTCTTATATCAGAAAAATCAAAGCTAATTTCTACATTCATTTCCTTTAAATTCTCGCAAATACTTGTAAGTGATTTAGTCACATTATTCGCAACAACCTGATCTGGTAATAATGTATTAAGATCCTTTAAAATTGACTCGTCTCCATAAAGATCTGTTAGAGATACAAGTTTTTTTGTAATATCGCTATTATTTTTTTCTGAGAGAATTTTATTTATTTCGTTTTTATCCTTTAGCATCATTGCATTACCCAGCCTTAAACTCTCACTTGGTGATAAGTCGACTTCGTTCTTCAATGAGTTGTAAACATCAAGATGATTAATATCAAGGACAACATCCTTAATATCAAGTACTTTTAAAGATTGTATCAGTAGCTTTTGTATTTCTAAGTCGGCATCAATACTAGGGTCACCAAAGTATTCTGCGCCAACTTGTAAAAGCTCACGAGGTTTTTTATTAGTGGAGTTTGCCCTTAATACCGAACCCGCATAACATAATTTGTTGATGCCCTTCTTTGCCATTTGAGAGTCAATTCTAAAAGCCTGAGTCGTGAGATCTGAACTGACTCCCATCATCTTTCCTGTCATTTGATCAACAACTTTGTAGGTTGCGAGATCAAGATCTTTTCCATATGCATTAAGAGAGTCAGAAAATTCAAGCATAGAAGGAAAAATGAGTTGATATCCATTTTTTAAATAGAGATCTATAAGAAGTCTCTTTTTTGATTCAATAACAGCTGCTTTTTTTGGGAATATATCTTCAGCATTTTCAGGAAGAAGCCATTGATTCATTTTAGTAGGTTCCAATAAATATAATCATTATGCCAATAATCACTGATAAAAGTCCATAGAACTTTATTTGACCATTTTTTTGATTTGTTATTCTAGTAAACGCTTCTTTCCAGCTTTGTGTAAAAAAGAGTGGAAACAAGCCCTCGATAACTAAAACAAGACCAATTGCCAGAACAATAGAATCACTCAATTACTTGCTATCAGGGCTTTTTAGGAATTTGAAAAAATCAGAGTTAGGATCGAGAACTAAAATATCATCCTTTCCTTTAAAGCTTTTTCTGTAAGCCTCAAGACTTCTGAAGAAATCATAAAAATCTTGGTTTTTTGAGAAAGCATCAGCATATATCTTTGCTGCAGTCGCATCACCCTCACCCTTAATCTTTTGAGCATCTTTATAAGCTTCTGTAATGATAATATCTCTCTCTTTCTCAGCAACAGCTCTAATTTTCTCTGAATCTGCAAAACCTTGTGACCTTAGCTCATTTGCAACAGATTTTCTTTCAGCATTCATCCTCTGGTATACAGATTGGCTAACTTCTTCAGGCAGATCTACCCTTCTTAACCTTACATCTAAAATCTCAACGCCTATGAGTCTTGACTCACTATCAGCTCTTTCCTGCAAGATACCCATAATTTCTGACCTTTGACCAGATACAACCTCTTGTATTGTCCTTTTACCAAATTCAGCACGAAGACCATCATTAACTGTTTGAGTGATTCTACGCTCAGCTTGTCTTTCGTCACCATTAACAGAAACATAATATTTAGATGGGTCCATTATTCGCCATTTAATGTATGAATCGACTAGTACATTTTTCTTCTCACTCGTTATAAATCTATCTGGCTGCTCTGACTCATAAGTTAATATCCTTTTGTCAAAGAACTTAACGTTCTCAACTATCGGAGTTTTAAAGTAGAGGCCTGGCTCTTTCTTAACAGAGACAATCTCACCTAATCTAAAAACTAACGCAAACTCTCTTTGATCAACAGTGAACGTCGATAAGCTTAATAAAATTAATAGAACAATGATTGATACGAGTACTCTTGATAATTTACCCATAATATTTACCTTATATCCCTCTCACGCGCTCTAAATGCGCCTCTAGAACGATCTGTTAAAGAATTAATGACATCTGATGCAGATACATCAGGGTTTGTTTGGCTTGATGCCTGACTTGGATCGACAGCTTCATTGTTATTTCTGCTCGAATTCTGAATAATTTTATCAAGCGGGAGATAAAGAAGACTGTTTGATCCTTTTTGATCGATAATAATTTTACTTACTGTTGACATGATTTGCTCTTGAGTCTCTAAAAATAACCTTTTTTTAGTTACCTCAGGAGATCTTATGTATTCAGCTAAAATTTGATCGAAACGACTGGCATTACCCAATGCTTCATTTTCAATTGATATTTTGTACCCATTTGCCTCAGCTGTGAGTCTCGATGCAGTACCCCTTGCCTTTGGGACTATATCGTTAGCATATGCTTGACCTTCATTTTTTTGTCTTTCAAGATCCTGTTTTGCTTTCACTGCATCATCAAAGGCTGCTTGAACTTGTTGAGGGGGCTGAGCATTTTGCATTGTCACACTCGTAATATTGATACCTGTTTGATATAGATCAAGAATTGATTGCATCAATGATTTTGTTTTTATTGCAATCTCCTCTCTGCCCTCGTATAGAACAAAATCCATATCACTCTTTCCAACAACCTCTCTAATTGCAGTTTCAGCTGCCCCTCTGACAGAGCCTTCGACTGAGCGATTATTGAAAAGAAAATCTTCAACTGACTTTAAGTTGTACTGGACTGCAAATTGGAGGTCGATAATGTTTTCATCCCCCGTTAACATCAAAGACTCTTTAAGTTGTTGAGTGGCACCCTCACCAAGTGATCGATAACCAACCTCAATAGTACGAACCTGCTCTTGATTCACAATTTCAACTGTTTCAATTGGATAAGGAATGTGCCATCTTGGTCCAGGGAGAGTAATTGCTGTGTTTTCACCAAAGGTTAAAACAACTCCTCTAGAACCCTGATCTACAATGTAGAACCCAGTTGCCAACCAAACTAGAAATATGACAATAACTATTGGTAGGGGTTTTATAATGCCTGAATCACCAGAGTTATCTGATGGCGGTTGAGAGCCATTCCCATTGTTTGTGTTTTTGGGTTTTAATTTAAAAACGTTGTTTACCTTAGATTTTAGATCCTTAACCAATTCATCTAAATCAGGTGGGCCATCATTATTAGCATTTCTAATAACATTTGAAATTCTGTTTCCAACAAATCCGAATAATTTACGCATATTTTCCATTTCTTTGATTGATAAAATCTAGACTTCTTTCGACAATTGCTTTCTTTAAAAATTCAATTCCGTCACCGTTAATGGCTGATAACTGAACCCGGTTGATTTTACCATACTCATCTCTATCATATCCAGCGTTAAGCTTTATTTTATCTATTTGATTTAATACTAGTATTTGTTGAATATTGTTTGCACCAATTTCATTCAAGATTTTATCTACTTGAACAATTTGTTCAGCCTTATTTGCGTTACTTATATCAACAATGTGCAAAAGTAAGTCAGCATCTGATGACTCTTCCAATGTTGACTTGAATGCTTCAATGAGTGTCGTCGGTAATTTCTTGATAAATCCTACAGTATCCGAAATAACAAGATCATGCCCATGCTCAATAAATAATTTACGTGAGGTGGTGTCAAGTGTTGCAAACAACTTGTTTTCAGCCAATATTTTCTCACTCGTTAGTTTATTGAACAAAGTGGACTTACCGGCATTGGTGTATCCAACAATCGCAATAGTAAATACTTTTGACCTTCTTCGCGCGTTTCGTTGATTTGCTCTTTGTTTTTCAAGTTTTGTTAATTTAATTTTAAGCTGCTTTATTCTCTGCCCAAGCATTCTTCGGTCAAGTTCGATTTGCTTTTCACCAGGACCCCCCCTTACGCCGATGCCTCCTTTTTGCCTCTCTAGATGGCTCCACCCTTTTGTTAGCCGTGATGACAGATGATTTAGATGAGCTAGCTCTACTTGCATTTTGCCCTCATGACTCTTTGCTCTCATTGCAAAGATAAATAAAATTAAGGCTGTCCGATCATAAACTCGCATAGAAGTTGCTTTTTCAATATTTCTCTCCTGTGAGGGTGTAAGTTCATGGTTGAAAATAATTGTTTTTATGTTTTCTAAAATCTTGATTTGTTGTAATTCTTTTAATTTTCCTGAACCGATGAAAAATTTAGCATCAGGAAACTTTCTTTGACTCTCAACTAGTTCAGCAATTTTAAAACCTGCACTTGAGGCAAGGAGTTTAAATTCACTCGTATTTTCTTTATGATCAATATCGTCAATATTAAGACTAACTAATATCGCACTTTCACCATTCTTGGGTCTTTCAAACATTTCTATGATTGAGTTAAGCTCACTTTCTTGGATGGAACAATGGTTGAAATAGAATGTTTGTAGATAAGTTGCGGGGCTTGGCCGTTTAACACAATGACAGATTGATCAAACGAGTGAATATTTCCTTGCAATTTTATTCCATTTAACAGATAAATTGAGACAGAAATATTTTCTTCTATCACTTTGTTTAAAAAATTGTCCTGTAAATGCATATTAATATTTTCTTTATATAATTTTTAAAGGCAGTCGCTGACCCTAACTTTTAACTCTTCAAGGCCTAAGACGTATATTATACTCCCTATGTTAGGTGTATTAAGATTTCCTGCTAACCTCACTCGGAGTGGCATTGCAATTTCAGGAAACTTTAACCCATTGTTTTTTACAAAATCTTTTATACATTGATTAATGTCATCCTCTTGCCACTTTATGCGTTCAAGGCAATCGACTAATGCTTTAATATTTTCTCTACTCACTTCATTTATATACTTTGACTCCAATTCGGGATCCCGATCAGGTTTTTTAGAAAAATAAACAATGTTTTCAAAAAGTGAATTAAGGTTCGTTTCTCTGTCCTTGTATAAATTAAGGGCATTGCGAATAATTTCGATATTGTTAGTTGGGCAATTAATTTGATTAAGCTTTAAAACGGCCATTTCTGTTAACTTGTCTATGTCGTATTCTTTTATGTACTCACCATTTAGCCAATCTAGCTTTGCCTTATCAAATTGAGCAGATGATGATGTGACATGCTCAAAATCAAACCATTCACAAAAGCTTTCCATAGAAAATTTTTCATCGTCACCATGTGACCAACCAAGCCTAGCAAGATAATTATTTAAGCTTTCGGGTAGATAACCATCTTCCTTATACTGCATAACGTTAACCGACCCATGTCTTTTTGAGAGCTTTTGGCCATCAGGCCCATGAATCATTGATAGATGAGCGTAATTTGGAATTGGAGCTTTTAGAGAATTTAGCAAATTAATCTGTCTTGGCGTGTTATTGATATGGTCGTCTCCCCTGATGACATGCGATACCTCCATATCCCAGTCATCAATAACCACACAAAAATTATAAGTTGGTGTTCCATCTGACCTTGCAATAATAAAATCATCTAACTCTTCATTATTGATATTAATTTCACCTTTAACTAAATCAATCCACTTAACAATGCCTGTTTTTGGATTTTTAAATCTTACTGTGGGAGAAATATCTTTAGGTGGTTGAGGTAGGGCTTTACCATGCTCCGGCCTCCAACGACCGTCGTAACATGGCTTATCACCTTTTTTTATTTGATCATCTCTCAGATTATCAAGCTCTTCTTTAGAAGCATAACAATAGTAAGCATCCCCACTTTCAATCATGATATTTATATATTTTTTATATAAATCTAAGCGTTTTGTTTGATATTCTATTGTTTTATCATGTTCAAGTCCTAACCATTTCATGCCGTCTAATATGGCATTGATAGCTTCTTCTGAAGATCTCTCAATATCGGTATCCTCAATCCTTAATAAAAAATCACCCTTAAATTTTTTTGCATAAGCATATGAAAACAGTGCTGTCCTGACTCCACCAACATGCAGATATCCAGTTGGGCTTGGGGCAAATCTAGTGACTACCTTCATAAAATAATCCTTTTTTTAATGAATAGATTCATGAAGAAAATAAATGATAGCCACCCCAATCAAAATAAATGATATTTGCTTAAGAGAATCTTTTGTATCAGTTTTCTCATGAAGGTCTGGAATAAGATCCGATATCGCAACATATATCATACTTGAAGCAGCTATTGCTAAAACATAAGGAACAAGGTTCTCCATAAAACTTAAAATATAAAATGATAAAAGCCCGCCCAATAGTGTGGCAAAGCTCGAAGTAATATTCCACATATACGCCTTAAACTTTGACAGACCTTGATGTAAAAGCACTGAAAATATGCTCATTTCTTGCGGTAAACAATGAAGTAACATTGATAGGGCAGTAATCAAACCAAGTTTAATATCAACCAAAAATGCACTCGCAATTAATATACCATCAACGAAGTTATGAAATAAATCACCAATAACAATAATACCGCTATTACCATTGGGTTTACTTTGCTTTGTTTGTGTATCGCATTCATTATGTTTGTGACAATGAGAACCATGGCAATGACGCCATATCATTAACTTTTCTAGAATAAAAAGTATCAGTATTCCAATCAATACCGTAAAACTAATACCATGGAAATTATTATTTGAAGCTTCCATTGCATGAGGAATAATTTCAAGAAATGAGGCAGCTAATAGCGTCCCTACAGCTAAACTCACTAAATTGTTTGCTAAAGCTGCATTAGCATTCTTAAAAATGATACTCGCAAGTAGGAGGCTCATTAATCCTCCAGCGAATGAAACAGCTATAATCCAGTATAAAGCCATTGTTTATCCATAAAAAAGTAATCTATTATAGTTTGAAGTTAGGTAAGATGAAATAAAATTATTCTTCTATCCATACTAAGGAGGTCATCCTCTCTTTGGAAGCATCTCTTCGATATGAGAAATAATTATTCGCATTTTTATAAGTGCAAAAATTCTTCGTAATATATATTTTTTCTACACCTAAGCTAAGCAGCTTAAGTTTTGCTATTTTGAGCATAGAAAGTAAATGTTTGCCATTTGCTTCATTTGTAAATGCTTCAGCGCAAGCTGGATCATTCTCCAAAAAAATATTTCTTACTTCATCACCTACCTCAAAAAATTCTTGGCTGATATGCGGGCCAATCCAAACTATAAATTTGCCTTTTACATTAATTTTTTTTAAGGTATTTTCAATAATTCCAGATGCCAGCCCTCGCCAGCCTGCGTGAATAGCAGCAACAAAACTTCCCTCTTCATCTGTAACCAGTAAGGGCATACAGTCAGCTGTTCTTATTGAGCAGATCACTTTGTTCTGTGTTGTGTATGAAGCATCAGCATCTCGGTCATCGGATGGTAACTCAATAGGAATATTGCTATGTGATTGATTTAACCCTATTGCCTTTTTATTAATAAATTCAAAACCTAAATTAGTTAATAATTTTTTTTTATTTTTATCAAAAGATTCTTTGATGGGGTTAGAATTTCTTGTTGTTTGTAAGGCAAAAATATTTTTGGGGACATCCCATTCGGGCTCAAATACATTTATGTTATCCATATTATTAAGCATTAGTTAGAAATTGAGCTTTCATTCCTTATTAGATCAAGAAGTGTTTTCATATCTTCAGGGAGATCGATATCCCAACGCATATTCTGCTTAGTCTTTGGATGAATCAAGCCCAATGAACTTGAATGAAGTGCCTGTCTGGGAAAGTTAACAGTCGCATCCTTCAATGCTAATGATATTTCTTTTGTAGGGATGATTTTCTTGAGCCCATAAGTCTGGTCTCCAACAATAGGAGATGTATTGTGATTCATATGAACTCTTATTTGATGTGTTCTTCCAGTCTCAAGCTTGCACCTCAAATAACTATGCATTATGAACCGTTCAAGAACTTCATAATGGGTAACAGCATTCTTTCCATTATTTTTATTTATGGCCATTTTTGTTCTAACTGATGGGTGTCGCCCTATCGGAAGATCAATTGACTTATTTACAAGCACCTGACCCCAGACAATTGCCCTATATTCCCTAAATACTTTTTTTGACTGCAATTGTTTAATGAGATTTGATTGGGTTACTTCATCTTTGGCAACCACCATTAAACCTGTTGTATCCTTATCAAGACGATGAACAATTCCGCACCTGGGTAAGGATTTATTCTTAGGAAAATGAAACAAGATTGCATTTAATATAGTGCCGCTCCAGTTTCCAGCTGCTGGGTGAACTACCATATTTTGATCTTTATTTATTACAAATAAATTTTCATCCTCATAGACGATATTAAGTGAAATATTTTCTGGCTCGAATTGCAGTATTTTTTCATCTTGTTGAACTTCGACGCTGACTATCTCACCGCCTAAAACAATGTCTTTTGATGAGATTTTTTTGCTATCAAGTAAAATAAATCCTGATTTAATCCAAGCTTGAAGTTTTGCTCTTGAATAGTCTGCCATCAATTCTTGAAGTGCAATGTCTATTCTTTTTCCTGTTGAATTTTTTGGGATGATTAACTCTAATTTTTCGTGTTTCATAAGGTATAATTTACATCATCACTATCAATAATCAACCTATGAAATTAATTTCAACATTAATACTAACTTTTCTCCTATCGGGTTGTTTTATTTTTGGCGATCCCGTTGAATTTGATGAAACTACCGGTCAAACTCCCCAGTGGATTCTTTCAAGGGGTGAGGCTTATGCAAGCAACAGTGATTGGCCAGCAGCAATTAGAGTATTAGAAAAAGGAGAGCAACGTTACCCCAATTCAAAGCTTGCTCCTCAATTTAAATTAGATCTAGCATATTCATATTATAGATTTTCTCAAGATGCTGAAGCTATTGCGATGCTTGATAAATTTATACGACTTTACCCCAATCATCCAACAGTTGACTATGCATTTTATTTAAAAGGAGTCGTATTGTTTGTGGATAGAGGATTATTTGATAAATTCACCTTACAAGATATCAGTGACCGTGATGTTGCTCCACTAAAAGATAGCTTCAAAGCCTTTGAAATTATTGTAAAGCGATATCCTGATAGTAAATACTATGATGATTGTGTGATCAGAATGACTTACCTAATGAATAAAATGGCTGAAAACGAAATTCATGTTGCTAGATATTACATGAAAAGAAAAGCCTATGTAGCTGCACTAAATAGAGCACAGTTTGTGCTGAAAGAGTATCCACAAACTATTCACCAAGAAGAAGCTTTAATTATTATGATTAGCGCCTATGAGTTTCTTGGAATTCAAGACCTCCAAAAAGATACAGAAAAAATACTTAAATTTAATTACCCTGATAGCGAATTTCATACAAAAGACCTCCAGGCTCAAAAGAAAGATTGGTGGAATATTTGGGATAGCCTTTATGATTAACTAGAAACATTTTTTTTACTCAATTTTTCTCTATATTCATTTTTAATTTTTCTTCTCGTCACAAGGCCTGTTTTCTTTGGTTTTAAATTCTTTTTGTCAAAAGGATTTTCAGAATTTTTTAATAAAACTTTGATTGGTGTACCAACCAGATGAAATGATTTTCTAAAAAAAGACTCCAGAAAAACAAGATAATCTTTTTTTATTTCATTTAAATGATTACCATGAATAATGATTTGAGGCGGATTTAAGCCACCTTGATGAGCATATTTTAATTTTGGCCTTATACCTTTAATAATTTTAGGTGGGTGAGAAATTAAAGCATTTTCAAGAACAGAGTTAATTTGTGGCGTAGAAAGTTTTTTTTGAGATGATTGATATGCTTTTTTAATAGCTCTCATCATTTCTGAAAAACCTCTCTTTTTAATAGCTGAAATAAATACAACTTCAGCAAAATTGACAAAAGAGAGTTTTCTATCTATCTGATTTTTTATTTTATCTTTTTCATAGCCGTCTAATAAATCCCATTTATTAACAACAACAACCAAAGACCTCCCTGTTTCGATAACAAATGCAAGAATGTGCAAATCTTGGGCTGAAAGTCCATCTTTTCCATCAATAAGTAAAACTGCAATGTTTGACTGTTCTATTGCATTTAATGTTTTGATAATGGAAAATTTTTCTATCGTTTCAAATACCTTCCCTTTTTTTCTGATACCTGCAGTATCCGTTAGAGTATAAGTATCTTTACTCCAAAAAAATTCTGTTGAAATTGCATCTCTTGTTGTGCCAGGTTGATCAAAAGCAATAAACCTATCTTCTCCAAGTAAGCCATTGATAAGGGTAGATTTTCCAACATTAGGTTTGCCTACTATCGCTATTTTTGGATGTTTTTTATTTTCAATTTCCTCATCACCGATTTCATCAAACGTTAATAAAAAATCTTTGAGGGCTGAAATACCTTCTCCATGGGCAGAAGATAATCTAACTAAATTCGAAAATCCGAGCGAATAAAAATCTATGAATGCTTTTTCATCTAAAATACCTTCTGCTTTATTTACCGCAATAATTTTTGGCTTTTCATTCTTTCTAATAATGTCAGCAATATGTTCATCGGTTGGATGCAGTCCTTTTCTAGAATCAACCATAAAGATAATAATGTCGCTTTCATCAATCGCTTGTTTTGTTTGAAGAGCCATTTCCTGAACAATGCCCTCTTTATTTTTTGGTTCAAAGCCTCCTGTATCAACAAGTAAGAATTGACTGTCTTGAATTTCTAACTTTCCATAATGCCTATCTCTTGTGAGACCAGGCATATCAGCTACTATTGCATCCCGAGTTTTTGTTAAACGATTAAATAAACTTGATTTTCCTACATTAGGTCTGCCAACTATGACGATACTCTTCATTTTTTTTGACCAACTAATTAATTTTTAAAAAACATCTAATAACAATTTTTTCTTTTTCTATTACCCTTATTTCTAATATCACCTTCATCAACATCACACATTTCGTTTGTTGGAGCTTCAACGGCCTCAGTAGCCTCAGTAGCCTCAGTAGCCTCAGTAGCCTCAGTAGCCTCAGTAGCCTCAGTAGCCTCAGTAGCCTCTAGAGTATTTTTGTCGATATCTGTTTTTTCATCTATATTATCCTCAGCTATTTTTTCTGAAATATTCTTTACTTCCATTAAAAAAACATTACCGTCAAAATCAATTCCTAAAATTTTATTTTTTCCAATAGTATGAATATTTTTTCCTATTGGAACATCAGAAGTTATTTGAGCTCGACCTTCAACAATACCTGTTTCTGAATTTAGCAGGTGGATGTATCCATTAAAATCACCAACTGCAATGTGGTCACCTACAATAATTGGATCAGTTATTCTCCGGAACTGTAAGTCAGCATTTCGCCAATTTGTTTTTCCATTTCTTTTTGAATCTAAGGAGTAGATTGAGTCACTCTTATGAGTTAGATATATATCAAAACCATCAAAGGCAATATTATTAAAGCTTGAAATTTTGCGAGTCCAAATAATACTTGCACTTCTTCTATTTATTGATGTTAAATCTCCGGAAGTTGAAACTGCATAAACTTCAGAATCGTTAATTACTGGCTTACTTAAAACATCAGTCAGTCTATCAATATCTGTCACCCCTTTTACTTGAGATATATTTGCCTCCCATATAAATGCGCCACTTTTTTGGTGGACCGCAACTAGCTTTCCTGCACCAAATCCACCATAAATTACTCCATCTGAAAAGGTTAATGATGATGTTCCATTGAATGTTAAGGAAGGTGATGAATGAGCATACCTCCAGTCAATATCACCTTGCTTCAAATCAATTTGTAAAATTTCATAGTCGGCAATTCTGACATAGGCTTTTTTATTATTTACGACTGGTGTAGTTAAAACCTCACCATCAATAAATATCTTCCAAATAGCATTACCCGAACTATCAAGGCACCATAAATAACTATTTTCCGTAATAAATAGAATATTCTCAAAATCTCCTCCTACACCCATTATTATTTTTTCAGAGATTTCTTTTTCCCAAATAGTTTCACCTGTTGCCATTTGCAATTTTCGCAAACTTCCATCGCTAGTAGCCGCTATAACGAATTCTTCTGAAAAAATAAGATTAAGGTTGTTTATGTCGTTATCACCAACCTTATTCTCCCAAATTAGCTCCATAGAAGCTTTTTTGTCATAGGGTTTTATTTCAGTTGGGATATTATTAAATTCATCTGCGAAGTATTGATCATCCATTTGATCAACAAAGTCTTCAACTGGTCCAATAAAACAGCCAGATAAGATAGAGGTAAGAAATATTAGAGGAATTAACCTCATTGACTAATTGAATTTAATTTATTCTCAATTACTTTATGAAAATCTCCTTGACCACCAAAGTAATTAAGAGCCAATTCATATGATTTGATTGCATTCTCTTTATCGCCCAAAGCGATATAGATATCCCCCTTTAAATCATTGGCTAAACCAATGTAGCCATCAGTGATAATTTTATTCGCCACCTCAAGTGCCTCATCTAGTTTTTTCTCAACTAAATATAAATTACCTAAAAGATAATTTGCCATAGATTGAATAGATGGCTCAATATTTTCACCTGAAGCCCAGATAAGTTCTTTTGCAGCAGCAGAATAATCACCAGTTTCAACTAAGAGCTTAGAATAATAAATGCTTGCTCTTGCTGCATAGGGTGAGTTGCTGAAGTCATTTTGAAGCACTCCTACTTTTAATTTTATTTCATCAATATTGCCAATTTTGGATACCAAAACATCTTGGAAAAGCTGAGAAGCTTCTTCATCTCTTGACTCATTAACACTTACCAAGTATTGATAAGTAAAAAAAGCCAATAAAAATACTGCTATCGCTGAGAATATTTTAACTTTATGTGAATTATAAAAACTCTTAAAGTACTCTGATTGTTGTTCATCATTATCAAATGCCATTTGCTCTAATTCCTTTTTGAGATTAATCCTGGAATAGATTGGATTAAATCTTTTGTATACTGGTTCTTCGGATTTTTGAAAATTATATCAGTTTTTCCCTCTTCGACGAGCTTTCCATGTCGCATTACCATGACATCATCTGCCACGTGTCTTACTATTCTTAAGTCATGAGTAATAAATAAATAAGTAAGTCCAAATTCTCTTTGTAAGTCTTTTAATAATTTTAATATCTGGGCTTGGACTGATACATCGAGCGCTGAAACAGGTTCGTCACAAATTACCAATTTTGGTTCAAGAATAAGTGCTCTAGCAATACCAATTCTTTGTCTCTGACCACCAGAAAACTGATGGGGATATTTTTTTAAATCAGATGCCTTTAGTCCCACACGCTCAATGAAATTTTCAATTTTTCTTCTACGTGCATCGCTATCTTGAAAGTTATGGATAAGAAGTGGTTCTTCCATAATTTGTAAAATACTCAATCGTGGATTTAGCGAGGCATAAGGATCTTGAAAAATCATCTGAATATCTTTCCTGACACTTTTTAACTTCTCCCCTTCTAGGTTAAGCAAATCAACACCATTAAACTTAACACACCCTTCATCAAGATTAACAAGGCGGACTAAACTTTTAGCGAGTGTTGATTTTCCACTACCCGATTCGCCTACAACGGCCATTGTCGTTCCCTGATTGATAGAAAAGCTCACATTATCAAGTGCATGAATATTAGTTCTTACCCTTGAAAAAAATCCTTGAGTTTGCACATAGGTTTTTGATAAGTTATTTGTTTGCAAAAGCTTCTTCATAGTCGTTGTATTGCCCTATCTAACTTTTCATAATCTATTGGCGTTAATTGTTTCTTTCCTAATGCATCTGGCACACATCCCAGTAAGGCTTTAGTATATGGATGTTTCGGTTTTTTGAGTACCTGATTTACTTCCCCTCTTTCGACAATCTTGCCCTTAAACATAACAATCACATCATCGGCGATATCCTCAACAACACCAAAGTCATGAGTAATAAATAACATAGACATATTTAACTTACTTTTAAGATCATCTAAAAGCTTAAGAATTTGAGCCTGAACTGTCACATCAAGCGCGGTGGTAGGTTCATCAGCAATGAGTAACTTTGGATTACATGACATTGACATCGCAATCATGACCCGCTGTCTTTGTCCTCCTGATAATTCGTCAGGATAACTACTGACTCTTTCAATAGGAATCCCAACAAGCGTTAACAATTCCTCAACTTTGTTATTGATCTCATTATTTGGTAAGTCAGAATGAACAGCTATGGCCTCTTTGATCTGATAACCAATCGTTAAAACTGGGTTTAGTGAGGTCATAGGCTCTTGAAAAATCATGGCGATATCCAGACCCCTCTTTTCTCTTATTTCAAGCTCACTCATCTTGCATATATCTTCGTTGTTAAATAAAATTTCTCCTGACATTTTCAATTGAGGCGAAAGCAATCTAATGATCGAGAGAGCAGTTAAGCTTTTACCACTTCCAGATTCACCCACAATACATGTTGTTTTGGCACTCTTAACAGAAAAGGAGATATCATCAACTAAATTAAGTTTAGTATCCACTTTAGTTCCTATTGTTAAATTACTGATTTTTAATATATCTTTATTCATTTTTATTAAATATTTTTTTTAATAAAGCTTAGTATATCTTTATCTTTTACTTCCGTTTGAGAGCCATCCTTACGGATAAGTTTCACTTGGATAAGATTGTTTTTTAACTCGTCTTCACCAATAATGAGTGCAATTGTTGCGTTACTTTTATCAGCTTTTTTCATTTGTGATTTAAAGCTTGCTGAATCAAGATTTACGGTGACTTTGTAATTTTGATTCCTTAAGTTTTCTGCAATAGTAAAAGATTTATCTCTCGATTCATTCCCTAAATTTACAATATAGATATCTGGGTGAGTGTCATTTTCAAAATCTGTATTCTCAAGTAATAAAATAATTCTCTCAATACCGATCGCAAAACCACATGCTGGCGTTGGTTTCCCACCTAATCTTTCGACTAAGTAATCATACCGACCTCCACCTGCAACGGTGCCTTGACTACCTAAGTCACTAGTAATCCATTCAAAAACTGTTCTGTTGTAGTAATCCAGACCTCTAACCAACCTTTTATTTAATTGAAAATCAACCTGATTATCTTTCAAGATCTGACAAAGTGATTTGAAGTGCTTTTTAGCATCCTCATTTATTGTATCAATTAATTTAGGAGCTTTTTCAAGCATATCCTGCATATGAGGATTTTTACTATCTAAAACTCTCATTGGGTTTTTATGCAATCTTCTTTTAGCATCATCATCTAAAATCTCTATATTTTTCTCAAAATAATCAATTAATTCTTTTCTGTAATGCTCTCTGTCATCAACATCACCAATTGAATTAATCTCTAAGCGTATTTTATTCTCCAAACCAAGCGATTTCCATAGCCTGCTTAGCATAATTATTTGTTCAGCATCGCTTGCAGGGTCTGTTAAACCAAAGGATTCAATACCTAGCTGATGAAATTGTCTTTGCCTGCCTTTTTGTACATTTTCGTGCCTAAACATAGGGCCTCTATAAAAAAGCTTTACAGGTCCATTATAGGTAAGGCTTCCTTGAATAACTGCCCTTACACATCCTGCCGTGCCTTCTGGGCGCAATGTTAACTTGTCGTTATTTAGCTTATCAGTCCAGCTATACATTTCCTTTTCTACAATATCAGTATGCGTCCCAACACCCGCTTCAAATAATTCTGTTGCCTCAATAATTGGAAGTCCAATTTCTTCATATCCATATTGGTCAAAAATTGACAAGCACTTTGATTCAAAATAACGCCAGATCTTTTGACCAACCGGGGCAACATCATAAAATCCTTTTATAGATTGAATTTTATTAACCATCTAAGCGTTATTTTTTTTCATAATTATTTTGAATATATTTTTCAATGATACCTTTAAAATCTTCACTTATTGATGAACCTTTTAATGTAACTGTTTTTTTCCCATTCTCATAAACTGGTGCCACAGGGACCTCTCCTGTACCTGGTAAGCTGATACCAATATTAGCCATTTTTGACTCTCCAGGGCCATTAACAACGCAACCCATCACTGCTACGGTCATATCTTCAACATTATTATATTTCTTTTTCCAATCTGGCATAGTCTTTCTTAAATGACCTTGTATTTCACCGGCCAATTCTTGAAAATAGGTTGAGGTTGTCCTTCCACAACCTGGGCATGAAATGACAAGAGGCGAAAAAGAACGTATGCCCATGGTTTGTAATAACTCTTGGGCAACAATGACCTCTTTTGTCCGTGATTCTTCTGGCTCAGGGGTTAATGAAATTCGAATTGTATCTCCTATCCCGTGTTGTAAAAGATACCCCATGGATACCGCCGAGGAAACAATCCCTTTAGAACCAATACCAGCCTCTGTAAGGCCTAAGTGTAAGGGGTAACTACATCTTTTTGATAAGCTAGTATAAACCTCAATTAAATCTTGAACATCACTCACCTTACAAGAGACAATTATTTTATTATTTGCTAGTCCTATTTCCTTTGCAGCATTAGCGCTGTCTATGACTGACCTAATTAAAGTCTCCTTCATCACTGATTGCGATGTTAATGGATTTTTTAGTCTTGCATTTTCATCCATTAAACACCTTAAAAGATCTTGATCTAAGCTTCCCCAATTTACACCGATTCGAATAGGCTTATCAAAATTTATTGCCGTTTTAATCATTGCAGCAAATTGTTCGTCCCGTTTACTTCCTTTACCGACATTTCCAGGGTTGATTCGATATTTATCAAGGGCATTTGCGCAATTAGGATATTTTTCTAGTAATTTATGTCCATTAAAATGAAAATCACCTACTATTGGAAGGTTACAACCGTTATCAAGTAACTCTTTTTTTATATCAGGCACTGCCTTCGCTGATTCTTCATCATTCACTGTGATTCGGACGATCTCTGAGCCAGCGCTCCAAAGCTCCAATATTTGGGCGACCGTTTCTTTTTTATTAAATGTATGGGTATTTGTCATTGACTGAATCACAATAGGAGCTCCACCGCCCACCGCGACATCCCCTACCATCACTTGAGTCGTATTTTTTTTTATCATATTAGCTGGAGCCGTTGTGTTCTTTTTGTTTTGTCTTGAACTTGCCCTGCAAGCTGTCCGCAGGCAGCATCGATATCATCCCCACGAGTTTTTCTAATAGTCGTGACAATACCCGCATCCATTAAAATTTCTTGGAAAGATTTTATAACTGCCCTTTTTGAGCACTTGTATCCACTTTTCGGGAATGGGTTAAATGGAATTAAATTAAGCTTTGATGGAACATCCTTAATTAGCTTGATGAGCTCTTTAGCTTGTTCAGCTGAATCATTGATACCCTCCAACATGACATACTCAAATGTCACGAAGTCTCTGGGTGCCCTTTCAATATATCTGGCGCAAGAAGACATGAGTTTATCGAGAGGATATTTCTTATTAATTGGAACAATTATGTCTCTCAGCTCATTATTTGACGCATGAAGAGAAATGGCAAGGGAAACTGGACAATCAAGACTTAATTTATCAATCGCAGGAACTAGGCCACTCGTTGATAATGTTACTTTTCTTCGACTTAAACCATAAATAGAATCATCTAACATCATTTCTAATGCATGCAAGACATGCCTGTAGTTAGCTAAGGGCTCTCCCATCCCCATCAACACAACATTCGTGATGATCCGCTCATCACCATTTAATAGCTTATAATTTTTTTGCTCACGGAGTTTGTTGTTAGCTAGCCATAATTGCCCAATAATCTCAGCTGATGTTAAATTTCTATTAAATCCCTGCCTGCCCGTAGAACAGAATGTGCATTCTAATGCGCAACCTACTTGCGATGAAATGCAAAGCGTGCCACGATTCTCTTCTGGAATAAAAACAGTTTCAATGCCATTTTTAGTTCCCATATCTAATAACCATTTACGTGTTCCATCAGAAGATAGATGATCAAATTCTATTGCAGGAATTTCAATTTTAGCTGTATTAATCAAAGATTCACGAAATGTAATCGCTAAATCAGTCATTTTGGAAAAATCTCTTTCCCCAAAATGATAAATCCACTTTAATAATTGTTTTGCGCGATAAGGCTTATGCCCAGATTTTTGGATATATTCGGTTAATTCATTACAGTTAAAATCGAGTAAATTATCCAAAGAAGCTTAACCAAAGAAATATTCAATCTCTATTTTAGCATTTTCTAATGAATCAGAGCCATGAACCGCATTTGCATCAATACTGTCAGCAAAATCTGCCCTAATAGTTCCGGCATCTGCTTCTTTAGGGTTGGTTGCTCCCATCAATTCTCTATTTTTTAAAACGGCATTATCACCTTCTAACGCCTGAATCATGACTGGGCCAGATGTCATGAATGTCACTAAATCGTTAAAAAAAGGCCTTCCCTTATGAACAGCATAAAAACCTTCAGCCTCCTCTTTTGTGAGATGAACCATCATGGCTTTTATAATTTTTAAATTTGCTTTTTCAAATCTAGTGTATATTTCTCCGATTACATTCCTAGCGACTGCATCGGGCTTTATGATCGATAATGTTTGTTCAATTGTCATTTTAAAATTCTCCAAAAAATTTATTAAATAAACCTATTAAAAGAGCGTTAAAATAACATTTTTAAAGCATAAAATAAATTAAATTTAGCTAATATCAATTATGTTCCTCACTATAGCCTTCTATCAATTTGTCAGCCTTGAAAATATTGATAAATTACAAACATTTATTTTAAAATTTTGTAAAAAAAATAACATCAAAGGTACTATTTTATTAGCCGCTGAAGGAATCAACGGTACCATATCAGGAAAGAAAAATAATATTCATGAATTCCTTAAATTTATCAAGACAGATCCCTTTCTCAACGGTAGCTTTAAAAATCTAGAGCATAAAGAATCATGGGCATCAAAAAATCCTTTTTATAGAATGAAGGTAAGACTGAAAAAAGAAATTGTTGCGCTGGGAGTTGACGGAGTTAGTCCCGCTAAGAAGGTAGGACAATACGTTAATCCGGAAGATTGGAATGCTCTAATTGAAGACCCAAATACCATTGTTATTGATACACGGAACAATTATGAGGTTGATATAGGTTCTTTTAAAAATGCAATTAATCCACAAACAGATACGTTTAGAGAATTTCCTTCATATTTAGAAAAGAATCTCAAAGATAATAAGCAAAAGAAAGTTGCTATGTTTTGTACGGGAGGCATTCGTTGTGAAAAAGCGACATCGCTGATGCTTAATAAGGGTTTTGAGAATGTTTATCACCTCAAAGGTGGTATCTTAAAATATCTAGAAACTATCCCAAAGGATAAAAGTTTATGGCAAGGAGAGTGTTTTGTCTTTGATCAGCGCGTTGCTGTTACGCATGGTTTAGATGAAGGTCAATATGATCAGTGTTATGCCTGCAGACACCCCCTATCCCCAGAAGAATTAGAATCAAATCAATATACCAAAGGCATCTCCTGTCCCTATTGCTTTAATAAGCTAAGTGACAAGAAAAAGGCAGGTGTGATTGAAAGACAAAAACAAATTATGTTATCAAAATCAAAAGGTGAAAATCACATTGGTGATAACCAAAACAAAGCTAAGGAAAATTTATGAAAAAAATTGGTTGGGGTATTTTAGGTGCAGCGAGGGTAAATGAGCGACTTATGCCTGCTATCGTTCAATCAGAACAAGGTGAATTAATATCGATAGGCAGCAGACGACCTGGCGCTTCAAAAGAATGTCTTTTAAAGCACCTGCCAAGATATGAAGATAAAGTATCCTGCTTTGATGGTTTTGACCAGGTCATTAATCATGAAAAAGTAGATGCAATATATATTCCTCTAGCAAATGAAGAGCATACCGAGGTTGCCCTGAGAGCCTTGAGAGCAAAAAAAGATGTCCTAATCGAAAAACCAATGGCAATAAAGTCGGAGGAAGTAAAAATATTGATAAAAGAAGCAACTAAAAATAACGTCAAAATTATGGAGGGGTTTATGTATGCATTTCATCCCCAATTTGACAGAATTATGAGTACAATCAAATCAAATACTTTAGGTGATATTAATTACGCGCATTCCATGTTTTCATTTCCAATACAACCTGCAAGGTTTTATCGTATTAATCGCTCTATGGAGAATGGTGGCGGTGCGCTCTGGGATATTGGTCCCTATGCAATTCATACACTCAGACAATGCTTTAAAGAAAATCCAGTTCAAGTCAAAGCCATTGCTAAATTAAACGAGCATGGTGCAGATATTTCAACGAGTGGTTTAATTGATTTTGGAAATAATAAGCGTGCAACCTTTGATATTAGCTTTGAGTGCACACGAAGGTCAGAGTTTGAGGCGTTTGGGCCATTGGGAAGAGTTAAATGCCCCACAGTATGGCAGCCAGAAGATAAGCAAGCAAAAATAATCATCAATACTGAAAATGGTGGGTTAACAGAAGAGGTTGTCCCTGCTGCCAATCATTTCATTCTTGAAGTCAATCATTTTAATAAAGTTATAAGCTCAGATATATCTCCAAAATTAACAAATGAAGATGCATTATGGAATGCAAGGACACTTGAAAGTATTGAGCAGAGTATTAAAGCAGATAGTTGGGTGAGTCTTTGAGTAAAGCCTTTATTTTCGATTTTGATGGAACACTGGTTGATTCTGAACAAGCGATTTACCAATGTTTTCAAAGCATTACCAAACAAATTGCTCCAGAACGACTGGAGTATGCAAAAAATTTACTCATCGGTCCGCCTTTAAGAGATACGGCTTCAGAAATATTAGGCCCTGAACACCAGGGTTCTTTGGATGAATTTGTGCAATTATTTATTGCATTGCATGATGAGCAAGTGATTCAGCATACCCAGCCCTATCCTGATGTGAGTCAAGTCTTAAAACAACTTCATTCCAAAAATATTCCCATGGCAATAGCGACCAACAAAAGATTAGCACCGACCAAAAAACTCATTTGTCACTTTGGCTGGAATGATTATTTTTCATTTTTTGAATGTAGCGACAGCAAACCTGAGATGAGAAACAAAGATGCCATGATTCAAGACATCATCAATCAGAATGAATCATTTCATGGGAGCTACTTTATTGGAGATACAGTAAATGATGGCTTATCAGCCAACCTTAATCAGCTCCTATTCATTAAAGCATTCTATGGCTATGGACAAGATCAAGACTGGTCAAAGGTCACTGAATTTAAAGAAATCAATCAGTTTATTGAAGTTTTAGAACTGATTTAAAATGCACGCCTCACGGCTATCTCACTCATTTAAAGATAAAAGTTCGTTTTGAAATTAAGGGTAATTTATTTGAGACGGACACCGGGTTGGTGGTCTGGGGTGCCGATAAATTCGACGCCGCCCTGCTCTAGGGCTTTTTGAATAGCCTCTATTGATCTTGCATTTCCTGAAGGCACACCAGTCATCAATTCAAACCTTCTAATAGTTGCAATCCCAACTCCAGAAGTGTCTGACAATTCTGTCGCAGTTATCTTTAATAACTG
>CBFHKG010000001.1:248096-283171 GCA_965656355.1 Methylophilaceae bacterium | reverse complement strand
GCTATCGCAATTATGCAGCCTGATATAAAAATGCCTGCGGTTACTCAATTCATAGATGGATCTGGACCTATTTTTGGGGGGAGTGTATTTCCATTTGTTTTTATCACAATTGCTTGTGGTGCAATTTCTGGGTTTCATGCACTCATCTCATCAGGAACAACCCCAAAATTAATTGATAATGAAAGACACATTCCGATGATTGGTTATGGTGGAATGCTTCTTGAGGCATTTGTTGCAATTATGGCAATGGTAGCGGCTTGCGTTTTAGAGCCTGGAATATATTTTGCCATCAATAGTCCTGCTGGAATTGTTGGCACAGAGGCTAATGAAATAATCAGCAAAATCAATTCATGGGGTTATTCGGTAACCGTTGAACAGATGAACCAATTAGCTAAGGATGTTGGTGAATCTACATTATTTGCAAGAACGGGAGGAGCCCCATCACTGGCAGTTGGAATGGCGACTATTTTTGCTAACGCCTTTGGAAAGCATTTGCTCGCTTTGTGGTATCACTTTGCCATCATGTTTGAAGCTGTATTTATATTGACTACGTTAGATTCTGGCACAAGAGTTGGAAGATTCATGTTGCAGGATATGTTGGGGAATCTTCACCCTAAGTTAGGACAAACTTCCTGGCTTCCATCAATAATCTTGACAAGCTTTATTGTGGTCTCATGTTGGGGTTATTTCTTATACATAGGCGTCATTGATCCTAACGGTGGAGTAAATATCCTGTGGCCTTTGTTTGGCATTGCAAATCAAATGTTAGCGGCAATTGCTTTAAGCGTTGGGACTGCGATATTGATAAAATCAGATAAGATTAAATTTGCTTGGATTACAGCTATTCCATTAGTGTGGCTTATGATAGTTACAACCTCGGCTGCCTATCAAAAAGTATTTAGCGAAGATATTCGCATAGGTTTTCTTTCAGCAGCTAACTCGATGTCTGAAAAAATAAGTAATGGATATATTCCTGATTACGGAATTGATGTAGCACAAAAACTTATTTTCAATTTAAAGCTTGATGCGGGCATTACAATATTTTTAGTAATTATCTTATGGATAGTCATCATTGATGTAATCAGGATTGCATTAACATCCAACATAAAAAATCGTAAAAGAAAGCTATCAGATGTTTAGTTTTAGAAAATTATGGGTATATATACGGACAGTCAGCGGGGATAATGACTATGAAATTTACCTTGAAAATTTTAGTAGCTGTAAAAAGCACAAAAAAGATTTTCCGTTATCTAGGACAGAATACTTTAAGTCAAAGTTAGAGGGTAAGTGGAACAAGATTAATCGTTGTTGCTAACAGAGGTTATTTTAATAAACATAAAAATTCCAAGAATCAGCATAGGTAGTGATAGCCATTGACCCATAGAAAAATCTAAATAAAGTAGACCAAGGTGACCATCAGGCTCCCTTGTATATTCAATCAAGAATCTAAATAAACTATAAAAAATTAAAAACAATGCGGATACTTTTCCTACACTACGCTGTTTTTTTGCATAAAACCAAAGAATTAAAAAAAGAACAAGCCCCTCAAAAAAGGATTGATATAGTTGAGAGGGGTGTCTGAGTGTGTTATCAACTGCAGGAAAAATCATTCCCCATGTGACATCTGTTGGCCTTCCCCATAATTCTTGATTAATAAAATTACCAACCCTTCCAAAACCCAAACCTAAAGGAACCAATGGGGCAATAAAATCTGTTATGACTAACCAACGGATTTCATATTTTCTTGCTATCATCATCATCGCGATTAATACACCTAAAAATCCACCATGAAAAGACATACCGCCTTGCCAAAAAGCAAAAATTTCAGCAGGGTTATTTAAATAATATACAGGCTGATAAAACAAAACATAACCTAATCTACCGCCGAGTATTACACCAAGCGCTCCGTAAAAAAACATATCATCTAATATCTTTACGTCGATTAAAGACCAAGTTTGATTTTTTACTTGTTTTTTACCAAAGTATATAAAAGATAAAAATCCGATGAAGTACATGAGTCCATACCAATGAAGCGCCACAGGACCTATTGATATTGCAATGGGATCAAATTGAGGATGAGTCATCATATAGGTGCAATTATAAGTTAAAATTGCGGTGTATTTAAAAATTTAGGAATTAACAGTAATGCCAAGATATAGATCAAGAACAACGACAGAAGGAAGGAGTCAAGCAGGAGCAAGAGCGCTATGGCGTGCAACTGGGATGAAGGATGATGATTTTGTTAAGCCTATAATTGCTGTCGTCAATTCATTTACTCAATTTGTTCCAGGACACGTTCACCTCAAAGATATGGGCCAATTAGTGGCAAGAGAAATTGAGAAGAATGGTGGTGTGGCTAAAGAATTTAACACAATTGCAGTGGACGATGGAATTGCTATGGGGCATGATGGCATGCTTTATAGCTTACCAAGCAGAGAGTTAATTGCAGACAGCGTTGAGTATATGGTGAATGCACATTGTGCAGATGCCATGGTCTGTATCTCAAATTGTGACAAAATTACTCCAGGCATGTTGATGGCAGCAATGAGAATTAATATCCCTGTTATTTTTGTATCTGGCGGTCCAATGGAGGCAGGGAAGGTGAGCTGGGAAAATTCAGTTACAAAAATTGATTTAGTTTCACCAATGGTTGGATCTGAAGATAAATCAGTATCAGATGTTCAGTTAAAAGAGCTTGAGGAGTCTGCTTGTCCAACTTGTGGATCTTGCTCTGGTATGTTTACAGCAAATTCTATGAATTGTTTGACTGAAGCATTAGGTCTTAGTTTGCCCGGTAATGGCAGCACTCTAGCAACTCATGTTTCAAGAAAAAACCTATTTTTAGATGCTGGAAAAAGAATAGTAGATATAACAAAAAGATATTATGAAAACAACGAAGAGGGAATTTTACCTAGAGAGATTGCGACAAAAGAGGGATTTGAGAATGCAATGAGTCTAGATGTAGCTATGGGAGGATCAACGAATACGGTATTACATTTACTTGCGGCAGCTAAAGAAGCCAAAGTCGATTTCACTATGAAGGATATTGATAAGATTTCAAGAAGTGTTCCTTGTTTAGCAAAGCTGGCACCTGCGTCACAGAAGTATCATATGGAAGATGTTCATAGGGCGGGAGGTGTTTTTGGGTTACTTGGAGAACTAAAAAGAGCAAATAAGATAAATGAAAATGTAAATTGTGTGCATTCCACTTCACTTGGTGAAGCAATAAATCAATGGGATATTATGAACACGGAAGATCAAGGGGTTAGGAAATTTTTCGCAGCAGCTCCAGGGGGTATAAGGACCACTAAAGCATTTAGTCAAGATCGGGTTTGGCCCTCACTAGATTTGGATAGAGAAAATGGTTGTATAAGAAATAAAAAAAATGCTTATAGTCAAGACGGTGGCCTAGCCGTTCTATACGGAAATATTGCCTCAGAAGGTTGTATCGTTAAAACAGCAGGTGTTGATGAAGAGATATTAAAATTCACTGGAAAAGTTAAGATGTTTGAGTCACAAGATGCGGCAGTTGAAGCGATCTCAGCAGACAAAATAAAAGAAGGAGATATTGTTTTGATTGTTTATGAGGGACCTAAAGGTGGGCCGGGTATGCAAGAAATGCTATATCCTACAGCACATTTAAAAGGTAAAGGGCTTGGAAAGGTTTGTGCTTTATTAACTGATGGAAGATTTTCTGGAGGCACTTCAGGTCTAAGTATAGGTCATGTTTCACCGGAGGCTGCTGAGGGTGGGGCAATTGCACTGGTCGAAGATGGCGACACTATTGATATTAATATCCCCGATAGAGCAATAAATTTAAAGGTCAGTGATGATGTATTGCAAGAGAGAAGAGATGCTATGAATAAAAAAGAAAATCCTTGGCAACCTAAGCCGAGGCATCGTAAGGTAACGGAAGCACTTAAAGCTTATGCGATGATGACAACAAGTGCGTCGAATGGAGCTGTAAGAGATATCAGTCAATTAAATAAATAATGAAAACAAGTCAAAATATAAAAACCTCTAAAAATAAAGATGGGCTAGAATTTATTGAGATTAACAACGATAAAGCTGAAGCAAGGATTGCATTGCAAGGCGCTCACGTTGATTGGTGGAAGCCAAGGTCAATACAAGATGATGTTCTCTGGTTATCCTCAAATGCACGTTATGAAAAAGGAAGGTCAATAAGAGGTGGTGTACCAATATGTTGGCCATGGTTTGGTGAACATCCAACTGATAATAGTTTTTGCTTGCATGGATTTGCAAGGGTAATACCCTGGGAATTAATTGAATCTAGTTATTTAAAAAATGGTGCGACAAAAATTGTTCTTAAGATGATTCCAACAGAAACTGTCAAGAAACAACTTACATATAATTTTGAGCTTATCTTGAGTATTGTTGTCGGTGAAACCCTGAGCCTTAATTTAAAAACGACTAATTTGTCTGAAAGTCCTTTTACAATAAGTGAGGGGTTTCATAGCTACTTTTATGTATCTGATATTGAGAATGTAAACGTTTCTGGGTTAGAAAATGCCTTATTTACTGATAAGAATAATAATTTTAAAAAAGGAATTGAGGCGAACTCAGTCTCCCTCAAGTCACCCATAGACAAAGTTTATTTAAATTCAAGTAATGATTGTTACTTAGAAGATAAAAAATTAAAAAGAATTATTAATATAAAAAGGTCAAATAGTGATTCATTGGTTGTTTGGAATCCGGGTAGAGAAAAAGCAAATGAGATGAGTGATATGGGGAAAAAAGACGAATGGAGGCGGATGGTTTGTATAGAGACTGCTAATACTCTTGAAAACTCAGTTGTAATTTACCCAAAACTTTCACATAGCATTTCAACCGAGTACTCAGTCCAAGAGTATTGAATTATTTTATAACTATTTATTTAAATCAGTTTAGCTTGCTATGTCTTATTGAATAACAGAAATAAATTATTATCCCAAAAATAAGCCAAGTTAAAAATCTTATCCAGGTATCTGTTGGAAGAAAGAACATCAAGGAACCACAACATAAAATGCCTAATAGCGGTATTAATGGGTGCCATCTATTTTTAAAAGTATTTTTTTTATGTCTTGAGCGTAATGCTATTACACCGAAACAGACGATTATAAATGCAGAAAGTGTGCCAATATTAACAATTTCAGCAAGTTCGCCTAGGGAAACAAATCCTGCAATAGTTGATATGATGACTCCTGTAGTAAGAATTACTTTCACGGGAGTTTTTGTTTTTTTATTCACTCCACTTAAATATTCCGGTAGTAAACCATCTCGACTCATAGAAAAAATGACTCTTGTTAACGCATAAAATAAAACAAGCATCACAGTCGCTAAACCAAAGATAGCTCCAGTAGCTACCAAAGCAGATGACCAAGAATATCCTAATTGAGATAGGGCAAATGCGACAGGATTTGATACGTTCAACTCCTCATAATAAATAACGCCAGTAAGTAGTGCTGAAACGATAACGTAAAAAACCGTACAAATCATTAATGAGTATAAGATACCTTTTGGCAAATTTTTTTGAGGGTTAATCGCCTCTTCTGCAGCAGTAGAAACAGCGTCGAAACCTACGTAAGCAAAGAAGACAATCGAAGCCCCAGCAAAAATTCCTATCGTTTCACCATCCGGCAGTCTATCAAACCATCCAAAAGGAATGAATGGAGTCCAATTACTTGGGTTAACGTTAAAAAGTGCAATAAAAATAAATATCAAAATTGCACTTATCTTGATAAACACCATTATCGTATTTAATTTAACACTCTCTTTGACACCAGCGATAAGAAGCATCATGATTAAAATGATTATGATTGATGCGGGAAGATTAATTACTCCACCAGCACTTGGAGGATTTATTAAGTATGCGGGAAGACCAACATTGATAGCAACTAGTGCATTATTAAAATAACCTGACCAACCACTTGCTACAGCTGCAATTGCAACGCCATACTCTAATAAGAGTATCCAGCCAATAATCCATGCAAAAAGTTCACCAAATGCGACGTAGGAATAGCCATAAGCACTTCCACAACCTCCAATAGATGAGGATAGTTCAGCATAAGATAATGCAGCAAATGCACATGCGGTTCCTGCAATTATGAAGGAGATAATAATTGCCGGACCTGAGTGAGTAGCAGCAACAATGCCCGTTAAAACAAAGATACCTGTACCAATGATACATCCCACACCAAGCAAGGTTAAATCGAAAGCACTAAGACAACGCTTTAATTGTGTATTTTCATTTTCCGTTAACTCTTTTTTTCTAAATAATTGATCTAGCATTTTGGCTTTAAGCCCAGTCTTTAACTATTAAAAATTTTGAATACAACTCTTCCTCTTTACTACCTTTTTCTGGTGAGTAATCATATTCCCATTTTACTGATGGAGGCATAGACATTAAGATTGATTCAACCCGACCTTTTGATTGAATACCAAATAATGTTCCTCTATCTTGAAGAAGGTTAAATTCAACATAACGCCCCCTTCGGTATTGTTGAAATTCTTTTTCTCTATTCGTATATGTATGATTTCTTCTTTTTTGAAGTATGGGTAGATACGCTTTCAAAAATGTATTTCCGACTACTTTTGTGAAATCAAAAGAAAAATTAAAATCATGCATATTAAAATCATCAAAAAATATGCCACCAATCCCTCGTGGTTCATTACGATGATTTAGGAAAAAATATTTATCACAGTTTTTTTTAAACTCAGGATAAAGATCTTCGCCAAATGGATTAAGTGCCGTTTGAATTGTTTTATGAAAATGAATAGCATCTTCATCAAAACCATAATATGGTGTTAAATCCATACCCCCGCCAAACCACCATATATTTTTATTATTTTTTTTTGCAACAAAAAATCTTACATTCATATGTACAGTAGGAATATAAGGATTCTTAGGATGAAAGACTAAAGAGACTCCCGTAGCTTCCCAGTTGCTATCAGTAATCTCAGGATGAGCATCGGTTGCTGATTTAGGAAGTTGCGAGCCAATCACATTTGAAAACCCGATACCAGCCCTTTCAAAAATATTTCCATTTTCTAAAATACATGTTGTACCACCACCACCTTCCGCTCTTTGCCAGGAATCAACTAAAAAATTTTTGCCGTCAACTATTTCAACGGCATTTATGATATCTGTTTGTAATTTTGTAAAGTAACTCTTAACAGCTTCATTATTTATTTTATTTTCAGTCATTTTCTTATTATAGCTTTTGTTTCAAAGTCTTGTATTTGGCTAGGTTTTTTATTTTTCCCTATTCTTCCTTTAACCACATGCACACTCTGACCATAATGACGGCATGCCTCCCTATAGTTTTTAATGGGACGCTTTTTTGTTCTATTTGCGCTTGTTGAGGTGATAGTCATTCGAATTGAAGAGATTAAATCCTGACAAATATTAAAATCAGGAATTCTTACAGCAACCTTTCCATTACTTTTAAGCCATGATGGACATTTTGCGTTTGCTCTTATTAACCATGTGTGTGGCCCAGGCCATTTGGCATATAGCATCTGAATTTGTTTTTTATTAAACTCCTTAACAATACCTTTGTTTTGTTCAAGTTCTGAAGAAATTAAAATAAAATTTTTATTTGCAGGCCTTTTTTTTAGAATATTTAATTTTTTAATGCTTCGAAAATTTCGAGGGTCACATCCCAATCCAAAACATGACTCCGTAGGATAAGCAACCACTCCTCCATTAGCAATAAATCTTTTAAGCCTTAAATTTCTCACAACCTTAATTTAATGCTTTTTTTCCAATGTCTGTTCGAAATTGTGCCCCATTAAATTCAACCTTTTTCAAGACGTCATAAGCTTTATTTTTTGCAATTTCAAGTGTCCTTCCTTTTGCAGTTACTCCCAAAACACGTCCACCAGATGTCATGATTTTATTATTTTCTATATTGGTACCAGCATGAAATATGAAAGTGCTATCATCTTGATTGTTTGGCAAATTGATTTGATCACCGAGAATTGGTTTTATAGGATAGTCTTTTGAAGCCATCACGATTGTAATTGCATGCTCTTTATCCCAATTAATTATAACCCCTTCTAATTCTTGCTTTGCAGCTTTAAACAATACTGTAAATAAGTCACCTTGCATTCTGAATAAGAGAGGTTGAGTTTCAGGATCACCCATACGACAATTAAATTCAAGTGTCTTGATATTTTTATTAGAATCAACAATTATTCCTGCATACAAAAATCCTGAAAATTCTATTCCCTCTTTTTTCATACCTTCAATGGTGGGAATGATAACTTGATCCATTATTTTTTTATTTACCTCATCTGTTACTATAGGAGCTGGTGAGTATGCACCCATTCCACCTGTATTGGGACCGGCATCATTATCTAGTAAGCGTTTATGATCTTGACTTGAATCAAGAGGTAATATGGTTGAACCATCGCAGATTACGATAAAACTGGCTTCTTCTCCCGCTATAAACTCTTCAATGATAATTTTTGTTCCAGCACTCCCATATATTTTTTCACTTAGCATTAAATCTACAGCTTCATGTGCTTCTTTATCGGTCATTGCAACAACCACACCCTTTCCCGATGCAAGTCCATCTGCTTTAATTACAATGGGGGCTGGATTATTTTTTATGTATTCATGTGCAGAGATGGTATCTTCAAAAGTAGAAAATTTTGCTGTTGGTATCTTATGACGCGCCATAAAACTTTTGGAAAATTCCTTAGAACTTTCAAGTTGCGCTGCAGCTTTTGTCGGACCAAATATAGCTAAATTATTTTTCTTAAAGTCATCGACGATGCCAATTGCTAGTGGTGCTTCTGGGCCCACCACAGTTAAGTCAATTTTTTGCTTAGTTGCGAAATCAATAAGGTCTTGGATTTCTGAAATATTAATATTTTCTATATTACTATCAAGTTCAGTTCCACCGTTACCAGGAGCTACATATATTTTTTTCACTAATGGGCTCTGAGATATCTTCCAAGCTAGAGCATGTTCTCTGCCTCCACCACCTATAATAAGTACCTTCATTATTTAGTGTTTAAAGTGTCGAATGTTTGTGAATAACATGACAATGCCATGTTCGTTGGCTGCATCAATTACCTCTTCATCTTTGATACTTCCTCCAGGTTGAATGATGCATTTAGCACCATGACTTGCAATTACATCAATACCATCTCTAAAAGGAAAAAAAGCATCTGAGGCAACAACGGATTGCGCTAGATCTATATTCGCATTGTCAGCTTTAAGTGAAGCAATTTTCGTACTATCCACTCGACTCATTTGCCCAGCTCCGATTCCTAATGTTTGTTTATTTTTACAAAAAACAATTGCATTTGACTTTACATATTGAGAGACGACCCATGCAAATTTCATGTCATCAAGTTGCTCATCTGTAGGCTTAAGATCAGTGACGACGTTACAATCATTAATATCAAGAGTATGAATATCTGGTGTTTGAATTAACCACCCACCTCCTATTTTCTTAAAATCAAATTCTGTATTGTTATTTTCAATTTTAATTTTCAGTAATCTAATATTGGGTTTATTTCTAAAAATTTTTAATGCGCCTTCTGTAAAATCTGCA
Organism: Methylophilaceae bacterium; assembly: GCA_965656355.1. Lineage (GTDB taxonomy): Bacteria > Pseudomonadota > Gammaproteobacteria > Burkholderiales > Methylophilaceae > BACL14. Next base: position 273,605 of record CBFHKG010000001.1, on the reverse strand, counting down.
GCTATGATTACTTCAGCAAATTGATTGATTATTAAAGATGCAGTTTCTTGATCTAAACTTTTATTAAATGCAATGATTCCTCCAAACGCTGAGGTAGGATCAGTTTTAAATGCGGCCTCATAGGATTCCTTTAGGCTGCCTGTTGAGGCAACGCCACAAGGATTTGCGTGTTTAACTATCACACAAGTTGGTTGAGAGAACTTTTTGACACATTCCCAAGCAGTGTCTGAGTCATTAAGATTATTAAATGATAACTCTTTACCTTGAATTTGATCAAAGCTAGATAGAGATCCAACATCTTCACTTGAGTCTTTGTAAAAGGCAGCTCCTTGATGAGGATTTTCCCCATAACGTAAATCCATTACCTTACTAATTGTTTTTGTTAATTGATTAGGAAACTGATTTTGGCTATCGGATGATAAATAATTATTGATTACTGAGTCATAAGCCGATGTTTTTTCAAAAGCCTTTTTTGCTAATGAAAAACTTAAATCCAAGCTGATTGAGCCTTGATTTTTATTTATCTCATCTGTAAAAGACTTATAATCTTTTGGATTTGTTAAAACAGCAACATGCTGATAATTTTTTGCAGCAGATCGAATCATGGCAGGCCCACCAATATCAATGTTTTCTATTGCATGCTCTAATGTGCACCCTTCTTGATTGATAGTTTCTTCAAATGGATATAGGTTGACTACAACTAGATCAATAGGGTCTATTTCATGGTTCTTCATTGTCTCATTGTGCTCAGGATTATCTCTCCTACCTAAGATCCCGCCATGAATTTTCGGATGAAGTGTTTTAACTCTTCCATCAAGCATTTCTGGAAATTTTGTGTAATCACTAACCTCAGTCACATTAATTTCATTTTCTTTTAAAAGCTTGGCTGTTCCACCTGTTGATAAAATCTCTATGTCATAAGAGCTTAAAGATTTTGCTAGCTCCAAAACATTAGATTTATCAGAGACACTGATTAAAGCCTTTTTAATTTTTATCATTTAATTATCTAGGTTGTATTGTTTAAGTTTTTTTCTTAGGGTATTCCGATTAAGGCCTAGCATTTTCGCTGCTTTACTCTGGTTACCTTCGGTTTTATTCATGATATACAAGAGTAGGGGTTTTTCTACAGTATTAATGACCATTTCATAGATAGCAGTAGGCTCATCTCCATCTAAATCATTAAAATATTGATCGAGGAGTGTATCAATATTATCCGGTAAATTTTTTTTCATTATCTTACAGCGAGTTCTTTATCATTAGACTGATCTTCATATGCGATATATTTATTTTTTTTACTTAAGTCTTCAAAGAATAAATGAATATAGTCAATTTGCTCATTATTATCTTCTATTTTATTCATAGCTGCACGAAAATAGGCTGAATTTTTTAATCCCTTTGTGTACCATGATATATGTTTTCTTGCGATTCTTAAGCCTTTATTCTCCCCATAAAAGTCATAAAGATCCTTAACATGTTCTATCGTAGTCTCATGGATTTCGTCATTTGTGGGTCTTGTTAAATATGTGCCCGTTTTTAAATAATGGTCAATTTCTCTAAATATCCATGGCCTTCCTTGTGCAGCTCTACCAATCATTACAGCATCAGCCCCTGTGTATTTTAAAACGTATTGAGCTTTCTCAGGTGTGGTGATGTCACCATTTGCAATTAAAGGCATTTTGATTTTATCCTTAACTGAGGCAATGGTATCGTATTCAGCATCCCCCATGTAAAGACATGCTCTTGTTCTTCCATGCATGGTCAATGCTTGGATGCCAGCATCCTCTGCAATTTTTGCAATAGTCACAGCATTGCGATTATCTTTGTCCCACCCAGTTCTAATTTTTAGTGTGACAGGTATATCAACAGCACTCACTACAGATTCAAGTATTTTCTTTACTAATTTTTCTTCTTTAAGTAAGGCAGATCCCGCCATTACATTACAAATTTTCTTTGCAGGACATCCCATATTAATATCAATAATCTGAGCCCCTCGGTTCATATTATATTGAGCTGCTTTTGCCATCATGTCAGGATCTGCACCTGCAATTTGGACTGATATAGGCGCAACTTCTCCTTCATGATTTGCTCTTCTTAACGTTTTTTCACTTCCATAAAGAAGAGAGTTAGATGTTACCATTTCACTGACTGCCATACCTGCACCAAATTTTTTACAAAGCATTCGAAATGGTCTATCTGTCACCCCAGCCATTGGGGCTAAAATAATATTATTTTTAAGTTTATGTTTGCCAATTATCATATCAATGCGTCATTGTAATAACCATAGATATTATTTTCAAGACTAAAGATTTCGCCAAGAAATTTTCATTTTGTCTAGATTGTCTTTGATAAAGTTCAAAGCGTCTTTCACGTATCCTTCTTCACCCCTGACTCCAAGCTCAAGCATCTTTTTTGGATGCATTTTTGGTAGGCTGTATATTTTAATTCTTTGATGTTTTGATTGAGTAAGGTCCATTAGGTCAATCAAACTGCTCTCACTTACATTGTCTAACCAAATAGAGTAGTCTTCATATTTTTTTGATCTTTCTGTTTTTGAGAGATGCTTCTTAAGCACCCAGTCAATCATTGGCCATGCCATCTCAGGAAAACCAGGCATGAAGAAATGTTGATTTATAAAAAAACCAGGGATATTGTTGATTGGGTTTGGAATTAGAGATGCTTCCTCTGGTAAGTCTGCCATAAGAATTCTCTTTGGATACGCTTCTTCACCAAATTGTTTTTCAATTAAAACTTTTGCTTCGGGATGTCGAATTAATAATTTTTTGTGAGCCAGAGCAGCAGCACTTCGTGTACAGTCGTCAGGCGTAGCACCAATTCCACCGAAACAGAAAACAATCACTCCTTTTTTTTGCTCTAATGTTTTTTTAATCTCTTCGGTATCATCAGAAATATAATCTGCTCTAGATATATGAAAGTTATGTCTTTTTAATGTTTCAATTAGATGAGTTAAATGCTTATCTTTTCTTTTGCCAGAAAGAATTTCATCACCAATAATTAATGCATGGATTTCCTTTTTCAAACTTTTGGTCATTTTATTTTCTCTATCAATGCGCTTTCTCCCAATTTTCGCCAGCATTAATTTCTACAATTAAAGGGATATCGAGTTTGGCAACATTTTGCATAATTTGAGGTATTTTTTTTGTGAATTTTTCTACTTCTTTGTCAGGTACTTCAAATACAAGTTCATCATGAACTTGCATAATGACTTGCCCTTTTAAGTCACTATTATCATCAATCCACTGTTGTACTTGGATCATTGCTAGTTTAATTAAATCTGCAGCTGTACCTTGCATAGGCGCATTGATGGCAGCCCTTTCCGCCCCTGCCTTTCTAAGACCATTTGATGAGCTTATTTCGGGTAGCCATAGACGTCTTCCAAAAAAAGTTTCTACATACCCATGTTCTCGTGCGAATTGTTTAGATTCTTCCATATATTGAAGAACGGTTGGATATTTATTAAAGTATTCTTGAATATAATTTTGAGCATCACTTCTGGTGATATCTAAAGTTTTTGCCAAGCCAAAGGCTCCCATTCCATAAATTAAACCAAAGTTAATTATCTTTGCATATCTTCTTTGTTCTGATGTAATTTCTTCAATATTTGTATTAAATATTTCTGATGCAGTAATTGTGTGAATATCCTTATTATTTTTAAATGCCTCGATAAGACCAAAGTCTTTTGAAAGATGCGCTAAAATTCTTAATTCGATCTGAGAATAATCTGCGGATATTATTGAACAATTTGGTTTGGCAATGAAGGCTTCCCTAATCTTTCTTCCCTCAGAGCTTTTAATGGGAATATTCTGTAGGTTCGGATCAGAGCTTGCCAGTCTCCCAGTTACGGCAACAGCCTGGTTGTAGCTCGTATGAATTCTTCCGGTAGATTGATTTATCATTAATGGGAGTTTGTCAGTATAAGTAGATTTGAGTTTCGCGAGAGTGCGATATTCTAAAAGAATTTTAGGCAATGGATAATCTTTCGCGAGCTCTTGCAGAACTTCCTCTGAGGTTGAAGGTGTTCCGGTAGGGGTTTTTTTTAATGGTTTTATTTCTAATTTTTCAAATAAAATTTCACGTAACTGTTTTGGTGAAGCTAAATTAAAAGGTTGGCCCGCAAGTTCGTATGCTTTGCCCTCTATTTTGATTAATTCCTCTCCAATTTTTTGGCTTTGTTGTCCTAGTAAATGGGCATCAACTAGCACGCCATTTCTCTCAATTTCAATTAACGCCTTCATACTTGGAATCTCAAATTTTTGATAGATCTCTAATAATTTTTTTTCACTTTTCAACTGATCTTTGAGGGCATGGTAAAGCTGGAAAGTGACATCGGCATCTTCAGCTGCATAATCTAGTGCATCATTGATATTAATTTGGTCGAACGTCAGTTGCTTCACCCCTTTACCAACTAAAGATTCATAAGTTATACAATCATGACCTAAATATTTTTTACTAAGTTTGTTCATTCCGTGGCTTTGATTGCTGTCAATTACATAACTCATAAGCATGGTGTCCTCATTGATTCCACGCATTTCTATCCCTATATTTAAAAAAACATGCGCATCATATTTTATATTTTGACCTATTTTAACTATTGAATCGTCTTCTAAGATGGGCTTAAGTAATTGAACGACTTCACTCTCGTTTATCTGCTCACCTTCAGCCACCCCCATATGATTTACTGGAATATAAACAGCCTCACCTTTTTTCAAACTCATTGAAATTCCAACTAGTTTTGCACTCATGACATTAAGTGATGTAGTTTCTGTGTCAATGGCAACTAATTTTCTTTTTTTAATATCCTCAATCCATACTTTTAACTGCGCTGAATTTTGAATTAAAGTATATTTTTTTTGGTCATCAAATTCTGCGTAATCATTTTGGTTTTTTTCATCTGTTGGTGTACTTGTTTTATTGGTATCTAAATTTTTAAGCCAACTAGAAAAATTAAATTCTTGATACATTTTCTTTAACGCACTCTTATCTTCTGATGTTTTTTTAAATTGATCCCATGACACATCGATATCTAATTCAGATCTTATGGAAATAAGATCTTTTGCAATAGGTAACCATTTAAGGGAATTTTTAAGGTTTTCACCAATAGCCCCAGTAATTTGATCAGCATTTTTGATAATATTATCAAGCGAATTGTATTCATTAAGCCATTTTAGTGCTGTTTTAGGACCCACTTTATCAACGCCAGGAATATTATCCGCCTTATCCCCAATGATAGTTAAATAATCAATAATCAGATTGGGCGAAACCCCAAATTTAGCCTTTACTCCATCGGTATCTAAGTGTTCATTAGTCATTGTATTGACAAGGGATGTATTTTTATTGACCAGTTGCGCTAAATCTTTATCGCCAGTTGAAATAGTAACCGATATATTCTCTTCATTCGCTTTCTTCGCTAGTGTTCCGATTACGTCGTCTGCCTCAACTCCCTTTTTAACAAGGATTGGCCAGCCCATTGCATTAATAGCTTTATGGAGAGGTTCAATCTGTATGGATAAATCATCAGGCATTTTTGGTCGATTGGCTTTGTAGTCTTCAAAAATATCATTTCGGAAAGTTTTTCCCTTTGCATCAAAAACACAAACACTGTAAGTACTTTCATATTTTTTATGGGTATTTTGAAGCATATTTAATACACCATAGATAACTCCAGTTGGAAATCCTTCTTTATTTCTGAAATCGGGCATAGCATGAAATGCACGATATAAATATGAGGATCCATCAATTAGGAGCAATGTTTTCATAGATTTTTAAATTATTTTAAAAAATATTTTTTCATTATACCTTTGTATTCGAGCCTTTTTTTGGATAAAAAAACTACTGTTGACTATCTGATTTTGATAGACTTACAAAATGAACAAAATTTTTACATCATTGATTTTAATGCTTGGCTATATTTTCTTTTCGGCCACAGCATATGCTGAAAAAACTGAAGTGTTAGAGGAAGTACCTTCTCCACCAAACACATTAGATTCAGGATACGAATATGAACCTGAAATTACAATTCGAAAAGAGGGGACAAAAAGAATTGAAGAGCATAGGGTTAATGGCAATTTATATTATATTAAAGTTACTCCAGAAGGATTTCCACCATATTACCTTGTAAGAGAGACAGAGGGTGGCGATTGGATTCGTCAAGATGATTTAAAACCCCTAGTCGTCCCTCAATGGGTTATTTATAGTTGGTAGTTTTTCAGCTTACTCAAGAATTAAATAAAAAAACACTCAATGGCTGTTTATACATCAATAACAAAAGAGGAATTGAAAGCATTTTTAAGTGATTTTGATGTAGGCACATTGCAAAGCTTTGATGGTATATCCTCGGGAGTTACAAATACAAATTACCTGATAACAACGAGTTTAAATAAATATATATTAACTTTATTTGAACATCATTCTATGGGTGAGCTTCCCTTTTTCATTAATTTAATGACATTTTTATCAGACCATAATATAGATTGCCCCAAACCCATTTTAAACAATCAAAAAAATTCTATTAACTTGCTAAAAGACAAGCCAGCGTTATTAGTTTCTTTTTTAAACGGCTCAGAAGTTGAGGAAATAAATGAGATTCATTGCTTTGCTGTTGGAAAATCTCTCGCAAAAATGCATACCATCACAAAATCTTTTTCAAAAAAAAGAAAAAATGACAGGGGCTTAGAATGGATTAAAGATAAGTTTGCTGAAATGAAATCAAAATTAACATCATTAGAAAAAAATATGATTGACTTAGAAATAGATTTCTTAAGACATCATAATGTTGGTGATTTACCAAAAAGTACAATCCACGGAGACTTATTCAGAGATAATGTTTTATTTTTAAATGAAAAAAGACCAAGTTTTATTGACTTTTATTATGCTTGTGAAGAGGTGCTGGTTTTTGATATTGCTATTGCGTTGAATGACTGGTGCATTGATGCTGATGGAGCAATTGATAAAAATAAATTAACAGAGTTCATTGAGGGATATGAGACAGAAAGACCCCTTACCAAAGAAGAGAGAGACTATATGCCGGTAGCACTTAGGTGGGCTGCACTAAGATTTTATATATCTAGGCTCGAGCACATTCATAGCAATCCTAGTGCTGAAATTCTTGCGGTAAAGAATCCTAATCAATTTAAAAATATATTAATCGATAGGCAGGTTACAGGGTACAGGTTTTGAAAAAAACACTAAACAAAGCACATAGATGGGTTACTGAGAGCGTATTATTGACTAAGTTAAATTTCAAGATGACTTTACTTTTGGGAAGCGTTTATATATTTGCTTACCTGCTTGTTCCGAGTATTCCGGGCTTAAGTTTTATTAGTCCATTTTTAATCATCGCTTGGCCTATTTCAACGATGATATTTATAAATTTTTTTAGATTGAGTCAAAATAAAAAAGAAACGGATTTAAAAGCCTTGCTAAAGATAAACAAAGAAAATATCAGAGCTCTTATTTACCTTGGGGTTATTTGTTTATTTTATTCATTATTAATTTCTCTAATTTTGAGTCCAGACATAAATATTATTTTGGCTGCTGCAAGTCAAGCTGAGATAAGTAAAGATATTTCTAATAATCTAGTTAGCATCTTTATAAAATTTATAGTTTTGGCAATACCTATTCTCATGGCAACTTGGTTTTCGCCTATCTTAATTACCTATCATAATTTTGGATTGATGAAAGCAATCAAATCAAGCTTTGCAGGTGTATTGCTTTCAATTATTCCTATTACACTTTCTTGGCTTATTTTATTAGGAGGCTTTATCTCGTTAATTTTTTTAATGATTATGGTGTTTACAATACTTGGGTCAAGTGTAAATGTTCTGATGTCCTATGTTCTGATATTTTTATGTATGTTGGTCTTAGCAGCTTATATTTCAACATTATTTTCTTTTCAATATACAACCTATAAAGATATATATAAATCAATAATCAAATAGTCACGCTTTGGTAAGCTTTGCATACTCCATTGCTAACATTTTAATTCCATGATTTTGAAATTTTATTTCAATCCGAAGATCATTTTCATTTCCTTCGTAGCCTATGACTGTTCCCCCTCCAAATTTATCATGCTTGACCATAGAGCCAATTTTTATCTCATATTGATTATTAGAGATTTGTTTGCTCGGTTTTTTAAATGAGTTTGCCGAATTATTACGATATGAACTTCCAATAGGGTTGCTATTATTAATTGGCATATTTATTTTTTTTGTTAATGATTCTGGTATTTCATCTAGAAATCTTGAAGGAAGATTATAAGTAGGTTGTCCGTAGGTCATTCTAGATTGAGACAAAGTAAGATATAGTTTATTTTTTGCTCTAGTAATGGCGACGTACATCAATCTTCGCTCTTCTTCTAATCCATTATTTTCATTCAAACTTCTCTCATGTGGGCAGAGTCCATCTTCCAAACCAGTGATAAAGACTGTATCAAACTCAAGTCCTTTAGATGAATGAATAGTCATGAGTTGTAAAGCATCTTCACTTGCTGCAGCTTGTAATTCACCACTTTCAAGAGAGGTGAAATCAAGGAATTCAGCTAAAGCCAGTGATTTTTTTTTGTTTGGTTCTTCCTCGGAGATACTATCTCTATCTTCATTGAGAAATGATTTTGCTGCAGAAACAAGTTCATTGAGATTTTCTACACGTGAGCTACCATCTTTATCTTTAAGGTAATGATCTTTTAGCCCAGAATGTGAGTTAATTATATCAATTGATTCGTCAATATTTGTTCCATGAACTTGATCTTCAATACTTTGAATTAATTGAATAAATGCAGATACTTTTAGGTTTTTACTTTCAGAAATAAAAATTTTCGCACCTTCCCACAAAGAACACTCATTCTTTTTTGCATGGTCTTGCATTTGTTCAATAGCTCGTGCGCCGATGCCTCGAGTTGGAAAATTTACAATTCTCATAAAGGCATTATCATCCTTCTTATTATTAATAAGCCTAAGATACGCAAGAGAACTTTTTATCTCGGCTCTTTCAAAGAACCTTAAACCCCCGTAAACTCTATAAGGGATATTATTAGAGACCATGGCCATTTCAATAACTCTTGATTGTGCATTATTCCTATAAAGAATAGCTATCTGGTTGTAATCAGTACCTGCACGATGACGCATTTTAATCTCATCCAAGATAAAGGCTGTTTCTGAACGATCATCTAAAGCTGTATATTGTTTAATTAAATCTCCATCTCCGGAAGCAGTCCATAAATTTTTACCCAACCTATCATTATTGTTTTCAATAATTGCGTTGGCTGCATTAAGTATATTATTTTTAGATCGATAATTTTGTTCCAGTTTAATAACATTTTTGATATTAAAGTCTTTCTGAAGATCTTTCATATTTCCAGGTCTTGCGCCTCTAAACCCATAAATTGATTGATCATCGTCTCCCACAGCAAAAATGAAGCTTTCAGTAGAGGTGAGCATTTTCAGCCACTGATACTGTAGGCGACTAGTATCTTGGAATTCATCAACAAGGATATGCTTAAAAATTTCTTGGTAGTGTTGACGGATCGTTGAGTTTTTTTGGAATAGCTCTAGGCAACGCAACATAAGCTCAGCAAAATCAACTACACCTTCTTTCTGACATTGGTCATCGTAGGCTGCATAAATAGTATTGAGTTTTTTAGATACATCATCATAGGCTTTGAACTGTTGGGATCGAATACCTTCCTCTTTATTGTTATTAATAAAGTACATCGCCTCTTTTGAGGAAATTAAGTCCTCATCTATACCTATAGTCTTCATAACTCTTTTAATCGCTGATTTTTGATCTGCACTATCAAGGATTTGGAAGGTTTCAGGTAAATTAGCATCAACATGGTGCTTACGTAAAAAACGATTGCACAATCCATGAAAAGTACCTACCCACATTCCTCTGATATTAATTGGTAGTTGAGTAGAAATCCTAGTCAACATTTCTTTGGCTGCTTTGTTAGTGAACGTTACTGCGAGAATGGCTCCTGGGCTTGCTAGCTGATTTTCAATTAACCAAGAAATTCTTGATGTAAGAACTCTTGTTTTGCCACTCCCGGCACCAGCAAGTACAAGCGCCGATTGGCTTTGAAGCATGACAGCTTCCATTTGTTTTTCATTTAAATCTGTATAAATAGCTTTAGATATTGTTGTTAAATTCATAAAAACACATGCTACAGTAATTTTTTTTTGTTAGTAGTTTTTTGGTATTTTTTATAAAAAAAAGACCTCGAATAGGAGGTCTTTTAATTTATATAAGTATGGTATTTCTGGAATTACATCATACCACCCATACCACCCATACCACCCATACCACCCATACCACCCATACCACCCATATCTGGGGCACCAGCTGCAGGAGCTTCTTCTTTAGGCGAATCGGCAATCATACATTCTGTCGTTAACATGAGTCCAGCAACAGAGGCTGCATTTTGAAGCGCAGATCTAGTCACTTTTGTTGGATCTAAAACACCCATCTCAACCATGTCACCATATGTCTCATTTGCTGCATTAAATCCGTAATTACCTTTACCAGAAATTACGTTATTCACTACAACTGAAGCTTCTATGCCAGCGTTTGAAACAATCTGTCTCAATGGATCCTCAATAGCTCTAAGAACTATATTGATGCCAGCTTCTTGATCAGAATTACTTCCTTTAACTTTGCTAATAGCATCCTTTGCTCTAATAAGAGCAACACCACCACCAGCAACAATACCCTCTTCGACAGCTGCTCTTGTTGAGTGTAAGGCGTCTTCAACTCGTGCTTTCTTCTCTTTCATCTCAATTTCAGTTGTCGCACCCACCTTAATAACTGCAACTCCACCCGAGAGTTTAGCAATACGCTCTTGAAGCTTCTCTTTATCGTAATCACTTGTAGATTCTTCCATTTGAACTTTAATTAAATCAATTCGTGATTTGATATTCGCAACAGATGCTGCACCATCAATAATAATAGTATCTTCTTTGCCTACCTCAATTTTTTTTGCTTGTCCAAGATCTTCGATTTTTACACCTTCAAGAGTTAAGCCAACCTCATCTGAGATTACGGTACCTCCTGTAAGAATTGCGATATCTTCAAGCATAGCTTTTCTTCTATCACCAAACCCTGGCGCTTTTACGGCTACTGCCTTAATAGTCCCACGAATATTATTGACCACTAGAGTAGCAAGGGCTTCTCCCTCAATTTCTTCAGCTATGATTAGGAGTGGTTTGCTAGCTTTAGCAACTTGCTCTAAAACTGGTAATAAGTCTTTAATATTTGATATCTTTTTATCATGCAAAAGGATATAAGGATCTTCAAGAAGCGCGATTTGTCTTTCGTTATTGTTGATAAAGTAAGGCGATAGATAACCTCTATCAAACTGCATACCTTCCACAACATCTAATTCATTAGTAAGACCTGATCCGTCTTCAACTGTAATAACACCCTCTTTACCGACTTTATCCATTGCATCCGCAATTATTTTACCTACTGACTCATCTGAATTAGCAGAAATAGAACCGACCTGAGTAATCTCTTTGCTTGTATTACATGGCTTACTTAGTTTATGAAGTTCACCGACGCCAGCTTCTACTGCCTTATCTATACCTCTTTTGAGATCCATTGGATTCATGCCTGCAGCAACTGATTTCATTCCTTCACGAATAATCGCTTGAGCAAGCACTGTAGCGGTGGTGGTTCCATCTCCAGCATTATCTGATGTTTTTGAAGCCACTTCTTTTACCATTTGAGCGCCCATGTTTTCAAATTTATCTTGTAACTCAACTTCTTTAGCTACAGATACGCCATCCTTTGTAATTGTTGGGGCCCCGAATGATCTTTCAAGTACTACATTTTTACCTTTAGGTCCTAGTGTTACTTTTACTGCATTAGCAAGTGTATTTACACCTACTACCATCTTTTGGCGAACCTCGTCACCAAATCTTACATCTTTAGCTGCCATTTATTTTCTCCAATTTTGTGTATTTATTTAAATTTTTACTCAATGATTCCCATAACATCTTCTTCTTTCATAACAAGGAGTTCATCTCCATCAACTTTTACTGCTTGCCCAGCATATTTGCCGAAAAGTACTTTGTCACCTACATTTACGTCTAATTTTCTGACATTACCATCATCAAGCAACTTTCCGTTACCAACTGCTTCAACAACGCCTTGATCTGGTTTTTCGGCTGACGCACTTTCTGGAATTACAATTCCTGATGCAGTGGTACGTTCTTCTTCTTGTCGCCTTACTATCAAGCGATCGTGTAAAGGACGAATTTTCATATATAAGTTCTCCTAGTAGTGTATTCTTTATTAAAATTTATTTTAGAGTTAGTCTGAGACTAAAACTAGCACTCTATTTATTAGAGTGCTAATAATAGGGATGAATACTACAAATTTCAAGTCTTCAACAAATTTATTTATAATTTAAATTCTTATGTTTACGAAAAATAACTATAGAAAAGTCGGTCAAACCGAACTAAGAGTTTCACCAATTACACTTGGGACGATGACTTTTGGAGACCAGAATACCCAAAGTGATGCTTTTGAGCAGTTAGACTATGCCTCATCAAAAGGAATTAATAGTATTGATGTTGCTGAGATGTACCCCGTACCCCCAAAAGCAAATACATGCCATCGAACTGAAGAAATCATTGGGAATTGGCTTGAAGGTAAAAAAAGAGAAGATTTTGTTATCTCGACGAAGATTGCAGGTCCTAGGAGATCTATTGATTGGATAAGGGGGGGACCAAAATCATTAGATAGAGAAAATATTAATGAGGCCGTTAATGATTCCTTGAAAAGATTAAAAACAGACTATGTAGATCTTTTATATCTTCATTGGCCAGAGAGAAATGTTCCCATGTTTGGAGGTTATAAATTTGATCCAAAAGATGATTTTCTAAATAAAGAAAAAATTAACTGGGTATCAATTGAAGAACAGCTTTTAAGTATCGAACATTTAATTAAAGCAGGAAAGGTGAGATATTTCGCTTTATCAAATGAGTGGCCTTGGGGTTTGATGGAATTTATAAGGCTTGCAAAAATTAAAAATTTACCTTTAGTTTGCACTTTGCAAAATAGCTATAGCTTAATTAATAGAATCGTTGAACTAGGCATGACTGAAATATTCTTTAGAGAGAAATTATCATTTTTTTCATATTCGCCATTAGGATTTGGCCACCTTAGTGGAAAGTATCTTAAGGATCCAAAGGCAGCCGGACGAGTTAACCTTTTTCCAGGCTACGCTCAACGATATAATAAGAGTGGCGTAGAAAAAGCAATCGAAAAATATGATGCGTTAGCAGCTAAAAGAAATATGAGCTTAACTGACTTAGCATTAAGTTTTGTTTATTCACAATGGTTCGTGACAAGCACTGTGATTGGAGCTACAAATATGAATCAACTAAAACAGAACATTGCAGCTTACGGTTTAGATATTGTTGATGAAGAACTAATTCAAGAAATTGATGCCATACATCTTAGTGTAATGAACCCAGCACCTTAAATACATGAATAATAAAAAATATATAAAGAGAAGCGTCAAGTCGGTTTGGCACCCTTGCACTCAGATGAAGCATCATGAAAATCTTCCTCTGATACCTATTGAAAAAGGGAAAGGGACTTGCCTATACGATTTTGATGGGAAAAAGTATCTTGATGTGACTAGTTCTTGGTGGGTAAATTTATTTGGGCACAATAACAAAATAATAAAAAAATATATCACTAGACAACTAAATACTCTCGAACATTCTATGTTAGCTGGGCTTACCCATTCCCCCGTAATAGAGCTATCAGAAAAATTAAGTAAATTAACTAATTTGGGGCATTGTTCTTATGGAAGCGATGGAGCAAATGCAGTAGAAATTGCACTAAAAATGAGCTCTCATTATTGGAATCAAATAGGCTTTCCCTTAAAGAATAAATATATTTATTTAGAAAATAGCTACCATGGCGAAACACTTGGGGCACTTTCGGTTACTGATGTTCCAATTTTCAGAACTCACTACGGAGCTTTAATAAAAAATTATATAAAGACAGATTCACCAGATTTAAGACTAAAAAAAAATAATCAGTCATCAGATGAGTTTCTTGACGAAAAATTAAAAAAATTAACAAAAATTTTTGAAAAAAATCATCATGTCACTGCAAGCATTATCATAGAGCCTATGGTGCAATGTGCATCAGGGATGGGTATTTATGATGCCAGGTTTCTCCAAGGAGTAAGAAAATTATGTGATCAGTATGAAGTTCATCTCATTGCAGACGAAATTGCTGTTGGGTTTGGACGAACAGGTAAAATGTTTGCTCATCAGCATGCAAAAATTACACCAGATTTTGTATGTTTGTCTAAAGGTTTGACGGGTGGGTATCTTCCAATGTCCGTCACCTTGACCTCAGATAAAGTCTACAGTGCATTCTATGATGATGATATTAAAAAGGGATTCCTACATTCGCATAGCTATACAGGAAATCCATTAGCATGTAGTGCAGCATTGGGAACTTTATCCATTTTTGAGTCTGATAATGTTTTGAAAAAAAATCTCATTTTGTCAAAAAAAATAAATCGGTTATTTTCATCTCTAGAAGATCTTCCAATAACTGATCTCAGGAATATTGGAATGATTTGGGCATTTGAGTTAGATTCGAAAATATCAATAGATAAAGTTCTGGCGTATTCTTTAAATAAGGGCGTATTAATTCGACCTATAGATAATACTATTTACTTTATGCCCCCATACTGCATGAAAGAGACTGAAGCTAGAGAAATGATAAAGATAACTCGTGAAGCAATTTTGTATGCAAGCATATAACAGACTGACCCTGAAAATATTTTTTTTCTTATGGGTTATTGTCTCTGTCTCTGTCTCTGTCTCTGTCTCTGTTTCTGCGGAACTGCCGCAGCTCTATAAGCAATTAATAAATAAATATAATTTTAAAAAAGATAGTTTTAGTATTGTAGTAAAAAATCTAACTGCCCCCGAAAAAAAAGCAATTATCTACAATGGCAGTAAAAATTTTAATCCAGCTTCACTTACCAAAATAATTACATCATTTATAGCACTTGATAAATTAGGGCCTAATTATAAATGGAAATCTGAGTTTTATTATACGGGTCAGGTAAAAGATGGCACTCTTCAAGGAGATTTAATTTTTGTTGGCAGGGGGGATGCGAGTTTTTCAATAGATAATTTAGAATTTCTAATAAGAGAGATACAAAAAAAAGGAATAAAAAAAATAGAGGGGAATTTAATTTTAGATAAAAGTTATTTTGGTAAAATCCCTAACATAATTGATTTTGATGCTGATCCAATGCGGGCTTACAATGTTTTACCAAATGCTATTTCAATTCAATCAAATACGATTAATTTTAAATTCACTCCCCTTGATAACAACGTTAAGATTGATGTTAAACCAGAGCTAAACTATATAAAGATAAAGAATAACTTACGGTTAAGTAATAAAAATTGTGTCTCATGGAAACAGTCACTCGATTATCAAAAATCTAATGATTTTTTGGATGACACGATTATTTTTCAAGGTTTCTTGAGTAAGAAATGCTCTAACAAAGAAATTGATTTATCTGTCACTGATAATAGTAGATATTTTTATGAAGCTTTTAAGTATCTATGGACACAAAATGGGGGAAGTTTTTCGGGGGGTTATTGGGTTAATGACAAACAAAAGCTTGATGGTAAGTTACTTGAAAGTCATTTATCAAGACCACTCGGTGTTCTTATTCGTGACATGAATAAGTACAGCTTAAACTTGATGTCAAGAAACTTAATGTTAACTGTGATGAAAGAGGATTTAAAAAGGCAAGTCACAGAAGACGATGTAAATCTATTTGTTTTGAATTGGTTGCGTAATAATGATATTTCTACCAATAATATTTTTGTTGAAAATGGAGCTGGATTATCAAGGAAGACTTTTATTAATGCTGACAGTCTTCTGAAGATAATGGAAAAAATTTATGAACATCCCTATATGCCGGAAATGCTATCTTCCTTTTCCATTTTAAATGAAGATGGCACACTAGAAACCAAAATGCCATTTTCTAAGGCTAAAAAAAGTGGTCATTTCAAGACGGGGTCATTAAAAAACGTAAGTGCAATCGCAGGATATTTGGTTGATAAAGATAAAAATAAAAAAATATTAATTTTTTTAATGAACGATAAAGAGGCAAATAAATCTTATGACTTTCAAAATGAGTTAATTAATTTAGCGTTCGAATCAATTTAAAATATTACTCGAGGATTAAAGAAATGATAAAAAATATATTGATATTAATTACGATGTTATGCTGCACTTCATTATCAAATGCAATAGAACTTGTTAACGAGGAGAAAAGCAAAATGCAAGACAAAGGAATTACAGATTTAATTATTACAGATAACAAAGTTGGTGAGGGGCGTGAGGCTGAAAAAGGACTTACAGTTACTGTTCACTACACAGGCTGGCTTTATGAGAATGGAGAAAAAACTACAAAGTTTGACAGTTCAGTTGATAGAAGAGAGTCATTTAGTTTTGTTCTTGGAGTGGGTCAAGTGATTAAAGGATGGGACAACGGGGTAAGCGGGATGCAGGTTGGTGGAAGTCGAACCATTATAATCCCATCAAGTATGGGTTATGGTTCAAGAGGGGCGGGAGATGTTATCCCACCAAACTCAGATCTTATATTTGAAGTTGAGTTGATTGAGATTCAGTAATTTTGAAAACTAAAATAAAATGGATGCAGGACGTCAGTTTTAAAGGGAGTTCTGAATCTGGACATGAAGTTGTATTAGACGGCCCTAAAGAACTCGGAGGGAAGGGTTTAGGCATGAGACCCATGGAAATGATGCTGATAGGAATGGGTGGATGTACGTCATTTGATGTGGTCACTATTTTAAAAAGATCAAGGCAGCAAATTACCGGATGTATTGCCGAAATTGAAGCGACAAGAGCAGATGCAATTCCTAAGGTGTTCACAAGTATCCATATCCATTTTTTAATTAAAGGTATTGATCTTCAAGAAAAGGCTGTTGAGAGAGCAATTAAATTATCAGCTAATAAATATTGTTCAGCTTCAATTATGTTAGGTAAAAGTGTGAAAATAACGCATGACTTTGTAATTAGCGAAGAATAGTTTCAACTCTAAGTGCGTCATTAGTTTTTACTATATTAATCAAGCGATCAATATTTGGATGACTTCCGGGATTTTTTTTTGCCTCAGCTGTATGTTCCGAAAATAGTTCTAAGCCTTTTTGAGCTGCCGCAAAATTTATTTCTTTGAAGTTTTTATACAAATAAAAATATACCTTCAATGATCCTTGGGTCCCTTGCATATTTTCAATGGCATCGACTAAATTATCATTTAGATCATAAAGATTAATTTTGTCTATATGCTCGATGTCGGGCAGAACGTTTAAAACCTGTTTGAATGATTGAGTCATAATAATTAAATTTTGTAGGTTAGTGTAGTCATAATTTTTGATGTGATACCCATAACTTTTTTTATTGGTTTTGGTAGTTCGACGGCACCTAATTCCTTCGCAGAAATTTCATGTTGTTGCTCATCAAACTTCATCTGCTCTAAAATTTTTTTTGTCTTTACATCATATTTAGAAAGCTTAACAAGATGCTTGTCGAGATGAGAGGAAACCTGTTTCTCTGTTTCAGCCAAAAACCCTAAGTTATATTTTTTATCAATGATGCTTGCAATACTCCCAATTCCAATTGATCCCATATAGAGAATAGGATTAAGCAAGCTAGTTTTTCCATTTAACTCGTCAATCCTTTCTTCACACCAAGCAAGATGATCAATTTCTTCACTGGCTGCTTTTTGTAAATTTTTTTCAATCAATTTATCTTTATTGAAAAGCAGTTGCCCCCTATAAAGAGCTTGCGCACAAATTTCTCCTGAATGGTTTACTCGCATCAATTGAGCGTGTTTTTTCTTAACCTCAGGGTTGAGGTCTTGTTTATTTAGGATTTTTTTATCGGGTCTAGGTCTCTTTGATGAGCTTGGGCTAAATAAGATCTTTAACCCAAACTCAATTTCATCAATAAATTTGTCGATGACCATTTATTTTAATTTTTTAACATTGAAGCTTGATCACCCATTCCTTTGAGAATCTTTAATGCTTCAACGTATTGGATATCTTCATCTGTACCAAACTTAATAGGCTTGAAATTTTTAAGCGCTTCTTTTTGTTCAGGTGTCGGTCCATTTGTTACGGGTTTGTCATCTTTTTTACTTTTATCTTGTGGATTTGAGAGGCTATCAGGAATATCTTCCTCGCGATAAGCCAGTGATTCAGTTCCATCTTTAACAGTTATATCTGGTTCGATTCCTTTACCTTGTATAGATGTTCCATTTGGTGTGAAGTATCTAGCTGTAGTTAATTTGATTGCTGAACCATTCATCATTGGCAGTATGCTTTGAACCGAACCTTTACCAAAGCTGCGTGTACCTAATATAGTTGCTCTTTTATGGTCTTTAAGAGCGCCAGTTACAATTTCAGCCGCTGAAGCAGACCCATTATTAATGATGACGACCATTGGAACATCCTTAATATCTTTAGGTAGAGACTTTATATAATTATTTTTTTCGAAATCACCCCCTGGTCTTATATAATTTTCTGGTGCGGTAGTAAGGCGCATTTTAGAATCAGGTGCACGCCCTTCGGTATAAACAACTAACTCATCATCATCAAGAAAGGCAGCTGAAACGGATACCGCTTGAGTTAGTAAGCCGCCGGGATTATTTCTCATATCCAAAATGATCCCATTAAATGCATGTTTATTTTCTTTCCTTAATTTTTTAATTGCTTTAGCTAAATCTTCACCCGTCCTATCTTGGAACTGTGTAACTCTGAGATAAGCATAATCTGGTTCTATTAACTTTGCTTTAACGCTTTTAGTTTTAATTTGCGCTCGAGTGATTTTGATATCAATTGGATCTACAACATCTTCTCGTAGAACTCTAATGTCAATTGAGGTACCTGGCTTACCCCTCATTAGTTTAACGGCATCATTTAAGGTGAGCCCTTTTACTAAGGTATCATCTAGCTTGATAATTAAATCACCGCTCTTGAGGCCGGCATTGAATGCTGGTGTGTCCTCGATTGGCGTAATAACTTCAACAAATCCATCTTTCATTCCTACTTCAATTCCTAAGCCACCAAATTCACCGGCAGTACCTTGTGATAGATCCTTATATTTATCTTTATCGAGGTAGACGGAATGTGGGTCCAATCCAGATAACATTCCTTTAAGTGCTTCATCTAGTAATTTTGGATCTCCAATCTGATCAACATAATCCGATTTAATCTTACCGAATACTTCTGCGAAAGTTCTCAGCTTATCGATTGGTAAATTATTTGGATTATTTTTGTCGGCGAATACAGGAAGGTTAAATGTAAATAAAATACCTATTAAGGCGCCGCCTAATACAAGTGAGAATTTTTCAAATTTTGAACGCATCTAATGAACCTTTATTGATTTTTAAAAGAATATATAAGAATTATTATTATTTTAATGCATAAATACTTTATAAAAAAATAATTCTATATTTACCCTCGATTGACATATATTTATGAATTTAAGTTCCATGTGAGTTAACCTTTAAAACTATGACTGCCAATCAAAATTCTACGACTGACGATTTCTTTAGTGTAAATGGCCCTTTAAATGATTGCCTTGAAGATTATCAACTAAGGACCGAGCAAGTTGAAATGGCAAAATCAATTATTGGCACGATTGAAGACAAATCATCTTTAGTTGTAGAGGCTGGAACGGGGGTTGGTAAAACCTTTGCATATTTATATCCAGCACTTTTAAAGGGAGGTAAGGTTGTTATTTCAACAGCGACAAAAAACTTACAAGACCAACTTTTTTTCAACGATATTCCTAAAATAAGAGAGGCTCTTAAAATCTCCGTGAAGGTAAATATTTTAAAGGGAAGAGGAAATTATATTTGTAAACTCAGGATGGAAAATACAATTCAGGAGGGCATGTTTTTTAACAAAGAGGATGCTCAACATTTACATCTAATTAAGGCTTTTTCAGATAACACCGATTCCGGTGAGGTGTCTGAAATCAGTGAAATACCAGAGACTTCAACTATATGGCCAATGGTCACTTCGACAAAGGAAAATTGTCTGGGGCAGGATTGTGAATTTTATAAGGAATGTTTTTTAGTAAAAGCACGTAAAGAGGCACTAGAATCAGAGGTGCTTATAGTAAATCACCATTTATTTTTTGCTGATTTTGTCTTAAAAGATGAAGAATTATCAGAAATTCTCCCCAAAGCGAATACGATAATTTTTGATGAGGCCCATCAAGTTCCATTAGTTGCATCTTTTTTTCTAGGCCAATTCATTTCTTCTAGTCAAATATCTAATTTAATACAAGACTGTCAACAAGGATTAAAAAAATATCCAGATACCATTAAAGTTTTAGATAATTTATCAAAAGACTTTCAAGAAATTGTTTTTGAGTTAAAAAAAATAGTAAGCCCATTTCCTACCAGACTAAATATCAACAATCTTAAGAACTACGAAAATTTTGAAGAAACTTATAATTCTCTAATTGAAAAATTAGAATTATTAGGAATTACTTTATCAAAGCATTCTGAGGAAAATGCAGAGCTACAAAAGCTGTTTGAAAGATCTTCGGAGCTTAATATAAGATTTAGTTCTTGGTTGAAAAAAGATAATCAAAATAATATTTATTGGTTAGAGGTTTTTGCCAGGACAGTTCAATTTAATGAAACACCTATAAGTATTTCTGAACAATTTAATAAATTTCAAGAGAAAAGTGAAAGTGCATGGATATTCACTTCGGCAACCTTATCAATCAATGGGAGTTTTGATCACTTTGTAAAGCTACTCGGACTTGAAAAAGCAATGACCCAATATTTACAGAGCCCATTTAATTATAGTGAAAATGCATTTTTATATGTGCCAAAAGAAATCCCAGATTCAAAGGATGAATTATTCAATTTAGTTTTGGTTAAAAAGGCATTACCCCTTCTCAAAGCATCAAAAGGCAGGGCGTTCATTTTGGCCACAAGCTTAAAATCAATGGAGGAAATTGGTGCTTTATTAAAGGATGAACTCAAAAAAAATGAAATTGACTATCCAGTAATTACACAAGGAGAGGGCCCTAAAAGTGACTTATTGCAGCAATTTAAAAAACATGGAAATGCAATCTTAATTGGTTCATTAAGTTTTTGGGAAGGTATCGATGTAAGGGGTCGGGCATTAAGTTTAGTTATAATTGATAAGCTTCCATTTCAATCACCAGGAGATCCTGTATTTGAATCAAAAATTAAATTATTATCTGAAGAGGGGATAAATGCTTTTATGTCGATGCAACTGCCTGAAGCGATTATAAGGCTTAAGCAGGGGGTGGGAAGGCTTATTAGGGATGATCATGATAAAGGGGTTATGGTTATTTGTGATAAAAGAATTATTGAAAAGTCATACGGTATTAAGATTTGGAAAAGCCTCCCTTCTTTTAAGAGAACAAGGAATGAATCTGCCGTTATTAATTTTTTGGAAGAATTAGAATGAACATTTTATCAATCGACACCTCGGGTCAACTTTTATCTATTGCTTTACTAAAAAATGATTCTCTAATTGAGGAATCGTATTCATCTGATAAAAAACATTCTGAAAATATCCTACCTTTATTGAAAAACTTAATGGATATAAGTGATATTAATTTTAGCGATCTTAATGGTGTTGCCTTTGGCGCAGGCCCAGGATCATTTACAGGGGTCAGAATTGCTGCAGGTGTGGCATACGGTATTGCATATGCTCATAATTTACCCATTGTAGGAATCAATAATCTAGAGGCTATTGCCAAAAAATTAAATAAAGATGTCGTCATACCTTGCGTGGATGCAAGGATGGGAGAATTATATATGGGCGCATATAAGAGGGTCAATGGTGAGCTGGTTTCAATTATTGATAGCGGTGTCTTTGAGCCATGCGATTTACCTAATTTAGATTTAGTAGATGGTGTTATCGCCGGGTCAGGTGTTTTTGAATATAAAAAAATTCTAATTAAGAAATACCAAGACCAAAAAGTTATAATTGATGAGAATGAATACCCATTAGCTGGTGCAATTGCTCAATTAAGCATAAAAAGGCTAGATAAAAATTTTAATCTTAAAAATGCCGCACCTATATATATTAGGAATAATGTTGCCAAAACTATCAGTGAAAGAGAAATTGATCTTAAAGCCAAAGAAAGAAAAATTTAGCTTCATAAATGTAGTGTTGAGTGATATAGAAAAAATTACCTGGATTGAAGCAGATTGCCATATTTCGCCTTGGTCAAAAAAAAATTTTCTTGATTCGATAAGTGCTGGCAATCTATTTCAAGTGTTAAAAGAGGACGAATTAATTATAGGTTATTACATTGCAAGCTTCGCAGCCGATGAATGTGAACTCCTAAATATCACGGTAAACAAGCATTTTCATAAGCAAGGCTTTGGGAAAATTATAATAAGTCACCTAGTTAAAAATTGTTTAGAAAGAAAAGTGTCAAATCTATTTTTAGAGGTCAGAAGGTCAAATAAAAATGCTATTCTGTTATATGAAAAAAAGGGTTTCAATGAGGTTGGAATTCGACCAAATTACTACAAAACATCAAATGGAAATGAAGATGCCATTTTAATGGCGTTAAGCTTTTAAATAATTATGATAGAAAAAAAG
Source organism: Methylophilaceae bacterium (assembly GCA_965656355.1). Taxonomy (GTDB): domain Bacteria; phylum Pseudomonadota; class Gammaproteobacteria; order Burkholderiales; family Methylophilaceae; genus BACL14. The sequence continues at coordinate 250,905 of CBFHKG010000001.1, read as the reverse complement.
GTTGCATACGAGGAACTGAATTTACTCCCAATTTGGCTGAATAAAAAAAGTCCGAAAAAAACTACACAGGCTTTATCTAATATCGGCTTATATTTTTTTAAAGAATTAAATATTTCAATTATAGTGCCCGAACTTGATAACTTAACCAATGATGCAAAAGAATTATTTAAAAATATTCATGTGTATATGAATTCTATTTCAGTAAATTCAAAATACTTGAGGAATATAGAAGAAGGGGAGATTGATGTAATATTAAAGAAGAACTCAATAATTCACATATTCTTGATGGGGGGGTCGAGCTCAATGGGGTTACATGATTTAGATGTAACTATTAAATCATTGCCATCGTTAGATGAAATGTTGTCAAACCCAGATAAGAAGAAAAAGTTATGGCATGATATCCAATCATCATTACAAGGTGAAATGAAAGGAAATAATTAAAAATGCGAGCATCAAAATTTTACATTGCAACAAGGAAGGAATCTCCAGCGGAGGCTGAACTTTTAAGTCATCAGTTGCTTGTTAGGGCAGGTATGGTTAGATTGCTTGGGTCAGGCCTATACACCATTATGCCATTGGGCCTCAGGGTGTTAAAAAAAATTGAAATGATTATAAGGGATGAGCTTAATAAGGCAGATTGCATAGAGCTTTTAATGCCAGCCATTCAGCCCGCTGACTTATGGAAGGAGTCCGAACGCTGGGAGGAGTTTGGTCCTCAAATGTTAAAAATTAAAGATAGGCATGAGAAAGAGTTTTGTTTTGGGCCTACGCATGAGGAAGTGATAACAGATATTATAAGAAAAGAAATTAACAGCTATAAACAATTACCTATCAATCTCTACCAAATTCAAATGAAATTTAGAGATGAGATAAGACCTAGGTTTGGCGTTATGAGGGCTAGAGAATTTTTAATGAAAGATGCATATTCATTCCATACCAATTTTGATTGTCTCAAAGAAACTTACCAAAAAATGTTTAAGGTATATGAGAATATATTTAATCGCATTGGATTAAAGTTTAGAGCTGTATCAGCAGATAATGGGGCTATCGGAGGTGATGCATCTCACGAGTTTCATGTTCTTGCAGAGTCTGGCGAAGACGTTCTAGTCTATGATGAGCATTCTGATTATGCTGCGAATATTGAATTAGCAAAAGATAACCCTAATATTGATAAATTTAAAACATGTCGAGGTATTGAAGTCGGTCACATTTTTCAATTAGGATCAAAATATTCTGAAAAAATGTCTGCTAATTTTATTGCAGAAGATGGATCGTCAAAACCTGTCATCATGGGTTGTTATGGGATAGGTGTTTCAAGAATTGTGGCAGCAACAATTGAACAAAGCCACGATGAAAGCGGTATCATCTTTCCTCCATCAATTGCACCTTTCGAAGTGATTATTACCCCCATCGGATATGATAAAAACAAGGAAGTGAGAAGTTATACAGATAAACTTTATGATGACTTAATTAAACAGGGCTTTGATGTCCTTCTAGATGATAGAGGCCTCCGCCCAGGCGTGATGTTTAGTGAAGCTGATCTAATCGGTATACCTCATAGGGTGACGGTAGGGGATAAAACTATAAAAGATGACAAATATGAGTATAAAGGACGAAGTGAGCAAAACCCATTAGTTATTAATTTTGAGGAGCTGTTAGGTAAACTTAAGAATTAGTTAGTCCAGCACCTTGTATGCATGATAAGTGCCAAACTCACCCTCAGAGTCAATGTAAACGAAGTAATATCCGTTAAGAGTGTAACCTAGCCCGTTAAAATAATTTTTTGAGCGTAACTTTAATTCCTTAGGTAATATACTTTCTCCTTTGTATTTACCTTCGGTGTCATAAATCAAAAATCGTTTATTTTCAACATCAAGTAAAATCAACTCGTTATCTTTTACATCTGTGAAAGCAATAAAATGACTTGCGACGTCAAAGGGCTTAACATTTGGTGTTTTAAAATCAAGTTCTATTGTTTTTTTAGCAGTAAACTCCTCTGCATCTACAACGATGACCTTGTTTGATTTTTCTTGTTTCGCGTAATATAAGTTATTTTTACCATCATAAGAGGGCATTGTGCCTGAGCTTTCAAAAGCAAAAACTGTATTAATAATATCGTTTGACTTACCTGTTAATAATCCATCATCGTCAAGTTCTAAAGTATAGATCCCAGTCATAGGAGCGAATCCAGCTGAAGCTGATACATTGTATGTGATTGTTTCCAGTTCAGCTTTTTTGGTATTGAAATAAATTGATCGGTTGTCAAACCCAGGTCGAGTGGATTCAATGTAGTTACCCTTGTCATCGTATGTATGGATCAAAGATTTTGATATTGGAGCCTGACTGTTAGAGCCCATGGGCGCTAATCCACCATCAGCGATATAATATTTTTTTTCTACTGGAATATAGGCGAGTGTTTGAGGTCTTGTTGTTGGTTGTTTTTTGAGAGGAATCTTAAAAACTAATTCTGCCTGTTCTTTAATTCCAGCGTTGATGTTACTTGCAAAAACTGTAGCGGTTGATAGTAAGACAAGCAGCAATTTTTTCATTTTGGTTATTCCAATTTAAATTAATTATTTATATAGGTCTTCTTTAAGCATTTTTTGTTCAATAAATATTGCATCACCATAGCTAAAGAACCGGTATTTTTTACTAATGGCGTGAGTATATATTTCTTTAGTAAATTCATACCCTGCAAAAGCAGACACTAACATAAGAAGTGTGCTTTTTGGAAGATGAAAGTTAGTAAATAAACCATCAACAATATTAAATTTATATCCAGGTCTTATAAATATATTGGTCTTTTGAT
>CBFHKG010000001.1:134761-247997 GCA_965656355.1 Methylophilaceae bacterium | reverse complement strand
TACCGGTTTTAATTTCATTATCCATAAATGACGCTTCAAGTGCCCGCATGCATGTTGTTCCAATCGCAATAATGCGACCACCTTCCTTTTTAGTATTTAAAATTTGGTCTTTGAGTTGTTGAGAAATATTAAAGTATTCAAAGTGCATTTGGTGATCAGAAATATTTTTGGTTTTGACAGGCTGGAATGTCCCAGATCCTACGTGCAGTGTTAAAAAGTTATAGCTAATTTTATGTTGTTTAAATCTTATGAAATCATTTTCTGTAAAGTGGAGCCCAGCCGTTGGAGCTGCGACCGCACCTAAATTTTTAGCAAACGTAGTTTGGTATCTTTCTAAGTCTTCTGCTTCATCTTTTCTATTTATGTATGGAGGTAGTGGGACATGACCAAATTCTTCAAGTAAACTTGTAAAAGTAGATCCAAATAATTTAACACGGAATAATTTTTCATCTAGTTCTGTTACTTCTAAAAGAATTGATTTAGAAATAAATATTTTGAGCCCAATTTGTATTTTTTTTGAAGTTTTAATCATTGTAAGTGCTTGATTAGGGTCAATGATATTTTCTATTAAAAGCTCAACCTTCCCCCCCGTGGCTTTTTCTCCAAATAATCTTGCCTTAATTACTTTGGTATCATTAAAAATTAATAGATCTTTAGGAGATAAGTAGTCATAAAAATTATTACAATGATTATCTAGTAAGCTACTTTTGTTTGGATTTACAATCAGTAGTTTACTGTCACCACGGACCTTTGGAGGTTGCTGAGCAATTAGGCTTGTTGGTAGTTCATAATCAAAATCATCGATTTCCATAAACTTCATTGGTTGATATACTTACGGCTTATTTTAGCCGGGATGGCGGAACTGGTAGACGCACGGGATTCAAAATCCCGCGCTGGCAACAGCGTGAGAGTTCGATTCTCTCTCTCGGCACCAAAAAGTATAAAAAATTTAATCATGATTGAACATAAGTTAATTAAACCAGAGACACATGAGATTATTGTTCGGCCTAATCCAGCAATGTCATGGTCATTAATAAAAAAAATATATCTTTGTTTTGTTATTTTAATCCTAATCATTGCAATTGTTTTAAGTTATATAAATCTTTATTTAGCAATTCCATTTTATGGGGTTGAAACGATATTTTTAGGTTATGCATTATATATAACTGCTTTGAAGAGTACATTTTTTGAGAAGATTACAATAGGACCAACTAACATAGAAATTTCCTTTGTTCAGGGGAAAAAAAAATCTAATGTGAAATTTGTTAAAGAGTGGTCAAAATTTTATTTTATTCCCCCAACAAATTTAAAACATTCAGAAATTTATATATCAAGATCAGGCACTAAGACATTTGTTGGATCCAAAATAAATGACGAGGATAGAAAAAAATTATTTAACTTGTTGAAAACTCTTTAAATTGGCATTAATATAACCCTACGTTATGAATGGTTATTACTTAGATTAAAATTTTAAAAATATTGTATTTGTTTAATTGAAATACTTTTTTTTTGCTGATAATATTGTTACAATTCGTTAACAAATCAGAATGAATCTGAGATAATATTCAGCAAAGTATATTTTATTGGAATTAATATGGCTGTTATAGAGTCTGGATATTAATTGTTTAAAATAAAATTTTTTAAAATAAATTAATTTAACTTAAAGGTATTTAAATTGAAATCCATTTATCAAAAGTTCCTTGCCCTAATAATTTTTACACCTCTCACATCAATGGCTGACTGGGGTCTGAATATGACTCAGGGTGTGACGCCTATCAGTAAAGAAATTTATGATATGCATATGCTTACACTTTGGGTGGTAACTATAATCGGCATATTGGTCTTTGGTGTCATGTTTTGGTCAATATTTCATCATAGAAAATCTAAGGGAGTTAAGGCTTCTAAATTTTCTCACAGTACTACTGTTGAAATTATTTGGACAATAGTCCCAACTGCAATTATTATTGCGCTCGCTATTCCTGCAACAAAGTTACTCATCAAAATGGACGATACCTCTGAATCAAAAATAACCATTAAAGCTACCGGCATTCAATGGAAATGGAAATATGATTATTTAGACGAAGATATTACGTTGTATAGCTCACTTGATGCCAAAAGCCAAGAAGTTGCGCAAAGAGACTCTGGTCAAAACCCTATGGAACATGAAAATTATCTTTTAGATGTTGATGAACCTCTCGTAGTGCCAATTAATACAAAATTGAGAATTTTAACAACGGCTGAAGACGTTATTCATGCATGGTGGGTTCCTGAGCTAGGATGGAAGCGTGATGCAATCCCTGGATTTATCAATGATAATTGGGCAATTATTGAAGAGCCTGGAACATATCGAGGAAACTGTACAGAAATCTGTGGTAAGGGACATGGTTACATGCCAATTGTTGTTAAGGCAGTTTCAATGGAGGACTATGAAGCATGGATTGATGATAAAAAAGCATTGAAACTTGCTGCATTGGAGTCACAAAATAAAATACTGACAATGGATGAGTCGATGGCCGAGGGCGAGAAAGTTTACAAAAAACAATGTTTGATGTGTCACCAAGCAAATGGCGAGGGTGTTCCGGGTGCATTTCCTGCGTTAGCTGGAAGTGAAATTGCGTTAAAGAAAGAAAATACGCTAGAGCACCTATATAGAATTATTTATGGTAAAAATTTAATGCCTAAATTTGGTGACCAACTATCTGACGTAGAAATTGCAGCAGTAACTACATACGAGAGAAATGCATGGGGCAATAATACGGGTGACCTTATTCAACCAAAAGAAGTAGCTGAAGCAAGAAAGAACCAAACAAAATAAACTTTAAATTTTAATTTAGGAAGCAATTATGAGCACATTAGCGAAAGACACACATCATGATCATGATCACAAGCCAACCGGATTGAAGCGTTGGTTTTTCTCTACTAACCATAAAGATATTGGAACGCTATATCTAATATTTGCGCTGACGATGTTTTTTGTGGGTGGTGCGATGGCTATGATTATCCGTGCTGAGTTGTTTCAACCGGGTTTACAATTTGTTGACCCTCAATTTTATAATTCTATGGTGACCATCCATGCCCTAGTCATGATATTTGGTGCTGTTATGCCGGCAGGAGTCGGTCTTGCAAATTGGATGATACCTTTAATGATTGGTGCGCCAGACATGGCTTTACCCAGAATGAATAACATGAGTTTTTGGATACTACCTTTTGCTTTTGCATTGCTCTTAAGCACAATATTTATGCAAGGTGGTGGACCTGCAGGTGGATGGACGATGTATCCGCCCCTGGTATTGCAAACAGGTGATGCATTTCCATTCCTAATATTTGCTGTCCATTTCCTAGGAATATCATCAATAATGGGTGCAATTAATATTATTGCAACAGTATTTAATATGCGAGCGCCAGGTATGTCATTAATGCAAATGCCATTATTTGTTTGGACCTGGGTTATTACTTCATTTTTATTAATTGCCTCATTACCAGTTTTAGCTGGGGCAGTGACTATGCTTCTAACAGACAAATACTTTGGAACAAGCTTCTTTAGTGCGGCTGGTGGTGGAGACCCTGTTTTATTCCAACATATTTTTTGGTTTTTCGGGCACCCGGAAGTATATATTCTAGCCTTGCCAGCGTTTGGAATTGTTTCTTCGATCATTCCAACTTTCTCTAGAAAACCATTATTTGGTTATGCATCAATGGTTTATGCAACGGCGTCAATAGCAATTCTTTCATTCTTTGTCTGGGCTCATCATATGTTTACTGTGGGCCTTCCTATCAAGGGTGAATTATTCTTTATGTATGCGACAATGCTAATTGCTGTTCCTACCGGGGTAAAGGTGTTTAACTGGATGGCTACCATGTGGAGGGGTTCAATGACCTTTGAGACACCTATGTTGTTCGCTGTAGGTTTTGTAATTTTATTTACGATTGGTGGTTTTTCAGGATTGATGCTAGGGATTACACCGGTTGACTTCCAATACCATGATACTTATTTTGTTGTAGCTCATTTCCATTATGTTCTGCTTACAGGCGCAGTATTTGCTTTAATGGCAGCGGTATATTACTGGCTACCAAAATGGACAGGTTACATGTATGACGAAAGATTAGGAAAGATTCACTTCTGGCTTTCTACAATTGCAGCTAATGTCCTTTTCTTCCCTCAACACTTTTTAGGATTAGCAGGAATGCCCAGAAGAATACCGGATTATAATATTCAGTTTGCTGACTTTAATATGATATCTAGTATCGGTGGATTTGCTTACGGCTTGACGCAGTTACTATTTGTATACATTGTAATTAAATGTGCTTTAGGTGGTAAAAAAGCTAAGGCAGTATCATGGGAGGGCGCAAGGGGGCTTGAATGGACAGTTCCATCGCCAGCACCTTTCCACACATTTGAAACACCGCCTAAAATTAGAAAAGAAATGCTTGAAAACGGTTAATGAAAACTTCGGATAGGAAGTTAAAGCTTAATAAAAAAAATAAAAGACTAGCAATCATTTTAGGTTTAATGGCTTGTTCTTTTTATGGCTTGTTTGTTTTGATGTTTTCTTTTTAAATGGACAACAAGGGAACAAAAAAGACGGCAATAATATTGTTTTTAGTGACCATCCTAATGTTTGGTTTTGGTTATGCCATGGTCCCATTGTATGATGTCTTTTGCAAAATAACGGGACTAAATGGCAAGACAATACGAGTAGTCGAGAGTGAGGAGAAGAAAGAATACAAGACTGATCGTATTGTTAAAATAAGGTTCGATTCAAATATAAATGGTGATTTGCCGTGGAAATTAAAGTCAAATGTAAAGACGATGAAGGTTCAACCCGGCAAATTTTATGAAGCTACATACGTCGTTGAGAATCTATATAACGGTAATGTGACAGGACAGGCTATACCGAGTGTTTCACCACAGGTTGCGTCCTTGTATTTTAAAAAAGCTGAATGCTTTTGTTTCATAAACCAATTATTAAAACCTGGTGAAGTAAAGGAAATGGTAGTAAGGTTTGAAGTAGATAAAGATTTACCGGAGGAAGTGACTGCTTTAACATTATCATATACTTTTTTTAGAGCAAAAAAAGTAGCAGTTAACTGATTAAATTATTTAATTAAAATATAACAGGAAAAATTATGGCATCTCAAGAAGTTTATTACGTCCCTGATGGCAGTAAATGGCCAATTATCGCATCTCTAGCACTATTTACATCTTTCTTAGGTGGTGCTGTTTGGTTTAATGGTGGAGATATCGGAAAGTTTATATTAATTATTGGATTAGCTGCTGTAACTTATATGTTTTATGGTTGGTTTAAGGATGTTATCAAGGAAAGTCTAGCAGGAAAATATAGCAAACAAGTAGATGTAAGTTTTAGAATGGGCATGGGTTGGTTTATTCTCTCTGAAGTGATGTTTTTCGCAGCCTTCTTTGGCGCTCTATATTATGCAAGAGAATTCTCCATTCCCTGGCTAAGTGGTGAAGGTCAAGGTGGACACAATGGAACCCATGAGTTCTTATGGCCTGCATTTCAAGCAGCCTGGCCTATGAATGTAATGCCAGACCCATCAAGATACACACAGTACACTGATGTTATACCAGCATTTGGAGTTCCTGCATTAAACACAACTTTACTCCTATTAAGTGGCGTCACTGTTACATTGGCTCATTGGGCATTACAGAAAAATAACCGCAAACAACTTTGTTCATGGTTAGCGGCGACAGTTCTTCTAGGTTTAATTTTTCTTGGTTTCCAGGTTTATGAGTATGTACATGCTCACCAGGCGCTTGATTTAACTTTGAAAGGCGGTATTTATGGGTCAACATTTTATATGTTGACAGGTTTCCATGGCTTTCATGTGAGCATGGGAGCATTAATGCTAGCAATTATTCTCTACAGATCATTGAAAGGTCACTTTAGTAAAAAAGATCATTTCGCATTTGAAGCTGTAGCCTGGTACTGGCACTTTGTTGATGTCGTTTGGCTTGGATTATTTATTTTTGTATATTGGATTTAAATTCAATTAAACAAAAAAGGTTATCAGTGGATAGCCTTTTTTTATGCATAGTTTGGAGATAACCAACCCATATAAAACCCAAAGAACAATAAAATAAACAGTAAGATTGACAAAACAATTCTTACGGTTAAAGATTTGACCATGTTAAAGGACTTCTCGTCGTCTTTCATTAAAAAATGTAACCCTTTGGTTAATGAAAGTAAAATTAATACAAGAAGAGCTATAACGATGAACTTATAAATAGATACGGCATCCAAAATAATCTCCCAAGGATAAATGTGCTTTTAAAAAACTATAAATTTAAATTTAAGCTTATTCCTACACTAATATTTGCTATTACCTTTTGTGGCTTTATTGTCTTAGGTTTCTGGCAGATTGACAGAGCCGATCAAAAAAATGTTTTAAATTCAAATTATACAGATAGACAACAAGAAGCTATCATCGTTCTTGATAAAAATAATGTAATTGATGAAAAATCAAGTCTTCTTTGGAGAAAGGTTGAGTTTGAGGGGTCATTTATAAATAAGCAAAATATTATTTTAGATAATCAAATATTTAATCAAATTGCTGGTTTTAACATTATTACTCCCTTTAAAATAAGAGGCTCAGATTCTCTAGTTCTAATTAATAGAGGTTGGCACCCGAATTTAAAAAATAGAGAAACGTTACCAATTATCAATGAAATAAGTGATGAAAGAATACTCCAGGGACATATTGCAAGCTTTCCAGTCAGTGGAATTAAGTTAGGTAAAAATAACATTGAGACGCTCAACTCACAAATTTTTAGGTTTCAAAGGTTAGATGCAGCAGAGTTAAATTATTTTTTTTCGGCCAAGATCATGCCTTATATGATTTACTTAGATCCAATTATTGACAAGGAATTGTATGGAAACTTTAAGTTACCTGCGCCTGACTCACAAAAAAATTATGGCTATGCATTCCAATGGTTTGCGTTTGCAATTACCCTTTTAATTATTTTTATAAGGCTAAGTATGAAAAGGAAATCAAATGGTAAATAACAAGTCGAAAGCAAGGCTCATTCTTATAGGTGTGGCCTTAATATTCATAATACCCATTTTGGTAAGTTGGTACCTAGTTTTCTTTACTGATTTCAAAATGGGAGATGGAGGTACTCAAAAAGGCGAAATTATTTCCCCAGTCATCTCATTAGGAGAATTGGAGGTTTATGATATCAAGAATGATGATGTTTCATCAATTAAAGACAAATGGACATTAGTTTTCTTTGTAGAATCAGAATGTAATCAAATTTGTGAAGATAAATTATACGAAGTTAGGCAAATAAGACTGGCATTAGGCAAGGATAGAGATAAGGTTGACCGCCTTTTGGTATCGAGAAAAATTCAGTCTTGGGAAAGATTTTCAGATTCGTTTAATGGGCAGAAATATATAGACCCGAAAAGTAAGAATTATTCAGAGCTTGTTAAAAAATTTAATGAATATCCTAATTTCGACTTGCAGGGGACTTACTTAATTGATCCATTTGGTTTTCTGATGATGAAATATAAACTTGATGCCAATCCTATGGGAACTATTAAAGACATTGAGAGACTTATTAAAAACCAAAAATAATTATTTTAAAAGATTAATAAGGTTTTTATTAAAATCATTAAAATCAATTTCTCCAATTATGGTATTTATTACATAGCCATTTTTATCGAGGATAATTGATGTTGGAGTTAGTTTGACGTTGTTAAACTTGCTTATGATCTCTTTGTTGGTATCAAGTACAACAGGAAATGGAAGATTGTTATTTTTAGTAAAACTGATGACTCGACTTGGTGGATCGTAGTACATTGCTACAGCAATTACCTCTAAGCCTTGATCTTTATATTGATTGTAAGTTTCAATTAACCCAGGCATTTCATTGATACATCCTGGACAATCGGTTGCCCAAAAATTAATAAGCGTAATTTTGCCTAGGAGTTGTTGGGAAGTTATTTTTTCACCGCTAATAGTGATTAAATTAAGGTTTTTTACAGAATTAGTTTGGAGACTTAAGAACAAAAGAACAGCAACAAAGGCAATTAGAAATATAGATATAATTTTATTTTTTTTCAATTTAAATTTTTATAAAATGTTTAACAGATTTATTATAACCCTTAATTAATGCTTCTTAATGAGAGGATTGGTATGAATTGGTTCAAAAATATAGTACTTGGCGCCACAATACTTGCTCTATGTGTGGTTGTTTTTGGTGCTTATGTTCGATTAACAGATGCAGGGCTAGGTTGTCCTGATTGGCCAGGTTGTTATGGCACTTTAACGGTCCCAGAGAGTGTGGCAGCAATCGAAAAAGCACAAGCTAGCTACCCTGAAAGCAAGATTGATAACAAAAAAGCATGGATTGAAATGATTCATAGATACATCGCAGCTATTTTAGGTTTTTTAATTCTAACTTTAGCTGTCCTGGCATATAGAAAAAAAGATGAGATTAATGTGAAGCCGTCTCTTGTATACGGGTTATTAGGCCTTGTAATTGCGCAGGGTATGCTAGGGATGTGGACAGTAACAGAGCTTTTAATGCCAATTATAGTCTCATTGCATTTACTTGGGGGCATGACGACGTTAGGATTATTGACTTATATCTCACATCGTCATTGGGGAACAATCAGTGATAAGTTAATTAGCTTAAACCCGACATCTATAAAAATAATAAGATTTTCATTTGTGATTTTATTTATTCAAATTTTTTTAGGCGGCTGGACAAGTACAAATTACGCAGCACTTGCCTGCACCGATTTCCCAACATGCCACGGAGAACTTATTCCGCCTATGGATTTTAGTAATGGCTTCTCTTTGTGGAGAGAATTAGGGGTAACATCCGAAGGTGAGGCCCTAACCCTTCAGGCACTACAAGCAATTCAATGGGTTCATAGGGTTGGGGCTTTTATCTTTGTCTCATATTTTTTATACGTTATTTATTTAATGAGTAAGTTCAAGTCATGTAATCTATATAGAAATCTTTTAATCATAGCTATAGGCTTTCAGTTTGTTATTGGGGTTCTAAACTTACTCCTCCATTTACCATTAGCATTAGCTACAATGCATAACCTTGGTGCTGCTTTATTAGTTATAATAACGGTTATTATCAATTCAAGAATTACACCAAAGTATGACTAAAGCACTTGAAAATAACGAATTTCAAATAAACGCAGAAAAGATTAAAAATTTTCTCACTCTTTGTAAATTAAGAGTCAACTCACTAATCGTTTTTACAGCAGTTATTGGGATGTTTTTAAGTACACCTGGGATGGTCCCATGGGATATTTTATTATCAGGCATTTTAGGAATAGGTTTTGTGGCAGCCGCAGCAGCAGCATTTAATTGTCTGATTGAGGAGAGTATTGATAAGAAAATGGCAAGAACTCGAGCCAGACCTCTTGGCACTGGAAAAATTAACCAGCAAGAAACATTAGTTCTAGCATCTATAGTTGGCCTCATAGGATTAGCAGTCCTGTTCTTTTTTGTAAACTTCCTTACAATGTGGCTTACATTAATAACCTTTTTTGCTTACGCGGCGATCTACACAGTATTCTTAAAACCTGCTACTCCCATGAATATAGTTATTGGAGGGGCCTCTGGTGCAATGCCGCCTGTATTAGGCTGGGCTGCAGTGAATAACCAACTTTCACCTGAAGCGTGGATTCTTTTTTTAATAATATTCTGTTGGACGCCTCCGCATTTCTGGGCTTTGGCACTTTACCGTCGCGAGGAATATGCCAAAGTTGGTATCCCCATGTTGCCCGTAACGCATGGTGAAAAATTTACCTTATTACATATCATTTTATACACTATTATTTTGGCGATAGTTACACTCATGCCCTTTAGTGTTGGGATGTCAGGGCTTATTTATTTATTCTTTGCAACAATATTAAACGCTGTATTTCTTTATTATGTTGTTGTGTTGTACAGGAATTATTCTGATAAACTATCAAAAAAAGTATTTAATTATTCGATTTTATATCTGAGTTTAATATTTGCGGCTTTTTTAGTCGATCACTACTATAAATTTATTTTTGTTTAACTTTTAATTTAGTAAGAGAGGGTTTTATGAGCAAGGAAAACAGTAATTTAAAAAGTGTTTTAGAAACTGTGGGAGTTGTTATAGGCAGCTTTATTTTTGCAATGGTTGTAATTGTAGCAGCGACAAAAAAAGACAGTCCTGAACCAACAAAAAATGTAGTCGAGAATACAGTGGTCGAGGAAAAAGTTGCTGAAGCCGATGTAAAACCGGTAGCAGAAGTTAAAGTTGCTGAGGCAGCAACAGAAAAAGCTGGAGATAACGGCAGTATTTCGGGTGAAAAAATTGCCCAAAAAAATTGTGCGTTATGTCATGCAAGTGGAATGATGAATTCACCTAAGATTGGAGATAAAGAGCAGTGGGCGCCAAGAATAGCTCAAGGTAAAGAAATGCTTGTAAACAATGCAATTATGGGTATCCGAACCATGCCTGCTAAAGGTGGAAATCCATCACTTTCAGATGCAGAAGTTGCTGCAGCTGTTATTTGGATGGCAAATTCATCAGGCGGTAACTTATAAGGCGTTAAAAATCTAAATGGCAACCTTTGCTATTGGTGATGTTCAAGGTTGCTATTACTCACTTCAAGATCTAATAAAAAAAATACCATTTGATTCAACTAAGGATGAACTTTGGTTTGTCGGGGACATTGTTAATCGAGGTAAATTCTCATTGGAAACACTTTCCTGGTGTTTCGAAAATAGAAAGAATATTAAAATCGTCTTAGGTAACCATGACCTTCATTTTCTAGCTATTTTTTTCAATCAAAGAAGGCATAATAAAAAAGATACATTAAATTTCCTGCTTGAGTCTAGAGAAATAAATCAATTGGTCGAATGGGTTTTAACTTGGCCTTTAATATTTATTAGTGAAAAAGAAATTCTCGTGCATGCTGGTATTCACCCATATTGGTCGTTTGATGAAGCAGATAAAAATTCCAAAGATACTTGTTTACTCATGCAGTCTGATCCAGAACATTTTTTTAAGGTTATGTATGGAAATACGCCAGATACTTGGAGTGGTAGGCTGAGTAGAGATGAAAAAATGAGATTTTCTGTAAATTCATTAACGCGAATGCGTTGTCTAAATAAAGAACAATCGCTAGATTTTAAATATAACGGGTCTTTGAATAATCTCCCAGCTCACTTAAAACCCTGGTTTAGTTTTAAGTCTATTTTTAAAAGAGATAAAAGAATAATTTCTGGACATTGGTCAGCAATCGAGTTTCATAAACATCCTTACGGTTCATCAATCGATTCAGCCTGTATTTGGGGAAAGAAATTAACGGCATTATGTTTGGAAGATGATAAAACCTATACCGTTGACGTTAACAACAAAGATTTAAATTAGTTTCTTACCAAATAATCCTTCTATTTCTGATAGTGATGGGGAATGGTTTTGCCCACCTTGAGTTCTAATTTTTATGCTTCCCAGAACCGAGGCAAGCTTCCCTGTATCTTCCCAACTTAGTTCGTTTGCGATCCCATAAAGCAAACCCGCTCTATAAGCATCGCCGCAACCAGTTGGGTCTACTGGAGAATCTGCTTTTATTGAAGGTACCATAATCTTTTTATCACAATAAATCTCAGAGCCATGCGCACCTTTTGTAATAATTAGAGCTTCAACCTTACTTTGGATTTTGCTGATACTTAACTCTGAAACTTTCATAAGAAGCTCAGCTTCATAATCGTTAACCGCTATAAAGGTTGCCTGGTCTATAAATGTATTTAATTCAGTCTTATCAAACATCGGGAGACCTTGGCCTGGATCAAAAATAAAAGGGATGTTTTTTTCAGAACATTCTTGAGCGTGCTTTATCATTCCCTCTTTTCCTGCGGGTGCAATAATTGCCAAATCAACTTTTTCAGTAACACTTGAAATGCTATTTTGGTGAGATTCCATCATTGCACCTGGGTGAAAGGCTGTAATTTGATTATCATCTAAATCAGTAGTGATATATGCTTGTGCTGTCAAACTATCGGAAACTTCTTTGACATAATCTTGAATAATATCAAGCTTACTCAATCGTTTTTCATAAGAACTGAAGTCTTCTCCTACAGTTGCCATTATAATTGAGTTTGAGTTAAGTAAAGACAAATTATAGGCAATATTACCTGCTGTCCCACCAAAATTTCTTTTAAGTTCAGGTACAAAAAAAGAAACACTTAGCTTATGAATTTGATCAGGCAAAATATGATTTTTAAAATAATCTTGGAAGACCATAATAGAATCGTAGGCCAATGAACCTGAAATTAAGAGATTTTTCATAAAGGCTTAAATACCACCAGAAAAATTATAATTATAAGAAATGCAACTGGAACTTCATTAAACCATCTAAAAAAAATATGACTATGATTATTTTTATTTTCTTTAAAAGCAAAAAAATATTTAAAACAATATAAATGATAAATACTTAAAAGTAATACACAAAGGATTTTAAGATACAGCCATATGCCTGAATAGTTATATTGAAACATTAACCAAAAACCAAATGCAATTGTAAGGATGCCTCCCGGGGTCATAATTCCATACAAAAGTTTTCTTTCCATAATAATAAATCTATCGGTACTTATTTTATCAATGGCCATTGAATGATAGACAAACAATCTTGGAAGATAAAACAACCCGGCAAACCAAGTAACCATAAAGATGATATGAAAAGATTTAATCCAAAGCATGAACTTTAATAATACTGAATAATCATAGATATATTCTCTCATATGTTATGAGAAATAATATAATTAAATATTTCTTTGTACCAAAATACTGGCATGGTATTCTTAACCCTTAAAAACGACTGTAATAAATGAACGCACCCCTATCATCTGTATTAGCCAAGCTACCATCCTCTTCATCAGATAGATTAAGAGAGATACCTTATAACTACACCTCCTTTTCGGATAAAGAAATTGTTATACGTTTTCTTGGCCATGATATCTGGGATATCATCCTAGAGCTAAGATCTGAGAGAAAAACCGGGCGTTCTGCAAAAATGCTTTTTGAAGTTTTAGGTGATTTATGGGTCGTAAAAAGGAATCCTTACCTCCAAGATGACCTTTTAGAAAATAAAAAAAGACTTAACCTGCTCCTAAAAGCAATGCGTCACAGGGTTCAGAGCATTGAAGATAGAAGCTTTGGTAACATGAAGGCAGCGCAGTTAACAAAAGCTGCAAGAACTGCGATTGATGAATTTGAATTAGAGTTCCAACAAGTAAAGAAGTTAAGAAAAAAAGTTTACTCTAGACTTAAAAAATATACTAAAAAACACAACATTCAGTTTGATGGCTTAGCAAGGGTTTCGCATGTTACAGACGCTACTGACTGGCGTGTAGAGCTACCGTTCGTGGTAGTAAACCCGGACACTGAGTTAGAAGTGTCTTCCATCGTAAAGGCTTGCATCAAGTTAGGTTTAACGATAATTCCTCGAGGCGGGGGAACTGGCTATACTGGCGGTGCAATCCCACTAGTATCTCAGTCAGTAGTAATAAATACAGAAAAGCTAGACAGTGTGAGTCAAGTCGAATATAGAAATTTACCTGGAGTTACTCAAACAGTTCCAACAATCCATTGTGGAGCAGGGCTTGTTACAAGAAGAGCAATGGAAGTTGCATCAAATGCAGGTTTAGAATTTGCAACAGATCCAACCTCTGCTGATGCTTCATGCATAGGTGGAAATGTTGCGATGAACGCGGGTGGGAAAAAAGCTGTTCTTTGGGGAACGGCTCTAGATAACCTTGCCTCTTGGAAGATGGTTGATCCTAATGGAGATTGGGTCGAAATTGAAAGGTTAGCTCACAACTTAGGCAAGGTTCATGATACTGAAACAGTTAAATTTCAGATAACCAAATTTGATGAAAATGGAATCAACCCTAAACAAAACCCTGAAATACTTGAAATATCTGGCGCTAACTTTAGAAAAGCTGGATTAGGTAAGGATGTCACTGATAAGTTTTTAAGTGGGCTACCAGGTGTTCAAAAAGAAGGATGTGACGGCTTAATAACCTCAGCAAGATTTATTCTACATAAAATGCCTGAGCATATCAGAACCGTCTGCCTAGAATTTTTTGGAAGTGTCAGTGACGCAGTTCCCTCAATAGTCCAAATTACAGAATATTTAAAAGAATTTGAAGGCGTTTCCTTAGCTGGTCTTGAGCATTTGGATGAAAGGTATATAAGAGCTGTTGGTTATTCTACGAAAGCAACAAGATCAGAGAGACCCAAGATGGTATTAATTGCAGATATTGCCTCAAATGATGAAGATGAGCTTGGTTCTGTCGCTTCAAAAGTTGTTCAAATTGCAAACATAAAAAATGGAGAGGGTTTTATAGCAGTTTCGGCGGAAGCCAGAAAGAGGTTTTGGCTAGATAGGGCGAGAACAGCAGCAATTGCAAAACATACAAATGCTTTTAAAATAAATGAAGATGTTGTTATTCCACTACCTAATCTTGGCAAATATGCCAATGAAATTGAAAAAATAAATATCGAACAATCTATTTCCAATAAATTAAAACTAATTACAGAGTTAGAAGCGTTATTTAATTTTAATTTTTTAAGCAATTTTAAAAATGATTTGGATGAAGGCGTTATTGAAGAAAAGAAACATATCGCACTAAAGCATCTGGCTTCTGTGAAAAATAAATGGGTAAGCTATTTGGAAGGGTTTCAAACTTCCTCAAAAGATTATCCAGAATTATCTGAGTTCATTGGCGATAATACAATTTTTGACCTAATACAATCTCATGAACTAATAATCTCCTGGAAGAGTGAATTAAAGAAACCTTTAGAGGACGTATTTAATGGGAGAGAATACGCTGATATTAGAGAGATTATCAATAAAAAGCATCAAGATATTTTGAAATCAAGGCTATTTGTGGCGCTGCATATGCACGCAGGTGATGGCAATATTCATACAAATATTCCTGTTAATTCAGATAATTATGAAATGATGCAAGAGGCTCAAAAAATTGTTGCTCGTGTTATGAACCTGGCTAAAAGTTTAGATGGCGTTATTTCTGGAGAGCATGGCATTGGAATTACAAAGATGGAATTCTTAGAACCATCAGCAATAAATACCTTTGCTGAATATAAGAATAAGGTCGATCCTAATGGAAACTTTAATAGAGGTAAGCTGTTACCTGGCTCAGGGTTGATGAATGCTTATACACCGAGCTTTGGCTTATTGGAGCAGGAATCAATTATCATGAATCAGTCAACTATCGGCTCTATTGCAGACTCAGTGAGTGATTGTTTGAGGTGTGGTAAATGTAAGCCGGTATGTGCCACTCATGTGCCAAGAGCTAACTTGCTTTATAGCCCTAGAAATAAGATTTTGGCCACATCATTGCTTGTCGAAGCTTTTTTATATGAAGAGCAAACTAGAAGAGGCATTTCAATTAAACATTTTGATGAATTTAACGATGTCGCAGATCACTGTACAGTTTGTCACAAATGTTTAGCCCCATGTCCTGTTGATATTGATTACGGTGAAGTCTCAATTACAATGAGAAATTTTTTAAGAGAACAGGGCAAGAAGCACTTTAATCTTGGAAACTCAATTGCAATTACCTATCTTAATTTAAAGGATCCATTAACAATCAAACTAATGAGAAAGGTGATGATTGATTATGGCTACAAAATTCAACGATGGGGACATAAAGTTTTAAAGAAATTAAAATTAACAAATTTTTCTAAAATATCACCAGCTGCAACAGTTAAAAAACCAGACGTGATTACACAAACTATTCATTTTTTGAATAGGCCAATGCCCAAAAATATGCCAACAAAAACATCTAGAGGATTATTGGGTATTGAGGATGATAAAGTAGTCCCCGTAATTAGAAATATAAGTAAAACGAATGATGAATCTGAAGCTGTTTTTTATTTTCCCGGCTGCGGCTCGGAAAGATTATTTTCTCAAGTAGGCCTTGCAACTCAAGCTATGTTATTTGAAGTTGGAGCGGTCACAGTATTGCCACCCGGATACCTTTGTTGTGGGTATCCTCAAACTTCATCAGGTGATGAAGTTAAAGGTCAGGAGATTACATCAGACAATCAAGTTCAGTTCCACAGGGTCGCAAATACCTTAAATTATTTAGATATCAAAACGGTAATTGTATCTTGCGGTACCTGTATGGATCAATTACAAAAATATGAATTTGAAAAAATATTCCCTGGTTGTCGCCTTTTAGATATTCATGAGTACCTGATGGAAAAAAATATTAAGATGGATGGTGTTTCGGGACAACAATATATGTATCATGATCCATGTCATAGCCCAATGAAAACATATGAGCCCACAAAGGTGACAAGCACACTAATGAATCAATCTGTGCCATTGAATGACAAATGTTGTGGTGAGTCTGGAACATTTGCAGCCACCAGACCAGATATCGCATCACAGGTGAAATTAAGAAAACAAGAAGAAATTCAAAAAGGAATTTCAGAGTTGCCTGTTAATGCAACGAAGGATCAAAAACCAGTTAAGATTTTGACGTCTTGTCCATCATGCCTTCAGGGACTTCAAAGATATGGAGATGACACCGAAACAACCGCGGATTACATTGTTGTTGAATTGGCTAAACATAACCTGGGAGAAAGTTGGCTTGAGGACTATGTTGAAAAGGCGACAAAAGGTGGAATTGAAAAAATATTGTTATAGAAATGGTAATAATATATTCAATGTAGCGCCTTGAAAGGCTCTTGTTATGTACCGCTCTTTTTTTTCAGATAATACGTAGGCAAAATAATCCGTTCTACCAATAATTTTTCCAAACTCTCTTTCAAATGATAGATTTTGAGAATCATCATTAATTTCATTTGTAACAAGGAATAGCTCTCCATTTTTTTTCCTTTTTGTCGATAGCCGCCAAACAATGACTTCAACATTTCGAGCGGCGTTGTAGATAAGCTGTGGGTCAAGAGAATCAAACATATCAAATTCTTTTTGATTGTCATGGGCCTTAATTAGCATAGTGTATAAACCAGTAATAAGAGATAGCACTCTGTCGCCTTTGAAATTCTCATCAAACACTTGATCAAGCGCTTGAATTCCTTGGGCATCGTTAATTTCCTTAAATTTCCATTCATTTTGGCTTGTAAATAGCCAGTTGACTGTAACTTCAGGGCTGTCTGATGTAGTTTTCCTCAGCTCCGCAGGATTTTTTTTATAAAACTTTAACGCAAGAATTTTTAAACTTTCGGTATTTTCTTTAATTTCATAATCAGCCATCCTATCAAAATCTGTCTTTGTAAGCTGATTGAAAGAGCCTTTGTCATACTGCGTAGAATCTTTTCTCTCTAATGACGAATTACAACCGATTAAGAATAAAGAGAGTAATAAAAAAAATCTTCTCATGAAAGTCTTACGATTCTATCTTTAGGGAATATTAATTTAAAGGTACTCCCATTATTTAATTCACTTGAAATTTCTAATTGGCCCTGATGTTGCAACATAATATTTTTTACGATCGATAAGCCAAGCCCTGTCCCCCCGGAAGACCTACTTCTATCCTCATCTACCCGATAAAAACGCTCTGTGATCCTATTAATTTTATTTTTTGGTATCCCTACGCCACTATCTGTTACTTCCATAATTGGTAAGTTATTTATAAGGCGCCAAGTTATAAGAATATTACCTTTCTCAGGTGTATAGCGGACAGCATTAGTAATTAGATTTGTGAATGCACTTTGTATTTCACTTTTTGATCCATAAATATTTAAATCATTATCGATATCAAATTTAATTTTCTGTTTCTTTTTGTTTATTTTGGTTGTAGAAACCTTGATATTTTCAAACAATTTTTTGACAGAAATTTTTTCAGACCTATTCTTGTTCAGGCTCGCTTCAATATTTGAAAGTAGTAATAAATCATTTATTAGATCCTTCATCCTATTTGCCTGATCACTCATGAGCGTAAATATTTCTTTTGTATCTTCAGAAAGATTGTTTTTTGGCTGATCTAGTGTTTCTATAAATCCTGTTATCACGGTGAGAGGTGTTTTTAATTCATGGGTAAAATTAGACACAAATTCTTTTCTAACTAATTCATTTTTAAGTATTGCTGATATATCTCTTGCGGTAAGTAGTTTTTGATATCTTCCAAATGGAATTATTTTTACTTCGATATGATTAATATAGTTCTCAGTATCAATTTGAAGAGGAATTTCATAATTCTCCCCATCGAGATATTTTTTAAATTCTGAATTCCTAAAAATATGCTGAATAGGTTTATTTAAGTCTTTTTTTGGGTGTATGCCAAACATTAGTTGAGCTCTTTTGTTGCACCAAATAATTTCATTTGAATCATTTAATGAAACAACACCATCTAAGAGTGCATCTGCTGCTTGGACAAATTGTTCCATGGCAGTAGTGAGATCTTTTTTTGATTTGGTATCGAATCTGTAGTTTTTGTATATTTTAGAAAATATGTCTTGCCAAATACCTTTTCCATCAGGAATTTCTGAAGCTCTGGGTTTATCAAGCCATTTCGATAATTCATTAATCCAATAGGTATGTGATATGAGATAGATAACTAAACTAATAATGAAAAAAATAATTGCTATATCGAAGCTAAATAATTTTGAGACAACAGAACTTAATAGAAAGATTAGAGTAATGAATATGAAGGTTCGGAGTCTGATATCTTGCAAGGCAATTATTCTTTAATGTTAAAAATTAAATTCATTATAACTTTATATTTTTATGAGAGATGTTTTTCCGAAACGCTATAACCTTCACCACGTATTGTTCTAATAATCTTATCATAGCCATCATTTGCAAGGCATGCACGAATTCTTTTGATATGAACATCAACTGTTCTATCATCAATTTCAGATTTATTTCCCCAGACTCTATCCATAATTTGATTTCTACTAAAAACTTTATTTAAATTTTTTATAAATAAGTGAAGTATTTTAAATTCAGTTGGCCCGATTTTAATTAGTTTGCCTTTGATAGTTAATTGATGTTGGAGGGGGTCTAAAGAAAGATCTAAAATATTTACTGGTTCATCAGTTAATTCGGGAGAGCTTCTTCGAAGCAGAGCATTGATTCTTGCGATAAGCTCCTTTGGGCTGAAGGGTTTGGTAAGATAATCATCAATTCCAGAATTTAAACCCATAATTTTATTATCTTCCTCACTTTTAGCAGTTAACATGATAATGGGAATTTTTTTTGTATCAGAATTAGCACGCAGTCTTTTAGCAAAAGTAATGCCATCCATACCGGGCAACATCCAATCTAAAACAATTAAATCCGGTAATGTATTTTTGACTAGGCTGTCTGCAATTTCTGCACTGATTGCTCTAAGGGGATTAAAACCCGATTGATGAAGATTTAGTGCAATTAATTCTAAAATTGCATTTTCATCTTCTACGATTAGTATGTTAGCTGCCATATTCTTATATTATGACATTAATATGACAAATTTATGACATTAATTAAGTATTTTTTTTACATCCTCAATAATTTTTTTCATGTAGTATTATTAAAAAAAAATATAAAATAAAATTTCTAGGATATCTTTTAATGTTTGATTCTCTTGCAAAAAATAAAATTGTCGCAGATAAATCTTTTAATAGGTGGATGGTACCTCCTGCAGCATTAATGATTCACCTATCCATTGGAATGATTTATGGGTTTAGTATTTTTTGGCCTGAACTTACAAAATTGGTAGGAACTGAATGTGGGGCCGATGTAAGTTTCTTTGAACGCATTTTTATCACCTCATGTGACTGGATGAGAAGTGATGTTGTATGGACTTTCGCTATTGCGATTGTTTTTTTAGGACTTGCAGCGGCTCTATTTGGACATTGGTTAGAAAAAGCCGGGCCAAGAAAGGCAGGTGTAGCTGCTGCTATATTTTGGGGTGGTGGCCTTATGGTGACATCCTTAGGAGTATCATTTCATCAATTATGGCTTATTTGGTTGGGTGCTGGAGTAATAGGGGGTATAGGATTGGGTCTTGGTTATATTTCACCTGTCTCAACTTTGATTAAATGGTTTCCTGATCGAAGAGGCTTAGCGACTGGAATGGCGATTATGGGATTTGGTGGTGGCGCTATGATTGGTATGCCATTAGGAGATTATCTAATTAAAGCGAATGGAGTGGGAGAAACTTTTTTCATCATGGGCTTAATATATCTTATTGCAATGACTATCGGTGCATTTGGATATCGTGTTCCTGCTGAGGGATGGAAGCCAGAAGGGTGGAACCCGATTGCAAAAAAAACAAACAATATGATTTCTTCAAGCCACGTCCATGTTAGCAATGCTCATAAAACGCCTCAATTTTGGTTGTTATGGGGAGTTCTATGCTTAAATGTTTCTGCGGGTATTGGTGTATTGTCTGTCGCAAAGCCAATGTTTCAAGAGATTGCAGCGAGTAGTTTTGATCCACTTATTATAGGTGCAATTGCTACAGGATTTGGCGCATTGCTATCATTAGCCAATATTATAGGAAGAATTTTTTGGGCATCATCATCTGATTTTCTTGGCAGGAAGCTAACCTATGCAATATTTTTTAGTCTAGGGACGGCGCTTTATTTAGCGGCTCCATGGGCAGGCATAAATCAATATATAGCTACTTTTGTTCTCATTACACTGGTTATTCTTACAATGTATGGAGGAGGTTTTGCAACGATTCCTGCTTATTTAGCTGATATTTTTGGAACACAACACGTTGGCGCTATCCATGGCAGACTTTTGACAGCATGGTCATTAGCTGGAATTGTAGGACCAATGCTTATTTCTTACCTAAGAGAGTATCAATTAAGCATGGGTATTCCAACAGATCAAGCTTATAACTCAAGCTTTAAAATTTTGGCTTTGCTTTTAGTTGCTGGCTTTATTTTGAATTTATTAGTGAAGCCAGTAAATAAAAAGTTTGGTATGACGCCAGCAGAGTTAAAAGCTGAACAAGGCGCACTAAAAGGAACTCAAACCAATTCATCAGTAGTTGCATCTGTTACAAATATTTCAATGCAAAAGATTCTACTGCCTCTTGCCTGGATTGTAGTTGGAGTGCCTATCACTTTAGGAATTCTTAATGCCCTACAAAAAGGTATAATCATCTTTCTTTAAACTAAGGATTAAATGTTGAGTAAGAAAGATATTAAAAGCTTAAATGTAGGTATTGTTTATTCTCGTTTTAATGAGTCTGTTGTAAAAGAGTTGCTGAATTCCTGTGTCGACCAGTTAATACTTGAGGGTATTGATGAAAATCATATTCTGAAAAAAGAGGTCCCAGGTGCACTTGAAATTCCAATGATGATCAATGCTTATGCAACAAAAAAAAAGTTTGATGTACTAATCGGTGTTGGAGCCGTAATTCGGGGAGAAACATATCACTTTGAGGTAGTATCTGATCAATCAGCTAGCGGTCTAATGCAAGTTCAATTAAGGCATAACATTCCGGTTATTAATGCAATTATCACTACAAATTCAGGCGAAGAAGCTTTTGCAAGAACCAAAATAAAAGGTAAGGAAGCTGCTTCCGGCGCTATTGAAATGGCTTTATTAGTTAGTGATATATGACTTTAAAACCAAAACCACAGTCAAGAAAAAAAAAGATCAATAATAGGCGTAAGTCAAGAGAATTGGTCATGAAAAGTGTTTATCGTGGCCTCGTAAATCAAATTGATATCACTCAAATTAAAAAAGATATTCAAGATGACCCAGACTTTATTCGAGCAGATCAAGATTTATATGAAGAAATATTGTCCGGAGTCTTTAAAAATATTGACTCTTTGAAGCAAGAAATTGAATCATATATTGATAGAAGATATGACGAACTAAGTCCAATTGAGTTATCAATTATATATATCTCATTATATGAACTTAAGTATTCTATGTCCGTACCATATAAAGTAGTTATAAATGAAGCGGTTGAAATTGCAAAAACCTATGGTGGGGCGGATGGCTATAAATATATTAATGGAATACTTAATCAAGCTGCCAAAGCAAATAGAGTTAATGAGGTAAAGAGAGCTTAAACCTTCATATTTTTTAATTTTCCCTTATCCCAAAGTAAAAAACTTCCTGATTCGTGCCAATCACTTAGAACCACTCTCTTTGATTCAAGCCCGTTAATGTTATAGGTGTGAATTTTTGGTCGGTGTGTATGTCCGTGAATCATTATGGGAGGATTATCAAATTCATTAAATAATTTTTTTACAGCAAGTTCATTAACATCCATGATATCTTTATTTTTAGAACTTTTATCATAGTTACTTTTTTTCCTAGCAAAGTTAAATATATAATCCTTTAAATATTTTGGAAATAATAAAAACCCCTTTTTACTTATCCAAGATCTTGAAAATTTTCTAAACCTTTGGTATTTCTTGTCATCTGTACATAAAGTGTCCCCGTGAAGGATAATTGCTTTTTCTTTTCCAAGCTTAATTAGTTGGTGATCTGGAAGAATGGTGATATTTGTTTCTTTAGCAAATTTTTTACCAATTAAGTAATCTCGATTTCCACAAATAAAAAATATTTTTGATTTATTGGATACTTGTTTCAATAAAGCAATAACCTTTTTAAATTGATTGTTATTATCACCTGGCCACCAGTCAAATAAATCACCTAAAATAAAAATATTTGGATAATTTTTAGCATAGTTATTTATGAATGAAACAAAATAGGCTATATCTTTTTTGGACGAGTCATCAAGATGAATGTCTGAAAAAAATATAGCGCTATCTTTTATATGAATCAGGCGGAAGCTTCCTCTATTATAATATGTTCATTAGGAACGTCTTGATGACCATTTGCAGAACCGGTTGATACCTTTGCAATTTTATCTACGACATCCTGTCCCTCAATAACCTTACCAAAAACGCAGTACCCAGCCCCATCTTGGCCAGGAAAATCTAAGAAATTATTATTATTTACATTAATAAAAAATTGCGATGAGGCTGAGTCTGGATCCTGTGTTCTTGCCATTGCGATACTATACTTTTCATTTTTAAGCCCATTATCGGCTTCATTTTTGATAGGTGCGTCAGTCTGTTTTTGTGACATATCCTTAGTGAATCCACCACCTTGAATCATAAAGCCATCTATGACACGATGAAATATAGTGTCATTAAAAAAGCCTTTACTAACATAGCTTTCAAAGTTCTTAACAGTGATCGGGGCTGCCTTTTCATTAAGCTCCAACACGAGTGATCCTAAGTTTGTTTTTATAGTGACGTTACTCATAAATTATTTGACCTTTATAGAATTAATTTTAACTGTTTTGATAGGAACATCACCCATCCCATTTTTGACTCTTGTTTTTAATTTACCGATCTTATCGACAACATCTTGACCTTCAATGACTTTACCAAAAACACAGTAACCAGGATTACTTTGCCCTGTGTAATCTAAAAAATCATTATTTTTAACATTTATAAAGAATTGAGAGGTTGCAGAATCTGGTATTGAAGTTCTTGCCATAGCAATGGTGTACTTTTTATTTTTAAGGCCGTTATCAGATTCAATTTTGATTGGCGCATCAGTTTGTTTTTGTGACATATCCTTTGTGAATCCGCCACCTTGAATCATAAATCCATCTATGACACGGTGAAATATGGTGTCATTATAAAAACCTTTATTAACATAACTCTCAAAGTTTTTGACAGTGATGGGTGCTTTCTCAGGGTATGTTTCTATAACAATATTTCCTTTGGAAGTATTTATGAGAAATTGAACATTTTTTTCCGCGAAAATACTTGTACTTACAAAAGATAATAAAAAAATAATAAAAAGTTTTAAAGTGTATTTCAAAATATAACTCCAATTGTATTTGTAGGTTAACGTAATTAGCTTAAATTCTGCATGTTATAATTTTTGCATATTTAATGCGAAATCTATCATATATTAATTTCGTCTACCAATAAAGGAGAGCCCTTCAAAGTTTATTTATTATGCTTTCAATCTACAACACCTTAAATAACAAAAAAGAGATTTTTAAGTCTATTGAGCCTAGTAAAGTCAAGATGTATGTCTGTGGAATGACTGTTTACGATTTCTGCCATATTGGCCATGCGCGCGTCCTAATTGTATTTGACATGATCACAAGGTGGCTAAGAGAAAGTGGGTATGAGGTGACCTATGTAAGAAACATTACAGACATTGATGACAAAATCATAAAAAAAGCGATTGTTGATAATGTTGACTATAAAGTTATAACAGAAAATTTTATCAAAGAGATGGATCACGATGCTGAACAACTCGGTATTATTCCGCCAACGCTAGAACCAAAGGCTACAGATCACATAGAAGAAATGATAAAGATGATTGAGGATTTAATAAGTAAAGGATATGCCTATAAAGCTGATAATAATGATGTCTTTTATGCAGTCTCAAAATTTGAAAGTTATGGAAAATTGTCCGGAAAATCACTTAAAGACCTGAGAGCAGGCTCTAGGGTAGAAGTCGATGAATTTAAAAGAGATAATAATGATTTTGTTTTATGGAAGTCAGCTAAACCAAATGAACCATCATGGGACTCACCATGGGGAGATGGGAGGCCTGGTTGGCATATAGAGTGTTCGACGATGAGTAACAACCTGTTAGGCCAAACCTTCGATATTCATGGTGGTGGGCAGGACCTTCAATTTCCACATCATGAAAACGAAATTGCGCAATCTGAAGCTGTTAATAGCTGCCAAATGGCTAACTATTGGATTCATAATGGATTCGTAAAGATAGATAATGAAAAAATGTCAAAGTCACTAGGCAATTTCTTTACAATCAGAAGTGTTTTGGAAAAGTATCAGTCAGAGGTGGTGAGATTTTTTATTTTAAAGGCCCACTACAGAAGTCCCTTGAATTTTTCTCAAAAAAACCTTGATGAATCAAAGCAAGCAATTACAAAGCTTTACCTAAGTATTAGAAATTCAAAAGCGAACAAAGAATACAAGATTAATTGGAATTTAAAATATGCCAATGATTTTAAAAAAGCACTGAATGATGATTTTAATACGCCTGATGCGATAGCAGTCCTTTTTGAGCTAGCTTTAGAAATAAACAAAAATCAAAATATTGAAGATATTAATTTATTAGTAAAATTAGGAAACGTAATTGGCATTTTAAGTCACGATGCTGAAGATTTTTTACAGGATAATCTTAGCGAAGAAATTGACGTGGAGGGTATTATAAAGCAGAGAGATAAAGCAAAAGCTGCTAAAGATTATCATACTGCAGATAAACTGAGAAATGATTTACTCGAAAAGAATATTTTAATTGAAGATACTCCTTCAGGGACTGTTTGGAGAAGAAAATAATGGCCATTAATTTAAAAAAAATATTAAAGAAGGATATCAGTAATATAAAGGGTATTAGATTAGGAATAGCAAGTGCCGGTATCAAGGATGATGCATCAGATTTATTAGTTGTTTCACTTCCAGATAACAGTTCTGTTGCTGGTTTATTTACTCAAAATCAATTTTGTGCAGCCCCAGTAATAGTATCTAAAGATCACCTAGCGCAAGGAGATAATATTAGGGCGCTTGTCATCAATAGTGGTTGTGCGAATGCGGGAATGGGCCAACAAGGTATGGATGATGCAAAAACAGTTTGTAAGTCCTTGGCAAAGCATCTTGATATAAATGAAAAACAAGTTTTATCATTTTCAACAGGACTCATTATGTCAAAATTACCAGTTGAAAAGATTGTCAAAGCAATACCAAATGCTTTAAATGATTTGAATGAAAATAATTGGTTTGAAGCTGCAGAATCAATTATGACTACAGATACAGTTCCCAAAGTATATTCAAAAATTATTAATTTAGAAGATAGAGATGTCACTATCACAGGGATATGTAAGGGATCTGGCATGATATATCCAAATATGGCAACGATGTTAGCTTTTATAGCGGTTGATATAAATATCCCTAATGACTTACTGAATGAACTAATTTCTGAAGTTTGTGAAAAAAGCTTTAATTGTATTTCCGTTGATGGAGACACATCCACAAATGACTCATTTATTTTAATGGGTATACCTTCAGATAAAGACTTTACGCTGAAAAAAAATAGTGAAGAGTATCAAAAAATTAAATCAGCTATTTTTGATGCGGCAAGCTTTCTAGCGCAATCAATTATAAGGGATGGAGAGGGAGCAACAAAATTTTTAACAATATCTGTCACTAAATCATTAAGTCATACAGAGGCAAAGACGATTGGTATGGCTATAGCAAATTCACCACTGGTAAAAACAGCTTTTTTTGCCTCAGATGCAAATCTTGGCAGAGTGCTATCTGCGATTGGAAATAGTCAAGTGAATGATCTTGATTTAAATAAAATTGATATTTATATAAATGAAATTTTATTTGCTAAGGCGGGGGCTATTTCAAATTCATTTGATGAAATAAAAATTTCATCAGAGATGAAAAAAAATGAAATAACCCTTCATATCATTCTTGGAAGAGGTACAGAAGAAGCTACGGTATGGACCACTGATCTATCACACAAGTATATAGAAATTAATTCTGAATATAGAACATAACAATAAAAATATCCAAGTCGCTGTTGGAATTCTTAAAGATTCTGACGGTAAATATTTATTAGGAAAAAGACTAGATTCTCAAAGCTGGTCAGGTTGGTGGGAATTTCCTGGAGGTAAATTAGAGACTAATGAAAGTCCATCTGAAGCACTAAAAAGAGAAATCTATGAAGAGATTGGTGTTGTCATCAAAAAATATAAACAATGGACAACAAGAAGGGTGGTTGAAAAAAATAAAATAACAATTCTATATTTTTTCTTAATAACGGCATGGACGGGAATGGTAGAGGGAAGGGAAGGTCAGGAATTACAGTGGGTTAATTTAAAAAAATATAACGCAACAAAAGTTTTACCGCCTAATCAAGTTATTCATCATGCCTTAAAAAATAACTTACCTAATATCTATGCAATCACCAATTTGCAAGAAATATCATCTGAAAATTTTTTTCAAGCATTAAAGAGAAAGGTTAATGAAGGCCTAGGTCTAATACAGATTAGAGAAAAAAATCTCCTGAAAACTGAATTAGAGGACTTTCTCGTACGTATAAAAAAAATACTTCATCATACCAATGTAAGGATAATAATTAATTCAAACATAGGCTTAGCTTATGAATATGAACTAGATGGCGTGCACTTAAATTCAAAACAATTGCACGAATTAAGTTATTTCCCTAAAGATTTATTGGTGGGCGCTTCATGTCATTCGGAAAATGATCTAAAGGTAGCTGAAGAAAAAAATGCAGATTTTGCAGTTCTCGGATCAGTAAAAAAAACCCTCACCCATCCTGACCTTGAGCCTTTGGGTTGG
The DNA here is from genome assembly GCA_965656355.1 of Methylophilaceae bacterium. Taxonomy (GTDB): domain Bacteria; phylum Pseudomonadota; class Gammaproteobacteria; order Burkholderiales; family Methylophilaceae; genus BACL14. Next base: position 220,657 of record CBFHKG010000001.1, on the reverse strand, counting down.
GTGAGGTTTAATAAATTAGTTAATAAATCTAATCTACCAATTTATTCAATTGGAGGTATGACTAAAAGCGATATTTTATCCTCATTAGGATATGGTGGGATAGGAATTGCTTCTCAGCGAGCAATATGGGCTAAATAGATTTTTATTTCACAACGAATTTAAATACTTTTGTTATTTTGTTATTTTTAGCATCCTTAAAAATAAAAGTCAGATCTAAATTTTCACCAGGCTTTAATTTTTCCTTAAGACCAAACAACATCAGGTGGTCATTACCCGGCGATAAAACTAATGGAGAGTTAGGCCCTAATTCCGGCTCAATTAATTTTCGCATTTGCATAACGCCATTAGCCATCTTCATCGAGTGTAATTCAATTTTTTTAAAATTTTTATTAGAAACCTCTATAACCTTAAGATCACTAGTAGCTTCAACTGTTGCAAAACCAGCTGTCACATCAACTCCAGGTCTTGGCATTTTTATAATTGCCTTTGAAACTGTGATTTCATCTGCACCAAAGGCAAATGATGAAATTAAAATTAATGTAAAAAAACTAAGCTTCATTTTCAGATGACGTATCATTTTCTTTTCCTTTAATAATAAATTGTTCTGAAGCCCAAGCACCAAGGTCTAATAGCTTACATCTATCAGAACAGAAAGGATTACTTGGGTTATTTTGAATGTAGTTAAAAATCTTTGAGCATGTTGGACAATGTTTTTTCATAAAAGACTACTGTTGACTAACACCCATCTTAAATTTTATCTTTTTCCTAGGATTAGTGTTTTTCGTAAGAGACGAAAATTGAATATTTATAGTATATTTATTGGACGTTAAATTAGGGTATAGATTCAATTTTTGTGGGAGTCGAAGTTGAATAAAGTCATGTTTAAATGAAGGATTTAATTGATAGTTGACTAGACCATTTTCATTACTATCTATAGATTCCAATGTGATTGAATCCCTCAAAACATTTAAATGGGTTGTGATGCTTTCAAATATGGGCGTGTAAGGACTTATTTTGCTTAAAAAATATTGTTGTTTTGCTTTTGGGCTCAGTTGTTGCATCCAAACTTGCAGTTGCGGAAGATCGCTACTGACAATACCGGTTGGGCTTAATGCAGAGGTCTTTATTTCTTGCATAAATGTATCGTTACCATAAAAGTTGCCTTGGGGTAAATTTACTCTATTTAAAGATTTTTTTGCATCCATTAATTTTTTAATTTGATTTATATTTTTTTTTGTTTTATTCAATTGCTTTTTTTTAAGAATGAGTTTTTCAAGTTCTTGTGAAATTTCTATTTTTATATCGGCCCTAGACGCGGTAGCTCGAATATTAAAATATGATTCAAAGCAGGCAACTTCCGAAAATTTAGTCATATTTTGAATTTGAGAATTAAGTCTTATGAAAATATTCTCAATAGACATTAGTCTTCGTGTTCTCTCATTTAGAGGTAATTCAAATTTGTACATTATTTTATTTCCATGTGTAATTTTTTATAATAACTATCTAGTTGTGTTTTAAGGTAATTAATATTTCCATCATTCAAAATTACTTTATCTGCTAATAGCTGCTTCTCTTGTCGATTCATTTGGTTTTTAATTATCCTATTGGCTAATGCCTTTGAAACGTTGTCTCTTTTGATGACCCGTTCAATTTGAGTTTTAAGATCGCAATCAATCAATAGAGACTCATCAATAAGACTAATGTAATTCTTTGTTTCAAAGAGCAGTGGAATGACTAATACTATATATTTTTCATACTTTAATAGATTTAATTGTTTATTGCATTCTTCAAAAATAATTGGATGTAAGATGGATTCAATTCTTTTTTTTAAATCAAATGATGAGAATATCTCCTCTCGAAGTAGCTTTCTATCAAGTGCTCCTTTTGTATCTATATATTTTTCACCAAATTCTTTTTTAATTTCTATGTAACCAAGCTCACCTGGCCTCATAAGTTCATGGGTAATTAGATCAAGGTCAATAACTTTTAAACCTAGTTCTTTAAGAATTTCAGCCGCAGCACTTTTTCCTGAACCGATGCCACCAGTTAATCCAATAATAAACATAGTTTGCCTTTATATTTTTTAAAGTATCCCCATATTAAAGATAATGATTATATGATAACTTATAAGTATAGATATGAAAGATAATGTAAAAAATAATAAGCTTGATAATAATAATTTGCTCTTATCTGATGCAGTAGTCTGTAAGGTGGAGTTAGATCTGGGCAAGTGGCTTGAACAACTGACTGGTGGAATTGGCTGGGAAATATGGTCAGAATCTGAGAGTGAATATTATGTCTCTTATCATCTTAAATTTAAAAAACAAAATGCAGAAATAACGCTGTATCACTCTGGTCATGCATTGGTCTTAATTGATGAAAAACCCGTTTTTGATGGTGATCTAATTGAAAAAAGAAATCCAATTGCTAAATTAAGCTATTACAACATTGATGATGGCGAAAAAATTTCATTACATTGATGCAGCATTTAAATTGACCTTAATAATGAGAATCTAGCTAGCCTTAATAAGCTGTCTTGGTAGATTTTATTATGATTTCCATCAAGAAGCGCTTCAATTTTATTAAGGTGCTGTTTTGCAATTTCTTTAATCTCATCTATTGCACCACTTTTTTCAATTAGCGATACTATGCTTGGCAAATAATTAATATCACCTGTTTTAATAGCCCTAGCAAGGATTTCCCTGTCTTTACTATTCGACATTTTTATTGTGAGTATTAACGGAAGGGTTACCTTACCTTCTCTAAGGTCATCACCAATATTTTTTCCAATCTCATTTGAATTCCCAGAATAGTCAAGAATATCATCAGCTAATTGAAAGATTATTCCAAAATGTTTACCTATTGTTGAATAAAGCTCAACTTGGTTCTGATCTTTTTTATTAATGATTGCTGCAATTCGCCCGCAAGCCTCAAAAAGCTTTGCGGTTTTGAATTCAATAACCTCGAAATATTGTGATTCATTGATTTGAGGATTATGGCTATTTATCAATTGCAGCACCTCACCTTCAGAAATTTTATTCGTAGCATCGGCAAGCACCTGCATTACACTCATGTTATTTATTTTGACCATCATTTGAAATGAACGAGAGTATAAAAAATCTCCAACCAAGATACTTGCTGAATTACCAAAAACAGCATTAGCAGTTTGAATATTTCTTCTTTTTGTTGACTGATCAACAACATCATCATGGAGCAAGGTAGCAGTATGAATAAATTCTATGATGGAAGCTACTTCATGATTAGATTTAGTTATTTCGCCATCTAGACCAGCTAAAAGTAAGTGGAAAATAGGCCGCATTTTCTTTCCCCCACTATTCAAGATATAGGTTGATATCTGATTAATAATTGGTATATCAGAGCTTAAATGGCTTTTAATTACTTTATCAACGCAATTAAGGTCTCTATGAATAGGTTTTGTGATTTCTTTGAGATTCACTATGTGTTTTAGTAGTCTACTGAGTGTGCTCAGATTTTAACATACGTAAAAAAAATGAGCAGATAAATGAATCAACATATTTTAAGTTAAAAATTTGATCAAGCTGTGATCAAGCCATTGTAATTAATTGATAAATTATTATTTTTTCAGTATAATCGCGAATCTAATTAAGGATATAAAGGTCGTTCTGATGTATGCATTAATCAAGACAGGTGGTAAACAATTTAAAGTTTCAGAAGGGCAACTTCTGAAGGTTGAAAAATTAAGTGCTGAGGTTGGTAAGCCATACAGCATAGACAACGTTTTGTCTGTAATAGATGGGGAGAAGGTTACAATAGGAACCCCTTTAGTCAAAGGCGCAGTTGTAACTTCTACTGTCGTATCGCATGGCAGAGGTGATAAAGTTAAAATATTTAAGATGAATAGAAGAAAGCACTATAAAAAATCTCAAGGTCACAGACAGAGTTTTACAGAGATTAAGATAGATAAAATAACGGTAAAATAAGGAATTTTATAAATGGCACATAAAAAAGCAGGCGGTAGCTCCAGAAACGGGAGAGATTCTGAATCTAAAAGGTTAGGTCTAAAAATATTTGGCGATCAATTTGTAAAAGCTGGCGGAATTATCTTAAGGCAACGAGGGACAAAAATGCATCCAGGAGAAAATGTTGGGCTTGGTAAAGATCATACCTTGTTTGCAAAAGTAGCTGGAAAAGTTAGCTTTACAACTAAAGGTGCTTTAAAGAGAAGGTTGGTTCACGTTTCACCTTCTTAAAAGTAAAATAATTTTAAATAAAGCCCTGTCAAATGATAGGGCTTTTTTATTTGGTGGTATCTGATGAAGTTTATTGATGAAGCAACAATTAATATCTATGCAGGTGATGGAGGGAATGGAATTGCTACTTTTAGGAGAGAAAAATATGAGCCTATGGGCGGACCCAACGGTGGCGACGGAGGTAGGGGAGGAAGTATATTCTTTGAAGCTGATGAAAATGTAAACACACTCATTGATTTTCGATATGTAAAAAATTATAGAGCTCAAAGGGGTGAAAATGGCAAAGGTTCAGATTGTTATGGTGCTGGTGGCTCAGACCTAACTTTAAAAGTGCCTGTAGGCACGCTCATAACAGAAAAACAATCAGGACAAATACTTGCTGATTTAAATCAACATGGCATTAAAGTACTTTTAGCCAAAGGTGGAAAGGGAGGCCTAGGTAATATCCACTTTAAATCAAGTACGAATAGAGCGCCCAGACAATTTACTGAGGGTGAGCCCGGACAAGAATTTGAATTATATCTAGAACTGAAAGTTTTGGCAGATGTGGGGTTATTAGGGATGCCTAATGCCGGAAAATCCTCTTTAATACGACAAATATCTGCTGCTAAGCCAAAGATTGCGGATTATCCATTTACTACGTTACAACCAAATCTTGGTGTAGTGAAAGTATATGATCATAAAAGTTATGTAATGGCAGATATTCCTGGATTAATTGAGGGAGCCTCAGATGGCCAAGGATTAGGTCATCAATTTTTAAGACACCTGTCTAGGACAAAAATATTACTTCATTTAGTTGACTCTGCTCCATATGATGAAAAAATAGATCCGGTAGAAGACATAAAAAAAATTATTAATGAATTAAAAAAATATGATGAGGAATTGTATAAAAAACCAAGATGGTTAATATTGAATAAAATTGATTTAGCCAACGATATCGCTCATATAAAAGATAGAATTATTAAAGAACTAGATTGGGACGCTCCTGTTTTTGAAATATCAGCCATTAATGGTGAAGGTTGTGATAATTTATCAAAAAAAATTATGGAATATATAGATTCAATTTAAAATTATGAAAAAGCTTAAATTCTCTGACTCAAAAAAAATCGTAATCAAGATTGGTACAAGCACAATAACCAATGATGATGGGTTTGATAAAGAATTTTTAGTTAAATTATCTTCCGAAGTTTCTTCTTGGATAAATAATGGTATCGGAGTAGTAATTGTTTCTAGTGGAGCAATTTTTGCAGGCTTAAGAAAACTAAAGGTTAGTACTAAGCCTAATGTGTTGAGTGAGCTTCAAGCAGCAGCAGCAATAGGACAAATGGATTTGGCGCAAGTGTATAAAGACGTCTTTACGCAAAACAATAAAATCGCAGCTCAAGTTTTACTGACCCATGAAGATTTGTGTGATAGAAAACGATATTTAAATGCAAGGTCAACAATTAATAACTTAATCACCAATGGTGTAGTGCCAATTATTAATGAAAATGACACGGTTTCAACGGAAGAGATACAATTTGGAGATAATGATAATCTTGCAGCGATGGTAGCTAATTTAATCGAAGCAGACTACCTTGTTTTATTAACTGATCAAGAAGGTTTATTTTCTGATGACCCAGCTGTTGATAAAAATGCTTCTCTCATCAAGAAGGCTTTTACTGATGACGAGAAACTAGATTTATTAGCAAAGAAAACATCATCTACATTTGGTACGGGAGGTATGGTGACAAAAATTGAAGCTGCAAGAAGAGCATCCCTGAGTGGTACACATACGATCATTGCAAATGGGAAGATTGGTGAAACATTTTTTAAGTTATTCAATAATGATCCTGTCGGTACTTTTTTAGAGTCTAGACTTGAGAAAAAAATAGCAAAGAAAAAATGGCTTGCAGATAATTTAAGGAGTTGTGGAAGATTAATCCTTGACGAGGGTGCATCCATAGCAATATCAGATAAAGGTAAAAGCTTGCTTCCGATTGGTATATTAGGGGTAGAAGGAAAGTTTGATCGTGGTGAGGTTGTGTCATGCGTGAATGCCAAGGGAGTCGAGATAGCTAAAGGACTCGTTAACTATAATTCAGTAGATTCAAAAAAGATTTGCGGTGTTTCAAGTGATGAAATTGAATCTATTTTAGGTTTCATAAATGAAGTAAATATCATTCATAGGGATAATCTCGTAGTTCTATAATGTTTAAGGGGGAGGGAATGAATAAAGAAAAGGAAGTTGTTGCCATTGTAATGGGTTCAGAAAGTGACTGGCCCACGATGAAGCATGCTGCAACAATCTTAGATGATTTTGGAATAAGTTATAAAGCTGAGGTTGTATCTGCTCACAGAACTCCTGATTTAATGTATTCATTTGCAAATGAGGCAGAAGCTAATGGGTTTAAAGTAATTATTGCAGGCGCTGGTGGTGCCGCACATTTACCAGGCATGATTGCCTCAAAAACAAATCTTCCTGTTCTGGGGGTGCCCATAAAAACAACATATTTAGAAGGTAAAGATTCCTTACTTTCCATTGTCCAAATGCCCAAAGGAGTTCCAGTTGCAACATTCGCAATTGGAGAAGCAGGCGCATTCAATGCTGCTCTATTTGTAGTGAGATTGCTTGCAGAGGCAAGTAATGACTTAAAAAATAAACTTAATAAGTTTACTAAAACTCAAGAACAAAAAGTTTTTAATATGAAACTAGAAAGCTAATAACTATGAGTAAAGCGATAAAGCCACCTGCAATGTTAGGAATGTTGGGAGGGGGTCAATTAGGAAAGTTTTTTGTTGAAGCTGCTCACCATTTAGGTTATGAGGTGACGGTATTAGATCCTGACCAAGAGAGCCCAGCTGGAAAAATTGCAGATGATCATATTTGTCGTTCTTTTTCAGATAAATCCTCACTAGACTTAATGGTTAAAAACTGTGAGGCAATTTCGACTGAATTTGAAAATATACCATCGGAAACTATTAGTTATTTGGAGAAAAAGGTTAGAACCCACCCAAATTCTCTAGCCATTTCGATTGTTCAAAGGCGAATAAAAGAAAAAGAGTTTATCAAGAGCCTCGAGCTTCCTATTGGGCCTTGTGAGCCAATTAATTCTATTGAATCATTTTCAGAATTTGAGAATAAAAAGCTATTCCCAGCAATTCTTAAACAATCAAAATTTGGCTATGATGGAAAAGGTCAGCATCAAGTAAATTCAATCAGTGAAGTTAAAGCAATATTAAATGGGTCAAATGAAAATGAATTTATTTTAGAAAAAAAATTAAATTTAGATAAAGAAATTTCTGTGGTTTTATCTAGATCATCAGATGGCGCATCAAAAATATTTCCCGTTATTGAAAATCAACATGAAGCAGGTATTTTAGATTTATCTATTATACCGGCAAGGGTAAGCGAAAATTTTAAAAAAGAGGCTGTCAGCTACGCACTGAAGATAGCAAAAAATTTAAACTATGTTGGGACAATTGCAGTTGAATTTTTTATTTCCGACGATAAGCTTTATGTAAATGAGATTGCACCTAGACCTCATAACTCAGGTCACTTTACTATAGATGCCTGTAACGTAAGTCAATTCGATCTGCAAGTGTTGAGTCTAGTTGATAAAAGTTTAATAGAAATTAATTTAGAGAAAAATGCTGTGATGTTAAATTTATTAGGTGATTTATGGTTCAAAAATGGAGAGCCTAAAACACCAAATTTTGAAGAAATAGAGGGACCAGGGATAAACATACATTTATATGGAAAAAATCAGCCACGCAGTGGTCGTAAAATGGGACACATCACAGTTGTTGGAGAAAAGCTTGAGAATTTAATTAATAAGGTTGAGGAAATAAGGTTAAAACTACTGGAAATGTAAGAGAATTACATTTCCAAGTTTTACATAGATTTAATTGCTGTATTTAGTCTTGATTTATGACGAGCTGCTTTATTTTTGTGAATAATTTTTTTGTCAGCGATTCTGTCTATAATAGAAACATTTTCTTCAAAAGCTTTTTTTGCAGCTTTACTATCTCCGCCTTCAATTGCCGATTTAATTTTCTTAATAGCTGTCCTCAGTGTTGAACGAAGACCCACATTATGAGCTCTTTGTTTCACTGTTTGCCTTGCTCTTTTTCTTGTTTGAGCCGTATTGGCCATGTGCTAATCCTTGCATCAATTTTTAAGTTGTGTATTTTATCCATTTTATGAATTAGATACAAGTTTTATTAAATATTTATAGGTAAATAATTGATTAAACATAATAAAATCTGAATCTGGTACCGTGATAAAATTAAACTAAAATTTTAATCGTATAATTTAGCTGACTATGAACTTATTAAAAACATTCTTTGGTATTGGTGGGATGACAACAATATCAAGAATCCTTGGTTTTATAAGGGACACAGTTATTGCAAGAATTTTTGGAGCTGGTTTAGAGAGCGATGCTTTTTTTGTTGCATTTAAAATTCCAAATTTATTGAGAAGAATTTCAGCTGAGGGGGCGTTCACTCAGGCATTTATACCTATATTGTCTGAATATAAAACGAAAAACTCCTCTATTGAGTTAGAGTCATTTATCAATAAAATTTCAACCTTACTAGGTCTTTTCCTTATATTAATTACGCTATTAGGAGTTTTTGGCGCACCTTGGATTATTTATATAACTGCACCTGGGTTTGTGACAAACCCTGAAAAATATAATCTAACCGTTGATTTACTGAGGATTACTTTCCCCTATATATTTTTTATTTCACTTGTATCTATGGCGGGGGGGATCTTAAATACATTTGGAAAATTTATTGTGCCTGCTTTTACACCTGTTTGGTTAAATATCTCATTTATTCTAGGTGCATTATTTTTTGCTGATTATTTTAATCAGCCAGCTTATGTTCTAGCTTGGTCAGTTTTTGTTGGAGGAATTCTTCAGCTAATGTTTCAAATTCCATTTTTAAAACAAATTGGATGTATACCAAAACTTGACTTTAACTTTAAAGAAGAGGGTGTATGGAGAGTTTTGAAATTAATGGGCCCCTCTATATTAGGTGTGTCTGTTGCTCAAATTTCACTTCTCATCAATACAATTTTTGCTTCATTTCTCTCTGTAGGTAGTATTTCATGGCTTTACTATGCTGATAGATTACTTGAATTTCCAGCAGGCATATTGGGTGTTGCATTAAGCACTTTACTTTTACCAAGCCTATCAAAAAGTTTATCTAATAAAGATAAATCAGAATATTCAGAATTAATAAACTGGGCCCTTAAATTGGGTATTTTGTTGGCAGCACCTGCAGCAGTAGGCCTAGCCATACTAGGTGTTCCTCTTATTACAACGCTCTTTTATTACGGGGCTTTTACTGAATATGATATTTTAATGACTCAAACAGCGCTAATTGCCTATAGCGTTGGTCTGGTCGGTTTAATTTTAATAAAAATATTAGCTCCAGCTTTTTATGCTCAGCAGAACATTAAAACACCAGTCAAAATTGCAATTTTTACTTTATTTTGTACACAAGCAATGAATCTCTTATTTATTGGATATTTACAACATGCAGGTCTCGCTCTTGCAATTGGCTTAGCGGCATGTATCAATGCGGGTTTATTATTTTATTGTCTAAAGAAGGAGAAATTATTTATATTAAATAAAGGCTGGCTTAAATTTTTAACCAAAATTGTAATTGCTCTAGGCTTAATGATCATTTGTTTATTCTTTCTTCGGGGTACTATCGACCAATGGGTTGATTACTCATTTATACAAAGGGCAGCAAATTTACTGCTTATAATTAGTGTAAGTGGCGCAATTTATTTTGTTAGTTTAAAATTCTTAGGTTTTGAATTTAATTCATTTTTTAGAAAATCTCATCACTCATCGTGAAAATAATAAGGAATACTAACTTAGAGCAATTACCATGTGTCGTCACAATTGGTAATTTTGATGGTGTGCATTTAGGGCATCAAGCTTTATTAACTGAAGTCAAGAAAAGAGCCCATGATCTAAAATTAGAAAGTGCAGTAATTACTTTTGAACCTAATCCAAAAGATTATTTTTCTCAGAGTAAACCTCAAACGAGAATTTCTAGCCTAAGAGAAAAAATAGAACTCTTTAACGAAATAAAAATAGATCGGGTACATATTATTAAATTTAATCAGGAATTTTCAAAGGTAACGGCTAATGAATTTATTAGCCTATTAATCAAACAATTAAAGGTAAAAGAAATTGTTGTAGGAGAAGACTTTTGTTTTGGAAGGGGTCGAGAAGGGGGTATAAAACAGTTATCGGCGAGTAGCATGAAACTAAATATTAAAAATAAAATCCTTATAGATGGAAAAAGAATTTCAAGTACTCTCATAAGAAATCTTCTGGCTAACGACAAGCTTGACCAGGCAAATAAATATATAGGAAGGCCATATTCTATATCTGGCAAAGTTGTTCATGGTCAAAAAAGGGGAAGAAAGATTGGTTTTCCTACTGCAAATATCCATATGCGGCATAATCGTCCTCCATTAAAGGGTGTCTTTGCTGTAAAATCCCAAAATCATTTTGGCGTTGCTAATCTCGGTATCAGACCCTCAATCAAGGGAGAGAAAAAATTGCAACTTGAGGTGCATTTGTTGAATTTTTCTTCAGATTTATACGGCCAACATGTAAGTGTTATTTTTTTAAAAAAATTAAGAGACGAAAAAAAGTTTAAGTCACTTGATGAATTAAAAGAGCAAATAAAATTAGATGTAATTAAAGCAAAACTTTTTTTTGATAAGAAGAATTTATGACAGAGCAAAACAAATATAAACTAAATCTCCCTGAAACTAGCTTTCCAATGAGGGGTAACCTTGCTAAGAGAGAGCCTGAATGGTTAAAGAGCCTGGAAGATAAACAAATCTATGACGCCATAAGAAAATCACGGTTAGGAAATGAAAAATATATTCTTCATGATGGCCCACCTTATGCAAATGGAAATATCCATATTGGCCATGCTGTAAATAAAATTTTAAAAGATTTTATTATTAAATCAAAAACTTTTTCTGGTTTTGATGTTCCTTATATCCCAGGATGGGATTGCCATGGTTTGCCAATTGAATTAGTTATTGAAAAAGAACATGGGAAAAATTTAAAGCCTCAAGAGTTTAGAGACCTTTGCCGAACTTATGCCCGAGACCAAGTACAGAGTCAAAAAAAGGATTTTCAAAGATTAGGTGTTTTCGGAGAATGGGATAAACCTTATCTCACAATGGATTATAAAATTGAAGCAAATATCGTAAGGTCATTAGCAAAGATTTACGAGAGTGGCTATTTATATCAAGGTGGAAAGCCAGTTAATTGGTGTACAGATTGTGGTTCTGCTCTTGCTGAAGCTGAAGTGGAATATGAAGACAAAAAATCAATAGCCGTTGATGTGGCTTTTAATTGTATAGATAGAGAGGCTATTGAAAGAATTTTTGATTGTAAAATTAATAAAGATATTTTTGCTGTTATTTGGACAACCACGCCTTGGACCCTTCCAGCCAATGAAGCAATTTGTGTCAATCCGAAACTTGAGTATGGGTTATATGAGATAGAAGATAAATTTTTGATACTTTCAACTGATTTATCAAAAACAAAGCTGCAGTCATACGAACTTGAAGGCAATTTGGTAGGTTCATGTGATGGGGCAGCGCTTGAAAATATACAATGCCGTCATCCTTTTAAGGAAAAGGATGTATCTATCATTTGTGGATCTCATGTAACAACAGAAACTGGTACAGGTTTGGTTCATACTGCGCCAGCCCATGGGGTTGATGATTATGTAGTAGGAAGTCGCTATAACTTACCGATTGAAAGTCCGGTAGATAAGAATGGAAAGTTTACCAAAGAGACTGATATTGTTGGGTCATTGAATGTTTGGGATGCAAATAATAAAATTATAGAGACACTCAAGGCAAATGGAACACTAGTATCTGTAGAAAATTTTACCCATAGCTACCCGCATTGTTGGCGACATAAAACTCCAATTATTTTTAGAGCGACGGAACAATGGTTTATTGGGATGGATGTAAAAAATAAGAATAATATTTCGTTGCGTGGTCAAGCTGAAGAAGTAATTAAAAAAACAAGTTTTTTTCCAAATTGGGGGGAAGGTAGGCTGAAATCAATGATTGAAAAGAGGCCTGACTGGTGTATTTCAAGACAAAGATCTTGGGGGGTGCCCATTCCAATATTTCTAAACAAGGAAACAAATTTACCGCATCCAGAATCTATTTCATTTTTTGAGAAAATTGCAAAAATGATGGAAAAAGAAGGGGTTGATGCCTGGTTCAATTTAGACATGAATTCGATGCTTGGTGCTGATGCAGATGCCTATTTAAAATCAACAGATACACTAGATGTTTGGTTTGACTCTGGCACTACCCATCAATCGGTAATTCAAGACCGAGAAGAGTTAAATTATCCTGCAGATCTTTATCTCGAAGGTTCTGATCAGCATAGAGGTTGGTTTCAATCAAGCTTGTTGACCGGCTGTGCAATCAATGACGCAGCTCCATTTAAGGCTTTATTAACACATGGATTTGTCGTTGATGGTGAAGGCCATAAGATGAGTAAGTCTAAAGGTAATGTAATTTCCCCTCAAAAAATTATTAACCAATATGGGGCGGATATTTTGAGACTGTGGGTTGCCACTACTGATTACTCCGGAGAGCTAAATATCTCTGATGAGATTATTAAAAGAGTGGCAGATAGCTACAGAAGAATTAGAAATACCTTGAGATTTCTAATCTCTAACATTGAAGATATCGACAAAGAAACGCAATTGGTGCCACCAGAGAAAATGTTATCGATAGATAGATTCGCTTTGCATCAAACTCAAGTTCTTCAAGAATTAATAATAAAAGATTATGATTCATTTAATTTTTATTTAGGCATCCAAAAGTTTGTTTCCTTTTGCTCAGAAGACTTAGGAGGATTTTATTTAGATGTCATTAAGGATAGACTTTATACAATGAAGGAAAACTCACATGGAAGGAGGTCAGCTCAAAGCGCCCTATTTCATATAACGCAGTCATTAATTAGGATTATGACACCAATCTTAAGTTTTACTGCACACGAAGCTTCAGAAACTATTTTTAAAAATAATAAAAAAAGTATTTTTACTGAGACTTGGTATCAATTCCCAGAAAATTTAGTAGAAGATAAAAACCTAAATGATTGGAAAAATATTTTAGAAATTAGAGGTCTTGTAAATAAAAAAATTGAAGAGCTTAGAGAAAAAGGTATGGTGGGATCCTCTCTGCAGTCGGTTATTGAGATTGGTGCCCCGCTAGAGATTTATAATAGCTTAAATGTATTTCATGAGGACCTAAAGTTTATATTTATCTCCTCCAAAGTTAATATAAAAAAAAATGAAAAGCTTGTGGTAAATGTATACAAAAGTGAGCATCAAAAATGTGAGAGATGCTGGCATTATTGCGAGGATGTTGGTCTAGATGAAAGCCATAAAGAGTTATGTGGAAGGTGTATAAAGAATCTTTATGAGGATGGCGAAATAAGACTTTATGCTTAAATTATACTTGATTAGTTTATTTGTTTTTTTGTTAGATATTCTTTCAAAAAATTTCATTCAAAAAAAAATAATCTATGGTGAGCAAGTTGAGATTACATCTTTTTTAAGTCTTGTGCACTTTCAAAATACGGGAGCAGCATTTAGTTTTTTGAGTGATCAAGGTGGTTGGCAAAGATATTTTTTGATTGCTATCTCATTGCTTGCTGTTTTATACATCCCGTGGCTAATAAATCAATATAAAAAAAATATCTTAATTGTCATAGGATTGCTTCTTATTCTTGGTGGAGCGATTGGCAACCTCTATGACAGAATAAGCTATGGTTATGTTATTGATTTTATCTATCTTCACATTGCCGAATTTTATTGGCCTGCATTTAACGTTGCAGATAGTGCAATATCACTAGGGGTATTGTTGTTTCTTTACGGCTCATTTAAAAATTATAAAAAGAGATAGAGGCTAATTTGATTCAAATTTTTGGAAATATTGTTGAATTAACAAATGGTAGAAAGCTTTACGACATAACACCAAAAATAAAGGATTGGATAAATGCAGAAAAAGTTAATACAGGATTGTTGACCTTAAATATCAAGCATACGTCTGCAAGCCTTTTGGTAAATGAAAATTATGATTCAGATGTTTTGATAGATCTAGAAAATTTCCTTACAAAATTAGTTGTTGATGGCGACAAGGCATATAGTCATATTTTAGAGGGGCCAGATGATATGTCAGCTCATATAAGAACTGCACTGACTCAAACCAATCTATCATTTTCAATAAAAAATAAAGAAATAAATTTAGGGACATGGCAGGGTATTTTTCTTTATGAACATCGATTTGGTAGCTTTGAAAGACATATAGATCTACATTTTATTGGGGACTGAATTTTTATTATTTGGTCCATTTAAGAGGATTAAAGGGTTTACCGTTGTGTCTCAGCTCATAATATAGTCCGTTATACTTATTTCCACCACTGTTTCCCGATAGAGCAATAATTTCACCTCCTTTAATATATTCACCTTTTTGTTTTAAAAGTGAATCATTATTTCCATAAAGGCTCATATAGCTCTTTCCATGATCGATAATGATAATATTTCCAAACCCTCTAAGCCAATCAGAAAAAACAACTTGTCCGGCAGCAACAGATTTAACATTCGATCCTTCTTTAGCCTTAATAAATAGTCCCTTCCATCTTGTGCCTGTATCCCATCTCTTGGTATTGTACTTATATAAAACTTTACCTTTTACAGGAAGCTTTAACTTCTTTTTAAGTTTAGCAAAATTTATCTTATAAGCTTTCTTATCAACAACCACTTTCTCTTTCTTAGTATCTTTTTTTTCAGCTTTTCTTATTTTTTCTTGTGCCTTGAGCTTCAACATAAGGTTTTTAATAATAGAGCTTAATTTTTTTTCGTCTTGTTGAAGTTTTAGTTTCTTATTTTTTTGAGATTTAAGTTGTTTTGAAATTTTATTTAAGGTTAGTTTTTTTGCTTTCTTTTTCTTTTCTAACTTCCTTGCATTTTTTTCTTTCTTCTTTCTAAGTTGCGTTACATCTTTGAGAATTTTTTTTGTCGATTTTTTTGTCGAACTAATTTTCTCCTTTGTTTTATTAATTTTAAGGATATTGTCATTTTGTGCTTTAGTTAGGTAGCCAATATAGTTAATCTGTCTTGAAACTTCATTAGGATTTATCCCTTCTATAAACAACTGTAAGTAACCTGGTTTTGGCTTAATATATGTCTGATAGAGTATTTCGTTTTGTAATTTTTTTCTTTTTAACAATTCTATTTCTAACTTTTTTAATTTTTTACTTAAGGCGGCTAACTTTTTTTTGTTATTTTTTTGTTTCTTTTTTACCTTAAAAATTTCTCTCTTTGTGGCACTAATTTCTTTTTCGTGTTTTTTTAATGATTTATTTAACCCTTTTTTAACTTTTGAATTTTTTTTAATTTGTTTGTCAATTGAATTGATTTGCTTTTGAATTTTATTTAAGTTTCTTTTAGCATCATCAGTTTCCCCGGCAACAAGAGCTAACGATGAAATGCCTAATATAATAATGAGGAGTGTGTTCTGAATATTTTTAAATAATTTCAATTAAATTTTTTCCAGTCATTTCTCTTGGTTTTTTCTCACCCAGTAACTCTAGGATAGTTGGCGCTATATCAGATAGCTGCCCTCCATTCTTAATAGATTTTATTTCCCTCCCTACATAAACAAATGGCACCTTATTCACGGTATGCTGAGTGTGTTTTTGTTGATTTTTAGTATCCATCATTACCTCTGCATTTCCATGGTCTGCTGTAATTATCATCTGACCACCTATTTTTTTGATAGCTTTATATATTTCATCAATACATTTATCGAGTACCTCAATGGCTTTAATTGCGGCCTCTAAATTTCCAGTATGGCCTACCATATCTCCATTAGCATAGTTACAGACAATCAGATCATAGCTCTCGGAGAGGATAGCTTCTTGTAGTTTTTCTGTAATTTCATATGCACTCATTTCTGGCTTTAAATCATACGTATCCACGTTTTGTGATTGAACCAGGATTCTTTGTTCGTTTTTATATTTTTCTTCGACACCCCCATTAAAGAAAAAGGTCACGTGTGGATATTTTTCTGTCTCAGCTATACGTAGTTGAGTTTTATTAAGACCTGAAATATATTCACCTAAAGAGTTTTTGATATTAATTGGTTTGAATATGCATTTAGTTTTTTTTTGTTTTTCATCATGACTTGTCAATGTTAAATAATTAATATCATGAGGTCTTGAAGCTCGTTCAAATTCTTTAAAGGATTCATTGAGGATGCTATCTGTTAACTGCCTAGCTCTGTCAGATCTAAAATTCATGAAGACAACCATATCGCTATCATGAATTCCTGAATAAGTTTCTGATTTTTCAATCAGTGTGGGGATTACGAATTCATCAGATTTTCCTCTAGCGTATGACTCATTGAGGGCATGCTGAGCTGAGGATTCAGCATGAGATGAAGATGCACAAACAATTGCATCGTACGCTAAATGTGTTCTATCCCATCTATTATCTCTATCCATAGCATAAAATCTTCCGGAAACTGTTTTAATTTCACCAAGATTTATCTTTTTACAAAAATCTTCCAGTTTTTTTATATATTTTGAGGCTGATTTAGGAGGGGTATCGCGACCATCGAGGATGGCATGAATAAATACATGCTTAACATTTTGTTTCTTTGCTAATTTTATTAAAGCTAGCATATGATCTATATGGCTATGAACACCTCCGTCAGATAAAAGTCCTAAGATGTGCAAGGCGTTGTTGTTTTGTGAAATTTTTTCTAATCCAGGATTTAAAATATCATTTGAAAAAAAACTCTCGTCTTTTATTGATTTATTAATTCTATCTAAGTCTTGGTCAATGACTCTTCCAGCACCTATACATAAATGACCTACTTCTGAATTTCCCATTTGGCCTTCTGGTAAGCCAACAAATGATTCAGACGCATTGATTAGGCTATTAGGATAGGTTTTGAGTAAGTGATCCCAATTTGGTGTATTTGCAGAAAAAATTGCATTATATTCTTTGTCACTGCTGTGACCAAAACCATCAAGAATGAGCAGCAATAAAGTGTTTTTTTTCATTTAATTAATTATTGGAATGAATTTATTTTTATTCGACACATCAATTATAATACCAATTCATTACTATTTAATTATCTTAATTAAGTGAATTTAATTTATGAAAGAAATTCTTATGTACAGTTCTCAGTTTTGCCCATATTGTGTGAATGCGGAAAAACTGCTCTTTAATAAAGGAATTAAAAAAATTAAAAAAATTATGGTTGATGAAAATCCCTCCTATATGGATGAAATGATTAAAATTACAGGTGAGAAGACTGTGC
Source organism: Methylophilaceae bacterium (assembly GCA_965656355.1). Taxonomy (GTDB): domain Bacteria; phylum Pseudomonadota; class Gammaproteobacteria; order Burkholderiales; family Methylophilaceae; genus BACL14. The sequence goes on along the minus strand of CBFHKG010000001.1, from coordinate 203,035 downwards.
CTCAAATATTTATTGGAGATAAGCATATAGGAGGCTTTGAGCAATTAAGATCAATTAATAACGATGGAAATCTAGACAAACTTATCCTTGAAGATTGAATTAAGTAAAAGCAAATATTTATTATTCTATGTTTAGGGGATAGAATGTGGGTTATACAAATTTGAATTTAAATTAAAGTTAGGAAAAAACATGGCTGAAGATAAAAAAACAAAGAAAAAAGCTTCAACAAAAACAGAAACATCTGAATCAAAAAATCAAGGGCCAGGCTTTGGCATCGAAAAGCTGTTTTTAAAAGATGTCTCTGTCGAGATACCTAATTCCCCTGAAATTTTCACTAACAGAGAGGCGCCACAGATTTCTGTTGAACTCAATAACGCCGCAAAACCTCTATCAGATGGCTATTATGAAGTTAGTTTGCAAGTTACGGTAACATCAAAACAATCTGAAGAAACTGCATTTCTTGTTGAAGTTACTCAATCAGGCATCTTTAAAATATTAAATGTTCCAGAAGATGGAATGGAGATGGTTTTAGCCATTACATGCCCTAATATATTATTCCCTTATGCCAGAGAGGCTATTTCAGATTTAGTTACTAAAGCTGGCTTTTCACCTGTACTTCTTAATCCGATTAATTTTGAAACGATGTACATGCAGCAAAAAGAGAAAGATGCGGGAGCTGCCAAAAGGGCTAATTAGTTTGGTTGAAAGACTTTATAGGCTTGTAATATTTGTTTCTCTTATTACAACTAGTTTTTTTGTCCATGCAGACTTTATTTCGGTGAATGTAAAGCAAGCTGTTTTATTTGAGGGACCGTCTAAAACAACAGAAAAAATGTATATAGTGACGGAAGGCTACCCCCTTGAAGTTCTCGTCAGCCTCAAAGATTGGAAAAAAGTTAAAGATCATAACGGTAAAATTAGCTGGATAGAGTCGAGACATACACACAACGAAAGAACTGTCCTAATTACAAAAGATGATGTAGTGATTTTTAATCAAGCAAATGAAAAGAGCCATAAGTTAGCTAATGTGGAAAAATTCGTGGTCTTAAAGTTAAATTCTCCAATCCTTGTCGGTAATTGGGCACAGGTAAAAACTCAAATTGAAGGCCTAATAGGCTTCGTAAATGCTAGAGAAGTATGGGGCTTATAGGGTGAAGGTTTGTGTATTGGGGGCTGGTGCGTGGGGAACTGCACTCGCTATTCACCTGGCAAGAAATACTTCTGTGACATTATGGGCAAGGGATGCTAGCCATATTTCTGGAATGAAGAAATCAAAATCAAATCCAAAATATCTTGGAGATTTTAAGTTTCCTGATTTACTGTCATTAAATGATAATTTCAAGGATGCGGTATTAAATTGCGATTTTATTCTGTCTGCAATACCAACTGCAGGATTTAGGAAGGCATTAAAAGATTTAAAAAGTATAGGCTCTGAAGCCCCTATTTTATGGGCCAATAAAGGGCTTGAAGCCTCTTCAGCAAATCTACCATTTGAAGTTATTAATCAAGAATTTTCAAGTTCAAATAATGATTTAAGAAGCTGTGGAGTTTTATCTGGACCAAGTTTTGCAGCAGAGCTTATAAGAGGCCTACCTACTGCTGTCACAATTGCGACAAATGACGAGGATTTTTCAAAAAAAATTGCACCTCTTTTTCACCATAATAATATGCGATCTTACATTAGCTCAGATATTGCAGGTGTTTGTGTTGGGGGGGCACTAAAAAATGTAATTGCTATTGCCGCTGGCATTTCTGATGGAATGGGCTTTGGTAATAATGCGCGCGCGGCCTTAATCACAAGAGGGCTTAGTGAAATAAAGAGATTTGGTTTAAAGGTAGGTTCAAAACCTGAGACATTCTCAGGGCTGTCTGGGATGGGTGATCTGGTTCTGACATGTACTGGTGAGTATTCGCGAAATCGCGAAGTTGGGCTAAGGCTGGCTAAGGGAGAGTCACTGCAATCTATTTTAGATGGCTTAGGTCATGTTGCTGAGGGTGTCTATACTGCCAAAGAGGTAGCTAATCGGGCATCTGTAATTGATATTGATATGCCCATTACCAATGAAGTGAGTAATGTTCTTTTTCATGAAAAGTCAGCTAAAGAGGCTGTTTTAGATTTAATTCAACGACCAATTACGCAAGAGTAACAACGTTCAACTTCCATTTTTAAAATTTAATTGGCGCCATGCCTCATATACAACAATCCCCACGCTATTAGATAGATTTAAGCTTCTATTATTTTTGACCATCGGAATTCTAATTTTCTTATCAACTTTATCCGAATTTAGTATTTCATGAGGTAGCCCTCTTGTTTCAGGTCCAAATATAAAAGAATCATTCTTCTGATAGTTGAAATTTGTATACAAAGACGTAGCTTTTGTTGTCACAGCAAAAAACCTTGTTTTGTATAAAGTTGTAAAGCAGTCGCTAATAGAATCGTGCTCTACGACATTAGAGAGGTCTATGTAATCTAAACCAGCTCTTCGTAAATTTTTACTACTTAAGTCAAACCCGTATGGCTTTATCAGATGAAGCCTTGAGTCAGTGTTAGCACAAAGACGAATTATATTTCCAGTATTAGGCGGTATTTCTGGCTCAAAAAGAATTAAATTAAACATATGATTAAAATTTATACAGTTGTTAATAAATAAAATTAAAAGTCTTAACAATTCATCTATAATAGATATGTTTAAAGTATATAGGATTTACAATGGCTAAATTAGAATCAGCGATAAAAGAAAAAACTGTTTCATTTATAAGTCCCAAAAAAACTAAACAAACAATTCAAAATGTAGTTTGGAAAAAAGTAGCCATTCAAGGATTATTTGATCAACCATTTAACGATTTGTTATTCCAAGCCCATCAAGTTCACAGAAATAATTTTGATCCGAATAAGGTTCAGCTTAGCACTTTATTATCAATTAAAACGGGTGGCTGTTCTGAAGATTGTGGATATTGCCCCCAGTCGGCAAGGTACGATACAACGGTTGATAATGAGCCAATTATGAATATAAAGGATGTAATTTCGGCAGCAAAACAGGCTAAAGATGCAGGTGCTTCGCGATTTTGTATGGGGGCCGCATGGAGGGGACCTAAAGAAAAAGACATTGGTTTAGTTGAAGAAATGATCTCGGAGGTTAAGTCCCTTGGCTTAGAAACATGTGCAACGTTAGGTATGCTTAAAGATGGTCAAGCAGAGAAGTTAAAGGAGGCAGGATTAGATTACTATAACCATAATTTGGATACCTCCCCAGAATATTATGGAGATATTATTACAACTAGAACATACCAAGATAGACTTGACACATTGAGCAGGGTGAGAGATGCAGACATTAATGTTTGCTGTGGCGGTATTGTTGGTATGGGTGAGTCAAGAGAAGATCGTGTTAATCTTATTTACCAACTTGCAAATATGAATGTTCCCCCTGAGAGTGTGCCTATTAATTTATTAACCAAAGTGGAAGGTACCCCTCTGATAGACGCATCCGAGCTTGATCACTTTGAGTTTATCAGGATGATTGCAATCGCAAGAATTTGTATGCCCAAAAGCTTTGTAAGGCTTTCTGCGGGAAGAGAGAGCATGAGCGATGGTATCCAAGCATTAGCTTTTTTTTCAGGAGCCAACTCAATTTTTTATGGTGAGGAGCTTTTAACGACAGGAAACCCAGATGTTGAAAAAGATCAGCAATTATTTAAGCGTTTAGACATAAAGCCTATATAAATGATTCTGCTGGATGAAATTGACTCCTCTCTTAAAGATTTAAAAAAAAGATCACTTTTCAGAAAAAGATTAGTCGTTAGCGAAAGAAAAAAAAATCAAATTAAAATAAATGGACGTTGGTTAATTAATTTTGCAAGTAATGATTATTTAGGCTTATCTCAAAACAGCTCAATTAAAAAAGCTATTATTAATGGAATTAATAAATATGGGAATGGCGGCAGTAGCTCTCATCTAGTTTCAGGTCATACAGAAGCCCATCAAAACATAGAAACAATTACAAAAAATAATATAGGGTTCGCATCATCAATATTATTTTCATCTGGCTACCTTGCAAATTTAGGAATTATTACAACTATCGCTGAAAAAGATTCTTTTATTTATGCGGATAAACTTAACCATGCCTCACTTAATGATGCCTGTATTTTAAGCAGGGGGAAATTTATTCGGTTTCCACATAATGATATGGTCGCATTAGAAAATCATCTAAAAAATAATAAAACAAAAAAAAAGAAGTTTATTGTTACTGATGGCGTATTTAGTATGGATGGCGACATAGCAAACATTCCTGAACTAGTAAAATTAGCTAAAAAATATGATGCATATTTATATATTGACGATGCTCATGGTTATGGAATTTTGGGAAAAAGTGGTCAGGGAATATTGGAGCATTATGAAAAAAAAGATTCAATTAAGAAGATTACAAAAGATAGGATTATCTATACGTTAACTCTAAGCAAAGCTGTAGGTGTTTCGGGAGCACTAGTATGCGCCAATAAAAAAATTATTGATCTTGTTATAAATAAGTCTAGAACATATATCTATACAACAGCTGAGCAACCTGCTCTTATGTATGGCATCAAACGATCATTTGAAATTATTAAGAAAAACCACTCACTAAGAAGCAAGATAAATGATCATATATATTTATTTAGAAGGCTAATTAATCATAAAAACCTTTTAGTAGACTCTATCACGCCGATTCAGCCACTAGTTATTGGAGATGATAAGAAGGCAGTAAAGATTTCTAACCTTCTTATTGAATTAGGTTTCTACGTTCCAGCTATTAGGCCTCCCACTGTTCCGACAGAAAGTGCACGCTTGAGAGTTTCAATTTCAGCCCTGCATTCCAAAGGGGACATCAAAAAATTATCTCAAGCCATAAATAAAATAATTGAAAATGAAAATTAAGTTTTTAGGTGGGAGGGGAGAGCCCCTACTAATGATTCATGGTTGGGGGGTAAATAGTGAAATATGGGTTTCTTTAGTTGATGAATTAAAATTATTTGCTTCAGTCTACTTAATTGATCTTCCTGGTATGGGCGGTAGTTCATCAATATCACCATATACATTAGATAATATAGCAAAAGAGATAAAGGCTAATGTGCCAATAAAGAAGTTCAACATTCTAGGATGGTCATTAGGAGGACAAGTTGCCATGAGCCTAGCAATTAGAATGCCTGAATTTGTTGAAAAATTAATTTTAATGTCTACAACACCATGTTTTGTTGAAAAAAAAGATTGGCCTTACGGTGTTAATAAACAATTTTTTTCAAATTTTGAACTAGAAACAAAGCAAAATTTAAATAATACCCTTTTGAAATTTTTTCTTATTCAAACAAGAGATATTAATGATTCGAAAAATGTGATGAGATTTTTAAAAAATACATTTATTGAAATAAGAGATGACAATAAGAGTAGCATGCACTCCGCGCTCAATGTTTTAAAGGAAACTGACCTTAGAAATGAAGTACAAAAAATTGATAAACCCACATTAATAATTGCAGGGGATAAGGATAGACTTACAAGTTCAAAGGCGTCTATATGGCTATATGAAAAAATTAAGGGAGCTACATTAAAAGAGATAAAAGGTGCTAACCATATGCCATTTGTAAGCCATAGGGAAACAATGATCGAATCAGTTAAAAAATTCTTACAAAATGATCAATAAAAAAATAAAAAGAATAGCATTTAATCGAGCTGCAATGACATATGATGATTATTCAGTTCTACAAAAACAAATCTCATTAGATTTGTTCGATCGTCTATCACTTATTAAGATAGCACCAAATTTTATTTTAGATTTAGGTTCAGGAACAGGCGAAAATAATTCAGGTTTTAAAAATATCTATAAGAATAAGAATATTATCAACTATGATTTTTCAGAAAGAATGTTGATGCGTGCTAAATCAAAAGAAAAAGACTTTTTAGGGCTAAATAAATTACTCGGTAAGAATAATATCTCATATATTTGTGGGGATATGGAGCAATTACCAATTAAAAAAAATTTAATAGACTTGGTCTGGACTTCAAGTTCTCTCCAATGGTGTAATGATTTAAATAAAACATTTTTAGGGATCAAAGAAATTTTAAACTATGGCGGGCTATTTATTTTTAGTACATTTGGTCCTAAAACTTTAACTGAATTATCAGCAATCAATAAAAAACTATCACAAAATGATACCGTGAATAGTTTTACCGATATGCATCAAATAGGAGATATGTTAGTGGCAAATGGTTTTTCTGATCCCGTTTTAGATTCGGATGAATATACGCTTACTTATAGTAATGTTGAAAAATTATTTGTAGATATTAAAAGTATAGGTGCCACAAGCTCAAATACTTTGCAAAAGAAAGGCCTTAGAGGTAGAAATTACTTTAAAAGAATGGCTGCAGAATATGATAAATACAAAAAGTCTGGACTACTTCCTGCAACATATGAGGTAATTTATGGACATGCTTGGAATATGAATAAAAATCAAAACTTCAAAACATTCGAAATAAAACATGAATAATACTTTTTTTATTACAGGAACAGACACTGGTATAGGTAAAACTTTTGTGACTTGTATTTTAATGCAATTCATTAAATTCCATCATAAAAGAGTCATAGGTATGAAACCAATTGCTGCAGGCGTTGATATAAAAAAGGGTGAAACTGCCAATGAAGATGTAAATTTACTTCAACATGAATCATCCTTAAAATTAAAAGTAGGGGAGATTAATACATATTCATTTGATGAGGCTATAGCCCCACATATTGCCGCTCAAAAATATAATATTGAAATAGATTTTAAAAAAATAAAAATGCATGCAGCATCTTTAAAAAGTCAGACAGATTATCTTTTGATTGAGGGAGCAGGGGGATACCTAGTTCCGCTGGGCGAGAGCACTTCTATAGCTGATTTAGTCGACGAACTTGATATTCCAATTATTGTTGTCATAGGCATTAAATTAGGCTGTATAAACCATAGTCTTTTAACTATAGAAGCAATATTAAAAAGAAGACAAAAAATTTTTGGGTGGGTAGCCAATATTTTAGATAATAATATGTTGGAGGTTGATGCAAATATTTCTTCATTGAAACAAAGAATAAAGCAGCCTCTTATTGCTACCATCCCATACAGTTCAGACCGAAAACCTGAAAATTTAAAAAATTATGTAAGCTGGCCGAACGATTTATAGAGATTATTAGCAGCTATATATCTTTTAATTTTCTCCGGTATAACATTGCTCACATCCTTGCCTTGATGGATTCTTTCTCTTATTTCTGAAGAGGCTATATCAATATAATCTATTTGGTGTTTATAAATATAACCGTTTCTTTTAAGCGTTAAATTGCCAAAATTCTCTTCTTCATGTTGCTTAAGAAATTTTTTAATTTCGTTATCATTAATAAAAGAAAGGCTTGAAATCTGCCTATCAACTAAAATAATATGTGCATAATTAAGAAGTTTCTCCCAGTTTTTCCATGTATTAATTTTTAAGAAATTATCACTTCCCATAATAAAAAAATTAATGGAATTATTTTTTTCAAAGAAGTATTTTAGCGTGTCAATGGTATATGATTTGCTCGCGCCAAGGCTATTATCTGTTTCATATGTGGATACATTTAACTTGCTATTTGTAAGAGCAAGTTTGATCATATTTAATCTGTGATCTGCTGATGTTAAATTTTTATCCGTTACTGCTATTCCGGTGGGGATAAAAAAAAATTTATCAAGTTTTAACTTATTTATCAGGCTATGGGCAATCGTTAAATGACCATTGTGAATAGGATCATATGCCCCGCCAAACAACCCAACGAGAGGTATCGATTTTAAATTATGATCTAATTTCACCTTGACCAAATACAATATATTTTAGAGATGTTAACCCCTCAAGCCCCACTGGCCCTCTTGCATGAATCTTATCTGTTGAAATACCAATTTCTGCTCCTAGGCCGTATTCAAAACCATCAGCAAATCTTGTTGAAGCATTTATCATGACACTTGATGAATCTATTGACCTAATAAATTCAAGCCCATTAGCATCATTATCTGTAATTATTGCTTCAGTATGCTTAGATGAATATTTATTGATATGACTTATTGCCTCCTCAAGTGAGTCGACAACAATACATGAAATATAAGGACCAAGATATTCTTCAAAGTAATCCTGATCAGTGGCAAGTTTTATTTGGCTAATAATATCTTTTGTTCTTTTACACCCACGGATTTCGATATTTTTTTGAACAAAAATTTCATAAATTCTAGGAAGAAACTTTTCAGCTATTTTTGATGATACAACCAGTGACTCAAGCGTATTGCATGTTCCTAGCCTTTGAGTTTTTGAATTGTCTACGATAGAAACTGCTTTATCAATATCTGAAAATTCGTCCACATAAATATGACAATTCCCATCTAAATGTTTAATCACAGGTATCGTTGCGCTATCAGTTATTTTCTGGATAAGGCTTTTACCTCCTCTTGGGATAATGACATCAACAAATTCATCCATCTTAATCAGGCTGTCAACTAACATTCTGTCTGTCGATTCAATAATTTGTACAGCTTTTTCAGGCAACCCCGATTTAATAAGTGCTTCAGTAATTAATTTTCCTAAATATTTATTGGAATTAATTGTTTCACTACCACCTCTTAAAATAATGGCATTGCCTGCTTTGATAGCCAATGCAGCCGAATCAATTGTTACATTAGGTCTTGATTCGTAAATCATGCCAACCACACCTATCGGGACTCTCATCTGACAGACCTCTATCCCACTAGGCCTTTTTTTTCTATTGGTTATTTTGCCAATTAGGTCCTCGAGTTCTTTTACTTGCAATATTCCATTACACATACTTTCAATGTTGGATTGAGATAACTTCATCCTATCAATAAAGGCTTCATCAAAATTTCCTTTATTAGCCTCTAAAAGATCTAAAGAATTAGCCTTAATTATATTTTCTTGATTCTCTTTTATAGCCTTTGCTAAAATTTCAAGAAAATCATTCTTTTGATTAGTTGTCACATAAGAAAGTTTATGACTCGCATTTCTGGCATTAACCCCAATATTTTGAATATATTTATCCATTTTTTAAATTCGTTCCTCTATTCATCATTTTTGCTATTCCCATTGAAAATCTATTTATTTCTAACCAAGGGTCTCCCATTTTGATACCCTTTCCTATTTGGTCTATCTCCTGAATTTTATTTAAACAAGCTACAACTTGTTTTGCAGTTAATGATCTAATTGTTTGCGTAGCTAAATTCTGAGAAGTCCCAAATATTCTTAATTTCATTAGGATAGTTGTGTTAATCGATTGCTTACTTGATAACTTAATCCTAGAAACAGCTTTGAAAAACCATGCGAATAAGCCATTAATCATTAAGGGCTGCACACCTTCCTCTCTTAAGTAAACGGCCGCCTCATTTGTCTTTTTCATGTCTCCATTGATACAATGTTCGATAAAATTAAATCCATCATATTTTGAGCCATTAGTGATGAGGCTCAAAAGCATTGATTCATCAACTTCTTGCTTGTCATAGATTAATTTTAATTTTTTTATATCATTCTCAGCTTGCATTAGATTGCCCATTGAGTAATTGGTAAGAAGTTTTTTTGCTTCATTTGTAAGTTTTACTTGACGAAAATGAGCTCTATCTTCTATTGCTTTCGTGACTTGTTCAGTGTTGGGCTCCTCAGCAATTATTATTTGACTTAAGCGCTTGAGAATCTCATACCAATTTTGCTTTTTGAACTCCTTAAAATCTTTTTTAAAGTAGAAAATAAAATAGCTATCTTTATGCTCACCAATTTTTTTTAATATACTTTCTTTAATTTCTTTTTTGATGATCCCATCGGACACCTCAAATTCATATATTATTTGTGAGCTAAAAAGTGACTGATTATTAAAAGTGTGATCAAGCTGATTTAAATCAATACCATTTTCAACTTTAATCAGTATTTTTTCTATTGAATTTATTTGACAAGATTTATTGATGTCGTCTTTTATAGTACAAATTTGTATTGGTTCTTTGCCAGCTATGACCAAACAATTTTTTTTATTTTCTTTAAGTTCAGTGAGTATATTTGTTGGCGCAAATTTTACTAGCATTTTATTTTGAGAGTGAAATTTGGGTAGCCATTGTTTTAATTAATTGATCTTCCATACCTGATACAAGCCTTTTTTCTTCTTCATCTTTAGCTAAAATATCTGAATCATCGTAAGTATAGGTTCTTGTAGCTTCAATCGTTACGGGGAGGTTCCATGAGCCGTCTTTACTTTTGAATCGATAGATTACATCATAATCTAACTGGTATTCACTTACCGCACCTGTTCCTGTCAAGGTTAATATCGTTTTAGTAAATTTATTTTCAATTATTTCTACAATTTTTTCTGCTTCCGAGGCATTTGTTATAGTGATTCCAGCCTGTCTAAATTTGCGTTGGAGAGTTTTATTGAAACTTGATGTCCCTCCAGAAATTGAAATAGAATCAAAATTTGCTTGGATATCACCTCTTAGTTGAAAGCCACATGCGCTTATGATTAAGATTAGCCCGAGGATAGATAATTCTTTTAGGAAAATTTGCATAATTAATTCTTAACCACAATATTAACTAATTTATTTTTAACATAGATAGTTTTTATTACTTCTTTGTTATCCGTGTACTTTTTTATATTTTCTTGAGAAAGCGCCTTATTTTTAATTTCACTTTCTGAATCTTCAATTGATATTAGCATATCTGCTCTCAACTTACCGTTAACCTGAAGCACAATTGAAATTTCATCTTTGATTAGAGCATTCTTATCAACTTTTGGCCATTGTGATTTTTCGATTGCATTTTCAGGATGAAGTACCTCCCATAATGCTTTTGCAATATGAGGTACAAATGGGTTCAACATCAATATGACATTTTCAAACATTTCTTGCCTTAATTTAAATGATATTTTTCTTATATCATGAGATTTCGTATAAGCATTAATTAGCTCCATAATTGAGGATATGGCCGTATTAAAACTATTACGCCTACTTAGGTCATCTGTTACCTTTTCTATCGTTGAGTGAAGTTTATAGCGTAGATTGGTTATATCCTTTTCACTAATGCTACCTAAATCTTTATTATATTTTTGGTGGACGAAGACTAATGACCAAAGTTTTTTGAGGAATCGATGCGAGCCTTCAATACCCTTATCTGACCACTCTAAGCTTTGTTCTGCAGGAGCAGCAAACATAATGAATAGTCTGGCTGTATCAGCACCATATTTTTTTATCAATTCATTAGGGTCAACAGTGTTCCCCTTCGATTTTGACATCTTAGTACCGTCCTTTAGAACCATCCCTTGCGTTAGTAACTTTTTAAATGGCTCTGCAGTATCAACTAATTCCATATCAAATAAAATTCTATTGAAAAACCGTGCGTATAGAAGATGCAAGATGGCATGCTCAATGCCACCAACATAATAATCTACTGGCAGCCAATATTTTACGCGTTTATCAAGCATTGCATCAGACTGATTAAAACTTGCATACCTCGCAAAATACCAAGAGGATTCAAAAAAAGTATCCAGCGTATCGGTTTCTCTTTTCGCTTTTCCACCGCAGGTTGGGCAATTACATTCTGTAAAATCTTTTAGTTTTTTTAGAGGCGATCCTTGTGCATCAATTTTAATATCTTCAGGTAATTCTATGGGAAGATCTTTTTCATCGGCTGGAACATCTCCACATTTTTCACAATAAATCATGGGAATAGGGCAGCCCCAATATCTTTGCCTCGAAATACCCCAGTCTCTTATGCGGTATTGTATTTTCCCCTTACCTTGATTTATGGACTCAATTTTTTTAGTAATACTTTCTTGGGCACTCGAGCTTTCAAGCCCATTAAATTCATCTGAATTGATCAATGTCCCATTACCGATATAGGGTAATTTATCAAGTCCCGAATCATTTTTTATAACCTGTATGACGCTTAAATTATATTTATTTGCAAACTCAAAATCTCTTTCGTCGTGAGCAGGAACAGCCATAATTGCACCCTCACCGTATCCAGCTAAGACATAATTTGCAATCCAAATAGGTATTTTTTTGTTTGAAATGGGGTGTAAGGCGAATAGGCCAGTAAAAATTCCTACCTTTTCCGCTGTAGCTATATCGGCTTCTGAAACACTATTACTTAGCTTTTTGATAAATGATTGCACTGCAATATCATCAATCATTTGACATAATTTATGTTCTGGGGCAATTGCTAAAAATGATGCTCCCATCAAAGTATCAGGCCTTGTGGTATAAACTTTAATGCTGTTAGTCTTTTCTTTTAAAGGGTCTTCTGATGAACCACCATTATGGATGAGTTTAAAATCAATCTCACAACCTTCACTTCTCCCAATCCAATTTTTTTGCATTGTTTTGACTTGGTCTGGCCAATCATCTAAATCTTTAAGGCCATCAAGAAGATCGTCTGCGTATTTTGTAATTCTCATGAAATATTGTGGGATCTCTTTTCTTTCAATCAAGGCACCTGATCTCCATCCTCTACCTTCAACTACCTGTTCATTGGCCAGAACAGTTTGGTCAACTGGGTCCCAGTTTACAGTTGATGTTTTTTTATAAATCATATCCTGTTTGTAAAGTTTTAAGAAAAGCCATTGCTCCCACTTATAGTATTCAACAGAGCATGTTGCAATTTCTCTTTGCCAATCAACGGCCAACCCGAGTTCTTTGAGTTGATCTCTCATATGCTCGATATTTTGATACGTCCATTTTGCTGGCGCAGTATTATTTTGAATCGCAGCATTTTCAGCAGGCAGGCCAAAGGCATCCCATCCCATAGGTTGCATAACATTAAACCCATTCATTAATTTAAATCTTGAAATTACGTCACCAATTGTGTAATTTCTGACATGACCCATATGAAGCTTGCCACTTGGGTAGGGGAACATGGATAAAACATAGTATTTTTTGTTACTTGAATTTTCTGATGATTCAAATGATTGATTGATATCCCAATAACTTTGAATATTTTTTTCTATTTCTTCAAAAGGATAGTCTTCTTTCATATTTTATTTTAAATTATTTGCAATTTTTGAATTTATATTATCAGGCGTATCTACCCCATCAATTGAAATAAAATTAAGTGTTTTCGATGAATCATTTTCTGCTAAATTTGAATAAAATTTAACAAGCGGTTCTGTTTGCTCATGATAGGTTTTGAGTCTCTTAATAATTGTACTTTCTTTATCATCATCACGGATAATGAGTGGCTCTCCTGAAATATCATCGATACCATCATTTTCTGGTGGGTTATGAGTTATATGATAAATTCTCCCAGATGCAGGATGAATTCTTCTGCCTGTGAGTCTATTAATGATTTCATTGTCTGGAACAGAGACTTCTATAACGAACTCAATAACGATTTTTGCATCTATCATTGCTTGAGCTTGTGGAATTGTTCTTGGAAAACCATCAAGGAGAAAACCATTTTTACAGTCATCCTCTCTAATTCTCAGTTTTACTAAATCTATTATTAAGTTATCAGGAACTAACAGACCTTGATTCATATAATCTTCAGCCCTTAATCCTAAATCTGTCTTACCTTTCACTGCGGCTCGTAGCATATCCCCTGTGGATATTTGAGGGATCTTATATTTTTCCGTTAAGAAGGAAGCTTGTGTTCCCTTCCCAGCTCCTGGGGCACCAATTAGTATTATTTTCATTTTATCTCCAAAAAAACAGTTGAATTATATCAGCAATCAAAATTTATATTATTTTGCGTGACATAATTTTCTAATTTTATAAATTGATCTATGGTCAGCGCCTCAGATCGAATTTTTGGGGATATTTCAAGATTAAAAAAATCTTTATCAAATAATATATTTTTGAAGTTATTTTTAATTGTTTTTCTTTTTTGGGAAAAAGCTACTTTAACAATTTGTTCAAAACTATCTTTATCAATAACTATTGGGCTTACTCTTTTTTTTCTTATCAATCTTATGAATGCAGAGGTAATTTTCGGTTGTGGGGAGAATGCTTCTGGTGGTATCTCAAATAACAGTTCAGTGTCAAAATAATATTGAAGGATTACCGATAATCGGCCAAAAGATTTGTTTGATGGTTTAGCAGTTATTCTCTCAGCAACTTCTTTTTGAACCATAAAGTATAATTCGGATGAAGAGCTATAGATTTTTGTAAGTTTTAATATTATCTCAGTCGCTATGTAATACGGTAAATTTCCAATAATTTTATTAAATTTTTTAAAGAATTCATCATTTATACCCAGTACATCCTCGGTTAGTATGGATATATTTTTAGTGCTAATTTTATGCTTTAAAATTTTTATCATATCAGGGTCAATTTCAACAACTGAAATATGATTAATTTTCTTTAATATTGGTTCCGTGATTGCGCCTTTGCCTGGACCAATTTCTAGTATAGTACTTTCTTCTTTTGGATTAATTTCATTAATGATTTTAGATATGAAATAACGATCAACTAAAAAATTTTGACCAAATTTTTTTTTTGCTTTCAATATTGATTCTTAGCTAAACTAATCGCTAATTTAATTGATTCAAAAAAACTACTAGGATCCACATTATTTGAGCCAGCAATGTCCAATCCAGTTCCGTGGTCTACCGATGTCCTTATAATTGGTAACCCAAGTGTCACATTAACGCCTGTTCCAAAGGTGAGAGCTTTAAAGGGCGCTAATCCTTGATCATGATACATCGCGAGATAACAGTCAGTTTTACTCATTATTTTTGGCGTAAATGCGGTATCTGCAGGAATAGGACCATTTACTGAAATTCCTAACTCTTGCATTTTTTCAACAGCCGGCTTTATTATTTTTATCTCCTCATCACCAAACTCGCCATCTTCACCACTATGAGGATTTAAACCAGTTACTGTGATTCTTGGACAGGATATTTTAAATTTTTTTTTCAGTTCACTATGAAGTGTTGAAATAGCATTGCATAAGCTTTTTTGAGAAATATTACCTGGAACATCCCTCAGTGAAATATGGGTTGTTGCAAGAGCTACATTTAATTTTTTGCTGGATAAAAGCATTACCTCATTACCTTTAAGACCGCAAGCATCTGCAATATATTCTGTGTGACCAGAAAATTTATTTTTTTGTGAAGAAAGAATTTTTTTATGGATTGGGAGTGTAATTAAGGCGTCAAATTTTTTACTTAAACATAGATCTATTGAAGTTTTAAGTCCCTTTAGCTGCTGTAAGGAATTATTTCTATCAAGTTGTCCGGCAACAACTGGATTTTTATAATCTATATTAATTATTTTAAGGTCTCCATTCCCTGAGTGTGAACCTAATTTTGTTGAAATCGTAATTTTTTTTTTCATTTGCCTAGCTCTTAAAAGAATGGCATCTTTATTTCCGACAATTGTGATATTTGCCAGAAATTTTTTAAAGGCAAGCATCACACAGAGGTCTAGACCGATTCCAGCTGGATCGCCAGATGTGATAATAAGATTGGGTAGTCTTTTCATTAGTTGTCATAAAGCCATATTTCTATATGAGCTCCCTCCCTTAATGTTTTAACCCAATCTTTAAACCTAATTTCAGTCTTTTGCTTTAGTAAACTTTCTTTTACTCTTTGCCTTAATGATTCTGACGATAGATCTTTTTCTCTTCTTTCATTAACTTGAATTAAATGCCATCCGAGAGCTGTTTTAATTGGCTGACTGATTTCATCTATCCTTAAATTATCCATTTCTTTTTCAAATTCAGGAATAGTGTCCCCCGGATTGAGCCAGCCTAAATCTCCTTGGTTTGCAGCAGAACCGTCTTCTGAATATCTCTCAGCAGCCTCAGAGAAACTCATACCTTCGATAATCAAATTTCTTATATTGGATAGTTTTTTCTCGATTTCATCTTCAGATATGATTTGATTTTTCTTGAGTAAGATTTGTTTAGTTTTGGATTGTCTAACAACAATTTTTTCCATTTCAAATTCTTCAATTTTATTTAATTTTATTAAATGATAGCCTCCTATGCTCTTAATTGGTTCGCTTGTTTCTCCAATATTCATTGATTTTATGCTTTCTATAAATATATCTGGAATATCATCTATTACTTTTGACCCAATTAACCCACCTTTTGAAGCCATTGGGCCATCTGAATAATCTATCGCCACTTCTTCAAAATTTTTCTCTTTAAGCTGATTTATTACTTTAATTAATTTATTTTTTGTTACTTCAACATCAACATCATCACTGCCATCTTTTATATTCTCTATAAAAATGTGAGAATAGTTGTATTTAGTAGGAGTTCTTTCTTTTTGTAGTTCTATGAAGTTATCAATCTCAAATTCAGATATTTTCAGATTTTTACTTATAATTCTTTTTTTTACTTGCTCAAAAATTAATTGAATACGAATATCCTTCCTAAAGTCAGAAAAATTTGAACCATCTCTTTCAATTTCTTTAATTAATTCTTCGTTTGATATATTGTTAGATGAAGCGATATTGTTGATAACATTATTGAGTCGTTCATCATTTATATTAATACCCTGCATTAGTGCGTACTCAGTCACTAATTTTTCAGTAATCAATTGGTCTAGAGATAATTTTGTAATTTTTTTATCAGAGGGCATAACTTCCCCTTGTTGAGATAGTGCTTTACTAATACTTTTCTTTTTCTTATTGAGCTCTGAATTTGTAATTGTTTGTGTTTCAACAATGGCAATAATTTTGTCAACCTCAGTATATTCTTGGACAGCGTAAACTGGGTTTATTAAAAAAATATTTTGTAGGATTATCAGCGCACAAATAAAAATAACTTTGATGGTCATTTAGTCATTATATATGTCTTTAAAAATTTTTCTCGCGGTATTCATCAGGCATATCACTTGCAAATGAACTACCTTGAACTGTCCTATTCATTTTTTCAAACAAGCTTGACTTATCTCCCTGGCCAAAAGATCCAAGATCACCAATTTCAAGCATTATGAAGAATGTATCTGTTGCCTCTTCTGTTGTCGCAAGTTGAAGTCTATGAAACATCAATTGTGTAGTCCAACATCCCGCATCATATTCAGCTCCGATCATTGACTCAATGTCTTGTCGTTTATATAAATCATAATTATAACTTGCAAGAGCAGACCATCCGGAAGTTATAGGCCATTGGGTAGATACTAAGTATTGTTTAACATCATAAATACCAGAAGATGGATTTAAAACTTGACGATAGGAAGCATTAAAAACTTTCCCTGGTTCAGGAGTAAATCTTCCTGCAGCAGTAAATTTATTGGTAGTATCCTCAGAAAAGTTGTATTCATATTCAGAGGTTAATCTCAATGATTTAGTAAGATTTGCTTGAGCACTTACTAAGAAATCTGACTTATCACCTTTGTATGATGAGCCATCAAATTGTGGTTCATCTAACACCTTTCTATCAGATAGATAAAATCTTTGTGCCATGGTTAATAATGCCCAATCATAACCGGAATCATCTAAAATTCTTGTAGTAAGCGCTGTTGTAATTGCATTGGTATCCATCACTCTATCTTGGCCAGAAAACTGATTTTCTTGAAAAATTGTGGTTGAATTTAATTCATTCAATGAAGTGTCAAACATTGGAAGCTCAGATTGGTCTTCATATGGTGTGTATGTATAAAAAACTCTGGGCTCTAAAGTCTGGATAAAATTGTAACCACTCAGCTCAAAAGGTCGATCAAGGTATAAGCCAGAGTCCAGCGATACCGTTGGAACGGCTAGACTCTTTTGTGAGGTTTGAGCATCATCAAGTTCATAGTGCCTTAAATTTGCTATCAACTTTGGTTTTAAGTATCCAAAACTGGCTTCCATTGGAAACGAAATACTTGGAGTTGATGCAATTCTTGAACCAGTAGCAATATTTTTTGCAGCATTATTTCCAGTATCAAACTGGTCATATGAAAAATTTGTATCTGTCTGTAAAAACAGTGACTGTTCTGCTTTATCTTCCCAATCTTTCTTATAACTAAAATTAAAACTAGGTTTTAGCTCATATGGAGATGCTGAAGTTAGGTTTTGAAATTCTTGCACTTTCAAGCTTGCTTTGATATCAGATAGATCATCAGTCTTGTTATAATCTAAGTGTGCTGTTTGTCTTAAACTTACCTGGCTGGTAACGGCAATGCTTGTCGACATATCTGCAAAATAATCATTATCACCACTTTTCACCTTTTCATATTCGATCGTTCCTGTAAACCCATGACCAAAATTATGCTTATGCTTAATATCCAATAGATATCGATTATCAATATCAGATTCATCATCCTTATTTAAGTATTGAATTTGCGAAGTTCCTTCAAAATTTTCTTTCATATATCTAAATTCACCATCAAACTGTAAACCTCTTTTTTCCATATAACGGCTGGTAAGCGTTGCGTCATAAGTAGGTGATAAATTAAAGTAGTAGGGGATAGAGGTCTCAAAACCACTAGTGGTTGTTGTCCCGGCAGTTGGAAGTAACCAGCCAGACCTTCTTTGGGATGTTGTTGAAAAGTCAACATAGGGTGAGTACATGATTGGGATACCTCTAAGCGAAAGCAAAGCATCTTTTGCTTTTATATTGCCTGAAGACTGATCAATAATTGTCTCATCACTAGATATAAACCATTCATTTTGTCCTGCCTCACATGTTGTAACTTTTGCATTCTCAAGTTTCTTTTTGTCTTCACCTTCTAAAAATATTTTTGTAGCAGTCCCTCTCAGTTCTTTGTTGAATTTGGAAGTACTATCATCGTTAATATTTGCTACAAAAGATGCATTCGCAATAGAACCAGTATTTTCAGCTAAAGACATTTCTAGCTCTGAGCCTTTAAGTTCAAGGTCTGGAGTGGTAATTTTAATTTGACCCTTTGCATAGAGTTCTTCAGAGATCTGATCGTACTCTATAAAATCAGCTGTAATAGATTGATTGCCCTTTAAAATGGAGGCATTTCCTGTTGCCCTGAGCTTTCTATCAAGAATACTTTCTAGAGAATCGCCCTCAATAAGTACGCTATTTTCTGTTAAGTTTTGATTAGGTGACGATGCATCCTTATTTTTTTCATCAGCGTTAAGAATTGTGTTTTTTAGTAGAAAAAACACAAATAAAAAAAACCATATTTTTTTTGTTCTTAAATTCAAATTAAACTAAACCTGATATAGTCATTTTAACCATTTAAAATTTAAATAAACCTTAAGCTTTATTTTAAAAACTAATATATAAATCAGTGAGTTGTGGATTATAACTCATGTAAATTAAAAAAGAACTTTTTTATCATTAAAGAGATAATCATTTGGATAGCTTAAAAAGAATAGATTTATTAAAGGATTGGCTCTCTAAAAAATTGGAAATAGATTTTTCTATATCTTCTGCCTCGAGTGATGCAAGCTTTCGAAGATATTTTAGGGTAAAAACTGCTGAAGATAGCTTTATAGTTATGGATGCACCTCCTCAGAACGAATCGATTGAAGCTTTTTTAAAGATCAGCCAAATTCTAAATTCAATAAATGTGAATGTACCAGATATATATGAAGAAGATGGAGCGCTTGGATTTATCTTGATGCAGGATTTTGGTAGCGATACCTACCTAGACGTCTTAAATGATGAAAATCAACAAGTTTTATATAGCGACTCAATTGAATCGCTTATCCAAATGCAGAAGCTGGTTAAAAAAGATTTATGTCAAAGTTACACACAAAGTATACTTTTTGATGAAATGTCTCTTTTTATAGAGTGGTACCTTAAAAAATATAAAAAATTTGAGCTAACTAGTAAAGAAAGTGAAAAGTTATTAACTTGCTTTGAAACAATTAGTAAAAAAGTTCTTAGCCAAGAGAAATTTTTTGTACATCGTGATTTTCATAGTAGAAACTTGATGAATCAAAAATCAAATAACCCTGGAATTTTGGATTTCCAAGACGCTTTAGTAGGCCCAGTTACATATGATCTTGTCTCACTTCTAAAAGATGCATATATCGAATGGGATGAGGAAATTGTCCTAGACCATGCCGTTAGATACTGGGAAAAAGCGAACACCAATAAGCTCATCACTAATTTAGAATTTTCAACTTTTTATAAAGATTTTGAATGTATGGGCATTCAAAGACACTTAAAAATTTTAGGTATCTTCGCAAGACTTTCTATTAGGGACAATAAGAATCAGTACCTTGAGAACATTCCATTAGTTGAAAAGTACTTAATGGATGCGACTGAGAGGTATCGAGATTTTCATCAGCTAAGAAATTTTTTGGATAAGGTAATCAAATGAAAGTAATGATCCTGGCTGCAGGTAGAGGAGAGAGAATGGGTAACTTAACCCAAAACTGTCCTAAACCCTTGTTAGAGGTGAAGGGGAGATGCTTGATAGACTGGCATTTGATTAAATTATGTGACGCTGGTTTTAAGGATGTTGTAATCAATGTGGCATATTTATCAAAAGAGATAATCGAATTTGTCGGTGATGGCTCTAAATGGGGATTAAATATATCTATTTCTGAAGAAGAGCAAGCATTAGAAACTGCTGGGGGTATTAAGCAAGCAATTAAGTACCTTGGGGATGAGCCTTTTGCAGTGATAAACGCAGATATTTTTTCGGACTACAATTATCAAAACTTAAAAAATAGATCTTTAGAAAAAGAAAGAATAGGCCACCTAGTTTTAGTCAACAACCCAGAGCATAATCTTAAAGGTGATTTTGGCATAATGGATGATGGTGTCTTAACGATGAATTCTGAAAGGCCATTGACCTTTTCAGGCATAGCCATTTATGACCCTAAATTTTTTTCTGAATTAACGGAAGGAAATAAAATAAAATTGGCACCCATACTAGAAACTGCAATCAATAAAAAATGCATTCAAGGTGAATTATTTGAAGGGCTTTGGTCAGATGTAGGTACCTCAGAGCGTTTAAAAATGATTAATTTAGATGAGTGAAGACATGAAGGATTATAAAGAATTTAAAAATAGAAGGGATAGGCTTGCAACTCTAATAGGTGATAATGTCGCTATCGTGTCAAACGCTAAGGAATCCATAAGAAATAAAGATTGTCACTACCCATTTAGATCTGATAGTACTTTTCATTATCTATCAGGGTTCCCAGAGCCAGAGACAGTTTTGATGATATTTGGTGGTAAAAATCCAAAATCAATTATTTTTTGTCAGCCGAAAGATGAATTGAAAGAGGTCTGGAATGGTTTTATTTATGGTCCAAAGCAGGCATCAAAGGAATTTTTATTTGACGAGGCTTACCCATTAACTGAGGCCCACAAACTTATTCCTAAATTTTTAAAAAGTAAGAGTGTATTTTTATTGCCATCTTCCAAGATTGATAATATTTTGAGTCCTGAATGGTTCGAGGAAAATAATAAATTGAGAGAAGATTTATCCGAAATCCTTGATAGTATGCGGGTGGTAAAAAATGATTTTGAAGTCAATTTAATGAGGAAGTCAGCAGATATTGCCGCTAATGCACACATACAGGCGATGAAACTAACCAGGCCTCATAAATACGAGTATGAGATTGAAGGTGAAATTTTAAATCAATTTTTTAAAGGTGGCGCACGTAACCCAGCATATTCTTCTATAGTCGCGTCTGGGGTTAATGGTTGTACCCTTCATTACGTAGAAAACGACTCCCAAATGAAGGATGGAGATCTACTATTAATAGATGCTGGATGTGAAGTTGGAAGTTATGCTTCCGATATTACAAGAACCTTCCCTGTGAATGGTAAATTTTCTTCAGCCCAAAAAGCAATTTATCAATTGGTCCTATTTGCCCAAAAAGCTGCCATTGAAAAAGTTAAGGCAGGAAATTTTTTTGATGACCCGCACAAAGAGGCACTTAAAATTATTGTTGATGGATTAATTGACCTAAATATTTTAATTGGTTCAAAAGATGAGGTTTATGAAAAGGAGTTATATAAAAAGTTCTTTATGCATAGAACAAGCCATTGGCTTGGATTAGACGTTCATGATGTAGGTAAATATTTATCTAAAAACAATTCGTCAGTGGCTGTAAAGTTCACCGAGGGAAATGTTCTAACTATCGAGCCAGGTTGTTACATTAGGCCATCGGATAATGTGCCTAAAGAATTCTGGGGCATAGGGGTGAGGATAGAAGATGATGTTTTAGTCACTGCTGATGGCCATGATGTCTTAAGCAAGAACGCGCCAAAAGAGATTAATGAGCTTGAAGCAATTATTGGGACGTCAAGTGCCTGATTGTGCAATTATTGGGGGTGGGCCAGTTGGCCTGATATTTGCAATATTAAGCCGTACCAGCATAGGCAATGTTCAAATTTTTGAATCTAAAGAGCATGATTCCACAAATCAAGATAATAGAGCTCTCGCCCTTTCAAATGGAAGTCGACTCATTTTGAATGAAATAGGGGTATGGGACCGATTAGAAAAAAAAATTACAAAGATAAAAAAAATACATACAAGTCAGGCTGGTTCTTTTGGTAGGACCATGCTGGATGCTGCAGAATATAATGAGGAATCATTAGGTTATATTATCTCCTACGGGGATTTAATGGGAGTCCTTCAAGAGGAAGTAGAATGCATAAGAAACGTTAAGATATCTTATGAAACAAAGGTTACTAAATGTATGGACGAAAAGCCCTCACTCAACCTTACAATGCAAACTAAAAATAAAACTAAAAAATTTAAAAGTGAATTTGTTGTCTTGGCCGATGGGTCAACCGAAGGAATTGAAGGGTTAGAGTTAAATAAGAAAATAAAACACTTCAATCATGCTGCAATTGTAACAAAGGTTTTGTCTGAAATACCTCATCGTAATATCGCCTATGAAAGATTCACTTCCAAGGGGCCAATTGCCCTGCTACCAAATAAAGAAGATAAATTCTCACTGGTTTGGACGGGGCCGTTAAAATTTATAGAAGACCTTAAAAAATTGAATGATGAATGTTTTTTATTACAGCTTCATGAAAGCTTTGGAGACAGAGTTGGAAGCTTTGAAGAGTGTGAGAAAAGAATATCATTTGATTTAAAACAAACACATGTAGAGGTAATACATTCAAATATTGTCGCTCTAGGAAATGCTTCACAGACTATGCATCCTGTTGCCGGCCAAGGTTTAAATACAGGGTTTAAGGATGCATATAAACTTAGTCAGTCCTTAAGAGATGATTTAAATACTAAAAATTTAGAGACCTTGATTAATGACTATAAACAGTCAAGGGTAAGTGAACGAAAGAAAATACTTGGTTTTACTGAGTTGCTCGTAAAGAGCTTTTCGAATGACTTGGTAGGCTTTAAAAAAGCAAGGGGTTATGCGCTTACCTTATTAGATATTTCAAGACCCATCAAGCAATCATTTGTTAGGAAGATGAGCTATGGTGAATGATATAAATAATAAGATTATTATCGTAGGTGGGGGTTTAATCGGTGAGCTTCTGCATATGATGTTGAAATCAAAAGGCTTTGAAATCAACCATTTCACAAAAGACTCGAGTGTTAAAAACAGAACTTTTGCGTTATCTCCATCCTCTGTCGATTGGCTAAGGTCACTAGGACTGCCCTCAATTTTTTTTGAGTCACTTAGCGAAATTAAAAGTATGAAAATATTTGATAGCTCTATCAAGAACTCGGTCACCCTCAATGCGGACGACGCACAAAAACCAGCACTTGCTTACATGGTAAATGAAAAAGATTTTGATGAAGCGATTAAGAACACATTTAATATTAAAAAAAATTTAAAAAAACTATCCACTGATTTTGAGATTCAAAAAAAACAAGATCAAGCAATTCTAAAGTTACCTAATGAGGATCATATGGCATCGATTATAATTGCATGTGATGGTGCTAACTCAAAGGTAAGAGAAAAAATAGCAATCGATCTTCGTAAGCACAACTTTAATCAGACGGCGCTATCATTTGAGCTTAAAGTTAAGTCCGATATACAAAAGCAAGCATTTCAATTTTTTTTAAAAGAAAGTATTTTAGCAGTGCTGCCGATTAGGGAAGGATTAGTCTCGATTGTTTGGTCATGCAATTCTAACTTCTTCACAAAACTTAATGGCCTTGAGGATAAATCTATTGAGAATGAATTAAGTCAAATTATCGGTAATTACTATAAAGACATAAAAATCACCTCAAAAAAAGAATCCTTTCCACTTTTTATGAACAGTGTTGAGAGTATTTTTAAGGATCGTGTTTTGCTTGTTGGTGATTCAGCTCACTTTATTCATCCTATGGCAGGACAAGGATTAAATCTCGGTATAAGGGATATTATTTTTTTAGAAAAAATTATAGATAGAAAAAAATATCTGGATATTGGTTTGAGAGGTTTTTTGCGTAAATACGAGAGAGCGAGAAAGGAAGATGTGAGCCAGATTGGGTTTTTAACGTTTGGCCTTAATTGGATTTTCTCAAAGAAATCATCTATTGTGACTGGTTTGATAGAAAAGGGTATGGGCGTGCTCGATAAATCAAAATTTCTAAAACAACAACTTATTAAAAAGGCTATCTCATGATAAAAATTGTGCTAATAATTTTTTTAACCTTTATCAATTTACACGCTATATCGGGCGAGAAAGAATTAAGAGAGGTTATTAAAAAAACTTACCCTGAATTAACGATTAAAAGTATTCAGAAAACAAACTATAACGACCTTTATGAAATCTTTATTGGAGGCCAAATTATTTATAGTGATGAAGACTTTAACTTTTTAATTGTCGAGGGTAGGGTAGTTGATCCAAAAACAAAAATAGACCTTACCTCTGCAAGGCTGGAGGAATTAAACAAAGTTGATTTCGATAGCCTGCCTTTTAAAAATGCAATCAAAGAGGAAAGGGGTGATGGAAGCCGAAGAATCGCTGTCTTTTCTGATGTAGATTGCCCATTTTGCAGGAAGCTTGAGAAAGAAACAATATCTAAACTAAAAGATGTCACCATTTATACCTTCTTATACCCCCTAGCTATTCACCCTGATGCAATGAATAAGTCAAAAAAAATATGGTGCTCAGGAAATAAAACAATCGCCTGGAATAATTACATGCTTAAGAATAAACTTCCAAAAAATGACGGTAATTGCGACACTCCGATTGAAGAAAATTTAGAGCTAGCCAAGAAACTTGGCATATCCTCAACCCCAACGATCATCATATCCAGTGGAAAAAGAATCGAGGGCGCCTTACCTTATGAAGATATCGTTAAATACATAGAATAATTTTTTTGTAAAATGGCTTGACTTTTATTCGGCACAGGAGTTAAATTCGCTTCAGGTGTTTGGTTTATTCGTATCAGTCGTTCTTCTAGGTTTACAATCTACAGACAACATATACAGTAAGCGATTCTTTAGGGGCCTCCCAAATTTGTAAAGGATGTATCGTAATGGCAACAGGAACAGTAAAATGGTTTAATGATTCAAAAGGTTTTGGTTTTATCACTCCAGATGATGGCGGTGATGATTTATTTGCTCACTTTTCAGCAATCGTTGAAGAAGGTTACAAAAGTTTGAAAGAAGGTGCTCGTGTGACTTTTGAGGTAACTGAAGGTCCAAAGGGTAAGCAAGCTTCAAATATCCAAAAAGCTGACTAGTAAACAAAGGGTTCTTCGGAACCTTTTTTTACATATTTGCAATAATTTCTGTTGCAAAGTCAGAAGTTGATAATGCGTCGCAACCTGAAATTTGGGATGCCAGGTCTGTCGTGATCTTGTTTTCTTTTAAGGTTTTCTCAAAGGCTCCAGATATTACGTAGGAAGCTTCTGTCCACCCAATATATTCGAGCATCATTTGTGCTGATAGTATTAATGAGCTTGGGTTAGCTATATTCTTGCCTGCAATATTTGGTGCAGTTCCATGTGTAGCCTCAAATATACTTGCCCCGTCTGACATGTTTGCTCCCGGTGAAATACCTATACCTCCAACTTGAGCCGCTAATGCATCAGAAGCGTAATCTCCATTTAGGTTTAACGTAGCCACTACGTCATGATCTTTTGGGTTAAGTAAGACCTCTTGAAGAAAGGCATCTGTTATCATATCTTTAATGACAATTTTTTTGTTGATGGCGTCTATTTTTTGATTGGTCGGTATCTCGTAAAAACCAAGATCATTTATTTTTGCATTGAATTCCTTTTTTGCTACCTCATATCCCCACTCTTTAAATCCACCCTCTGTAAATTTCATGATATTACCTTTATGAACTATTGTTACAGATTTACGATTATTATTGATTGCGTATTCAATAGCCTTACGAATCAACCTTTGACTTCCTTCCTTTGAAACTGGCTTTATTCCAATAGCGG
Source organism: Methylophilaceae bacterium (assembly GCA_965656355.1). Classification (GTDB taxonomy): domain Bacteria; phylum Pseudomonadota; class Gammaproteobacteria; order Burkholderiales; family Methylophilaceae; genus BACL14. The sequence goes on along the minus strand of CBFHKG010000001.1, from coordinate 176,798 downwards.
CTGAGTTAGGGAAGCGTATTTTATTTTTATCACCAAATTTATCAAGTAGACCTATAATTTTTTTTGCTTTATATGATGAGGCACCATATTCAATACCAGCATAAATATCTTCAGTATTCTCTCTAAAAATGACCATGTTTACGTTCTGAGGATTTTTAACTGGGCTAGGTACGCCTTGATAATACCTTATGGGCCTTAGACATACATATAAGTCAAGTGACTGTCTTAGTGCAACGTTTAACGAACGAATACCCCCTCCGACAGGTGTTGCTAATGGTCCCTTGATGGACACAATAAATGATTTCAGCGCATCAATAGTTTCATCGGGAAGGTATACACCCTCACCATAAATGGCGGTGGCTTTTTCTCCAGCAAAAACCTCCATCCAAGCAATTTTTTTGTTATTTCCATATGCCTTTATGATAGCTTTATCTACAACAGCTTGCATTGCAGGTGTTATATCACTTCCAATACCATCTCCACATATATATGGAATAATTGGATTATTGGGAACATCCAATTTCAGGTTAGAATTAATACTTATTTTTTCCCCATCAAGAGGAACGCTAATTTTGCTATCCATTCTATTTTCCTTATTGCTTAAAATTTTATGCTGATTTTATTTAATAAACCTTATGGTGTTATCAGTCAGTTTTCAAAACATGAAAAGTATTCAACACTAAAGGACTTCATACCCTATCAAAATGTTTACCCTGCAGGACGTTTAGATACTGATAGTGAAGGTCTTCTTATTTTAACTGACAATGGTGCTTTTCAGAATAAAATATCGAGTCCAAACAATAATGTTTTTAAAACCTATCTAGTGCAGGTGGAGAATATTCCAAATATCAATGACATAGACAAATTAAGTAAGGGAGTAATAATAAAAGGGGAGTTAACAAAGCCCGCAAGGGTTAAAAAAATTGATGATCCAAATTTATGGTTAAGAAATCCACCCATAAGAAAAAGAAAACTTATACCCACTTCTTGGTTAGAAATTAAAATTTCAGAGGGGAAAAATAGGCAGGTGAGAAGAATGACGGCAGCGATATCTTATCCTACACTCCGGCTAGTAAGGACAGAAATAGGTGAATTCAATATCGGCGATATGAAGCCAGGAGAATTTTCTGTTATCGAAAGGTAATTTTTTTTTAAGTATGATGCAAATGATATAATCACTAAATAATAAACTAGGTTAATTAAAAATATGTCAGGAAATTCATTTGGACAGATCTTTACACTGACTTCCTTTGGTGAGTCACATGGGCCTGCTATTGGCGGCGTTATTGATGGCTGCCCTCCCGGAATGAAGTTGGCTGAATCAGATATTCAAATTGATCTGGATCGAAGAAAGCCTGGAACCTCAAAGTTCGTTACCCAGAGAAAAGAAGATGACTCTATTGAAATTTTATCAGGGGTATTTGAAGGGGTCACAACGGGAGCTCCTATTGGGTTGATCATAAGAAACAAAGACCAAAGAAGTCAAGATTACTCAAAAATACAAGAAGTTTTTCGCCCGGGGCATGCTGATATCACCTATCTTAATAAGTATGGTATTCGTGACTTTAGGGGTGGTGGAAGGTCAAGCGCAAGAGAAACTGCAATTAGAGTTGCAGGGGGCGCCATTGCTAAAAAGTGGTTAAAGGAAAATAAAGGCATTGAGGTTATGGGCTACCTTAAGCAATTAGGTAAAATTGACATACCATTTAAAAGCTGGGAAGTAGTTAATAAAAACCCATTTTTTGCACCCAACGAGTCAATATTAAAAGATCTTGAAATATATCTTAACGATATTCGAGCAGATAAAAATTCTGTGGGCGCTAATATTTTTGTATGTGCTAAAAATATGCCTATAGGACTGGGCGAACCAGTTTTTTCAAGGCTTGACGCAGACATTGCATCAGCGATGATGAGTATTAATGCGACTAAGGGGGTTGAAATTGGAGCTGGGTTCAATAGTGTCACTCAAAAAGGGACTGAACATAGTGATGAAATGAGCTCTAAAGGCTTTAAATCAAATAATGCTGGCGGTGTATTGGGCGGTATATCAACAGGACAGGATATAGCGGTCAATGTTGCTTTTAAACCCACCTCAAGCATTCCGCAAGATAGACATTCCATTGATACCGATGGCAATGAAGTCGATATGAAAACGACTGGGCGTCATGATCCATGTGTCGCAATTAGAGCCGTACCAATCGTTGAAGCAATGCTTTCTTTAGTAATAATTGATCATGTTTTAAGGGATAGAGCCCAAAATGCTGATGTAGAAAGAAATAATCCTTTCTCAGTGTGACCCCATTTTTTTATAGTCGTCTTTCAAGCTTTTACTTTTGTTACTATTTTTTCGTAGGCCTTTTCGTGCCTTACTGGGGGATTTATCTTAAATCTCTCTCATTTAACGCATTACAAATTGGTGCTTTACTCTCGTTATTTCAGATCAGTAGAATTTTTGCCCCAAATGTCTTAGGGTGGGTTGCAGATCAATCCGGTGAATATATTAAATGGATTAAGATATCCTCTTTTTTTGGGTTTATTGTTTTCATGGGTATTTTTTGGTCAAATACCTTTGTAAATATTTTTATCGTCATGATGGCAATGAGTATTTTTACAAGCTCAACGCTCCCACTTGCGGAATCACTGACATTGGCGCACTTAAAAGCGAATAAAGCTGATTCAAAATATAGCCATATAAGATTATGGGGTTCAATCGGATTTATTGTTGCCGCGCTATCATTAGGCATCATGATTGACTCTTATGGAGAGAGATCATTAATATATGCTTTATTAGTAACGCAATTAGTAATTTTCCTTTTAGCCTTTATTCTTCCTGAGAAAAAAATAAATTTTACTCAATTTAATAAAAGGTCCATATGGCCAATATTAAAGAGGCGTGAGGTAATAGTGTTGCTTTTAAGTTGTGCCTTGATGGTTTCTTCACATGGGTTGCTTTATAACTTTTACTCAATATTTTTAGAAGACCAAGGCTATTCAGGGGCTACCATAGGGCTCCTTTGGTCTGTGGGTGTTGTATTTGAAATATTAATTTTCCTACTTATGCCAAAAATATTGAGTAAATTTACTCTTAAGTCAGTACTTTTAATAAGTCTAGCCTTTGCGGTTTTAAGATTTTTCCTAATAGGGGCTTATGTAGACTCGATATTAATTCTTATAGCTGCTCAAGTAATGCATGCAGCCACTTTTGGAAGTTTTCACGTTGCATCAATCCAACTAATTGCTCACTTCTTCTATAATGAACATCAAGCTCGAGGTCAATCTTTGTATAATAGTATTACCTACGGCGTAGGCGGTGCAATTGGAGGGCTTGGTGGTGGTTATATGATTGAATATAGCGGAATGGCAGACACATTCATGCTCTCAGCTATACTTCCGTTAGTGGGCTTTATTGTCCTTTTGTTGGGATTAAAAACTAAATTCAAAGCTGAATTTAAATAAATTAAATCAGCTTTTGATCAGTGCGTAGGCAGAGTGGTTGTGTATCGACTCAAAATTTTCAGACTCGACTACAAATGATTTAATTCTTTTGTCATTTTTTAGTTCTGTTGCAATATCTCTAACCATATCCTCAACAAATTTTGGATTATCGTAAGCCTTTTCTGTAACAAATTTCTCATCTGGTCTTTTAAGGAGGCCATATAATTCACATGATGCTTGCTTTTCAACGATCTCGATAATTTCCTCAATCCAAACAAATTCATTTGCATGAACAGTTACCGTTACATGTGATCTTTGATTGTGCGCCCCATATTCAGAAATGCTTTTTGAGCATGGGCAAAGGCTTGTCACAGGCACAACTACTTTTGTTGAGTTTTTATATTCCCCGTTACTTATTTCACCAATGAAGGTTACCTCATAATCTAACAAGCTCTCAACTTTCGATATAGGAGCAGATTTATTAATAAAATACGGAAAGTTCATGAAGAGATTGCATGATTTTGACTCCAATCTATCAAGCATAGCCCTGAGGATACCTTCAAAGGATTCAACTGATATTTCTTTATCATTTTCGTTAAGAATTTCAACAAATCGGGACATATGTGTCCCTTTAAAATTATGAGGTAGTTGCACATACATATCAAAGTTTGCGATTGTATGCTGCGAGCCACTTGATTTATCTTTAACAACAATAGGATGTTTGATCGCCTTAATACCAACTTGGTCAATATCAAGATGTCTTTTATCTGCTATATTCTGGACGTCTTCGATCAATTCTGGAGATGTAGGTCTATTCATGAGTATTTAAAATTATTTCTAATATAATACGATATGTTAGCATCACTTAAAGTTCATAACAATTTTCTTCTTAATGCTATCTTTATCTAAGCCGCATTGCCTGTATATCTCATCTTGTGATCCGTGACTAACAAATTTGTCTGGAATGCCTATCGTTATTGTTGGAATTACTATTTTATGTTTACTTAAAACTTCAAGGACCGCTGATCCGGCACCTCCATGGACCGTATTATCTTCAACTGTCACTATAAGTTTATGAGTTTTGGCGTAATTTATAATTGCTTTTTCATCGATAGGCTTAATAAATCTCATATCAACAAGCGTTGCATTTAAATCGTTTGCAACATCGATACATGTATTGAGGGTTGGGCCGAAGGCTAATATAGCTGTTCTTTTACCCGAAATAAGTGTTTTACTTTTTCCAAACTTGATATCACTTAGATTTTTATTGAGTTTGTTACCTAAACCATTTCCGCGAGGATATCTGACTGCGCACACTCCGTTGTATTTATAACCGAATTCAAGCATTGCATAAGATTCATGCTCATTACTTGGTGCCATTAGAACGATGTTAGGAATACATCTTAAAAAAGATATATCAAAGTTTCCTGAATGAGTTGGGCCATCAGCCCCAACAATCCCTGCTCGGTCAATAGCAAATAACATTGGAATATTTTGAAGGGCAACGTCGTGAATAAATTGATCATATCCTCTTTGTAAAAAAGAAGAATAAATAGCAACCACGGGCTTAATGTTATTAGATGCAAGGCCAGCAGCAAATGTTAATGCGTGTTGTTCAGCAATTCCTACATCAAAAAATCTCTTTGGATATTTTTTAGCAAAGTTCGTTAAGCCTGACCCATCTGCCATTGCTGGTGTAATGGCGCATAATTGCTTGTTTTTTTTACCGGCGTCCAGAATCCAATTGGAAAAGACCTCGGTATAGGTCATCTTCGCAGAAGGCATACTTTTTTTACTAACACCATGAAATTTATTTGGATCAGATTCAGCGGGTGAAAATCCAAATCCTTTTTTTGTGGCTATGTGGAGAAATTGCGGACCACTTAGAGATTTAATATTTGTGAGCGTATCAATCAATATATCGATGTCATGACCATCAATTGGACCAATGTAATTGAAACCAAATTCCTCAAATAGTGTTCCGGGAATCATCATGCCTTTGACGTGCTCCTCTGTTTTTCTTGCTAACTCAAGTACAGGCGGTAGGGCTGAAAAAACTGCCTTACCAGATTTCTTGACACTGCCATAAATTTTTCCAGAAAGTAGTTTGGATAGATAATTATTGAGCGCTCCTACATTTTTTGAAATTGACATGTCGTTATCGTTTAGGATAACAAGAAAGTCGTTATCTGAGGCTCCAGCATTATTTAGACCTTCAAAGGCCATACCGCCTGTCATTCCACCGTCTCCGATGACAGCTATTGCTTTATTTGGAGATTTTCTAAGTCTAAAAGCCTCGCTCATACCAAACGCGGCAGAAATTGATGTGCTCGAATGACCTGTCCCAAAATTGTCATAGATACTTTCTTTAAGATTTGGAAAGCCTGAGAGGCCACCCTTTTTTCTTAAAGAGCCCATCATATCTTTTCGGCCAGTAATAATTTTGTGTGTATATGTTTGGTGACCAACATCCCAAACAATTTTATCGTTTGGCGCATCGAAAACATAGTGAATAGCTAGTGTGAGCTCTATGGCTCCTAAATTTGACGATAGATGCCCACCTGTCTCAAAAACACTTTCAATAAGAAATTCACGAATTTCTTTAGCTAAACCTTTTAGTTCTGGCCTAGAAAGTTTTTTCAAATCTTTAGGACTTTTAATGTTGTCTATTAGCATTTTTTCTTAGTAATCTCTTGCATAAATCTTATCAATTAAATGATTAAGAATTTGAGTATTTCCAGGAATTTTTTTTACAAGTTCTTTAATTTCTAAATAAAAGTCTTCTTTAATTTTTTTTGATTCCACAACCCCTAGGATACTAACATAGGTAGCTTTATTATCTTTCTGATCTTTACCGGATGTCTTACCAAGGTTTTCAGAGGTAGATGTGCTATCTAATATATCATCTATTATTTGGTATAACTGCCCAAGAAGATATGCTAATTTTGAAATTTTTTCCTGTACTAATGGTTCAAAAGAATTTGATATTAAATATGACATTGTGCAGGCTGCATGTATGAGCTCCCCTGTTTTTTTTCTCTGTATTTTTTCTAATAGCTTAATATCAATTTCTTTATTAGAGCATTCCATATCTAATGATTGACCGTAAACCATACCATTGATACCTATAGCTTTGGAAAGAAGGTTGATCAAGTCAATTTTTTTTGCGTCATTAGTATATAAATCCGGTGAAACTAAAAATTCAAAAGCCAGTGATTGGAGTCCATCACCAGCTAAGATTGCTTGAGATGCACCGTATTTGATATGGCAGGAGGGTAAACCCCTTCGAAGTGGGTCGTCATCCATGTCAGGTAAGTCATCATGAGTGAGCGAGTATGCATGAATAATTTCAATCGAAGCCGCAATAAAATCAAGATTAGTTTTGTCGGTAGCATTAATTTCACCAATAGCATATATCAGTAATGCTCTAAATCGTTTGCCGCCATTTAATAATGCATAATTCGCGGCTTCATGGATTGTATTCTTGGTATTAGGTTTATATAATTTTTTTTTTAAAAATTTATTAATTCTATCTTGGTGAGAATTTTGCCATGAATCAAATGCATTATTCATCGGTATTAAAATTCTCTAAATTACCTTCTTTTGAAAGAATTTCTACTTTTTGCTCTATTTTTTTTAGTTTTTTTTGGGCATTTTTAATTAAACTAATACCTTTTTCATATGACTTAAGTGAATCCTCTACGTTAAGGTCATCACTTTCCATTTTATTTACAATTGATTCAAGTTCGGCAATAAGCTTCTCTAGATTTATATTTTCTGTAGTCATCACCCTAATCTCTTAATAAAAAATCACGTACATCAAAAATTTCTTCATTAATAACCTCGTGCCCCATTTTATATTCTTTTAAAACAAAATTCTTAATAATTTTAAGTTTTTCATAGGAGGCCTTAGCTAAATTGATGTTGATAACATTGTCATCAACCCCATGAATAGCTTGAATTTTGAGATTTGATTTTTCTTTTGATAGTGTTATTTCTGGGCAGTAACCAGAGAGCGAAACTATTTTTGTAAAATTAAATTTTGAAGTTAACCCAATATACTGTGCTAAAACAGCTCCTTGTGAAAAACCACCTATAAATAATTTATTTTTATTTGAGATTTTGTGTTGTTTTTTTAAAATCGATTCGATAAAGTCCATTGATTTTTGCAATCCTACTTGGTCTTGCTTTTCAAAATTAAGTGATTCGATATCATACCAACCACGCATCTCAACGCCTTGATTCAACGTAATTTTCCTGTAGGGAGCGTTTGGAAGGATGAAGGTAAATTGTTTTAGATTAAGTAGATTAATAAAGTCTACGAAATCATTTTGATCAGCACCGAGGCCATGAAGCCATATAACAATAGCTTTTGGTAATGGTTGTGGATTGATTGTGAGCATAAAAAAAGCGGAGTAAATTATCCGCTTTTAATTAAATTTTAAAAAAATTATTGTGACTCAACATATTTTTTAAATCCAGCCAATCCAGGCCCAACAATTTCTTTTACAGCGGCCACAGCAGTAGCATCATCCTGTCCTTCTGGGATGGGTGGGTTTAATTTATATGTTCTATAAAACCTTGCTGTCCATTGAACAACCGACTCATTATCATTTTCACCTTTTTTGACTCTAATCTGTGCATTGTAATCAGAAAAGGGGACATCAGTTTTTATTAGTTCGTATTTAGCTTTCATTAATTTATCTTTGAAGGATCTTACCTTCATAATTTTTTCGAATTCAGAATAATTCTTCAATGCTTCCCATGTTTTTTCTGGAGAGGCTGCTATCGTCACTGATTCTTGAACCTTTTGTGGCGTTGGGCCATGAGAAAAAGCTAGAGTAGAGAATAAGATAGCCAGTAGAGTAAAAATTATTTTTTTCATTCTTTATAAATCCTTTTTATTATTTTTTAATAATTCCACATATTACTATAAAAACTTTACTGAAGTATAAAATCTCCAAAAGACCTGCTCTGCGCGCCTGTCTTGATTTCCTTAATATGCTGAAAACTTTCAGTATCGAAAATAGAAACTGAATCACTTCCCCAGTTAGTTACAACGAGCAAATTTTGATTAATATCAAAATCTAAATTTTCGGGTGTCTCACCCGTGTCTAATGTCTTTATTATTTTTTTTGAACCGAGATCATAAATAGTAATGGTGTCATCAATAGTATTTGTTACATATGCAATCTTATTATGCACTCTAACGTTATAGGGGTGCGCTCCAACCATGAACTCATATTTTGACCAATCTACTAGGTTTATAATGCTTACAGTATCATCATAAACATTTGCCACATAGGCAAAATCATCTTTTGAGTAAACACCAAAAGGATGATTTCCTGTCTCTATTTTTTTTACTAAATCATCATCTTCATTATAAATTTCTAGGGTATTTGCATCTCGGTTAGTGATTACTTGATACTTATATTTTTTGTTATAAGCTATTCCTGAAGGCGTGACACCCACTTTTAATCTACGAGTCACTTTCATTTCATCAGCTGATATTGTTAGGACATTATTTTGAAACCAGTCAGTAACATAAACTTCTGTCTCTTCTTCGTTGGAAGCAAGACTGAGAGGGGCAGTTCCGAGCTTGATTGTTTTTATTAGTCTGTCGTTTACTGCATCAATGACTGATATATCGTCCGTACCAACATTTCCCACAAAAACTAATTTCTTCTTCTGCAAAATAGTTATGCCAAGCGGAGCCACTCCGACTTCTAATGTTTTTAATGGCTTTAATGTTTCTAAGTCAATTATTGAAACCGTATTATCACCTTGATTCGTTATGTAGGCTTTGGATGCATTATTGATTTGAAAGGAAGATGAAAAATAAAAATAAAGAATAATCAGAAAAAAAGTTAAAATGATTAAGATAGGTGCTTTTAAACTAAATATTGATAATTTTTTTTGTTTTAACATGTTGTAAATTTTTAGTGTTAAAGATTGTTTGAACTAAATAAGGATAATACCAATGATTGATAAAGAAGGATATCGTGAAAATGTTGCGATAGTCATAATTAATGACGATCATAAGGTACTTTGGGCCAAAAGGACGAATGAAAATGCTTGGCAATTTCCCCAAGGGGGAATTAAGTCAAATGAAACAATTGAAGAGGCAATGTTTAGAGAATTAAAGGAAGAGGTAGGCATCGATGAGAGTAAGATAGAAATCTTGGGAAGAACAAATGACTGGTTATATTATGATGTTCCAAAGAATTGGGTAAGAAAAGACAATAATTTGTACAAAGGGCAAAAGCAAATTTGGTTTTTATTAAAATTTCTGGGAAATGAAAATGATATATATCTTAAAAATTCACCAAAACCTGAATTTGATAATTGGTCATGGGTTGATTATTGGAAGCCAAATGATGAGGTAATTGATTTTAAAAAAGAGGTTTATTCAAAAGCATTGATAGAATTAGAAACTTTCATAAATTTTAATTAAATAAATTCAGCAATAATTGACTCTCCATTCTTAACCTTTTCTCCGACCTGGACCTTTACGTTAGTTTTAAGAGGTAAATAAAGATCAACTCTTGAACCAAATTTAATAAACCCATATCTTTCACCCCTTTTCAGGTCATCACCTTTATCTTTGTAACAAAGGATTCTTCTGGCAACAAGTCCTGCAATTTGAACGCAGGTAATAATTTTTTTTGGGTTATTCTTTGATTGTATGATAATCGCACACCTTTCATTTTCATTAGAAGCCTTTGATAGAGCTGCATTTAAAAACTTACCAGCGTAGTAAACTTTCTTTAAAATTTTTCCATCAATAGGTGCTTTATTCGAGTGGACATTAAAGACATTCATAAAGACACTTACCTTAATGGACTTCTTTTTTTGATAAGGATCCATTGTTTCATCAATCGCTATGACCCTTCCATCTGCACCAGAGACCACTACATTTTTAGCGCTGCTAATTTTTCGTTGTGGGTCTCTAAAAAACTGAATAATAAATATACTTATTATCCAAAATGGGATGGAGATTGAATAACTTATTGTAGTTAAATAAGTACTTAAGATAAGACTAATAGCTATATATAACCATCCCTCCCTAGCGATAATAGGATAATTTTTTATCTTCAATTGACTGACTTGTCTACAATTTTTTTAATCCAAGGCATCATCTTTCTGAGTGATTCTCCAACCTGCTCTATTTTATGTTTACGCTGGGTTTCTCTTTTAGCTGGAAGATCTCCAACGTTCTTAACAAATTCTTTAGCGAAAGTGCCGTCTTGAATTTCTTTCAATATTTCTTTCATTCGTAGCTTAGTTTCAGGAGTGATAATTCTTGGGCCTCTTGTGACATCGCCATATTCAGCTGTATTTGAAATTGAGTATCTCATATTAGCAATTCCACCCTCATACATTAAATCTACTATTAGTTTTAACTCATGCAGGCATTCAAAATAAGCCATCTCAGGCTCATAACCTGCCTCCACTAACGTCTCAAATCCAGCTTGAACAAGTGCTGTGGTCCCTCCACAAAGCACCACTTGCTCACCAAAAAGATCTGTTTCTGTTTCATCCTTGAAAGTTGTCTCTATAATTCCTGTTCTCCCACCTCCAATCGCTGAAGCGTAAGACAATGCAATTTTCTTCGCACTCCCTGTTGCATCCTGCTTAATGGCAATAAGGTCTGGAATGCCTCCACCCCTAACAAATTCAGATCGAACTGTATGTCCAGGCGCTTTTGGCGCTATCATAATTACGTTGAGGTCATCTCTTGGATTGATTTCTCCAAAATGGATATTGAAACCATGAGCAAAGGCTAATGTTGAGCCTTTTTTGAGATTTGGCTCAATTTTTTCAGAATAAATTTTGGGTTGGAATTCGTCTGGCGCTAAAACCATAACTAAATCTGCTGAGGCGGTAGCCTCTTCGATTGATTTTACATTCAAATTAGCCTTTGATGCTTTCTCAGCGGATGAGGAGCCTTCCCTTAACCCAATAACAACATTAACCCCAGAATCACTCAGGTTATTTGCATGAGCATGACCTTGAGAGCCATAACCAATTATTGCTACTTTCATACCTTTAATAACATTCAAATCCGCATCTTTATCGTAATAAACTTTCATACCATTCCTTAAAAAATTATATTTTTAAAATCCTATCGCCACGGCCAATACCCGAAGCACCTGTTCTTACAATTTCGACCACAAAAGCACTATTTAAGCTTTTTAGGTAATTATCTAGTTCAGTAGATGTTCCTGTAAATTCAATTGTGAGTATATTCTCTGAGGAATCAATAATTCGACCTCCATAGCTATTACTTAGTTGTTGAACTTCATCTCGGTATTGCTTATTAGCTTTAACTTTGACCAAAACTAATTCCCGTTCTATATGATCACCATCATGTAAATCAAGAACTTTTACCACATCAATAAGTTTATTCAATTGCTTAATAATCTGTTCAATCACTTCATCAGAACCACTTGTTACAATGGTCATCCTTGAAAGTGAGAGATCTTCTGTAGGAGCAACTGATAGAGATTCAATATTGTAACCTCTAGCTGAAAAAAGCCCTGATACCCTTGAAAGAGCACCTGCTTCATTTTCCATGAGTAATGAAATAATGTGCCTCATTTATAAATCTTCTGCATCATCAGCTAAAATCATTTCTGACAAACCCTTACCATTCGGCACCATAGGGAAAACATTTTCTGTCTGATCAGTTATAAAATCTAAAAAAACCAACCTTTCTTTCAGTTTTGGCGAAAATGCTTCTTTTAATGCGCCTTCAATATCTGATGCATTTTCAATCTTCATACCAACATGACCGTAAGATTCAGCAAGTTTTACAAAATCTGGAAGTGCATCCATATAAGACTCGGCATAACGGTTTCCGTAAAAGAACTCCTGCCATTGCCTAACCATGCCCATATAACGATTATTCAGATTAACAATTTTTACAGGAAGATTAAATTGCTTACATGTTGAAAGTTCTTGTATGCACATTTGGATTGATGCTTCGCCAGTTACACATGCAACCTGTGAGTCAGGAAAAGCAAGCTGACAGCCCATTGCATAAGGAAGACCAACACCCATTGTGCCCAACCCTCCTGAATTGATCCATCTTCTTGGTTTATCAAATGGATAGTATTGTGCAGCCCACATTTGATGTTGACCCACATCTGAAGTGATAAAGGCTTCACCATTTGTGACTTCGTGAAGTTTTTGTATAACTTTCTGAGGTTTAATTTGCGTGCCATCATCCTCATACTTCATGCAATCTTTCTGCTTCCAAAGATTTATCGTCTTCAGCCAATCAGCGCGTAAATTTTCAGAACTATTTCCTTGAAGACCTTTGAATGCAGAAATGAGATCTTCAAGAACAAGTTTGACATCTCCTACAATTGGTACATCAATTTTTACTCTTTTAGAGATAGAGGCTGGATCAATATCAATATGAATAATCTTTTTTGGTTTGGATAAAAAATGATCAGGATTCCCGATTACCCTATCATCAAATCTCGCGCCAACAGCTAATAAAACATCACACTCTTGCATTGCCATATTAGCCTGATATGTTCCATGCATTCCCAGCATACCTAAAAAATTTTCATGGGAGGCGGGAAATCCACCGAGGCCCATTAAGGTATTTGTAATAGGAAAATCTAGAAGCTTAATAAACTCTGTTAAGGCTTCAGATGCATCTCCAAGCACTACACCACCGCCTGAGTATACCATTGGCTTTTGAGCGTTAACTAGTAAATCTAACGCTTTATTAATTTGGCCGCTATGTCCTTGGTTAATAGGATTATAAGATCTTAGTGTTACATTTTCAGGATAAATAAATTCAGCTGTTTCAGCGGTAATATCCTTGGGTATATCTACAAGTACAGGACCTGGTCGGCCAGTTGCTGCCAAATAAAATGCTTTTTTTATCGTGCTTGCAATATCATTAATATCTTTGACTAAAAAATTATGTTTTACGCACGGCCTTGTGATACCAACAGTATCGCATTCTTGAAAAGCATCTTGGCCTATAGCGTGTGTTGGCACTTGACCACTGATAATGACCATTGGAATTGAATCCATATGAGCAGTTGCTATTCCTGTTACTGCGTTTGTAGCTCCAGGTCCTGATGTAACTAACGCTACACCAACGTCACCAGTCGCCCTTGAGTAAGCGTCTGCCGCATGAACAGCTGCTTGCTCGTGTCGAACAAGCACATGTTTAAAAGATTTTTGTTGGAAAATTGCGTCGTATATATTTAATACCGCACCACCAGGGTAACCAAAAACAAATTTAACATTCTCTTTCTGGAGACACCGGATAGCAATTTCTGCACCAGTAATAATTTCAGCTGTCATGGAAAACTATATCAATAAAAAGATATGATAACCTTTTGCTATATCTTCCTCAAGCCTATAAAGGCTTTTGAGGTGAAAAAAGCATAGAAAAATCAATGGATCTTATATTTTTAGTAATTGCACCTATAGATATTCTATCAACGCCGGTTCTTGCATAATGTAAAATATTTTTTTCGTTTATATTCCCGGAAGCTTCCAGTAAAGCTTCACCATGATTTAGCTCTACTGACTTTTTACAGTCTTCAACTGAAAAGTTATCTAAAAGTATATTTTTTACTCCAAGAGAGAGCGTTTCTTTTAGTTCTGTAATATTTTCAACCTCAACCTGAATATGTTCTATATCCTCTATGTTTTTTAGCATACTTGCAATAGAGTCATAAGTGTTTTTGTGATTTTCTTTTAACAAAATTTGATCGAATAAGCCTATTCTTTGATTATATCCTCCTCCGATTAGAACAGCATATTTTTGAGCAATCCTTAGACCAGGAATTGTCTTACGTGTATCGAAAATTTTAACAGAAGTACTTCTTACTAAATATTTAAAATGCGCGGTTGATGTTGCTGTACCAGAGAGAAGCTGCAAGAAATTCAATGCAACCCTTTCACCCATTAGAATAGAGGCTATAAAGCCCTCCACAACACAAATTAATTGATTTTTACTTATACTCTCTCCATCCTCAACCAACCATGTAATTTTAATATTTTTATCTATTTGCTTAAAGCATTCATCGACCCATGCTTTTCCGCACAATATCCCTTTTTCCTTTGTTGTAATCTGAACCTGTCCCTTGATATCATCTTTTAATAAATTTGATGTGAGATCGGTTTTGCCTAAATCTTCTTTTAATGCGCATTTGATATTCGTTTTTATGGCATCGGCCAACATAGTTTGTGAAAAACTATTTTTTCTCTCCATCTAGCTAATGGCCTTTTTGATATAACCACCGCCAAGACAAACATTACTTTCATAAATCACCACAGATTGCCCAGGGGTAATAGCCCATTGTTTCTGACCAAACATAATTGAACAGTTCCCTTTTGAGTAACTGTCAATTTCACATGGCGCATCCATCTGTCTATATCTTGTTTTAGCAGAGTAAACCCAGTTAAGCTTCGGAGGTTTTCCTGAAATCCAATGCATATCATTTGCTGACAAACCATCACTTTGAAGAAGAGGGTGGTTGTGCCCTTGCCCCACTAAAAGAGTATTATCTTTATTATTTTTATCTAAAACAAACCAAGGCAAACCATTTCCAGTTTTTGTTCCCCCAATATTGAGCCCTTGTCTTTGCCCTATTGTATAAAAATTTACCCCGTTATGCTTCCCAATCTCTTTACCGTCTTCATTAATAATTGAGCCTGGAGTTTTCTTTATATATTGACTGATAAAATCTGCAAATGGACGCTCCCCAATAAAACAAATACCTGTTGAGTCCTTTCTGTCATGATTATGCAAAGAATGTTTTTTAGCTAAATCTCTTACATCTGATTTTAATAGACCACCCAGAGGAAAGACAGATTTTGCCAACTGCGATTGGTTAAGGCGATGTAAGAAATAGCTTTGATCTTTTGTTCCATCAAATCCTTTGGATAGATAGTGAAGGCCATTTTTTTCAAAGACATTTGCGTAATGACCGGTAGCTATTTTTGACGCTCCCATTTTGATTGCATGATTTAGGAAGGCTTCAAACTTAATTTCTGAATTGCATAATATATCTGGATTTGGGGTTATCCCTTTTTCTAGACCTGAAATAAACAAAGAAAATACTTTTTCTTTGTATTCTTTAGCAAAATTTACAACTTCTATATCAATACCTATCTTTTCTGAAACCGAAACTGCATCAATTAAATCTTGTTTGCTTGTACAAAACTCATCGTCGTCATCATCCTCCCAATTTTTCATGAAAAGGCCAGTAACTTTGAAACCCTTATCTTTTAAAAGCCAAGCAGTGACTGCAGAATCAACACCCCCTGACATGCCTACAACAATCTGTTTATTCATTACTTTGACTAATTTCTTTTGATCTAGCGTGAGCAGCTTCGATTGCTTGATTAAAAATTAAACCAAGGTTTTCTTTTTCAAAAACTTTTAACGCTACCTCAGTCGTTCCTCCTTTAGATGAAACCTTGGAAATCTGTTCTTTTAGGTTTTGGATACTCAATCCCATTTTTCCAGAGCCAATAAGAGTCATGGCGACTATTTTTTTGGCATCTTTTTCAGAAAGACCAAGCTCTTGTGCTGAATTAATCATTACCTCCATGATATAAAATATGTACGCAGGCCCACTTCCTGATATCGCAGTTACTATATTCAAATCAGCTTCTTTTTTTAACCATAAAGTTTCACCAACAGAATTGAAAATTTCTGAGACAGTATTTTTTGAATTTGTTATGTCACTTACACAGCTTTCAAATAATCCTGTTATGCTGTCTCCGATGCTAGCGCATAAGTTTGGCATCGCTCTATATATATTTAGAAAGTTTTGAAGATGTGAGAGATTTTCTTGAATAATATAATCTTTTATTGAAGTTGTTGTGACTCCAGCTGCAATAGAAATTATTACGGGCAAATCTTTTTTTTCTATAATTAGTGAATTAATTTCATCACATATCGATTTTATCTGATTCGGCTTAACAGCTAAAATAACAAAATCTGAATTACAAAATTTAATACCATAAAGGCTTTTAAGTAATTGGGTTTTACCGTGTTTTTTTTTATCTATAGAAATTCGTCTATCGCCATCTTTTTCTATTAAAAATATGTTTTCGAATAAGGATTTATCAAGCCTTTGATAAATTGCCTCCGCCATGTACCCATATCCAATAAAATAAAGTTTATTTTTTGCCATATTTATCTTGCACCAAAAATTTTTGTTCCTATTCTTACAAGGTTAGCCCCATTCTCAATTGCTAACAAGTAGTCATTGGACATACCTATTGATAATGTATCCACAGAGCTGTAACTAATTTTTAAGTCTTCATACAGTTTTTTTAATAACCTATATTGGGATACCAAATTTTGGTTCTCATTTGTTTTTGATGGAATTGCCATAACGCCTCGTAACTCTAAGTTTTTAAGGTTACTGATGATTTTTGCAAATTCTTTTACATCATTAAGGTTTATACCACTCTTGGTATTTTCCTCACTGATGTTAACTTGAATGCAAATATTTAAAGGTTTTTTTGAGTCCCTATATTGGTTTAATTTATTTACTATTTTAATTCTATCAACCGTCTGTACCCAAGAAAAATTTTCTGATATGAGTTTACATTTGTTACTCTGGATAGGGCCTATGAAATGCCATTCAATCTCAAGGTTTTCAAGCAATTTCTTTTTCTCCAGTGCTTCCTGTAGGTAGTTTTCACCGAAGATTTTTTGTCCTGCGTCATATGCACTTTTAATCGCAATATAACTTTGACCTTTGCTAACTGCAACCAATCGAATAGCTTTTTCTGTTTTGTGAGAATTTTGTTTAATTTCATCACGAACCAAATTTATATTTTCTTTAATTTTAAGCATATAAATGAAATAAAAAAACCAAGCAATTAGCCTGGTTTGTTTAAAAACTCTAAGGCATTTTTATTTTTTCTTCTTAGCTACTGGTTTCTTCTTAGCTACTGGTTTCTTCTTAGCTACTGGTTTCTTCTTAGCTACTGGTTTCTTCTTAGCTACTGGTTTCTTCTTAGCTACTGGTTTCTTCTTAGCTACTGGTTTCTTCTTGGGACTTTCATCCCTTCCAAGTAGTGCATTAATTAATTTTTCAAGCATAAATAAGTCCTTAATTATGATCTAAAAAAATATTATATATATATTTATAACAAAGGGGTTAAATATAAAATTATGAATAAAGCTATTAGTTAGCCATTTTTTCCATAACTGCCATTCTGATGCCTATTCCATTTTTTACTTGTTCTAAAATGACCGACTGCCTACCATCAGCAACTAATGTATCAATCTCAACTCCTCTATTGATAGGACCTGGATGAAGGACTATGCAGTCATTCTTTGCAAATTTTAAACGCTCTTCATTTAAGCCATAGGCTTTAAAATATTCCTTTTCAGATGGAATAGTATCTTTAGTCATTCGTTCCTTTTGGATTCTAAGCATCAAAATAGCATCTACATCCTTTAAGCCATCGTTCATATTACTAAATGCTCTTACATTCAGTTCAGAAATATTGCTTGGCATCAACAGTTCAGGACCTATAACCCTCACTTCTTTTACTCCGAGTTTATTTAAGATATAAATTTCCGACTTTGCTACTCTTGAATGTTCTATATCACCTACGATTGCAACCTTAAGGTTACCAAATCTTTTCTTATAAGATTTAATAGTGTAAGCATCTAAAAGTGCTTGAGTTGGATGCTCTTTATTTCCATCACCCGCATTTATAATATGAGCCTTATTTTCAATATTAAGAGCTATTTGTTCAGGAATTCCGGGCATTGAGTGCCTTACGACAAAAATATTTACACCCATAGCTATTAAATTATTTATTAAATCAAGTATCGATTCACCTTTTGATTGTGATGATGTCGCTATATCGAGATTGATAACGTCTGCAGATAACCTTTTTGCAGCAATCTCAAAAGTAGTTTGTGTTCTTGTACTATTTTCAAAAAAAAGATTACACACAGTTTTTCCCTGCAAACTTTTATACTTATCAATACTTTGATTATTTTTAAGAAACTTATCTGCACTCTTAAAAATGTCGTTAATAAGTGAAATATCCATCTCATCAATTGATAACAAGTGTTGAAGGTCTTTGGGCTTATTTCTTGTTATTTTCTTCATAATGAGAGGGCGTCACTATTTTTATAAGATTCAAAATAAGAGTCTAAAATTATCATGGCAGCGACTTGATCAATGATATGTTTTCTTTTCTTTAAATTTTTTTCTAATGCCTTTAATCTGAGCTCTGCTTCGGATGAACTAAATCTTTCGTCAACAAAATGAACGGGGATATTAAATTTATTTTTAAGTTTTTCACCGAATTTTTTTGCTAATGAACTCATTCTGGATTGACTGCCATCATCATTAAGAGGATAACCCACTATCAACTGGGTTGGCTTCCATGTTTCCAGTAATGATTCAATTTTGCTGTACCTATCAATTTTTTTTGATGCTTCTATTGTTTCAAGAGGGTGAATATTATTTGTAATATTATTTCCGATCGCTACCCCGACCCTTTTTTCCCCAAAATCAAAAGATAAGATATTTCCAGTAAGCACTTTTTGGTTCTTAGTTTCGGTCATATCTCATCTGACATAAAAAATGAGGTAAAAAAAAGGGGAATAATTTTCCCCTTTGTTTTTTTAAAAATTAAAATGTATTTATTTTTTTTCAATAATTATATTTTATCATAAACTAAATTTAGTTTAGGTATCATTTTCAATAAATTCAGTGACTTGAAGACCATACCCGGCCATACTAGGCATTTTTCTTGGCGCGGCTAAAAGTTTCATTTTTGAAACGCCTATATCAACTAAAATCTGTGAACCTATTCCATAACTTCGAAGATCAGTTGATTTTTTTAAGGTAATATTTTCATGATTCAATTTACTTGTAATATTATTTTGAGATTCGTTATAGTTTAGGAAAATAACTACACCATTTTTTTCATTACTAATCTTTTTCAGCGCTTTTAGTGGCGGCCAAGAATGGGGAGTCTCTTTGCTGACAAAATCCAATATTGATAAAGGCTCATGAACCCTTACGATTACTTCATCATCTTTTTCTATTTCACCTTTCACAAAGGCTAAATGAGTATTTTTTGAAAGCAGGTCCGAATAAACAATAAGTTGCATCATTCCATATTCAGTATTAACTCTTTCCTCACTTATTCTTTTTATCAACTTTTCTTTTTTACTTCGGTATTCAATTAAATCAGCAATTGTTCCGATTTTTATTTCGTGTTTTTTTGAGAATTTAAGTAAGTCTGGAAGTCTAGCCATGCTTCCATCATCATTTAATATTTCACAAATAACAGATGCTGGACTCGCTCCTGCAAGGGCAGCAAGATCACAACCGGCCTCTGTATGACCCGCTCTGTATAACACACCACCCGTATGCGCGATGAGTGGAAATATATGGCCGGGCCTATTAATGAATGTATGATCCGATTGAGACTGAATGGCTGATATGATTGTTTTTGCTCTATCTGCTGCAGATATACCTGTAGTTATTCCTGAAGAAGCATCAATTGAGACCGTAAAATTTGTTCCAAGTTTGCCTTGGTTATCTTCAACCATCAGAGGCAGTTTGAGTTTATTGGCCTTTTCCTCGGTTAATGTTAAGCAAATAAGACCTCTACCGTATTTGGCCATAAAATTGATGAATTCTGGAGTGATATGATCGGCTGCTATTAATAGATCACCTTCGTTTTCACGATCTTCATCATCCACAAGGATGACCATTTTTCCTTTTTTTAAATCAGTTATTATGTCTTCGATATTATTCATAAAAAAATTTGTTTATTTTGTATAGAAATTTTGAAGGTACCTTGCAATCATATCAATCTCAATATTTACCATGCCGCCTATTTTTAGTGATGATAAGTTTGTTGATAGCAATGTATGCGGGATTAGATTGATATAAAAAATATTCTCAACAACGTTATTTACAGTCAGGCTTGTTCCGTTTAATGCCACTGAGCCTTTTTCAGGGATGAATTCCATTAATTTTTTTGAGACTTCTACACCCCAAACTTCACACATATCTTTTTTTTCAATACTACGTATAAAACCTACTTCATCCACATGACCTGTGACAAAGTGACCTGAAACCTTTCCATTAAATCTAAGGGATGTTTCAAGATTCAGTTTCTGAGATATTTTGAAGGGCGAGGTTCTGGACAATGTTTCTTTAGAGATATCAAAACTTAATAGATCCTCATTAATATCTGTGACTGTTAAACAGATGCCATTAACAGATATGCTGTCTCCGATATTAATATCCTTTAACTTTTTATCAGAAAGGGTGACGTTGACTTTTAAATCTTCCCCCTCTTTATCCATGGATTTGATTATGCCAATTGATTCAATTATTCCAGTAAACATGCCATAATTCTAGCAGAATGCTCATATCGAAGTTTAACTAAATAGATATTCAATGACCAAAACAGTTAAAAATAAAAAATTTTATGAATTTTGGATCGCACTAAGATATACAAATCTAAAAAATACTAATCAATTTATTTCATTTATCTCTTTGACAAGCATCATTGGCATTACATTGGGTGTGATGGCACTGATAATTGTCTTGTCAGTAATGAATGGATTTCAGGATGAACTAAAATCAAGAATTTTAAGTGTGACCTCTCACATAGAAATAACAAAGCCAGGGAAAGATCTTAATAATTGGCAACAGACAAAAGAAACAATTGCTAACAATATAGATATTAAAGGAGTCTCTCCTTACGTAGCAGACCAAGCAATGATTTCAGTTGGTAAAAGAAACAGGGGGGTCATGGTCAGGGGTATATTTCCTGAGATTGAAAAAGATGTGAATGATATAAATACAAAAATAAGTTCCGGAGCATATCGTCTCAATGCGGGGCAATATAATATTTTAATTGGGGTTGATCTTGCAAGATATTTAGGCGTCTCTGTAGGCGATAAAATTGCGATGATTTCATCTAAATCAAACTTTTCTGCTGCAGGGATAATGCCTAGATTGAAACGCTTTAATATTTCGGGAATTTTTGATTCCGGAATGTATGAGTATGATGCAGGTCTGGTCTTGATAAACTTAAAGGATGCACAAACATTTTTTAAAACAAACAATAACGTCTCAGGTTTAAGGGTAGAGCTTAATGAGATTGACGATACAGAAAAAATCTCTGGCTATTTAAAAAATATTTTTAGCTATGATCCTTTTATTTATGTATCAGATTGGAGAGCTCAGCATGCCAACCTTTTCGCTGCTATTAAATTAGAAAAAAAGGTTATGTTTATTATTTTAACTTTGATTATAGCGGTCGCAGCTTTCAACATTGTTTCTACATTGGTTATGGGGGTAACTGAAAAACGATCAGATATAGCGATTTTAAGGACTATTGGCGTAAACCAAAAAAGTATTATGTATATTTTTATTGCACAGGGATTCATCATAGGAGCCTTAGGTACATTGTTAGGAATTATTTTTGGAGTTACGATATCGTTAAATATATCAACAATCGTACCCTTCATTGAAGGCTTATTTAATACAGAATTTTTAGCTAAAGATATTTATC
The DNA here is from genome assembly GCA_965656355.1 of Methylophilaceae bacterium. GTDB lineage: Bacteria > Pseudomonadota > Gammaproteobacteria > Burkholderiales > Methylophilaceae > BACL14. The sequence continues at coordinate 154,796 of CBFHKG010000001.1, read as the reverse complement.
TTATTTCTACTGTCCCCTCTAAAGTTATTATTACCGATATTTATAGAATAGGTCTAATGGGATTAACTTTATCCTTGGTTGCCTCAATTTATCCAAGCTATAAAGCTTCAAAAACCGACCCAGCAACAGCTTTAAAATATGAATAATCACTTTCAAATTATCTTAAAAAATGTAACAAAAAATTTTGAAGGACTCGATGTCCCAGTCCTTAAAAATTTGAGTTTTAATATAAATTCATCAGAGAAAGTTGCTATTCTTGGCAGCTCTGGCTCTGGAAAAAGTACTCTTTTGCATATTATTGCCGGGCTAGACTCACCCTCAGAAGGAAAAGTTCTTTTTAATAATCTAGATATGGGAAGTCTTTCTGATAACAAAATGGCAACACTAAGGAATCAACATATAGGCTTTGTCTATCAATCACACCATTTATTAAATGATTTTTCATCCATAGAAAATGTAATGATGCCACTCACAGTGAGAAGGGGTGATTATTTAAAAGATTTCAACCAAGCAAAAAAAGTATTAAAAAAATTGGGTTTAGGTAAAAGATTAAATCATTTTCCACATCAACTTTCGGGAGGTGAGAGACAAAGGGTTGCTATCGCCAGGGCAATGGTCACTGCTCCTGATTTAATTCTAGCAGATGAGCCAACGGGGAACCTGGATCATAAAAATGCAGATCTAATTTTTGATTCATTTTTAGAATTAGCAGATGAATTCAAGACAGCAATAGTTCTTGTTACTCATGATCTATCATTAGCTAAAAAGATGAAAAAAAATTATCTCCTAGCATCGGGAAAACTTAAATCAAACTAGTATAATATTGTAAAAATAATTTAAAGGAGCTTTATATTGTGTGGGAAATAATTCAAGCAGCTGGCTGGCCAATATGGCCACTAATCTTAACTTCCATCATTGGTGTTGCAATAATCTTAGAAAGGTTTTGGTCGTTAAGAAAGAGTCAGATTATTCCTGATGGATTAATAGTTGAAATTAAGACGATGATTAAGCAAAATAATCTTGATAACAATAAAATAAATATTTTAAAGAATTCATCACCCTTGGGTGATCTTTTAGCTGTTGCTATTGCTAAGAGGAAAGATAGTGTTGAGGTAATTAAGTCAGGTCTAGATGAAAGAGCTGGAATTATAGTTCACAACCTAGAGAGATATCTTGGTGTTCTCGTCACAATTGCAACTGTGGCGCCTCTTCTTGGACTTTTCGGTACAATTATTGGTATGGTTGAGTTATTTAGCTCATTCACAAGCAGTGGACATGACGTAGCAGTATTTGCTCGGGGTATATCTATTGCGCTTTATAATACTGCGGGAGGTATTGTTGTTGCTGTCCCTGCAATGATAGCTTATCGTTTTTTTAGATCAAAAATTGATAATTACTTAAATGAGATGGAGCATTATGCTATTCAAATTGTTGAGATTTTAAAAGGATAGCATTTAAAAATATGAATTTTAGAAAAAAATCAAAGCAAGATGATTTAGAGATTAATTTTATACCTTTAATTGATGTCCTATTAGTTATTATTATTTTTTTGGTCGTAAGTACAACTTTTTCAAAATTTAGTGAATTAAAGATCAATTTACCCACCGCTGAAGCGAATCAAGTAGATAAAAAAGTTGAAAAAATAAACATTTCAATATCCGCAAATGGTGATTATGCAATAAACGAATCACCCTTAAAAACCTCGGCAATTGATAACATAGTTACTAATTTAAGAAATGCAGCTAATTCAATAAAAGATCCCGTGATTATAATCAGTGCTGATTCAGACTCCCCACATCAATCTGTTATTAATGTTATGGAGGCAGCAAGAATTGCCGGTTTAACTAAAATTACCTTTTCAACCAAAGTAAAATAACAACCTAATGTCGAATGAGATGGCGGCTAAAGGAACATTAAAAAATTATAAAGAAGTTTACATACGTTTATTTAAATATGCGCTTACGTATAAACTCATTTTAATTTTCAGTATTGTTGCTATTGTCATTACAGCTTTGGCAGATACAAGCTTTTTAGCTTTACTAAAAAAAATAACAGACGAAGGTTTTGTAAGTAATCCTAACAATCTAACCAGTCTTATCCCACTTATACTTATTTTTATTGTTCTGATAAGAGCGTGTGCAAGGTTTTTTTCTTCATATTCATTGAGATGGGTTTCAAGAAAAATAGTAGAAAAATTACGTTATGATATTTTCGATAATTTAATGAAGCTGCCTATATTTTATTTTGATAGCAACACAACAGGTATTTTAATTTCAAAGATTACTTATGAAACAGAGCAACTCCAAACCATAATAACAAAAGTGACCCTTATTGCTTTAAGGGATAGCTTTACAATTATTGCTGTTGTTAGCTATATGTTTTATCTAAATGCCTTGCTGGCTTTCTTTGTGCTTATTATTTTACCAATTACAGCCTATTTCATAAAAAAAATTATACCGAAACTAAGAGATGCTGCAGGGGAATTTCAGCGGCTTATGGGGGATATAACCAAAATAGCTGAAGAAGCTATATCTGGTCAGAGGATTGTAAAAATTTTTGGCGCCGCTAAATATGAGAGGGATAGATTTAGTAAGTCAATTAGCCGTAACCGACAAATGGGCACAAAATTAGCTCGACTAAGTGCAACCAATAGTCTAATTATAGAGATTATAGTGGGACTTTTATTTGCTGGAGTCCTTCATTACTCTCTTTCAAATCTATCTCCTGGTGAATTTATCGCCTTCATTGGAGCTGTTGTTTTAATTACTACACCTATTAAAAGGCTATCAGCATTGAATGAGCAAATTCAAATCGGCTACGCAGCGGCAGTGAGTATTTTTTCGGTCATGGATGAAAAAAAAGAAAAAGATTTAGGAAAACATAACCTAAAAAAAGCTAAAGGTATGATTGAGTTTATTAATGTTTGCTTTTCATATCCGAAAAATAATAAAGCTGTTTTATCTGATATTAATTTCAGTATTAAAGCTGGAGAAAAGGTTGCTTTAGTAGGTAAGTCTGGAGGGGGTAAAACAACTCTCCTTAACTTAATCCCAAAATTCTATGATGTAAGTTCTGGGTCCATTCTGTTAGATAATTTTGATATAAATGAAATTTCAAATAATTCATTAAGAAAAAACCTAGCCCTGGTTAGCCAGGACACCATATTATTTAATGACACAATTTTTAATAATATTGCATACGGTAATTTAAAATCTGTTTCATTAGAAAAGGTTAAAAAAGCTGCAAAAGCTGCGAATGCGTTTGAATTCATTAATGAACTTCCTAATGGATTTAATCATATTATAGGAGATAGGGGAGTTCGATTGTCAGGAGGACAGAAGCAAAGAATAGCAATTGCTCGAGCTATTTTAAAAAATGCTCCAATTCTATTGTTAGATGAAGCTACCTCTGCACTTGATTCAGAATCAGAGCGTATGGTTCAGGCAGCATTAGATAATCTAATGACTAACAAAACTTCTATTGTTATCGCTCATCGTCTAAGCACAATAAAAAATGCAGATAAAATCATTGTCATGGATCAAGGGAAGATAGTAGGGGTCGGAAAACATAATACGCTGGTAAAGAATAATAAATTTTATTTAAAGATTTATAAAAAAGGTTTTGAATAAATTGATATCTGTTGATCAGATTTTTAATAATCAGTATTATAAAAAATCAAGTTGGATCTATCTCCTTATTCCGTTTAGTATTTTTTTTTACTTTTTAAGTAGTTTAAAAAAGTATTTATACAAAAATGGATTTCTAAAGACAATTAAAATTAAAGTACCTGTTCTTATAATTGGAAATATTACACTTGGTGGAACAGGGAAGACACCACTTGCTCTAGATCTAATTGAAAAATTTTTAAGAAAAGGCTTAAAACCTGCAATCATATCAAGGGGTTATGGGGGTAGCGCTAATAATATTACAGAAGTTTTTGAGTCTAGTGACGTTAGCGCTGTCGGGGATGAGGCCTTATTAATTAAAACTAAAAGTAAAATACCAGTATTTATTGGAAAAGATAGGGCAAATACTGCAAAAATTTTACTTAAAAAACATCCTGAAACATCCATAATTATTTCCGACGATGGATTACAACATCACAAGCTAGCAAGGGACTATGAAATAATAGTTGTTGATTCACAAAGACAGTTTGGGAATGGACTCATATTTCCAGCAGGACCTTTGAGAGAGTGTACATCAAAACTTAAGCAGGTAGATGCAGTTGTTTATAAGGGTGAAAATAGAAATTCTAACTTTTATCAAATGAAATACATCACTAAGCATTTTAAAAATTTATTAACAAACAAAACGGCTATATTTAAAGACATTCAAGATAAAAAAATAGTGGCGATTTCAGCAATTGGAAATCCTGAGGGTTTCTTCTCAACTTTGGAAGGTTATGGTTTAGAATTTAAAAAAGTTACCTACAATGATCATTATTTATTTAATAAGAATGATTTTATTAAATATGCAGATTACAATATAGTCATGACCGAAAAAGATGCCATAAAATGCAAAAAATTTGCAACGGAGAATTTTTGGGTCTTGCCATTAGAAACTAAAGTCGATGAAAGATTATTTCGAAACATATTAAAAAAGGTTACGTAGATTATGGACAAAGAATTACTTAAAATCTTGGTCTGCCCTGTCACCAAGGGACCACTTGTTTATGATAAAGACAAAAATGAACTTATCTCTAAATCTGCAAAATTAGCTTACCCAATTAAGGATGACATTCCAATTTTGTTAGAAGATGAAGCAAGAAAGTTAAAATGAGTATCTTGTTGTTATGAGCTTTAATGTTGTTATACCTGCAAGACTTAACAGTTCCCGTTTGAAAGAGAAGGTATTGATCGAAATTCACGGAATACCTATGGTAATCCATGTTGCACAAAGAGCAAGTTTATCTGGCGCTAAAAATATTGTAATTGCAACGGACGATAAAAAAGTTGTACAAGTCGCAAGTCATTATAATTTTAAATCTGTAATGACTAATAAAAAACATCTCTCAGGAACTGATAGATGTCTAGAGGCTTCAGATATTAACATGTGGGCTGATCAAGATATTATTGTCAATGTTCAGGCAGACGAACCACTAATCGATCCAGCACTTATTGATCTTGTTGCTCAAAATGTTATTGAAAGCGAGTCTGGCTATGTAACAGCATGTAGTGAATTTAAATCATATAAAGAATTTATAAATCCAAACAATGTTAAGGTTGTCCTGGATAGCCGTTCACATGCACTATATTTTAGTAGAAGCTCCATTCCGTACTCATCATCTATAGATTTATCTCACAACAATTATGCTTTCCATCATTTGGGTATATACGCATATAGGCTCAATACACTTAAGAAATTTTGTAGTTTTTCTATTTCAGATCTTGAAAGAATTGAGAGGCTCGAGCAGTTACGTGCCTTATCAAACAATTTAAAGTTAAAGGTAGTGCTTTATAATGGGAACCCAATTAAAGGGGTAGATACTCTTGAAGATCTTAATTTAGTCAAAGAAATGATGGTTAAAAAATAATTTTTTTTTAAACTGCGTCATCTCCTTTTTCCCCTGTTCGAATTCTGATGACTTCATTAACATCGGTAACAAAAATTTTACCATCTCCAATCTTACCTGTGTGTGACACTTTTATAATCGTCTCGACAGCTTTATCAAGAAGTGAATCACTCACAATAAGGTCAAGTTTTACCTTGGGAAGGAAGTCAACAACATACTCAGCTCCTCTATATAGTTCAGTATGCCCCTTTTGTCTTCCAAAACCCTTAACTTCAGTAGCAGTTAACCCCATGATTCCAATTTCAGAAAGAGCCTCTCGTACTTCATCTAATTTAAATGGTTTAATAATTGCTTCAATTTTTTTCATCTATTTCCCCTAGAAAATTACAACTGGAATCTATTTGTTATTGGGTAGCGCCTATCTTTACTAAATGCTTTTGAAGTTATTTTTGGACCCGGCGCAGACTGTCTTCTCTTAAATTCATTAACTTTGATTAATTTTACAACTTTTTTTACTAGTTTTGTAGAGAAACCGAATTTAATCAAATCTTTTTCATTGAAGTTCTTTTCGATGTGAAGATCGATTATCTTATCTAATATTTCGTATGCGGGAAGTGAATCCTCGTCCAATTGATTCTCTTTAAGCTCTGCAGAGGGTGCTCTATCTATTATCCTTTGTGGAATTATATTTTCTTTATAATTTATTTCATTTGCAATCTTATAAACCATTGTTTTAGGAACATCTTTTAAGACGGAAAAGCCACCTACCATATCTCCATAAATTGTTGAGTATCCAACAGCCATTTCACTCTTGTTTCCTGTTGCAAGAACCATACCATTAAACTTATTTGCATAAGCCATCAATATCATCCCTCTTATTCTTGCTTGAATATTTTGTTCCGTAATGTCCTTTTCTAATCCTTCAAAGTCTTTTTTAAATGTTACTTCAAAATTCTTAATATGTTTTTGAATTGATATGCTCTTATAATTAACTCCAAGATTAGAAGCAAGTTGCTTTGCATCCTTTAAGCTAACCTCGGATGTAAATTCACTTGGCATCATGATTGCAGTTAATTTTTTTCTACTTATAACTTTAGAGGCTATAAAAAGGACTACTGCAGAATCTATCCCACCAGATAGCCCAAGAAATAATTTATTTATAGAGTTCTTCTCTATGTAATCTTTCATTGCGAGTATTAAGCCATTTAACAAATTATATATAAGAAATTTTTCCTCATTAATTGGATTAATTTGTTTAATAGGATTTTCTAAAATTTTTCTATGGAATGGAAACTTTTCAAATTTTCTAGTAATCTGCATATGATTATTATTATAAAAATCTGCAATAATATTTTGACTAATAAACTGACCTGAAAAAAAAGGCAAATTATTTGGGTTGTATTTTTTTGGCTTTGTTATGAACGAATTTCCATCAAATAGTAACTCATCCTGACCTCCAACACAGTTTAGATAAATCAAGGTGAAATCATTAAGATTATTAAGCCTATTTTGAATAATAGTAAACTTATTTTTAGTTTTATTAAATTCATATGGGGATGCATTAACACAAACCACATAGTCAATATTCAATTTACTTAATTCTTCAAGAGGACCTTTCTCCCAAATATCCTCACAAATAAGTAACCCAAAAACCTTTCCCTTGTGCTTAAAAACTCCTGGCTTTTTGCTAGGTGAGAAGTATCTCCTCTCATCAAATACACCATAGTTTGGAAGTTTTTGTTTGTCATAAACTTTATTAATTTTCCCGCCATATAATAATGAAATTGAGTTGAACAGTAATTTATTTTTTCGTCTAGGATGCCCAACAATAATTTTGAGTTTTGGAAATTTTTCAGCTATCTCAATTAAGTAATGTTGACATCTATCAATAAACTCTGTTTCAAGAAGAAGATCTTCAGGGGGGTAACCACAAAGACTTAGCTCAGGGGTAACTAAAATTTCAGCTCCATTTTTAATTGCTATATCAGCATGTTTTTTAATAAGATTGGCGTTGTATTTTAAATCACCAACTTTTGAATTTATTTCAGCGAGACTTATCTTCATGATTTAATACTCACCACCTGCCGATCTAATTAAATCAACCATAGTTTTGTTTTTTGTTTTCAATGCATATACAAGCGGAGAGAGTCCATATTGATCCGTTACATTTATATCTACGCCCTTATCAATCAAAAATTTAACTACATCAATTGATTCGTTCTCAACTGCATATTGAATAATCGGTGTGCCTTCATCATCTTTATGATTAATATCAGCTTTATAATCAACAAGTAGCTTAATAATTTCAAAATAATCTTTTTTTACTGCCCACATTAATGGCGTCCACTCAAACTTATCAAGGGAGTCAATCTCGGGTTGATGAACTAATAAAAATTCTGTAGCTTTAATCTGATCTTTATTCACACAATATACTAATGCTGATTTACCAAATTTATCTTTTAGATTTAGAAGTGCTCCATTATTTATTAATATTTTTATAGTGGGTACATTTCCACTTTTACATGCAAGCATAAGAACTGTAGCTGAGGACGAATTTCTTGTATTTGGGTTTATTCCTTTCTTTATAAGTAAGTCAAGTGTTTGATAGTTTCCTGAGGTTGCTGCAAGTCCATAAGCAGTCCAACCATCTGAGTCGGTAACTTTTAAATCGGCATTATTGTTGATAAGAAGCTCAACCATATCACTATAGTTATTTTTAGATGCATACATCAGTGCAGTCCAACCATCTATTTCTTGTTTATTTACTTCAGCACCTTTGGATATTAGATATCTTGCTACTTCTACTTGATTTTTTCTTGATGCATACATAAGCGCTGTCACTTTATTTCCATCTTCAGTATTGGGGTTGCCACCACTATCAATAATTGCTTTTACAGACTCTATATCGCCTTTTGATGAAGCGGTTAAAAGATATGGAATATCCTCTGATCTTATTGAATAAGAAAACAAAATACAAACACACAATATAATGTTGACGAAACTTTTCATTAATATTTATCCATAGCACCTTTCATTGTTTCTCCCATTTCAGCTGGTGAATGTGCAATGAAGACCCCCACTTTCTCTAAAGCATTTATCTTGCTTGTTGCTGTACCAGAGTTTCCCGAAATAATTGCACCAGCATGTCCCATTCTTTTTCCAGTGGGTGCAGTGATTCCTGCTATATGCGCTACAACAGGTTTGTTAATATTATTTCTTATGTGTTCCGCAGCTAATTCTTCATCATTACCCCCAATTTCTCCAACTAGGATAATGCCTTCTGTCTCATTATCTTTTTCAAACATTGATAGACATTCAATAAAGTTGATACCTTTGATTGGGTCCCCACCAATACCAACACAAGTAGATTGTCCATATCCAATTGAAGTAGTTTGATGAACTGCTTCATAAGTAAGTGTTCCTGACTTAGAGACAATCCCAATCTTTCCTCGTTTATGAATATTGGCAGGCATAATTCCAATTTTACATTCATCTGGCGTAATAATTCCTGGGCAGTTAGGGCCGATTAAAATAGTTTTATTTTTGGAAATTGTTTTTTTTACTTCCAGCATTTCCAATATAGGAATACCCTCAGTAATACAAACAATTATCTTTATCCCGGCATTACTAGCTTCTAAAATAGAGCTAGCAGCAAATTTGGGAGGGACGTATATAACTGTTGCATCAGCATTTGTTTCTTTTATGGCCTCTTTTACTTCGTTGAATACAGGGAGGCCTAAATGAATTTGGCCACCCTTTCCTGGGGTTACACCTCCGACCAAATTTGTGCCATATTGAATAGCTTGTTCACTATGAAAGGTTCCCTGCCGACCTGTGAAGCCTTGGCAGATAACTCTTGTATTTTTATTAACTAAGATTGACAAATTAAGCCTTTGAAAAAATTACCGCTTGTTTTGCTGCATCACCTAAGCTATCCGCAGAGGTTATATTTAGTTTACTCTCGTCTAGGATTTTTTTCCCTATTTCAACATTGGTCCCTTCAAGCCTCACAACGATAGGGATTTGAATCCCAACATCTTTAACAGCAGAAACAATACCTTCGGCGATAACATCACATCTCATAATGCCACCAAATATATTTACTAAAACTACGCGGACATTTTTATCAGATAAAAGTATCTTAAAAGCCTTACTGACGGTTTCAGCAGACGCTCCACCACCAACATCAAGAAAATTTGCAGGTAGTCCACCTGAATGTTTTATTAAATCCATCGTAGCCATCGCAAGTCCTGCTCCATTGACCATGCAACCAATGGTTCCCTCTAAGGCGATATAATTTAATCCAGCTTTGTGAGCTTCTGCTTCTTTTTCGTCTACTTGTGACCAATCAAAGCTCTGCTCGAGATTCTCATGCTTAAAGAGAGCATTATCATCAAGAGAAATTTTACAATCTAGAGCTAAAACCTTGTGATCTTTGGTTACGATTAATGGGTTAATTTCAACAAGAGATAAGTCTTTATCTGAAAAAAGTTTGAAAAGATTCATTACAAATTTGTTAAAGTCATTATGAGCTTGATTAGGAATTTTCAGTTTGCTTGATAAGCAATTAATTTGTATTTCTGTTGGAAGGTCTCCAGAGTCAATAAATTCTTTAAAAATTAATTTATCATTTGATTTAGCTATTTCTTCAATTTCTGTCCCTCCCTCAGTTGAGCAAAGAATAATAATTGACTCGGTTTGCCTATCAACAAGAATTGAAAAATAAAGCTCTTTTTGTATTGAAATTTTTTCTTCTATCAATATTTCGTTGACGGGTTGACCGTGAGGTAAGTTTTGGTAAGTCACAAGTCTTGAGCCTAGTTGGTTAGACATAAAACTCTCAGCATCTTTTAAGTTATTAATTAATTTAACTCCACCTGATTTCCCTCTTCCTCCAGCATGTATCTGTGATTTAAAAACAAATGTTTCATTTCTTTCTAAAAGCAACCTTATGCTATTTGGTATTTTTGACTTTACGAGATGACTCTCAGGTACATCGATTTGATACGATTTTAGTAACGTTTTCGATTGATATTCGTGTAGGTTCATGATACTGAGGTTTAAGAAAGTTACATGATATCAGAACCTTATTGGCTTGTAGACAAAAAAATAGCGTAGTTGACTACGCTATTTTATATCATGCATTTAATCTAGAAGCATACATCTTCAATTGGATTACAGCCATCATCTTTAACACCAAGAGATAGTAAGTATTCAGCCATCTCATCATTGCCTTGATCTCTCATAGCAAAAATAAGTGAAACATCACCTTTGAGCTTCTTTTGCATTTCGATTCCATTTTCAGATAGAAACAACACCATTTTTTTATTGTTGTTGAAAGCAGCATGTATTAATGCATTCCAACGTGTTACTGGATGAACGTAATTAATATCAGCACCTTTCTTAACCAAGTACTCTAGGACTTCTTGTTGGTTTTTTGCTGCTGCCATTAAAAGTGGAGTCCAAGCAAAATAGGAATCTTCAAGATTCACATTCATTGTTTCAACATACATTTTGACTGTTTTAATATCCCCCACATTGACCGCTCCAGTAAATTCCATTTCTTGATCGTCATTTAGAGCAAATGTTAGCGAAGAAAACAGTAATGAAAGTAAAGCAACTAAAGATTTTATTGATTTCATAATTATTCCTATCTATTTTTAATTAAAATATTTATTAGCATTGGCGAACATTCTATACCAAGGACCAAATTCTTCCCAATTTTTTGGATGCCATGAATTTTGATCGCTTCTAAAATTCCTTTCAGGATGAGGCATCATTATAGTAACTCTCCCATCATAACTGCTCACACCAGTTACAGAATCTTGACTTCCATTTGGATTATTTGGGTATGATAAAGTTCCATTTTTGTCATCAAATTTTAAGGTAATCTGTTCATTTTTTAACATTTCAATTAAATTGTTTTTATCAGAAAAACTAGCCCTTCCTTCTCCATGCGATACAACTACCGGAATAATACTATCTGCCATTCCATCAAAGAATAGCGAGTTATTTTTTTTAACTTCAACGGACAAAAACCTTGCTTCAAATTGTTCAGATTCATTTTTTATGAATGTTGGCCATAAGTCACTACCTGGAATAATTTCTTTAATGTGACTCATCATTTGACAACCATTACAAACACCTAGCGCAATTGTATTATCTCTTTCAAAAAACTTTTGAAATGAATCACGAACTTTTTCATTAAAAAGTATGGAGTTTGCCCAACCCCTCCCAGCACCCAAAACATCACCGTATGAAAAACCTCCACATGCTGCTAACCCTTGAAAGTCATTTAAATTTTTTGTTCCATCACTTAATTCGGACATATGGACATCAAAGGAGTCAAAGCCAGCATAATTATAAGCAGCAGCCATTTCACTTTGTCCATTAATACCTTGCTCTCTCAAGATAGCTACCTTCGGCTTTGTTTTTTTTATGTGTATTGATTTTGGAATATCAAAATTAATTTTTGGCTGTATGCCTTCAAAAGAGTCATTAAGAATTAAGTCAAATTCTTCCTTAGCGGTTTTAGGATTATCGCGAATTGATTGTATTTTATAGCTTGTTTCTGCCCAATCCTGTTGTAACTTGCCCCGTGAGCTTTCTAAAATCAAATTTGACTTATTATAAATTTTTATACATTGTTTATTATTAGGGGCTCCGATCACTTGGGCTGCAAGGCCTAATTCATCATTTAAATATTTTAAAATTTCAATTTCATCATTTTCTAAGACTTGTATAACCGCACCTAATTCTTCATTGAATAAAAAACTAACCATTTCATCTTCTACATCTAAATGAAAGTCGATACCACAGTGACCAGCAAAAGCCATCTCGAGGACTGTTGTAATGAGACCTCCATCGGAACGGTCATGGTATGCGAGAATTTTATTTTTCTTGTTTAAATTTTGGATACCATCAAAGAAATTTTTGATTAAAATCGGATCATCTAAGTCAGGGGTAACTCCACCATTAATATTATTTACACTATTAAAGCAAGATCCACCCATCCTATTTTTGTTATTTCCAAGGTCGATTAAGATCAATGAGCTTGTTTTTTCAAGGTTGAGTTGTGGAGTAAGCGTTTTGTTAACATTATAAGTTTCACTAAAAGCCGAAACTATCAATGATAGTGGTGATGTGACTGTTTTTGAATCATTGTCATTCCATGAGGTTTTCATGGACATAGAGTCCTTACCAACTGGAATGCTTATTCCTAATTTTGGACAGAGCTCCATACCCACTGTTTTGACAGCTTCAAATAACTCATAATCTCGATCGTTTTCGCCTGAGGCAGCCATCCAATTGGCTGATAGCTTAATTAAGCTTATATTTTTAATTGCACTGGCTGCTATATTTGTAATTGCTTCTGCCACAGACATTCTTGCGGATGCCGCTGCATTTGTAATTGCGATAGGGGCTTTTTCTCCAATTGCCATTGCTTCACCCGTGATCGAATTAAATGTACTTTTTGTAACCCCAACACCCGATACTGGGACTTGCCAAGGGCCTACCATCTGATCCCTTGCAACTAAACCTGTTACGGATCGATCACCAATAGTAATAAGAAAATTTTTGCTCGCAACGCTTGGGAAATGAAGAACTCTAGAGATAGAACTTAGGAGACTAGTTGATTTGAACGAAAAAGACTCTTGGGCAATATTCGCAGGTTTTTTTACAATTTTTTTAAGTTTTGGTGGATTCCCAAGCAACACATCAAGGTTCATATTAACGACATCATCATTCAATAAAGAGTCAGATATTATGAGTTTCTGTTGATCCTTTGCTTCTCCAATCACAGCAAAAGGGCACCTCTCTTTTTTGCAGATAGAGGAAAATTGCTTAAGACTTTCTTTATTAACAGCTAGCACATAACGTTCTTGTGCCTCGTTTGACCAAATTTCTTTGGGTGACATAGATAGCTCTTCATTATCTATTTTACGAATATCCATCATTGCACCAGCACCCCCATCATGGATTAATTCTGGAAAAGCATTTGAAAGGCCCCCCGCACCTACATCATGAATACTTAATATCGGATTCTTGTCACCCAATTGCCAGCAAGCATCAATAACCTCTTGAGCTCTCCTCTGTAACTCTGGATTACCTCTTTGTACAGATGCAAAATCTAGATTCTCTTGATTTGATCCTGTGTTCATACTTGATGCAGCACCACCACCAAGCCCAATTAGCATTGCTGGCCCTCCCAGCTGAATAAGAAGGTCACCCTCTGAGAGCGATTTTTTGTGAGTGTGTTTATTGCTAATACTCCCGACTCCACCTGCGAGCATTATTGGTTTGTGGTAACCAATATTTTCCCCATTATGGTTAGTCTCAAGTGTACGAAAGTAGCCGAGTATATTTGGTCTTCCAAATTCGTTATTATAAGATGCCGCACCAATTGGCCCATCAATCATTATTTTTAGTGGTGAAGCTATTCTATCGGGAGAACCCATAAGATTTCTTTCCCAAGGTTGAATAAAGTTAGGAATATTTAAATTGGAAACAGAAAATCCAGATAAACCTGCTTTTGGTTTTGAACCTCTGCCAGTTGCTCCTTCATCTCTTATTTCACCTCCAGCCCCAGTTGCAGCTCCAGCAAAAGGAGATATTGCAGTTGGGTGATTATGGGTTTCAACCTTCATTAGGTAATGAGTTAGCTCTATATTTTCACCAAATAAATCTTTTTTATTTGGATAAAAACGCTTAATCTCTGAACCCTCTATGATGGATGAATTATCAGAATAGGCTACGATGGTATTTTGAGGCGATAGCTCATGAGTATTCTTAATCATCTTAAATAACGATCTCTCTTGAGGTTGGCCCTCAATCTCCCAATCAGCATTAAATATTTTATGTCTACAATGTTCAGAATTAGCCTGTGCAAACATCATAAGCTCAGCATCGGTAGGGTTTCTATTCTCTGAGTTAAAATATTTATAAAGGTAATCTATCTCTTCATTAGATAACGCAAGACCTTGAGATTGATTAAAATCCTGAAGCGCCTTCGACCCTTGATGAGAAATATCAATATGACTTAATTTTGAAGGTTGCTTATGAATGAAAAGATCTTTTATACTTTCCTGCGTAAGAAAAATTGAGTCGGTCATCTGGTCGTAAATTAGACACCCAATCTCAATAAGTTCTTTTTTTGAAAGATTCTTATTAGATTTTGTTTTAAAGGTAAATAAGCTTAGTTTTTCTGTTCTTAATATGTTTATCCCACAATTTTTTATTATATTTGTTGCTCTGGAACTCCATGGAGAGATTGTTCCAACTCGGGGCCCAATAAATAAGTTATTTCCAATTTTAATGTTGGTTAATGAACCTTTGTCAGAGTTAAGAATTTTTTGGAGGTTTCGCTTAGTACTTTCAGATAATAAGGTATTAGATTCAATTACATAGGTGTCATTTACGTCGATAGAAATTATTTCTGAATTTTTGTTTTTTACTTGATCTTCGAGTGCTGTTTTACGAAATTGAGAGTATATTTCGTTGCCTAAAAAAAATGTAATTTGATTTTTTTGCATCTTGCTGATGATAAATGATTAACCTAAATTTGCTAACCTGAATAATAAATGACTTTATAAAATAACACTAATCATTCACTTCATTTTACAAAATATTCGTAACTCTGATAGAAAATAAAACTAGCTATCCATGCTAGCAGGAGTGACCAGATGACAGACTCTAATGTTAGCCGCCAGCTTTTTGATTCATTACGAATAGTCGCGATGGTTGAAACACAAGGGGTATAAATTAAGGTAAAAATCATAAAGCTAATCGCCTGCCCATTTGTAAAAATTTCTTTTAGGTGGTTACCGAGCTCTAAACCCTCAAAGCCAAATATAACAGCCAATGCACCAATGAGTATTTCTTTAGCTATGAAGCCAAACATTAATGCAACGATTAACATTTGATCAATACCGATAGGGCTAAAAATAGGCTCAAAGAAGCTACCAATTCTTCCAGCATAAGTGTTCTCGCTGGCAACTGGATACTCACTAGGGAAGTAGGTGAGTAACCAAACAGCAACTACTCCTAAAACAATAAATTTCGTAGCTCGATTGAGAAAGTTAAATACCTCGTGATTACCTCTTTTAAATATATGAGAGATTGTTGGAAAGCGATAGGGGGGTAACTCAAGGATCAAAGGCTCACGATTTTTATATTTATTTTTAAAAACTATCGCAGTCAGGAAAATAGTAAAGAAACTAAGTAAATATAAAAAGAATAAAGTTAATGCCCCATAGAATGAGGTTAAGAAGGCCAAGGTAAGGAACAAAAAAACCTGAAGCCTTGCTGAGCAAAGCGAAAAGGGGATAGTTAGCATAGTCAAGAACCTTAAGTTTTGATTACGCATAATCTTTGTCCCCATAAGGGCCGGAACGTTGCAACCGTAACCCATGAGCATCATTACAAAACCTCTTCCATCCAAACCCATCTTTTCCATTAATTTATCCATTAAAAACGCGGCCCTAGAAAAGTATCCGCTATCTTCTACGATGGTCATTACAAAGAAAAAAATAATTATTATAGGGACAAAAGCAGCCACTGTAGTAAAGCCAGCATACAAGCCGTCGAATAAAAAGCTTTTAAGCAGGGGCGGTAAGCTAGCTGATAAGTCTTGAAGATAATTTATCTGTAGATAGCTAAAAAAATCTCCCATGTATTCCTGAATGGGGGCGCCTAATGTGTAGATAAATTGGAACAAGCTGAAGATTATAATTAAAAATATTGGAATTCCAAAAAATGGATGAAGAAAAATACTATCGAGTAACTTAGTTTTTTTATCGTTTAAGATAAGGGGCATGTTTACTGTTTTATCAAAAATCTTTTGTGATAAAAGTTGCTCATCAATTGCTTGAAGATCCGCCTTTATTTTTTTTGGGGTGTTAATTGCATTATTTATTTTCTCGAGTCCTTGGCCATACTTGGCACTGATTGGAAGGACTGGACAACCAAGTAACTTGGTCATTTGTTCGAAGTCAAAGGTGATGCCTAGTGCTTTTGCTTCGTCAATCATGTTAGCCAATATGATGACCGGAATCCCAAGTTTTTGTATGCTTATTGCCAGGGGGAGCTGTCTATCAATTTGCGTTGAATTCATAATAAAAAAGACTTGGTCTATTTTATTGTTATCGATAAAGTTTATTACGACCTCTTCATCCTCAGAATAACCATTTAAATTATATATTCCAGGCAAATCAATTAGCTCGGTCATTTCACCATTTATTAATGTTTTTATACTGCTTAGGTCGACAGTTATCCCCGGCCAGTTTCCAACCCTTGCTGAAGCACCACTGATTTTATTAAAAAATGTGGACTTGCCTGTGTTGGGCATTCCTATAAGAACTGTTTTTTTCATTTAAATGATTTTTTTACTCTTGAGATATTATTATTTCTTTTGCGACTAAATTTCTTAACATTAGTTGAGTCGTGCCAACCTCAACATGGAGGGGTCCGTCAAAACTAGATTTTCTTATAACCTTTATTTCTTTGTTCTTTTTTACGCCAAGTGCAATCAATCTATCATTAAAGGAGGTTTTTTTTACAAACCCTTCAACTATTGCAATCTCACCTTCGCTTAGTTCAGTTAAAATCATTTAATAATTTTAAATGAGAACTATTCTCATTACAAGAATTTAGAGCTCTTTTGGTGCAAATGTTTTTAAACTTAAGGCATGAATTTTTTTTGGTATAAGGCCTTCAAGTGCCTTATAAATAATACGGTGGCGCTCCATCGTATTCTTGCCCTCGAATAATTCACTGACGATATATAAATTAAAATGCTCTCCACCTGTATTGCCTTTATGACCTCGGTGCAATTCACTTTCGTTTTCTAAATTGAATTGAGTTGGTTTTAAAAATGTAAGTCTTTCTTTAATGATATCTTCAGTCATTTTTGTAGTTACCCAGGAAGCACCCTAATGAAAGGCTTTACCTTAACATCCTCATATACATTCATCGAAATGTATGGATCTTTTTTTGCCCAAGTCTCTGCATCATCTATGGATTTAAACTCAGCAACAATCATGCTCCCAGTAAAACCTTCTTCGCCTGGCTCTAAGGAATCTGAGCTAGGGAAGGGGCCAGCTACAAGCAGTCGTCCCTCGTTTTGAAGTTTTATCAATCTTTCTCGGTGAGCCTTGCGTCCCTCAATTCGGAGTGAGAGGCTGTTAGGTCTGTCCTTGCATAAAATAACGTACCACATTTATTTCTTGCTGACCTTTGAGATGTAGAGGGTTAGAAAAATGATGTAAATAAATAAGATGCCTGTAATCCCAAAAAGCTTAAAATTTACCCAAGTATCTTCCTCGAAATTATAGGCAACGTATAGGTTGATAAACCCGAGAACTATAAAAAATAAACCTGTGGCATTACTTAAATGATCCCAGTGAACTTTTTTTAATTCTATTTTTTTTCCCATCGCAAACGTAATTAAATTTTTGTCAAAGAATGAGTTTGAGATAAATAAAATTCCTGCAAAAAGCCAATATAAGACGGATGGTTTCCACATGATGAAGGTTTTATCTTGAAAGATAATAGTTAGTCCACCTAGGATTGTAATGGCAGCTCCATTAAAAAGTAACATCTTGTCGATTTTTTTATTTTTGAAATAGTCATAAAATACTTGGAGAAGGGTAACCGCGATCGCAACAGCTGTGGCAGTGAAGATATCATAGATTTTATAAGCAACAAAAAAAAGAATTACTGGTAAAAGATCGTATAAAAATTTCATTGGGAAAACTTTCTCTATTCTTGAAGGTTAATAACTAATATAATTATAGTGTAAATATGAATATACCTATAATAGATCTTCATTCCCATTCCAATATATCTGATGGCCTTCTGACCCCTACTGATTTGATGCTTCATGCTGCTGAAAATAATGTTCAGGCCATTGCATTGACAGATCACGATGATATTGCCGGATTAAAAGAGGCGGGTGATGCTGCGAAAAATTTGAATATTATCTTTATTAATGGCGTAGAAATTTCGGTCACATGGAATAAAAGAACGCTTCATATAGTTGGCTTAAATTTTGATAAGGAGGATAAGCCGTTATTTGACGGTTTAAAAAGAATAAGGGATGGTCGCTTTAAAAGAGCGCAGTTAATGTCAGATAGTCTTGGTATGGCAGGCATTCAAGGAGCTTTGGATGGGGCTAAAACCTATGCCAAAAGCAGCACAATAGGAAGAATTCATTTTGCGCAATTTTTAGTTTCGCAAGGGTATGCAAAAAATATTGGAGCAGTTTTTAAGAAATTTCTTACGCCTGGTAAGCCAGGTTATGTTGATCATGAATGGATTTCCTTAGAAGAATCAATAAATTTAATTAATGGGGCAGGAGGCGATGCAATTATTGCCCACCCTGGACGCTATGATATGGGTAGTAAGCTCTACCCTCGATTATTTCAGGAATTTAAAGACTTGGGTGGTGCTGGTGTAGAGGTCATGTCAGGAAGCCAAGATCCATCGCAGGCCAATTATTTTTCCAATCTCGCGGAAAGTTTTGATTTATATGCTTCGTGTGGGTCAGATTTTCACGGAAAAGGTATTTCTCATCGGGCGTTAGGTAATATAAGCCAACTTCCGGATAACTCTATTCCTATATGGTCTAAGTGGGAAAATTTAAAAAAGTTATTTCATTGAATATGAAAAATTACTTCCCATCAATCATTGCTTTAAAGTTTAGTTTATGGATTTAACCGTCATTCAAAAACTTGCAGCTTACTCTTTGCCTATCATATTTGCTATTACTGTTCATGAAGCTGCACATGGTTATGCTGCTAAATATTTTGGAGATATGACAGCATACCATCTTAATCGTATCTCCTTAAATCCGCTTAGACACATAGACCCGCTTGGCACGATAATCTTGCCCGCACTATTATTTTTTTTACAGGCAGGTTTTATTTTTGGTTGGGCAAAACCTGTCCCCGTTAACTTTTCTAATTTGCGGAATCCTAAAAAAGATATGCTATGGGTCGCCTTGGCAGGGCCGGGTGCAAATCTCTTAATGGCAATTTTTTGGACAATTATATATTCAAACCAACAATTGGTACCTAGCGTCGGACAAAATTTTATAGGCGTTATGGCGGTAGCAGGTATTCAGATTAATATTGTCTTAATGGTATTAAATTTACTTCCTCTGCCTCCATTAGATGGTGGAAGAGTGGCAGTCAGCTTGCTTCCTTATCCTTGGTCAAGTAAATTAGCAGGATTGGAAAGGTATGGGTTTTTCATTTTAATTTTTTTGCTTGCAACAGGTTTATTAGGAGCGATATTGTCTCCGTTAATAAGAGTTAGTCAGAATATTATTTTGACAATTTTTGGTTAAAAAGGGTATTAAAAATGGCAATTGAACGAGTGGTATCTGGCATGAGACCGACTGGCAGCCTACATTTAGGACATTACAACGGCGTTCTAAAAAATTGGGTAGATCTTCAACATGAGCTTGAGTGCTTATTTTTTGTTGCCGATTGGCACGCGTTGACTACTCATTATGACGCACCC
>CBFHKG010000001.1:0-134663 GCA_965656355.1 Methylophilaceae bacterium | reverse complement strand
CGAAATTATTGAAAAAAATGTCACAAGTATGGTTATAGACTGGCTTGCCGCAGGCGTTGATCCTGCAAACGCAACCATTTTTATTCAATCAAAGGTTCCAGAGCATGCAGAGCTTCATACACTTTTATCAATGATCACACCCTTGAGTTGGTTAGAGAGAGTGCCGACATATAAAGATCAACAAGAAAAGTTATCTTCAAAAGATTTATCGACTTATGGGTTCTTAGGTTATCCGTTGCTTCAGAGTGCAGATATTTTGATTTATCGAGCAACGCAAGTCCCTGTGGGCGAAGATCAGGTTCCACATATCGAATTTACACGAGAGGTGGCAAGGCGCTTCAATCATTTATATGGAAAAGAAAAAGGGTTTGAGGAAAGGGCTGAAGAAGCAATAAAGAAATTAGGTACAAAGAAGGGTCAGCTTTATAAAGAGCTTAAGGATGCATACCAAGAGGAGGGTGATGAACAGGCTTTAGCATCAGCCCAGTCACTTATTGATGAGCAACAAATCTTAAGTTTAGGAGATAAAGAAAGATTACTAGGTTACCTGGAGGGTGGAGGAAAAATTATTCTGATAGAGCCTGAATATAAATTAACACCCGCATCTAAAATGGTAGGTCTTGATGGTCAGAAAATGTCTAAGTCTTACAACAATACTATTGCATTAACTGAGAGCTCTGAGGATATTCAAAAGAAAATAAGAACCATGCCAACTGATCCTGCAAGAATAAGAAAAACAGATCCAGGCGATCCTAAGAATTGTCCCGTATGGCCATTACACCAAGTATATTCTGACGAAAAAACAAAGGAATGGGTTGAAAGTGGATGTAAAAATGCAAGTATGGGGTGTATTGAGTGTAAACAACCCGTGATTGATTCCATCACAAAAGAATTAGAGCCCATTAGCGAAAGAGCCAAGAAATATTCAGAGAGCCCAGAACTTGTGCAAAGCATAATCGGTGAGGGTTGTGAAAAAGCAAGAAAGATTGCAAGGGATACTATGAGGGATGTTAGAGAAGTAATGGGGATTAGTTTTTAAATGTCAGAATCAATTAATAAAGAGATTGGTGCGAAATTATATGGCGAGGACATCGCACAACTCCCCTTAGATCTTTACATTCCCCCGGAAGCACTTGAAGTTTATTTAGAGTCTTTTGAGGGCCCTTTAGATCTTCTTTTATATTTGATTAGAAAAGATAACATCGACGTGCTTGATATTCCTATGGCTAACTTAACCAGTCAATACATTAATTACGTTGAGCAGATGAAGATAATAAATATCGAGCTTGCAGCAGATTATTTGTTAATGTCGGCAATGCTCATTGAGATTAAATCTAGGCTACTACTCCCCAAACCAGAAAATTTAGAGGAGGAAGATGATCCTAGGGCGGACTTGGTTAGAAAGCTAATTGAATATGAGCAGATGAAATCAGCAGCTGAAGAGCTCAATGAGATGCCACAAGTTGGTCGGGATACATTGGTTGCTAATGCTTATTTTGAAACAAAAGTAAGTAAACTTCCACCCGAAGTAAATGTAGATGATCTTTACACTGCCTGGGCAAATGTAATAAAAAGAGCAAAGCAATTCGAGCAACATAAAATTGCTAAATCAGAGTTATCAGTTAGAGAGCATATGACGTCGATATTAAGATCTCTCAAGGAAAATAGCCTACTAGAATTCTCACATTTTTTTAACGAAGAGAAAGACCCGATTCCAAAGTTAGTAGTCTGTTTTTTAGCAATACTCGAGTTATCAAAAGAGCGATTAATAAAAATTAATCAACAAGAACCCTGCTCCCCTCTTTATATTCAGCTTGAGGAGACTTAATGCCAGAAGATAATCAAATAAAAAACGTTATTGAGGTTGCATTGTTGACGAACAATCAACCCTTATCTATTGATGATTTTCAGAAAATGTTCGATAAAAATATTGAGCGCTCAACAGTGAGAATGTTGCTTGATGAGATTAAGCAGGATTGGCAAGATAAGTCTCTGGAATTAATTCAAGTAGCCCATGGATATCGATTTCAATCAAAATTAGAGTATTCAGAATTCTTAAAAAAACTTAACCCAGATAGAGTGCCTAAGTATTCTAGGGCAGTATTGGAAGTGTTAGCTATCATTGCCTACCGCCAGCCTGTGACGCGAGGTGATATTGAAAAAATAAGAGGTGTTTCATTAAATCCAAACTCTCTTAAACAGCTAATTGAGAGGGAGTGGGTAGATATCATTGGTCAAAAAGAAGTTCCTGGAAGACCATCACTTTATGCCACGACAAAACACTTTCTTGATGATTTTGGTTTAAAGACACTAGCACAACTTCCAGAATTTAAAGACTTGGAACAATCTCCCTTGAATCAAACTGTTGATAATGAACCACCGAAGCCTGGCGTTCAAGAAGTAAGTGACCTTAAAGAAGAAGAATAATTACATTGGCTAAAAAAGGATCTCAGGATGATTTAAAAGAATCTTCATCAATGCGTATTCAAAAAGCATTGGCGCAATTGGGTGTTGGTTCAAGGAGGGGGATTGAAAAGGCCATTCAAGAAAATAGAATTGAAGTAAACAACTCGCCTGCGCATGTTGGCCAAGCAGTATCCTCAAAAGATAAGATAGTTTTTGATGGAAAGTTAATAAGACTGAGTGACGAAACTTTACTCCCAAAAATTCTTCTCTATCATAAACCAGACGGTGAAATTGTTTCAAAAAGTGATCCAAAAAATCGACCTAGTGTATTTGATAATCTTCCCAGGCTAAAAAAAGAGAAGTGGGTTGCTATCGGAAGATTAGATTACAATACTTCCGGCTTATTAATTTTTACCACATATGGCTCTTTTGCAAATCGATTAATGCATCCGAGATATGAAATAGAAAGAGAATATTCTGTAAGGATTTTGGGGGAGTTAACTGAAATTCAGATGAAGCAGCTAACAGAGGGTATTGTCCTTGAGGATGGTAAAGCAAGACTAGAATCGATAATTTTTGAGGGTGGGGAAGGGGTAAATCACTGGTATAAGGTAACCCTCAAAGAGGGTAGAAATAGAGAAGTGAGAAGGTTGTTTGAAAAACTAAATTTCACAGTTAGTCGCTTAATCCGTATTAGATTTGGAGAGATTAAGCTCCCCACTCACCTTAAAAGGGGGATGCATTTAGAGTTAAGTCAAAAAGATGTGAAGGAGGTATTGAAGGAGCATGGCTTTGATTTAACTCAGTTCATAACACCGCAGGTTACAACCAAGAAAAGAGCAAAAAAAAACTATCCTTTTTAGGTTAGTGCCTTCTTTAATGTTAATTTATAAATGTCTTTGAGTTTGTCAATGGTGTTAATATCGACGTGCTCATTAATTTTATGTATGGATTCATTGATTGGACCAAACTCTACAACCTGATCGCAAAGCTTTGCAATAAACCTCCCATCGGATGTGCCACCTGTTGTTGAAATATTAGGTTTAAAACCACATATCTCACTGACCGATGCGGATATTATATCTACAAGCATACCCCTCTCTGTAAGATATGGTTGGCCAGAATGTTGCCAATCTAATTCAAATTCTAGGTTGTGTTGATTGAGAATAGACTCAATCCTCTGTTTCAATAAATCAGCAGTTGTTGATGAGGAGTATCGAAAGTTAAATAATATCTCAACATTCCCTGGTACAACATTTGTTGCACCTGTACCTCCATTGATATTTGAAATTTGCCATGATGTTTTGGGGAAATACTCATTTCCATCATCCCAAACAGTATTTACTAAGTCGTCAATTGCAGGCGCAACCGCATGAATAGGGTTTTTAATTAATTCTGGATACGCAATATGGCCTTGAATCCCTTTCACATTTAACTTTGCTGATAGAGAACCCCTTCTTCCATTTTTAACGGTATCACCAAATTTAATTGATGAGGTCGGTTCTCCAACGATACAAAAATCTATTTTCTCTTGCCTTTCTTGAAGGGCTTCAATCACTTTAACTGTGCCGTCAGTAGCAACTCCTTCCTCATCGGAGGTAATTAATAATCCGATAGCTCCTTTATGATCAGGGTTTTCTAATACAAATTCTTCTATACTCACAATGAATGCTGCTAATGAAGTTTTCATATCGGCTGCACCTCTTCCGTAGAGGGTATTATCTTTAATTGTTGGCTCAAAAGGTGGCGATACCCACTTTTCCAAAGGTCCAGGAGGAACAACATCAGTATGCCCAGCAAAAACAATAAGTGGGCTGCTTGTACCTTTTTTTGCATAAAAGTTTTTCACATCGCCGTGGGGCATATTTTCAATTTCAAATCCTAATTTCTCAAGTCTTTGAATCATAAAGTCTTGGCATCCGGCATCTTCAGGCGTGATTGATTTCTTCGAGATTAGCTCTTTGGCAATATTAAGTGTTTCACTCATTTAATTTTTTCTTCATAAATATTTTCATCAAAACCTATCGCCAACACCTTTCCTTCAAGTGTGATGAGCGGTCTTTTCATGGCAGTCGGATATTTTTTTATTAAGTTAATAATATTTTTCTTTGTAAGGGGTAATTTTTTTTCGTCTTCAGAAAGCTTTCTCCATGTCATTCCTGTTTTATTGACTAAATTTTCCGCTGTATAGGGTGAACTAATGTTTTTAATCCAATCGTTGATAAGGTTGGTAGTTAAATCTACTTTCTTGACATCAAAAAAATCGAATGCAATTTTATTGTCATTAAGCCATTCAAGTCCCTTTTTGACTGTATTACAATTTTTTATGCCATAGACATGGAGCATTTCTAGATTCCTCTTAGGAGCTCGTTGATACCAACTTTACCTAGTGTTTTTTCATCCACTTTCTTAACTATCACAGCACAATATAAGCTGTAAGACCCGTCTTTTGATGGAAGGTTTCCAGATACCACTACTGAACCCTGTGGGACTCTTCCAAAAGAAACTTCCCCAGTCTCTCGGTCATATATTTTTGTTGATTGACCGATATACACACCCATTGATATGACGACATTATCCTCAACGACAACACCCTCTACAACTTCAGAACGAGCACCAATAAAACAGTTATCACCGATGATGGTTGGACCTGCTTGGATGGGCTCTAAGACACCGCCAATACCTACGCCTCCAGATAGATGCACATTTTTACCAATTTGTGCACATGAGCCAACTGTTGCCCATGTATCCACCATCGTTCCTTCATCAACATATGCGCCTATATTTACATAAGAGGGCATCAGAACAACGTTTTTGCTTATAAAACTTCCTTTTCTTACATTGGCATTAGGCACAACTCTATAACCACCATTTTTAAAATCTTTTTCTGTAAATCTATTAAACTTTGAATCGACTTTGTCGAAAAATTTAGTATAACCTCCGTCCATTACTTCATTTTCTTTAATCCTAAATGATAATAAGACGGCCTTTTTAATCCATTGGTGCGTTTCCCAGTTTTGTGAATCTTTTATTCTTGTCGCTACCCTTAGAGAACCATCATTTAATCCATCGATTGTTTGGTTAATTGCATCTTTTATATCCGGCGACACATTTTCGGGTGTTATTTTTGATCTTTCCTCAAAAGCTGCTTCTATTATGGTTTGATTATTTGTCATTATTGTTAAATTTTATTTATTAAAAAAGCATATTTTACAGTAAATAAAATTAAATAAAGGCCCTGAATTAATTAATTTTGTTTTCCTTATAAAGCTTTTCATATTTTTTTGCCTCCACCTGAAGATCTTCTATTCTATTTTCATTTGACGGATGGGTGCTTAAAAATTCAGGGGGCTGAGATTCAGATTGTGCATCCATTTTTCGCCACAGACTGACAGCTGCCATTGGGTTATAACCTGCGAGAGCAGTTAACTCAAGACCCATATCATCAGCCTCTCTTTCCTGTTCTCTACTATTAGGTAAGGCAAAGAATAATGTGGTCCCCAAAGCCACCCCCTGAAGAATGGCTTGCTTAGACATAAAGCTCCCATCTTGATTGCTAAGAAATATCGCAAATCCTAAGATTCCTACTTGTTGGACTAGTGCAGATGACATCCTTTCTCTCCCATGCTCTCTTAGTGCATGAGCTATCTCATGTCCAATAACAGCAGCAAGCTCATCATCAGTTGCATCTAATTTATTTATAAGACCAGAGTAAACTACAATTTTTCCACCTGGCATGCAAAAGGCATTAATTAGCTCGCTATCAATAACATTGATCTCCCAATTCCAATCCTGGGCGTCTTCTCTAAAAATATATGTTTGGTTTATTAAGTTATATGATATCTCCCTTACTCTTTCGACTTCTAAAGTATCAGTGTTTAAAATACCATCCTTATTTGCATTATCAAGAATCTCAGTGTAACCACTCTGGGACATATTTAGAGCCATGTATTCAGGAAGAATCATCAATTGAATTCGATCTACATCCGAATCAGATTTTTTTGTTGTCGAAGTGCAGCCAAAGAGAAGCATTAAAATAGTGAATGCAATATAAATATTTCTTTTATATTGCATTAAAAGACAACCTTACTCCCTAGCTCAACGACTCTATTAACTGGTAAGTTAAATTGATTAGTGATATTTTCTGAGGTTCTGAACTGGTAGGAGAAAATAGTTTTTCTAAAAAAATT
Organism: Methylophilaceae bacterium; assembly: GCA_965656355.1. Lineage (GTDB taxonomy): Bacteria > Pseudomonadota > Gammaproteobacteria > Burkholderiales > Methylophilaceae > BACL14. Next base: position 128,067 of record CBFHKG010000001.1, on the reverse strand, counting down.
CATCTCTTTGCCTGATCTAATAACTAGACTCTCTTTACCCACAAAATATGAGGTATCCATAGGGTCTAAGGTAATGGTTCCTTTAAGATTTCTTGCCAAGTCCTGCGGTATTTTTGTAAGGTCTTTATAACCATAGTTAAGAATAACTTTATAAAAATTATTAGGGAGTTTCTTTATAGAAATAATATTTTCTCCATTTGCATGAGGGTAGCCCTTAAATTTCACTGATAATAAGATGACTTGCTTATGAAGGACTTTATTGTGCTTTAAATTATGAAGTAATGAGTGTGGAACGCCATCAGGGTTTGGGGTCAAGAAAACTGCGGTGCCATCGACCCGTGCTTTTATATTTTTTTTCATTTCTTTAAAAAAATAATCAATCTCCATAGTTTCATTCTTAGTTTTTTTAAATAAAATTTTTCTACCTTTTTTCCATGTTGAAATGAGGAAGACAAAAATAATCCCCACTAAAAGCGGGAACCATCCACCAGATGGTACTTTAATAATATTTGATAAGAAGAAAATAACATCTATTGTTAAAAAGACCGCTAGGAAGGCCAGCGTATATCTCCATTTCCATTTCCATATTTCGTGCATCACAAAGCCTGCAAGGATAGTGGCTATTATCATATCAAGGGTAATCGCAATTCCGTAGGCATTTGCAAGAGCACTTGAACTTTGAAAGATAACAACTACACTCATAACTCCAATCATCAACATCCAATTTACCCTTGGTAAATAAATTTGACCTTGTTGGTCTTCAGAGGTGTGATCAATTCTCATTCGCGGGATAAAGCCAAGCTGCAATGCTTGCCTCGAGACAGAAAATGCTCCGGTAATACATGCCTGAGAAGCAATAATTGTGGCAACTGTTGCCATAATGACGAGTGGGAGTGTCATCCATTCTGGTGCCATCAGATAGAAAGGGTTCTTTATTGTACTTGGATCACTTAAAATCAAAGCACCCTGACCAAAGTAGTTAATAGTCAAGGCCGGAAATACAAAGCTAAACCATGTTACCTTGATTGGATTCCTTCCAAAATGTCCCATGTCAGCGTAAAGAGACTCTACCCCGGTAACACATAATACGACCGCACCTAGCGTTATGAATGCGATAGAAAATTGTGATGAAAAAAAGTTGAAGGCATACACAGGGTTGAGTGCTAGTAATACAGATGGCTCTTGAATAATGTTATAGATACCAAGCATCGTTAATACTAAAAACCATACAAGCATAACTGGCCCAAACATAAAACCTACCGCACCCGTGCCTTTACTCTGCGTCCAAAATAATCCAAAGATAATAATGAGCGTGATGGGCACAATATACTCACTAAAAGCGGGCGTTATTAGTTCGATACCTTCTATTGCAGAAATGACTGATATTGCCGGAGTGATCATGGCATCTGCATAAAACATGGCGGCACCCAGCATCCCGATAGAGATGATTATCAATTTTTTTCTTTTGGTTTTTGCATTTCGAGTGGCAAGGGAGAGCAACGCCATAATACCGCCTTCTCCATTATTATTTGCTCGCATAATGAAGAGAATATATTTAATAGAAACGATTGAAATTAAAGACCAAAAGATAAGTGACAAAATGCCCAGCATATTGGAATTGGTGAGCGTTAATATATTGTTATTTATCGCAAATATTTCTTTTATTGCGTAGAGTGGGCTTGTTCCAATATCCCCAAACACAACCCCAAGGGCACCCAAACAAAGGACTAAGAACTTTGAATTCTGATTATTTTTTTTATCCATTTGTTTTATCAGTTACTGAAGTATTAACTAGACCGTGATGTAATTTAATTTTGATCTTATCATTCAAAGAAATATCCTCAACATTCGTAATAGCCTTATTATTTTCACTGAACGCTATAGCGTATCCTCTTGATAATATCTCATCCGGATTTAGTAGGATTAAGCTTTGTTCCAATGATTCAACTTTATTTTGATACATCTCTAGATACCTTAGCATTGAAGTTTGAATTCTTTTTGAAAAGTTTTCAATGAGTATATTTTGAGTTTTGATTTTTTCCTGTGGGGACAGTAATCTTTTTTCATATTGATCAATTATCTGATACATCTCATGGAATTTATTCTGCATAATTTGGAAAAGATCTTGTTGAAAAGAGGCAAGATTTTCAAAAAATAAGGATAACTCACTACTGACTATCTCTGCAGCGGCTGTTGGGGTTGGAGCTCTTAAATCAGCAATAAAATCAGCTATCGTGAAATCTGTTTCATGTCCAACAGCAGAAATTGTCGCTATGTTTGATGAGGCTATTGCTCTAACAACTTTTTCATCATTAAAGGACCATAGGTCTTCAATTGAACCACCACCGCGAGCAATAATTAATACATCGACCTCGTTTCTTATATTTGCAGATTGAATGGCACTGATAATATTCTCTATGGATGCAGGCCCTTGAACTTGTGTGGGGTAAATGATGATATTGATATATTTATTTCGCCTGTTAATTGTACTTATAATATCTTTGATCACAGCACCACTTTCTGATGAAATGACGCCAATTGTTTTTATAGAGTCAGGGATACTTTTTTTATTTTTTTCATCAAACAAACCTTCTTTTTCTAATTTTGTTTTTAACAGTTGAAAGGCTTCGAATAGTTCACCCAGGCCAGATTTTTGAATTTTATTTACATTTAATTGGTACTCACCTCTCGCCTCATAGAGACCTATATCACAGTGTATTTCAACAAGATCTCCATCCTTTACATCCCAATTAACAAAATTATTTTTACCTCTAAACATAGTACACCTGACTTGGGAGGTATTGTCCTTGATTGTGAAGTACCAATGCCCCGAGCTGGCCTTAGTAAAATTTGATATTTCGCCTTTAATCCAGACCGAATCAAAACTATCTGTTAAAACTTTTTTTACAAGTCGATTGATTTCAGAGACTGAGAAAATTTTTGGTTCATCAGAAATAAAGTCGTTTATGATAGGAGTATTCAAAATATTCTCATTTAATGAGTTAACATTATAGGACTTTTACTGAAAATTTTAAATATATGAAATTTAATTTATCTTTCAAAGCGACTAATCTTTTAGCTGCATTATTTTCTTTTTTTCTCGTTGTTGCGGCGCTCTACATTCAGGAAAGGTTTCAATTAGAGCCCTGCCCACTCTGCATTACCCAGAGAATTATATTTATTGTCGCTGGAGGCGCATTCTTTTTCTTTAGCTTCTTTAGCCCTCTTAAGATAATCAAAATTTTTCATCTGATATCGTTACTTTTGATCAACCTTACGGGAGTAGTTTTTTCCGTGAGACATATTTTAATTCAGAGCAAAATAATTTCTGTCCCAGCCGAGTGTGGGTTAGATCTAGATTATATGTTCGATAGTTTTCCATTGTCAGAAGCCTTCGAATTGCTTTTCAGGGGAGCTGGTGACTGTTCTTCAATCGACTGGACGTTATTTGGTATAACCTTGCCACAATTAGCTTTACTGAACTACCTATTGTTTATCTTGGTGGCAATTTATATTTATAAAAAATATTAAAAATGAAAAATACACTTGAAGCAACAATTGGAAATACACCTCTTGCAAAAATCAAAAGACTGAGTGATATAAAAGGTGGCGAGATATATCTTAAGCTAGAGGGCAATAACCCTGCAGGCTCAGTTAAAGATAGACCTGCTTTTTTTATGATCAATGAAGCTGAATTGTCTGGAAAAATTAAGCCGGGGGATACACTGATTGAAGCAACATCTGGTAATACGGGTATTGCCCTAGCGATGGTGGCGGCCATGAGAGGATATAAAATGGTACTAATAATGCCTGAAAATCAATCAATTGAAAGAAGACAAACGATGAAGGCTTTTGGCGCAGAAATTATCCTTACCTCTCAGGAAGGAAGTATGGAGTTAGCAAGGGATACGGCACTTGGCATGCAAAAAAAAGGAATGGGTATTGTTTTAGATCAGTTTGGTAATACCAATAATCCTAAGGCACATTATGAGGGAACAGGGCCAGAAATTTGGTGTGATACAAACAAAAAGGTGACCCACTTTATTTCAAGTATGGGCACGACAGGAACCATCGTGGGTACTTCAAAATTTTTAAAAGAAAAAAATGAGAACATTCAAATTATTGGCGTCCAACCAGAAGAGGGCGCACAAATACCAGGAATAAGGAAGTGGCCAAAAGAGTATTTACCATCAATTTTTTCAGATGATAATATCGACGAAATTGTAAATGTTTCTCAGAAAAATGCCGAAGATACTGCTAGAAATCTTGCAAAAAAAGAGGGAATTTTTTCTGGTGCATCAACAGGGGGGGCACTTTTTGTAGCATTGCAAATAGCCAAGCAAAACCCTAATTCACATATTGTTTCAATCGCCTGTGATCGAGGTGACAGATATCTTTCAACTGGAATATTTCCTAAATAAATTTTGATTCCAACCCTTATATTTGACTTAGAAACAATCCCTGATATTAAAAGTATTAGGCGTCTATACAATTTAGATGAAACCCTGTCTGACTACGATGTAGTGAATATTGCTAATTTTAAGAGGCGGCAGAAAGTTGGGCATGATTTCTTGCCAGTGCACCTTCACCAAGTGGTTGCAATCTCTTGCGTACTCAAAACAGATGATAGGTTAGAGGTTTGGACGCTTGGCGATGAAGTAACTGATGAGGCGGGAATATTAAAACACTTTTTTGAAGGTTTGGATAAATATTCACCAAATTTAGTATCCTGGAACGGGAGTGGCTTTGATTTACCTGTCCTTAATTATCGAATGCTTGCTAATAAAATTTCATCAGAAATTTATTTTGATACCGGTGAAAATCATTCTGAATTTAAATGGAATAATTATATGACCAGATATCATCGAAGGCACCTCGATCTAATGGATACTTTAGCTATGTTTAATGGGAGAAATAACGCATCATTAAATGAAATCTGTAAGATTTATGGCTTTCCTGGAAAGCTTGATATGGATGGAGGAAAGGTCTGGGAGACATTTTTAAATGGGGACTTAGCATCGATAAGAAATTACTGTGAGACCGACGTTGCCAATACATATTTAGTTTATTTGAGGTACTTATTGTCAAAAAAAGAATTAACATCTAACGCTTATGAGGATGAAATAAATCAATTTAGAAACGCTATTAGCAATTACAAAAAATCCCATTGGGATAATTTTTTAAAAGCATGGGCATGAAATTTGAATTCAAAAATTTTTTAAAAATTTAACCTAGTGTTAAATCTATTACCAAAAATGAGCCTACATTTTTTGTTGGTTTTTTTGTTGCTTGGCTGTGCTGAAAATTTTGATGATGATGAAATTAGATTTGGTATAGCCCAAAAACCCCAACAACTTGACCCAAGATTTCAATCAGATGCTGCATCAAAAAAATTATCATACCTAATTTATACATCCTTCATCTATCTAGACGATAAGTTCCTCCCAAGATCAAAGGTCGTTTCGTTTAAGAAAAAAAATAACCTTCAATACACTTTTCAGCTAAAGAAAGATTTACCCCATTTTAGCGGAGGGAGCACCTTAAATATTAACGATATAATAGCTACCATTTCAAATTTAAAAGATCTTTCCACTTCACCGTATTATCAGCAGCTTAAAAATATAAAGTCCATCGAAAAGGTATCAGATAATATTTTTCACATCCATCTTTTTAAAAATGAACCCAATTTTTTATCACAGCTTAATTTTTTTATTCTTCCTGAAAAATTATTAAATGAAAATCATAACTTTTCTGTTAATCCAGCGGGATCAGGTATTTTCAAAATGACAGAGAGTTCGCCAAACATCAAGTTAGTTAGACGCAAAGATGATCAAAGGATTAATTTAATCGAAATTAAAGACCCTACGGTACGGGTATTAAAACTAATAAATGGAGAAATAGATTTAATACAAAATGACCTTCCTTTTGAAATGATAAAAGTGATTCAAGATAATAAAAATTTAAATGCGATATCTAGTTTTGGATCAAATGTTTCCTACGTTGGATTTAATTTTAAGGATAAGTACCTTAAAAATATTCAATTTAGAAGGGCGCTATCATTAGCTATAAACCAAAGGGAGATCCTAGAGTTTTTTTTACCAGAAAAATCAAGACTTTCTCAGCAAATTCTCCCCCCTGAACATTGGGCCAGTGTAGATATAACAGATGATAATTATGATCCTAATGAGGCAAGAAAATTAATCTCACAGATGGATATAACAAAACCAATAAAATTGGTTTTAAAGACATCCACTGACCCATTTAGAGTAAAGATTGCAACAATTATCCAAAAACAACTAAAGGATGTTGGTATTGATTTAGAGATAAAGTCATTAGATTGGGGCACCTTTTTCAGGGACATCCAGTCAGGTAATTTTCAGCTATATACATTAACTTGGGTGGGCATCACTAACCCTGATATCTATTTTAAAATTTTTTCTTCAACTCAATTACCCCCTTCAGGGCTTAATAGGGGTCAGTATATAAATAAAAGGATGGATCAACATTTATCAGAGGCAATAGAAAAAAATGTTTGGAATAAGGTAATATTAAAAGCTTATCGAGATACGGGGCTTATTCCATTATGGTATGAGGGTGGATTTGCTGCTTTTAGAAAAAACATTTCAGATTATAAACTTTCATTTGATGGTAGTTGGAATGGATTAGATGGGATTAAAAAAAATTAATAACACATACATCGATGTCTCAATAAAAAAACAGAATTTATCTTTTTTTGATAAAGGCATCCTAATGAAACGCTTTTCAATTTCCACGGCAAAAAGGGGTGTTGGCCAACAAAAGGATAGCTTTAAAACACCTCTAGGAAAGCATATTGTAAGAGCTAAAATAGGGGATACACTTCCTTTATTTACGGTTTTTTCAGCTCGAAGGCCAACAAATGAAATTTGGACTGCCGAATCTCATCTATCCGAACCTCAAAAAGATTGGATATTATCAAGAATTATTTGGTTATCAGGGAGTGAGGTGGGCTTTAATCGCTTAGGGGATGTTGATACGATGCAAAGGTACATCTATATCCATGGTACTCCCTATGAGAAAGACCTAGGACATCCTAACTCTGAGGGATGCATTAGAATGGGCAATAGGGATGTCATTGAACTTTTTAATCTTGTATCGCTAGGAACTAGTGTCTTTATTAATGAGAATTAATTTTGCTTAAGCTTCTCTTAACAAGTGTTTGCCAAATTTTTGGTATTTTTCTCATCACTTTTTTAATACTCCACCTTATTCCTGGGGACCCTGTCTTGGTCATGATGGGGGAGTCGTCTTCATTGGCAGACCAAGAAAAATTAAGAAGTGAATTAGGTCTAGATAAGTCAATTATTGAACAAATAATCAATTCAATTGGCCAGTTAGCTCAGGGTAATTTTGGGACATCAATCCTAACTAATATGCCAATTAAACCTCAATTATTAGATGCCATGGAGAACACCTACATTCTTGCTTCTTTGGCTTTATGCATTGCCATTTTTTTTGGTTTCATAGGTGGTATTCTGGCAGCTAAATTTCATGGGAGTTATATTGATAGGTGCATCACTAACGTTAGTTTATTTTTTATCTCTATCCCTCATTTTTTTCTCGGGCCATTATTAATTTTAATGATGTCTATTTATTTAGGCTTGCTTCCTGTTAGTGGGATGGAGAGTAAGTATGCAATTATTTTGCCAGCCCTTACCCTCGCACTTGGGCTGCTTGCAGTAATTATTAAAATGACAAGAAACTCTATGCTTGAAATTATTAACTCAGATGTAGTTAGAACAGCAAGAGCAAAAGGGCTAGGTGAGTTAGCTGTAACATTGCACCATATGTTTAGGTTGGTTTTGATTCCTTTAATTACCATCATCGGCATGCAGTTTGGTTCATTATTGTCAGGTGCAGTTATTACAGAAACTATTTTTAGCTGGGATGGTTTAGGAAGACTATTAGTTACATCGATTCAAACAAGAGATTATCCAGTAACGCAGGCCTGCATTTTGATTATTGCATCATCATACGTCTTTATAAATTTTTTAACTGAGGTTGCTTATCGGTTTTTAGATCCAAGAATGAGGCATTAAGGATATGAAGAAAACTGCTATAGCGATAATTTTATTTTGGACTTTCTCTCTTATTTACAAGATTTTGAGCGGCTATGATTCAAGTATTATGCAGGTCGAAGAAATTCTTGCTACCCCAAACTTTACCTACTGGTTTGGTAAGGATGATTTTGGTCGAGATATATATTTTAGGTTAGTTGATGGATTTATTAATTCATTTCTAATTATTTTTTGGGTTACATTTATCTCTAGCATTTCAGGAATATTTATAGGTGTGCTTTCAGGATATATAGGGGGAAAATTAGATCAGATTATAAAATTCATAACGACCCTTTTTATGTCTTTTCCTGGCATCCTTCTTGCAATTGCATTTGCAGCCATTTTGTCTCCAGGAAAATTAAATTTAATTATTGCGCTTTCTATTGGAGGTTGGGTCGGTTATGCAAGACTTGCAAGGGCACAAACCTTACTCGTTAAAGAGCAAGATTTTGTAAAGGCATCGCAGTCAATGGGAAGCACAAAATCAAGAACAATTTTTCACCATATCCTGCCTGCATTATCAACTCCTATGATTGTGGAGGCCACTTATGCTGTGGCAGGATTAATTATTGCTGAAGCAAGCCTCTCATTTCTAGGTCTTGGCTTACAGGCACCTGAGGCTTCTTTGGGAGGGATGATGAGAGATAGCGTTCGCTATCTTCTGGCTTCTCCACATTATGCAATTATTGTTGGTGCAAGCATAATGTCTATGGTCTTTGCGATCAATTTTTTTGGAGATTTTCTTCATAAATTTTGGGGGATTAAGGACAATTGAGAATTTATGCTTTTAACTGGAACAAATTAATATGACATGTCTGATGATTGATATAGGCTCCACTGAGCTTTCTAATAAAGATGAAGAAAGACTGCAGAATAAATTGGTCGGGGGCGTTATTCTTTTTTCAAGAAATTATAAGAATAAAAAACAAATTAAAGCCCTAACGGCCTCAATTAGGAAAATTAAGAAAAATATCCTTATTGCCGTTGACCATGAAGGTGGGCGGGTGCAAAGATTTAGAGAAGAATTTACTGAAATTCCAGATATGGCGCTTCTTGGTCAAATTTATGATGAAAATAAGGCTGAGGGTAAAAGACTTGCTAAATTATGCGGTCAGCTCATCGCATATGAATTGGGAGCTTGTGATATTGATTTTAGCTTTACACCAGTTCTTGATATAAATTTTGGATCCAGCTCTGTCATTGGGGATCGCTCTTTTCATCAGCATGCTAAGCCAATTGTAGACTTAGCATTATCAGTCATGGATGGATTAAGTTCAGGAGGTATGAAAAGTGTAGGCAAGCATTTTCCCGGGCATGGGTTCATCAAGGCTGATACACACTTAGAAAGTGCAAATGACGATAGATCACTTGAGAAAATTCAAGAAAAAGACATGAACATTTTTAAAGAAATGATTAAAAAAAATATTGCAGGTGTCATGCCTTCCCATGTGATTTATTCCAGTTGTGACCAAAAGCCCGCTGGTTTTTCTAAATTTTGGTTAGAAGAGCAGCTAAGAAAAATTTTGAATTTTGAAGGCGCCATTTTTTCAGATGATATGGGTATGATGGCAGCACAAATTTATGAAAAAGACTTGGTTTCTAGAGTCAGGAAATGCTTGGAGGCAGGTTGTGATATGGTTTTAGTATGCAATCAGGGTGATAATATGGATAAAGTGCTAAATAAACTTTTATGGAAGCAAGAGCCTATCTCAAAAGAGAGGTTATCAAATATGCGACGTGATTATCTTAAAAATAATGAAGGTGATTCAAGTCAATTAAATTTTTGCTATGAAGGTGCTAAAAAAGCCATTAAAGAGCTTAAAAAATAAGAAAAAAAATTAGATAATTTGAGGCAAATTACTTGAACTTTAGTGATATTGGCCTTATCCTATAAGTGTTACAAATTTTAAATTAAGGATAAATAAATACCATGGCAGATAATTTTAACGTTGCAAGTCAGCCAGTTTCTGAACTTTCAACTAATAAAGTCTTAAGGAATACATACGCACTCTTAGGTTTTTCATTAATACCTACACTCATTGGCGCCCTAATGGGAATGTCAATGAACTTCGGTTTTGCTGCGCAAAGCCCCATTTTATTTTTCATAGTTACATTAGGTGCTATGTTCGGCATGTTTTACTTAATTAGAGCCAACAGAAACAGCAGCTTAGGTGTTGTATTCTTGCTGGGTTTGACCTTCTTAATGGGGATTTTGTTGGGCCCAATTTTACAGGTCGCTTTCAGTTTAAGTAATGGCGGTCAAATTGTTGGATTAGCTGCGGGTGGAACTGCTACGATATTCCTGGTACTTTCAGGTATCGCCACAACAAGCAAAAGAGATTTTTCATTCATGGGTAAATTTCTCATGATAGGGTTGTTGTTACTTATTCTGGCGATGGTCGTAAATATATTCTTTCAGATACCAGCGATGTCACTAGCAATTTCAGGGATAGCGGTATTAATATTCTCTGGTTTTATTCTTTACGATGTGAATAGAATTGTTAGAGGTGGTGAGACAAATTATATTATGGCTACACTAGCGCTTTACCTAAACATCTATAATTTATTTGTTCATCTGTTACATATATTAATGGCACTGATGGGCAATAGAGATTAGTTTTAAGTACTAATTAATTAAAACCGTACATAATCATGTACGGTTTTTTTTTGCTCTTTTTTCTTGGAAAAATTTCTGAATTAAGTCTGCTGACTCTTTGCTTAGAATACCTTTATGGAAATTACAGTGATGATTTAAAGATTTATTAATTGTCAGGTCAATTAAACCTCCACAAACACCTGTTTTAATGTCACTTGCGGCGAAATACACATTCCTTATTCTTGCGTGGAGTATCGCACCTAAACACATTAAACAAGGCTCAAGAGTCACAAATAAATCACAATTAACCAGACGATAATTATTTATTTTTTCTCCAGCTTTTTGTATTGCAACAATTTCAGCATGGGCCGTTGAATCAGATTTATGAATAGACTGATTAAAACCTCTTCCTATAATAGTGTCATCCAAAACAACAACAGCACCGACTGGAATTTCATCAAGTGCCAACCCCTTTTTTGCTTGAGCAAATGCCTCTTGCATAAAAAATTTGTTTTTGTCTGTAATCATTTTATTGAAGATTTCATACGCCCTAAAAAAGTAATATACGCTTTAAATTGAATTATAATTGTCGAAATAACTCGATCATAGAAATAAATTTAAATTTAAAGGTATTTGAATGATAAAAAAACCAGCTGAAACAGAAGTTGAAATTGCTCCTTTAATTTCAGAACGATGGAGCCCTCGAGTGTTTGATCCGGAATTCATCATCGATGAAGTCTCGGTAAAATCAATACTTGAGGCAGCCAGATGGGCACCATCGTGCTTTGGAGACCAGCCATGGAAGTTTATTATTTTTCAAAAAAAAGATGCATTGCAGTGGGTAAATGCCTTGAATTGCTTATCAGTGGGTAATCAAAATTGGGCAATGGATACCTCACTACTTATATGCGTTTGTGCGAATAAAAAATTTAAGCATAATGATAATGAAAATAAATGGTCTCAGTATGATACTGGAGCAGCATCCGAAAATATTTGTCTTCAATCAACATATCTAGGTTTAGCAGCGCATCAGATGGGCGGTTTTGATTCAGATAAGATTAGAAATTTAGCAAATATTCCCGTAGAATTCGATGTTATGTCGTTTATAGCTGTTGGAAAACCTCTTGCTAAAAAATTAATGACTGTTGAGCAAGCAGAGGCAGAGGGATCTGCAAGAAAAAGGCTAAAATTAAACGAGATTTATTTTGAAAATAAATGGGATAACTTTGAGGGGTGAAAATGAGTAACTTTGTAACATTAACAAAAGATAATTTTAAAAAAACTATTGAGGAAAACGAGTTCGTTATCGTTGACTTTTGGGCACCATGGTGTGATCCATGTGTAGAATTTACACCTACCTTTGAAGCTGCGGCTAAAAAAAATAAAGACATTATTTTTGGTATGGTTGATATAGAAAAAGACAAAGAGATAGCTGATTACTTCCAAATTAAGGTAATACCAGGATTGTTAGTCATACGAGAACGTGCCGGTATATTTGCTCATGATGATGGTGAAGTTTCAGCAAAAGCTTTTGATGAGATTATCACTTGGGCTAGAGAATATGATATGTCTACAGTAAAAGATTACTACAAGAGAGAAGACTCAGGACAGATTAATTAAGTTTTGAATTGAGAAATAAGACTGGGTCAATAGATTTACCATTATCCCTGATTTCAAAATGTAATTTAACACTATCGGTGCCAGTCATCCCCATGGTACCAATAGATTCCCCAGCAATCACACTTTGTCCCTCTTTTACTAAAATTTCTTCTTGGTAGCCATAAACACTTAAAATATTTTTATCATGTTTAATTATTGTCATTCGCCCGTAACCTTCTAACTCTTCTCCTGCGTAGATGACTCTTCCTTTCGCAATTGACCTAATTTGTTGCCCAGGCGCACCTAGGAAATCAACACCTTTTTTTTCCGAGGCAGGGTTAAACGCGTTAATGGGTTGTCCATCAGTCGGCCATCCCCATTTTTTATAATTTTGATTAGAAATAACTTTTTTTGTATTTTTTAACGTTTTTTTTGAATAGACTTCTTTAAATGCTTTTGGTCCTTTAATATCTATGGGGTCACCAAGAATTAGCTCAGGTGATGCATCTTGTTCGGTAATAATATCTTCATTGTAGGTAGAAATTTCAACTACATCACTTTTACCTTCAACAACCTTTTCATCAACCTGAGTTTGTATGATGTCAAATCTAATTTGATCACCTTTTTTTACAAAATAAGGTTTCTTGATCCCATTTGCATTGGCTAATGTTTTATAGTCCACAGCACATTTAATACTTATGCTAAATATAGTTTCCCCCTCTTTGACGGTATAAACATCTGGGCACTTTGAAACTTCTTTCTTGGCCTCAACGGGTTTTTCTTCATAACTCGTGTCTACAGGGGCAGGCTTTTGAGCCGCACACCCATAAAGAAGCACTAGGATCCATAAAATTACATTATATTTTAGGTGACGATTCATTAACTATTTAATCCAATTTTTAGTTAGTTCAATATTCTTAAAATCAGTAAGGTCAGGATGGACTGGCGATATTGATACAAAATTATTCTTTAATGCATGAAAATCTGTTCCTGGCCCACCGTCATTAGGTTGACCAACCTCACCTATCCAGTACAAAGACTCCTTATCGCTCTGTTTTTTTTCTATTGCTTTCTCAGCAGCATGCCTTTTGCCTAATCGTGTAACCTCAAATCCTTTTAATTCATCATAAGGAATATCAGGAACATTGATATTCAGAAGACTCGCTGACTCATGTTCATTCTCATTATATAACTTAATAAGGTCTGTCGTAACTCTGGCAGCAGTTGAGAAGTTTTTTGGATTCATACCTCCCATAGAAATCGCAAAAGAGGGAATATTAAGAAGATAGCCTTCTATTGCAGCAGCAACCGTTCCAGAATAAATTGTATCATCCCCTAAATTTGGGCCATGGTTGATCCCAGAGACGACCATATCTGGCAATGTTTGCATTAATCCTGTTAAGGCAATATGGACGCAATCAGTGGGAGTTCCGTTAAGATAGAAAAATGAATCATTTTCCTTTGTCAATTTAATAGGTTTATCGAGGGAAAGGGAGCTGCTTGCCCCACTTCTATTTCTACTTGGCGCTACAACAGTTATTTGAGCAATTGTTTCTAATTCCTTAATTAGAACTCGTATACCTTCAGATTTGTAACCATCATCATTTGAAATCAAAATTCTCATTAATTTTTTTTAACCCTACAAAAAAATATACTGCTGAAAAAGAATAATGTACCCAAAAATATTTGATATGAAGCCATATCTCTAGATACACCCAGTTCACTATAAAATCTTACTATTCCCTCCATGATAAAAAGCCATATAAACATACTGGACCACTGGTAGGTATATCTATTCTTTTTCAAAATACCTGGCAGTGGAATGAGCAGAACTAATGACTTAACTACCATCCAGGAACCATTGGTGTCTAGGGGGTTATAAAAAATTTCCCAAAATAAGTTTAAAAAAATCAAGCCAATTAGGCTGAAAACAGAAAGCAAGTAAAGACAGGTTATTTTGTTATTTGTAGACAAAGTTTGGCTAGTCGCTTTCCGTGAGCAATACAAATTTTCTTTTCATCCTCACTAACTCCCTTTTTTTCTTCATAGCCCCTGACATGTGATGACCCGTAAGGTGTTCCTCCAGAAACTGTTCTTGATAACTCAGTGACCGAATAAGGCACTCCCACAAGGATCATCCCCATATGTTGAAGGGGAAGTTGCATAGACAATAAGGTTGATTCATTTCCACCATGCATTGAGGCGCTTGAAGTAAATACTCCTGCCGGCTTATCCTCTAAGGCCCCCTCAACCCATAAAGGGGTTGCCGTCTCAAGAAAATATTTAATAGGAGAGGCCATGTTACCAAATCGAGTTGGACTCCCAAGAAACAAGCCGTCACAACTCTTTAAATCATCCAGTGTTGCAAATAAAGCACCTGAGTCTGGAATCATATCTTCTGATTTTTCGGTATCAGTACTTACTTCAGGAACTGTCCTTATCTTTGCTTCAGCTCCATCGATAGAGTTTATTCCACGCGCAATGTAAGATGCCAATTCTTTAACAGCACCCGTCTTTGAATAATAAAGAACTAATACCTCAACCATTTAATTTTTTTTTGCTAACTGTTGAGCAACGCCAATATAGCTATGGGGTGTTAGCTCAAGCAAATAAGATTTATCTTCTTTAGAAATCTTTAAATTTTTGATGAAATGGTGAATTTGGTCTGCAGAAATTTTACCCTTGCCCCGAGTGATATCTTTTAGTTTTTCATAAGAGTTTTCAATCCCGTTTTTTCTCATGACGGTTTGGATGGGCTCTGCAAGTACCTCCCATGATTGATTAAGCTCTTCATGAATAATAGATTTATTTACCTCTAGCTTGTTAAGGCCTTTAATACATGAGTTATAGGCAATCAGCCCATAAGAAAAACCTACACCTATATTTCTAAGAACGGTCGAATCAGTCAAGTCTCTTTGCCACCTTGATAGTGGAAGCTTTTCAGCTAAATGGCTTAATATTGCATTTGAGAGACCTAGGTTGCCCTCTGAATTTTCAAAATCAATGGGATTTACTTTATGAGGCATCGTGGAGGAACCAATTTCTCCTTTGATTACTTTCTGCTTAAAATAGCCAAGAGAAATATATCCCCAGATATCTCTATTAAGATCAATTAAAATTGTATTGATTCTTGATACATTCTGGAAGATCTCTGCGATAAAGTCATGTGGCTCAATTTGTGTGGTCAATGGATTATAAGTTAACTTGAGCGAGGCAATGAAGCTCTTTGAAAAAGTAGGCCAGTTTTTTTTGGGGTAGGCTGATAAATGTGCATTGAAATTTCCAACTGCACCATTAATTTTACCTAAAATTTCTTGATTTTTAAGCTGCTTGATTTGTCTTTCTATTCGGTAATTGACATTTGCAAACTCTTTTCCAAGTGTTGTTGGGCTGGCAGTTTGACCATGAGTTCTAGAAAGCATTGGTAATGCAGCAAATTTTTTAGAATTTGCCCTTAGGACGGCACTAATTTTTTTAATACTTGGTAGGATTGTTTCTGAAAGACCCTCTTTGAGCATTAAGGCATATGCTAAATTATTAACATCCTCAGATGTTAAAGAAAAATGGATAAATTCATTTACCTTATTTAATTTTTTCTTTTTTAGTTGATTTCTTATCCAATATTCAACAGCCTTAACATCATGATTCGTTTTTTTTTCAATTTCCTTTATTGCTTTTGCATCCTTCTCATTAAAATCTAAAAATAGATTATTCAAATACTTTAAGGCTTGTTTTGAAAATTTGGGAAGCTCCCTGATCTCTTTATCGTTGCTCAGCGCGATTAACCAGAGTATTTCAACTTTGACCCTATTTTTAATTAATCCAAATTCACTAAATACTGGCTTCAAACTTTCCGTTTGTTTGGAATATCTTCCGTCAATGGGTGAAATAGAAGTGATTGCAAAAGACATAAAAAAACCTTTGTTTAAGCTGTGTTCACTATTTTAACATCAAATAAAACAATAATTTTTTCTATCAGTAATAAATGAAAATGGGAGTTACCTTTTGGGAAATCAACCTTTTTAATTTAAAATCTATGCTACGAAGAATTTCAAATATAAAATCTAAGGGTATCCATGCTTAAATCGTACTTATCGGACGAAGAAAAAAGAATAGAACAAGGCCTACCTGCGCTTGCATTAACACCTGAACAGACAGCAGACTTAGTAGAGCTCCTTAAACAAGATGAATTAGATCAATCTGAAAAATTGATTGATATTTTTATCAATAAGGTCGCGGCCGGAGTCGATCCAGCAGCTTATATAAAAGCGGCATTTTTGAATGATATAGCAACAAAAAAAATTACGAGTCCTTATATAAGTCCAAAGTACGCAACAGAATTATTATCAACCATGCTTGGTGGCTATAACGTTCAAGCACTTGTTAAGTTGCTTGACAGCGATCAAGCTGAAGTTGCCGCTGAGTCATTATCAAAAAGTGTGCTCATTTTTGATTCATACTACGACGTTGAAAAGCTTCATAACAAAGGCAACAAATATGCAACTCAAGTACTTAAGTCCTGGGCAGCGGCAGACTGGTTTACAACAAAACCTAAAACACCTAATAAAATTAAAATGATTGTCTTTAAGGCTGATGGAGAAATCAATACTGACGATTTGTCACCTGCACAAGAGGCATGGTCTAGGCCTGATATTCCCCTTCATGCAAAATCTATGCTGTTGAATAAGACTCCAGATATTTTTGATCAAATAAAAAATTTAAAAGGAAAAAACCTCCCCATTGTTTTTGTTGGCGATATTGTTGGAACGGGCTCATCAAGGAAGTCCGCGATCAATTCTCTTCAGTGGCATTTTGGTAAGTCAATTCCTTATGTACCAAACAAAAATACTGAGGGCGTTATATTAGGTGGGAAAATTGCGCCTATTTTCTTTAATACAGCAGAGGACTCAGGTGCGATACCCATTGAATGTGATGTTTCAAATTTTAAGACAGGAGACATAATAGAAATTGACTTTTCAAAAGGAAAAATTTCTGACGAAAGTAGTAATGTCTTATCAAGTTTTGACATAAGACCCAAAACACTCCTTGATGAGGTGAGGGCGGGTGGAAGAGTCTCACTAATTATTGGTAAAGGGTTAACTGAAAAATCAAGACATACATTAGGTCTCGGAGCAACAAAAATCTTTATAGAGTCAATAAACAAGGGACAAAAAAAACATGGCTTTACATTAGCTCAGAAGATGGTCGGCAAGGCTTGTGGTGTTGATGGCATCTCCCCCGGGACCTATTGCGAGCCAAAAATAACAACGGTTGGTTCACAAGATACTACGGGTGCTATGACAAGGGATGAGCTTAAGGACCTAGCATGCTTAGGGTTTAGCGCTGAATTAGTCATGCAGAGCTTTTGTCATACGGCAGCATATCCAAAGCCAGTTGATATTGAGCTTCAACACACATTACCTGAATTTATGAGTAGCCGAGGAGGTGTGTCTCTCAAGGCGGGAGATGGGGTAATACATTCATGGCTTAACAGGATGATACTTCCTGACACGGTAGGTACAGGTGGGGATTCACATACCCGTTTCCCTATCGGAATATCTTTCCCTGCAGGTTCAGGTCTAGTCGCATTTGCGGCTGCGATTGGTGTGATGCCAATTGATATGCCAGAGTCAGTACTTGTTAGATTTTCTGGTGAGATGCAACCTGGGATTACCTTAAGGGATTTGGTTAATGCAATTCCTTATTATGCGATCAAAGAAAATCAGCTAACAATTGGGAAAAAAGGTAAAAAGAATATCTTTAACGGAAAGATATTGGAGATTGAAGGGTTACCTGACCTAAAAGTTGAGCAAGCTTTTGAGTTTTCTGATGCCTCAGCTGAAAGATCTGCTAACGGCTGTACAGTGAGATTAAATGAAGAACCCATCATCGAATTTTTGCAATCTAATATTTTCTTAATGGAAAAAATGATCGAAAATGGTTATCAGGATGCAAGAACTTTAAGTCGTAGAATAAATGAAATGAAGGAATGGATCCAAAGTCCGAAACTACTTAAACCTGATGAAGACGCTCAATATGCATATACTTTAAATATAGATTTAAATTCTATAACAGAACCATTAGTTGCCTGTCCAAACGATCCAGACGATATAAAAAAATTATCAGAGGTTGAGTTAAATAAAATTGATGAGGTTTTTATTGGTAGCTGTATGACAAACATTGGCCATTACAGGGCCGCTGGTTTTGTAATGAAAAATGAAGAGAAAGCTGTTAATCAGTTATGGATTGCACCACCGACCAGAATGGATGAGTCGCAACTAAAAAAAGAAGGAATCTATAAGATTTTCGAGCAAGTTGGTGCAAGGACTGAAATACCAGGCTGCAGCCTTTGCATGGGAAACCAGGCAAGAGTTGAAGATAAAGCAACGGTCTTTTCAACCAGCACAAGAAACTTTGACAACAGGATGGGTAAGGATGCCCAAGTGTATCTTGGCTCAGCTGAATTGGCATCTATATGTGCATTGCTAGGTTATATTCCTTCGAAAGAGGAGTATTTGAAGTTTATGAAGGATAAGATAAATAAAGACTCGAATGAAATTTATAAGTATTTAAATTTTGATCAACTCACTGACTACAACAGTAAATATATAGAGATTGTCCCTGTAAGCTAATTTTTAAAATGAATTATGATGCTAATTGTAATAGATGTGATCGGTTAAATGATTTTCTAAGCAGTTCAAAGAAAAAATACCCAGATTATTTTTGTAAGCCTGTCCCCGCCTTTGGGGATAAAAATATAAAATTACTCATTGTGGGATTGGCTCCAGGTCTTCACGGAGCGAATAAAACTGGCCGCCCCTTTACAGGCGATCACGCGGGCATCATTTTATATGAAACATTATTTAAGCATGGTCTCTCAAATAAACCGAACTCAAAGGAGAGAAGTGATGGCCTTGAGTTACATAATTGTAGAATTACCAATGCCGTAAAGTGCCTACCCCCCCTCAACAAACCCACAACGCTAGAAATTAAAAATTGTAATCTATTCCTAAAATGCGAGATAGAATTGCTTAAACCCAAAACCATCCTATTAGCATTAGGAACAATTGCACATAACGCGATTTTATCTGCACTCACCTTAACAAAAAAAAATTTTAGTTTTTCTCATGCTGCAAGGCATGAATTACCAAATGACCTAATTCTTTATGATAGTTACCACTGCAGTCGATATAATACTCAAACAAAGAGATTAACAACTGAAATGTTTAATGATGTTTTTCTATCAATCAAAAAAGAAATGGAGGAATAAAAATGCCATATATAAATGTGAAACTCGCTGGAAAACTTGATAAAAACCAAAAGCAAGAAATAGCGAAGGAAATAACGGATGTAATGCAAAGAGTTGCTAACAAACCAGCATCATATACCTATATTGTATTTGAAGAAGTTGAATCTGAAGATTGGGCAATTGGAGGCAATTTACTGGGTTAGTTTTGAATGATCTAAAAAAAGAGATTAAAAAATTTCCCAGTCTGCCGGGTATATATAGAATGATCAATAATAAGAATGAGATCATTTATATCGGTAAGGCTAAGGATATTAAAAAAAGGGTGACTTCGTATTTTGGAAAGAATCACGCAAGTCCAAGAACAAAAATGATGGTAAGCAATATAAATTCTATTGAATTTACTGTTACAAATACTGAGGCAGAAGCCTTAATTCTTGAGAATAACCTAATTAGAAATCACATGCCAAGATACAATGTGATTTTTAGGGATGACAAATCATATCCTTATTTAAAAATTTCAGGCGATCAATATCCAAGAATATCGTTTCATCGAGGCGCACAAAAAAAAGATCAAAATTATTTTGGGCCTTTTCCAAATTCACCTGCGGTCAGAGATAGCATAAAACTTTTACAAAAGGTTTTTTTATTAAGGACATGTGAAAATTCTGTATTTAAAAATAGATCACGTCCCTGTATGGAACATCAAATTCAAAGATGTTCAGCACCTTGTGTTGATTTAATTTCAGAAGAGGACTATAGGGAAGATATTGATCAGGCAATGATGTTTTTAAATGGTAAAGACACTAAGGTAATCAATAGCTTATCTGAGAAGATGAATATTTTTTCAGAAAATAATGAGTTTGAAAGAGCGGCTGTTTTCAGAGATAGAATTCAAAGTTTAAGACAAGTCAGGCTAAAACAATTTGTAAGTGATTTTAGTGAGAATGATGCCGATATTATTGCAATCGAAGACAAAAATGGTGTTTTTTGTGTAAATTTAGTGATGATCAGAAACGCTAAGCACCTAGGAGATAAAAGTTTTTTCCCAAAGGGCATATCAGATAATTCAGACAATAACATTCTAGAAATTTTTATTGCACAATATTATGATGAAAAGTCACCACCACCTGTCGTTATCATTGAAAAAAAAGTAAACAAGGGCTTACTTGAGAAATTTTTTGAATTAAAAAAATATAAAAAAATTAAAATCATTACTAGGCTAACGAATGAAAAAAGAATGTGGATGGAAATGGCAAAGAAAAATGCATTAATTGCTATAAGCCAAAAAAGTAATGAGACATTAAGCTTTAAAAATAAAATTAAGGCATTTACTCAGTTATTAAGTATTCCCTCAAATAAAAATCGAATTGAATGTTTTGATGTCAGCCATATGATGGGTGAGGGGACTGTTGCCTCTTGTGTGGTATTTGATAAAAATGGAATTCAAAAAAAAGATTACCGCCGATACAACATCAAAAATAATAAGCCTGGTGATGACTATGCCGCCATGCAAGAGGTGCTAGAGAGACGGTATAAAAAAATTGTTGATACAGATGGGATAAGACCAGATGTCATTTTGATTGATGGTGGAAAGGGTCAGCTAGGTATTGCAGTCAAGATTATGAAGCAACTTAGCTTGGATGACATAATCCTGGTGGGGGTAACCAAGGGCGAAAAAAGAAAATCTGGAGCTGAAACATTACACATTGCGAACGGAGATATTTTAGAAAATATCGATATTAATAACATGGGCTTTCAATTAATTATTCAGATACGAGATGAGGCTCATCGATTTGCAATTACAGGCCACAGGGCAAGAAGAAAAAAAGCTCGATTCACCTCCTCATTGGAAGAAATTGAAGGCATAGGACAAACGAAACGAAGAAATTTACTTGTTTACTTTGGTGGAATTCAAGGTATCAAAGAGGCTGATGTTCGAGAGCTATTATTAGTCGAAGGAATTAATGTAAAATTAGCCGAGAGTATTTACAATCATTTTCATTAAAGGGCAGATTCATTGAAAATTATTAATGTACCAAATTTACTGACTTTATTTAGGGTGGGGTTAATCCCTGTCCTAGTCATTATTTTTTATGTATCTGATAGCACACTCAGCCTGACAGAAAAAAATATCTTAGGAACTTTTATCTTTTCTTTGGCAGCAATTACAGATTGGCTTGATGGGTATTTAGCGAGAAAATTAAAACAAATATCAAAATTTGGCGCTTTCCTTGATCCAGTCGCTGATAAATTAATTGTGATCACAGCATTACTTTTGTTATTAGATCTAGGGCGCATTAACTTAGTGATTGCATTAATTATTATTGGAAGAGAATTTACGGTTAGCTCTTTAAGAGAATGGATGGCGCAGTTAGGCAAGTCGCAAAGTATTGCTGTTGCCTTTATTGGCAAATTAAAAACTACCGCACAAATGACGGCTATTATATTTTTATTATATTTTGAAAATATTGGATTTATTCCGATACAAAAAATAGGAGAAATCTTGATATATCTAGCAGCATTACTGACCGTTATATCGATGTTTTATTATTTGAAAATATCAATAAATGCCGTAAAAAAAATGTAATGATTATTAAGCTACAATTTTTACTATCATTGACAGTATGCGAAAAATAGCTAAAATACTGCCTTCTGTTTGCGGGAATAGCTCAGCTGGTAGAGCGATACCTTGCCAAGGTATAGGTCGCGAGTTCGAACCTCGTTTCCCGCTCCAATTTTTTGTTAAAAAGGGAATTTATTCCCTTTTTTTGTTTAGTTAGTGGCGCGTTAGCAAAGTGGTTATGCAGAGGCCTGCAAAGCCTTAGACGCCGGTTCGATTCCGGCACGCGCCTCCATTAAGAGAAGAATTCCAGAGACTAAAAATGTGGTAAAATCTCGCCACACCATACTGTTACTGCGAAGCCCGGGTGGCGAAATTGGTAGACGCAAGGGACTTAAAATCCCTCGACCTCACGGTCGTGCCGGTTCGATTCCGGCCCCGGGCACCAATTCAATGAAGATAGATAAAGACATAAAAGAAATTAAGGTTATTTTAAAAAAAATTCACAATAATTTATTCCTTATATTTTTCATCGTAGCTATATTTGCCTTACTTTATTTCGGTTTACTCATCTATCTTTTTGTTATCAAGGTTTGACTCATTTTTATAAAATTAAATGTGACTTCATTCCGCAAAGTGAATATTTAAATCAGTTAATAAAATTATGCGATCACTCAATAATTAAAAATAATTCCTTTGAGAAGGAAGTATGTAATGATTTTAATATTGAGCAACAAAATGATTATCCTGTTGCGGCCATTTTGGCAGGTGAAGAATTCACATCAGACTCCAAATATACTTTTTTTCAGGCAACACCCTGCTATTTTTCACTTCAAAGAGATTTTTATAAGTTTGAAAAAAATTTAGAAAATGAGTGTAGTCCTGATGAATTAAATTCATTATGCGTCGATCTTAATCAACACTTTTCGACTAACGACCAGAGCTTCTTTATTTTTGAAAATAAATTATTCTTTGCAACGATAAAGAATTCAAATATATCTACTTATTTCCCAGAAGAAATCAATCAAGTTCCCAACAGAGGTTTTTTACCTTTTGGGCAAGATGAAGTCTGGTGGCATAAATTTATAAATGAATTACAAATGTTTTTATTTGATTATCCTGCCAACAAAAAAAGAGAAGACAAGGGTCAATATCCAATTAATTCTATTTGGTTTAGTGGTGGAGGTAAAAAAATTAAAGCTGATATTGGTAGGAAAGATAAGATAGTATTTAGTGACCTTATGCTATTAAAAAAAATAGCACTGCTGAATTTAGAGGGTGTAAAAATTGAGTCTTTTAATAAAAACGATTATGGAAAAGAAGATTGTCATTTGTATCATCATATCTTTGAAGCAAACATTGAGTATGATGTTTTTAAAGTTATCCTTGAAGATGTAAAATCAAAAAAGATCAACAACCTAAACCTTTCTCTTTTTCTGGGCTCGTTTAAAATTTTATTTAAAACAAATTTCTATAGAAGATTAAAGTTTTGGTGTCATAAGAAAGATCTCCAAGAGATATTGAATGAAGCTTAAAGAAAAGCAAATTAATACCGAACTTGAGAGGAGGCTTAATGAAGAGGGTGTTCAACCTGACCTTGCTAAAATTTTTGCTGCCAGAAAAATTGATAGTACCGAACAGATAAACTATCAACTTGACAAACTTTTACCTCCCCACTTATTGCATTCAAATATAGCGGTTGGCGAGTTTTTATGCCAAGCCATAATAGATAATAAAAAAATAGTTATAGTAGGTGACTACGATGCCGATGGTGCGACAGCAAGCGCATGTGGAGTTCTTGGGTTAAAAAAATTTGGTGGTAATGTTGATTTTATAGTGCCTAACCGGTTTGAATACGGCTATGGATTAACTCCCGAAATAGTTAGCATAGCCCTAAAAAAAGAGCCTGATATCATCCTTACCGTTGACAATGGAATTGCAAGTCATGACGGAGTGGAGGCTGCCAATAAGGCGGGCGTAGATGTAATCATTACTGACCATCACCTTCCTGGTAAAACATTACCTAACGCCAAATTCATTGTAAATCCAAATAAAAAAAATTGTTCATTCCCAAGTAAAAACTTATGTGGGGTTGGGGTCATGTTTTATGTGCTACTTGCGTTAAGAATTGCTTTTAGAACAAAGAACAAGGAGTCCCAAGAGCCTGTATTAGTTGATTTACTCGATTTAGTAGCATTAGGGACGGTTGCAGATTTAGTCCCCCTTGATTTTAATAATCGGATTTTAGTTTCAGTTGGAATTAAAATTATTAGAAGCGGAACTACTAATTTTGGAATCAAAGCGATAATTAACGAATCGAAAAAAAAACAGGCTCATCTTAAGACATCTGACTTATCTTTTATCATCGCACCTAAAATTAATGCTGCTGGAAGGCTCAGTGATATGACGATTGGCATTCAATGTTTTTTGGCTGAAAATTTAGATCAAGCCTCAAGTTTTGCAAAACAACTCATCAAATTTAATGAAAATAGGAAGCTCATAGAATCGGATATGGTGTTATCTGCTATTGAGGAATTGAATGATCAGAGCTTCAAAAATTCGCATTCAATCGTTCTAACTAATGATAAATGGCATCAAGGTGTGGTAGGTATATTGGCTTCTAGATTGAAGGAAAAATTCTTCAGACCAACAATTATTTTTGCAAATTTTAATGATGAAATAATTAAGGGATCGGGAAGGTCGATAGAATCTTTTCACCTTCGCGACATACTAGATCTTATATCCAAGCGCCACCCTAGTCTAATAAAGACATTTGGA
Source organism: Methylophilaceae bacterium (assembly GCA_965656355.1). GTDB lineage: Bacteria > Pseudomonadota > Gammaproteobacteria > Burkholderiales > Methylophilaceae > BACL14. Next base: position 103,189 of record CBFHKG010000001.1, on the reverse strand, counting down.
GGTCATGCTATGGCAGCGGGGCTAAGTATTAAAAAAAATGATTTTAAAAAATTTAGCGAAATATTCGAATTAACTTGCCAAGAATTCATAACACCTGACTTACTGAATCAAACAGTTGAATATGATAAAAGTATTGAGCCTGAAAATTTAAATTACCCTATGGCTAAAATTATCAATGAACAAGTTTGGGGGCAGGGATTTCCAGCGCCTTTTTTTGTTGATAATTTTGATGTATTGCATCAGGAAGTTATTGCAGAAAGGCATATAAAGTGTTTTTTAAAAAAAGATAAGAAATTTCAAGCAATATTTTTTAATAATAACCAGACACTACCTGATAAAATAAGGGCTGTTTATTCTATTGATGCAAATGAATTTAATGGAAATAAAAACCTTCAAATAATTATAAAAAGTATTGTGGAATGAAAAAAAAGTCAAAAAAAATAGTCATTGGTAATATGAAGATGCATGGCTCATTGGATTTTAATGAAAGCCACTTCAAAAGCCTTAAGCAAAAGCTAAGCTCATTCAATGAACTATCAATTACCTTATGTGTGCCTTACCCATACTTATTCCAAGCGCAAAAAATACTAATGGGTTCAAATATTCATTGGGGCTGCCAAAATGTGGCAAAAGAATTAGAAGGGCCTTTTACTGGGGAGGTAAGCGCTCCAATGATTAAGGATTTTCATGGTGAATTAGTAATTGTCGGTCATTCTGAGAGGAATACAGCTTACTGCGAATCAGATGAAAACATTGCAGAAAAATTTAATATGATTAAGAAATATAAAATGACCCCTCTGCTGTGTGTCGGCGAAAATCTTATTGAGCGTGAAGCAGGAATAATGGAAAAGGTAGTATCCGAGCAGATTAAAACGATTCTTGATTTATATGGTCAAGATGTTTTCAGAGGATCAATAATTGCCTATGAACCAATTTGGGCAATTGGTTCTGACTCGGCGGCAAGTCCTGAGCAAATAGAAAAAATGTGTGAATTTATAAAGCAATTAATTTATACAAATGACACAGATAATGATGATGTAAATATTGTTTATGGTGGCAGTGTTAATGCAAAAAATGCGGTACAATTATGTGAAATTAGTGGGGTAGACGGAATATTAATGGGCAGGGCATCTTTAGATGCAAATGAATTCTACGAAATTTGCAATAGTATTCATAAAATTTAATTAAAAATTCAAAAAAAAGATAGTTAAATATGGAAAATTTAGTAACGATAATTCATGTAGTAGTGAGCTTGGCAGTGATAGGGCTAGTCTTAGTCCAGCATGGTAAAGGAGCAGATGCGGGTGCTGCATTTGGAGGAAATTCTTCTGGCAGCGTGTTTGGTGCGCAAGGCTCTGGTAATTTTGTAACAAGACTAACAGCAATATGTGTAACCGTATTTTTTTGTACAAGCATAGGCCTTGCTTTCATAGCGAGTAATAAAAATGCAAGTTTTGCTGTAGAACAGATTCAGGAAAATAGCTCTCAATCAGTTGAAACCAAAGAGCAACCTTTTGGGTCAGATGAAATTGGAAATACTCAAGATATTCCCAATTAACATGACTTTTGGCTTAGCCGTCGTGGTGGAATTGGTAGACACGCTATCTTGAGGGGGTAGTGACGAAAGTCGTGAGAGTTCGAGTCTCTCCGACGGCACCATATTGATGGTATTTAAATTTAAGGACTTTTTGTGCTGGAAAATTATTTTCCTATATTAGTGTTTATAATTATCGGCCTTTTTGTAGGGTTAGGTCCTCTCATCCTCGGTAAAATATTAAGTACAAGTAAGCCTTACAAAGAAAAAAACTCCCCATATGAATGTGGATTTGAAGCCTTCGAAGATGCTCGAATGAAATTCGATGTTAGGTATTATCTGGTAGCAATCTTATTTATTCTCTTTGACCTAGAAATTACATTCCTTTTCCCGTGGGCAGTTGTAATCAATAAAATTGGAATGTTTGGATTTGTATCCATGCTCATATTTCTCTTTATCTTGGTTGTCGGTTTTATCTATGAATGGAAAAAAGGAGCATTAGATTGGGAGTAATTAGATGAGTATCGAGGGAATATTAGAAAAAGGCTATGTTACGACCAACGTAGACACTTTAATAAACTATGCTAGAACTGGTTCATTGTGGCCAATGACTTTTGGGTTGGCATGCTGTGCAGTTGAAATGATGCACGCAGGCGCATCAAGATATGACCTAGACCGATTCGGTATTGTTTTTAGACCAAGTCCAAGACAATCTGATGTGATGATCATTGCAGGCACATTAGTCAATAAGATGGCGCCAGCATTGAGGCGTGTATATGATCAAATGGCAGAGCCTAGATGGGTCATTTCGATGGGCTCATGCTCAAATGGGGGCGGTTATTACCATTACTCATATTCTGTCGTAAGGGGTAGTGACAGAATTGTTCCAGTAGATATTTATGTTCCTGGATGCCCTCCCACAGCAGAAGCATTGATGTTTGGAATTTTGCAACTACAAAAAAAAATTAAACGTACTAACACAATTGCCAGATGAACCAGAGCATAAAAAAACAAATTCAATCCCTCAAATCTTTTTTTAAGAAAAAAATACTATCTTTTAATGAAGATAAAGGTGAGATTACAATTACCTTCGACCAAGAAAATATTATTGAGTCATTAAAGGTTTTAAGAGATAGGCCTGAATTTGATTTTAAACAGCTGATTGATTTATGTGGTGTTGATTATCAAGATTTTAAAATAGCTGCACATGATGAGAAGAGATTTTGTGTTGTATACCACTTACTTTCCTTAAAAAATAATCAGCGCTTAAGGGTCAAAGTATTTGCTGAAGATGATGAATTTCCAATATTTCCAACAATGACTGAAGTTTGGCCTAACGCGGATTGGTATGAAAGAGAAGCATTTGATTTATTTGGGTTAATGTTTATCGATCATCCAGATTTAAGAAGACTTCTGACAGACTACGGTTTCATTGGTCATCCTTTTAGGAAGGACTTTCCAATGATAGGGAAGGTTGAAGTTCGTTATGACCCAACCCTCAAAAGGGTAATTTATGAGCCTGTTTCTATCGATGAGAGAAATAATGTCCCAAGGTTAATTAGGGATGAGGGTATCCATCGTGGCTGAGATTAAAAACTATACAATGAATTTTGGACCTCAGCACCCAGCAGCTCATGGTGTTTTAAGACTTGTACTTGAAATGGATGGCGAAGTAATACAGCGTGTAGATCCACATATTGGTTTATTACACAGAGCGACTGAAAAGCTTGCTGAGAATAGGACATACCTTCAATCTGTTCCTTATATGGATCGTCTTGACTATGTTTCTATGATGATGAACGAGCATGCTTATGTGATGACAATAGAAAAGCTATTGCAGATAAAGGTACCAATTCGTGCGCAATACATCCGAGTTTTGTTTGATGAAATCACCAGAATACTCAATCACTTACTTTGGTTGGGAGCCCATGCTCTTGATGTTGGGGCTATGACGGTTTTCCTTTATGCCTTTAGGGAGCGAGAGGATTTATTTGACTGCTACGAAGCAGTCTCTGGTGCAAGAATGCATGCAGCTTATTATCGACCTGGGGGTGTGTATCGAGATTTACCATCTACGATGCCTCAATTCCAACCCTCAAAAAAACAAAGATCATCTGAAATAAACAAACTAAATAAAAATAGATCAGGGTCACTGCTAGATTTTATAGAAGATTTTGCTAAAAGATTTCCAACTTATGTGGATGAATATGAAACGCTTTTAACTGATAATCGAATTTGGAAGCAAAGAACAGTCGGGATTGGTGTTGTTGATCCAGATCGAGCGGTTGCATTAGGAATGACAGGCCCAATGTTAAGGGGCTCAGGAGTGGAATGGGATTTACGAAAAAAACAACCTTATGAAACATATAGCAAATTAGATTTTAAAATTCCTGTCGGTAAAGAGGGTGATTGTTATGACCGTTATTTGGTAAGAATGGAGGAGATGAGAGAATCCAATAAAATTATCAAGCAATGTATTGCCTGGCTTAGAGAAAACCCAGGTCCGGTGATTTCAAATGATAATAAAGTGACCCCACCATCTAGATCAGAAATGAAAGAGGACATGGAATCAATGATTCACCATTTTAAATTATTTACTGAGGGCTTTCATATCCCTAAGGGCGAAGCTTATTCAGCTGTAGAGCATCCAAAAGGTGAGTTCGGGACTTACATCATTTCTGACGGCGCAAACAAACCTTATCGGCTAAAAATTAGGGCGCCAGGCTTCCCACATTTGGCAGCGATAAATGAAATGACAAAGGGACACATGCTGTCAGATTTGGTAGCAATTATTGGTACCCAAGATATTGTATTTGGGGAGATTGATAGATAATGCTAACTGAAATTACAAGAAAAAAAATAGACGGCGAATTAAAAAAATTCCCTATCGATCAAAAACAATCTGCCATTATTGCAGCGCTGCAAATAATCCAAACTGAAAATGGTTTTTTAACAGATGATTTAATTGCACAGGCAGCAGACTACCTAGACATGCCAAAAATTGCAGCAATGGAAGTGGCCACTTTTTATAATATGTTTGAACTTAAACCTGCTGGAAAATATAAAATTTCGGTTTGCACAAATATCTCATGTGCCTTAAGAGAGGCTGACGACATCGTATGCCATCTTCGAAAAAAATTGAATATTAATTTTAATGAGGTCACAAAAGATAGTAAATTTAGCTTAAAAGAAAGTGAGTGCATGGGTGCATGTGGCGGAGCACCTCTTATGACAATAAACAATCATAAGATGTATGAACATTTAACACCCCAAAAAGTTGATCAAATTCTTGAGGAGTTAGATTAATAATAATGCTGAACAATAATTTACATAAAGCATCCATTAATAGTGAGGTATTTCCTATATGCTTGAGGACATCTAATTTAGAGGACTCATCAAGCCTTCAAACCTACCTCAGTGTTGGTGGGTATGAGCAAATTCAAAGAATTCTAAAAGAGAAAATCTCCCCGGAAAAATTAATTGAAGAGATTAAAATTTCTGGTCTCAGGGGGAGGGGAGGCGCAGGTTTTCCTACCGGCATAAAATGGTCATTCATACCAAATGATTCAGCTGGAACAAAATACATCGTTTGCAATAGTGATGAAGGTGAACCGGGCACTTTTAAAGACAGAGAAATAATCAAAAAAAATCCTCATCAACTAATTGAAGGGATGATAATCGCTGCATATATTATGGGCGCACAGGTTGGATATAACTATATTCATGGGGAAATATGGGAAGAGTATGAGTCATTCGAAAAAGCCTTAGTTGAAGCAAAAAAAGCAAATTTTTTAGGTAAGTCCATTTGTGGGTTAGGTTTTGATTTTGAATTATATGCATTTCATGGGTACGGTGCATATATCTGTGGTGAGGAAACCGCACTTATTGAATCTATTGAAGGTAAAAAGGGACAGCCAAGATTTAAACCTCCTTTTCCGGCAACGTATGGTATCTATGGACGACCAACAAATGTTAACAACACAGAGACATACGCAACAATTCCTTGGATTATGCAACATGGGGGGGAAAGTTTTGCAAATATTGGCGTAGAAAATTCAGGGGGTACTAAGATATTTTCAGTATCAGGCCATGTTGAGAGGCCAGGAAACTATGAAATACCAATGGGGATGCCGTTTAAAAACTTACTAGAGCTATCTGGGGGTGTTTGGAAGGGAAGAAAATTAAAAGCAGTCATTCCTGGGGGACCTTCAACACCAGTCCTTCCTGCCGCAGAAATTATGAAAACCACTCTTGATTATGATGGCTTAAAAAACTCAGGCTCAAGTGTCGGTGCGGGTTCACTTATTGTGATGGATGAAACTACCTGTATGGTGTCAACCCTTAAGAGATTATCCTACTTCTTTTATGAAGAATCATGTGGTCAATGCACCCCTTGTCGAGAAGGTACAGGCTGGGTTTATAGGGTAATCAAAAGAATTATTGATGGCAAAGGCAAACCTGAAGATATTGATTTACTTTTAGACGTCAGTAAAAAAATTTCAGGGCGGACGATCTGTGCGCTTGGTGATGCAGCAGCAGTCCCTGTATTAAGCTTTATTAAACACTTTAAAGATGAATTTAAATACTATATAAAAAATGGTAAGAGCATGATGGATGCCAGCTCATGATTAAAATTAAAATTGATGGAAAGACTCTGGAGGTTAAACCAAAAACATCAATCATTGAGGTGGCTGATAAGGTAGGCATCGATATACCTCGTTTTTGTTACCACAAGAAACTTAGCGTTGCTGCAAACTGCAGAATGTGCCTTGTCGAAGTAAAGAACTTTGCCAAACCACTTCCTGCTTGTGCCACACAGGTGATGGAAGGCATGGAGATTTCTACAAAATCAAAATTTACCAAGGATACGCAAAAAAGTGTCATGGAGTTTTTACTTATCAACCATCCTTTAGATTGCCCTATCTGCGATCAGGGAGGTGAGTGTGACTTGCAGGACACGGCCGTCGCATATGGAGCGAGTAAAACACGATATACCGAAGAAAAGCGTGTGGTGTTTGATAAAAACATTGGCCCATTAATTTCAACTGACCTAACCCGATGTATTCAATGTACAAGGTGCGTAAGGTTTCTAAAAGAAGTGGGTGGCATGGCTGAACTAGGATTAATAGGAAGGGGTGAACATGCTGAAATTTCTGCATATGTTGATAAATCCGTTGAATCCGAATTATCCGGAAATATTATCGATTTATGTCCGGTAGGTGCGCTTACATCAAAACCCTTTAGATATTCTGCCAGAAGTTGGGAGCTTTCAAGAAGAAGTACGATCGCATGTCATGACAGTTTAGGTTCAAATATTGAAGTTCATGTTAAAGATGACGTTGCTAAAAGGGTAATACCAAAAGAAAACGAATCGATTAATGAGTGCTGGATTTCAGATAGGGATCGATTTTCATACGAAGGCCTCAGTCATAAAGATAGAATTAACCTTCCTTTAAAGAGAGAAAAAAATCAATGGAAAGAGATCGACTGGGAAGAGGCCTATGAGCTTATTGAGAAAAAGATAACAGATATCGATATTAAAAAATCTAATAAAATCGGGATTATTTGTTCGCCTCAAAGTACCTTGGAAGAAGGTTTTTTATTGAAAAAAATTGCCAAAGAACTTAATACCTCTCATATTGATTATCGCCTTCTTGAAAAAAGCTTTTCAGAGAATAATAATTGGTTAGGTTGTAAAATTGATGAAATAGAGTCCCATGATGCAATATTGGTTGTTGGCTCAAATTTAAAACATGACCAACCACTGCTTGCACATCGCTTTAGAAGATATGCAAATAAAAAAAATAATTTCTCAATTATTACTTCATACGATGATTTTTATTCAACTCGCTGTCTAGAAAAAGTTATTGTTAATCCTTCAGCATATATAAATTATTTATTAATGATTCTGAAACAGGTTCAGTTAAGTACAAAATATAAAGTCAATTCTGAAGCTATAAGAAATTTATTAAAGGCTGTAAAGCCATCTTCTGAGGCAAAAAGAATAGCCAAAAGCCTGTTATTAAATAAGAGTAGGGCAATATTTTTAGGCAATCAAATTTTACATTTAGATGACGGCGACAATATAAAGTTGGTTGCAATGCATATCGCTCAAGCGCTAGGAGCTACATTTGGCTTAATACCTGGTTATGCGAATAGTGTCGGTTTAAATGAGCTCAATCTAAATACAGACAATATCTCAGCAGATAAGATTTTGAGTCAAAAAAAAGAAGCTTACATAATGATGAATTTTGACCCGTTGTATGACTTCCATTCACCCAAGAAAATAAATGCTGCACTTAAAAAAGCGAAATTTAATTTGGCAATTTCTCCTTACATATCTGACTCTTTTAAAGAATTTGATATTGTATTACCAATGACCCCATTCACAGAAACATCAGGGACATTCATAAATATGGAGAAAACAATACAATCATTTTCTGCGGTAACACCACCTGCCGGGCAGTCTAGGCCGGGTTGGAAAATATTACGTGTTCTAGCAAATTTTTTACAACTTGAAGGTTTTTCTTATGATTCATCTGAAGAGGTGAAAGCTGATGCGATGATTGAAATGCACAAAAAAAATGAATTTAGCCTTATAGATTTTAAGCCTAGTAATATTGAGAGAGGTCTTGAAGTATTAAATGTCGTTAGGGCGAATGATTCGGATATGATTGTGAGACGTGCCGCCTCGTTGCATCAAAATAAAAATAAAGACCAAAGCTGCTGCCTAATGAATCCGACAACAATGCTCGAGGAGGGTTTAATAGATGGACAAAAAATTAAGATTTCTTCATCGGAGTCTGAAATCTTAATTAATGCTAAAGCTGATGATAATGTTTGTTTAAATGCGGTTGTTATTTATGGAAAACAAGATGAAACTTTTATCCTAGGTATGCACAATAAAGTGAAAATTAAAAAAGCCTAATAAATTATGGAAAGTATTTTTACTCAGCTACCTGAAATTTTTATAACAACGTTCTGGACAATTCTAAAAATTGTGGCAATTGTAATCCCATTGATGATTTCAGTCGCTTATTTGACATATTTTGAGAGAAGGGTGATCGGTTTTATGCAGGGAAGATTAGGGCCAAACAGAGTAGGATATTTTGGTCTTCTTCAACCCATAGCTGATGCATTAAAGCTGATGTTTAAGGAGATAATTAATCCTACAAAATCAAATAACTTTTTATTCCTTCTCGCACCCATCTTAACTATTGCTCCCGCTTTTGCGGCTTGGGCTGTAATACCATTTAATGCGGAACTTGTTTTATCTGATATCAACGCGGGTTTACTTTATGTTTTAGCGATGACATCGATTGCTGTTTATGGTGTCATTATTGCTGGATGGGCTTCAAATTCAAAATATGCTTTTTTGGGCAGCCTGCGCTCAGCTGCACAGATTGTTTCGTATGAGATAGCAATGGGCTTTACATTGGTCGGTGTTTTAATGTGTGCCAATAGCCTAAATCTAGGTGAAATTGTTATGGGCCAATCTGGCGGTATTTCACAATGGTATATTTGGCCACTTTTCCCTCTATTTATTATTTATTTTATAAGCGCTGTTGCCGAGACGAACCGAGCTCCTTTTGATGTGGCTGAGGGTGAGTCTGAGATTGTGGCGGGCTTCCATGTTGAATATTCTGGGATGGCTTTTGCAGTATTCTTCCTTGCTGAATACGCAAATATGATTCTTGTATCAATGCTTGCTGCATTAATGTTTTTAGGGGGATGGCTATCCCCTTTTGAATTTCTTCCTGATAGTATTGTTTGGTTATTGCTAAAAGTTGCTTTTTTACTTTTCTTTTTCTTGTGGTTCAGAGCAACATTCCCCAGATACCGATACGATCAAATTATGAGGTTAGGCTGGAAAATATTTATTCCTATCACTATATTTTGGATAATTTTTGTTGGATTTATGATGCAAACGCCATATCGGGAGATGTTCCATTAAATATTATGTTTAGAAAAATAAAACAATATATAAAAAGTTTGACACTCTACGAGTTAGTTATTGGTCTTGGACTGACGGGGAGATATTTCTTTTCAAAAAAAATAACGATCCAATACCCTGAGGAACGCACTCCACAATCTCCAAGGTTTAGAGGTTTGCATGCATTGAGAAGATACCCTAATGGCGAGGAACGTTGTATTGCATGTAAGCTTTGTGAAGCTGTATGTCCTGCAATGGCAATTACAATCAAATCTGAAATGAGAGAGGATAATACAAGAAGAACGACGCAGTATGATATTGATCTGACTAAATGTATATTCTGTGGATTTTGTGAGGAATCATGCCCAGTAGACTCAATTGTAGAAACCCGAATTTTGGACTACCACGGTGAGGAAAGAGGGGATTTAGTTTACACAAAAGAAATGCTACTAAAGGTTGGTGATAAATACGAGGATCAAATCGCTAAAGACAGAAAAGATGAGGAAAGCTACAGGTAATGGACTACTCTTCTGCTGTTTTTTATTTTTTTTCCTTTATTTTGCTTTTCTCAGCCATCAAAGTTATCACATCGAGAAACCCAATTTTTTCAGCATTATTCCTTGTCCTATCTTTTTTTAGTGCCGCTGGCCTATGGTTATTACTTCAAGCTGAATTTTTAGCGATAGCGCTCGTTCTTGTGTATGTTGGCGCAGTAATGGTTTTATTTCTGTTTGTTATTATGATGATTGACATCAATATTGAGGTAATGAAAAAAGGATTTTGGAATTATTTTCCCGCTATAGGCTTTGTATCAATTATTATGCTGACTGAGATTATTCTCGTTTTAAATAAACCGTTTTTCAAGACGCAAGCCCTATTTAAACCTCCCTTAAAAAGCAATACAGATGCAATTGGTGAAGTTCTATACAGTGATTATATATTACCATTTGAAATTGCAGCCATAATACTTTTAGTCGCAATCATCGCAGCGATAGCACTTACATTGAGAGGGAAAAAAATGCATAAGGGTATCGACCCAGCTATCCAGATAAGTGTTAAAAAATCAGACCGACTCAAAATGGTTGATATGGAAATAACTAAAACAAAAACAAAAAAGCGAGATAAAAGAAATTGATTAATTTATCTCATTTTTTAATTCTAGCTGCCTTGCTCTTTATGATAGGTGTTGTAGGTATTTTTCTGAATCGAAAGAATATTATTATTCTTTTGATGGCGATTGAGTTGATGTTGCTGGCGGTAAATATGAACTTTATTGCATTTAGTTATTATTTGGGTGATATTGCAGGTCAAATATTTGTCTTCTTTATTTTGACTGTTGCGGCAGCAGAGGCGGCTATTGGCTTAGCAATTATTATCATCGTCTTTAGAAATAACCGATCAATCGATGTTGAAGACATTAATAGATTGAAAGGGTGACAATGACAATTTTAAACATTTTAACTGTCATACCTTTAGCCCCTTTATTTGCAGCATGTTTCGTGGGTCTTTTTGGTAAAAAATTACCAAAATATTATTCTTTCGGAGTTCCTATTCTTGGCGTATCAATTGCGTTTGCTCTGTCTATGTATTCGCTTTATCTTACTCTCTATGGCTTTAAATTAAATGAAACCGTTTACACCTGGCTTGCATCAGGTGGCTATATATTCGAGGTCGGTTTTTTAATCGATACGCTTTCAGCTGTGATGATGGTAATTGTTACCTTTATCTCGCTTATGGTCCATATCTATACAATAAGTTACATGAAAGATGATACTGGCTTTAGTCGATTTTTTAGCTATATCTCTCTTTTCACATTTGCGATGCTGATGCTAGTGATGAGTAATAATTTTCTACAGCTCTTCTTTGGTTGGGAGGCCGTTGGATTAGTTTCTTATCTATTAATAGGTTTTTGGTATAAAAAACCAAGAGCGATTTATGCAAACCTAAAAGCTTTTTTAGTCAATAGAGTAGGAGATTTTGGCTTGATACTTGGTGTTGCCTTGATTATGTTTTGGTTTGGTACTTTGGACTATCAAGAGGTATTTAATAGACTCCCCGCTCTGCTTTCACAAGAGGTAGTTTTATTTAATACTTCAATTTCATTGGTTACCTTAATAGGAACCTGTCTATTTATTGGTGCGATGGGTAAGTCTGCTCAGGTTCCTTTACATGTTTGGCTGCCAGATTCAATGGAAGGACCAACGCCAATCTCTGCATTAATTCATGCAGCAACAATGGTCACAGCGGGTATTTATTTAGTGGCACGTATGTCTCCTTTGTTTGAGCTATCTGATTTTGTTCTCTCGTTAGTAATTGTTATCGGGGCAATTACTGCGATATCAATGGGAATTTTAGGCATCGTTCAAAATGACATTAAAAAAATAATTGCTTACTCAACATTATCACAGTTAGGGTACATGACGGTTGCGTTAGGGGTATCTGCTTATTCTGTTGCTATTTTTCATTTGCTCACCCATGCCTTTTTTAAAGCCTTACTTTTCCTAGGAGCGGGCTCTGTAATTATCGGAATGCATCATGATCAAAATATAACCCAAATGGGCGGGTTAAAAAAATATATGCCTGTGACTGCCCTTACTTTTTTAATAGGCTCCTTATCTCTAATCGGAACTCCATTGTTTTCTGGATTTTATTCAAAAGAAACGATTATTGAAGCGGCAAGCTTAAGTTCAGCATGGGGCGCTAACTTTGCTTATTACGCATTAGTGTTTGGAGTGTTCTTTACAGCACTTTATAGTTTTAGACTTTATTTCTTAGTTTTTTGCGGGGAGGAAAGATGGCACACCTTACGTCGTAAAAAAAATGAACATGGCTTGAAAAGTAAAGAATATCCTGTTGAGAGCTCAAAAATTATTACTATCCCTCTGGTGATATTAGCCATCCCATCAATTTTTATTGGTATGCTTTTGATAGACCCACTGGTATATGGCAATTTCTTTGAAGGCAATATAACGGTTGATAATAAAATTCATACCAATATAGACCTGCTTGCAAGTCATTATCGTGGCATATGGTCGATGGCGGTTCATAGCCTTCTTACTCTCCCTCTTTGGTTTACGATAGCCGGGGTTCTTTTAGCATGGGCAATATTCATAAAAAAAATGCAGATTAATTTCAAATTCTTAAATCCCTTAAAGAGCAGCTTAAAAAATAATTATGGGTTTGATGATTTTAATGAAAAATATATCGCCAAAGGCATCTTAAAACTCGGTGATTTTTTATCAAGCAAGGTGGATATTAAAATTATCGACGACTCATTAGTTAATGGCTCTGGTAGGTTAGTTGCTTATTTTGCTAATAAACTTAAGTTAATTCAAAGTGGGTACATATACCACTACGCATTTTTTATGATTATTGGTTTATTTTTACTAATTTCATTTTTTGTAAGAACTTAGAATGATAGCTAATCATATTTTATCAATCGCAATTTGGTCACCAATATTTTTTGGTATCTTATTACTAATTTTAAATAAAAAATTAAGCATTAGAAAAATTAATTATATTGCCTTATTTGGTGCGCTTGTGTCTTTTATTGTGACTATTCCAATATATAAAAATTTTAATACCACGTTATCAACCTTTCAATTTCAAGAGTTTCATCATTGGATTACGCCATTCAATATTAACTATCACCTAGGAGTTGATGGATTTTCGGTTCCACTGATACTACTGACTAGTTTTATGACTATCATGGTTGTTTTGTTTTCATATCAATCACAAAAATTTAAATCGGCAAGCTATTACAGTGCATTTTTAATTATGTCTGGATTAATGATTGGTGTTTTCTGTGCTCTTGATTCCATCTTGTACTATATTTTTTGGGAGGCAATGCTGATTCCTATGTTTTTAATTATCGGCATATGGGGTGGCCCGAATAGAATTTACGCAACTATTAAATTTTTCTTATACACGGTCTTAGGCTCGTTATTAATGTTGATAGCTTTTTTATACCTCTATTTTAAAAGCGGTACTTTTTCAATAACTGATTATTATTACTTACCCATCTCCTTAGAGGCGCAAATTCTTATTTTTCTTGCATTCTTTATGGCCTTTGCGGTCAAGATTCCAATGTGGCCACTTCATACATGGCTCCCTGACGCACACGTAGAGGCACCAACTGGAGGATCAGTTATACTTGCAGCGATTATGTTGAAACTTGGCGGGTATAGTTTTATTCGGTTTGCAATGCCCATTTCTCCTGATGCGACTTTGTTACTTAAGCCCCTTATGATCTCATTATCTTTAATCGCCATCGTCTATATCGCACTTGTAGCCTTAATCCAAAAGGATATGAAAAAATTAATAGCCTACTCATCAATATCGCATATGGGATTTGTTACCTTGGGTTTATTTCTAATATCACCATTAGCCGTTGAAGGAGCTTATATTCAAATGATTTCACATGGCTTTATTTCAGCTGCGATTTTCATATGTGTTGGCATTCTTTACGACCAAACCCACACAAGAGAAATAAAAAAATATGGCGGTGTAATTAATAAAATGCCATTGTTTACAGCATTTGCCGTTTTCTTTGCAATGGCAAATGCAGGGCTCCCAGGCACTTCGGGCTTTGTTGGAGAGTTCATGGTTATCTTGGGTGCAATGAAAGAAAACTTTTGGATCGCCTTTATTGCAGCCACAACCTTAATTTTAGGGGCTTCTTACTCATTATGGTTAATTAAGAGGGTCTTTTATGGTGATGTAAGTAACGCAGCTGTAGCAAAATTATCAGATATTAATTCAAGAGAGTTTCTGATCCTTGGAGTACTTGCCTCGTTAATAATTTTGGTGGGTGTTTACCCTAAAATAATATCAGATATTACAAACTCATCAGTTTTACAATTTATAGAGCTGGTAAGTTTTTCTAAAGCAGGGATATTATGAGTAACTTAATCTCACAATTAAATTTATTATCTCCTGAAATTTTTGTAGCCCTCATGGCGATGCTAATTTTATTGTTAGATTTATTTGTTCAAGATAAAAATAAGCATTTTATTTATGGTTTATCTCAACTCACACTGCTTGTCGCTGGATTAATAACTGCGTCACTTGGCTTTAGTGATCCACAATTTGCTTTTAAAGATATGTTTATTTTTGATAGCCTTGCGATGTTTTTGAAAATGATGAGCTTCATCACCTTATCTGTTGTTTTTATCTATAGTAGAAACTATTTGCTTGAAAAAAAATTATTAAATGGTGAATATTTCAGCCTATCCCTCTTTGCTCTTTTAGGAGTTATGTTGATGATTTCAAGTAAGAACCTATTACTTATGTACATGGGTTTGGAGTTACTTTCTTTAAGTTTGTATGCGCTTATAGCACTCAACAGAGACGATAAAAAATCAAACGAAGCAGCCATAAAGTATTTTGTTTTGGGCGCATTGGCTTCAGGACTTCTCCTCTACGGAATGTCAATGCTATATGGATTCTCAGGCTCTCTCGACCTATATACAATCGGTAATGTCATTCAAACCCAAGAGATTAATTCAGAGTTACTTGTATTCGGATTAGTATTTATTGTTGTCGGAATAGCTTTTAAGTTAGGTGCAGTTCCTTTTCAAATGTGGGTGCCTGATGTTTACGAAGGGTCAATTACGCCAGTTACCATGATGATAAGCACTGTACCAAAGTTTGCTGCGGTTGCGATGTTAATTCGATTTCTTTTTCAAGGCCTAGACTACCTAGTAGTTGATTGGCAACAAATGTTATTAATCATGGCGGTTTTATCAATGGCTATTGGCAATATCACCGCGATAGCACAGAAGAAAATTAAAAGAATGCTAGCTTATTCAACCATCTCTCATATTGGATTTATTTTGCTTGGTTTCTATGTTGGAACAATAGGTGGCGTGCAGGCTTCTATTTTTTATCTAACGACATATATTATTATGACGCTTGCTGTTTTTGGGCTTATTATCCTTTTATCAAATTCACAAAAATCAATTGAATTTATTGATGACCTTAAAGGGTTGAGTCAAACAAACCCATGGGAAGCTTTTTTAATGATGATAGTCATGTTTAGCCTGGCCGGCATACCTCCAACAATTGGATTTTATGCAAAGTTCTCGGTCCTTCAGGTTGTGATTAATGAAGAAGCGGTTTGGCCAGCTTTGGTTGCAATAATTATGGCTTTAATAGGCATGTATTATTACTTGAGAATTATAAGGTTAATGTATTTTGAAAAATCAGATAAAAAAATTAAGAAAAAAACTTTTTTACCCATGCTTTCTGTTTTAACAATCAATGCAGGTGGTTTGCTGGTTCTGGGTATTTTTCCTAAAACTTTAATGAGTATCAGCGCTTTAGCAGTAGGAGGAAGCTTGTAGTGTTAATTTGGCTGCTACTTTTTATTTCTATTGCCGCTGCAAATCTCCCATGGTTTAGTAAGTCTTTTTTAATTTTCAAAACATTAAAGAAGCCCAAATCATTACCAGTTATCTTTGTTGAAATTATATGTATGTATTTTTTACTTGGGTTGATATTCTTTTTTGTTGAAAAAAAATCAATAGGAAATGTGCACTCTCAGGACTGGGAGTTTTATGCTGTCACATTCTTTCTTTTTCTAGTATTTTCATTCCCTGGGTTTATCTACAAAGTCATTTGGAAGTAAAAAATAAAAAAATACTGATTATTGGTTGCGGAAAACTAGGGCAAAAAGTAGGTCTGCTTGCGAAAGACCTGCCCCTAAATTTAATTGGGCTTAAGAGAAAGAAAATAACTTCGCCTAATATAAATATTTTAGAGCAAGACATATTTGAAGAATCGTTTTTTGATCAGGTAAAAAAAATTTCACCTCACTTCATTGTCTACTGCCTTTCAGCAGATAGTCCGTCAGAAAAGAGCTACCAAAAAAACTACGTCGAAGGCTTGAAGCAAGTTATAAAATCAATAAATTGCATTAAAAATTTTCAGCACCTTTTCTTTATCTCAAGTACGAGTGTTTATGGTGAAAATTCAGACCAATTTATAGACGAGTTTTCAGAAACTGACCCAGAAAATTATCGGGGTATTATTTTGCTAAAAGCTGAGAAATTAATGAAGTCAGTCAATTTTAATTATACGATTCTTAGGCTATCAGGCATCTATGGAACAGGAAGAAATTACATGATTAATTTGTCACAAGACCTAGCTCGCTGGCCAGAATTTGACAGATGGACGAATAGAATAAATGAGGAGGATGCAGCCAGCTTCATCCTATTTTTAATCAAACAATGCCTAAGCAACAAGGTTCCTGAGAAACTATACCTTCTTACTGATAACGAGCCTGTAAGGTTATATGATCTATTAAATTGGATAAGGCAGCACCTTAACTTGAATAAAAGTAATAAACCAAATTCAAGTCATGTCTTAGGAAAACGTTTAAGATCATCCCTCATTCCTAAACTTCAATTTAAATATAAATATCCAACATATAAGCATGGCTATATAGAGCTTTTACAAGCTGAAAAAAACTCTACATGAAGCGACAGCTTATTTGATTCAGACTTCTCCCTAGTATAGAATGGCGCATTAATTATAGGCGCGTAGCTCAGCTGGTTAGAGCACCACATTGACATTGTGGGGGTCGTTGGTTCGAATCCAATCGTGCCTACCATCAGATAGATAATGCTATCTTGATTGTGTAAAACCTTATAAAATATTTATTATTTATCTTATTAATATATGCCAAATATTACGCTTCCAGATGGTTCAGTAAAAAAATATAATCAGGCGGTATCTATCGCTGATGTTGCCAAAGACATTGGTGAAGGTTTGGCTCGGGCGGCGTTAGCAGGAAAAATTCAAGATCAGTTAGTAGATTTGAGTTATGAAATTGCTCAAGATACTAACTTATCCATTATTACTTCAAAAAGCCCTGAAAGCTTAGATGTTATTAGGCACTCAACTGCCCATCTTCTTGCACAAGCTGTAAAAACTATTTTCCCCGACGTGCAAGTGACTATTGGTCCCGTTATAGAGGATGGCTTTTATTATGATTTTTCTTATAAGCGTCCATTTACCCCAGAGGATTTAGATAAAATTGAGAAAAAAATGAGCGAGATCGCGAAGCAAAATTTAGAAATTAATAGAAAGGTAATGCAAAGACAGGCTGCAATTGATTATTTTGAGTCTATCGGTGAAAAATATAAATCTGAAATAATTTCCTCTATACGCGAAGGGGAGGAAGTTTCTTTATATGAGCAAGGTGATTTTACCGATCTTTGCAGAGGTCCCCACGTTCCTTCAACTGGAAAGTTAAAAGTTTTCAAGTTAATGAAGCTCGCAGGTGCCTACTGGCGTGGTGATTCGAAGAATGAAATGCTACAAAGAATTTATGGAACTGCCTGGAATAATAAGGATGAATTAAAAGATTACCTAAAAAGATTAGAGGAGGCTGAAAAAAGAGACCACCGTAAGCTAGGCAAATTATTAGACCTTTTTCATATGCAAGATACATCACCTGGAATGGTCTTTTGGCACGCCAAAGGTTGGTCAATTTGGCTCGAAATTGAGAATTATCTGCGTCAAAAATCTCTTGATTATGGTTATGATGAAATTAAAACCCCTACGGTTCTTGATAAAGAGCTTTGGAAAAGCTCAGGGCATTGGGACAACTATCATGAAAATATGTTTACGACTGCCTCAGAGAATAGAGAGTATGCAGTGAAACCCATGAACTGTCCTGGACACGTACAAATTTTTAATAATAGCCTTCATAGCTACAGAGACTTACCTTTAAGGCTAGCAGAATTTGGCTCATGCCATCGTAATGAACCCTCCGGTGCTCTTCATGGTTTATTAAGGGTCAGGGGATTTACTCAAGATGATGCTCATATCTTTTGTACCGAAGAACAAATAAAAAGTGAGGTGAAGGATTTTAGTAAGATGTTGTATGAGGTCTACTCAGCTTTTGGCTTTGATAAAGTGTTGGTAATGTTATCAACAAGGCCTGAAAAAAGAGTAGGATCAGATGATATCTGGGAAAAAGCCGAATTGGCATTAGAAGATGCGCTTAAAGAGACAGGAATTGAATATACATTACAAGAAGGTGAAGGTGCTTTTTATGGGCCAAAGATAGAATACTCTCTCAAAGATAGCTTAGGAAGAATATGGCAATGTGGCACCATTCAACTTGATTTTAATTTACCAGAGAGATTGGGAGCTGAATATATTTCGGAAGATAATAGCCGGAAAAATCCTGTGATGCTGCATAGGGCAATCGTAGGCTCGATGGAAAGGTTTATTGGAATTTTGATTGAACATTACGCCGGGTTTATGCCTCTATGGTTGTCACCCGTTCAGGCAATCGTATTAAATATTGCAGATGCACACGGCGAGTATGCTAAGGAAGTTACAGAGTTGTTAAGGCAAAATAACATCAGATGTAATTCAGACTTGAGAAATGAGAAGATTACCTATAAAATACGCGAACATAGCATCCAGAGGGTACCTTACATATTGGTTGTTGGAGACAGGGAAAAAGAAACTAGCCAAGTTTCAGTAAGGAATCAAAAGGGTGATGACCTCGGTTCAATGTCTTTAGATGCTCTGTTAAAGAATTTAAATAAAGAGATTTCTGATAAGTCTTAAGTGTTTTATTTGATTAAAAAAATTTAGGGAGTTTGTTATAGCGCTTGATAAGAATGTTCGCATTAACCGAGATATTACTGCTGAAGAAATAAGGTTAGTAGGTGTTAAGGGAGAAGCGCTTGGTATTGTTAATCTGTCTGAAGCATTCGCTCAAGCAGAAGAGCTAGATACAGATTTAGTTGAAATTGCACCAAAAGCAGCGCCGCCCGTATGTAGGCTGATGGATTTTGGTAAATATAAGTATGCACAAAGTAAACAGATGCATGCCGCTAGAATGAAACAAAAAAATGTTCAGGTGAAAGAAATAAAGTTTAGACCTGGAACAGATGACGGTGACTATAACATTAAGCTACGTAAAATCATCGCCTTTTTGACGGTTGGGGATAAAGTTAAGGTCACCTTAAGGTTTAGAGGTAGAGAAATTACTTTTCAGCAACTTGGATTAGCGTTATTAAAAAGGGTAGAAGCAGATTTATTGGATTTTGCAGTTGTCGAGCAGTTTCCCAAAATGGAAGGGAGGCAAATGGTAATGGTGCTTCAGCCACATAAAAATCCAAAAGCTAAAGCTAAAGCTAAAGCTAAAGCTGATGAAGTAAGTGAAGAAAAAGAAGTAGAAGAAAAGCAGTAAATATTTGTGATAAGGCTAATAGGCATGCCGAAGCACTTTTATAAATAACAATAAGGAGAAAAAAATGCCAAAAATGAAAACCAAAAGCGGTGCTAAGAAACGTTTCAAGTTTCTGGGTAATGGCTTAATTAAGAGAACCCATTCACACCTTCGACATATTCTTACCAAAAAGACAACTAAGCAAAAAAGAAATCTTAGAGGTACAACAATCATTTCATCAACCGACTCAAAAAGAGTTCGTTCGATGATGCCAACACGCTAAGGAGTAAGCTATGCCAAGAGTAAAAAGAGGCGTAACTGCCAAAGCAAGACATAAAAAAGTTTTTGAAGCTGCAAAAGGCTTCCGCGGTAGAAGAAAGAATGTATACAGAGTAGCAAAACAAGCGGTCATGAAGGCAGGCCAATATGCTTATCGTGATAGAAGACAGAAAAAGAGAATATTTAGGGTTCTGTGGATTGCAAGAATTAATGCAGGTGCCAGAGAATGTGGCTTGAGCTACAGTAGATTCATGAATGGATTAAAAAGGGCTTCTGTTGAGGTAGACAGAAAAGTTTTAGCGGATATGGCTGTATTTGATAAGCCTGCTTTTGCAAAATTTGTAGACATTGCAAAATCAAGCCTCGGAGCCGCCTAATTTAAACAAAATTATAAAAGGGGGCTTTAAGCCTCCTTTTTTATTTATAATAAAAGATTATGGAAGAATTAAAAAAATTAATTCAACAAGCAAAAGATGACTTCTCAAAGGTCTCTGAACTTGCTGATTTAGATCACGTAAAGTCTAAGTATCTAGGAAAGCAGGGCCCACTAACTGAAGCAATGAAAGGCCTATCAAGCTTACCAAGCAAAGAAAAACCAATAGTTGGGAGCCTGATAAATGATATAAAAAAATCTATCGAGAAAGCCTTAGGGGATAGAAAAACAGAGATCCAAGTTCAGCTAATGAACGATCAGCTTAAAAATGAAAATATTGATGTTACCCTGAGCGGAAAAAAACAAAACAATGGGACACTTCATCCAATATCAATTACCATAAAAAAAATTGAGTCAATTTTCAATACAATAGGGTTTAGTTCAGCAGATGGGCCAGAAATTGAAGATGATTATCATAACTTCACTGCGTTAAATATCCCTGAGTCGCACCCAGCTAGAGCGATGCATGATACATTTTATTTGAATAAAGAGTATGTTTTAAGAACGCATACATCATCAGTTCAGATTAGGTATATGGAAAACAATCCTCCCCCATTAAGAATTATTTCCCCAGGAAGAGTTTATAGGGTAGATTCAGATGCCACACATTCGCCTATGTTCCATCAGATTGAGGGCTTATGGATTGATAAAGAAATAAGCTTCGCAAATTTAAAATGGGTTACACAAAGTTTTTTACAGAAATTTTTTGAAAATGATAATTTAAAGATTAGATTTAGGCCTTCATTTTTCCCTTTTACAGAGCCATCTGCTGAAATTGATATGGAATGGAATGGAGGTTGGCTAGAAATAGGCGGTTGTGGGATGGTTCATCCTAATGTCTTATCCCAAGCTAAAATTGATCATGAATTGTTTCAAGGCTTTGCGTTTGGTTTAGGTGTCGAGAGGTTGGCAATGTTGAAGTATGGCATTAATGACCTTAGGCCATTTTTTAATCATGATATCCGTTTCTTGAATCAATTTAAGGCCTAGATATGCAATTTTCAAAAAAATGGCTCAATGAGTTCGTAGATAAAGATTTAAATGAAATTAAGTTAAGCGAGATACTTACTCAAGGGGGGCTCGAGGTTGAAGAAATTGAAGATCTCTCTTTAATATCTGACCTTGTTGTGGTGGGTGAGATTGTCGGGGTACAAAAACATCCCAATGCCGATCGTCTAAATGTTTGCCAAGTTAATGTTGGAGAAAAAGATGACCTTCAAATTGTTTGTGGTGCTCCTAACGCGAGAGTTGGTATTAAGGTTCCTTGTGCAAAAGTAGGCACCAAGTTAGATAAATTTGAAATTAAAAAAGCAAAACTCAGAGGAATTGATTCTAGTGGAATGTTATGTTCCGCCAAAGAAATAAATATTTCAAATGAATCTGAAGGAATTTTAGAGTTAAATAAAAATAGTAAAGTTGGAGAATCTATAAAAAATTGTCTCTCTCTTGATGATCAAATATATCATTTATCGATAACACCAAACCGCCCAGACTGCTTAAGCATGAGGGGTATTGCAAAAGAAATATCTGCAATGACTAACTTTAATTATGTTGAAAATATAAAAAAAGAAATCAATAAAATCAATGATTTAAATATAAAAATTAATGTAAAAAATAGTATTGATTGCCCATTATATTGCCTTCGCGAAATACAAAAAGTAAATAATAAAAAAGAGGTACCTGGGTGGCTAAAGGAAAGGCTAACAAGAGGGGGTATAGATTCAATAAATCCGGTAGTGGATATAGTAAATTATATGATGCTAGAACATGGTCAGCCAATGCATGCTTTTGATCTTGATAAAATAATTGGCGACATACAGATTAGAGATGCAAAAAAAGGAGAAAAGTTACTGCTGCTTAATAATCAGGAAATTACTTTTTTTGGTGGTGAGTTAGTAATTGCTGATGATAAAAATATATTGGCACTCGCTGGAGTAATGGGTGGTCTTGAGTCAAGTGTAACATCAGACACTACTAACTTCTTGATTGAGTCTGCTTTCTTTACGCCACTTAGTTTAGCTGGTGTAGCTAGAAAACATAGTTTAAATACTGAATCATCTCACCGATTTGAAAGGGGTGTTGATTTTCAACAAACAATTAACACACTTGATGAGACTACATCACAAATTATTGATTTGTGTGGGGGTGAGTCTTCAAATGTGATTGAAGAGATAAGCGAGCTTCCAGAAAGAAAAAAAATTACGCTACGAACAGAAAAAGTCCGTCAAGTCTTGGGTTTACATATTGATAAGAAGGAAATTAGTAAAACATTAACTTCACTTAAATTTAATTTTGAGGAAAATGATGATGGATTTAATGTTACACCTCCAAGCTATAGGTTTGATTTAAGCATTGAAGAGGATCTTGTCGAGGAAGTTATCCGCATATATGGCTTTGAAAAAATTGAGGCAATACCACCGTCAACAAACATCAAGATGCTTGGATCGGACTCGGATTACAGGTCTCCGTATGAAATCAAGATGGCTATGTCATCCCTTGGTTACAATGAGGTAGTTAGTTATAGCTTTATTGAGGAAAGCATTGAAAAAGAATTTCATGAAAATAAAAAATTAATAAAACTTGAAAATCCAATCGCATCGCAAATGGATGTTATGAGATCTAGACTATGGGGCAGTCATATTGATGCCCTGTTATTTAATATTAATAGAGGCCAAACACAAATTAGGCTTTTTGAGATTGCTTCTTCGTACACTCAATCTGATAATGGTTATACGGAAAAACAAATCTTATCTGGAGCCTTGTATGGAAGTTCACAACCTGAACAGTGGGGTATAAAAACAAAGAAAATTGATTTTTATGATGTCAAAGGAGATTTAGAGACGCTCTCCGAAGGTGAATTGAGATTTACAAGTAAAGACGCGCCGGGTGCACTTCATCCAGGAAAATCAGCATGCATTTTGAAAAATGAAAAGCCAATTGGCTGGCTGGGTCAGTTACACCCTAAGTGGAAACAAAAATTTAGTATTCAAGAGGATGTATTTTTATTTGAAATCGATCTTGAGCCACTTAGAAAAAAGGTAATTAATGAGTTTGATATCCCCTCAAAGCTCTTGCCTATTAGAAAAGATATTTCTGTTGTAGTTGATAAAAAAATTGCCGTTGGTGATATGGTTCAGGCAGTTAAAAAAGCCAAAATTAATCACTTAAGAGAGATAATGGCCTTTGATGTTTATGAGGGTGAGAATATAGAAAAAGATAAAAAAAGTATTGCATTTCTTATACTTATGCAAGATACTTACAAAACGCTTGAAGAGGAGCAAGTTAATAATATTGTGAAGAATGCCCTAAAGGTTCTTCAACAACAGTTTGATGCCAACCTCAGATAGACCTAAGATTAATCAAAAAATATTGACGATTTAATGACACTAACTAAAGCTGAACTTGCGGAAATAATCTTTGATAAAGTTGGTTTAAATAAAACCGAAGCTAAGGAGATGGTTGAAGCTTTTTTTGAAGAAATACGAACTTCACTCGAAAAAGGGGAAAGTGTAAAGCTATCGGGTTTTGGTAATTTTGAATTGAGATCAAAAACAGAAAGGCCAGGTAGAAATCCAAAAACAGGTGAAGAAATTCCAATTAAGGCTAGAAGAGTTGTTACTTTTCACTCCAGTCAGAAGCTTAAATCAAATGTAGAAGAGAGCAATTCTGGAAAGCAAGCATAAAAAAGATTTACCGCCACTTCCTCAAAAGCGATATTTTGCGATTGGTGAAGTCAGTAAACTTTGTGATTTAAAACCCCATGTGTTGAGGTATTGGGAGCAAGAATTTTCGCAATTAGAACCAAGCAAAAGGAGAGGTAATCGAAGGTATTACCAAAAAGATGAGATTCTTCTTATTAGAAAGATTCGTCAATTACTTTATTTTGAAGGTTTTACAATACAGGGTGCCAAAGCTAAGCTTTCTAATCGTCAATTTATCAAAGAAGTTATTTCTGAAGAAGAAATTCAAAGATCACAATCGGAATTACCTTTAGCCACAGACTCCTCGCCGGAAACATTAAATGATCTGAACAATTTTAAGAATCAGTTAGGTGACATCTTAAAGATCTTAAAGTAACCTCGTAATATTTTCGGAGCGTAGCGCAGCCTGGTAGCGTACTTGCATGGGGTGCAAGGGGTCGTGAGTTCGAATCTCACCGTTCCGACCAAAATATTTTTACTAATCTTTATTTGAATGGAAATTTTACAATAGAGTATTTAATAGCTAATTCATTTACCGCCTTTTTATTATTTATAGGCTCAGTTTTATATTCTTCTGTAGGTCACGGGGGAGCTTCTGCTTATATCGCTATCTTGGCTTTAACAGGAACGCCTATAGGTATAATAAAGCCTATAGGCCTAATCTTAAATATTGTAGTCTCATCTATTGCAAGCATTCGCTTTATAAAGAATAAGTTATTCAGCTTAAAAGTTCTCTTTCCAGTTGCAACAGGTTCAATTCCTGCGGCGTTTGTTGGAGGTTATATATCTTTACCTTCAGAGCTTTATAAGTCTCTAGTCGGGTTAATTTTGATATTGGCTGGGCTACAGCTTATTTTTAGTTTTTTTAAAAAAAATAAGTTAAATGAAAATAAGAATTTAAACCTTTTGGCGGCTGTATCTATTGGCGTTTTAATTGGTTTACTATCGGGCCTTACAGGGACTGGCGGCGGGATTTTTTTATCTCCATTAATTATTTTCTTGGGATGGACGAGTGTCAAAGGTGCATCTGGGACTGCTGCAGTTTTTATTTTATTTAATTCTATCTCAGGGTTATTAGGTAATATTTCCTCTGTTCATTCAGTTCCACTTGAAATATTTATCTATATTTTTGCAGTACTCATTGGAACTTTGATTGGAACTCATTTAGGAATAAAGAAACTAAACCATTCAGCTGTTAAAAAAACATTGGGTGTTGTTATAATCATTGCCGGTTTAAAATTTATCTTTACTTAGCTGTTAATAAACTTAATTTTCATATGAATAAAAAATTTAACAAACATTTTTTTTGGTTATTTGCCATTATTGGTTTTTTCTTAGCCATATTTCTCTTCGTGAATGAATACTTTTTAAATCAGATTGCAACAGAACGCTTTAATTCTGAAATGAAAATGTGTGTGGAGTTATCTAGTGAATGTAATTTAGATCAACTTGAAAATGTAGACCCTACAAATTTGAATGCAAATCAGCTCAAACTTATTGAGTTAAATACGATTATCGAAAATTATGAACAATATATGTTTAAAGTTGCTCAAATATTTTTTGCTTTTATTTTTATTGGATTAATTCCTCACCTGGTGGCCTGGACGAGGTTACTAATTCAAAGGAGGAAGAAAAAGAATTAAATCTGTTTGTTTTTGAGGAATATTGTACTTTTTGTATCGGTTGCTGATACTGTGAGTGTACCTTTATCATTGGTTATAAATTTAAATTTTAGATAGGGATCTTGACTTATGCTGATGTCATTTTCAACCGCAAGAATTCTTTCGCCATTAAAATCATAACGAATCTGCCTAACAATCCACTCTGGAATATAACCTCCAGAATCTTGATCTTTTTGTAAGCCTGAAAAATTAGGATGCTTTATTCGAGTTGTAACAAAATCATCTTTTGTTTTAACTAAAATTTTCCCAAGATCCTTTGTTAATGCTGGGTCATGCACATCCATATAACCACTACAACCACCAGAGGCCCTAATAGCTACTTTACTCATGTATAAGTTACCATCCGTATCCTGTCCAACTACACGCACAAAAGAATCTGTTTCCATACGAATTCTGGTGAATAAATCTAAATTCTGAGTTTTATCTGTGAGGTGATAAGTTGCCGCGTGTTGTGTTGGATTAGCATCAATAATAAGGTGGATTTTTTGTATGTGAATGCCTTCAGTTTTTGAAAGCTTAATATTAACTGGAACTTGAGCGCCACTTGCGGCCCGCTTTGGTCCATCGATTTTAATGAAGTCTGCTTCAATAATCTCAGTGTCTTCAAACATTCTTTCATGGATATTAGGCCACAGGTCTGGATTAGCATCGGCTCTTAAATTAAAAGAACCTACTAGGATTAAAGCTGAAACAATAATTTTTAATAAAATTTTCATAAGTAATTACTTACACAATAGTGAGTAGAGAAACCTCCATTAAGTTCATCTTTAAATACCAAAGCAATTCGGTATAGGACTATTAAATTAAATGCAACATTTATTAAATTAAAATAAGGGTAACATATAATTTTTAATAAAACCAACATTAAAAGATAAGGAAAGGTGGCATGTTTAGAGCTCCTAGGTTATTGATTTTATTAGTTATTTTTTTATCGCAATATATTCATGCTGAAGGTAATCTTAAGGATGCACAAGATGGGCTACCTAAAGCACAATATCAGTATGCGATGAGTTTAATTGAAGCAGGTAAGAAAAATACAGCACTAGACTGGTTTATGATTGCTGCAACACAGGGGCACCTCAAGAGTAGCCTTTGGATTGAGCAGAATATCGATTACCGCAAAGATGAATTCATAACTGCACTTATTGCAACGAATGAAGAATTAAAAGATAAAGTCAAAGCTTATACATTTGATGAGCTAGAAGAAATAAAAAAAAAAGGTAAGGCAGGCGACGCTGACACTCAATTTTTATTATGGTTACTTTATGTAAATGATTTAGGTATCAGTAAACCAAAAGCTTATGTGTGGATAAAAAAAGCAGCTTTCAATAAACACCCCAGAGCCATCTTTGGATTGGGGCTTCTTTACTATTATGGCTATATAGTTCCTGAGCAAAAAACAAAGGCAATGAAACTTTTTAAAGAGTCTAACGCACTTGGTTTTGGCTTTTCTTCAGCTTTCTTAAATAAGTAATTAAAATTTTCTAAATCCAACTTACTTCAATTCTGTTTTTTTTCGTGTTGACAGTTTGTTATAAAATTGTCAAAGTAAGAATATTAAAAACGAAATTCTTAATTTTGAACTTGTTTTTATAGCAATAGATTGTAAATAAAATTTGAATTTTATTAGGTTTAATTTTAGATAAACACTTGGAGGATAAAATGAAGAAATTATTAGCACTATTAGCAGTCGCTGCACTTGTTGCAGGTTGTGCTGCAAAGCAACCAGTAAAAGAGTTTCACCCAACTGATGATGTCAACTCTAACGCGCAGGGCGGTAAAGGCGAGACAAGTGACGGTTCTGAAGTTGATTTTGGATTGGATGATGAGCCAGCAGATGGTGAAGCAAAATCATTCCACCCAACTGACGCACTATTGATTGGTGGTAATGGAGGGTTCAATCCAACCAATGATGATGAATCAGTGGTGAACTTTGATCAGAACGAATAGTTATATAAGCTAAATTTCACTATTTAGATATTTAAAAAACGCATACTCTTCAAAGTATGCGTTTTTTTATAATAAGCATTTTTTGTAGTATTTCTTTAAATTTTATCTAATGATTTTACCTAGACTATCTTCATGTCTATCATCATATTAAAAGTTGTCCAAAGCTTTAATATTGTTTTTGTAAATCTCAAGTTGGACCTTGTGGAGAGTAATTTCCACATCTCCAATGATCTGCTTTATGTTTAATATTATTATTTAACATAAAAAAGGAGAAATACTATGTGGACACAACCTCAAGCGACTGAAATGCGTTTTGGTTTTGAAGTAACTATGTATGTATGCAACAAATAATTTTTTTTTAAAATTTGATGTTGTCATAGATACAGAAATTACCGATTGGTCTTCATAGCTGCTAATTTAATTGGCTGTTATGTTTATCAAGTCTAAATTTTTAACTTTTCTTTAAGGAGAAATATTATGTGGACTAAACCAGCTGCTACAGAAATGCGTTTTGGTTTTGAAGTAACCATGTACGTAATGAACAAGTAATTCATTATTTGTTTATTAAAAAAGCCCGATTTTTCGGGCTTTTTTTTTATTTGCATATAAAATAATGTGTAATGAGAATACTACTTTTTTACCTCCTTTCTTTTTTTTGCATCTCAGCGAATGCAGGCTGGATCAAGCTTAACCAAAATCAAGCAATGGATACAGCCTATTTTATTGACCTTGAAAATATAAGAGGAAGTACAGAAAGGGTAAGGATATGGACACTGACTGATTACACCAACATTCAGGTAACCAAAAAAATAAATTACCAGTCAATTAAAAGCTTTGTGGAAATTAATTGCCAATCAAAAAAAATGAGGATTTTAGCTTACTCATTGTATGAGCAGCCAATGGCCAGAGGCAAGGTAGTATTTTCTAAGGGCCGACCATTTGAGTGGGAGGATGTTAAGCCCTCAACGGTAAATGGGTTATTCCTGAACGTAAGCTGTAGCCAAATCGAAATAGATTAAAGGACTACTTAGAATGGAATTTTTTCTGGTGATATGTGTTCGGTGAGTATTGATTTAAACTGGTCTTGAATTTCTTGTAATTTTTTTTCTGTATCTGCTTCAAATCTTAGGACGATTACAGGCGTTGTATTCGAAGGCCTCATCAACCCAAACCCTCCTTTATATTCAACCCTCAACCCATCAATTTTTATTATTTCTTTTGCGCCAGGAAAGCTAGCGGTTTCTTGAAGCTCAGTAATTAATTTATGCTGTTCGCCTTCATTGAGTTTAATATTTAACTCTGGTGTACTAAAGCCCTTAGGTAGCGCCTTTAAAATTTTTGATGGGTCATCGAACTCACTGAGTATCTCTAGTAATCTTGCTGCTGCATATAGTCCGTCATCAAAGCCGTACCACCTATCATTAAAGAATGTATGGCCACTCATCTCTCCTGCCAATGAGGCGTTAAGTTCTTTCATTTTTTGTTTGATAAAGGAATGACCGGTCTTCCAAATTACGGGAATACCTCCTTTCTCCTTAATCCATGAAAATAAATGTCGAGTCGACTTCACATCAAAGATGATTGATGATTGTGGACATTCTTTTAAAACAGCCTCCGAGAACAATAACAACTGCCTATCTGGAAAAATAATCTCACCATCTTTTGTCACCACACCCAAACGGTCCGCATCACCATCAAAAGCAAGGCCTAACTCACTATCACCTTTTTTAAGTGCGTCCTTTAAGTCTAGTAGATTTTTGGGGTTACTTGGGTCAGGATGATGGTTGGGGAAATTTCCATCTACATCACAAAATAAGGGTTCAGTTTTAACCCCTAATCTGTTGAATAAGTCCTCAGCACAGACGCCTGCAGCACCATTTCCGCAATCGATGGCCACCTTCATAGGCCTTTTTAAATTTATCGAGTCAGATATCTCATCGAGATACTGGCTTTTTATACTTAATGATTTTTTATTACCCTCACCAGTTAAAAAGTTTGAATCTAAAATTGTTTGGTAGAGATTTTGAATATCGTTGGAGCTTAGTGTTTTCTTATTAATAACTATCTTAAAACCGTTATATTCAGGTGGGTTATGACTCCCTGTAATCATCACACCAGTATCTGTTTCTTGGTTAAAGTTGCTAAAATAGAGCATGGGTGTGGTACACAAGCCAATATCAATCACATTAATACCTGTCGATAAGAGTCCATCAATTAACATAGCAGAGAGTGAAGGGCTTGATAACCTCCCATCGTAGCCTACACAAATTGTTTTTTGCTTTTGTGATAAAGCTTTTGTCCCAATGGCCTGACCAATTTTTTTTACGATGGGGTTAGAGAGTTCGGAGCCTACAATACCCCTAATATCATATGCCTTGAAGATGCTTTTGATGGGTAATTCATTACTCATATTCATCAATCCAAGCCAATTGTATAGCCTCCAGGATCCGCTCACCGCATTTGTTTGGATCGTCGTCAAAGCCATCAAGATCTAATACCCATTGTCTTAGGTCTGTGAACCTTATTGTCTTGGGATCAGTATCAGGATGTGTATCAAAAAGTTTTTCTGCAATTTCTAGTGTGTCGGTCCAGAGCATTTTTCTTCCAAATATTTTGTGAATTATTAATCCAAAATTATATCTCATGAATGTTACAAAGTAGTTTATAAATGCGCCTTACTACTATTGGTTATTTTGGTAACCGACATGATAAAATAAAGAATTGGAATCAAATTAAAAAAAGTATGTTTAAAAGATCAGACAGTTTAGAAAAATTAGACCCTGCAATTTGGAAGCAGATTGTTAATGAAAACAAGAGACAAGAGGAGCATATCGAACTGATTGCTTCGGAAAACTATACGCTGCCAGCTGTTATGGAGGCACAAGGTTCTCAGCTTACGAACAAATATGCAGAAGGGTATATAGGCAAGAGATTTTATGGTGGATGTGAGTATATTGACGAAGTTGAAAGGATAGCCATAGATAGATTAAAGGAGCTGTATGGTGCTGAGTATGCGAATGTTCAACCTCACTCGGGGAGTCAAGCCAATCAGGCAGTTTACTTCTCAATGCTCAAACCAGGGGATACCATAATGGGTATGAATCTTGGACATGGGGGACATCTTACACACGGCTCACCTGCTAATCTTTCTGGTAAATTATTTAACATAGTCCCTTATGGTTTAAATGAGCAAGAAGTAATCGATTATGATGAGATGGAGAGGCTCGCGATTGAATCAAAACCTAAATTAATTATTGGAGGCGCATCAGCATATTCGCTAAAATTTGACTGGGAAAGAATGAGTCAAATCGCAAAAAAAGTCGGCGCTCTGTTTATGGTAGACGTCGCTCACTATTCAGGTTTGGTGGCTGGTGGTGCTTATCCTAATCCAATGCCTTATGCGGATTTTGTTACTTCGACTACACATAAGTCCTTAAGAGGCCCGAGGGGTGGCTTTATTCTTGCAAAGCCAGAGTATGAAAAAATTGTAAATTCATACGTTTTTCCGGGTTTGCAAGGTGGACCTTTGATGCATGTTATTGCAGCGAAAGCAGTAGCATTTGCAGAGGCACTTAAACCAGAGTTTAAAGAATACCAAAAACAGGTAGTTAAAAATGCGCAGTCAATGGTAAGGGCATTGCAGGATAGGGGGTATCGCATTGTATCTGGAAGAACAGAATCACACGTGTTTTTAATTGATTTAATTCCAAAGAACTTGACTGGCAAAAGAGCAGATATCGTTCTAGGTCAAGCACACATCACTGTTAATAAAAATTCAATCCCTAATGACCCTGAGAGCCCTTTTGTTACTTCGGGTATTCGTATTGGCTCACCTGCGATTACATCTAGAGGCTTTATGGAAAATGAAGCTGCTCTAGTGGGTAATTTTATTGCAGATGTTCTTGATGATCCTGATAATGATGACAATATTAAAAGTGTAAAATCCAGGGTAAGCGAGCTTACAAAGAAATTTCCTGTATACGGAAACTAAACTATTATGAAGTGTCCTTTTTGCAAGGCCGAAGATACTCAGGTTATAGACTCTCGCGTAATTAGGGATGGCGTATCAATAAGACGAAGACGCACATGTTCTGTCTGTGAAAAAAGATTTACGACTTATGAGTACATTGAATTATCATTGCCAGCCGTAATTAAGCAAGATGGTAAAAGGGAAGACTTTGTTCGAGATAAACTGCTACATTCTTTTTCTAGGGCACTTCACAAAAGACCTGTCCCAATAGAATTCATTGATCAAGCAATTGAGGAAATCATTGCAAAAATAATGTCCCTGGGTGAAAGAGAAATAAACTCTCGAGACATTGGTGAGGAAGTTATGAGGGCCCTCAAAAAGCTTGATAAAGTTGCTTACATTAGGTTTGCATCAGTCTACAAAAGTTTTTCAGACCCCGAAGACTTTAATGCAGCAATCAAAGATCTTGGGTAAAAACTCAAACAAAAAAATTTCCTATATGCGATTGGCACTTAGCCTAGCAGAAAAGGGGCTTGGGCAAACCTCCCCTAACCCTTGTGTAGGCGCAATTGTTGTCAAGAACGATCAAGTAGTTGGTGAAGGCTATCATCTTAAGGCAGGAGAACATCATGCGGAGGTGATGGCTATCAATGAAGCTGGAAAGTTAGCTCAAGATGCTGATTTATACGTTACATTAGAACCTTGCAATCATCATGGAAAGACACCACCCTGTGCAGAATTAATTGCAAAAACAGGATTCCGGAATGTTTTTATAGCCTGTCAGGATCCAAATCCTCTAGTTTCGGGTCAGGGTATCAAATACTTAAAATCTAAGAATATTGAAGTAGAGCAAGGCATTCTTGAAAGGGAGGCAGTTAATCTAAACAAAGGTTTTTTTAAACGAATTAAAGAAAAAAAACCATTTATCACGATTAAAGTAGCGAGCTCAATAGATGGCAATACAAGCCTTAAAGGTGGCGAGAGCAAGTGGATAACATCTGAGCATGCAAGAGAGGATGTCCAAAAACTGAGGGCAAATGTATGCGCAATATTAACAGGTGTTGGGACAGCCAATCATGATAATCCCAATTTAAATGTTAGGAATAGGGAGTCTCACAAGCAACCCAAAAGATTTATTTTAGATAGTCATCTCTCAATTAAACCTGACCTCTCGATATTGCAACAAGACAATGTTTTCATAGTTTACGGCGATGATCCTGATAATAATTTTGATAGCTTAATTAAAACTAAAGCAAAATTAGTAAAAATCCCCCTCAAAAATAATCAAATAAATCTATCATCCTTCGTTTCTCACCTCGAGGAATATGGGATAAATAATTTGTTAGTAGAGGCAGGACCAAAGCTAACAGCATCTATAATTGAGGCAGGCTATTATGATGATTTAGTAATTTATATAGCCCCAATTCTTTTGGGATCTGATGCAAATAATCTGGTTAAATTAACCCAGATAAAAAATATTAAACAAAAAATACAGTTTTCTTTTGAAGATATTAGACAAATAGGCCCTGACTTGAGGGTGACATTAAAGGCAAAAAAAAAATGACCTTGATTGATACCCACTGCCATCTGGATCAGCCAGCCTTATTTAAAAATATTGAGAGAGTTATAGAAAATAGTTTAAATAATGATGTTGAACGTATTGTTGTGCCATCAGTGAGCCCAGAAAACTTAAATGAAGTAATAAAGATTTCACAGAGATTTGACTTATGTTCATTAGCGCTAGGATTTCACCCTTTTTTTGCAGATCGAGTAAAAGATGACGATTTTAAAACATTATCCATTTTATTAGTTGAGCACGATGCTGTTGCGGTCGGTGAGATTGGGCTCGATAAATTTTTAGATAATATTCCGTTGAGCAATCAAGAAAAAATATTAAAGAAACAATTAGATATAGCGGATAAACTTGAGCTCCCTATTATTGTTCATGCCAGAGGTATGATTGACCAGATTGTAAAAAATATTAGAGAGAGAACAATTAAAGGGGGGATTATCCATGCCTTCAATGGAAGCTTTCAACAAGCAGAACAACTTATAAAGCTAGGATTTAAATTAGGATTTGGAGGTGTGTTGACATACGAGCGAGCAAAGCATGTTAGATCTCTAGCAAAAAATCTTCCCATGGAGTCGATTGTGTTAGAAACGGATGCTCCAGATATGAATCCATCCTGGCTAGAAAATTCATTGCCAAATGAGCCTGCCCAACTCAAAAAAATATCACAGATATTTGGCAAGTTAAGGGGGCTTGATATAGAAGTAATTGCAGATACATTAAGGCGTAACACTATTGAGGCATTGCCAAAATTAGGTAAGTTATACACATGACCTAAGGAGTTACTTTAACTTTTCGTAAAAAAGTTAACAATCTCAATGAGATAGGTTAAGTTATTGATTTTAAAGAATTTTATTTTAGTTCAATATTTAAGCGATTAAAAAAAATCCTTTAAAATTCAGAGGTTGCATTTTTATAGTTAATTAATACACAATCTTATCCACAGATTTTGTGGACTGTTTGGTAAGAAATTTTATGGAGATATTGATATGTTAGTTGGCTCAAAAAACTATAGGACTATAGAGGCCTCTGAGGATCGATCTTACGTCAAAATAATAGACCAGACTCTTCTTCCATTCAAGTTCAAAATTATTCACCTAAAGACCTTAGATGAGGTTGTAAGGGCAATCAAAAATATGCAGGTTCGAGGTGCCCCTTTAATTGGCGTAACTGCTGCTTATGGATTTGCGCTTTCGATGAGCTGTGATAGCTCAGACAATTCATTAAGAAAATGTAAGCATGATTTAGTTAATGCACGACCAACAGCTATTAATTTATCATGGGCGGTTAATCAAGTTTATGATTCATTAATTAAATGCCTACCAAAAGAAAGAGCTGAGTTAGGTTGGGAACTTGCCATGAGCCTTGCAAATCAAGATGTTGAGAAGAATATATCAATAGGGTTACATGGCTATGATTTATTTAAGCTTTTAGATAAAAAAACGATAAATATTCTAACTCACTGTAATGCAGGATGGCTTGCAACGGTTGATCATGGAACAGCACTAAGCCCTATCTTTAAGTTATTTGATGAGGGCTTTGATATCCATGTCTGGGTTGATGAAACTCGACCAAGAAATCAAGGGCTTAGCTTAACCGCTTGGGAGTTAAGCCAATATAAAATAAGGCATACTGTGATTACTGATAATGCAGGTGGTCTTTTGATGAAAGAGGGTTTAGTTGACTTTGTAATTGTTGGAGCTGATAGAATTGCATTGGATGGACAAGTCTGTAATAAGATAGGCACGTACCTGAAGGCAGTTGTGGCAAAAGAAAATAACATCCCTTTTTATGTGGCTGCACCAACAAGTACAATAGATATAAATTTTTCTGGAGAAACTCGTAATTTTGAAATTGAGTGCCGCGACCCAAGTGAGATTATGACTATGAAAGGTGAGGATAAGTTAGGTAACATAATAGAGGTTAATCTAGGTAACTCTCCAGCTTATAACCCAGCCTTTGATGTCACTCCACCGATCTATATATCAAAACTTATATGTGAGAATGGTGTGTTTGATCCTTGTAGAATTAGAGATATTATTAAATCATGATAAACGCTAGAGAGAACCTTCTCAATACTACGAATAAACTTCTGATAGCAGGATTAAATCATGGTGCCTCGGGAAATTGCAGCTGTCGAGATAGAGGTGGCTTCTTAATCACACCAACGGGAATTGATAACGCTAAATTAACAACCGATATGATGGTAAGGATGAATCTCTCAGACGACCTTCCCCAACCTGAGGGTAAGTATCAACCTTCCAGTGAATGGCAATTTCATCAGGCAATTTTAGAAAAATATCCAGAAATTAATGCAGTCGTTCATACACATTCTGTTTTTGCAAGCACCCTAAGTGTTTTGGGGCAAGACATTCCTGCATTTCACTATATGATTGCGGTAGCGGGTGGAGATTCAATTCGTTGTGCACCCTATGCAATGTTTGGAACAAAAGAGCTATCAGATAATATTTTGAAAGCGATTCAAGATAGGAAGGCATGTTTACTTTCAAACCATGGCCTTGTTGCTGTGGGCAAAGATTTAAATGAGGCATTTAATGTTGCAGAAGAAGTTGAACATTTAAGTAGGTTGTTTGTTGAAGCAAAAAAGATTGGAGAGCCTCTTTTGCTGAATGATAGGCAGATGGCAGAAGTCTTAGATCGTTTTAATTCATATAGCCGTTGGGTAAAAGATTAAAGATTTCATTGTTAGGCTTCGATCTTTAAAGTAAAATAGTTATCCGTCAGTAACCCTTTTAAAATCTTAAATGACGAAATATGTTTTCATCACCGGCGGCGTCGTTTCTTCACTTGGAAAGGGTATCTCTGCAGCAAGTCTTGGAGCTATCCTAGAATCTCGTAATTTAAAAGTCACCATTATTAAGCTTGATCCTTATATAAACGTTGATCCAGGAACAATGAGTCCGTTTCAACATGGAGAAGTTTTTGTCACTGAAGATGGTGCAGAAACTGATCTTGATCTTGGTCATTATGAAAGATTTGTATCATCAAAAATGACAAAAAAGAATAATTTTACTACTGGCCAAGTATATGACGCAGTAATTAAAAAAGAACGACGAGGTGAATACCTGGGTAAAACTGTCCAAGTAATTCCACATATCACCGATCAAATAAAATCAAATATTCGTGATGGCTCTAAAAATGCAGACATTGTTATCGTTGAGGTGGGCGGTACTGTTGGGGATATTGAGTCACTTCCTTTTCTTGAAGCCATCAGACAAATGGGGTTTGAAGAAGGCAAAGAAAATACATGCTATATTCATCTCACTCTTCTGCCATGGCTTTCTTCAGCTGGAGAGCTAAAAACAAAACCCACACAACATTCAGTGAAGGAGTTAAGAGAAATTGGCATTCAACCAGACATCTTATTATGTAGATCAGAAAAAAAACTACCACCAGAGGAAAAAGATAAGATAGCGCTATTCACAAATGTATCAAAAAAAGCAGTGATCTCAGTTGTTGATTCTGATTCAATATACCGAATTCCGGTCATGCTTCATAAACAGCTTATCGATCAAATTGTGTGTGAAAAACTTAATATTAAGCCTAGAAAAGCAAACTTAAGGCAATGGGAAAAAATTACCAAACTTCTTGATGAATCAAGCCAGCAAATAAACCTAGCCTTTGTAGGTAAATATATTGATTTAACTGAATCATATAAATCATTGACAGAAGCCCTTATACACGCTGGTATTCATAATAGCGCTAAGATTAATATTCATTTCTTTGATTCTGAAGATATTCAAAAGAAAGGTATAGCCCCACTTAAAAAGATGGATGCAATCTTGATACCAGGTGGTTTTGGAAAAAGAGGAACAGAGGGAAAAATAAAGGCTATTCAGTTCGCAAGAGAATCTAAGGTTCCTTTTTTAGGAATTTGTTTAGGGATGCAATTAGCGATTACTGAGTATGCAAGAAATGTTGTGGACTTAAAGAAAGCTAACAGCACAGAATTCAATCCTAAAACACCTCATCCGGTAGTAGCCTTGATCAGCGAATGGAAGACACAGGATGGCAAAATTGAACACAGGGATGCAGCATCTGAACTTGGTGGCACTATGAGGCTTGGAGCTCAAAAATCAAGAATTAAAAAAAATACATTGGCTTACGATATTTATGGTGATTTTGTGAACGAAAGACACAGACACAGGTATGAGGTAAATAATAATTATGTTAAGGCACTCAGTAAGGCAGGTTTAACGATATCCTCTAGAACTTCAAGAGAAAAGCTATGTGAAATTGTTGAGCTGCCTAAAAAAAGTCATCCATGGTTCCTAGGCTGCCAATTTCATCCAGAATTTACTTCAAACCCTAAGGATGCCCATCCATTATTTTTATCATTTTTGAAAGCTGCACTTCAATTTAAAAAAGGAAAATAAGTGAAACTTATAAATTTTAACGTGGGTATAGACCAACCCTTATTTTTAATTGCAGGCCCATGCGTTATTGAGTCAGAAGACATGACATTGCGTGTTGCCGAAGAACTCAAAAATGTTTGCATAAAACTTGATGTTTCATTCATTTTTAAATCATCGTTTGATAAAGCAAATAGAAGTTCAAATAGCACATTCCGAGGTTTCGGTATGGAGGAGGGGTTAAGAATACTTGAGAAAGTAAAAGCCCAATTTGATCTACCGGTTTTAACTGATATCCATACAACTGATCAAGTTAAACCTGTATCAGAGATCGTTGATGTTCTCCAAACACCAGCTTTTCTATGCCGACAAACTGATTTTATTACAGCAGTGGCTAAATCTGGAAGGCCGGTAAATATTAAAAAAGGGCAATTTTTGGCTCCAGGTGATATGACTCAAGTTGTAAATAAGGCTAAGGAGGCTAATGGCAACAAAGATAACATTATGGTCTGTGAGAGAGGTGTATCTTTTGGGTACAACACACTAGTATCTGATATGAGAAGCTTATCAATTATGCGCGAGACGAATTGCCCAGTTGTTTTTGATGCTACCCACTCAGTTCAACAGCCGGGTGGTAAAGGTGATAGGAGTGGAGGACAGAGTGAATATGTTCCTTTACTAGCCAGAGCGGCTGTTGCTTCTGGCATTTCAGGTGTTTTTATGGAAACACACCCAAACCCGGAAGAAGCTTTATCTGATGGACCCAATGCGGTTCCACTAGAGCATATGAGCGAGTTATTGGGGACGTTAAAAGATATTGATGAGTTAGTTAAATCAAGGAACATAATTTAGTACATATGCCAAAAATAACAAAAATTCATTCAAGGATGATTATAGATTCAAGAGGAAACCCAACCGTTGAGGCTGATGTTTTTTTAGAGGGAGAGTTCATGGGGAGAGCTTCTGTGCCATCAGGTGCCTCGACAGGCAGTAAAGAAGCAATAGAACTTCGTGATCATGATAATGAGCGCTTTCAAGGAAAGGGAGTTAAGAGTGCAGTCAACAATATAAACGGTGAACTAGCTTCAAAAATCATTGGAATGGATGCCCTTGATCAGGAAAAAATAGATCAATTCATGATTGATGTTGATGGAACACCTAATAAAAAAAATCTAGGAGCAAATTCTATTTTAGCTGTTTCAATGGCTACAGCGAGAGCAGCAGCTAATTTTAAAAAGACGGAATTATTCCAATATTTAAGTTTAGGTGAAGAGATGTCATTGCCTACACCAATGATGAATATTATAAATGGTGGAGCTCACGCAGATAATAATTTAGATATACAAGAATTTATGATTATTCCAGCTGGAAGACCAAGTTTGAGTGAAGCAATACGATGTGGCAGTGAGGTTTTTCAGGTGCTTCAAAAAACTTTGAGCGAAAAAAAATTATCAACGACTGTAGGCGATGAAGGTGGATTTGCACCAAACTTAGAGTCAAACGAATCTGCTTTAAAGCTTATTATGGAGTCTATTGAAAAGGCAGGTTATGAGCCCGGAAAAGACGTTTTTTTAGCTCTTGACTGTGCGAGCTCTGAGTATTATCAAGATGGTAAATATTTGCTGAAGTCTGAAAATATGTGCCTTGATTCAAAACAAATGACGGACTATCTATCTTCATTGTGTGATAAGTATCCCATAATAAGTATTGAAGATGGTATGGATGAAAATGATTGGGATGGCTGGGAAGTTTTAACGAATCGTTTAGGTTATGATATTCAATTAGTTGGTGATGATTTATTTGTGACTAACCCTAAGATCCTCGAACAAGGAATCAAAAAAAATATAGCAAATTCAATCCTGATTAAAGTGAATCAAATTGGAACACTTACCGAAACATTTGAGGCGATTGAATTAGCTAAGAAAGCGAATTATACTTCAGTGATTTCTCATCGTTCAGGTGAGACAGAGGATACAATCATTGCTGATATTGCTGTAGCAAAAAATGCAATGCAAATTAAAACTGGTTCAATGTCTAGGTCTGAAAGGACAGCTAAATATAATCAATTATTAAGAATTGAAGAGATGATGGGCTCTAAAATAAATTATGCCGGCCTAAAAGCTTTTTCAGCTATAGGGATGTAAAGTGAAAATATTATCTGTCATCCTTTTTTCTTTGTTAATACTCATTCAATATCCACTTTGGATCGGAAAGGGGAGTTGGTATGACGTTTTTAAACTAAAGCAAGAGTTCAATCGGCAATATAAAATCAACTCAGATCTTTCAAAAGAAAATTTTGCTCTAAGGGCGGAGGTATCAGATTTAACAAATGGAACTGACGCCATTGAAGAAAGGGCGAGGCACGAGTTAGGGATGGTTAAAAGTGATGAATTCTTTTTTCAGGTGCCAAACAAATAGTTTAGTATTGCATTTCTAAAGAGAGAATTTCATTTCCATCAAGGGTCGGTCGAGCATCAATTTTTTCAATCCTTAATTCAACTAAGACTTTGAAAATATTATTTTCTTGTTTGTAATAATTTACTAAGCTACCAACTTTTTCATCACTCACCTTTATGTCAGAACCTAATTCTGGATTTTTATTTAAGGCAACAGATCCTAAATACATTCTTCTTTTCGGTTTGCCTAAATAATGTGTCCTAGCTACAACCTCCTGGCCAGTGTAACAACCTTTTTTGAAATTAACTGCACCAATTAGATCTAGATTCACTGATTGCGGTATATATAAATCTTGCGTTTCATTAAAAATATTTGGAATAATATTGTCAATATGAACCTCATTCCAGTTACAAGGTTTAATTTCAGTTGAATAAATTTCATCAAATAGTTTTAATATTTCTTTATTGTCACCAAAAATTAAATAATAACTTTTTGGCCCATCAAGCATTGTTAAAGAAACAGACTTGTTATTACTCAATACTGTTTGCATTTTACTTTGAGGAATTGAGCTAAAATTATTGTGTAATTTTTTAATATTACTTTCATCAACTAAAAAATAATCTATATCCTCAGGTGAGGATAATATCTCTACTTTAGCCCTAAGCACATACATTGAAAGTCTTTTACTTATTGCCTCACTAATACAAGGAGGGCAAAAGAGAAAATAGTTTGCATTCATTCTTGTTATGAAGAAAAATGCGAGCAGCCTTCCTTTAGGTGAACAATAGCCTGCGTATATAGATTTTTTTTCTTCAGATAAAAGGGAAATATCATTTGTTATTTGACCCTGGATAAATGTTTCAGAATCTACACCTGATATTTTAATTACGTCTAATTGGTCTTTGATATTAAGCAATTGTTTTTTTATTTTTCTTTAAAAAAGAAATTGTTGATAGCAGTTTATTGAATCTTAAAAGAAAAAATATCAAGCTTAATGTGACAAATAGATTTCTTAATGGTAACTCTGATTTATCTCTCCATGATGGTGGAATGGTATTCATTTTTGAAATAACACTATTAACACTATCACCCTTTATATAATGACCTTTAATCATTGAAGTAATCTCAATTAAATACTTTTCATTTAATTTTGAGATATATCGATCACTCTCACTGAAGGCAATAGAATCGTTTCTGGCGCCAATATTTGACTCTGAAATTTGAGCAATACCCGGCTGCAATGCAAAACTATCAACCGACCAGAAACCTATTAATTGATTTTCACTGTCATATTTAGGTATTGCTGATCCCTCTTCAGAACCTATACCAACCATCAACCAATCAGTTTCTCCTTGAAATTGACTCAAATCCCTCGTATTGAAGGTATGAAGCCTTGGTGCCTCCTCTCCATCAGTTAAGAAGACTACTCGAGCAGATTGGGGAAAGCTGCGAATTAGTCTGGCTAAATTACTTAAGCCCTCTCTTATTCGACTATTACCTGACCAAACAGATCGCCAGTCAAGGTGCTGAATGGTGGAATTAACAGCACTGTAGTTATCACAGATATTTATTGGTGTATAGGTTGCTGCAACACTTACACCCGCAAACATTCCAATACTGACGTTTGTTTTGCAAGGGAGTTGGTCCATAATACCTTGCAATAATTTTTTTGAGTAGTCTAGGCGTGATACTTTCTGACCCTCAATAGACATATCTTTTGTGAGCATGCTCTGAGATATATCAACAACAAATATATAATTGTGGATATCTCTTTCTATGGTAACTTTTGGATTTATTAGCCCTAAAATAAGGAAAATAATAGACAGACATAAAAAAATGATATTTTTATCACCAATAATTTTTTGAAAAAGTTCCCTCATAGAGAGTTACGGTAAGCCAACCGGTATATTGCCCATGATCAAACCTGGTGAATCTGAGTCACCAATACCCGGTGTGGGATCCTTGGGCAGCATCGTTAAAACACGATCCAAATTATGCTTCACGTCCCAGTGATTATTATTAAATGAAAGTGATTGCTCATATGCTTTTTTTGCTTGTCGCATTAAATATTCAGCCTCATCTTTTACCGTTGAGCTATTACTCGTACCGTTTACAAAAAGACCGCGCTTGAAGTAAATATTACCAATATTATAATAAACAGCTGATTTTTGATCATCAGTCCCTTCTTTAGACAAATTATTAAAAAGTATGGTCGCCTCTTTAAAATAACCCTTTTTTGCAATTTGGAAAGCAGTTGAAAATCTTGCCTCGTAGTCTTGTTCAAACTGTTGAGGTGCCTCACCCTTTTTTAAGCTTTCATTAAATTTACTAATTTGAAAAAGCTCAAAAGACGAGAATGATAAAAGGTATAAAAAATATCCAGCAGCAATAGTTAAAAAGACGGTTATGTTTTTAACATTAAAAAATTTGATAATATTCATTTGATTGATTTTACCTCAATAAATTTTAAGAATAAAAGCATTAAGCTCAAAATAATTGATACTACAAGAAGTATGGGTGCATACTTCTCCCCAGGTACTTTTTCCTCGAAGACGATAGGCTTTCTTTCCTTCAAATTAATATCCTTAATTGCTTGTTCTAATGATTTGGGGTCTTCAGCTTCGTAAGCTTGAAAAGGTGATTTAAATGTTTTGAAAAATTCGTAGAGCTCAACCTGAGGTGGTAATTGATAATCTTGGTGAAGGGGAACATCTTCTTCAAAAATACTTATTCCACCAGGCTGCCTAAGAACGATCCAATATAAACCTATTTCATATTTATCAAACCACTCTTTTATTTTTTGTTGAGTTTTTGCATCAATCCTTCCTGCTCCGTCGGAAAGCAAGATGACTGCCCTTGAACCAGAGTTTTCAATTGATGTAAAAAGTTCTGCACTACTAGTAAGACCTGCAGCAATATTTGTTTGAAATAAGGCATTCCCAGCTGTGGCGCTCACGGCCGCTCTAATTGCCTCTTTATTGTTTGTAAGAGGTAAAATAAACATAGCAGAATTACTGAAGGTAATAACGCCAACCATGTCATCTGTTCTAGAGTCGAAAAAATCAACAATAAGCCTGCTCGCTGCGGCTGATTTTGTCTCGGCAATGGATTTATTGTTGTCGCCTCCAGCAAAGGGATCATCCATTGATGCACTTCTATCTAGAACAAGTCCAATTTGTGCGCCTTTACCTTTTTTAAGAACAATCTCTTGGTCTGCGTATGGCTCACTTAATGTCAGAATTATCAACAAGATAATTACTGTACTTACAATTTTAAAAAATAAAGAGATGATTCGAGATAGTATGTCAATGTGAAGCATTTCACTCCAAGAATATATATTTTTATTTGTTTGGCTTATAAAAAAAGGGATGAGTGAAAGAGGTAGAAGAATTAAAACCAGTGGGTATACAAAATTCATTAAAATGAAATACCTTTAATATCTTTTGGATTTACAATAAGTTTTCTTTCACACATTCTGCAATGGAGTGAAAAACTAATTAACCATTTATTAAGCTCATCTTGATCAAGCTTGATATGTTTTTGAAAGAATAATGCTCGAGAAATCTTAAAGAATGTATGAAGCTCCTTTTCTATGTGCTTAAAACTTCCATTTTTTTTAATTAAAAGTGCGATGTTATCTTCAAAAAGGTTTTGCTCAATAAGGTTATCGAAACCTGCATGAAGAGCTGTGATAATTTTTTTTGTATTGGCAGCGGAGGGGTTTTGTTTTTTAAACCTACGATAAATCATACTAAAGGTTCTATTTGGAAGCCATGTGTATCTTCCATAAATGTAAATAAAAGCTAGCAATATTATAATTAGTGCAGCCAATGAAAATTTAATTTTATTTTCATTCGGAATTTTATCTTTCAAAAATGGCCCTCGATAAGGGCTCATATCATTTTCTATTTTAACGTCTCCAAATATCGCAATAGGTGAGATGGCAAAGGTAAACGAAGGCACCCTAAATTTTTTTATTTTTTTTGGTTCGTTAGGATTTATAAATCTATAATAATCTGCTGTAATTGAAGCAGGCTTAGCTACAACATTATTTGTAAAGATTTGATACTTGAGCCTGATTGTGTAAGTAGTAAGATCATCTTTAATTTTCTTTGATACATCAATTGCCTTAAGAGAAATTCCTAACAGTTGTCCCCGGTATCTTTTTTCATAGCCTACTATGGGTAATGACTCTTCAATAAGCTTGAACGGCTCTTTAACAGTCAAAGTAATCACCCTATTTATATAATCCCCAACCGTATAACCAACCTTTTGGTTCGGGTCTAGAGTGCTAATGCCTACATATTTTGGATCCATATCAGGGTATTTTCTTGGATCCTCATATGCAAAGATGTTTGCTGATGAATACATTAACAAGCAGATGAGAAAGCAAATTTTATGCATAAAAGTACTCGTTAAAATAATTAGTCATTTCAAGAGATTTAAAATCATCCTCTACAAAAAAAGGAGGGTAGTTGTACTTTAGGAAAGTTTCTTGAAGAAGTTTTTTTCTGGCAGCGAAGTCAGCTTTAATCTTTTTTGTAATCTTTTCTCTAAGAAAAAGCGTTGACTCTTTTCCTGTCTCAGCATCTTCAATATTTAGCAGACCAAATTTAGGTAAATTATCAAACTCACTTTTATTCCATAAAACAATAGGGACAACTTGGTGTCTTACCAATGTGGATAAAGCCTTTTCTATATCTTTAATTGGCATATGAAAATCAGATATTAAAAATACCAATGTCCGATCCTTTGGCAGGGTATCTGCAATCTTAATAAAGCCTGTATGAGATGAACT
Organism: Methylophilaceae bacterium; assembly: GCA_965656355.1. Lineage (GTDB taxonomy): Bacteria > Pseudomonadota > Gammaproteobacteria > Burkholderiales > Methylophilaceae > BACL14. Next base: position 58,374 of record CBFHKG010000001.1, on the reverse strand, counting down.
TTTTGATCTATGATTTTTCAACTTCTCAATCAATAATTTTGTTCTAAAAGGTTTATAAGAAAGAGGGGCTACCCATTGTGAGCTAATTTTATCGTTAAAACCAATAAACCCTAATGCGTCACTTTTTGCGGTGACAGAATTTGTAATTATTTCTGCAATTTCTGATGAAACTTCAAATTTAGTTTTTTTGAGACCATACCCCATACTCGATGATAGGTCAGCCATAATCATGACTGGGGTTGCACTTCTCTGGTTAAATATTCTTACATGAACTTGTTCGAGAGGGTCTCTTATTGTTTGTCTAATATCAATCCTTCTAGGGTCTGGATAATCCAATAAATTTGAATGGCCTGCAAACTCCATCCCCATCCCTCTTTGACCGCTCTTGTGTTGGCCAGGATGATGCCCTCTAGATTTCCAATTAATATGGTAGCTAAATGAATCGAGTGTATTATGCATTAGGTTACACTGACCTTATTTAAGATCTCATTTGATAGTTCACGCGATATCTCAGTTCTTTTGAGCTCATAAACAGGATTAAAAACCAATCTATGTGCAATTGTTTCATGAAAAATAGCGTGGATATCTTCAGGTAGAATAGAAGTTCTATTGTTTAACCATGCGCTTACTCGTGCACACTTCATCATCATACTTATTCCACGAGGGCTTGCCCCTGAAACAATTAATCTCTCCGTGTCTATCCCACTAATCTTTACATTATATTTTTCTGGATTTTTAGTTGCCTTCCATAAATTTAATGAATATTTTTCAAGTGCAGAAGTTGATTTAATTGTGCTTTGAATTTGAGTAGATAGTTTATTTAATTGATCAAATTTCAGCATATTTGGGGTGACTTCAGAGATTAATAAATCGGCATCGTGAAATTTTGTATCAAAAATCAGTTGATTCATTAATTTATCAACTTGAGGAATTATAATGGGTATTTCCATCATAAATCTATCCCTTGCAGCAGAAGGGATTTCAAAGGTTTCTTCCTTTTCCACTTGGTTTCTATCAGCAAATACAGTTAGATGCGGGAAGGTAAATTCTTGATTAAAAGCAGATAGGGTTTTTTCTGCCATTATCCTTAAGAGTAATGAATGTACTTGAGGTCGTGCTCGGTTAATTTCATTAAAAAAGAAAATTGATAGATCCTCGCCAGATTTTAGAATAGGACCCTCATCTACATGAGGTTTACCATCTTCACCAAGGTATGTATGGTAAATAAGGTCATTAGGCATTAAATCAATGGTTCCCTCAATTCTTTCATATCCTCCACCAATTGATCTCGCAAATGCTTTAAGCAAAGTCGTTTTACCTACGCCTACATCACCCTCAAGTAGAACATGCCCTCTAGCAAATATTGCATTTGTGATAAGTCTTATAGGAGCCTCTTGCCCTAGGATGACTTTATTAATTTCAGCCTCTAGCTTAAGCCCAAGTTTTCTCCAATCGGTCAGATTTTGATCGCTCATTATGTTATATTCCTAGGATAATTTTGGTTGTTTTAAATAATTTTATTAACAATATCATAATTAAGGATAATGTTTCTATTTTGCAACAATTCAACTTTAAATACTTAGGGCTCTCCATCTTAAACATTAAAAAAAAGTGATATTTTAAAAATGCAAAAAGAAAGTTATACCAAAGAAGAATTAATCAGTTGTGGCAGAGGTGAAATGTTTGGAAAAGGAAATGCTCAACTCCCACTTCCTCCGATGCTCATGTTCGACAGAATAGTTTCTATAACGGACAAGGGCGGCAAATATAATCATGGTCAAATTATTGCTGAATTAGATTTAACTGAAGATTTATGGTTTTTTGAATGTCATTTCCAGGGAGATCCAGTTATGCCTGGCTGCTTAGGACTAGATGCTATGTGGCAGTTATTAGGGTTTTTTCTTGGGTGGAAAGGTGGTTTAGGCAAAGGTAGGGCACTCGGTGCAGGTGAGGTAAAATTTTCTGGACAGGTCTTGCCTACATCAAAAAAAATTACCTACATTATTGATTTAAAAAGGGTGATAATGAGAAAATTAGTTATGGGAATTGGAGATGCTTCAATGGAGGTAGATGGAAGGTTAATTTATCAGGCTAAAGATTTAAAAGTCGGACTTTTTGTTAAAACAGATATTTTTTAATAAGGAAGGAATAAATTGAAAAGAGTCGTAGTCACTGGAATAGGTATTGTATCAAGCATAGGTAATAACTATGCCGAGGTAAAAGAAAGTTTATTTAATTCAAAGTCAGGAATCACATTCCAACCTGAGTATGCTGAGAGAGGCCTTAGATCAAATGTTGCAGGCTCTTTGAATATTGAACCTGCAGAGTTAATTGATAGAAAGCTCTATAGATTTATGGCAAAAGGTCATGCCTATGCATGGATTGCTATGCAAGAGGCTATTGCTGATGCGAAACTTACAGAAAATTATGTTTCAAATGATAGAACAGGGATTATTGTTGGCGCAGGCGGAACCTCTACTGAAAGCATGCTTAATGGTACTGAGGTTCTAAAAGAAAAGGGCATAAGGCGTGTTGGACCTTATATGGTAACGAAAACTATGTCTAATGGGGTAAGTGCATGTCTTGCTACTGGTGCAAAGATAAGAGGTATTAATTATGCAATTACGTCAGCATGTTCGACAAGCGCACATTGTATAGGAAATGCTTATGAGCAGATTCAAATGGGAAAACAAGATATTATTTTTGCTGGTGGAGCTGAGGAAGAGCATTGGACCATGAGTTATTTATTTGATGCAATGGGGGCTATGTCTTCTAAATATAATGATCAACCTGAAAAAGCCTCTCGAGCGTTTGACGTCAACAGAGATGGGTTTGTTATTTCTGGGGGTGGAAGTATTCTTGTTCTCGAGGAATACGAGCACGCCAAGAAAAGAGGGGCAAAGATGTATGCTGAAGTTGTTGGCTATGGGGCTACATCTGATGGGTTTGATATGGTTGCCCCCAGTGGAGAAGGAGCTATAAGGTGTATGAGGGCGGCCCTTGAGGAGAAAAAAACTATAAATGTTGATTACATGAACACGCATGGCACAAGCACGCCCGTAGGTGACTCAAAAGAATTGGAAGCTATCAGAACAGTTTTTGGTGACAAAAAATTTGGAGAAATGCCAGCCATTGCTTCTACTAAGTCATTAACAGGTCACGCTCTTGGTGCCGCAGGTTCAAATGAAGCCGTTTATAGCTTAATTATGATGAATGAGAGTTTTTTGAGCCCTTCAGTTAATATCGAAGATAAAGATCCAGCAGGCGAAGGACTCCCAGTTTTGATACAAAAAAGGGAACAAGAGGTGATTACATCAATGTCAAATAGCTTCGGTTTTGGGGGGGTAAATGCGTCACTAGTTTTCTCTAAAGCAAAACTATAAAAGGTTTACATAAGAATTAATACAACCTTTCTTTGCTCTGATAGCAGAATGTTAAATGTTCGACAAGCTGCATCAAAATTCATATTTTCATAGGCAATTTTTTTTTCAATAAATAAAATTTGTGCATTTTTATCAATAATTTTATTTTTGATATTTGATCCGATTAAAATTAACTCAGGCCCATAGTCAAAAACCTCTTTTAAATTATCAAACCTCAAGTCCTCATAAGATGCTATATCCGATCTTGAAATTATTTTTTCAGGAAATATGATGACTCCTTTTTGGTATGTGTTTTTTTTTATTCTTATAGAGTTATGATCATAGGCATCTATAATGTTATGCGTATCTGAGTTAATTTCGTGAAATTTCATAATTCGAAAATGAAACTTTGTTCAACAGGTATTTATTGGCTTAATTCTAATAGAAAGGTAATATATCACCTAATTTATCAATCAAATTAATGAGATTAAATTTTGTCCCAATTTCTTAAATCTAAAAAATTAGATAATGTCTGTTATGACATTCGTGGCCCAGTTCTTGAGCATGCTAAAAGAATGGAGGAGGAAGGTCATCGCATTATTAAATTAAATATTGGCAACCCTGCAGCCTTTGGTTTTGAAGCGCCGGATGAAATAACACAGGATGTTGTTAGGAACATTAGTAAATCCTCTGGCTATACAGAAAGTTTTGGTTTGTTTGAGCCGAGAAAATCAATAATGCACTATACCCAACAAAAAAATATTTCAGATGTTGAGGTGGACGATATCGTTTTAGGTAACGGTGTTTCAGAGCTTATTGTCATGGCTATGCAAGGTCTTATTAATAACGACGATGAGGTATTAATACCAAAGCCTGACTATCCTTTATGGACAGCTTCAGTAACTCTGGCAGGGGGGAATCCAATTCATTATGTTTGTGATGAAGCTTCGGATTGGGCTCCAGATTTGGATGATATAAAGTCAAAAATAACGAATAAAACAAAAGCAATATTAATTATTAATCCAAATAATCCCACGGGGGCAATTTATTCAGATGAATGTCTGAGGGAAATTATTGCTATTGCGAGAAAGAACGATTTAATAGTTTTTGCAGATGAAATTTACGATAAAGTTTTATATGATGAGAAAAAGCATACCTCTGTCGCATCACTTGCAGATGACGTTTTGTTTGTTACTTTAAATGGTTTATCTAAAAATTATAGAGCTTGTGGTTACAGAGCTGGATGGTTAGTAGTTTCTGGCGATAAAGGAAGAGCTAAAGATTATCTAGAGGGATTGAATATCCTTGCCTCCATGAGGCTTTGTGCTAACGTCCCTGGCCAACTTGCTATACAAACAGCACTTGGTGGCTACCAAAGCATTAATGACTTGGTTGCACCCACAGGGAGATTATGCAAGCAAAGAGATTTAGCTTATAAGTTGATGATGGAAATACCTGGGGTGTCATGCGTCAAGCCATCAGCTGCTATGTATTTATTTTTTAAGTTAGATCCTAAAATATATCCGATAGAGAATGATCAAGATTTTATTTTAGATGTGCTGAAAAAAAAGAAGGTCTTGATGGTTCAAGGGACTGGTTTTAACTGGCATGATCAAAACCATTTTCGTATGGTATTTTTACCAAATGAAGATGATTTAAAAATTGCAATTAGCAGGTTTGCAGATTATTTAACAGAATTTAAAAAAAGGTAAAAATTAGATGAACATAGGGTTAATTGGAATTGGTACCGTTGGTGGTGGAACATATCAAGTTTTAAAAGAAAATGCAGAAGAAATATCGAATAAATCAGGCATAGAAATTAAAATTACCCACGTCGCCGACAAAAACCTAAAGCTTGCAAAAGAGACTGTAGATAAAGAAACAATTATAGAGGAAGATGCATTCTCTCTTATAGAGAACAGCAGTATTGATACAATTATAGAGTTAATTGGTGGAACGGGGATTGCACTAGATATTGTTCGTAAAGCACTTGAAAATGGTAAGCATGTTGTGACAGCGAATAAAGCCTTAATTGCTATGCATGGCGAAGAGCTTTTCAAAATAGCTAATAAAAAAAATGTACTTCTTGCTTATGAAGCTGCTGTCGCAGGTGGAATACCGATCATTAAAGCACTAAGAGAGGGATTGGCAGCAAATAAAGTTAATTGGGTTGCAGGTATTTTGAATGGAACTACAAACTATATCTTGACAGAAATGAAAGAAAATAATTTAACCTTCGATACCGCATTAAAGCAAGCACAAGATCTAGGTTTCGCAGAGGCGGACCCTACATTCGATATCGAGGGGGTGGATGCAGCTCATAAGATCACAATTTTAGCTTCTATTGCATTTGGAATTCCTATAAATTTTGATGCTGTGCACGTAGAAGGCATAAGCAACCTAAGCCAAAAAGATATCACTTATGCTGAGGAACTTGGTTACAAGATTAAACTTCTAGGTATCGCAAAATCACAGAATACGGATGTTGAGATACGGGTGCATCCAACGCTGGTTCCTAAAAATAGATTGGTTGCCAATGTTGACGGCGCTATGAATGCGGTTCTGGTTCATGGAAATATGGTTGGACCGACACTCTATTATGGAGCAGGTGCAGGTGCAGAACCCACAGCAAGCGCAGTTGTTGCAGACGTAATTGATATCGCGAGACAAACAAAACTTTCACAAGATACACTCATTCCTTCACTTGGATTTATGCCAGATAAGATAAATGAAAAAAATGTTCTTTCTATTGAAAATATCTTTTCAGAATATTACCTTCGATTTACAATGAAAAATCAAGCAGGCTTGCTAGCCAAAATTACTAATATTTTTGCTGATCATGATATTTCTATAAATTCTATGGTGCATAAAGAAGTGCAAGAAAATAATCAAAATCCGGATATCTTCCTAATCACTTCGAAAACTAAAGAGGCAGACATAGATACCATCATTAGTGAAATTGAGCTTTTACCTGAGAATATTGAAAAGGTTGTTAAAATTAGAACTGAAGAACTAAATAAGTAGGAGCTTTAATGAAGTACATATCAACAAGGGGAGAATCTCCTAAACTAAATTTTTCTGAGGTATTGCTTGGTGGTCTTGCACCTGATGGTGGATTATACCTTCCTGAGCATTACCCTAAATTTAAAGATGACGAGCTAAATGATATGCGAGATATGTCTTATCAAGACTTAGCCTTTCATATTTTTGAAAAATTTATAGATGATATACCTTCGAATGATCTCAGGGAGATTGTTAATAAGACCTATAGCGCTGAAATATTTTCTTATGCACGAGAAGAGCAAAAGGCAGTGGACATTACACCTACCTTACAATTAAAAAATAACTTATTTTTACTCTCATTATCGAATGGGCCTACATTAGCATTTAAAGATATTGCGATGCAATTTTTGGGCCATATCTTCGAATACGTTTTAGAGAAGCAAGGGAAAACCCTAAACATACTTGGGGCAACCTCAGGGGACACTGGCCCAGCGGCAGAATACGCCATGAAAGGGAAAAAGGGAATTAAAGTATTTATGTTATCTCCTTATGGAACAATGAGTCCATTTCAGTCAGCACAAATGTATAGCCTGCAAGATACAAATATTTTTAACATAGCGATTAAAGGTGTTTTTGATGATTGCCAGGATATCGTAAAGGCTGTCTCAAATGACCTAGAATTCAAAAATTTAAATAAGATCGGTGCAGTGAACTCAATAAACTGGGGACGCATTCTTGCTCAAATTGTTTATTATTTTAAGGGTTACTTTGATGTAACCAGCAAAAACAGTGAAAAAATTGATTTTACTGTCCCAACAGGCAACTTTGGAAATATTTGTGCAGGGCACATTGCAAGAATGATGGGTTTACCAATCAATCATTTAGTTGTTGCTACGAATGAAAATGATGTCTTGGACGAATTTTTTAACACAGGACATTATGCTCCCAGATCTTCTGATGACACCTTTCAAACATCAAGCCCATCTATGGACATTTCAAAAGCCTCAAATTTTGAGCGTTTTATTTTCGATTTATTTGGCCGAGACTCCAACACTTTGAATGCTCACTGGAAGAAAATTGACGGAGGAAAATCATTTAAATTAAAAGAAGAAGACTTTCAGAAAATTAAAGACTATGGCTTTGTGTCGTCCTCAAGTAAACATATCAATAGAATAGATTTTATTAGAAATATATATAACGATTATGGAGTGATAATTGATCCACATACAGCCGATGGAGTTAAGGCAGCAATGGATCACTCAGTTCCAATCTATCCAATGATTGTCTTAGAGACTGCGCTTCCTGTTAAGTTTGAAAAATCAGTCTTTGAGGCGATTGGAGTTTACCCAAAGAGACCGGACACCCTTAAAGGTTTAGAATTACTCGATCAAAGGTATGAGGTTTTTGAAAATAGCGTTGAGTCAGTAAAGAAATGCATTACCGATAATAGCTAGTATGAATCAATACCTCACGCTGCTAGAACATGTAAAACAAAATGGGCAAAAAAAAGAGGATCGGACTGGAACAGGCACGATGTCAGTTTTTGGTTACCAGATGCGTTTTAATTTAAATGAAGGCTTCCCCTTACTGACAACAAAGAAAGTACATTTAAAATCAGTAATTTATGAACTTTTATGGTTTTTATCAGGCGATACAAATATTAAATTTTTGAAGGATAATGGCGTATCTATCTGGGATGAGTGGGCAGACGAAAATGGTAATCTAGGTCCAGTATATGGTCATCAGTGGAGAAGTTGGCCCACCTCAGAAGGTAGGGAAATTGATCAAATATCTAATCTTATTAATCAAATTAAAAAAACTCCTGATTCGAGAAGGTTGATTGTTTCAGCATGGAACGTTGGCGAAATTAATAAGATGAAATTACCACCATGCCATTGTTTCTTTCAATTTTATGTCGCGGATGGCAGACTTTCTTGCCAACTTTATCAAAGGAGCGCAGATATATTTCTTGGTGTCCCCTTTAATATTGCATCCTATGCACTCCTTACGCAAATGATAGCGCATGTATGTGACTTGGAATGTGGGGAATTTATTCATACTTTAGGCGATGCTCATATATATACCAATCATATTGATCAGGTAAATGAACAGTTAGGTCGAAAACCTAAAAAACCTCCTCAAATAAAAATTAACCCATCAGTTAAGAATATTTTTGATTTTAAATATGAAGACTTTAGTTTGGAAGGTTATGATCCATACCCTCTTATTAAGGCGCCTGTCGCAGTCTAGTGATGAAGATTTCTATTGTCGTTGCAGCATCAGAAAATCTAGTCATCGGTTATAAAAATGCTCTCCCTTGGCATATATCTGAGGATCTCAAACACTTCAAGCAAATTACAATAAATCATAGTGTGGTTATGGGTAGAAAAACCTTTGAATCAATCGGAAAACCACTGAAAGAGAGAAGAAATATTGTTATAAGTAGAGACGGAACGCTCAAGATTGAAGGAGCCGAGGTTGTGAATTCATTAGATGAAGCAATTCATCGAACAAAAAATGAAAATGAGATTTTTATAATCGGAGGTGAGCAGATTTATAAAATAGCTATGCCTATCGCTACACATATGCATGTTACGAAAGTCTATAACAATATAAAAGGGGATGCATTTTTTCCAGCTTTTGATGAAAATGAATGGAAAATATTAACTCAAAAAGATTCAGAGACAAATGAGGGATTAAAGTTTTCTTTTATAGAATATCAGAAAATAGTTTGAGATTAAGCCTGCCTTGTTAAATAAGTGACTTTTATTTGTTTAGGTGAGAAATACTGTGTAACAACTTCCTTAACTTTTTCAATATCAAAAGACTTGCAGCTGAATATATCAATATAACTATCTCCGTTCAAGTCAACAAAGTGTCCTGTGATAGAAGACGTTTCAATTAATTGAACTAAGCTAAATCCGGCAGCATTAGGGTTGTCGGCTGCAAAATGTTCTATTTTTGGTTCACCACAGGCTACCATTTCTATCTTGCTTACTAATGCCTTTACAAATTGATCAATATTTTTTGATGACCTCACTTTGTCTAAATCACCACCCTTACAATCTAATATCAGATGATATCCCCAGTATTCCAATTTAACTATTTCTCCTAAGTTATGTATTTTTTAAATCTTTGGTAAGGTAACTCCACTTTGACCCTGATATTTTCCACCTCTGTCTTTGTATGATGTTTCGCATACCTCATCAGATTCAAAAAATAAAACCTGAGCACAACCCTCTCCAGCATAAATTTTTGCAGGTAGAGGTGTGGTGTTACTAAACTCCAGCGTTACATATCCCTCCCATTCTGGTTCAAAAGGCGTAACGTTTACGATAATTCCACATCTTGCATATGTTGACTTACCTACGCATATTGTAAGAATATTTCTAGGAATTTTAAAAAATTCAACCGTCCTCGCAAGTGCAAATGAATTTGGAGGAATAATACAATGGTCACCATTAAACTCAACAAATGAATTTGGATCAAAAGATTTTGGGTCAACTATCGTGCTATTGATATTTGTGAATACTCTAAACTCAGGTGCACATCGAATATCATAGCCATAACTTGATGTCCCATAGGATACAATTTTTTGCCCATCCAAATCTCTCACCATTTTGGGTTCGAATGGACTGATCATATCTTTTTCCTCAGCCATTTTACGAATCCATTTATCAGACTTAATTGCCATGTTTTCTCCTAAAAACTTATACGTAAATAGTGTATGTAAAAGTTAAAATTTTATTTTTTCCAAAATTGACCCTCATCCTCAAAAATAACTTTTGATTCTTCTGGATCAAATTCTCCAGGTTGGTATTGCGTAGGTTGAGATTTATCTTTACTCCAATAGTCAATAATTGGATCAACAAGCTTCCATGCAGCTTTTACCTCATCAATATGCAGAAATTTTGATTGGTCTCCACTTAACAGATCCAGCATCAATGTTTCATAAGCATCTATGGTTTCATCTCCTTCAATACGATTATTTCCCCTGAGCACAGTCTGTCTAAATTCATTCATATCAAGACCAGGTTGAAGGGTAGTTATCTCAAATGAAGTGCTTTCACTCGGTTGAATATTGATAGTTAACCAGTTCTCGTGATCTTTAAATTTAATAGAAATTGAAGTTGAGTTTTCATATAGTCTTTTTGCCGTCCTAAGATAAATAGGGACTTTATTCCATCTTGAATTATTAATAAATAATTTAATGGCCGCATATGTTTCCACAACGCTATCTGGTTTTTCTACCTCTTCTAAATAACCTTTGACCTTTTCACCATTTAATTCGCCTGCTGCATATTGACCACGAAAAGCAAAATTTTCAATTTCATCTAATGGAATAGCCTCAATAGATTCTAGTAGTTTTATTTTTTCAAGTCTTACATCTTCTGGGCTCATTGAATTTGGCTTTTCCATTGTTACAAGTGCTAACATTTGCAGTAGATGACTTTGTATCATATCTCTAAGTGCGCCCGTTGCTTCATAAAAAACTGTTCGATCACCTACACCGAGCGTCTCATGGTTGGTGATTTGAATTTGTTCAATATGCTCACTGGACCAAAGTGGCTCCAATACCCCATTTTTAAAACGGGTGGTCATAATATTTTGCAGTGAAAATTTTCCTAAGTAATGATCTATCCTATATATTTGATCTTCCTTAAGATGCTCTTCAATCGAGGTTTGAAGTTCGATCGCACTTTTAAGGCATGTACCAAATGGCTTTTCAATTAAAACTCTTCTCCAATATTCTGACTCGTTGAGCAAATCAACTTCGGATAACTGTTTTACGATGAGAGCAAAATCTGAGGGCCTTACAGATAAGAAGAACGCTAAATTTTGGGGGAAAACATCTTTGTCTCCTAATCTTTTTGCAAACTTAATAAATGCCTCTGGGTCATCTGGTAGGTTGGCATGATAATAATTTCTTTTTATAAATCGCTCATAAACATTTTCATCATAAGACTTAAATTTTTCATCAAGCATCTGTTTGATATTGGAGTGCCATTCACTTTCATCGACCTCTTGCCTTCCTACAGATAATATTTTCATATTTTTAGGGAGTTTACCTGCTTGATCGAGATGAAAAAGACCCGGTATCAATTTTACTTTAGCTAAGTTACCTCTAGCACCAAATAAAACAAGCGTAGAATTGTCTATCATCTCTAAATTAACCCCTTTTTTTCATTATATGACCACCAAATGCATTTCGCATAATAGAGAGTATTTTATAGCCGTAACCTTTTGATTTTTCCTGACTTCTAAATCTTACTTGAAGCGCCTGTGTGAGAACTGGAGCAGGTATTCCTTGTTCAATAGCTTCCACTGCTGTCCATCTGCCTTCACCAGAATCCGCAACGAATGGAGCAATTTCCTCTAAGTTTTGATCACTTTGTAGTGCTTCAGCTGTTAAATCTAAAAGCCAACTACGTACAACTGAACCGTGTCGCCAAAGCTCTGTTACTTTAGCAATATCGATTGCAAACTCTTCTCTACCTTTAAGAAGCTCAAGTCCTTCAGCAAATGACTCCATCATTCCATACTCGATACCATTGTGAATCATCTTTGTAAAATGACCTGACCCAACAGGTCCGACATGTAACCACCCATTTTGTGGCGTTGGAGCTAATGCTCTTAAGGCTGGTTCGACGGATTTAGCAACCTCTAGAGAGGCACCGACCATCAGGCAATACCCATTATCTAAACCCCAAACACCACCTGAAGTACCACAGTCCATAAAGCCGATATTGTATTCTTCCAACATCCTGCCCATTTTAATACTTTGTTTAAAATTTGAATTTCCACCATCAACTATGACGTCACCTTCACTTAGAAGGGGAATAAGGTCTGCAATTTGTTTTTTTGTAATTTCACCAGCTGGCAACATCATCCAAACTATTTTTTGGCCCTCGAGCTTCGATAGCGCATCCTTAACTGACGATGATGGTATTAAGCTCTCATCAACCTCTAATTTTTTAATTATTTCTGGGTTATTGTCATAACCTACGACTGAAATACCATTTCTGATAAGTCTTGCCGACATATTTCCACCCATTTTCCCAAGCCCAAGCATTGCAATTTTCATTTTTTTCCCTTTGATGTAGGTTTATAATTTGTTAATCTTTTGGATTAATTTTTTTCTTTCAGAAAGATTGGCATTATACTCCAATCCTTTCAAAAGATAGTTTTGAATTTAACTAAGGAAATCTATGTCTGTGAATGAAAATGATTGGCTTTTATGCTCAAGTCCAGAAGATTTTGAGCTTAAAGCGACAGAAATGATTGCAAATTATGCGAATGATGCCATTGCAAAGAAAGGTTATTTTTCTCTTGTTTTAGCAGGGGGAAATACTCCAAAAAAAATTTATGAATCCTTATCAAAAAAAGATTGTGATTGGGGTAATTGGCATATTTATTTTGGAGATGAAAGATGCCTGCCTTCTAACGATAAAGATAGAAACAGTTTAATGGCAGAAAAAAGCTTTTTTTCAAAAGTCTCTATTCCAAAGAACCAAATCAATATTGTTCCTGCTGAACTCGGAATGAATGAAGGGGCTGAGGCTTATAATAAAAAATTAAATTCAGATATGGTATTTGACCTTGTGCTCCTTGGATTAGGAGAGGATGCGCATACAGCAAGCATCTTTCCTAATTCTAAATTTGATGAAAATAAACAAGCCGTTCCAATATCAAATGCTCCAAAACCACCAGAAAATAGAATTTCATTAACTCCACACAGACTAAGTATGGCAAATTTTGTAATTTTTTTAGTGACGGGCAAAGACAAAAAAAATGCACTAGATAAATTTAAAAGTGCTGAAAATATCCCAGCCTCAAGGATCTCAGCGATTAAAAAATTAACTGTTTTAATTTCGGACGTTAACTAAGTATTTTTTTCTATAACGATTTTTGGAAATTTACTTGTATGATCCTCGCTATAATCTGCAACCTTAGCGGCCATTTTCATTGCTACTTCAGAAAAAATCTTTGTAATAGGGGAGTTATGATCATTAACGACTGTTGGTTTTCCATTATCTAAGTCTTCTCTTATTTTTATATCAAGTGGAAGACTGCCTAAAAGATCGACATCGTAATCTTTGCTCATTCTAGCTCCACCATCCTTTCCAAATATATGCTCCTCATTATTACATTTAGAGCATATATGGATTGCCATATTTTCTATAATCCCGAGAATTGGTACATTAACCTTTTCAAACATTTTTAAACCCCTTCTGGCATCAAGCAGTGAAATATCCTGGGGTGTTGTTACAATAATTGCTCCGGTTACTGGAATTTTTTGTGCCAACGTAAGCTGTATATCCCCAGTCCCAGGTGGAAGGTCAATTAATAAATAATCAAGATTGTTCCATTTTGTTTCTCTTAATAATTGCTCAAGTGTTGATGTAACCATTGGCCCTCTCCAGACCATGGGTGTTTCCTGGTCAACTAAAAAACCAATAGACATGATTTGAATATTGTGAGCTTTTATGGGATCCATTGTTTTACCATCAGAACTACTTGGTTTTTGATTTATACCAAACATTGTTGGCTGACTGGGTCCATAAATATCAGCATCTAGTATGCCTACATTTGCCCCTTCAGCTGAAAGGGCTAATGCCAAGTTTGCCGTGGCCGTTGATTTACCAACTCCACCCTTTCCAGAAGCTATCGCGATGATATTTTTTACATTTGGTAAGGTTTCTACACCTGTTTGTACTTTATGTGATTGAACTTTAGTAGATATATTTATATTTATTTTATTCTTTGTGAAATCTTTTATACCTTCAAGAAGTATATTTTTAAATTCTTCGATTTTAGTTTCAGCATAAAAACCTAATTGCAGATCAATTTGAACATGATCTCCCGCACATTCAATTTTTTTTATTGATTTTTCGGTGATGATTTGCTTATTCAAAATAGGAAAATTTATAGCTTTTATGTAGTCTTCTATTTTTTTTTCTATTTCCATTTTACGATTCCATTTCTAGGGTTTTATAATGTGTATTAGCATTTTGTTTGCTAGAATAATGGATTATAGAATAATTTTTCCATCTAATGCGTAAACTTCTTGTTACTTCTGCTCTTCCTTATGCCAATGGCAGCATTCACCTAGGCCATTTGGTAGAATATATTCAGACTGATATTTGGGTTCGTTATCAAAAGTTGTCAGGCAACGAAACATATTACATATGTGCGGATGATACGCACGGCACGCCAATAATGCTTAAAGCAGAAGAAGAAAAAATTTCACCAGATGAGTTAGTCAAAAAAGTGCATCAAGAACATGATTTAGATTTTAAAGAGTTTAATGTGAATTTCGATCATTTTTATTCTACAAATTCAATTGAAAATAAGGAGTTATCCGAGTCTATTTATAATGAATTAAATGACAACGGTAAGATTTTATCGAAGGACATTGATCAGTTTTTTGATGAATCAAAACAAATGTTTTTGCCTGATAGATTTATAAAGGGTGTGTGTCCTAAATGTAAGGCAGAGGATCAATATGGAGATTCATGTGAAAAATGCGGGGCGACTTATAGCCCAACAGACTTAATAAATGCATATTCAGTTCTTTCAGGGACAAAGCCTATTAAAAAGAAAACGCTTCACTACTTTTTCAAGCTCTCTGAATGCGCAGAATTTTTAAAGGGATGGATAGAAAATGACACCCTTCAACCCGAGGCTGTAAATAAGCTCAAGGAATGGTTTGAAATGGGTCTTCAGGATTGGGATATAACTCGTGATGCGCCATATTTTGGATTTGAGATTCCTAATGCGCCTGGTAAATATTTTTATGTATGGTTAGATGCTCCGATAGGTTATATGGCTAGTTTTAAGAAATTTGCTGAAATGAACAATTTGTCGTTCGATGAATTTTGGAAAAAAGGAAGCTCAACAGAATTAATTCATTTTATTGGTAAGGATATTTTATATTTCCATGCACTTTTTTGGCCAGCGACTTTAAATTACTCAAACCATAGAACGCCTACTAAAATATTTACGCATGGATTTTTAACGGTTAACGGTGAGAAGATGTCAAAGTCCAGAGGCACATTTATAACAGCAAGGAGTTATCTTGAGCACATAAAAGACCCAAATTTTCTAAGGTATTACTATGCTACAAAATTAAATTCTTCAATGGAAGACCTAGATTTAAATCTCGAAGACTTTGTTGCTAAAAATAATAGTGATTTAATTGGAAAATTTATAAATATTCCTAGTCGAACATCAGGGTTTGTAGGTAAATTCTTTAATCATAAGCTTATGCCATCGGCTTCAATAAAGTCTGAAGAGGGACTTGCGATATTAAAAAAAATTAAGGATGCCAAAAAGATTATAGATGAACACTATGAAGCTAGAGAATACAGCAAATTAGTGAAATTTATTATGCAGTTAATTGAGGAGATAAATGAATATATCAGTAAAACTGAGCCTTGGAAGTTAGCAAAAGAGGAAGGACAATTAAAAGATGATTCATCTTTGCATGAGATTTGTTCGGTTTGCCTTAAATCTTTTAGATCACTTTCAATATTCTTGACGCCAATCATTCCTAATCTTTGTGAAAAAATTGCTGCTTTTTATGACGAAGAATCTTTCAATAGTTTTAATTTAATTGATGATGACGTATTAAAAATTAAATCTTATAAGCATCTTTTAAAGAGAATAGAGCAAGACTCAATTGATTCGATGGTTTCATCCAATAGGGCAGAAGAGTAAATTAATTGTTTAACTGATTGTGCAGCCTAAGTAATGCTTCCTGAGGATTTATATCGCCTGTAATAGGCCTACCAATAACTAAAATATCAGAGCCAAAATTAACTGCATCAATTGGGTTTGCAGCTCGCTTTTGGTCGTCATTATTTATTTTATCCAGCCTTATCCCAGGTGTAATAAACATAAAATTATTTGGAAGATACTGACAAATATTAGGTATGTCTGGGGCTGCACAAACTATGCCATCAAGACCACTTTCTGCGGCGTTTATAGCCAGTTTTTTTACGCAGTCATCAACTGAGCCAGTCAGGCCTACTTCTGTCATAAAATTTATATCATGACTTGTTAATAGTGTAACTCCAAACAATTTTATTTGTTGATTAGAAACAGCATTTTTGGCTGCTGACATCATTTCTTTACCACCCAGTGAGTGAACATTTATTATGTCTACATTCAACCTTGCAGCTGCCTCACATGCTTTCACAACGGTATTGGGAATGTCGTGAAACTTTAAGTCTAGAAATACTTCAAATCCTTCACTTTTAACCCACTGGACAATTTCTGGCCCGCAGGAAGTAAACAGCTCTTTACCAATTTTTATTCCACAATATTTATTATTAAGTTGACCTATTAATTTTTTAGCATTTTCTATTGAGTGTGTATCAATTGCTACAAAAATATCAGTTTTTTTGGTCATCTATCTAATTTTCTAAAGTAATATCAATTGGTTCTGATGGGAGTGACTCCCATGCATTACAGCCTGGACATTGCCAATGAAATTGCTTTGCTTTAAAGCCACATTGATTGCAATTAAAAAATCTTCTTTCGCCAATTGAATTTTTAACAGTTTGCTGAATTAGTTCAATACTTTCAATTTCGTTTGTTTTTTTTATGGTGAGGACTTGAAATAAATGGTCGAGAGAAAATAGGCTTGGCCTTTGTATTAATTCATTTCGTGCTATCTCTTCTGCTCTTTCAACTCCCTCATTTTTTAATACAAGATCGTAAAGTGAGTTAAGAATTGTTCTAAGTTTATATAGGTCATAGTATCTTGAAAGTATAGATAGTGCTTCATTTATGTTATTTTGTGTTTCATAAACAGAAATAATTTTTTGCATGACCAACCCAAGATATTCTGGTTGTTGGTACTCAATTTTTTTCCAATATAGGATAGCATCATCATATTTTTTTTCTTCATAAGCAATATCTCCAAGCAGTATATTAGCGCGCACACAATTTTTAGATTCTTCAAGTGCTTTCTTAAGATATGTTCTTGCTAGGCCATATTTTTTGTTCATAAGGTTATTTGTAGCTAATTCACAAAAATATTGACTTATTGCAATTCTGAAGGATACTCCAGAAATTTTCTCTAAGTCAGATGCAGAATCGATTGCTTTATCCCAATCTCTTTCCCTAACGTATATTTCTCTTAGTAAATTTAAAGAGTATTGGTAATATTTTTCATTTTTGAGTTCTCTTAATATAGATTCACTTCTGCCATAAAGCCCAGCCATGAAATAGTCTTGAGCCAATTCAGCTTTTATTGAGTCCTCTTGTTCAGCAGAAATTTCTCTTTTATTTAATAGGGCAATGTGTAGGTTTATTGCTTTGTCATACTTACCCTCTCGTCTTAAAACTGAACCAAGGGCAAAATGTATTTCTAGGGAATCATTTTTTAATTTGACCGCTTTTTCAAGTTCAGTTATGGCGTTCTCATTTTGATTAGAGTTGAGATATGAGAGTGCTTTAAAGAGGGAGGCTGGAAGATCTGTGCTTTCCGAAATGATCTGTTTAATATCAACACGAGCAGAGACCCACCCTAGGATAAAGAATAAAGGTATAACTAATAACCACCAAAATTCAAATTCGATCATATGTTTTCAAAAAAAAACATATTGAAATATGTAAAAAATGAATATGTTTTTTATAAATTACACTTATATTATTTATCAACTTTTATTTTTAACTCTTTACCAGGTTTGAAATGCGGTACAAATTTTTCAGGTACATTGACTTTTTCACCTGTTTTTGGATTTCTTCCGAGCCTAGCTGGTCTATGATTTAGACTAAAGCTTCCAAAACCCCTGATCTCAACTCTACCACCATTACTTAAAGTATTGCCAAGTGAATCAATAATTGTTTTTACAGAAAGCTCTGCGTCCTTGTGGACGAGCTGCGAAAACTTTTCAGAAAGTTGTGTTATTAATTCAGATTTTGTCATTATTTTTTATCATCAAGTTTAGCTTTCAATAAAGCACCTAAGTTTGTCGTTCCTGCATTTTCTGGAGCATCAGTTTTTTTCTTTGTTTCTTTTTTTGGTTGCTCTTTAACTTCTATTTTTTTATCAGCTTTAGGGTCCTCTGATAATTGTTTAATACCTAGAGAAATTCTTTCTTTATCTACATCAATTGAAAGGATGACCGACTCAACTTCATCACCTCTTTTGTAATTTTTTAAAGCTGCTTCTTGATCTGACCATGCAATATCAGAGAGATGTATCAGGCCATCAATATCTCCTGGCAAACCTATAAACACCCCAAAGTCAGTAATAGATTTAATATTACCTTTAATTTTGTCATCTTTATTATTACTGTTTGCAAAAATATCCCATGGGTTATCTTTACACTGTTTCATCCCCAATGATAATCTTCTTCTATCTTCATCAATTTCAAGTATCATCACTTCAACCTCATCACCCAATTGAACTGCCTTAGATGGATGAATGTTTTTATTTGTCCAATCCATTTCAGAAACATGAACTAAACCTTCAATTCCTGTTTCAATTTCAATGAAAGCACCGTAATCAGTTAGATTTGAAACCTTTCCAAAAACTTTTGTTTTAACAGGGCTTCTTCTCGATAACCCAACCCAAGGATCTTCGTCAAGTTGTTTTAAACCAAGTGAAACTCTATTTTTGTCTTTATCAAATTTCAATACTCTGGCATCAATTTCGTCACCAATATTAAGTATTTCGGATGGGTGTTTAATTCTTTTCCACGCTAAGTCAGTTATGTGTAACAAACCATCAATCCCACCCAAGTCTACAAATGCACCATAATCTGTAATATTCTTGACGATACCTTTAACTACAGATCCTTCTTTAAGGGTCTCAATCAATGCTTCTAGGTCGACGCCACTTTGACCTTCTAATACTGCCTTACGTGAAACAACAACATTATTTCTTTTTCTGTCGATTTTAATTACTTTTAATTCACATTCTTTATTTTCAAAGGGTGTTGTATCCTTAATAGGTCGAATGTCTACAAGAGACCCAGGTAAAAAGGCCATAATCCCATTTACAGTAACTCTCAAACCACCTTTTACTTTACTGCTTACGTATCCAGTCACAATTCTTGATTCTTCCATTGCATCTTCAAGATCGAGCCATGCCTGCATTTCTTTGGCTCTTGCTCTCGATAAAAGTGTTGACCCATAACCATCCTCTAATTTTTCAATAGATACTTTTACATGGTCACCAACACTTACCTCAAAATCACCTTTATCATCTAGAAATTCATCTGTTTTAATTAAGCTTTCTGACTTTAAACCTGCATTTACAATTACAAAGTCACTATCTATTGAAATAACTTCTGCAGTGATTACTTCACCTTGACGCATTTCTTTGAGTGCCATACTTTCTTCGAATAGATCAGCGAAACTTTCAGATGATTTTTGGGTTGTTTTTTCTAGAGTTGCCATTTTATATTTTATATACCTTCATTTGATCTCATCTAGCGATGAGCTTATTAAAAAAAACCTAATAAATTTGGTGTCTATTAGATCACTTAGTTTTTTTATTACTCTTTACCTTTTATTATCTCCATTACTTTTTCAAACGACTGGTTTATGCTTAAATTATCGGTTTTAATTAAATAAGCATCTTTAGCAGTCTTAAGAGGTGATATTTTTCTGTTAGTATCACTTTCATCTCTTAATTTAATTCTCTCAATTAAGTCGGTCAGATTAACATTGTTCCCCTTTAATATCAACTGTTTATATCTTCTATTCGCACGCTCACCTATGCTAGCGGTAAGGAAAATTTTAACTTTAGCCTCTGGGAAAACTACCGTTCCCATGTCTCGGCCGTCAGCTACCAGTCCAGGTGGTTTAAAGAAAGACTTTTGGAGTCCTAAAATTTTTTCTCTTATCAATTCATTTTTTGCAATTTCAGAGGCAAATTTACCAATTAATTCTGATCGAATTGAATCTGTTATGTCCTTACAACCTAAAAAAACTTTTTCATCAGCAAAATTAATCTCTAATCCATCAATAAACTCTAATATTTGAGTAATTTGATTTGAGTCCAAATTCTTAGTCATAGCGTTTAAAGCAATAATTCTATAGATGGCTCCTGAGTCGAGGTAGCGGAACCCTAAAGTTTTACTTACTAGTTTAGATATCGTACCCTTTCCTGAACCAGCTGGCCCATCAATGGTAACGACGAAAGGTTTTGTATCGCTGTTATTCAATGACAGATTTTAAATCTTTGAAGTAATCAGGATAAGTTTTGTTAACACAATTTGGATCCTGAATAGTAATGTTAAGATTCTTAAGGCAAAAAAGGGAGAAGCACATTGCAATCCTATGGTCATTATAAGTTTCAATTGAAATATTATCATTGAGTTGTTTTTGTGGAAAAACTGTCATTGAATCGTGAGTCGTTGAAACTTCAACACCCATTTTGGTTAATTCATTATTCATTGCTAAGATTCTGTCTGTTTCTTTAACTCTCCAGCTTCCTATATTTTTTAGTTTTGTTGGCTTGTCAGCAAATACCGCCATTATAGCCAGTGTCATTGCAGCATCTGGAATTTCTATACAGTCTATTTCAAGACCTTTTAAGCTTGAAGCCCTTGCGACTTGAATTGAGTCAGATTTATATTCAATTTTTGCACCCATTTTGGAAATGATATCTAAAAATTTAAGATCACCTTGAATACTATCTTTATTTATACCTTTTATCTCAATTGAGCCTGCCAAGGAAGCAGCAGCAAAAAAGTAAGAGGCTGATGACGCATCTCCTTCAACAAAAATTTTAGTTGGGTTTCTATATAGGGAATCTTTTTTCAAAGAGAATAAACGCCAATTATCATTGTTATAAAAAATATTGAATTTTGTAAGCAACTTAAGAGTTATATCAATATATGGTTTTGAAATTAAATCACCAACAACTTCAATATTAAATTCATTGTTTGAAATTGGACCTGCGATCAGAAGTGCTGTGAGATATTGACTTGATATATCACCCTTTATTTTAATGGGTTTTGATATTTCGATTGATCTATTTTTTATTGTAATAGGCGGGTAGCCATGATTTTTCTCATACTGAATACTTGACCCCATTTGTTCTAATGCATCGACTAGATCTTTAATAGGTCTCTCGTGCATTCGTTCAATACCGGATAAATTGTAGCTACCTCTCATCATTGCGAGAACAGCGGCAAGTGGTCTAAAGGTGGTTCCTGAATTACCTAAGAAAAGATTAGTATCTTTGTTAGGAAAATTATGTTCAGCCCCTTTTATTTCAAGGGTTTTTTTATCGTCATTAACTTCCTTAACTGATACCCCAAGCTTAATTAATGCATTGATCATTTGGTCTGTATCCTCTGATCTAAGAGGATCTATAAGCTTAGTCACTCCACTACCAAGAGCTGCCATTAAAAGAACCCTATTAGTGATACTTTTTGAACCAGGTAGCTTGATACAGCCGCGAACTTGTTTTGAAGCTTTTAGTGTAATTTCATTCATTACTAGTTTTTTTCGGACCAGTTTTTTCTAATTTTACTCGCTACTTCAAAGTATTTTTCTAAAGCAACATAATCTTCATTCTTGATCAATGAAGCTGTTTTATTGATTTCTTTAACAAATAAATCGAGGTCATTCAAGATTGCCGTTTTGTTGGCCAAAGAAATATCCTTCCAAACCTCAGGGGAGCTTCCTGCTATACGGGAGAAATCTTTAAATCCACTAGCAGCAAATTCAAGCAGGGTATCCCTATTACTTTTTCCAGCTATTAGATTTACCATATTGTAAGCAATAAGATGCGGAATATGACTTACGGTTGAAAAAATTTGATCATGCTCAAGAGGCGCCATTGTCCTAATGACACCACCTAAGTCTTTCCAAAATTTAGAAGTTAATTCAAGCTTTTTAGAATCTGTTTCGTCTTCAGGGGTTAATATAATATCCTTATCCTTAAATAAGTTTATTTTTGCTGCAGCAGGACCGTGCTGCTCTGAGCCAGCGATTGGGTGAGAGCCAACGAATTGCGGAAATTTTTCTTTAAGCTCCTCCTTAGCAAACCGAATAACATTAGACTTTGTGCTGCCTACATCAATTACAATTGTTTTTGGCGATAGTGTTGGAGAGATTGTCGTTAATATATTTCTAATTTGGGCAACTGGTGTTGCAATAACTATAAAATCTGCTTGTTTAATATCATCGTCTAGGTTACGCGAAACTCTATCAATCATTCCAGTTGACACAAAGGGAGATAAGGAGGTCCCTCCCTCTCTTTGAACGCCAACAACCTGATTAAATATCTGTTTTTTTTGGCATTCAATTGCGATAGAGCCACCGATGAGACCAACACCAAAAATAAGCAAATTATTCATTATATTTTTTTAGATTTAAACTAAGTTATTTAAATTGTATCATGGCGCTATGTGATATTTTCTTGCCAATACCCTTTGATATATAGCTCATAAGGCTTAAAGTTGGTTTTGTATTTCATTTTGTTACATTCACCAATCCAGTAACCTAAATACATATATTTTAATTGTTGGGTTTTACACCAATTGATTAGCCAAATAATTGAGTAGGTCCCATAACTTACTTTTTCGTCGTCAGGGTCAAAAAAAGTGTAAACAGCTGAAATGCCATCACTCATCATATCAATAATAGAGACAATCTTTAGTAAGTCTCCATCCCAAAACTCAACAAGCTTTGAGTTAACATTGCTCTTAATTAAAAAGTCATTGTAATCATCTATTTTGTTCTGATCATTGTTTATTGAACTATGACGCTTATTTTGATATTTTGAGTAAAGGTCAAAATGTTCTTGTTTAAAAGCAAGAGAAACCTCTCGGACATCAAAATGTTGATGCTTTTTAAAAATTCTTTTTTGCGACCTAGAAGATAAAAACTTTTGCACTGAGAGTCTTATAGGGATACATGCTGTGCAACTTTTACAGCTTGGTTTATATATATATTGACCACTCCTCCTAAAACCCTTTTCAATTAAATCTTGGAAAATATTTTGATCAATAGATTTATATGGAGTTACAACTAACGATTGTGCATCCATTTTATCGATGTAACTGCAGTTATATTCTGTAGTTTTATAAAACTGAATTTTTTCAAAAGATGGTTTATTTTTAAAATCCATATTATAAATTTTACTCGTCTTTCTCTATTATTTTTTTAATTTTTTTACTAATTTTTTTTATAGATAGATTAAAGTAATAGATATGAAAATAAGAACATTTATTTTATTAAGTTTATTTTTGACCTTTAGTATCGGTGCCAATGAAAACTCAATTTTTTGGGAGCTAGAGAGTCCTGAAGGGAAACAAATTTTTATCTTTGGCAGCATCCATGTAGATGATAATAGGGTAGTGGATTTTAGTGATTCTGTTTACGATGCAATGCAGAAATCAGACTTATTTGTCTCTGAGACAAATAATGTAAATAATCTCAAAGCCCTGGAGGGCTTAGGGAGTGAATATAATAAATATCTTAGTGAAGAAGATTTTCAAAAAATTAGCGAATTATCTGATTTTCATTCTATAGAAACAGATTTTGCAATAAAATTAAAACCATGGTTATTGGGTTTTATTTTTAGTTCACCTCGGGCAATGAATCCATTTAGCCAAGACAACTTGTTAAAGGTGGCTGCTAGTAATTATGGGTTAGCTTCAAAAGGCTTAGAAACAGTTGATGAACATTACTCTGTTCTTGATTTACTTTCACCAGAGGATCAATTCCAAATTTTAAAAAATGTTTTAAATTTAAGTGAGGCAGATAAAGAAAAAAATTATGAATTAATGATTAAGATCTACCTTACATTTAATTTAAATAAAATACTTAATGCTGATGAAGAAATTACTAAATCAATCGTACCTAAAAAAGCCTGGTCTTCGGTTAAAAATGAGCTTATTCACAAACGAAATAAACTTTTTTTTAATAGACTCCTGATTTTAGCAAAAAAAAATGTGTTATTTGTTGCGGTTGGGGCATCACATCTCGCTGGTGATGATGGACTTTTGCAGCAATTTTTTCAAGCAGGTTTCAAAAAAAAATCTCTAATACCATTTAAAAAATAAAACTTGATGACGAATAAGATAATCGATAAAAAACATAATGCTACATATAAATACTTTAAAAAAATAGCGACTAAAAAAGGCTTTAGAAAAGAAAAAAATAAGACGATTTTAATTGGCCCTCATCTTATAAATACATTCCTCCAGACAAAAAAAGATGTTGAATGTTTTATAAGAGATGAAAAGATAGATTCACCCGAAATCAATGAAATAGTTAAATTAAACCCTAATATTGAAATCTATGACTTAAAGCATGGATTATTTCTTGAGCTTGCAGATTTAAAGTCTTCCAATGGTTTAATTGCTCTGATAAATACTCCAGTTGAGGAAAGCTCAGAAATAAAAAAAGGTTTGAATTTATTTATCGATGGCATTCAAGACCCGGGTAATTTAGGTAGTGTACTTAGGACTGCAGAAGCTGCCGGAGTTAATTCAGTATATTTATCTAAGACTTCGGCGGAGCTTTGGTCACCAAAAACACTTAGGGGAAGTCAGGGAGCTCAAGTCAACTTAAAGTGTTATGAAAACCAAGAGTTATTGAAATTATGTGATCAAGTTAACCTTCCAATATATTCATTAAGTATTTGTGGTAATTCGCTTTATGATGATGAAATCCCTGAGGATTTAATTTTAATTTTAGGTAGCGAGGGTGGTGGCATAAGTCCTGAAATAATTTCTAAATCGACTAAATTTATATCTATACCAATGCAGGGGTCTGTTGAGTCATTGAATGTAGGCGCTGCTGCAGGCATATTTATTTATGAATATTTTAGGAGATATCGATCGATTGTAAGGGGCTAATATTTTCCATTGTCCAATTTTTGATTGCGTGGTCTATCAATTCATCTAGATTCATTTCTGATACATCTTCAGCTATCGGTTGTTTTAAAAAATTTAAAACTTTTATCCAAATGATCTTCTGATTATTGTTTATTAAAATTTTATAATCATCACTTTTACTTATCTTTTTTTTACCAAGGGTTGCGATGGGAATATGCGAAAATTTTGGGATATCGAAATCTAGTAAATTATGCAAATACACTTGCCGGGGAGTTGAGGAAAAAAGATCAGCCCCTCTAACTATGTTTGTTATTTTGTCTAACTTATTGTCAACACAAACTGAAAATTGATATGAAAATTGCCCATCATTTCTCTTTATAACGAAGTCACCTATTTCTCTTGATAGATTTTGACTTAGGTCTCCTTGGATTAAATCTTTAATAACTATTGGATTTTTACTTACTTCCATGCGGGTAGCATAAGAATCTTTATTTTCAAGCTCTTTGTATTTGCAAAATCCTGGATAGATATAGCCGTCATCTCCAAGCTTTGCATGGTCACTAAGATATTTTCTTGAACAACTACAGTTATAGGTTTGATGTGTCGCTGATAGTTTTTCAAAATAAAATCTATATTCATCAAGACGATTGCTTTGATAAGACTCAGTTGAATCCCAAAAAAGATTTAAACTTTCCAATGTTTTCAGGATTGATAGGACAGAATTATTTTTTACCCTTTGCTTATCTATGTCATCTATTTTGAGTAACCAATGTCCCTTAACCTTTTTAGCGTCTAAGTAGCTTGCAATCGCTGTCACGATCGACCCAAAATGTAAGTCACCCGATGGTGTTGGTGCAAAACGACCTATGTACATTATAAATTGCTCGGGTATGGCGGAACATACCAATGAATAAGTCTATTCCCAACAAGTGTAAGCTGGCAGTTTAATCTATCGTTTGTAGTACTGCTCAAATTAAAATAATAAACTCTTTTTATGGAAGGCCAATTCGATAAAGTGCGAACTATACTCATTTTGTTGCAATGGACGGTGTCATCAAGTAGCTGAAGGTTTAAGTTGTTAGCAAGTCTTTTACCTTCATGGATAGCCAACTCTCTTTTAGAGATAATGTCATACCAAAGTCCAATAATAGATATCAGGAGAAATAAAATAATTAATTCAGACATGAGTAACCATATAAGTTTTTTATTAAAATTTTAGATATTTGCACCAAATTAATGCAAATATCTAAAATTTAAAATAGTTTTTAACATAAAAAATATCATCTTATAGAAAATTATAATTCCCTATATTAAAATTTCTAAAATTTCAATATACATAAAATAGGTTAAATATGGATAATTTGGTTAGTCAGGGTGATGTTTTATTTGTTTTGCTCGGAGCAATTATGGTCCTCGCAATGCATGCAGGATTTGCATTTTTAGAGGTTGGAACGGTAAGAGAGAAAAATCAGGTCAATGCGTTAGCAAAAATAATGGCAGATTTTTCTATATCTACGATTGCATATTTCTTTATTGGTTATAGCCTAGCTTACGGCATCGATTTTTATTCTGCAGCCAACGTGTTATCTGAAAAAAGCGCATATGAATTAGTTAAGTTCTTCTTTCTTTTAACATTCGCAGCCGCAATACCTGCAATTGTTTCTGGAGGAATCGCTGAGAGAGCTACTTTCAAACCCCAACTTATCGCTTCATTTATTTTGGTGGGTTTTTTGTATCCATTTTTTGAAGGAATTATTTGGAATGGTAATTTTGGATTTCAAGATTTTTTAAATCAGACCTTTGGCGCACCCTTTAATGACTTTGCTGGATCAGTGGTAGTTCATGCAATGGGGGGGTGGATTGCTTTAGCTGCCGTTTTAATTTTAGGTCCTAGACTTGGACGATATACAAAGGATGGAAGACTTAATGCATTCCCACCGTCCAATATTCCATTTCTTGCTTTAGGGTCATGGATACTTACCGTTGGTTGGTTTGGTTTTAATGTGATGTCTGCGCAATCTCTTGAAGGCGTTTCGGGTCTTGTGGCAGTGAACTCACTGATGGCCATGGTCGGAGGCACTTTGGCTTCATTGGTTATCGGTAAAAATGATCCTGGATTTTTATACAATGGACCTCTCGCAGGCTTGGTAGCTGTTTGTGCAGGTTCTAATTTATTTCATCCTCTTGGTGCATTAACTGTTGGTTTGGTAGCAGGCGCGTTATTTGTTTGGAGCTTTTCGCTTACACAAAATAAATGGAAAATTGATGATGTCTTAGGTGTGTGGCCGTTACATGGTATTTGTGGGGCATGGGGTGGAATTGCAGCTGGCATTTTTGGGTTAGAGTTATTTGGCGGACTTGGTGGGGTTACTTTCATGTCACAATTAGTTGGTACTATTGCGGGTGTTTTTATAGCCCTTGCAGGAGGCTATATCGTTTACACAGTCATTCATAAAATGTTCAACTTTAGATTGACAGAAGAGGAAGAATTTAATGGTGCTGATATATCCATTCATAAAATCAATTCAATTTCCTCTGAATAAATATTAAAAAGATTAAAACTATATTTTTTTCTGCATGCTAAACTTTTAGTATGCAGAACATACATCTTATTATCCCAGCTGCAGGAGAGAGTTCTCGGATGGAATCCACCACTCCAAAACAATTCTCAAATTTTCATGGAAAAACGATTCTCGAGTTTGTTGAATCTATATTTTCAAAGCTCGTAGCCATAAAAACCATAACAGTCGCGCTTAATAAAAATCAAAAATATATTGAAAGCCTAGGATGTCAATTTTCAAAAAAAACATCATTAACCGATTGCGGTGGCTCTACTCGATCAGAAACTGTCTTAAATACACTAGAAATTATAGGGGGTGATATTCAAAAAGAAGATTGGATTATGGTTCATGATGCTGCCAGGGTTGGCATTACCGAATCACTTGTGAATAATTTTATAAATGAGGTTGTTGAAGATAAAGTTGGGGGGATTTTAGCTATCCCAGCGCTTGATACGGTTAAAAGAGTTGATAAGAAGCAACAAATAACTTGTACAGTGAAAAGAGATGAAATTTGGTTGGCTCAAACACCTCAGATGTTCAGATTTAACCTTCTCAAAAGAGCGTTAACATCATTTAAAGGCAACCCTACTGATGAATCTGAGGCAATAGAAGCTCTTGGATTATCGCCAAAGGTTGTCAAGGGAAGTTTAGAAAATTTTAAGATCACATATCCAGAGGACTTATTGAGGGTTGATAAACTCATAAAAGGGTCCAATCATGATTAGGGTGGGTCAAGGTTACGATGTGCATCAGCTTGTTTCGAAGAGAAAATTAATTCTTGGGGGAGTGTTAATTGATTTTCACCTTGGTCTAAAGGGGCATTCCGATGCAGATGTGTTAATTCACGCCATCATGGATGCACTTCTTGGTGCAAGTGGTATGGGAGATATTGGGCAACACTTTCCTGACACAGACCCTGCCTTTAAAAATGCAAAATCACGGGATCTTTTGACAGAAGTTATTAGGTTGGTTGAGTCAAAAAAATTTAAGATTATTAATATTGATGCGACCATTATTTGTCAGTCACCCAGGTTATCAGAATTCATTCCTAAAATGATTGAAAATATTGCGGTTGACTGTAAGTGTGAAGAATCACAAGTAAATATTAAAGCTACAACAACAGAAATGATGGGGTTTATTGGAAGGTCTGAAGGCATTGCGGCACAATGTTCTTGCTTAATAGAATCATTTTAATTGGTTCTTTAATACTCCTTCAGTAAGACCAGCACTGCACCACTTCCACCATCATGTCTTGGCGCTTCAACATAAGCAATTACCTCTTCTTTTTGTATCAGCCAATTTTTAACTTTATTGCGTAAAACAGGCTCCTTATTATGAGAGCGTAAGCCTTTACCATGAATAATTTTTATGCACCTTACCTTCTTTTTTTTACAGTCACTGATGAAATTAACAATATATGACTTTGCTTCCTCTGAGATTAGACCATGAAGGTCAATAGATTGTTGCGTAACCCAATACCCTTTTTTCAACTTATTAAGAATATCTGGTGAATGTCCTTTTTTTAAGTATCTTAGTTCCTCTCCTGATTCATTTTCCGTTGAAATAAAATCATCGCTTAAGGAGTCAAGTAAGGCTTTTTTCTCATCTTCTATAAATTTTTTTGCTATTGGTTTGGGTTTTTTAATAGCTTTTTGGATCTTAGGCGACTTAATTTTTAAGGGCTTTACCCCCTTAACTGCATCCCTAAATATATCCTCTTCGTTAGTCATTCTTTGAAAGAAATCTCTCCGCATCAAGAGCGGCCATACAACCAGTTCCAGCGCTAGTAATCGCTTGTCTATAAACGTGGTCCTGCACATCCCCTGCGGCAAAGATACCGGGTATACTTGTTTGAGTGAAGTTTCCATCCCTCCCGTATTCTGTAACGATGTAACCATTTTCCATTTTAAGTTGTTCTTTGAATAAATCAGTATTTGGTTTATGGCCTATGGCAATAAATACACCTAACAAATCTATTTCTTTAATTTTATTTGAATTAACGTCTTTAATTTTAATTCCAGTTACTCCGCTATCATCACCAATTACTTCATCAAGAGTTTTATGAAGTTCAAGGACTATTTTTCCTTCCTTAACCTTTTCATATACTTTATCAACAAGAATTGCTTCAGCTCTAAATTTGTCTCTTCGATGAATCAATGTAACCTTGCTTGCAATGTTTGATAAATAGAGAGCCTCTTCAATTGCTGTATTTCCTCCACCTACAACAGCTACTTCTTTGCTCTTGTAAAAAAAACCATCACAAGTTGCACAAGCTGAAACGCCTTTTCCAAGAAATTTATTCTCACTTTCAAGACCAAGGTACATAGCTGAAGCACCTGTAGAAATGATGAGTGAATCACACGTATATTCAGATTCATCCCCTATCAAGCGGAAAGGTTTTTTTTCTTTAGAGGGCTTAAGAAGGTCGGCTGTATGAATTTGATCAAAAACAATATCAGTATTAAATCTAAGTGCGTGCTTTTCAAACCGGCTCATCAGATCAGGACCAAGAACTCCATCGGCATCAGCAGGCCAATTATCAACATCAGTAGTTGTCATCAATTGACCACCTTGCTCAACACCTGTGATAAGTGTTGGTTTTAAATTTGCTCTAGCAGCATAAATCGCTGCACTATAACCTGCTGGTCCTGATCCAAGGATTATGAGATGGGAATGTTTTGACATAAAGGTTTACTCAGTTTGATTTAAATTAGCATAATTTTAGATGAGCAATCAATATGAATCAAACATTAACTGAATACTATGCATTATTTAATTCTTCTATAAGTGCAATTCGTAAACATACTGATATAATTTGGATAAAAACAACGTAAAAAATTTAAAAATTGCTATTTACTAAAAAATCAAAAGCTGCGAATAAAAAAATTATTGAATCGCAGGCCTCTACAAGAAAATTAGCAAGTAGGATTATCAGGGAAGCCTCTTGGCTTACGCTCCTTTTTCTTGGTGTATATATTACCTTAGCACTAAGCACTTTTTCAGTTAATGATCCTGCATGGACACATAGTGGCGGTAATGATGTTATTCAAAACTTAGCTGGAGTTGTGGGGGCATACTTTTCTGATCTCATGCTATCAATTTTTGGTTTGTCTGCATGGTGGCTTGTCTTTCTATGTGTTTATAGTATTTTTCTAATCTATCCAAGAATCGAGGATGAGGGTTATAACAAGAAGCATCTTTTAATTGTTCATTACCTTGGTTTTTTATTATTAATATTTTCATCATCTGCTTTTGAGGCCGGCTATATAGTTAAAATCAATGCAAGCTTTCCAACTGAGCAGGGTGGTATGGTAGGCCATTTGACTAACCAATTTATTGTTCAAACCTTCGGCTATGAAGGGGGGTTAATCTTTTTGTTATTCTCATTCGCAATTGGATTTAGTTTGTTTACTGGGTGGTCTTGGATCGTTATCTCTGAGTCCCTAGGCAACTTCATTTTTAACTTCATAACATTTCTTAAAAATTTATACATAGATTGGCAAGATAGAAGGGAGGGTAAAAAACTTGAAAAAGAAAGATTTGTCGTTGTTGAAAAGGAAAGAAAGAAGCTCATTGATAGAGAGCCTGTAACCATTGTTGATAATCAAAAAAATACGGAAGAAAGTAAGCGTGCAATTAAAGAAAAACAAAAGAATTTATTTGGTGAGGGTGAGCAGGATTTGCCCCCAATTCACCTCCTAGATGAGCCATCAAAAAAAACAAACCCACAGAGTGCTGAGACAATTGAATTTATTTCTCGACTTATTGAAAAAAAATTACTTGATTTTGGAATAGAGGCAAAGGTTATTACGGCTCAACCTGGACCCGTTATAACTAGATATGAACTTGAACCTGCAGCCGGTGTAAAGGGTAGTCAAGTGATTAATTTATCAAAAGATCTAGCTAGGGCATTATCAGTTTCAAGCATTAGAGTTGTTGAGACCATTCCAGGTAAAACCTATATGGGACTTGAAATACCAAATCCAAATAGACAGATAGTGTTTCTATCTGAAATAATGAATTCTAAAATATTCGCGGACACACCAAGCTTACTTACTATAGCCCTTGGAAAGGACATTGCGGGTAACCCAGCTGTTGCTGATATTTCAAAAATGCCGCATTTATTAATTGCTGGGACAACGGGTGCTGGTAAATCAGTGGCAATTAACGCATTGGTTTTGAGCTTGTTGTATAAAGCAACGTCTGATCAGGTAAAAATGATTTTAATTGATCCTAAGATGTTAGAGCTTTCTGTTTACGATAATATCCCTCATTTGCTGTCTCCCGTCATAACTGATATGAGTCAAGCTAGCCATGCCCTAAATTGGGCTGTTGCTGAGATGGATAAAAGATATAAGCTTATGTCAGCTTTTGGCGTGAGAAACCTTGCTGGTTTTAATCAAAAATTAAAAGAGGCTGCAATAAAAGATAAGCCTTTAACTAATCCGTTTAGCCTTAACCCTGAGGAGCCAG
Source organism: Methylophilaceae bacterium (assembly GCA_965656355.1). Classification (GTDB taxonomy): domain Bacteria; phylum Pseudomonadota; class Gammaproteobacteria; order Burkholderiales; family Methylophilaceae; genus BACL14. Next base: position 26,157 of record CBFHKG010000001.1, on the reverse strand, counting down.
AGGTTCTTGAGGAGCTTCCTTTAATAGTCATTGTCATTGACGAGCTAGCAGATCTGATGATGGTAATGGGTAAAAAAATCGAGGAATTAATTGCAAGGCTTGCGCAAAAAGCGAGAGCGTCGGGAATACATTTAGTTCTGGCAACGCAACGACCTTCAGTTGATGTTATTACGGGGTTAATAAAAGCAAATATTCCTTCACGAATTGCGTTTCAAGTATCAAGCAAAGTTGACTCAAGAACCATACTTGATCAAATGGGTGCTGAAACATTACTCGGTAAGGGTGATATGCTCTATATGCCACCAGGAACTAGCTATCCTGACCGAATTCATGGTGCATTTGTTTCCGATCAAGAGGTTCATAAGGTGGTTGATTTCCTTAAATCAAAAGGGACTCCGCAATATATAGATGAGGTTTTAAATCCAATCGAAGTTGATGGCGTATCTGATGGAGGTGAGATTGGAGGAGAAAAGGACCCACTATATGACGAGGCAGTTCAAATTGTGATTCAATCAAGAAAGGCCTCTATTTCCTATGTGCAGAGAAATCTCAGGATTGGCTATAATCGCGCAGCAAGAATTATTGAAGATATGGAAAAAGCAGGTTTAGTTACCCCTATGCAAAGCAATGGTAATAGAGAAATAATTACATCAAATGCAAATGATTAAATTTATAATTTTATTTTTTCTCTCTCTGAGTGTTTACGCTGAAAATAATAAATTAGAAAAAATTCTTGTTAAATTAAATTCTTTTAATGCAGACTTTACCCAAATTGTAAAAGACTCAACTGACCAACTCATTGATGAATCTTTTGGCAGAGTTATGTTTATGAAGCCAAATTATTTTCGATGGGAGTATAAAGCACCCTCAGAAAATGAAATTATAAGTGATGGTGAGTTTCTATATTTATATGACCCAGATTTAAAGCAGGTGATTGTCAGTAAGCTTGATAAGCAAGTAGGTATTAGTCCAGCAATGCTTCTGGTATCAGATAATATTCATGAATTTTTTAATACAAAATTAATTACAAACTCAAGCAATTCTTCAAAATATAAAGCAACACCAAAGGATTTAGATCGAGCTTTTTTTAAGCAGGTCGTTTTTAAATTTAACTTTGACCAACTCAAAGAAATGAAAATTACAGATAATTTTGATAATGAAACAACAATTCAATTTTCTAAAATAATTCAAAACCAAGATATCAATGTGGGTAAATTTTTATTTAATTATCCTGATGGCATTGATGTGATTAAAAATTAGATGACCTCTGAAATCTCAATACCACTTGCCGAAAAACTAAGACCAAAAAAGCTTGATGAGATTGTTGGCCAAACTGCCATTTTTTCCAAAGGTAAATCTTTAAGGGTTGCGATTGAGACAGGAAACCTTCCCTCTATTATTTTATGGGGGCCACCAGGTGTTGGGAAGACAAGTATTGCAAAAGTTATATCGAATACGATAGACGCACACTTTATTTCTATTTCAGCAGTTTTATCTGGGGTAAAAGAAATTAGAGAGTCTATTGATAAAGCTGAATTTATGAGAGATCAACAAAATAAAAAAACAATTTTATTTGTTGATGAGGTGCATAGGTTCAACAAAAGCCAACAGGATGCGTTTTTACCTCATATTGAATCAGGATTAATTGTATTTATTGGGGCTACGACAGAAAATCCATCTTTTGAAGTTAATTCAGCATTACTAAGTCGCTGCCAGGTCTACTCATTAAAAGCACTAACGACAGAAGAGCTAGATAAAATTCTTAAGAGAGCGATGGGGGAATTTAATGATTTAACCATTACGGATGATGCAAAAAAAATAATTTTTGAATTCTCAGATGGGGATGGGCGAAAACTAATTAATTTGTTGGAGATAGTTTGTTTAAAGGCTTTTACAGAGAAAAATTTAAAGATTGATTCTGATGATATTAAAAAAACTATGTCTGATAAATCAAGGCGCTTCGATAAGGGAGGGGAGCAATTTTATGATCAAGTTTCAGCATTACATAAATCGGTTAGAGGTTCAAACCCAGACGCTGCACTTTACTGGTTTTTAAGAATGCTCGACGGTGGAGCTGATCCATTATATTTGGCAAGGCGCATTATAAGGATTGCTATTGAGGATGTTGGTATCGCTGATCCAAGGGCACAAACAATGGCTTTAGAGGCCTATCAAATTTATGAAAGGCTAGGTTTTCCTGAGGCAGAACTAGCCTTAAGTAACGCCGTTATTTATCTATCAATGGCACCAAAGAGCAATAGTGCTTACCAGGCATTTAATACAGCTAAGTCCTTTATACAGAATCAAGGACATCTTGATGTTCCCATGCACCTTAGAAATGCACCCACAAAATTAATGGATAATATGGGTTATGGAAAAAACTATCGTTATGCGCACAATGAAAATCATGCTTATGCTGCTGGAGAAAAATATTTTCCTGACGAGATAGACCCTGTAGAATTTTATAATCCAACAGACCGTGGATTAGAAAAAAAAATTAGTGAAAAAAAAGAGTTTTTGAAACAATTAGATCAACATTACAACAAAAATAACACGGAATAACTTTTATGATAGATATTAATTTACTTAGAAATAATATTGATGAGGTTGAATCTAGGTTAAATTCAAGAGGTTTTAAGATTGATAAAAAAAATTTTATCGGCCTTGAAAATGAAAGAAGAAATTTGCAAGTCAAGGTCCAGGAGCTTCAGGAATCAAGGAACGACCTCTCCAAAAAAATAGGCGTTGAAAAATCAAAGGGAAATGATGTCACTGAGCATATGAAGTCGGTAGCTCAAACAAATGATTTACTGAAAGTGCAAAATGGTGCCCTAGAGGAAGTACAAAATAAAATCCAAGAATTTTTACTCGATATACCCAATTTAGCTCACGAGTCAGTTCCGATTGGACAAAGTGAGAACGATAACGAAGTGATTAAGGAAGTGGGAGAAAAAAAAGAATTTTCTTTTAAGGTAAAAGACCATGTAGATATAGGAGAAAGTTTAGGCTTAGATTTTGATTTAGGAGTAAAGTTATCTGGTGCCAGATTTACTTCTATTCGATCTGGTCTTGCAAGTCTGCATAGAGCTCTCGGTCAATTCATGCTTGATATACAAACTCAAGACCATGGTTATGAGGAGTGTTACACACCTTACTTGGTTAACTTCGATTCACTCAAAGGTACGGGGCAGCTACCAAAGTTTGAAGAGGATTTATTTATCACAAAGAAAGGAGGTAGTGATGAAAAGCTATATCTAATTCCAACTGGCGAAGTCCCATTAACTAATTTTGTAAGAGATAGTATAGTTGATTTAAATGAATTACCCATCAAACTGACAGCCTTAACTCCTTGTTTCAGATCAGAAGCTGGCTCTTATGGAAAGGATACGAGGGGGATGATCAGGCAGCATCAGTTTGATAAGGTTGAGCTTGTTCAGATATGTCACCCTAGCCAGAGCTATGATGTGCTTGATGAAATGCTTAGCCATGCAGAGCTTATCTTAAAAAAATTAGCACTTCCATACAGGGTGATGAGTTTATGCTCAGGAGATATGGGTTTTGGGGCTGCCAAGACCTTTGATATTGAAGTTTGGATGCCATCACAAGATTGCTACAGAGAAATATCCTCTATTTCTAACTGTGAGGATTTTCAGGCAAGAAGATTAAAGGCTAGATTTAAAGACAGCGATAAGAAAAATAAACTCCTTCATACATTGAATGGTTCAGGCATTGCAGTGGGAAGAGCGATGGTTGCAATTATTGAAAATTATCAATTAGAGAATGGAGATGTTGAGGTGCCCAAGGCATTGGTTTCATATATGAATGGAGTCGAGATCATTCAAGCTAAAAATTAAAGCTAAATTGATATTTTTTTTACCTTTCCTGCATCTGCGATAATAGCCAATGAAGCCAATTTTAAGAACAAACCATGCTCAAAAACACCAGGGATGTTAGCTATGTCCCTTGCGAGATCATCCAAATTTGAATAATTAAACTCGCAATCGAGTACAAAGTTTCCATAGGATGAGATAGCAAATGCATTTTTCTCCATATTTTCTCTAACTACACATTTTTTTGCAATTTTCTCAACCAAACTTTTGGTAATTTTCCATGCAATTGGCGTAATTTCGATAGGAATTAAGTAATTTTGACCGATTTTAGAAACAATTTTGGAATTATCACCTATCACAATAAACTTTTCACTCATTTGCGCTAATAGCTTTTCTCGAATCAGATCGAAACCACGACCCTTAAGTATCTCTAAATCTTGAGTTATTTCATCAGCACCATCAACATAGAGATCAATTGAGGTAACTTGATCAATAGATATGTAATTTAATTTTGCATCATTTGCTTTTTTCTGGCTAATGACCGAGCTTGCTACCACAGATATATTCAATGATTCTTTACTGATTTTTTCCGCAAGCATCTTAATAAAAATATCCGCTGTAGAGCCGGTTCCAAGGCCAACAATTGAATTATCCTCAACATAATCAAGTGCGGCATACGCTACTAATTCTTTATCATTCATGAAAACTCATTTCAATTAATTCATTCATGCTTATAATACCTCCTTGATTAAAGATAGCAATTAATGGCAACGTCGCAAAAGAAAAACCTTTTGAAGAAAGGATTTATGTTTGAAACTAATACCTCTCATAGCATCGAGATTGGTAGGGTTTTTTACAGCCATCTAAAAGACAAAAAAAAATCATTAAATATATTTACCGCGAATGTATTTGACGCTATCTCACTAAAAGAAGAATTAATATGGTTCTATCCTGAATTAAGAATTAATCATTTGCCTGACTGGGAAACACTTCCCTACGATCAAATATCACCCCATCCAGAACTTACTTCAGAAAGGTTACTTGCTCTTTATCAGATGACACAGAATGAGTTTGATATCAACCTTTTACCAATTACAACTGCCTTACATTTTCTTCCCCCTAAATCTTATATAGAAAAATTTAGTTTTGATTTTAAAGTAAAGCAAGAGGTGGATATTGATGCATTTAAAACCAGATTGATTGAAAATGGTTACTTTAATGTCGATAAGGTTTTAAGCCCTGGAGAGTTTGCGATTCGTGGCAGCATTATTGACATTTATCCAATGGGCTCAATCGTCCCCTACAGAATCGATTTTTTTGGAAATGAAATTGATACGATAAGGACGTTTGATGTTGATACACAGCGTGGCTTGTATCCAACAAATAAAATCAAACTGTTACCAGCAAGAGAATTTCCTATTGACGCTGATGGCGTTAGTCAATTTCGGAAAAATTATCGTGAAAAGTTTAACGGGGACTTATCTAAATCAAAGCCATACAAAAATATCAGCAAAGGGACACCATTTGCTGGTATTGAATGGTATCTACCTCTATTCTTTGAAAATACCAATACAATTTTCGATTACATTAACCCTAGTGACCTAACTCTTCAGTTAGGAGATGTGCATAAAGCTTCCATAGACTATCAATCTGAAGCGCAGAGTAGATTCCGTCTGTATGCATACGATCCTGAAAGACCTATCTTAGAAATAACTGATCTATTATTACCAACTGATCAATTTTTCAAAAAAATTAACCAATCTGAACAAATAAAAAAAACAAAAATTTCCACACCAACTCAATTCGATGTTGCTATAGATAGAGACGATTTACCGCCCTTGAGGAAATTAAAACAACTCATAGGCAACAGTAAAAAAAGGATTTTGATTTGCACAGATGGCTTAGGTCGCCGAGAGTCGATTGCTGAATTATTAAAGCAGTCAGACCAAAATTTTAAAGAAATTGAGATTTGGCAAGATTTTGCTTTATCAGATCAAAAAGTATGTTTAATCTCAAGCCCGCTTCATAAAGGATTTTTTCATGATGAGTTTATAGTAATCACCGAAAATGAAATTTTTCCTAACTTCGTTAAGCAAATTAAGAAAAAAAATAGAAATAAGAGCTTTAATGAAGACGGGATTGTTAAGGATCTCACAGAGCTTAATGTAGGAGACCCCGTGGTTCATGAGCTTCATGGGGTAGGCAGATACCAGGGCCTGGTTGATTTAGATTATGGTGATGGCATGACTGAGTTTTTGTTACTGCACTACGAGAGGGATGATAAGCTTTACGTCCCAGTCTCAAATCTTTTTTTAGTTTCAAGGTATGCGGGTGGTCCAAGTGAGTCAGCACCCATCCATAAACTAGGGAGTGGGGCATGGGATAAAGCAAAAAAGAAAGCATTACTGCAAATTCATGATACTGCCGCAGAATTACTGGATCTATACGCAAAAAGATCAATTCAACGAGGTTATAGCTCAAAAATAAACCTTAAGGATTACGAAGTTTTTTGTGATGAGTTCCCATTTGAGGAAACAATAGATCAACAAACAGCCATTGAAAAAGTAATTCACGATATGGAATCTCCCAAACCCATGGATAGATTAATATGCGGTGATGTGGGATTCGGAAAAACAGAAGTCGCTCTGAGGGCAGCGTTTATTTCAGTCTTAAATAATAAACAAGTAATTATTTTAGTCCCAACAACCCTCTTAGCAGAACAGCATTTTTCAAATTTTAGTGATAGGTTTGCAAAATGGCCAATAAAGATTGAAGAAATATCAAGGTTTAAATCAAAGAAACAACAATTAGAGTCCTTGAAAAAGCTTGAAAATGGGCAAATAGATATAATTATTGGGACACATCGATTAATTCAACCTGACGTTAAATTTAAAGATCTTGGGCTCATTGTGATTGATGAGGAGCATAGATTTGGTGTTCGGCAAAAGGAAAAGCTAAAGGCATTTAGAAAAAATGTTGATGTCTTAGCACTCACAGCCACACCAATACCAAGAACTTTATCAATGGCGATGGAGGGACTAAGGGAGTTTTCAATCATTTCTACTCCCCCTGAAAAAAGGCTTCCTATTAAAACTTTTGTCGTTAATTCTAGCCAAGGTATTATAAATGAGGCTGTTTCGAGAGAGTTTAATAGAGGGGGGCAGGTATATTTCCTTCATAATGAGGTTAATACCATTCAGTTTATGCATGAAAAGCTGTCTAAGCTGCTGCCCGATGCAAGAATTGGTATTGCTCACGGCCAACTCAAGGAAAAAGAACTAGAAAGCGTGATGCAAGACTTCCATCAACATAGAATCAATATACTACTTTGTTCTACAATCATTGAAACCGGTATCGATATCCCATCTGCCAATACAATCATCATGAATAGAGCTGACAAGTTTGGGCTTGCACAGCTTCATCAACTGCGAGGAAGGGTAGGACGGTCGCACCACCAGGCATACGCTTACTTAATGATAGATGAAGATAGAAAGTTAACGTCAAACGCAAAAAAACGACTGGAGGCCATTCAACTCATGGAGGACTTAGGGGCGGGGTACCATCTAGCCATACATGATCTAGAAATTCGTGGTGCTGGTGAGCTCCTTGGCGACAATCAGAGTGGTCAAATGCATGAAATTGGCTTTAGTCTGTATATGGAGATGTTAAATAAAGCAATTAAACAACTCAAAGCAGGAGAGGAGCTGGATATAGAAAAACCAATTACATCTAATCGAGAGATTAACCTTCATACCCCAACCATACTCACTCAAACATACTGCCCTAACACTAACGAAAGGCTCGTAATTTATAAAAGATTTTCAAGTTGTAAGAGTCAAGATGAATTAGTAGCACTAAAAGAAGAATTGATAGATAGGTTTGGCCAAATGCCAGAACAAACTAAGGATCTTGTAATATTTCATAAATTAAGAATAGATATAGCTTCAACAGAAATAATAAAAATTGATTCAAATAAAAAATCAACCGAGATCACATTTCAGAAAAATGCTAGCATCGACCCAATAAAATTAATTGATTTAATTCAAAGTGATCATCGATTTAAGATGAACGGACCTGATAAATTAAAAGTTGCCCTGGAGGAAGAAGAGGTCGCAAAAAGAGTTACATTTATTACAAAAAAAATTGATGATCTCAAAGTTTAATTAATTTTCCTTGGGGAGCAAAGTAAATAGCTTTTTGAATAGCCCTTTTATTCTCCTTAAAAATTGTTTCATATGATCTTAGCTGGGGTAGATGTTTTTTTGCTTCAAAAGCTAAATTTTTAATGGGTGAGAAGGGTGTTTTATAATCAATAATCCATTGGATATCGTTTTCAATAAAACTTCTATCTGGGATATGTTGAGTGGTTGTGTTATTGCTTTCTAAAAGGTAGCTAACTTCAGAATTATCAGCTAAATATTTATTTAAAATCCAACGGCCATCAGAGGTTTTTTTCAGCATCTCTAATGATTTCTTCACTAAATTTAAACCGATTTTAATATCCTTTTTTTTAAAATTTTTTCCTAAATAAAGTGATTCAGTATAATCTAATTTATTACATAATATTTTATCAATATCTAATTGTTTTTTAACAATAATTTCTAAATATTTGTGCACAATATTTCCTGTAAACCTTTGTATATCCGTACTCATATTAGGGTAACAAAATGATAATTCTTCGGTATCAATTGACCGCTTGTATCTTTTATCCCCTGAATAAAAATTGTCATTCAATCTTCTTAATTTTGGAATAAATTTTTCAAAGCTACTTTCTTCATCAGGAGTTGCAATTTCTGTAAAATTATCGCTAAAGAATGGCCATAAAATGTTCATGAACGTCCCTGAATTTGGAGTCACTGAATCACCTTCTTTTTTAACTGTTCCAATTAGGTAGCACTTATTTTTTGCGCGGGTCATTGCCACGTATAACAAACGAATTTTTTCATTATCTAATCTTTTACGTTCTTTGTAGGCATGATAGCTATGAAGATTTTTATCATTTCCTGGATTCTTAATAGATAAGGTAGATTTGTCGTAAAGTACCAAGTCTGACTCTTCATTCCTTGTCCTTTTATTTAGGTTGGGAATGATGACATGATCAAACTCTAAACCCTTTGATTTTTGTATGGTTAAAAACTTAATTGAATTTTTTTGAATGCTTGTCTTTGATATAAATTTATTTTCTATTAACCGCTCTAATTTGATGAAATCAATTGATAATATTTCGCTAGCCTCTTCAAGCAGCTCTAAGAAGAGATCGATATTTTGAATGTCGTTCGAGTCAACCATAGACTTTTCCCCATTCAATTGTCGCCAAATACCCTCAACGAAGTATCTGTGTGATATTCGTCCTCGATACTGGATATTTTCCCTAATGACTTCAACAAAGCTTCTTAACCTTCTCGCACTATTCTTATCAAGTCGACGCGTGTTATCAATGTTATTAATTAATTCCCAGACTAATGATTTGTGATCTTTTTCAAATAATAAAACTAGATCATTTATAGATAGACCACACCAAGGTGATTTAAGGGCTGCTATCCAATTTGTTCTATCACTAAAGTCGAATAATGCTTTAGTTAAACATAAAATATCTTGGAACGTCTGATTAGATAAAATTTTTGACATTTCAATTGCATCAATGGGTATGGAGGAATCTTTCTTATTTATTAGAGTAATGAGTTCGTTTAGGTGAGCTTTTGATCTAGTAAGAACAGCAATACTGGCATCAGGATTAGATTTCCTTGTATCCTTGATCAAATTTAAAACGTAAAGAGCCTCAGCTTCATATTGCGCTGTTTTACTTTTTGTATCACAAGTAAGGGTGATTAATTCCATCCCACCCTCTAGATTGTTATTACTCGATTCACAACTAGAATAGGGAACGGAACCTTCATCAGAATCATCAATTAAAGGGAATGCTTTTGAAAAGCTATTATTTAGCCAATCAATAATATTTTTATTAGATCGAAAATTTACATTAAGGAAAAGAGAAGTAAGTTTTAAATCACTAATCCCACTCTTTTGAACTCGACTAAATATTTCAACTTCAGCTTTCCTAAATCGGTAAATTGATTGCATGGGATCACCGACAGCAAAAAAAGATTTATCTGGGTTACCAGCAAAATTCTGAGTAAGGAGCTCTATAAAAATAAGTTGAGATTCATTGGTATCTTGAAATTCGTCAACCAGAATATGCGAAATATTTTGATCAAGTATCAAGGGGAGATGAGTGTCCCTTAATGCCTCAACAGCATTACCCATAATCTGAGTAAAATCAATGATTCTTCGTTCTTTAAATTTTTCATTTAACCTTGTGACCATGTCAATTAGCAGCAGACAAAAAGGTGTAATCAAGGGGTATATGTCAACTATATTTTTATGATAAGTTACATTAAAAAAATCAATTAAAATATTGAATTTATTATTTTTTAATTTTATTAATTTTAATAGTCTTTCTTTTATTTCTTTACCCACATTTGTTGCAGGGAATCCGCTTGAGGTATCAATTTTTTTACGTATTTGCTTACCACTTTTGGTTAATATTAAGTCGCGAATGTAGAACCAGAATTCATAATTAATTGATGACCTTAGTTTATCTTTATGATCAATATTTTTGTTATCTGCTAAATAACTTACTATTATTTCTAGCTCTTTGAGATCTTCATTTGTAAAGTTAGGTTTAATTTTTTCTTCAACCCATATATTTAATTCATTGGTATAGTAAGTTCCATAAATTTCCTCAATATTCTTATCATCTGATCTTAATAAGCCGCTCACTATCGGGAGCCATTGATCCCTTTTACTTATTAACGCTAATAATTGTTCGGTGAGCTTGTGATAATCATAATCAAAGTATTTAAATAGCAAATGATTTTCAGCATTTGAGGTAATAGTTTCTCTTATAGTTTCTCGGTATAGGTCATCGGGGTCTTCATCTGTCAGGAAATTGACACCCGAACTGCTTAATATAGGTGTTTGTTTAATCAACCGAAGAGCAAGCTTATCGATTGTCATAACCATCAGGGTATCAATATAACCCTCATCCCATTTATTTTTTAGGGCATGCTTTGATATTTTTTCTACAATTTTTTTTATCTCGTTATCTTTACTCTTTCCCTCTAACGCTTCTTTTAGCCTTTGCGCCATCTCTGCAGCAGCTTTATTGGTAAAGGTAAGTGCAAGCACTTCCTTAGGCGACTTAACCTCAAGAAGTCGATTTAGAAATCTTTTAACTAACAATGATGTCTTCCCTGAGCCTGCAGGTGCTTGCACAATAAAAGAGCCTTGCCCTAGAGCTTTTTTTCTTACTTGGTGGTCGGATGGTTGTTGAGTTAAGTTAGCCATAAAACTCAAATTGATATTTTTTTTCAGCTAATCTTAGCAAGGGCAATACATCGCAATATGTAAAATCTATATTTTCATCAAAGGTAACTGCGGCATTTCCTGATAGATATTGTTCAACAATTTTTTCAATTTTATTACGCCATAAGTTCGTCAGGGAATGCCAATCCTTGATGACTGAATTATCTATCTTAGAACTGAGTTGTTTTGAAATGGTATTGCTGTCCGAAGATAACACTCCGTAAAGGTTAATTTTACCCCGGTTGATATGTCCAATAGCAACGCCACTTAGCCCATTAATTGAAGTAAAGCATGCGTAAATCGGAAGTTGAAGATCCGTTAAGTCATTAGAAAATAATGCTTTTCTGGATATGACATTTTTCCCTGTTTTATAATCAATTAGCAGCTTATTGTTCCCATCAATTCTATCAACTCGATCGATACGAATCTTAAATTTAATATTTCTTATTTTAATCTCATAGGATTTTTCAAGCATGTCTATAGTAAATGATGGCCTTAATTTTTCTTCGGACAACCACCGATGGAGTATGGTTTGTAAATATTTATTTTGCATTGATAACAACCGGCCATCCATCTCATTATGGGTTGATAAGAACTCCCTTAAGGCTTGTTTGACGCAATCTTTAATGTGATTATGAAGTTCAGACTCATCCATCGATAAGAGCGTCTCTGATGACTTACATCTACGCCAAAAAAGCTCTAAAGCTCTATGCACGAGAGAGCCTTCGGAGCCTTTAGAAATTTCATCTTGCTCATCCGTTGAGTATTGTGAGCATCCCAACCTATTGGCATAAAAAGCCCAGGCAGGGCATTTGTTTTGGTTTTCAATAGTGTCCCGCCCACTCTTAATAATTAACTCATCATTAGTTGTTAAAGGGGTGGCTTGATGGTCATCAATTAAGTGTTGATTGTTTTTGAGCAGTGATATTGTTTTTTTTTCAATTAACGGATGTGTCTTATTATTTGTTTTATTCCACGGTGAGGCTGAAAGAAGGGTGTCATTATCCTTAAGTGAAAATGATATAGACAGCGATGGAGATAACTTCGTAAGCCGATTTATTTTATTTAAATACAATTTTTTGTGATGGATATAATTAAATAAATTATATTTTTCTTGAATTTTCTTGGATAAAAAAGGATTATATTCATCATTGCTTGGCCAAAAATTATCATTCATATTCATTAACCATATACCGTCATATTCACTTGAGGGGTTTTCGTAAAATCCATAAATATCGATGGATGACTCCTCATTAGGTTGGTTGGGTACAAAATTTTCTAGATAGTATTCTAGGTATCGAGAATAGTCTTCTAGCCTTAGTTTTTTAGGAATAACATGACTAAAATTTAATTGATTTAATACTTTAAAAAAATGCTTTAAATTATTGTTTTCAAAATGTATTAATTGATTTATTTTTCCAAATTTTATTTGATCTAGGTAGCTTAATATAAGCTCTCCCCATACAGTGGCGTTATTATATTTAGGCCATTTATCTCTATTCATCTCTGAAATATTAAAGGCATTGATCAACTTATTTATATCTTTATTTCGACTATCTGAAAATGTTTTTTCTAATAAATTTTGGAGGTCTGTTAATGAGATAAATTTCTTCTTACTCGCTTTTATCATGCTCGCAAAATATTGCTTTTCAATAAATATATTCTTTGATAACCAGTTATCGAATAAAAATAGTTCGTTTAATTCCTTAATTGATATGAGCTTATTTTCATTAATCTTAATTAAAATTAATGCAGCTCGTATTATTGGTTCAGCAGATAAGGGTCTTTTAAGGCTGGTATTTATGACACTTCTTGATTGTATATCTTTAAAAATAGATGGTTGAATTTTTCTATCAATGGCATTTTGGAGCTTTACCTGTATTTTTTCAAGAGCGGGGGATATAATGAGCAATCTATGTTGTTTTTTTGATTTTTTCTCTTTAATCCACTCTATAACTGCTGATATCTCATGATCATAGTTCTGATATGCATTTTGAGTGGGTACGCATTTATTTTTTTTATTAGCTAGATCATCACTAATTTCATTATTTTTACTGAGCTCTTGAAAGAGTCTTTTATAGCTGCGTTTAGAGTCATCGAAGCTAATGAGTAATATTTTTTCATTTTTTATGATTACCTTTTCTTGCTGAAACTCTGTGAATTTATTTATAAAATCATATTTTGTCGTAAGTCCTTTTTTTAAACATTCCTTTTGAAATTCATTTCGCCATTCTAGGAAATATTTAGGCTCTTTATAGGCCATATTTTTTTGTAATTCTTTAACATCAATATGGTAAGTCGATATAATTCTGTTAGCGTTTATTGCTTGCTGGGCTATGTTAGTAATGTCTGATACCTTGCTTTCTTGTCTTTTCTTTAGGTCACTATTTATAATATCTTCCCAGATAATTTTTTCCTCAATGCCGTTTAGTACATACAACTCCTCTATCTTTTCAATGATAAGATAGTCTTGGTATTCACTGGCGAGCCAATTATCTATTGTTATAATCTTGGGGATTTTTAATACATTACTGTTTGATTGTTTTTTAAAGGTAAGCCGAATATCATTTACTTGGATATCGTTCTCGCAGACTATGACGGTATAAGATTCATTTATCATTGGCTTTAATTTTAACTCAAAATCAAAGAAAAAATTTTAGAAACCACATGGCTATAGGAAATAACTACATCACTTCGGAAGGTTTTAAGAGACTTCAAGAAGAGCTTTCTAAGCTTTTTAAACATGATAGACCAAAAACTGTTGAGATTGTCTCTTGGGCTGCTGGAAATGGTGATCGAAGCGAGAATGGTGATTATATTTATGGGAAAAAAAAGTTAAGACAAATAGATTCTCGGATTAAGTTTCTTACTTCTATAATTGAAGATGCAAATATTATCCATCCAAATGATCAAATAAATACTGATAAGATTTTTTTTGGGGCTTATGTTGAGTTATGCCAAGGAAAGAGTAAAAAAAAATTAAATCTAAGGATTGTCGGTCAGCATGAAACAACACATGATAAACAATATATAAGCTGGGTATCGCCTTTGGGAAAATCATTATTAGGTCGAGAAAGGGAAGAGGTAGTGAGTGTAGATATTAATGGCGTTCACACTACCTATACAATTATTAAGATTGATTATTAAAAAGGTATAATCAAAAAAAATTTTTATTTTGAGGGGTTGTAATGAAAACAGCACAAGAGGTAAGGGTGGGTAATGTAATTATTGTTGATGGGGATCCTATGGTGGTTCTTAAGTCAGAATATAATATTTCAAAGTCGGGCCGAAGGCAGAATGCTGCTATTGTTAAAATGAAAATGAAAAATTTGCTTACTGATAACGCGGCAGAAAAGATTTATCAAGCAACGGATAAATTTGATTTAGTTATCTTAGAAAAAAAAGAGGTAACGTACTCTTATTTTTCTGACCCAAATTATATATTTATGGATTCAGATTTTAATCAATATGAAATTGATCAGGATGCTATGGAGAGCACATTAAAATTTCTAGAGGATGGCATGGCCTGTGAAATCGTTTTTTATGAACAAAGGCCGATATCAGTAGAGCTCCCAAATTCAGTAATTAGAGAAATAATCTATACAGAACCTGCTGTAAAGGGTGACACAACTTCGGGTAAGGTTATGAAGCCAGCAAAGCTAAGTACAGATTTTGAGCTTATGGTCCCTATATTTTGTGATAATGGTGACAAGATTGAGATTGACACAAGAACGCTTGAATATAAAAATCGCGTTAAATAAAGGTTTTAATTTGTCCCACCAACTACGATATTATCAATTTTCAAAGTAGGCTGCCCAACGCCGACAGGAACACTTTGACCATCCTTGCCGCAGGTTCCCACACCTGAATCAAGACTTAGGTCATTGCCTACCATACTTACTTGTTTTAGGATGTCTGGGCCGTTTCCAATAATCGTAGCTCCCTTTACTGGGTGGCTAATACGACCATCTTTAATTATATAAGCCTCAGAGGCTGAAAAAACAAATTTACCGCTTGTGATATCAACTTGCCCACCTCCAAAATTATTGGCGTACAAACCATTTTTTACCGACTTTATAATCTCTTCTTTTGTATGGTTTCCATTTAGCATATATGTATTTGTCATTCTGGGCATGGGCAGGTGAGCATAAGATTCTCTTCTTCCATTGCCTGTGACCTCCATGTTCATTAATTTTGCATTCTGCGTATCTTGGATATATCCAACTAACCTTCCATCTTCAATGAGCGTTGTATTTTTTGTGGCATTACCCTCGTCATCAACATTTAATGACCCTCGTCGGTCATCAATGGTCCCGTCATCAACAATGTGAATGCCTTTGGCAGCGACTTGTTGCCCCATTTTATTACTAAATGCGGAGGTGCCTTTTCGATTAAAGTCTCCCTCTAAACCATGTCCAATTGCTTCATGGAGCAGTATTCCTGGCCATCCTGAACCTAATACAACAGTCATCGAGCCAGCAGGAGAGGCGTCAGCCTCTAAATTTATGAGCGCACTATTTACAGCCTCTTTTGTATACTTGGATAATATTTCATCATCAAAATAATTAAGACTATATCTTCCACCGCCACCCGAGGAGCCTTGTTCTCGCTTTCCTTTTGATTCAACAATAACCGAAACCGACAAACGAACCAAAGGCCTGACATCTTCGACTAGATGGCCAAAATGATTTTGAATTAAAATAATATCGTAGCTAGAAGCAAGTGAGGCGGATACTTTTGAAACTAAGGGACTTAGAGTTTTAGCAAGTTTATCAATTTTTTCTAAAATCATTATTTTTTCATTATTTTCAATGCTTTGCGTGGGGTCTTCATTGATGTATTTTTGTGATGGCACGTTATCTTTGGGTAATTGGTAAGTAACCCCCTTACCTTGACTGCCCATTGAATTTATAGCTTTGACAGCCGATTTTAAAGCAGCATTTGAAATATCGTCAGAGTAGGTGAAAGCGATTTTTTCGCCTGAAATTGATCGAATACCTACCCCCTGGTCAATTGAATAGCTTCCATTTTTTACAACACCATCCTCAAGTGACCAAAATTCATTTTTACTGTATTGGAAATAAATATCTGCATAATCAACAGAATTATTTTTAATATCGTCTAGATATTTAATGATATTTTGATGACTAAGGTCACTTTTATTGATAATAAATTTGTTTGAAAATTGAAAGTCTTGCATATATTTATAGTCTTATTTGAATAGCTCTTGCGTTGGGTTGATGATTTGCTCGTCTATCTGTTCAGTAATTCCCTCACCGACATTTTTCAATGTATCTCTATCAATGGGTGTCTCTTGAGGATCAGTCCATGAACCGGTTAGCCTATACTGATCTGTAAGGACCTCATTCAAAGGATCATTTAGAAGCTTTTGAAATACAAAAGCTGCCGCTCCAACAATTGGCCCTCCTGCGAGTGCTGCAATAGACATTGTATCTGTGACATTTGGTGTGATGGTAACAACCAAGTCTTGTGTTTCATCCTTGATATTGACATCACCCTCAATAACGATATCAGCAGCGGGCCCTTTAATTTCAAAATTATCTGAATGTATATTGCTATTTTCAAGCTCAGCTAGACCATCAATAGAATCAAAAGCAAATCCATCCGCAAATATGTCACTAAAATCTAAAGTAAGTCGACTGGGTAGTGATTGAAGTGATAGTAAGCCAAAGAGCCTTCCCATCGCCCCTGGTTGTGCTTCGAGTATGACACCCTTATCGATATTAATTAAAACAGAGCCTGAAGCTTTTTCTTTATCGAATTTCCAAGGGCTTTTTGGCCATGAAAGCTTTCCATTTAATTGTCCTGTGCCACCCGTCATGAGCTTATCAAGGTTAAATTCCTCAAGTGTTTTATCTAGATCTGTTATTTTCCAATCAAAATCAATTTCTGTATCTGGCTTAGGAGATTCATCGTGCCATATCCCTGTGACTTTTAGTGCATAGTCAGGGTTGAGGAATTTAAATAGATCGATAAACCATTTGTTATTACTTTTACTCGCCTGGAAAGTTAAATTCCCATTCAAATCATTATCAAAAAATTTTGATTGCAGTAAAAACTCCTGAATTTTTAAATCAATTTTAGGGGGATCCTTTATGATAGGATCTTCAGATTCGTATGCTCCATCCCATTCTTCAATTGAATCATCGGTCCCAATCAGATGTAATTCCTCAAACCTTGCCTTAATTAAATTTTTCTCAGGATTCCAAAGTATGTTTCCCATGGCACCTCTTCCATCAAGCTGAACAATGAATCCTGAATCTTCAGGTCTCAACTTTAATTTAAAGTTATTAAAAATATAGCCATAAGCATCGAGTTCATTAATATTCATTACTGCTTCGATAGTCATAGATTTTGATTGAGAGCTTTCTGTATTCGAGGTTTCTGAAGCATTGTCTGGAATTAAGGCTACTAATTCTTCGAGATCAACCTCATTTAGATTTGCTATAAAAACAATACCTGACTCAGGTATTTGTGCTTTTTTGTCTGAATTGACTTCAATTAAACCATTAGTAAGAGACGGATCTCCATTTTCATCATTAGCACTATTAATTACGCCTTTAACATGATCACCTAAAGTAATATTGATGACATCTGAATCTTCTCCAGTAGACTTTTTAATAATAGCTAGTTTGAGTGCAGTGTCTTCAGATTTATTTTTTGCTTTATCGAGAAAAGACAAATTTTTAATTTGGATTCCTAAAAGGTCACTGGTAATTTTAAATTCACTTTTATTTTCACCTAGGGTAATCAGTCCTTCCCAGTCAGCTTGCCCATTAATGTTTTTAAGCCAATTCTCTCCAAGAAGCTCCTTTACCATATTTTCACCAATGATGCCTTTTAGGTCGATAATGGTTGCTCCATCAGCATTTTTCAGTTTCAAATTTAATGGTTCCCCGAAAAGTTGGCCATCTAAATTAGTAATTTTTACGTCATCATTATTAAACTCAAGGACTCCCCTTAAGTCTGATATGGGTGGTATTTCAAGTTGTGGATTTTCAAGAGTACTCCCAAGAAACTCATAAGTTCCTTTAAATGGAATATTATCAAGATTATCAAAACCAATATTAAGGACAAGTTTTAACTCACCATCTCCTTTCCCTTCCATGTCATCGGACATACCTTTCATGGCCTCTTTTATAGGGCTATTATTAACTGCATATATAATATTTTCTGCAGAGCTATCAAGGGTTGAATCGATATTTAAAACAACCTCATCGGCTGTAAATGGCGTTATGGAACCATTAAAAATTTTAATCTGACTTTTATCTAATTCACCTTTTTGGCTAGTAATAAATACATCACCTCCATTTACATTTACCTCAGCATCAAACTTTTCTACTTCTGGCCAATTATCTCCGTATTCTATAAAGCTGTCTTTGACTGAGGTACGAACTCTGAAGTAGCCTTTGCTTAAGTCAGGTTCGTTATTTTCATCGATGAATGGGAAATCTTTTACCTTCCCCTTCATCTGTATATTCGTATTTTCAGCAGTCCCTTCCAAAAGTGAAGTATCCAGCCATCCCAGACCATCTTCACCAATTTGTTTGGGGTAGTAGACTTTGAAATACGGAATATTTAAAGTTGGGCTATCAATATTAATATCTACATAAAGATTATCCAAACTTTCATATTTAACGGTCCCATTAAATATGGCCTCCATATAGTCGTCTTTAATTGTTACCTCATTAAACGAATATTTTTGATTATCCCAATTGACTGATCCAGTAAATTGATTTAATTGAAGCGGCGCTCTAAAGACATCCTCTTTGGTAATCTTTACGTCTCTAGAAACAGATCTGATAAATCCCTTTTCATTTTCAATATTAACTTCACCAGTTATATTTTTTAGTCCAGGAAAACTTTCAAATTCATTAATTTCAAGTTCAAGAAACTTTGCTTTAAGTTTTAATTTGGGCTCTTCTCTATCCCTTGTTCTATCCCATTTTAATTTTAAATCATCTATCTCCCCCTTGGCCGAAAGCTCATTGATTATTACATTCGTTTTATGTTCTTCTGGTAAAAATTGATTTGATATCTCCTTGACCGATCCTAGGTCAAATCTATCGACAACCAATGTGGCTTTATTAATTTGGTTTGTTTTAAAATTATATTTAATTGATGCAGCTGAATCTTCAAATTGAAGTTTGCTGTTGGTAGTTAAAAATAGATTATCTAAAATTATGTTGATATCATCATTAACTAACTTATATTTAAATTCACCGTTGATATCCTTAAAAACCAAATCTTGTTTAGCGTTATCAAGGGTTTTTGCATTAAGGTTTTGTACGGAAAAAGAGCTTCCTCCTTCTTTTAACTTTCCATTCTCGAACTCAACATTGATAGACAATGATCCGGTTCCATCTTTAATAGTTAATGGATAATCAATCCAAGGTGAAAAGGCGTATAGGCTCAAAGCTTCAAATTTAAAAGAGAGTGCACCATCGGCTTCTAAGAGTTCATCAATAGAGTCCGCGTCAAAATGACCGCTTAATGAGATTTTTTCTTTTGTGCCTGCAGATGAAAAGAAGTCAAGGTAAAATAAGTGACGATCAAGATAACTTAAAATATCTGAGGTGCTGTAGGAAAGATTTATATCATTTAAAACAAGCGGGGGGCTGTTTGCTCTAGTTTTATCAATCCAAATAATTTTGGCATTGATCATTTGTAGTTCATCTTGATTTAAAAGCCAATTTATAAGTTTTCCATCAAACTCATCATTTGAATTAGGATCATATGAAATCTTCCATCCACCAATTAGGTAATCTGTTTCACTATTTTTTTGAATCTCAACAGCTAAATCATAAAGGGTAACCTGATCTAAAACCAATTCAAATTTTAATAAGGACATCCAAGAGACATCAACTTCAAATTTTTCGAATGTGAAGGCCTTTTCAGATGAGTCGGCATAAATTGAGAAATCTTTGATAATAAATCGCGGGTTAGTGATATTCCAGTTAGCATCAAAGGTTTCTATGGTTACCTTTTTATTAGTTGCTTTTGAGATTTCATTAACGAGTTCATTCTTATAATAGTCGAGGTTTGTTTGAACAAAAAAATAAAACGCAAGATATCCAATAATAAAAAGACTGATGATTAATGCTAATAGCCCTAACAATATTTTTTTGATGAGCTTAAATTGAACTGTTTTCATGTAGATAATTTAAATTTTATTCTACATTCTAATGCTTTTAGGGGGGTTGTCTATAATTTTTCGCTGAGTTGATCTAGGATTTTAGGATTTTCTAGCGTCGAGATATCAGCAGATATTTTTTCACCCTTAGCAATGTTTCTTAGTAGGCGTCGCATAATTTTTCCAGAACGAGTTTTGGGGAGGTTGTCTCCAAACCTTATCTCCTCTGGTTTAGCTATAGGTCCAATTTCTTTTGCAACCCAATTTCTTAAATCATTTACAATCGAACTATAATTTTGTTTGGATGGGCGGTCACCTTTTAAAACAACAAAAGCAACTATCGATTCACCTTTAAGTTCACATGGCCTGCCAACAACGGCAGCTTCGGTTACTATTTCATTTGAAACAAGTGCTGATTCAATTTCCATTGTGCCCAAACGGTGACCAGATACATTAAGGACATCATCAATTCGACCCATAATGGTAAAATATCCACTTTTCTCGTTTCTTACGGCACCATCTCCAGCTAGATAAAGTTTACCGCCGAGCTCCTTAGGAAAGTAGCTTTTTTTAAATCGATCTGGGTCCCCCCATATATTTCTTATCATTGATGGCCATGGTTTTTTTATTACCAATAGCCCACCGTTACCCCATTTTAAATCACCACCATTTTCGTCAACAACATCGATATCTATTCCTGGGAATGGGAGTGTGCAGGATCCTGGTATTAGAGGTGTGGCTCCAGGGAGAGGGGTAATTACATGGCCGCCTGTTTCGGTTTGCCAAAATGTATCCACGATAGGACATTGGTTATTTCCCACATTTTCGTAGTACCACATCCAAGCTTCAGGGTTGATAGGCTCACCAACCGTTCCTAATATTCTTAGGGAGCTAAGATTGAAGTTGGTAGGATGCGTTTCCTTATTTATATCAGATGCTTTTGTTAGAGCTCTTATTGCAGTTGGCGCAGTATAGAAAACACTGACCTTATGTTTTTCAATAAGCTGCCAAAACCGACTTGCATCTGGGTAAGTCGGTACACCTTCAAAAATAACTTGTGTCACCCCCATTGCAGTTGGACCATAAGCAACGTAAGTATGCCCAGTGATCCATCCAACATCTGCTGTGCACCAATAAATATCGTTATCCTGAAGATCAAATGTAAGACGACATGTATTAATCGCGTGAAGCAAAAACCCTGCCGTTGAATGTTGGACTCCTTTTGGTTTTCCTGTTGATCCAGAGGTATATAAGATAAAGAGTGGATGCTCTGCAGGCACTGATACAGGTGAACATTCAGTTGATTGATTCCTAATCAAATCATCCCACATGATATCCTTATCGTTTTTATCGAAGAGTTCATTAGTCCTGTTAAATACAATGACTTTTTCAATCGATTCACAACCTCCCATCTCAATTGCATCATCAATAGCTGATTTCAAAGGAATTACTTTACCCCCTCGATATTGACCATCTGAGGTAATTACAAGCCTTGCTGTAGTATCCGATATTCTTTCTTGTAAGCTCTTCGCTGAAAAACCTCCAAATACTACCGAATGTGTTAGACCTAATCTAACGCAAGCTTGCATAGCCACAATGGCCTCAATGCCCATTGGTAAATAGATAATTACTCTATCGCCAATATTTAGATTAAGTGTCTTTAGGCCATTTGAGAATTGGCATACTCTTTCATAAAGTTCTTGGTAAGTAACTTTTGTGACGTTTCCATCATCCGCCTCAAAAATAATTGCAGTCTTGTTTGGCTGAGAATCAACATGTCTATCTAAGCAATTAAATGATGCATTTAATTTGCCATCATCAAACCATCTATAAAAAGGGGGGGTTGAATCATCTAATATTTTGGTAAAAGGTTTATCCCAAATAAGAAGGTCATTAGCAAGCTTGCCCCATGTCCCTTCGTAATCAGACTTATAGCTTTCACATAATTGTTGGTATTGAGCTAAGTCCTTCACCCTTGAATTTTTTGATAATTGCTCGTTAGGATGAAAGATACGCTCTTCTGTATGAATTGATTCTATTGACATTTAAGCTTGAGGGTTTAACTAAATAAACACTTTCTCCACGATTAAAGATATTAGAACTTTAGTAATCTAACATAATTAAATTTGAATTCAACTCTTATAACTCATATATATGATTAATTTTCCAATTTAATCAATTTTAAAAACTCATGAATAAACCCTTGTATCAAAATCGATTCCTATGTAAAGATTTAATATTAATTGTTAATTAAGAAAAGATATATGGGATTGAGATATAGATTTAACCTTCTGCTTACATTAATTATGTTGGTTTTCATTGTAACGCTGATGTTTGTCATGATGACGTCATCTAAAAACTCTATTCTTGAAGGTGTTGAATCAGCCCATAAAGTTACTATGCAATTATTAGATACCGTGATTGTCAGTTCTGCTCAAAATCCAAACTGGGAAACAACGAATAATGTGATGGCACAGTTTCTAGTACAGCTGGGTTATGTAAGAAGTAATGATATATACCTTTATGATTCCGATAACAATCTTGTTTATAAAACGCCTCAGTCAACATACCGACTAGATGTTCATCCACCGGAATGGTTTTCAAACTTTCTTGCACCAAAAAAAATGGTAGTAACAAGAGATATTCGATCGGGAAGATTGATTGTTGCATCTAACCCCTCCGGGGCGATTCGGGAAGCATGGGTTCAAATCAAATCTATTTTTTTTACCGCGATGCTGTTATTTGTTTTTATCAACTTTATTGCATATAAAGCCCTTGGCGGATGGTTGCGTCCTATAAAACCCATGATAAAAGCTATTGAAAAAATGGGTAAAGGCGATCTAGGGTCAAGGATTCCTAATTTTAATGTCCCAGAGTTTTCCGCGATAGCCAGTAACTTTAATATGATGGGCGACTCGCTAGAAAATCAAATTCTTGAAAATGAGCGACTCGCATTGATAGCAGAACAAACTGCTGATGCAGTGATGATTCATGATGAGAAACTTAAAATAACTTTTTGGAATAAATCAGCAGAGAGAATTTTTAAATATAAGAAAAAGGATATTTTAGGAAAATCTGCCAAAATAATTGTCCCAGAATTTTTATTAGAGGAATTCAACAAAAATTTAAAAAAATTAAAAAGTAAAAATTTCATTCAAAACTTTGAGTCGAAAAGACAAACTAAGACTGGTAAATTAGTTGATGTTTCAATATCTGCTTCATTACTAATGGATCCCACAACAAAAAAAGTGATAGGTGACATTGTCAGCATGAGGGACATTTCTGAAAAAATTGTGGCAAAAAAATCTAAAGCGGAGTTACAGAAAAATAGGGAGTTAACCTCGATCATCCAAGAACATGTAGAAGACGAAAGAAAGAGTCTTGCTAGAGAGCTGCATGATGAATTAGGACAGTATGTGTCAGCTATTAAAATTTTTTCACAAAATATTCTAAATCGCTCAAAGGGTAAGGATGAGGCAATTGAAACGAGTGCCTCATCAGTGACATCTGCTGCTAATCAAATTTATGATGGTATGCATAATATTATTAGACAGCTTAGGCCTGGTTCTTTAGATAATTTAGGCCTTAGCGAAACAATTAAAGATGAAATGAATTCATGGCAATCTCAACATCCTTCTCTCAAAGTAAATTTAATAATTAAAGGTAATATTGATTTATTAGGTGAGGTCGTAAATATTAACGTTTATCGAATCATTCAAGAGGCAATGAATAATGTTGTGAAACATGCTAAGGCTTCAGCTATAAAAATATCTTTACTAAAAACAAAAGATAGCCTTAAAATTGAATGTGTTGATGATGGCAAAGGTTTTGATCTTAAAATCTTAAAAAAAACCAAACAATTTGGATTGATGGGAATTAAAGAAAGAGCGCAGTCATTGAATGGGAAGTTTGATATCAGATCTAATGCAAATGACGGTACCCGCATCACAATAGTCATTCCGACTAAATTGGAAAAGGAAAAGCAATGAGTGATATTAAGATATTGTTGGTTGATGACCATGCCGTCGTCAGAATGGGTTTTAAGATGCTTATCGAAGCAGAACCTGATATGACTGTGATAGCGGAGGCAGAATCAGGGGAACTCGGAATTAAAGCTTTTAAGGAGCATAAACCAGATATTGTTATTATGGATATCACAATGCCAGGGATCGGAGGTATTGAGGCCATTGACCGGATTTGCGCTTATGATAAATCGGCAAAAATATTAGTGCTCTCTGCCCATGAGGACTCAGTCCATCCAACGAGGGTATTAGCAGCGGGTGCATTGGGTTATGTTACAAAAAGGAGTGCAGCAGAAGAATTAATTAAAGCCATCAGAACAATCAAGTCAGGCAAAAAGTTCCTAGAACCTATAATCGCCCAGCAAATGGCGATTACGCAGTTATCTGGTGAAAATAACCCCATAGAAGTTTTGTCCGATAGGGAGTTTGAGGTTTTCATGTCCCTTGCAAAAGGGAAAAGTACGAATGAAATTGCAGATACAATGTGCTTAAGTCCGAGGACAGTGGGAACTCACCTATACAACATAAAGCAAAAACTTAACGCAAATAATTCGGCAGAAATCGCTCTTATTGCGATTAGGTGCGGGTTACTTGAACCATAATCTATTTCTTGGAAACAAAAATGCCTGAAATGATGATTAGTAAAATACCCACAAAACTCAATGCATCAAGTGTTTCAGAAAAAACAATCAATCCTAAAAGCGTCGAAAAAAAGATCGTTAAATAGGATAATCCTGCGTTCTTCAATGTATTACCAACCCTGTAAGCTTTTGTTAAGGCTAGTTGAGCAATTGTGGCTGATAAACCTAACCCTAAAAGTATCCACCAATGCTCAAAAATTCCTGAATTAATATTTTCAAACAACATTAGAAATGCTGCGCCAAATGAAGATAGAAGGGTGAAGTAAAAAACAACTCGGGTATCAGGTTCGTTTACTTTTCCGAGTTGAGCCATAAACAAATAAGCAAGGCCGGCACCTAATCCAGATAACAGACCAATAAAGCCTGCATACGCATCGCTTCCAACCAGAACGGGTTTTAGAACTAAGAAAGCTCCAAAAAAGCCAATCAGTAATAAATAACATACATAAAAACTTGGCTTCTTTTGTAAAAAAAAGGGAATCAGAAGTGCAACAAATAAAGGGGAGGTGTAGTTCAAAGAGATGGCTGTACTAAGAGGTAAGTGACTGATTGCATAAAAAAAAGCTAATAATGACAAAAACCCAACAAAGGATCGATAAAAATGTAGTTTTTTGAAATTTGTTTTTAGGCTTATCTTTTTGTTAACTATAATTAAAATAATGAAGATTAGACTAATAAAAGACCGATAAAACACAAGCTCGATTTCAGAAAAATAAGGACTACCCAGCTTTACAAACATTCCCATAAATGCAAAAAAGAATGTAGCTATGATCATCCAAATCACTCCATTTTGAACTCGAGGCATTTCAATCCTTGTTTATTGAAAAAAATTATAATGTGATGATATTGTTGATAAAAACTTTAGCTACTTGCTAAATCTGATTTTATGTAATAACCTTCTTTTAAATTATATATTACCTGGAGTTAATTAATGAAAAATCCATTAGATTCTATTAAAGGCACAATAATAGCAGGGGTCGTTTTAATGTTTGTAATTATCGCTATACTTGATTCGGGAGAGCCTGGATTGATGAGTGATGCAAATAATATATACCTTGGATTTATGAGGTGGTTTCATGCTATTGCCGGTATTGCATGGATTGGTCTTTTATATTACTTTAACTTTGTTCAAGTTCCAGCCTTGA